>NZ_JACJST010000002.1 GCF_014698305.1 Anabaena lutea FACHB-196 | reverse complement strand
TCACCCGTCCGCCACTAAATCCCTAAGGATTCCGTTCGACTTGCATGTGTTAAGCATACCGCCAGCGTTCATCCTGAGCCAGGATCAAACTCTCCGTTTTGGTTCGTTTGCTTCTTTTAGCTCTCTTGACCGTCTTTTTCAACCTCGGTCAGGTTATTTTCTTTACTGACGCAGGGTACTTGTTGTATACTGTCTTTCAAACTATAATATTTTCAAGGTTCGGTGTCCTTCCGAGTTCGCTTTGCGGCGTTCTCTCTCCGGCACTTATTTAATATATCGAACCTCCTTTACAATGTCAACTCTTTTTCCAACTTTTTTCTGGGAATTTTTTTAACGGCTCAAAACTGCTCACAATGCTGGGTTTAGGCAACAATGGTTTATGAATTGTTGACTTAAGGAAGAGTAGAGCGTGAATTTTCAGTCAGTAATAGCTATATTGCATCAGTTTTGGGGCGATCGCGGCTGCTTAATTGCCCAACCTTATGACATGGAGAAGGGTGCAGGTACTAAGAACCCCCATACTTTTTTAAGGGCGTTAGGGCCAGAACCTTGGTCTGTGGCTTATGTTGAACCTTGTCGTCGTCCAACAGATGGGCGTTACGGCGAAAATCCGAACCGCTTCCAGCACTACTATCAATATCAAGTGTTGATTAAGCCTTCACCCGATAATATCCAGGAAATCTATCTTGATTCGTTGAGGGCGTTGGGTATTCGTCCCGAAGACCACGATATTCGTTTTGTGGAAGATAACTGGGAAGATGCAACGGTGGGGGCTTGGGGTACTGGCTGGGAAGTCTGGTTAGATGGAATGGAAATTACTCAATTTACATATTTCCAACAATGTGGGGGAATTGATTGTCGTCCGGTGTCGATTGAGATTACCTATGGATTGGAGAGATTGGTGATGTACCTCCAACAGGTGGAAGCAATTACGAATATCCAGTGGACGGACAATATTACATATGGTGATGTTCATCTTCAGGGTGAGATTGAACAGTGTACTTACAATTTTGAAGCGTCGAATCCAGAGATGTTGCTGACGCTCTTTAACTTATATGAGCAGGAAGCTACTCAATTAACTGAGAGAGGCCTTGTTTTACCCAGCTTAGATTATGTAATTAAGTGTTCCCATAGTTTCAACCTGCTCGATGCACGAGGTGTAATTTCAGTAACAGAAAGAACTCGCTACATTACGAGGATTCGGCATTTGGCGAGGAAGGTGGCTCATTTGTATGTTGAGCAAAGAGAAAAGTTGGGATTTCCACTTCAGATGACTACTGTTGGTACGAAATAGAAATAATGTTAGCGTTACCGGGTTTAAACTGGTAACGCACAAACTCTGAGGCTATCTTCTGTTATATGTTAATGCTCATCATGATCAATTCCAGTGGAATCCCAGGCTGAATTTTCTTACGATTCTTCCAAATCAGTTCCTTCAATTCCACAGGTCCAACTTCCATGACAGGATTATAAAGAACATGAGAAAGCGTCCACATCAATGTAACTTGAGAGGCATTCTTTTTGAATACACTCAAAGGATCATAAGCAGGATTTTTATCATCCCATAGACCGATAGCTGTATATTCAATATCGCCACCATCATCGTACTGCTTATTATTGACCCAAGAATGGAAGAATGTGCAGTGATAGATAATATATACGCACAATTGCTTCAAATCGTCGATGCTCTTAATAGCAAGAGTTCCCAATTCTGGTTTTAAAATTGAGTGTTCTATCAAATCTGTGGACATACCTTCAATTTCTGACCAATTAGCTTGGATAGCTGCTTTATTTTTTTGGAAGAAATTTCTGACATATTCTTCTAAAAGATTCCACATCGCCAAAGCAGCTTTGTCAAAATGATTGTTATCAATTCGATCTGGTAAGGCTTGAATCGAGGGTTTCCAATGGTAAGAAAGTTGGCTAACATACTCTGTAAGAATTTCGTCTACTCCTGTTGGCTTCACTACAGAGGCCTCAGGGATAAAACCTGTCTCTCCTATAATCAATGCAGCGCCAAGTTTGTTAATATTGAGCAACCCTTCCAAATGAGGCTCAATCAGTTGTTTGATCGGATGATTCACAATATTCCGATAAAATGCCATTGCGTACTGATCCATATTCATATGAGTACGCCCTAAATGGGACTGTATCTCGTGGAAGACAAACTCAGCACTGCGGAATAATTTTTTCGACCATTCCCACTTCTCATCACTAGGAACGTGAGTTGATGTGATTCCATCTAAAGAAAACTGAATTGAGTGAACTTGCAATTCAGCTTTTTTCAATATGAATCGAGCTTCGATGACATCAGGCAAAATACCAGCAGGATCTTTTTGATAATCAGCGCAATTGTAGCGCACTACGTATTGCCAAGGTTTTCTCTGAACTCGATTGAGTTTACCAGGGTTAAAGCCATTTAAGCGACGCTCTACGAAAAATTCATTGCTGAATTTATGGGGATGACACCTGGTTAAGTTTGCTGGCATCCATTTAGTAACATTCGCTCCCATCATACCAAGCACGCCGTAAATACCCGATAAAGGAGGTGTTGGTGGTGTTGCGGACGGAGGATTAAGCGTCACCATTTTTGTCAGCGCAGCATAATGAAGTGTAGGCTGTACATTTTCTGGTAACGGGCTATTGAAATCAAATCTCGCTATGTCTTTTCCTGGTGTGCCGTAGTAGACAAAGATATCTTTAGGGCTTGGGGAATTGGTGTTTGCACTCATAATTAATTCAGCAGGGTTGTGTTGTTGTTTGTTACGTATATTCGCAAAAATTTAATATATGACTGAGCATATATAATTAATCGAGCCTGTTTCTTTGCTAGATTGTGCTAATATCAGTGCTAAATTTGCGGGAGCATTGTAAAAATTGAATTGTAGTGGTTTAGCAATTTCATTAGGAATGATTGACTTAACTGAAATTAATGGAATATTTCATAATGGGCAAACTACTTCATCCCAAAATATTGTGCAATCTTTAGCTCATTCATTGCACTCAAGAGACGGTTAAATTCCTCGTAACTGGACTTGTAAAATATACGGTCATTCACGGTTTTTAACCTGCTGACAAAAAAGGAATGGGTTGCTCGCATCCCGTCCTGCTTTACCACTTGTTCAAAAGCTAAGGCAATTTCCGATATTAGTTTCTGAAAGACCAGATCAATATCCCGAACCAGAGGATCATCTTGATGCTTAATTGGCAAATCTTGAAACATAGGCAATATTTTTCCCCGGCTGTATAGGCTTAAGTTCGGTTTTTACACTGTTTTGTATTTAATTGTTTGCTAATTTTTAACTATTGACGATAGTATTACTTACTGTCAAAAAAGTGAGAAATGTTTTAATTTTCTTAATGATTACGACTTAAATACTCAAAATCAATCTTTTTCTGTTGGTAATAGATAGGAAAACAGAAAAAATTTAAGTATTTTTATTAAAAACTGATTAAATTACTTAAGACATAATTAGGTTAAACTTAGTTAACTTTAAGAAAAGTAAAGAAGATGAGCGAAAAATTGAGTGAACTGCTAGAACCAATTGCGGCTTGGTTTCGTTCACTGGGTGTTCCTGAACTGATTGTGCATTGGGGACATCCAGTGATGATGGGAATTGTGATTTTTGTAGTGGGGATTTTTGTGGGAGTGGCAGGTTGGCGTGGTAAGTTACTGGAGGGTAAGGATAAAGATGCAGCCATTAAAAACCGTAGCGCCCATCGTCAGTTAGCTCCTTGGTTGTTTGTATTCTTGGCAGGTGGATACATTGGTGGGGTTTTGTCGTTGGTGATGCAGCGAAAACCACTATTAGAAAGTCCTCACTTTTGGACTGGTTCGCTGGTGTTGATACTGCTATTAATTAATGGTGTAATTTCTCTAAGTGGATTTTTTGGTAACAAAGCCAGTTTACGTGCGGTTCACGCTTATTTAGGGACTACAGCACTGGGAATTATGTTTCTTCATGCTGTATTAGGGTTAAATTTGGGTATATCTTTGTGATGATGTTATTGCCAAAGCCACCAAAGATGAATTATTTGTGTGAAAAGCAGATTAAGTATTTATAAACTTTTCTACAGGAAAGTTGATCGGGTATTTTCAATGCTAAGTGCTTTGGCAATAAAATTTTATGATGCAGACTAGTGGAATAATTATTTGTCTTAGTTATATTTTGGGCTTGCTGTTTACAGCAATTCCTTGGGGTGGTGTATGGATGTTGGTTATGGGTGCAGTGGGAGCAATTCTATTTCCCAGAATATATGCTAATCCCCGGAAATTTACCCTTAAACAAGAAAATGCTCTGACCAAAAGCAGGTCAGTAGCTAACGGTTGGACAAATGTTGCTCATCCTAACGTATGGCTAATAGCTGGCTTAGTTGGGGTTTTAGCAACTTTATATTTTCAATTGCGGATACCACAACCAGGGATTAAGGATATTAGTCAGTTTGTTTCTGGGGAAAATAATAGTAATCAAGAACAATTGGTGATTGTACGTGGCAAAGTTGCTAGTAATCCCCGTTTGACTCGCAGTCAGCGGGGACAGTTTTTGCTGGAAGTGACACAGATGGATGAAGTAAAAAATGCCACAAGACCAGCAGAGGCACCAAAAGGGGTAACAGGTAAATTATATGTGACAGTACCCATACTTCAGGTTACTGGTTTATACCCTGCTCAACAAATTGCTGTGACAGGGATTTTATATAAACCGCAAGCAGCATTAAATCCAGGTGCTTTTGACTTTCAGAAATATTTAAAACAGGAAGGTATTTTTGCGGGTTTGATTGGTAAACAGATAAATTTCATTGATGAAGAGAGAAAATGGGGCTGGTGGCTCTTAAGGGAGCAAATTGTGCGATCGCAAGTTCGTTGGTTGGGTGTTCCCGAAGGACCACTTGTCAGTGCTATGGTTTTGGGTAATAAAGCTGTTGATTTACCCTACGATATTCGTGATTTATTTGTGAAGGTGGGGTTAGCTCATGCTTTAGCAGCGTCTGGGTTTCAAACTTCCTTAATTTTGGGTGTAATTTTACAACTGACAAGGCGTGCAAAAAAGAGAACACAGATTATTCTCGGCTCATTGGGTTTAGTTATTTTCCTCTGTTTAGTAGGGTTTCAGGCTGCGGTACTGAGAGCCGTAATTATGGGTTTTGCAGCCTTGATTGGTTTGGCCTTAGATAGGAAAGTTCAGCAATTGGGGTCATTGCTACTGGCAGCTACACTATTATTGTTATTTAATCCTCTCTGGATTTGGGATTTAGGCTTTCAACTCAGTTTTTTGGCAACACTGGGATTAATTGTCACCGCATCACCAATCACTAAACGATTGGATTGGTTACCACCTGCGATCGCATCTTTAATTTCTGTTCCTTTAGCTGCTACCATTTGGACTTTACCGCTACTGTTACAGGTGTTTAGTGTGGTAGGAGTTTACAGTGTGCCATTGAATATCATCACTACCCCATTAATTTCTGTTATTAGTATCGGTGGCATGATTAGCGGTTTAGTAAGTTTAATCTTGCCAGATTTAGGAAGTACTGTAGCGAGTTTTTTATATTACCCAACCCATTGGTTAATTCAACTAGCCGAATTTTTTGCAAATCTACCTGGAAGCTCAATTGCAGTTGGTAGTATATCTACTTGGCAAATGCTGATGGTTTACGGATTAATTATATCTACTTGGTTAGTGCGGTGGTGGCAAAAAAGATGGTGGTTTGCTTATTTAATTTCTGTGGCTTTAGTACTCATCCCAGTTTGGCATTCTGCGAGTAATTTATTACGAATCACATTATTAACAACGGATACTGAACCAGTTTTGATCATTCAAGATCGAGGCCAAGTCACTCTAATTAATAGCGGGGATGAAGGTACAGGAAGATTCACTATTCTACCGTTTCTACAGCAACAGGGTATTAATCGCATAGATTGGGCGATCGCGAGTAAATTCTTACCTAATCAAAGTGATGCTTGGTTAGAAGTTCTACAGAACTTACCGATTAAAAAGTTTTACGCCTATTCCTCTGGGCTAGAAAATAATATTGAATCTCAAGCAATTCAACAAAAACTGCAAAAGCATCAAGGATTTTATCAACCTTTAACATTAGGAGAAACTGTGAATACTGGTTCGACTCTTGCTCAATTTGTCAATGAGAAATTACCTATTTTACGATTACAGATTTTTGGACAAAATTGGTTATTAGTAAGCAGTGCCAAGTCTCAACAAATAGCAGAGTTAGTCAAAACAGGGGGTTTATCTCGTCCGCAAGTGCTTTGGTGTCCATCGGAATCTTTGAAGGATTTAGTTCTAGCACTAAAACCACAAGTTGCGATCGCTACTTCTAATAACCTGGATAGAGAAACTATGTCTGCATTAAATACAGGAAACACAAAATTGTTCTTCACAGGCAAAGATGGAGCTATTCAATGGACACCCAATGGTGACTTTGAAGGGTTTGTTCAAGTACAAGAAAACAAATCTTCAGGTTTGTAAGAAGTTTGGGGATAGCAGCGTAGCCATAATATCCTGAATCCAGATGCTATTATGATATAATGGCGTAAAATAGTATTGCCCTTGTTCACTAATATTTGGTGAATGAAAAATTGGAGAGGTGTCCGAGTGGTTGATGGTGACGCACTCGAAATGCGTTTTGGGGTAACTCAACGGGGGTTCGAATCCCCCCCTCTCCGTTGATTTTCTTAACTACGAACTGTTGCTGGCCAAAGTTCTCGCAATGCGGGTGGCATCATGTTAATAACATCTTCTATTTCTCCTGGGGAAACCCGTTGAGCCATAATCTTGAATACCGCACGCACCAAAGATTCAGCATCAACATCAGGATTAATGTTGTGGAAGTAATGACGGATATGGTTCAAAAATTCTTCCTGTGTCCGATCCTTGGTTTGTTTTGCGCCTGGTCGCCAATTTTCGTAGTAAAATCCCGCTAGTAAGATAGGTAACTGCGCTCCTAAATGAGCAGCTTCTTCTACTGTTAAGCGGTCCCGCAATGCGTGTAATGTCGCTCGCAACCCTTGGAAAACTTGGTGTTTATTTTCCCAACCCAATTCTTTTCCTAACTCATTGATCCAAGGAATTGTTTTCTGTACAGTCGCATCAAAAGTATCTAATCCTGTCATCGTCATAAATTTTACTCCTGTTTCTGTCGATATGCTGAAATAAGTCCGCCTCGAAACCCGATTATTACCAAAAATCATGGGTTTTCATGGGCTGTTTTCTCTTCAGCGCAATACTGTGAATTCTGTTTTTAATCTCAAAAACTAGTATCAGATCAGATTATAGAAATCCAGATATGTCCTTACTTCTAGCTAATGGAGCATGATTTTGTATCCATTCCTATATCTAGTAGGAGATTAAAAATAAAAAAGCTTCACTTTGGTAGCTGAAGCTAGAGAGTAGTAATCATGACTCAGCAGTGAAAACTCAGCACCACTGAATCAATTTTGGGTTAAACTAATCTCAGTGTGTGAGAAGTCAAAAATGCCAAATCGCAACCAGACGCAAGTATTTGCTTTAAGTTTTCTGAGTGTCTGTTTTTGTCTAGGTATTAGTTTAGGAGTAACGATCAAGTTTGGAAAAATACAGCAATCAGACGCTGCTGCGACAGAAATTCCCTTATTTTCCCCTGATTTCCCATCAGGTGTAAGTGAGGAGCAACAAACAATCACCATTAAAGCCGTTGGGGATATTATTCCCGGTACAAATTTTCCTAACTATAGATTACCAAGCGATAGCTACGCTCGCCGAAGGCATCGCAATCAGTTATTACCACAGTCCGTCAGAACTCAATTACAAGGACCCGACGACTTATAATTTTTTTTAAAATGGATTATCAGCAGCCAAACTTAACACAACCCATTCTTAATTCCCCGAAGAAGTAGAATTTGTTTCTTGAGTTGGTACTACCACCGCAGAAGAATCAGAACCCTGAGATGCTTTTGGTGTTTCAGGTATAACTACAGAATTTTTAGGTTGTGGTGCAGATGGTACGACAACAGAATTGTCTGGTTTTGCAGGTTTGGGTGAGTCGTTTTGGGGAATAGGAACTGGTGGGATATTTTCTGAAGCTTGTGTGGGAGCAACTTCAGGATATGATTTGGCTTCCCTGAGTTTCTCGCTTAGGGACGGTGTAGGAGTAACAACAGGTTTAGATCTGCGTTGCTTAGTTTTACGAGGTGAGGATTCGGAATAGTTATTTTGAGGTTTTTGAGTTGAGGATTCGGAATAGTTATTTTGAGGTTCTTGAGTTGAGGATTCGGAAGCAGCGCTACTACTATCAGGAGTTGGTTCTGGAGAAACACGACGATTGCGCTTACGTCGTTCATAAGTAGAGAAAGATGCAGATTCACGTCGAGAATCAGTTTGATTATCTTTACTTTCAGGTGACTGTGTATTCTTAACCACAGGTTTTGGTGTAGCAACTTCAACTTCTGGCTTAGGTTGCTCAGAAAGCGGCTGAGGCGCTAACTTTGACTGCGATTGAGGTAACATTTTCGTGAGACTAAATGCTGCTGTTCCCGTAATTAAAAATACTCCAATCCCGATAAATACCTTAGATACTCCTACTTTTTTTGGTATTCCTGTGACTTCCGTACTTGGTGATGGTGTGGAAAGAATAGTAGGTGCAGATTTATTTACCAAATTTTCTAACTTTTGGGTAGATAAATCTATAGTCGGTGCTGGTTGAGTTAGTAATTGCTGTGTTATGTCTGACCCACTTCCAGGTAGTATTTGCAGCCACTCTGCGACTGTGGGAGGACGAAAACGGGACTCAACCGCCATACCACGCATGACAGCTTGATTAACAGCTGCACTCAAGTGGGGTTGTAGTTCACGGGGAGAGGGCATTGGTTCGCGATCGCGCAATAATGATGGTAAAGGAACTTGTCCTGTTAACAGTGCATACAAAGTTGCAGCCAAACCATAAACATCCGTTGCTGGTGTACGAGGTGCTTGGGTTAAATACTGTTCAATAGGTGCATAACCCTCACTAACTAAACCTGTGTGGGTTTGCCTAACACCGCTATTAAATTCCCTGGCAATGCCAAAATCAATTAGCACGACCTCCTGAGTTCCTTGGCGGAGGATGATATTATCAGGTTTAATATCCCGGTGCAGCAAACCATTTTTATGTACTATTTCTAATGCTGCGCCAATTTGGCGGATATAATGAATTGCTATTTCTTCTGAAAGCGGTATTCCTGGTAAAACAAACGCTTCACCTAAATTTTCCCCAGGAATATATTCCATCACCATGTAAGGTAGCCCATCCTCAACAAAAAAGTCACTAACCCGAACAATATTGGGATGGACGCAAGAGGCTAATCTTTTGGCTTCGTCTTGGAATTGTAGCTCGAATTTGGGAAAATCAGAATGTTGTCGTAACCGTTCATTAATAGTCTTCATCACTACCTCTTGACCCAAGTAGTGATGCATGGCTTTAAAAGTAATACCAAATCCCCCTTTCCCTATTTCCTGGATAATGGTATATTTTCCACCTTGCAAAATTGTACCTGTTAACATCGGGAATCTGGAGTCCTAAGTGAGCAGTTGACACTCCCCTAAACGGTTTTGTCTTTCTCATCATACATTCAAGAAGATTGGGGAGATGGGGAGAATTGTCTGTTCCCCGTTGAAAGTTCTTAAAACCTTTGACCTAGTCCAATATGCACTTGGCTATCTCCTTGGTCATTAATGCCATAATCAGCCCGAATTAAACCCAAAGGTGAGTCAACCCGCACTCCTGCACCATAACCAAAACCATTCCCCGGCTTACCACGTACACCCGCTGGATCTCCTAAAACCGTGTCCCCAGAACCTAAATCGGAAGCAAAGTCGGCAAATAGTACACCCCCAGCAATGGGAAAAATGGGAAAGCGGTATTCAGCAGAAGCTAACACATAACTGCGACCACTACCAACTTTTCCAGAATCATAGCCGCGTACTGAATTAGAACCACCCAAATTGAAGGTTTCGTAAGGAGGTAAATCACCAACTACAGTACCAGCTTGCAAATTTAAAGCAAATACTTGTGGCTGTTTGCTGTTAAATAATTTGACTGGCATATACTGGCTATAATTGCCCCGAAGACGATTCATGGTAATTTGACCATGACCAATGGGGATAGATTGTTCAGTGCTGAAAGTTAGGATAGAACCTTGAGTAGGTTTAACAGGATTATCTCGTTCGTCTTTAGTGGCTGAGAAAGATACGGTAGTCAGGTCATCAATTCCCGTTCCACTGAATGATAATTGGTTTTGATTGGCATCAGTTGGGGTAATATTACCTTGGCGATCGCGGATAGTAGTACGAGAGTAGTTAAGTCCTACAGAAGCGTCCCAACCATCAGTTTTCTGCTGAAGACTCACACTACCGCCAATTCGTCCTTCGCGTACCTTATCGTCATTTTCTAGCCTAATTTCATCATCAAAAGTATCCGAAAGTTCCCGCCGGCGGAAGGTTTTGATGTTGTAACCTAAGCGATTGGGGTCAGTTGCCCGATAAGGACTGGTGAAATTAGTATTAAACAGTACATCTTGTCTATTTATCTCAACATTGGCTGCCAATGTGTCATTAACTCCGCCAATATTTTGATCTCTGTAACTTAAGATGACTGACAGCCCATCATCAGCATTATAACCGCCGCCCAAATTAACTGAACGCGCCCCAACTTCCTTGAGTTCGTATATCAAATCTAGTTTGGTTGCATCTCCTTCAAAAGCTACATTGACGCTTTGAAATAAACCCAATTTATATAAAGCTTGTATATCTTGCTGGGCTAAATTGTCTTGAAAGACTTTACCTGGTTGTAACTTCAGTTGCTGTTTGATAAAATCGGCTTTAGTACGGCCCTTGACTGGGTTTCCATTGCTATCAACGTTTTTTCCCTCTTCGTTTAGAAAGCGAAATTTGATCTCACTTACCAAACCTTCAGCTACATTCACGGTGAGGATACCTTGGCGGTTGGGTTGAATCGATAGTACCCTCGCTAGGGTATAACCATTATCGGTATACCACTGGTTAATTTGTTTAACGGTTTGTTGTAGTCCTGCTGGGCTAATATCTTTACCAATCTGAGATTGAAAACTTTCTAAAGCTACTTTATAGGTGAGAACCTTGGCACCAGATAGTTGCAGAGTTCTGACTACTATTGGTTTGACTTGATATACTACATTCAAGCCTGTGGGCGTAATGCTGCTGTTGACTGTGGCACTGGCAAATAAACCAGTATCTAAAATTGCTGTTACATCTGTTTGGAGTTGGTTTTGGCTAGTATCTCCACCTATTTGGGTTTTAATAACTTTGCCAATTATCTGCTCTAATTCGGGACTAGCTCCAATTATCTGGACATTAGTAGCGGTAACTACTAAGTTATTGTCTGTAGGAATAATATTGCTGGCACTTTTTGACACAACCACTCGCTCAGGGGCAAATTCCATAGCAAATGTAGTTTCTGGAGATGCTACGGTTTCTAATTGTGTTGGCTCGGCTTCTACAAATGGTACTACCACCACATCGGTGGTTGTATTGGTTTGTTCTTCTTGATTTGTGATGGCAGTAGGCGCAGCAGTTGCTTGCTGAGTGACATTACTAGCTGCTACAGTAGCTAATGTAAAAATTGCCGCAGAAGAAAGTCGCATAATTAGTATTGATTAACTTAATTAACTCAGTCAGCAGTCAACATTGAAGAAGACACGGGGACACGGGGACACGGAGACGCTCTTACACCCCAGGTCTAAAGCCAGGGGATTCCAGCAAGGAATGTCTTTTTTCTTCTCCACGACTGTAGTCGGGGGCTTGAAACCATTTGCGTCGAACGTCGGACACAGGCGACTCTCCGCGTCCTCTTCAGTCAAGTCAACTACTGGGGATAATATGTAGTTCCCATACCTGTAGATAAACAGACTATTAATTGTAATTTTTTGTTTCTTGTCAATTTCTGTTGCTGATCTGCAAGATGGTTGATGAGTATTTAGATCTAGGGAGTTTTTACCAGATTAAATTTAGGCTTACTTGGTAAAGGACAATACCTATTATGAGATTTTATGATCACAAATTGCAATAGGCAGTTATATCGCCTCCGGTTGACTACTTATGATTAGGTCTGACGCTCTTACGCGGAGAGTTCTTGAATAAGCAATTAGCCGGACTTAATAAGTACCCCGACAGAATTAATTACACGGATTGTTTTCCTGTTAAGAGTTCCCTCTCTCTACTATTGAATTTAATTTTGTCCGACTACTTATGAGACAGGATATAGTGCATTTACCCGAAAATGGCTGTAAAGAAGACACGAAAGTCTAAAATCTAAAATTTAAAATCTAAAATTTAAAATCCTATGCGTGATTTATCCCCATTAAACCAAGTTGCAGACTCGGCAGCTACTACTTCTCCTTTGCAGTTACTAGTTTTAAGTAATGGTCATGGAGAAGATGTGATTGCTGTCCGCATTTTGCAGGAACTTCAACAACTCTCTTCCCCACCAGATATCTTTGCTTTACCTATAGTGGGTGAAGGACGTGCTTACCAACAGTTGAATATTCCTTGTATTGGTTCGGTGCAGACTATGCCTTCTGGTGGCTTTATTTATATGGATAGTCGCCAGTTGATGCGAGATGTCCGTGGCGGTTTAGTGCAACTGACTTGGAAGCAAATTCAAGCTGTTCGTGGTTGGGTGAGTGATCAAACCAAGTTAGGTAATAAAAAGGCTATCTTAGCGGTGGGAGATATTGTACCGCTGTTGTTTGCCGCGATAAGTGGTGCTAATTATGCGTTTATTGGCACGGCCAAATCTGAATATTATGTCAGGGATGAGGTGGGTTTGTTACCCAGAAAGTCAAAATCGGCACGGTGGGAAAATTTTTCTGGTTCCATTTATCATCCTTGGGAAAGGTGGTTGATGAGTCGTCGTCGTTGTCGTGCGGTGTTTCCTAGAGATTCGCTGACTACGGAAATTTTAAAAAAATGGCCAATTCCGGCTTTTGATTTGGGTAATCCGATGATGGACGGTTTGGAGAAGACTTTTAGCACTCCAAAGTTTTATGCGGCTGATACTGAAAATGAAGAGCTAGTTCGTCCTTTGATTGTGACTCTGCTCCCCGGTTCCCGTGAGCCAGAGGCTTATAGTAACTGGGAAATAATGATGGTTGCTGTGTCTGGGTTGATGGCTAGTTTTCGGGAGCGAGATTCTATTTTACCCTCGGCAGGGACTGTGATTTTTTTAGGTGCGATCGCTCCTGGGTTAGATTGCACCATTTTATCCCAAACTTTGCAAATCCAAGGTTGGCGTTCCTGTCCTGAATCTCCTATCCAACTTTCTGATGCTAATATTTTGACTTTTAAGCAAAGAAATGCATACTTAGTTCTTAGCCAACAAGCTTATAATGACTGCTTACATTGGGGAGATTTAGCGATCGCTATGGCAGGGACAGCAACAGAACAATTTGTTGGTTTAGGCAAACCTGCGATCGCAATTCCAGGGAATGGTCCACAATATAACCCTGCTTTTGCTGAGGCTCAGAGTCGTCTTTTAGGTGCATCTCTGATTTTAGTAGACCAACCAGCAAAAGTTGCCCAAGCAGTAAAATCCCTACTCAAAAATCCCGACAGTTTACAAGTAATTGCTGAAAACGGTGTTCAGCGCATGGGAAGATCAGGTGCAGCAAAACGTATTGCCGAATGTTTACAAGCTCGATTGTGAAAAAATAATCTCAACCAACTAACCCAGAACGCAAGGCTCTAACAGCAGCTTGCGTCCGGTCATCAGCACAAAGTTTATTCAAAATGTTACGAACATGAGTTTTGACTGTACCTACTGTGATGTAGAGTTTTTCCGCAATTTGTCCATTACTACAACCAGCAACAATCAACTCTAGAATTTCCAATTCCCGTTGAGTCAAAGGGTAGGTTTCCAAAACTTGCTCATATTCTGTAGCTAGAGCCTCAATTTTTACAGTCTTTGGCTTATCAGATGATTGGCTATCTCCTGGTATCCCCTGTCGCATCTTTCGTAACACCACATTGGCAATGGACGGATCAATCCAAGAGTTACCACCATAAGTTGCTTGTATGGCCTCAGTTAACTTACTGATGCTGGTCTCCTTCATATAATAAGAATCTGCTCCAGCGGCAAAAGCAGCCAGTACGGCATCTTCTGTATGATCCATTGTCAAAATGAGAATTTTTGTGTTCGACTGTCCAGTTTCTGTTTGGTACCGCTTGAACTTACGTGTAAGCTCAATGCCATCCATATCTGGCAACCCAATGTCCACCACAGCCACATCTGGCTTAGTAGTTTCTAAAAGTTTTAATCCCTGAGTGGCATTTGCCGCTTCACCAACAACTTTTAACGCGCTGTGTGACTGCAATGCAGCCCTTAGTCCCATACGCGTTAAATCATGATCTTCAATTAAAACAATGCTAATTTCACTCATTTTTACACTCAACTCTTTATCTGACTACTTTTCCAAAGTTAAGACTTTAGTGTAAGTGTTGGCTCTGATTTCCCCACACTAAAGGTAGATGATATTTTGGCTGTCCTGCATCCATCGATAGAAATAATAAATTTCCCTTTTTTATGTAAGGTGAAAGTAAAAATCTAACTACGGGTATATAGCTATTCGCCAAAAAAAGGTGAAATATGGATCAGAATAATCCTGCATCATACTATCCATTGGTTACTACTCCGAGTTTATTGAGTCGAAACTCCTCCTTAATTTTATTTGCCAGCCTGGGGTAAAGCTGACAATAATCCACAAATTATCACAAGCTAAAGTTATTTGAGAAACAAGTCACAAATTCTCAAAAGCCATCTTGAGCTAGACTATCGAATTCATAAAATTCATGGAGCTATATGTCATATTCATAAAACTCACCTTTTCTCAACTCTCATTCTTCGATTATAGGTGTGGATTCCCAAAAATACTTATTGACAGAAAAATGTTAAATTTTATATTTGGGATTGCCGATCAAAAAATAGCCGATTTTTGAGCCAATCGTATTAACTATGGCAAAAATAGTCAATTGCAAATTATAAATTTTAAACTTGGGAGATTGAAGCCTGGAGACAGTTAAAAATTTAAATTGGAGATAGTAAAAATATGTAGTTTTTTATCCAGATTATTCAAAGAATAGCTTCAGTTAAGCTTAATTTTTCGACAAAAATTTTGACTTTTAGCACCTGACTTAATCAAGCAACAGATTTAGGTAATTTTTATAAATTTTACAAATTACCATCTCACAGCTAAATGTCAAGTATCCCAGAAGTCTACTCACAAAAGTAGGTATTTTTTTAGATAGGCATAGGTGAAACTATTTATTCAAGATAATTTTTTTAAGCTCAGAGGTTAATACCATTTTGGATTTTAGATTTTGGATTGTCAAGGACTTACTACATCAAATTTGCAGGTTTCCATTTGTCACCATCATTTTTAAAATTGTGTGAAGAGAACAGCCTAAAAGTATTTATTTTTCCTGAATGGCTAACATTAAACATGAAAATCAATACATAGTACTGCTCAGACTTAAAAAAATAAATTTCAACTATTTCATTTTTTTAATAAGGAGTCAACTAACACTAATTATTCAGCATCTAGCAAAAATCTACTGAATGAAAACTCTCAAATCCTTGATATGTAATGTTTCCATGCAACTCTCACTAATGACTGAGGACGGCGAACACTTACTCATTTACAATTATATTGAGATGAGTAAAGTACATAATTTGACTGCATATCAATTTCACTTAACTTAGGAGATAATGATTTTAATATGCATAATTACTAATTACTTACCAGTCATTAGTAATTAAATTGAAGTGATTGTACTTTAACTACAACTGTAAAAAGTAGATTCAATTAAAAGGATTTAAAGAAAATATAAAATATTCTCTTTAAATGCTAGTAAAAGACAGCAAAATTGATTAATATAGTATAAATAGATAAATAGAGGATAAAAAACTTAATGTAATAAACCTGAGTTCGATATTGTGTGAAATACCTAAATCACTACCGAAATATAGAATTCCTAGTTAATTTGTTTGAAAGTGATCTGCGCTCTATACTTAAAAAAACTCAGTATCCTTATTTCCTATTAAGAGTTAAGAGTGAAAAGTTAAGAGCCTCCATGAGTAACTACAGCCATGTCACGTCACCTATCAGTAATCAAACTGGATTTCTATAGATATTAAATGCTCAAAATCAACAGGGGTAAATGTTGTATTTACATAGCTTGAAAACCTAAATCCTGTACATCAACCTGTATTGGACAGCGAAAATAAAAACCGATGGAAGAGACGCTGAAAATCTTGGTTGTGAATAATGATGAAGCAGATCGCATGGCAGTACGTCTAGCCCTGGCTAAAGCAGGTATTTGCATGGAACTGCATGAAGTCAGTGAAATTAATAAGGCACTGGCTGCTCTCAAAAGTACTAATTTTGATTGTGTTTTTCTTGATAATTCTTTACCAGATCAAGATGGATTAAATTCAATTCACAAGCTACGTTCTTTAGAAATCAAAGTTCCTTTAGTCATTCTCTCTGCTCAAGGAAATGAACAAATAGCTGTCGAGTTAATGAAAGCAGGTGCTACAGACTATCTTCCTAAGTCTAAACTATCTCCAGAAACTTTGGCACAGACTTTGCGGAATGCAATTCGGTTATACCGTGCTGAAATGGAGGCAGCTTTAGCAAATCAAAAGCTGAAAGAAAGTTATGAACAACTGCTTCATAAGAACCAAGAATTGGAGAAACAACGCCAACAAATTCAGCTACAAAACTTGAAATTATTGGAAGCATCACGGCTCAAGTCACAATTTTTAGCAACTATATCTCATGAGTTGCGAACACCGATGAATGCCATTATTGGTTTTTCACAAATATTGTTACGTCCCAAATTTGCTCAACTTACCAATCAGCAAGCAGATCTGGTAGAGCGTATCCTCAATAATGGTAAGCATTTGCTGATGTTACTCAATGAAGTGTTGGACTTTTCTAAACTGGAGTCTGGTAAATTAGATCTAAAGCCGGAAATATTTGACTTGTCTAAAATAGTTAATAAGACGGTAGAAGAAATACGTTCTTTAGCTGAAGCCAAAAAATTATCTCTGGTAGTAAAAACAGATTTACAAAATACTTTAGTTTTTAATGATCCAGTGCGAGTACATCAGATTGTAATTAACCTATTATCCAATGCAGTTAAGTTTACAGAAAATGGAGGTATTTGGGTAGAAGTAAAAGAAACGGCTAACAATCGAGTAACTATTAGTATTAGGGATACAGGAATAGGTATTTCTCCTGGAGATTTTGAACATATTTTTGAAGCATTTCGACAAGTAGATCAAGGAATTAGCCGCAAATATCCGGGAACTGGTTTGGGTTTAGCAATTATTGATTCCTTGGTACAAATGATGGGAGGAGAAATATTTCTAGAAAGTCAATTAGAAGTAGGTTCAATATTTATAATTGAATTACCACGCCAAATAATATTAGCACCTAGTTTAGCAGATAGTTCTAGTTTAAATTTTGGTAGTGATAATTTGTATTATTCTCATAATAATCATCCCGAATTTCCATCTAAATTTAGTAAATATTCTCTGGGATATCCTAATCTCAAACTCTAATTAAATTAGATAATTTAGACCCTTTATCAAGCAGTTAATAAACCATGTCTGTTGTCATAAACGATAAAATTGATCGAATCCTGGCAGTTGATGATACTAGAGATAATCTCATTTTAGTACAAACAATTTTAGAGAGTGAGGGGTATGAAATAGATTTAGCAGCCGATGGTGCAACTGCTTTACAAAAAGTGGCTCAATTTCCACCTCAGCTGATTCTCCTAGATGTAATGATGCCGGGAATGGATGGTTATGAAGTTACGCGTAGAATTCGTAATAATCCTGAACTGGGGTATATTCCGATTTTGCTGATCACAGCCTTTCACGAATCTAGTGTTGTCGAAGGATTGGATGCTGGGGCTGATGATTTTATTCGTAAACCCTTTGATACAGATGAATTACTAGCTAGAGTGCGATCGCTCCTTCGTCTCAAGCATAGTATAGACGAACAGCAAAAAATGACACGCCAGCGAGAAGATTTTGTTTCTCGTCTAACTCATGATTTGCGAACACCTTTAGTAGCTGCTGATCGAATGCTGAGTTTGTTTCAACAGGAAACTTTCTGCAAGATTTCTCCAGAAATGAAACAAGCGATATCTGTCATGATTCGCAGTAATCAAAATTTAATGGAAATGGTCAATACCTTACTAGAAGTTTATCGCTTTGAAGCCGGAAAAAAGACTTTAAATTTACAAAGCTGCGACTTAAAAGAAATAGCACAAGAAGTAGTAAGTGAACTCAATCTCCTTGCTAATGAGAAAGATTTGACTCTGAAATTAGATACGCATCAGTTAAATCAAAAAGGCGATGATGCTGGCTTTACTATTGGTGATAGACTCGAACTCAGAAGAGTTTTAAATAATTTAATTGGTAATGCTATCAAGTTTACAGATAAAGGCAGTATAGAGATTCGCATTTTTGAAAATTTACCTAGTACTGCCGATCAAGCTGAAATTATCATTGAAGTTGCCGATACAGGTTATGGAATTACACTTGAAGATCAAGCAACTATTTTTGAGAGGTTTCGTCAAGGGAGAAACAAAAGATCAGGTAGTGGTTTAGGACTACATTTATCACGCTGTATCGTAGAAGCACACGGAGGAAAAATCGAACTTTTTTCAGAATTAGGTAAAGGTAGTGTATTCACAGTTCGACTACCACAAAAAACTTGATTGATGTCATAAAACATAGTAAACATTTGGGAATTTTTAATTTTGCAGTTTCAATTCCCCAGAGGGGTTGACTGATTTACAGCGGGATTAGCTATTCCTGGTATACTTCAACAGCTGAATGTGGCTGCAATTTTTCTTGTAGCAAACGACAAATAATCATCTCTAAATCTTCAAGCATATAGGGTTTACTAATATAGTCGTTAAAACCCGCTCTCAGGAAGCGATCTTCCTGATCTCTACCAGCTAAAGCAGTGACTGCAACTACTGGAATATTCCAGGTTAGTGGTTCACGCTTTAAATATTTCATCACATCCAAACCACTCAGACCAGGTAACAGAATATCTAATAAAATTAAGTCTGGCTGATAATTTTTGGCTACTAGTAGAGTGCTGGAACTATCCGTTTGACAAATAAATCTACACCCAATTGATTCCAGGGCATAACTAAGTAACAGTAGACTGTCATCATGATCTTCTACAACCAAAATCAAAGGCTTCGGAGAAGTTTGCTTTTTTTCATCACTCATGAATGAATTTGCCAGATACATCTCTTATCCAGAAGATTATATTGGGATAGATCCTTTTTCTCCTATAAACAAACGACATATCCCACGAACTATCAGATAAAGCTAAATCTGGTTGATATCTTGTTTCATTTGGGTTCAGTTGAGAACCTTTACCCATCTTAAAAAAACAGGACAATCTTGAACTAAATAAATTTATTATACACTTTTTGATCATATGCAAAATTACAGAATATTTTCTTCATGCCTTCATCATAACTTTACATAAAAAAAATCAACATTGACTTCCGTACTATCCGAGTAATTATTGTCATAATTGGGGAATTGATAAAATTGATAAATATGACTTCGATATCATCTGAAGAACTGTCAATTTGTCAATAAATTAGCTGATACTGGCTCAAACATAACTATTTTGAACAGAATACTTGACACAGATGAAATATTATATTACATTGTAATATTAAAGTTTAGTGTTAATTAATGCAGGAAAATTTTCATGTCATAGCGAGTGAATTATGTAAAGTTATGTTATGCATTGCTCTTTTCACAATTTCATAAAAATTACTGAATTTTACGGCTTGCGTACATTTGTATAAAACTTACAGCAAATTGCCAGTTGTAGTAAGTACAAACTAAAAATCAAAATTTATCTCTAGGTAGCGTAAACCATATATTACCCTACGGTATCAAAGAGCAAGCAGCTTTCACTCCTGACTTCTACTAAGAATAAACTCTTTGGCTCTGGCAACTTGCGCTCAGGTAGTTTATAGTACGAGAAAAGTTTTGCTCCCATCTCCTGTATCACCAGAAAATAATTCGACTTTCCTAAATCACATAAAATATGGATTTTGATTATTTCCGAAGCAACGACGGTAATTCTACGAATAACAACCGCCAAAACCTACTCGCTAGTGGTTGGCGGCCATTTCATCGTGACTTTGATTGGAACTATCTCTGGCAAGTAATCTCTCATGATACCCAGGAGTTGACCCAAAAAAGTATTAATCTAGCTAGTTATTATGCTGATGCTTTAGCTAGAAAAGATTATGCTTGGTGGGCAAATATATTAAATCTAGCTTCTGACTATACTCGTGGTGAATTACAAAAATATTGGAATTTCATTACACCAGAACCACTGACACCAGATTATCGCTACAAAGATGTTTTAAGTACAGAAACGCCTATAGTACAATTTGTCAGTCGCAACAGTATTCCCATTGATTATGTACTTAATCTCTTGCAAGAAATTACTGTTTTGCGAGTTTTACGGTTATTAGATCGTCCTGATATTATTACCCAATATTATTCAGAGAGAGATTTTTATTTTCCTGTCGAGAAGTTTGTAAATTGGGAACGTTTAGATGTATTAAATACTGTCTATGCTTATTGGGCAAAGTACGATATTTGGCTGCAAATTGATCCCTATGATCGCGGACGAAGACAATATACTTTAATGTCGCAAAATTTGGCATCTTTAATTAATAAAGCTACTTATGATTTAGCGGTGATGTTGAGTGGATATCAAAGTCGTGTAGGTAAGGTTCACAGTCAATTTCCTATTCGCACATTTCCCAAAGATATTCAAGATTTCAGTGATTTAGTTCAGCAAGCCATTCTCAATCAAAATCAACTAGCAGTTGTAGTACATGGAGAACCAGGGACAGGTAAAACAGCATGGACACAATCAGTAGCCAAGGAAATTCTTGTACCTTTAGGGTATGTAATTTTTATTTTGGATCATGATGCTATCACCAACTTTGTTCCGCCAACTTACTTAGAAAAAATTTGTATTATTATCAATGAAGCTGACAATTTAGCACAAGATCGGGCTTCTGAAGTAGCACAATATAATAACAAAACTGAACATATTTTGGCGTTGCTAGATGGAACTTTGTACCAGAGTGTTATTGACGAATCTGGAGTGCAGATAAAACAACGTTTGGTGGTATTAATGACTTGTAACACCACGGAAAGATTAGATCCAGCTATGTTACGTAAAGGCAGAGTAGATTTGATATGTGAGTTTACTGAGAGATTTGTTTAAAAATCAGTTATCAGTAATTATGATGATTTCAGTCGCATTAGCCTGGATAGGAAAACAAATTTTCTCAATTTAATCTCAATTGAAATATTATGAGTCCACAATCTCCCTTGCAGTTAACTAAAGGGGCAATTCTGCGTTTAAGCCTGTTATTTTTGGCAATGCTGGGGTTTGTTTTGTGGTTAAATCAGTCTGGTTCAATAGAAAATGCCCAACTTTTAGAAACTCTTTACCGTCAGGGAAATTACATTGAGGCAGTATTATGGGGTTTATTTTCCTTGGGATTTATAGTATATAGCTACAAACGAGATTCGCTTATTGCTAAACGCAAAAATCAAATTACTGCGGTGATTTTTCTGTTGTTCGGGTTATCTGATATTATTGAAGTTCAAACTGAAGGATGGTGGAAACCTTGGTGGTTGTTCCTCTGGAAAGCAAGTTGTGTTTTAGGCTTTCTGGTTTGCTTTTGGGATTATTGGAAAACTCATCGTTCAAATGAACAAAATTTTAATCACCTGTTTTGTGCCAAAACGCAAAAACCGAAATAGATTAACTGACAATGAGTAATTCACGCTTAGTTAAAATCAGCAAATTTCTGAGTAAATATTTACGTCATCAACCAGAAGAAATAGGAATTAAATTAGTTCCTGGTGGTTGGGTTTCTGTGGATGAATTGCTAACTGCTTGTGCTAAAAACAAATTTCCCATTACCCGACAAGAATTACAGGAAGTAGTTACCACTAATGATAAAAAACGCTTTTCCTTTGATTCTACTCATACTTTCATTCGTGCTAATCAAGGACACAGTATAAAAATTGATTTACAGTTAGAACTGGCTGTTCCCCCAGATGTGCTTTATCACGGTACAGGACACAAATCTGTAGATGCGATTATGCAAACAGGAATTTCTAAAATGTCACGTCATCATGTGCATTTATCTTCTGATATGGCCACAGCTAAAATAGTGGGTGCAAGGCATGGTAAACCCGTTATTTTTGCTGTAGATGCTGGTAAGATGTATGCAGCAGGTTATATTTTCTATTGTTCTGATAATGGTGTTTGGTTAGTGGATCATGTACCACTTGAATATTTACAGCTATTTTTAGGTAAATGAATCACACAGCAGAAATTAAAACAAACCCTCTCCTTAACAAGAAGAGGGATGTGCTTCAGGACGTTATTGAGGTTTTATGTAATGCCCGCGATCGCCCTGGAATCTTAGTATTCATTAAAGAAAAAGACCAACTTAAGCAATCACCTTTGCTTTTGACCAGACACCATTCTCATCTTCATCAAATTGTTGGCGAACAGCATTCCAAGCTGATTGTTCAGCTGTAAATTCGTCATTTGTTTCATTAAGTACGACGTTATAGCGCTCAATAAATAGTCCTTGGGCTTCTTTTGAAAGATGAGTGCGAACTTCTGGAGCTAAATCCTCTGGACTGTTACATCGGCCAGGACAAGGATGATCCAAGGCTTTATCAATTGTGTGAATTTCTTCACCACCAGCGCTTTCAAATAGCAATTGAAATTCACCTGTGCGATCGCTCGGAATTTCCGCCATCAATAGGAATTCCCCAGCTTCTAAGCGGGTTTGGTAAATAGTGGCTTTGTCTTCTGGCATTCCCAAAGTAGTGAGAACCGATACTAAACCAGCACCTGCACTACCTGCGATCGCACCACTAGCTGCCCCCAACAACACTGCACCAATTGGTCCTGCTGCCACAATCGGTCCCACAAAGGGAATAAATAATACACCGACACCCGTTAACAAACTCAGGAAAGAACCAAACAAAGAACCAAAAATTGCTCCTGTTTTCAAACCTCCCAGAATTACATCTCTCTTCGTCAGAAAACCAGAAATTCTTGTTTCAGACTGGAAATTTCTGCCCATCACAGAAATATAATCCTTGGGTACGCCTCTATCTAGCAAACGGCGAATTACATCATCAATTTGCTTTTGTTCTTTAAATACAGCCGAGATAGTACGTTCAGCTTGATATCCTTCAGACACTTGTATACTCCTTTATTATTTGTGTTGACAATTCTTGACTACACACCCACTGGTGTTTTAGTCTTTGTTGCTTGCTGTTTACCATCTGGTTGCAGCGCCTCTCCTTCAATAAATGAGCGCAACATCCAAGCTATTTGCTCATGTTCTTCCATGAGATTAGTCAAAAAGTCAGCAGTTCCCTGATCATGAAACTCATCACTACACTGATCTACATGATCTCTTAAATTGCGAATAATCTGCTCATGATCTTTAACCAAGTGAGCTACCATCCCCGTGGCTAAGGGAATTTTATCAGCGTGTTCTTTGAGAGTAGCAACCTTGAGAAATCCCTCCATTGTGCCAATGGGATAACAACCCAAAGCCCGAATTCTTTCAGCCAATTTATCAATATTTTCGGTCAGTGCGTTATAGTGTTCTTCCCAAAGCTGGTGCAGAGTACGGAACTGAGGACCAACAACATCCCAATGATACTTTTTAGTTTTTACTAGCAATACATAAGAGTCTGCTAAATCTTGATTCAGCAAATTCACGACACTTTGGCGTTGTTCGTCTGTCAAACCAATATTTATTTTATTCATTGTCATCCTTCCCTACCTTTACCTACTTATATAAGTAAGTTCACAAAATATAGACATAATCCACATCGCTCTAAAGGAATAAAAGAAAATTAACTATTCATTCTTGATGATTTTTAATTTATGTTATGACTCTAAATGATCTGAAAATCTCAAGCCAGACAACACAAAATAGGATCAATTTATAATACTTACATTACTCATTGATCCTACACCAAATTATGAATAATTCTTACTTATCTTTGCCTGTAACTTTTTCCAAAAAGCCTTTTACTTCCTGTTCTACTGAAGTTGCATTCTGGGAATTTGCGGGAGTCTTCATCTTGTCAATGTCAGCATCTCCTTGGACTTCGTTAAGTCCTCTCTTTGTTTTTTCTTGAGTTTCTTTCAGTCCTATTGGTGGAGCTTTAGCCGCTTCATCAGTTTGGCGTTGAGTTTCCAGTAATTGTGTCGTACCTTCTGTGGTATCACTTTGATAACTACTGATAGCTAAAGCAGGAAAAGCATTAAATAAAAATATGAATGCACAAGCAAAAGCCACAATTAGAGATCTAGATGCTGACTCAAATCTAGATTTAGCAAAATCAAGAATCTTCATTTGATATTTTCCACTCTATTCTGTTCTTCAATCTTAGTAAGGTTCAACATTTATTAAATCAATCTTCAGAGAGAATTAGCCTGAATATCTAAGGAGATAAAAATCACTCTTTAGATATAAAACAAGATTGATAGCTCATATCTTGCACCATGATCCTTGCCGCAAAATCATGGTTTATAACTCTGACAATTTCGTGTTCAAGGGTATTATCCACCTACCTTTATTGAGAAGATGCAAGATGTGAGAATATGCCAATGTTAGATATTATGCAAAATTACGAAAACCTGCATTTGAGTATTTTCTTGCTCACCTTATAGCGGTTCTCGGTTGAGAGAGATACAAGAACCCCCCCGCAAGCGAGGAGAGGGCTATGATGTACCTTATTCAAGTGCATACCGCTATATCTTGTTGACAGCATCACGAAAACTAGAATGATAAAAGCCGTAGAAAATATTCCCTGGGATAGATGGCGGATTTAAAAACTCTACCCAATTTTCTAACAATTCTTCTATTTCATATTCATCTGTATCTAGAATTTCCGCTATATCAGCAACGGATATAGGTTGTGTTTGCTGCGCTAAAACTTTCAACACCGCTAGGGGAAAATCTTCACCTTTGGAGGGGAGCATTTTTTGTAAATGCTGTTGGTAATAAGATTCTAAACCAGGAGGTAGAGATGTTTCTAACTGGGAAGGTTCGCTATAGAAACCGTCAGCAATAGCAGCTAAAACTTGACTCACATACATAAAATTATTTTCGCTGCGGTTGGTTAAATTAGCAATAAATTTTGCTTCATTTATCTGGTGGGTATTTAACCAAGATTTGAGAATTGACCTCTCCCCCAACTTCTCTCCTACAAGGAAAGGGGAGTTAGATGATTCTTGTTCCCCCATTACCTCGTAGGGAAGGGGGGTTAGGGGGGTTAGGTTTTTTATAATATAAGCTTGAATATCTCGGTTATTTTCCTTTGGATAATCTGCTAAATTCAAACTTTGCACCGGTGCTTCAATTAATAAACCAGAATTATCTGATAAAAACGGATGACGGGAAAGGAGAAAATAAACCCCATGCGGAAGGTAGCGGGGAAGATAAAAAATATTTGTTCCTGGTGTTTGTAAATTGCGGTTGATGCAGTTTAACCCATCAATGGCAATAATTAATTTTTGATTTGCTTGTAATAAATTTTCGCTGATTTGTTGGAGAAGCAAGGATAAAAACCAACTCCCTTCTGTTGCGTTATCTGGTAAATTTGGCAGGGATATATTTTGAAAGTTGGCGATGATTTGAGAACATATATAAGTTAAAAACTCCTCAGCATGATTTTTTCCCTCTAACTCCGCGTTGTAATAAATAACATGAGGATTTTCCTGAATATATTTAAAAATAATCGCACTTTTACCGCTACCCGGTGCGCCGATAATAGTAAAATAACCCCGGTTATAGCGGTGGAGAAAATTATTAATAGCAGTGAAGACAAAATCACGACCGATAAAATTCGCGTTTTTGGTGTTAATAACTTCCGTGAATTGTTGCTGAGTATCCAGGTAATTATTAACCGTTGGTGGTCTGGGTGTGGAGTTCATAAATTTACTCTCCCGCATTTTCCAACTTTAAAAAATGCACCATCCCCGAATCGTCACCCGCAACAATTGTTAACCCATCGGGTGCAACTGCACAGGAATTGATGGGATATTCACCTGTGAAAGTAGCTATCTCCTCCCCTGTCTCTAAATTCCACACCTTGACAGTATTGTCATCAGAACTAGAAATTAACCTTTGACCGTCCGCTGTTACTGCTAATGCGTATACCGAAGAACGATGACCTGTTAGGCGGAATATTTCTTTTCCCGTCTCTAAATTCCACACTTTCACAGCACCGTCACCAGAACCAGAAATCAACCTTTGACCATCCGCTGTTACTGCCACGGCGTTTACCAAACTACTATGATCTGTGGGAACGGTGAAATTGTCCTCCCCTGTCTCTAAATTCCACACCTTGACAGTATTGTCATGAGAACCAGAAATCACCTGTTTACCGTCGGCTGTGACTGCCACTGCTTTTACCAAACTACTGTGACCTTTCAGGGTAAACAGTTCTTCTCCCGTCTCTAAATTCCACACCTTGACAGTATTGTCATCAGAACCAGAAATCACCCGTTTACCGTCGTTTGTTACTGCCACTGCGTTTACTAACCCACTATGACCTTTCAGGGTGAACAGTTCTTCTCCCGTCTCTAAATTCCACACCTTGACAGTATTGTCATCAGAACCAGAAATCACCCGTTTACCGTCGGTTGTGAATGCTATTGCGTTTATTGAAATCATATGACCTGTGGAGATGAACAATTCCTCCCCAGTTGTTAAATTCCACACCTTGACAGTATTGTCATCAGAACCAGAAATCACCCGTTGACAGTCAGTTGTAACTGCTACTGCTTCTACCAAACTACTATGACCTGTAAAGGTGAATAGTTCCTTTCCCGTTGTTAAATTCCACACCTTCACAGTTCTGTCATCAGAACCAGAAATCACCCGTTCAGAGTCTACCGTAACTGCCACTGCATTTACTGAACCACTATGACCTGTGAGGGTAAACTTCTCCTCCCCTGTCTCTAAATTCCACACCTTCACAGTTCTGTCATTAGAACCAGAAATCACCCGTTCAGAGTCTGCCGTAACTGCCACTGCATTTACTGAACCACTATGACCTGTGAGGGTAAACTTCTCCTCCCCTGTCTCTAAATTCCACACCTTCACAGTACCGTCACCAGAACTAGAAATCACCCGTTTAGAGTCTGCCGTAACTGCCACTACGTTTACCGAACGACTATGACCTGTGAGAGTAAGAAGTAAGCATCCCCCTGGTGGTGTGAGACCGGGGGTGAGGGGACGCAACCAAGGGTAAGTTTGAATTTGTGATATTTGTTGTAATAGTTGTTTAATTTCTGGGGTATGGATAGCTTGTAACCTTCCCCATAATTGACTGGGTAATTGTTGTTTATCCTGGGTGACTATGTGTGCAGAGAGTCGCAAAGCACTTTGAATATATTGTAAGGTTTTGATTTGGTCTGGGTGGATTTCGGTTTGGGTAGCATCCAGTAAATCATAATCTTCAATTAATGCTTGGATGCCAAATTCAGGATGATTGATTTTGGCGGATATGAATTGATAATCTGTGAGGATGTGGTAATACTTTTCATACTGACCAGAATTAACCAAACTATAAGGATATCTACCCAGACGAATTTTTTGTTTATATAATTTTTGAGCAGAGGATTTTTTTTCAATTTGTTTCATTTTCATCCTCATCCTGTTCTAAATAATTAGCAATACGTTTGTTTACGTCCTCAAATAACTTACGAGTTCTTTTAACTTCTCTTTTTGCTGTCAAGAAATCTAAGAAACTAGCATGATAGATGCTGTAACAGGTATCTTCATCTATGGTTTGTTTTCTCAAATATTCAATCCATTCATCTAAAATATTCTGCACATCACATTCATCTTGATTGAGAATATCAATTATCATATTACAGGGAATTGGTGTACCAATTTCCACTAAAGTAAACAGAATCATTACTTTCATTTGTTTAGATGAATCATTCATTTTCATGCGTTCCCAATGGGTTTGATAATAATTCTGTAACCCTTCAGGTAGTTGGTTTAAATTCAAATCATCATATTTACCCTTTGCTATGGTTGGTAACACATAGCGCAAGTACATAAAATTATTTTCGCTCTTTTCTGCTAATTGCTGCACAAAAGCGTCACGGGTGATATTTTGGCTTTTTATCCAATTTTGTAACCCTGCTTTATGTTCTGGATCATTTTCTAAACAGAAACGGATATACTTTTGAATATCATTCCGGTTTTCTTCATCATACTTCTTGTCAGTTAAATCTAATTCTTCTTGCTTGACTCCTTCAGTATAAAGTCGTTTTTTACTCGGTTCATAGCGTCGTCTGGTCAGGAAGAAGTAAACATTGTCTGGCAGAGTTTTTGGTAAATATAAAATATTTTCTGCTCCTGGTTCTTGGTCTACTTCATCTAACGCATCAAGGACAATGATTAATTTTTCATTATTGCTCAGGTTTTCCGTAGCTTTTACCAGTAATGTTGATAAATCTGCTTTTTCAACATTTGCTAATTGATAGCGGTCAATTAGTTGTTTGCAAATGCTTTCAAGGAATAATTCAGGACGGTTACGACCATCTACCAAGACGTTAAAATAACAAATTGCTTTATTTTCAGAAACGTATTTTGCAGCGATGGTACTTTTGCCCATTCCCGCATCACCGATAACTGTAAAATAGCCTTTACTATTGGTTCTGATGAAGTTTTCAAAGGCATCAAATACAAATCCACGACCGCAGAAGGATTGTATTTTTTCGGTGATTAATGATGTAAATTCTGGTGAGATGGATTTATCAGTAATAGGATTTTTAATATCATTTGATTGAGTTTTATGATATTGCTTTTTTAAATAAGTTCGTAATTTCTCAAATTTACCTGCACCGTCTTTTTCTCTCAGTTCAGGACATACATTTTCAAACTTTTTATAAATCTTTTGTAGGCGACTGGTGACTGTAGATTCCTCTATTTGAAATTCTTCACATAGTTGAGTTTTATTGAGTTGTGCATTTTCATGAGGGAGTGCTTTTAATAAACTTTCTGTTTCTTGAGTAGATAAACCTTGTTTACCTGCTTCTTGGTTGAGAAAATCTTGCCAATTCATAGATGTTGTTTAGATTTTAGTAAGGATTATAACTGATTTTTGGTAAAAATGGTCTGGTTAATGTTTTTTAACCGTAATTTTTCGATTTGCATTATAAACCGCCTGGGAATCAATTCCCAGTCTCATAGCTCAAGTCCACTTTAGTGGACTAAAAGATTTTTCCAACGATTTGGGATAAATTGTACTATAAAATTGCTTTGATTGAAATTGATAGATTAGGAAAAAATGAAATGGCTGTACTTTTAATATACCTTAAATGTACTTTGGATATACTTCGTTTATATGTACTTCTAATATACCTATCTCTATACTTTTGACCAACTTTATTGCTTGAAATTGATGACAAGATAAAGATGTGTAAAAAATCCACAAGCAAACTTAAACCTTAAACAAAATTAGATAGTTATGTCTTTTAACTTCTTCAACAACCACAATAATGATGATCTAGTCAAAATCAAAGTAGAAGCGCAGCAAGTAATAATCGACCGGTATAAATTAGCCTCTTACATTGCTGCTGGTGTAGTTGCTGCTTCTGCCATGATGGCTTTAGGCGGTGTTGGTTTGCTATACTTTGGTAAAATTTCAGAAGCAACTTTAACAACAGGTGTGGGTGCTTTAGCTACCATGACTAGCATTCAATATGCAAAACAAACCAAAGATGAATTATTTGATATGTTGAAAGACATAAAGGAAGATCATTAATTAATATCAGTTACCATGCTGCAAATTATTTAGTCATCTTTAGATGACTTCAGCTATGAGACTGGGAATTAATTCCCAGTCGAAACTACCCCAAATTTAGATTTTCTGTTAAAACTGTAAAAGCTTAAATTCCCATGCTGTGAAATATATCATAAAACTTTATGCCGCCAAGTTATAATTCTACTTCCATCAACAATGATAACAAAACAATAAAAATAATTAGTATTGCAACAATAGCATTATTTTTAGCCGCTTGTAACAACACCGAAATCAAAACCGAATTAAAAACAAACAGCCAACCATTAAAAGTTGCCATTCCTGAAAATCAAGCAAATACAAAATCACAACCACCAGCTAAAATCGAAAACCTGAATTTTACCGTTCCTGCTAAATTCCAAGGAAAGACAGTTTATAAAGTCGAACCCAGAAACAAGGAGAAAGTCATTGCTTTAACTATTGATGATGGACCCTGGCCAAAAACCACAGTAGAAATGTTGGATATCCTCAAACAAAATGATGTGAAAGCCACATTTTTTTGGGTAGGAAGTGCCTTAAAATCCAATCCCGAAATCGCCAAACGAGTTGTAGCGGAAGGACACGCTATTGGAAATCATACCTGGAATCATTTATATAAACGCATGGATGCAGCCACAGCTAAAAATGAAATTGAAAAAACCAATGAATTAATCTATCAAACAACAGGTGTAAAAACATCTATATTCCGTCCACCAGGAGGCTATTTAAACAACGGATTAGCCACTTATGCTAAAAGTCAAAAAAACTCTGTTGTCATGTGGTCATTGACTTCAGCAGACACCGATCCTCGTGCAAAATATCAAGTATTTGTGAAAAATGTTGTTAAAGGTGCAAAACCAGGAGCAATTGTGTTAATGCATGATGGTGGAGGAAATCGTGAAAGAACTGTCAAAGCCTTACCAGAAATTATCACTGGACTAAAACAACAAGGTTATAGATTTGTTACCATTCCTGAATTATTAGAAATGGAAAAATAGATATAGCATTTCCTAGTCTAATGAAGTACAAAATTATCTGCGTACCCTGCGGGAAGCAAGCTATATCTGCGTCCATCTGTCTTGAAAAGTTGAGCCACTTGCTTGCGGGGGTTCCCCCCGTTGTGCAAAGTGGCGTTCCTACGCCGGGAAACCCGGCTACGAGGAACTTTTCGCTGCGTTTAATTATTACTGCTTGTACCTCACTTGAATGGGAATTGCTATAGCCGTGGACAGGGTGGTTAGGACATCAATTGATAATGAAACTCTTACTACAAGAGGGTTTTACTCCTGAACCGGAGGTCTGCGAAGCGTCTCCTGACTCCTGCTATATAATACATAACTTTAAGTCAAAGCCTTGCCAGAAATCATCAATAGACTCAAACAGCAAGGCTACCGATTTGTCACACTTCCTGAATTATTAAAAATGCAACAATAATCGCTAATCAACATTCAGCACTTTTAACAGAATCACAAACTTGAGACTCATGCCAAAGTTTATTTAAAAAGAACTCGGTGCGATCGCTCATAGTAGTCACAAACACGCCCACAGCATCATCAGCACCATCTGATAACCAAGAACCTTGGAGCGTCACTTCCAGATATTCAGCATCACCAGTACACAGGGCAATGATTTCACTATCATTTCGTTGCACCTCCAACTTCAGCCTTTCTACTCCCGGTAAATCAACAGGAAGCAAAAAGGAAGCTGTACTAGGTTCACAGCAGAGAGGTTGACCAACCCGTAGTGCAAAAATCGCTCTTTGCGCCACCCATTCCTCTATTGGCAGAGTAAGACACTCTAAAAAAAAGCTCCCTTCAGTGTAAGTTAATTTAAGCATTTTCTATGCTCTCCTGTTATTCCAGGTTTGCTTGGATATCAACCCAAAACTTTTCCGCAAAAGAAACAGCTGGGTGAATTGGTGGTTTTGGCTTGCTCCGCAGTTGCATACCAACTTCAGCTGGAGTCTTATCGCCTTTACGAGAGTTACATCTTTCACAAGCTGTGACTACGTTATCCCAGGTATGTGGACCGCCTTTAGAACGCGGAATCACATGATCTAGCGTTAGATGTTTCTTGCTACCGCAATATTGACAATTATGGTGATCTCGTCGCAGCACTTCCCGCCGATTGACTGGGGGAACTTTCCACATCCGTTCAGCAGCAGCAATTTTTAGGCGGATGTGCTTGGGTACAGAAATTACCAAGCTAGGTGAGTGAATTAACCAGCCGTCTTCTGTGGAAAAATCCACCGGTTCTGCCTTATTGGTCACTAACAACACAATCGCTCGCTTGATATTTACCCGACACAGTGGCAAGTAATTTTGAGAAAACACCACTACGGATTGCTCTAACATTCGCATTGCGCTCGTCACAGCCTGACTCCTTATTAAAAAACCCCCACTTCTGATTTAGATGAAGCGGGGGTTAGAAATTGACCTGATGGCTTTCTGGTCTTATTGTGGTCAAGCATTTCTTCGCTTGTACCTCCCGCTTCTTACATCTAGTTCTGGTTTGCTATTCAGCACATTTAGGCTGATATATCTAGGATCATAATAAAAATCATCATTACCCTCTGTGTTTTGCCCTTGATGCTGGCTATCGGCACTTATAGATAAATACTCCACTTCCGCAGCACCAAATTCCCAACTGCCAGGGAATTGGGCGACACGCGAAGAAGTAGAGATGGGGTAAATGGATTTCACGGAAAATTTCACCTATTGAACATTTCTTTAAACATACTACACTTGTATTACTATCCTGTCTATAGTTATAAGGAGAAAAAATCATGCAGACAATCGCACGCACCTCAACCACCGATATGGAAGTCACCAGCATCCGTTTGGAGCGGGAACTGAAAGATAAACTCAAAGAGATAGCTGGCAATCAGGGATATCAAGCTCTGATTAGAGATATCCTCTGGAATTATGTACAGCAAAAATCAGGTGAGTGGAAACCGCGATTTTCACGCGCAGATATTCGAGCCAGTATTCCTGCTACTGCACAGCAAGAAGAGCGATGTGTACTTACAGGTACATCAATTCAACCTCAACAGCCCATGTTACTGGGATTAACAAGAAATGGCGATATGGTTCCTCTGAGTGTCGAGAGTCTGGCTATCTAGTACATTAGTCTTATTTTTTGGTAACAGGGAACATACTGGATATGGTGTGGTGTAAAGCCACACCATATGCCAATTACTAATTGCTAAGAGAACTCCACAAAAAAGATGATCCAATTTCACCAAATCAAAGCGACTTTTCTTCCCCCTGCTCCCTGCTCCCCGCCCCCCTGCCGTTACAACGACGGGATATTTTTTTAGTTGGAAGTCTCTAAGGGGTTTTAAACGCAAATTTTCGATAACTACCTTCCGATAGATAGCTATTGGAAGTTAATCGTGAAAAAATCAAACTTTAGTACCTAGAAAATCCCGAATTCATACTTTACTCAAATCCAGTCGGACGCTGTTGAGGGGATTAGCTTTGATGTCTGCCAATCAATCTTTAACATCCACACCAGTTAAAAGTTGCATTCTCGTGCCTCAGCATTATCAGAGGCAACCAGTGATTTCTCGCTTAGTTTCCCGTTACAGCCTGACTGTGAATATTAAAGCCGCGTCACTAATATCAGGCAGTGATAACGAAGGTTGGTTTGATTTGGAAATTTCTGGTAATCCCCAAAAACTAGTAAATAGCTTATCTTACTTGCAAGAATTGGGAGTAAATTTAGCACAAATAGCGATCGCAAACCAAATTCAATCTCCACAAAACCAACCGTATTTTCCCAATATAGATAAAAATTTGATTTTCCAAAAGCTCGGACGCGTCAAAACTCAGTGGCCAGAAGAATTCCAGCAATTGATCTCTACAGGTCAGACCAATAGAGTCCGCTTACAATTATGCATTCTCAAAGCCTATCATGAGAAACCTATCATTTCCCAGTTAGTTTCTCGCTATGGTTTAACAGTCAACATTACCAACGCCTTACTCCCTCCCAATGAAGAAGATGATGGTTGGTTTGACCTAGATTTGTGGGGAAGAAAAAACCAAATCTACTCCAGTTTGATTTATTTAGAAACCCTCGGTCTACCTCTGTGGTTAGATTTGTCTAAATTTTATAGCGATCGCAATTTAAGTCAATAGCTTCATTGTCTAAATCTCATAATACCAAATATCCTCTTCTCTCACCATAATTCGATTTAGAGATAGCCTATCAATCAAACCCTCTTGCTCCAATTGTCCCAGCAGACGAGTGATTGTGACACGAGTTGAACCAATTAGTTCTGCCAAGTCTTCATGGGTTAGACGCATATCTATTAAACGTCCTTGCGCCATTTCTGAACCAAACTTTTGTGATAGCCATGCTAATAATTTAATCAGCATAGTTTCCACTTTTTTGTGACTACGAATCACCATCAATTCTTCTGCTTGTTGGATATGATTCAGCAAAGTTTCTGCCAATTCAGTCCACTCCTCCAAAGGTAAAGCAATCGCCTCTACTTTTGTCAAGCACTCCATCTGATAGGGGTTCATTCTAGAAATATCTCTACTAACAACATCACCTGGTCCCCACAATCCCAAAGCTACTGTTGTACCGTCTTCTAGATAAGTAAAAGTCCTGACAAAACCGCTTTCTATTTTCCAAAGAGTATGTTTCTGATTTGGCAATAGAGATCTCCGTGTAAAATGCTGCCGAGAATTTTTAGTAGCTGACTGGGTAAGACCTGTGTATAATGACATCATCTTCTATCTTACAGTTTGCCGATGTACTAACCGTAGTATACATAATATCAGCTTCTAAATTTCTGCATCATCTAGAAACTCGGACAGCAGGAGACAAGAGGAAAGTTTCTCTACCAGACGCTGCGCGAACAGTGGGGAGTCTGATGGATCTTATTCTCCACCAGAAAAGAACAGCGGTAAAACAAATGCTGCCATAATTCCACCCAATACAATCACCTCGATAATTTTTATTAATAAACTACTCGCTATAAACTGATTAATTTCTTCTCTAAAATTATTGGGAAAATTACTCAACCAACCGCACAAAAGACTATACCAGTTAGCAGGACTATCTTCTGGGCGGAATTTCCATGACAATATTGATAGTAATAATGGTACACCACCAACTTTAGCCGACATCAAAACATGAATGGCTACAAAACAAATCATAATCACCCAAGCTATGAGGTGAAGATAATACCAAATATGATCAAGTTCTCCTGTAGGTAGCCATTCTTCCTTCATCATTCTGCCAGATATTACTGCTAAAACAGCAGCAATTAAAATTTTAGTATTTACTAAACGTTGCAGGCTAACCCACCAAGTTGGTTTACCAATTTGAGTCAGTTTTTGGATTGAGTCTGGTTGTAGTAAGCGTCTTTTTCCAGCATGAAAGCTATAAAGAGCGAAAACTGGGAGTAAAATTAAGAAAAATAGCCCCAATGTCCCGTGAATATCCTGTATGGGATTAATTTTGGGAATAGGGATTTGGCCAAATCTTTTATCAAAAGTATTGTAAACAAGGAATCCGCTAATAATTGCGCCAATTGCTAAAATCCCGCTCAAACCATGCAGGATTCGCAATATCAAGGGTTGATAGGGTGCTGAACGATTCATAAGCTAATGGGGTAAGTTTTTCAATTGTCTAATTTTGCCATAGATATTAATTCGTAATTCTTCAGGAGTACCGAGTAACCCCATAACTAAAGTTAGGGGACTGAAACAAGGAAGCATTATTTCTCTGGCAATAATCTTGAAATAAACATTTTTCCTTCTTCCATGAATGAATTCAGGGGCTTTAGACCTATTTGTGCTGAGTTCTAAATAGGATTATCACTCATTACTAGTACCGCTTTCTCGGAATTAAAAATTAACAATTAAAAATTAAAAAAGTAGATTAAACAGGCTTTTTCAGTATTTTTAATGCTTGCTTAACTTACGGACTGTTGTACTAGTTACTCAGTACTGACTAAACGCCGAGCTACCGCTAACAGCACTATTTCGGTAAATTACTGCACAATCTAGAAACTCGGCCAGCAGGAGACACGGGGAAAGTTTCTTTGCTATAGGCTGTGCGAACACAGGGAAATTGAGTCTGAGTTTATACCAGTTATGAACTGAAGTGGATCTGGCGAAAAATGGCGTTTTCCTTCTTCTTCCCATATTCTGGATAATTTCCCTGAAAGATGACCCATGATTAAGAATTCTGTAGAATAATCCACGGCAAGTCGATAGAATTATGATAGTTAAATATGTTTAAGTGGGATGATATGACATCTAACACTTAAATAAAAATTAATTTCGCAAAAACCACGATAAATCTATCAATGTACCGCACTATACTGAATACAGACTTGAATAGCCAAAATTACACCCTCCTGGATCTTTCAGCCAAAGTCGAATATGCACTACTGGCACTGTTAGAACTGGCAAGCCACCATGACAAAAAAGTGCCTCGGACAATGAGCGAGATAACTGCCAAGCAACCCATACCAGAACGCTATCTAGAACAAATTCTCACTCACCTGCGCCGTGCTGGTGTGGTGCAGAGTCAGCGAGGCTCTAAAGGAGGTTTCGTTTTAGTGCGTGAACCTTGGCAGATCACTTTGTTAGAAATTGTCACTTTGGTAGAAGGTGAGCGGAAAGAGAAAGAAGCCTCGGAGTCTACCACTCTAGAAAAAACTCTGGTTCATGAAGTCTGGGAACAAGCCAATATAGCTTCAATTGAAGTTTTGCGTAGCTTTACACTCCAAGACTTATGTCAGCAAAGAGAGACTCGCGCCCAACAAAATCCCATGTATTACATTTAGCCATCAAAGGGTACACCTATGCGAATAGCAAAAAATATCACCGAGTTAGTCGGAAAAACTCCTCTTGTTCAGTTAAACAAGATTCCCCAAGCTGAGGGTGCAGTGGCGCGAATTGTCGTCAAACTAGAAAGCATGAATCCATCTGCTTCCGTTAAAGATCGGATTGGTGTGAGCATGGTGGAAGCGGCAGAAGAAGCGGGTTTTATTCACCCTGGAAAAACTACTCTAGTAGAGCCAACTTCTGGTAACACGGGAATTGCCTTGGCAATGGTAGCGGCTGCAAAAGGCTATCATTTGATTCTTACCATGCCGGATACAATGAGCCAAGAACGGCGGTTGATGCTGAAAGCCTATGGCGCTCAATTGGAATTAACGCCGGGGGTGGAAGGAATGCGTGGGGCTATAGGCAGAGCCGAGGAAATTGTAGCGAGAACGCCTAACGCCTATATGTTGCAACAGTTCCGTAACCCTGCTAACCCTAGAGTTCATGCTCGCACCACAGCGGAAGAAATTTGGGAAGATACGGACGGAGAAGTTGATATTCTCGTAGCAGGAGTGGGTACTGGGGGGACAATTACGGGAGTTTCAGAAGTGATTAAACAACGGAAACCCAGTTTTCAAGCCGTTGCGGTGGAACCAACCACGAGTCCTGTTTTAGGAGGAGGAAAAGCAGGCCCACACAAGATTCAGGGTATTGGCCCAGGATTTATCCCTGCAATTTACCGTGCAGAATTCATAGATGAAGTTATTCAGGTGACAGATGACCAAGCGATCGCTTACAGTCGTCGTTTAGCCAAGGAAGAAGGATTGCTATCGGGCATTTCTGCTGGTGCGGCTTTATTGGCTGCAATCCAATTAGCACAGCGTCCAGAAAACGTAGGTAAGTTGATTGTGATGATTCAGCCTAGCTTCGGTGAACGCTACCTCAGCACTTCCCTATTTAAAGAACTAGAAGAAAATGAATGGTTGACTAAAGTTTAATACAGCCGGAGGAGGCCGGGAGCAGAAAAGTCGTTGTGATTTTTGAAAAAATGCGTAAACCTGTGCCTAACTATCGGCTGTAACTTAATTGTCTCCAATTTCATGGGGATAATCATTTTTTTTCAGCAAAACTAGTAAGCAAATACAACTAGCAACTAGCTTTATTGGACTTAAAGCTCCACCTTTCAAAACGATAAAAGCACCTAAACCCATCAGTATAAAAGGTACGAGATGATTACCATAGCCTGTAAAAATCTCTGCAATCCCTCTCTGATGGGTTAGCTTGTATGCGGCATAGCACCAAACTGCTAATAGTAAAAAAAATAAACTTATAGTTACCAACAAACTACATAAGTTATTATTAGCAAATAATGGCACATAAATGCTAATATTATCACTCCCATTAGCAACCGTTAAAGATGCTACTGTGTACGTTTGGGGATTTAAAAAATTAGTAATAGTGGAGGTTTCAGAAAGTAGGATTTCATCTGTTATTTCTGCAAAGGAATCTGTTTCCTGATTCACCAAGCTGCTGATACCGATGACGATAGGTATTAAACCCAGTAATCCCATCCATTCTGCTGGGAAGATTAAACCACCAAAGAAACCAGGTAAACTGAGAATGACTAGAACAATGAAACCTAAATACTGACCTGCAACAATATGATGGGGACGTAAAGTAGCATTTACCTGAGAAAAAAACAGCAGGAGAATGAGAATATCATCAATATTCGTGGCGCTAAATGTAATTAACCCTGTAGTAATTGTAGTAACTAACTCACTCATTTAATTTAGGACTGTTTCATATAGGGACAAATATTGCTATGTTGATCAATTATATTTGATAAAATCTACCATGAATCGGCTTGAGACAGCTTTTACAGAAGGGATAATCGCCTTTGCAGCTACTAATATTGATGACATTGTTATCCTGCTGCTGTTTTTCTCACAGCTAGATAGTAATTTTCGACGTAGACATATCGTAATTGGGCAATATTTGGGTTTTACTGCCATTATTTTAGCCAGCTTACCAGGGTTTTTTGGTGGTTTAGTCATCCAGCGAGAAATAATTGGATTATTAGGACTATTACCAATAGCCATTGGCTTGAAGCAACTACTAAATCGGGAATCAGAAACTACGGAAGTTCAGACGGTGACTACTGATTTTAAACAGTCATCACACCCTAATCCGGTATTATCTTTTCTATTGAGCATTTTGCATCCTCAAACTTATAAAGTTGCAGCTGTAACAATTGCTAATGGAGGTGACAATATTAGTATTTATATACCTTTATTTGCTGGTCATGACTTTGCCAGCTTAGGAGTGATTTTAGGTGTATTTTTGGCTATGGTCGGGGTTTGGTGCTATATTGCTTACTTGTTAACCCGTCAAGCTACCATTGCTAATATTTTAAGTCGCTATGGTCAGGCTATTGTGCCTTTTGTGTTAATTGGCTTAGGTTTATTTATCATGTACGAAAGAGGTACATTTAACTTAATACCCTGGACGCAGAGAAATTAAAACATTTCAGGGAAATAAAATTAAATATCAATCAAATTACGCTTGAGCAACTAATTTCCAACTTACCATCATCAAGATGGCATAAACAATAAACCGCAGTGGACGTTGAGGAGTTATCTGACAGATTTTAGCACCTAGTAATACCCCTGGAACTGAGCCTATCCATATTGGTATAACCAGACTCCAATCAACTGTTCCTAATGTTAGATGTCCGAAAGAGGTGAATAGCAATAAAATTGCCGCCTGTGCAATATCTGTACCGACTAATTTACGTGCATCGAGACGAAAAAAGGCAATTAAAACTAAAGCAAACATGGAACCAGAGGAGACACTGGTTAAACCCACGAAACATCCTAAAACTGCTGCTATGGTGATGGTTAGAAAACGTCCCCACTTGGTTTTTACATCTAATTTTGGCAGTTCAGGTAAATTGAATTTGGGGAAAAATGTCATCAGCAACAATTGTATTAGTGCTAACACAGTGACTAATAGAATCATGACCCCCAGTAACCGCAACAAAATGTGATCTAGGTTAGATGTTCCACTCTGTCTGATCATGTGTAAGATTCCCACTCCTACCATTGAACCAGAAACACTACCTGTTGCTAACCATTTGACTATTTCTGGATCGAGGGTTTTCTGTTCCCAGTGCTTGATGCTACCAACTACCTTCATGAGTGTGGCAGCGACAACGTCAGAACTGACAGCAATGGAAGGGGGAACTTGAAACACAAAAATCAACATTGGGGTAATGAGAGAGGCTCCCCCAATTCCTGTTAAACCAACGATGATGCCAATGAAGAAGCTAAATAACGGTAGTAATAAATAGTTCATACTCCTGCCCAGAAATGGGGTTTGTAAGGGTGATTCTCTGACTTAAGAAGCTGGAGAGTAGGCTGTAAGCACTTTATATAGCTTTTACCTTTTTCTAGCCGCATCCTAATAAACGGTAACTCGATTGGATTACCGTATTTTAAACTTAAAAATGATCAAATGTCTAGTGTCTGTGACTTAAGTTATACCGTTTTACTTGAAAGTTGATACAAACAGACGTTATTATACGGAGATTAATTTGTAGTTTTAATGAAGTGAATTGATATTATGAATACGTTAACGCGTTAAAACAGAATCCGAGCAAACATCCACTAAGTGAGTACCAATCAAAATGAACTGGGTGAAAAACATTAATCCAGAGCGTAAGTCACCACGCAGGTTTATCCAAAATCTAATTTTGTCCCATTGGCGTTCTCTGTTACTCCTGTTTATGGGAGTTTATTTACCTTTGCAAGTCTTTGAAATCTTGGCAGTGAAGTTATGGCAGAATGAGAGCGGCTTTCCCTGGGATGTGCCGATTTTGTTAGCCATTCACTCTATAGCACAGCCACAACTGGATATTTTAGCAGTGGTGCTGACAAAGTTTGGGTCATTTAGGACTGTTTTACCTGTGTTGAGTGCGATCGCTCTGATACTATTAACGCAACGAAGATGGCGATCTCTAACTTATCTAGTCACTACAGCATTCGGAAACATCCTCATCAACCGCACCGCTAAACAATTAATGCATCGAATGCGTCCCCATCTGTGGGAGTCTAAAGCGCCAGAATTTGATTATGCTTTTCCTAGTGGCCATGCGATGACAAGTATGACATTGGTAGCAATCTTGGTAATTTTAAATTGGAATCGCCCTTGGCGCTGGTTAGTAGTAATGTTTGGTAGTTTGTTTCTCTTCGCTATTGCTTGGACACGTCTCTATCTGGGAGTTCACTTCCCCAGTGATATTCTCGCCGGCTGGATGGTTGCATTAGCTTGGGCTATTGGCGTGAGTTTAATTATCAAACCTAATTGGCAACCAACAACTACCATAAATACCAACACACAACAAGAAACTTCCCTACTACCGGAAGAGAAAAAATTAATAGATCAGGACTGAATTCCAGGAAGAGAGGCTCAAGATGGGGAGAGGCAAAAACAGATCAGCAGGAATTTGAAACCTTGACGGAAATAGAGCCAAACCGCGTATCCTACTCTCAGTCAGCTACACCCTTGGCGTACCGGAAGCTCTATTCTATTCGCCAAGGCTGTAATTTTTAGAATTTAATCCCCAAAAGTGACCTAATTTAAGCTTTTTTGGTAGGTGCATTAGTAACTCGTGCATCTACAACTGCTTGCGATACATTAGGGATAAACCAGTTCACTTCACCTGGTTTGAGAATTTTTGTTCCAGCTTGATTAAATTCAATTATTCCAGTTTCTGGATTAGTCTTCAAGACTACATTTATGCCGTTGGGAACCTTAATCACAACGCCACCAGTTAATTCTTGATTTTGTCCATCTTGACCTAAAGCAATAGCTGTGACATCAGTTGGTAGATAAATGCCTTTGCAATTCCATTTATCTTTAGTTATCTTACCATCACCTAGAAAATACAATGCTGCACCAGAGGAGTAATTATCATCTTCTGCATCTGGTTCTGTTCCATATATTGCTAGAGTTTGACCAGTCTGATTACTACATTGCCCCCAGTCAATTCCTGACTCAAAGGCAACTTTTTGAAACTCTAATTCATTGATTTTTTGGTCGAGTGCTTCTGGTGTATCACCTTCTAGTTGAGCCTGTGTCTTTTTAGCAATTTTCAACTGATTCAGTTCTTGATTCAAATTTATGTAATCAGGGTTTTTGAGAAATTCTGGAGCATCGGCTAATACAGGTGCAGTAAATATCAAATTTACTAGCAATACCGCCACCATCAAAACGTATTTTAAGGGTTTCATATCTTTGTCTCAACTTTTACAACTTGCAGCTTATGACTATCTTTCGTCATTGTCAATATTATACATAGCCACAAAATAAAAGATTCAGAAATTAAGTTTTAGCAATACTTAAAATTTGTTCGCATAGTAATTTATCACCTAATAATACCATTTAAAACATAGGTTGGCAAGACTAAATAATATTGTTATTTTTATACTAAACTTTTTAAGCCAGAAAATTTTATAAGTCTAACAAGCCTTGTATACAGCAGGTTTAATGCCTCTACATAACTAGAATGCTACTAATTCCGATTCATTTAAAGTGTATTTTGGATAACACAAATTTCATGCAATTTACTTAAAAAATACCTGCTAAAAATACAGCAATTAATTTGAACTAATCCGATGCATTTACTGTAAATTAAATGATTTAAAAAGATTTAAGGTTTATTTTTAACAAATGCTTGATTAATCAAAATACCTAGGGTAGTATTAAACCTGAATTAAAAAATACAACTATGGATAGATGCACCATTTCATAGACATACCACTATCTAGAAGCGATAGTTTAGGATTTATGCAGCAGAATATTTGACCCGCAGATAACTATAAATTCCTATAAACCTATAGTTATAAGCGCCATTGAAAACGATATAAATTCCAACATGAAACAAGAAATTACATCCTCATCTCATCAAAGTATTCATGGCTTAAAGCCAGATTGTCTTTCTTTTTCGGAAGTATTAGCCCAATCTTTTGCAGTAATTGCGCCCACAACAATACCAGCATCTAACATTGGCTTGATTGTGGCATTATCAGGAAACGGTACTTGGTTAAGTTTTCTGATTGGCTTAGTAGGGCTATTATTTGTCAGCATTAACATCAACCAATTTGCTAGTCGTTCTGCTTCTCCAGGTTCCCTCTACTCTTACATCACAAAAGGTCTTGGCCCGACAGCAGGTGTAATTTGCGGTTGGAGTCTAGTACTGGCTTATTTATTCACTGGAATGTCAGTTCTGTGTGGATTTAGCAATTTTACGGGAATGTTAATAGGTCATCTAGGCATTCATCCTTCCAGCATCACACTCTTAGCTATTGGTGCAGGAATTTCCTGGTATGCAGCTTATAAAGATATCCAACTTTCAGCTGTAGCAATGTTGTGGTTAGAAGGTGCTTCCCTTGTCCTGATATCAGTCTTATGTATCATCATCTGGGCGCACAAAGGTTTTGCTCTCGATATTTCCCAATTGACTCTTTCAGGTGTAACTCCCGGTAACATAGCGACGGGACTGGTTTTGGTAATGTTTGGTTTTTCTGGCTTTGAAAGTGCGACAAGCTTGGGTGACGAAGCCAAAAAACCATTGCGGACAATACCCAGAGCCGTTATGGGCAGTGTAATACTTGCAGGTTTATTTTTTATTTGTACAACTTATATAGAAGTAATGGCCTTTAGGGGTACGGGCATATCCATTACTAACAGTGAAGAGCCTCTAACTTTCCTCTCCCAACAAGCAGGAGTTGGTTTTTTAGGAGAATTAGTGGCTTTGGGTGCATTGTTCAGCTTCTTTGCTTGCATTTTAGGAAGTATCAACCCAGCAGCTAGAGTAGCCTTTTTAATGGCTCGTCATGGTTTGTTTCATGCCTCTTTAGGTAATGCCCACGCAGCTAACAGAACACCCCACGTTGCAGTCACGATGTGTTCATTTCTAACATTTCTCATACCTGCGGTGATGTCTCTATTTGATATCAAACTCTTTGAGAGTATGGGTTATTTAGGAGCAATGTGTAGTTATGGATTTTTAACAGTCTATATCCTGATTTCCATTGCGGCTCCTGTGTACTTACACAAAATTAGAAAACTCCGGACTAGAGATGTGGTGTTTTCAGTTGTGGCGGTAGCATTCATGATGATTCCAGTTGTCGGGAGTGTGGGAATTCCTGGAAGTACGATGTTTCCAGCACCGGAAGCTCCTTATAACTTCTTTCCTTACTTATTTTTGCTTTACATAGTTGCTACTTGTGGTTGGTTCACATTGAAAAGGCAACGTTCTCCACATTTAGTTGCAGGTATGCGTAAAGGTATTGAAGATATTCATGCCAGATTTGCCGATAGGAACAGCCATTAGTTTTTTAGTTGGTTTATTTAAGTACAACGCTTCCCATCTAAATCTAAAGTCCAAAATCCAAAATCTAAAATCTAAAATCTAAAATTAATATGAGCGGGTTAGTTACTGCAATTAGTACAGGGTCATTTGCTTTCAGTGCCACGAACATTGATGATTTAGTTATCCTGACGTTATTTTTCTCTCAGGTGAATTCAAAGTTCCGTCGTTGGCATATTGTGATTGGACAGTATTTAGGTTTCTCAGCTTTAATACTCGCCAGTTTACCGGCTTTTTTTGGAGGTTTAATTTTACCACGTCCTTGGATTGGGTTATTTGGCTTATTACCCATTGCTATTGGTATCAAGTGTTTGTTGAACCGAGATGCAGATGAGTCAGAGGAAGTGGAAACAGTAGCAGAAGTTTCTCCCCAATCACTTTTAGCCAAATTTTTCAATCTGCAAACTTACACTGTGGCTGCTGTTACCTTCGCTAATGGGACAGATAATATTAGTATTTATGTGCCAATATTTGCCAGCAGCAGTTGGCAGAGTTTGCTAATCATTCTGGGAGTATTTTTTCTTCTGGTAGGGGTTTTATGCTACATGGCATATAAATTAACTCACAATCGAGCAATTGCTGATATTTTCACCCAATACGGTAATAAATTTATGCCTTTTGTCTTAATGGGACTTGGTGCTTTTATTGTCTTAGATAGTGGTAGTTTCAGCCTGCTTAATTTATGGAAATGGCACCTATAGCAATATGCTTGTCAATTGCAGTAATAATCATTGCCTGAAACTAGTAATGCTTTGCGGAATTAAAAATCAAAAAAGAAAATTACACAAGTTTTTTAGTAATTTTTAATGTTTGCTTAACTTAAACCAAGGTTGAAGTCAAAAGTAATAAAGCTTGTGAGATGAGAACTTCTTAGTTGATTTGGAATCATAGCTTTATTTCCGCCGTGCTTTACTAGTTAATGTAGAGAAAAATTAAGTTTTTTTTACTAATAATATTTAGCCTGCACAAGCTGGCTACGTAATGAATAATTATCTTAGTTATTTGCTTTCCAAAATTCAATCTGCTAATTCATCTGTAAAGTAGACCAAAATTTCTGGGAGTTATAAAAATAAGTTGTAAAAAAAAGAGGGATATAATTTGAACATACTTGAATTTTCTTTATTAGTGTGGCTGGGATCATTTAGTGCTGGCTTGGTTGGAGCCTTAACTGGCTTAGGCGGTGGAGTTGTGATAGTTCCGTTATTAACTTCTGTCTTTGGAGTTGATATACGTTACGCTGTCGGTGCTTCACTAGTATCTGTTATTGCTACATCTTTGGGTGCAGCATCTACATATATCAGGAAAGGCTACACGAATCTGCGCTTGGGGATGTTTTTAGAAGTAGCCACAACAACTGGCGCGATAGTTGGTGCTTTAATTGCCAGTTTTATTACAGTAAAAATGCTGACTATTGTGCTGGCGGTTGTGCTAATTTATTCAGCTTATTTATCGCAACGACCTAGACCAGAACATTTTGAAAGTGAGACGGTAGAGCCTTTAGCAGAATATCTCCACCTCAATGGTACTTACCCAACCCCGGATGGACTCATGCCTTATCAGGTACATTCTTTACCAGCGGGTTTTAGCATCATGTTAGTAGCTGGAGTGCTTTCTGGTTTGTTGGGGATTGGTTCAGGGGGATTTAAAGTATTAGCAATGGATCAAGCCATGCGTCTACCTTTTAAAGTTTCCACCACTACTAGTAATTTTATGATTGGCGTTACAGCCGCAGCATCTGCGGGGGTTTACCTAACACGAGGTTACATAGATCCTGGTTTGTCTATGCCAGTTATGTTGGGGGTGCTACCTGGTGCTTTTTTGGGAGCCAGAATTTTAATCGGCGCTAAAACACAAATTTTGAGAATTATCTTCAGTTTTGTATTGTTGGTAATGGCTTTAAAGATGGTCTACAACAGTCTAATAGGGGGACTGTAATTATGTATAAAATTAATTCTGGTTTTCGGTGGACGACGACAGCAGAGACAGAACGGGAAATTTTTGCACTAGCTTTAGCTCCAGAAGATATAGATTCTGATATTCAACAGTTAGAAGAACATCGCCTTAGTAATGTGGGGCAGTTAAATCATAACTGTGAGATGGATAGTAATAAAAAACTTACAAAAACTCAAAGTGAGCAAGAATTAGAATATTTACTGAGTAATTTGCTTAAATATGGTGTTCTAATCGCTAGTACTGTGGTTTTATTTGGGGGTATATTGTATTTGATTCATCACGGTTCTGAACCTGCTGAATATCAGTTTTTTCGAGGTACACAATCTGAGTTTCGCTCCCCAGGAGGTGTAGTTACTGCGGTTTTATCAGGTAGTCGGCGTGGAATTATTCAATTGGGACTTTTACTATTAATTGCTACCCCAATTTTGCGTGTAATTGTTTCTTTATTTAGTTTTCTCATCAGGCGAGAATTTATCTATGTCATTATCACCTCTATAGTGTTGGCTAGTCTAACTTATAGTCTAGTCGGGGCTTATTATTAATAAGTTGATCAACTTAATTAAACATAAAAACTTTTTGCATAGAGGCGGAGCATCTGCCCCCAGTACCGCCTGGGAATTCATTCCCAGTCTCATAGCTGAAGTCATCTAAAGATGACTAAATCATCTGAAACTTTAACTTGTCACCAATGCCCCACACTCAGCATTATCTCTATTGACAGAAGTCATAAGCTTACTTAAGCCGATACGCTGAGATTGGTACGTCCGGGTGTAATAGGGCAATTGTCACTAAGTAACATTGCTGAAACTCCTAGAAATTCTTATTTGGCTTCTAGCCTATGTAGTAAATGGCTCTACCTAATATTGCTAGAATTAATCTCAAACGTAGGTTAACCAACGCGATCGCTTTACCAATTGGTTTGATGCTCTTGCTGACAGGAGCTACGCTTTGGCAAATTACACGATTGGTCTCCACAATTAAGTGGGTTGATCATACAGACCTAGTGATTGCTCAAGCAAATTATACCCAACGACTGCTTGTTGATATGGAAACTGGCATCCGAGGTTATCTCTTATCTGGAGAACTGGAATTTCTTGAACCCTATCAACAGGCAAGTCCACGGATTAATCCTGCCTTTAATCGCCTAGCTGATCTGGTTGCAGATAACCACCAGCAAACGCAAAACTTAACTCACTTGCGATCGCACTATGAGATATGGAAAACTTCTGCACCCTCCCTAATTGCATCACGACAGCGAGGTGAACCAATATCCATTATGGCTTTAAGCACCCGTAAGCAGCAAATGGATGCTATACGCACTCATATTACCCAGTTTATACATTTAGAGGAAAGTTTACGGAATGCTCGCACCGATGCTGTTAGACAGACTACCCGCATAGTCATTGGTACAAGTATTGGGTTAACACTTGTTCTTGGTAGTATTCTGGCTTACTTAATCAGGCGGGAAATTCTCTTAGTTTCTCGAACCTATGAACAGGCTTTGACAGTTGCCCACCAGCAGACAGACATTTCTCAACGTTCGGCGGAACGATTAGCCGAACTGCATAAAATTGACCAAGCCATTTTATCGGCTCAGTCTTTAGAATATATGATTCGTGTTGCGCTTTCCCGCCTGCGTCAGATTATCCCCTCTCAACAAGCTTTCGTCATCTTATTTGATTTTCAGACCGGAAAAGGACAAGTGCTGGCAGGTAGTGCAGATGGGGAATTAAAACCACCTGAAGGAACAACTTTAGCGATTGAGGATTTTGCCCCACCAGAAGTTTTACAACAAGGACTCACCCGTTATGTTGAAGATTTGACAATTGTTGAGCAATGCCCCCCTATTTTAGATAGATTATTAACCACGGGAAATCTGAGTTGCATTACTGTACCGATGAAGGTTGAACAAACCTTAATTGGTGAGCTAAATTTAGCAGCGACACAACGGGCGGCTTTTGATGGGGAAACGCACGAAATAGTTCAAGAAGTAGCTGATCAATTAGCGATCGCCATTCACCAATCCCATCTTCGGGAACAATTGCAACGCTATACAGCTGAGTTGGAACAACGGGTGATTGAAAGAACAGCACAACTACAGGATGCTTACACAGAACTAGAATCCTTCAGTTACTCAACCGCCCACGACCTCCGAACACCATTAGTTGGACTCCAGGGATTAACCCAAGCATTTTTAGAAGACTATAGCCATGTCCTAGATACTTACGGACAAGAATACATTCATCGTATTTATGATACAGCCCACCACATGGATGAGTTGATTGATGATCTGCTGAAATATAGCCGCATCAGTCGCATTGAGCTAAAGCTAGAAGCAATTGATCTGAATGTTGTCATCTCGGCAGCACTCAACCAGTTAAAAGCCAAAATTCAACAGCAGCAAGCAAATATTACGATTGAGGCACAAATGCCTAGCGTGATAGGACATCAGACAACACTGGTTCAGGTGATAGCTAACCTGCTGAGTAATGGCATTAAATTTGTGAAGCCAGGATTACAACCGCAAATTCATATTTGGGCTGAAGAAATTTCGCTACAACTGTCAGAAGTATCACCCCAAGCTCATCAGTGGGTACGTCTATGGGTAGAGGACAACGGAATTGGCATACCCGCAGAATATACAGATCGCATCTTTCGTGTATTTGAACGGTTAAATGGAGCAGAAACTTATCCAGGTACGGGAATCGGTTTGGCTATTGTGCGTAAGGGTATTGAGCGTATGGGTGGACAAGTGGGAGTAGAATCCCATGTAAATCAAGGAAGTCGATTTTGGTTGGAACTACCGAAAGCGAATTTTAACTAAATTAAACTCAGAACAAATTTCTGATAAATATTAAAAAATTTATCTATGATAGTACATGGGTTAGTATGTTTTCTGTATGTCAATTTACCATTTGTGTGAACATTGATATTTCCATTCAGGAAATTTGTTTAAATAATAATGTTGAAACAGCCATTGCGAATTTTACTGATTGATGATAGCCCAAATGAGCGAATATTAATCATTCGGCAATTAGAACAAGAATTTGGCGAGGTTGATGTAGAGCAGATTATAGATGCACAAGGACTAGTTCAATCAATTAATTCAGTAAATTTTGACTTAGTAATTACTGATTATCATCTAATTTGGACAAATGGGATTGAAATTTTGCGGGCTATTAAAGCCCGTTATCCAGAAAAGCCTGTGGTGATGTTTACCAACACAGGTAGCCAAGAGATTGCTGTTGAGGCTATGAAACTGGGGTTAGATGACTATGTAATTAAGTCACCAGAACACTATTTTCGTCTGCGAGTAGCTGTCCGCAATGCTTTAGAAAGAACTGAAGAACGTCAAAGAAGTTTCCTGTTAGATTTACGGCTGCAATCGCTTTTAGAACGGTTGAATGTTGGTGTATTTCGGGCATTACCAGATGGACAACTTTTGGAAGCAAATAGTGCTTTTTTGCAATTGATTGGACTGGAAGCTTTTCCTACAGAACAACAAGTAAATTTAAATGACTATGCTTTACAAGTTGGTAATTATTCTCAGTCTAAGCCGTGGGAGAGACAGGTAGAGCTACAACGTTCTGATGGCAGTAAGGTTTGGGTTTTACTGAACGAATCCGTGAGTAAATTTGATGGAACAACATTAATTGATGGTTTAGTTGAAGATATAACTGAGCGTGTTCAAGCGGAACAACAAATTCAACAACTCAACGCAACTTTGGAGCAGCGAGTCGTTGAACGTACACAACAGCTAGAACAAGTCAATAAAGATTTAGAAACATTTGCCTATTCTATGTCTCACGATATTCGTGAGCCTCTACGAACCATTCACGGATTTGCCAGAGTAATTTTTGAAGATTTTGGCGACCGCCTAGAAACAACAGGTCAAGATTATTTGCAACGCATTATAACGGCAGTACAAACTTTAGATGACCTGATTCAAAATCTATTAGTTTATAGCCGTTTTAGCCGTACCGAAATTTTATTACAGCCTGTTGCATTGGATGCAATTGTCGATAGTGCTTTATCTCAGTTAAGAGAAGTAATTCAAGAGCAAGGTGCAGCAATTACCGTTGTCAGACCTTTACCGATTGTAATGGGCAATTATTATATGTTGATTCAAGTCGTCTTGAATTTGTTGAGTAATGCGATTAAATTTGTTGCTCCTAATACACAACCCCAAATCAAAATTTTGGCGGAAGCAAGTGATCAAACCGTTTGTTTTTGGGTAAAAGATCATGGTATTGGAATTGCTCCTGAAAATCAACAACGTATTTTTCAAACGTTTATTCGATTAAATGGTGCTGATTTTTACAAAGGAAATGGCATTGGATTAGCCCTTGTCTGTAAAGGAGTAGAGCGCATGGGAGGCAAAGTTGGAGTACAGTCGGAACTTGGAAAAGGTAGCTGCTTTTGGATCAAATTGCCACTATATGAGGAAAAGTAATGTACACAGGGTCGAGTACGATTTTATTAGTAGATGACAACAATAATGAAGTTTTTTTGATTGAAAGGGCGTTTCGGAAGGCGAATATTGCCAATCAACTCAAAGTAGTTGGTGATGGGGAAGCGGCTATTCATTATCTTTTAGGTAAAGGTGACTATAGCGATCGCCATGTCTATCCTTTTCCCATGCTGATGCTGCTGGATTTAAAACTCCCCCGCAAGTCAGGACTAGAGGTACTGGAGTGGTTGCGCCAACAACCGGGTATCAAGCGTTTACCTGTGATTGCACTGACCTCTTCTAAACAATCTGCTGACATTAATCGCGCCTACGAACTAGGAATTAATTCTTATTTAGTGAAACCCATTACATTTGATCGCCTAGTGGAAGTGATTCAAGCATTTGACAACTATTGGACAACAATTAGTGAAAGACCCGACTTACAAGAATCAGATTTTTAGTGCTGAGTGAGGAATCGGTTATTAGTTTTTCTCTTCTGCTTCCCTTACTCCCCCTGCTTCCCCTGCTCCCCCTGCTTCCCCTGCTCTCCAGTTCCCAGTCCCACCTGTATGTTACACGTTTTGTTAATTGATGACAGCGAGAATGATCGGCTTTTGGCAATTCGTGAGCTGAAGCGAGAATTTGCTGATATACAAATTGAGGAAATCAAAAACCCGCAAGATTTAGCACAGGCACTAGAAAAAGGTATTTTCGATATAGTCGTTACTGACTACCAAATCCTCTGGACTGATGGTTTGACGATTTTGCGAACCTTCAAGCAACGATATCCTAACCGCCCAGTTGTGATGTTCACCAGTAGCGGGAGTCAGGAAGTAGCAGTAGAGGCGATGAAGTCGGGGTTGGATGACTATGTACTGAAGTCACCCAAACACTCTTCTCGGTTAGCAACAGCTGTCAAACTGGCTGTGGAACGGACAGAGGCTCGACACAAAGCGGCACACCTAGAAATTCGTCTCAATTCTCTGTTGAATCAGTTAGAAGTGGGTGTGTTTCGCGCTACATTGGACGGGCAATTATTGGAAGCGAACCATGCTTTTTTGCACCTCATAGGGGTGAGTACGCTCTCACAAGCACAAAATTTTCATTTAAGCGAGATTTTTTGCTGTTCTCAAGATATGGTTCATTATCAAGGGGAGCGATCACCGTTCGCGGAGCGTCTGTCTACGACACGCTACGCGAACGCAGAGAAGGTGGGCGTTCCGCCATCGCCGGAGGCAGATCTGCAAGCATTACAACCAAACCAGTTACGAACTGCGGAAGGAAAACTTCATCGACCTGATGGTACTATCCTTTGGGTCAAATGGAGCGAAACTCTGACCAATGTAGATGGTGAAGTTGTGATCGATGGGTTAGTCGAAAATATTACTAATCGCAAACGCTCGGAGGAAGCCTTACAACTACTAGCACAAGCTGGAGCAGTCTTAAATTCTTCCCTTGACTACGAGAAAACGTTGGCCAATGTGGCAGATTTAACAGTACCATCCTTAGCTGACTGGTGTGTGCTGGATGTTTTGGAAGAAGATGACAGTATGAGACGTTTTGCTGTTGTGCATCAAGATCCAGCAAAAGTAGAATTGGCGCGTGAACTGCAACGTCGCTATCCCATTAATCCTAATACACCTCATGGTGTAACTAATGTTTTACGAACTAAACAATCAGAAATTTACCCAATTATTACTGACGAACAACTGGTAGTGAGTGCCAGTGATGCTGAACATTTGCACATTTTACGGGAACTAGGGTTGAAGTCAGCAATGATAGTGCCGTTATTGGCACGAGGACGGATTTTGGGAGTTCTGACATTAATTGCATCAGAGTCAGGACGAACTTATAACAGTTTTGATTTATCCATTGCTGAGGAATTAGCCACTCGTGCGGCCTTGGCAATTGATAATGGTCGTTTATACTTAGTTGCACAACGCGATCGCACTACCGCCGAAACTGCGAGTCGATTAAAAGATGAGTTTTTGGCTACCCTATCCCACGAATTACGAACCCCACTCAACGCCATTCTGGGTTGGTCGCAAATGCTGCTGAACAAAATATCTAATAGCAGCACTTCTAGACGGGCTTTAGAAACTATTGTCCGTAATGCCAAGGCTCAAACGCAAATTGTCGAAGATATATTAGATGTTTCTCAGATTATTAGAGGTAAACTTCCTCTTCAGGTTGTCCCTGTTGATTTAGTACCGATTATCAAAACAGTGATTATTTCCTTGCATCCGGCAATTACAGCCAAAGCAATTCACCTAGAAGTGCATTTAAACCTAGTGGAAGGAAAAGTATTAGGAGATGCAGCACGACTACAACAAATTTTTTGGAATTTGTTGTCAAATGCAGTCAAGTTTACTCCTCAGTCCGGCGATATCTTAGTACAGCTGGCGCAGGTAGATACAGAAGCCCACATTATAGTTCAAGATACTGGCATTGGAATTAGTGCTGAATTTCTGCCCTTTGTATTTGACCGCTTTCGACAGGCGGATGGTTCCACAACGCGTTTTTACGGAGGCTTAGGATTAGGATTAGCGATCGTCCGCCATCTCGCGGAATTACATGGTGGTACTGTTGAAGCAGCCAGTTTAGGTGAAGGACAGGGTGCTACTTTCACAGTGAAACTGCCGTTGATGCCAAAACAATCTTCAGACAGAAATTACCTAGCTGAAGGCAATACTACAATGTCACATGGTAGCCAAATTCATCATCAAACTCAGAATCATGAGTTGTGCCTTACGGACTTACGAATATTAGTTGTTGACGATGAGGCAGACTTACGAGAGTTGCTGACCTTTATTTTAGAGCAAGAAGGCGCACAGGTTGTTGTTGCTGCCTCAGCACAGGAAGCGATGGTAGCCGTTTGCAATTCTCAATTTAACCTGTTTGTGTTTGATATTGGGATGCCCGAAGAAAATGGATATATGCTACTGAGTAGAGTCCGGAGCCTGGAAGGGCATAATCGACACACTCCAGCGATCGCCCTGACAGCTTACGCGTCCGAGGAATATCGGCAACAGGCTCTAGCAGTTGGTTTTCAACAATACATTGCTAAACCTGTAGAACCTGATGAATTTGTGGCGGCTGTAGCTCATCTGGCGGGACGACTTAAGCAAAATTTGTAACTTCTAAAGTTTAGAGCAACCCCTCACCACTGTTTGTAGGGGTAAATATAGCGAAGACGACTCTTACCATGTAGCCACATATCAAGCAGCCTCTTGTCAGTGGAACCATAATATTGCCGTTTTTACGTACTTATGCTTCTAATTCAAATTGGCAATATTATCCTTCCAATGCCTCTAATCTTTGCAGGTTATATATTTGACGATAAAAGGGTTAATAACGCATTTGGACTAAGAATGTAGGATTGAAATCTCCCAAAAACTCAAACCATTCTGACATAAATATTTGGCAATCATATGCACAACTTAAAAATCAAATCTTAAGATTTACTTTTTTTAGCAAGCTTATGATTCCATTTTTGGATGACGGCAATATTATGGTTCCAATACATCAAAAAAGGATGCGATCGCAAATACGAAAGATTCAACATTACAGCCTTGGTAGCGGCAATATTATGGTTCCAGTCGCGGCAATATTATCGTCCCACCGACACCAATAAAGCTAAAACCGAGACAAATTAGAAGATTCAGCTCAGAGGAAGGCTGAAACAAGGGTATTTTCTAAAAACTGTTTACCGCAGTCTTTGCAGAGATAGCGTTGCTTACCGTGACGATACCCATTTTTAGATAAACGGGATGAATGACAGTGAGGGCATATCATTACTTTCATTACTTGTGGCGGGGCTGGCTGTACATAGGGTGTTAAGTACGCTACTAATAAAGCTTTAATTTCTGCATAACGAGCTTGTCTTTGGTGTTGATCATGGCGTAAAGCATTGAGTAGTAAAGCATTGTAAGATAAATGAACCGTTTCTGCTAAAAGTTCGCTTTTTTCTACAGCTAAGTCTGGATTCCACCTGCGAAACAAGCCAGCAAATTGTTGTATCAACCACTCATTAAAGGTTTCGTTAAATAGCTTAAACAACTCTGGTGCAACAAAATACTGAATATACACAACACGTGGTATGGGATCTGCAAAATATTCACCATAGGTATTCACCACAAGCTCAATAAACTCTGATAATGAATGCTGGTCTGCTGACTGCATCAACTGATCATGAATGGCTGTTACTCGTTCCATGTGACGAGCTTCCAGAGCATGAAAAATTGCCAGTTTATCAGGAAAAAACTGATATAGAGAACCAATTGCCGTTTCAGCTTTCGCCGCTATGATATGGGTAGTTGCGGCTTCATACCCCACTTCAACAAAAACTGCTGCTGCTGCTTGAAGAATTTTCTCTACTCGTTGTTGACTGCGTTTTTGCTTGGGTTGACGGCGCATGGGGATAGATTTTGGTTTGGTCACGTTCTTGACAAATGTGAATAATGTGTCGTATTTTAAAAATTAAAGATGAAACTTTTGTCACAATTTTACTCTAACGATCGCCATGATTGAGCAATAAGCTCGCGCCATCGTATTCATTTCACATACCTTCAAACCAATGCTTGGGAGACTCCTATGGAAACAATTCTGCCGGGTGCGCCTTGGTTAATTGCCCATCGTTCCATGTTGGGCATTAATAAACCGTATAAAGTCACGCTCAATGAACATGATTATGTACTGTGGCAAAATCAGCAAGGTGAAGTATTTGCCCTCGATAACATTTGTCCTCATCTGCAAGCACCGTTATCAAATGGCTGGATTTGCCAAGACACAAATGCGAAGACCTACGGTCGGTCTACGACCATCGCTTGTCCTTTTCATGCACTAAAGTTTGATGGACAGGGAAGACTGCACAACGCAGGTAAAGTGGGCAGTCAACCTCTGCTAAGTCCTCTAGAAATCGTGATTAAAGACGATTGTATTTGGAGCTATGGCGGTCATACTCCCAAAATTCCAATCCCGGATCTTATCCCCAAAGTCAGTGCAGGTATGAGCTTTTTAGGAATTGCGGGAGAAAAAAGTATTTGCGGTACTTTTTTGGACAGTATTTCCATCAATTATGACTACAACCATCAAAACGGTACACACCGGGAGTTATTTGGTATTAAAGCCAATCGCATCCCCGTATTTGAGCATGATGGATATTGGGCAAAAGTTGTGCAAGAACTAGATCGAGACGATAGTACATGGAATGATATCCTCCGCAATCCTGTGATCCTCACTGCTCCCAAAACTTACACCGGAACGTTAGAATATGCTTTTCCCGCACTGACAACTTTTTGTGTTGATTTCCCCATTGGTGAAGTTTTGCAAGTTCATGTCTTGTACCCAGAAACTGCAACCCAAACTAAAACCTTTGTTTTAGTCTACAGTAAACCCAAACACCCAATTTTCAAACCGCTACTAGGGCGCTTTGTGTTAAGTGCAGTGGCCACAGTGGTAGAACAAGATGCACGTACCATTGAAACTTCTTATCCTCGCCAGTCAGCCAAGATTCGCCTCCCCAATGAAGAAATTATGTTTCATGCCCAAAAGCTATATCGTCAATGGTGAGCCACAATTGACGCGTTACCCCTTTTCTGTCACTCTCCGAAAAGCTTTATCATTTCTGAATTCTAAAGCTACTATACAGTAGGCGATCGCCCAGTTATTTCTGAATAGAAATTCCACAAGATGACCAAACCACGAAAATTTAACGATAAACACCTGAATTAGTTGATATTGCGTCTCTTGAGAACTTTTTATTAATAAGAGAAATCGGAAAGTGACAGAAGAGGGATAGGTGTAAAATTTATCACAATGTAAATTTTTTGTAACAAATTCAACGCAGTCGCCATTTTATAATAAATCGTTCCAGATTGCTATATTTCTTGCATATTAATTTCTAGGTCATTCTCAATGATATGATTCATCAAGTTTGTGATTATAGCTATTGTTTCTTTTTTTTCTTTCTCATTAACTCTAGGTTTCCATTGCTCTTGTATAGCTTTAGTTAAAAACCCCAATGGTTTAGGAATTTTATTTTCTTTTTGTTGATAATAGACAGCAATAGCTGTAATTACAATTTCATAATCATTATCCATAATTAAGTGTTTAATAGAAGAATCTGCTTTTACATTGCTAATTTTTTCAAAAACTTTTACAAGAGCAATTTTTTTAATTTTTATATTTAACTCATCTTTAAATTGTCTCAACTTACTAATATTTTGTTCTTGAACTAAAAAATGAGACAAGTAACGTTCCACTCCTTTTCTTTCGGCTAAAACTTTTTCAATTCTTTTGTCAATATCGTTATTCATATCCTGAGTTCTCTTATTAAGAAAATCAGTAATTTCATTATATTCTTCCCAAGTTCTCATAAATTGTATCGGGTTATTTTTAATAAAATTTTCTCCTATAATTTCTTTAAAATTACTTTCGTCTTTATCTGTACAACAAATGATTCTTATATCTTCATAAGAAAAAATAAAATCTGTATTATTTGGCGAAGTATAACGCCACTCTCTCTCCCAAATATATCCTTCATACTTGTTATCTTCTAACAAAGGAAACATTATTTTTTTAATTGATTCAAGAGTTAGTAAAGTATCTTCATGTATTTTTTTTAATTGTTGACTTATTTGGTCATATTCGCATTCTAAAGTTGTCCAGTTATCTGAATCAAACGTTTTAAGCATTTTAATTAAGCCAAAGACTTGGGATTGTACTTGCTTATTTGCATAAAAAGTCGGATAAACTCCTTTTGCGACCATTGCTCTCTTGTCAAAGCCTATACCATATTTTAAGTTTTCTCTATCTTTGCTGTTAGACCATCTATATCTAAAGAAATCAAGCGCAAAAGGGGGGGTATCAGTAAAACATACCATAGGTACATTGTATTTATCGTCGCTACAGTGCCTTGGTGTTTGTGCAATTAATTTTCCCTCATTTTCTCCCACTTCTTGATCTTGTAAAATACTCTGAAGGCTTTCTTCGGTTGTCATATGAAATAAATAAGGAGACATATCTGGTTTTTCAATCGAAGTCAGCTTAAAAGTGGGTGTCCAATTACGCGGTGTGTTTGACATAGATAAAAGTGAAAGTACAAAGTTATGATTAGTATGCCCAGTTTTCTCTTAAAAGCTAACTACTTTTCATCAGTACCGGATACGACATTTGACAACGTAGCCATAAGGATTTCAGGTACAAAAACCAGAGGTGCTTAAATGGTAAAGTATACTTTTTTAGTATATAGATAAAGGCGGTTGCCTTCAGTTTGTTACAAAAAATCTACATCGTGATAAATTTTGCGCGTATCTTGTCTTTACCCCTACTGTAGCTAAAAATTTTGTAGTTATACTGATTTCCCATCCTGTTCGAGTAACAATAGTAGCTTACGCAGCATGGGAATAAATAGTTGTAATTCATCAGTTGTGAATTGAGATAACAGTTGTTTTTCTTTCTCAAACAGAATCGGCATCACAGTATCCGCAAGGTGTATTCCTTTGGGAGTCAGTTGTACTATGACACTACGCCGATCCTCTGCATCTCGGATACGCGTGACTATGCCATCTTGTTCTAGGCGATCAATTCGGTTTGTCATTGCGCCGGAAGACAGCATCAGCAAACTATAGAGTTCAGTGGGTTTTAAGCAAAAAGGTTGTCCTTGTCGTCGCAGTGTGGCTAACACATCAAATGACCAGACGTTCAAGCCATAGTCAACCAGTATACTTTCTCGGTGTTTTTCTAGAAGACGGGCTATTCGTAGTACCCGCCCAATTATCGCTATGGCTGAGGTATCCAACGGCGGTAATTCCTGTTGCCATTCCTCAAGAATGATGTCAATTCGATCTTTACTCATATTGCCATTTTATCTTGACATCGAGATTCTTGACTTTTCTCTTTATTTTAAGTATCTTGATATCAAGATAAATATTCAAGAACTCTCTATCCTCCACACAAAACAACAGCTATGACACCCATACGTTTAAGCATCCAGGGAACTGTCCCTAATAGTCAAAGCTATTTATATGTTCTGCTGGCATTGGTGAATGGTGCTATATTGCCGATTCAAAGCAATCTCAATGCTCAATTAGCGCGATCGCTCAATTCTGTACCCCTAGCCGCAGATATTTCTTACCTTGTCGGCTCAATTGCCTTGATGAGTTTGTTATGCACAGGTTGGTTTGGTCATCCAGATTGGTCTGCTTTAGCCAAAGCTCCCCGATGGACTCTGATGGGTGGTTTATTTGGAGTTTGGTATATTACCGCCAGCGCGTACTTCACATCTATTTTGGGGACTACCTTGACTCAGGGGTTAATTATATGTGGACAAGCAATTACTGGTTTAGTAACTGACCATTTTGGCTGGTTAGGAGTGAACCGCCGTCGCCTCACAGCTAATCGTCGTCTAGTTATAGGACTGTTAATTGTGGCAATTTTTTTACTTTCGCTACCAACCTAATACTTTTTTAGGATCATCATTATGGATATTTTATTAGCATTGCTTGGTGCTGGTTCGGCTGGTGGTTTTTCAACAATTGGAACAGCCATTAATGCCCAATTAAAGACAACACTCCACTCTCCAATAGCAGCAGCAGCAATTAATTTCTTAGTTGGGTTGAGTATCCTCACATTGCTGCTAAGACTTGGTATTTTCAAACCCTTCAATCTTGACTTACTTTTTATAACTCCTTGGTGGGCATTTTTAGGCGGTTTACTAGGGGCAATTTTCGTCAGCTTAAGTACCTTAATAGTTCCTAAATTAGGTTTAACTACAACTACTTTAGTGGTAGTATTTAGCCAAATGTTTATGTCAATGGTAATTGATAAATTAGGATGGTTTGGTGCTATTAAATATCCGATTACCACACCCAAAATATTAGGAATTGCCACATTAGTAATAGCGATTCTAATTAATCAATTGGATACAAACTATTCTCACAAAAATGTCAATTAGTGCCTGGGATAAGTTTGAAAAATTGTTATATTTTTAAACTTATCTGCTCACGGTAAAATTACACAACTTATTCCCTTACATCTAAAATAGCAAAAACTATGGAATGGCTTAATCAACCTCCTAGCTGGTCGCATTCTGAGCAGCAAATCATCATTAAAACTGCACCAAAAACCGATTTTTGGCGGATAACTCACTATGGTTTTATTCGTGATAGTGGACATTTCTACTTTGACCGAGTGAGTACAGATTTTGTTGTTGATGTCAAGATTAAAGGCAAATATCAAGACTTATATGATCAGGCAGGAATTATGATTCGTGCTGATGAAAAACATTGGATTAAAACTGGAATTGAATATGTTGATGGAGTGCAAAATGTGAGTGCTGTCGTCACTCATAACTATTCAGATTGGTCATTTACACCTTTATTAAATCCTCCTCATATTTTTCAGCTACGGGTTGAGCGATGTCAAGAGGCTATTCATATCGCTTATTTAGATGAATATGACCGCTATGTTCCCTTGAGAATGGCTTATTTTCCAGTTCAGCAAGATATTCAAGTTGGAATTATGTGTGCGTCACCACAAGGAAATGGGTATGAGGTAATTTTTGAAGATTATCAATTAACAAAAAAAGGTGAAAATTAATGATAGATATTCAAGATTTAGCTAATTCTATCCTCCAAAAGCAATCAGAATTGTCAATAGATAGAGGTTTTTTAGCAGGGGAAACGCATCTAAATTATATTGACAAAATACCATTTTAGTGTATGAAAACAGAAAAAACATTTACAGCAGATTTCAGGTTTATGAGGTACAGTAACAACAATTAGTAAACCAGTTTTTTAAATGCTGAGGATTAATTAAATCGAGAGCAGTAGCAATGAGAATATCAACCATTTGTGCAGTGGTGGGAGAAAAGGAGCGTAAAAAAGCTTTTAATTGTGACCACCAGTGTTCGATAGGATTGAAGTCAGGAGAATAGGGCGATTGATAAAGAACTTTGGGCAGGGGGCTTTCTCGCAGGGGGAAAAAGGGTTTTATTGTGCTTACCTACTTAGCTTAAGTTGACACCAGTGGGTTTTGACTCCCCTAAGCAACTTACACTTCTTGCACTGGACTTATTTGTAATTTTTGGGTAAACTACAGTAAGTCGATAGCAATAACGTACTTATATGCAAAACCTGCCAAAACTGTCTCAAATCTTCAACAGCATCTCTGAGAAGTTAGAACAAGGTTCACCGGATGAATTAAAAATCAATATTATCCAAAAGCTCAGAGGTGTATTTTTGCTGGTTCTCGGATATTTACTTTCTCCACTCTGTTGGTGGAATGACTTATTATTTAATTTGCCAATTGCTTATTTTTTTGGTTATATTTGCAGTTTCTTTTCTCCAAAATTATTGTTACCCTGCTCAATTATTGGTTACTGGCTTTCTAATGTTGTGGGTATTCTTTTGATGCAATATGGATCTCAAGATATTTTCCAAAAGGAACCATCAGAACGAAACCTGAAAAAAGAGTTATTGAGTGGTTTAGTTTCTTCAACAGTTTATACTTTGGTAATTGTGGGATTAATTCACTTGAAGATTCTTGATATTCCTATTTTATTTGCTAATGGTTAATTAGCATAATTTAACTACCATATTCTACTGTAATTTAGCAATGCTTATATCTCCAAGTTAATGAATAAATTGGAGATATTTTTTAATTTTAATAAGCTTTCATAAATTCTCGAAAATTCCAAAATTTAGGACTTTCTTTACCAACAATTAATGGTAATTTACCATTCCATTTGTTTATAGCTTGTCTTTGAAGTATTTCGCTAGTTAAGCCATCACGAAGTAATCTCTGTACTTCCGCTTCTCCTTTGGCTAAATTAACTTTTGCATCAGCTTCTCTTAATGCCTTGACAGCGATAAATTCCGCTTGTTTAGCTTCCTGTTCGGCTATTTGTTTTGACTCCACTGCGGCTCTAAACCGTTCTGAAAAATGAACATGAACTAGAGAAATATCGTCAACACCAATATAATAATTACCCAGTCGTGTAGTTAATAAATCATCTATTCCAGCTTTGACTTCTCCGCGTTTAGTAATAATTTCTTCAGCAGTATATTTAGCAATAACTGCTTTTAAAATTTCTTCTACTGCTGGGTTAATAATGCGGTTAATTATTTCTTGTTCCTCACCAATTTCCTGAAAAATAGCATTAGCTTCCTCTGGAATAATATGCCAATTCAGCGCTACATCTGTAAAGACATCTTGTAAATCTTTAGAAGAAGCTTCAGCAGATATTTCTTGTTTTTGTATGCGGATACTTAACTTTTTTACAGTATTGACTACAGGAATAATCATGTGTATTCCTTCTCCTAGTATCTGAGGTTGCACTTTACCAAATTCCATTAATACACCACGTTCTCCGGCATTAACAATTACAAATGGTGTGAGAAAGATTGTAATTAGAAATAGTAGTGCAGTCAACTTACCAGCACTATTAATAGTTTGATGTCTTTTCATCTGGGTTTAATTGCTTATACTTACTTGTATTTATTATATTTAAATGTATAAAATATAACTATTTATCTCAAATCCACAAACTCTGCAAAAACATATCCAAATCAGTTGATTTTGTGCGATTTTTACATAAGTACGAAAAACTGATAGGAATATGTGGTTTAATACCATAAATCACATTATCTCATAGTCATGCCTAAGCAGATCAACACTTAAAGGCACAAATCAGTTCAGCAGATTACTTGATCTGCGTGCATACACCTTACTGCCTCAACTTCTTAGTAGTGAAGGATAGGAAAGTTTTGTCTTTTCTATTATCACTAACTATATCGGAAAACAGTAGTATTTATTCGGCTAAATTTGCCCTGGAATGATGGAAATTTCTTCTAAAGTCAGATATGCCTTGTTAGCGCTGCTAGAACTAGCTAGATATTACGAGCGGGGAGAGTACTTGCAAATTGAACAAATTGCCAATGTTCAGCAAATACCAGATCGCTATTTAGGACAACTTTTAATGATACTGAGGCGTTCTGGCTTAGTCCGTAGTCAACGGGGAGCCAAAGGGGGTTATCTACTGAGTAAACCACCACAGCAAATCACACTGTTAGAAATTTTGACTTGTTTAGACGGTATAAATACCCATGAAAAATTTCAGAAAACGGAGTTTTCAACTATGGAAAATATGATTATTGCGGGAATTTGGGAAGAAGCGGCAGGTGCTGCGATCGCAGTTTTTGAAGGTTATACTTTACAGGATATGTGGGATAAAAGACAGCAGGTACAACAGATTCAACCCATGTACCATATCTAGCTGCCTGGTTTGAGTCGATGACGTGTAGTTGGACCTATCGACTCAAGCCGTTAGACAAAACCATCTCATCCTCAGCATCAGAGGCTTTGCCAATTACCCCGCAGCATATTGCTATCACATTAAAAACGAACGAGCCAGGAAAAAACTAGCAATAGATTTAGCATCTACTGGTTCTCCTTCACGAATGGCTTTTTCTAGTTCTTCGGGAGTCAACAAAACTGTTTCTAGATCTTCATCTTCGTCTTGTTTTGGAGGTATCTCCAGCTTTTGCAAATCTCGCGCCAAAAAAGCAAAGATAATCTCATCGGAATAACCAGGAGCCAGAAAAAACTCTCCCAACTTATCCCACTTATGAGCGCGGTAGCCAGTTTCTTCCTCAATTTCCCTTTGTATAGTTTCTAAGGGATCTTCATTGGGTTCTAGAGTTCCTGCGGGAAATTCTAATAACCTGCCCTGTATGGCAAAACGATACTGGCGGACAAGCACCAGTTTACCCTCTGGGGTGACAGGAATAGCAAGAGCGCCACCTGGATGACGAATACACTCCCACTCGCCTTCCGATTTGTTAGGTAAACGCAAGCGATTGACTTCAAAATTAAACTTGCGTCCTTTGTGGAACAAGCGTTGTTTCAGCAGCTGTGGTAATTCTCTACCTAGTGGCATAGTAAGATTGTATGGTCTGCGAATACACAGAATATATACTGTAGCTTTTTTATGTAATCAGTATTTTTCTGTTTTTAAGGATGGTAATTCTTATTGCTCTTAACTAAATGTACATCACAAGTGTCTACATCTTGGAGGAGATCTTGAATTACCCGTTGGGAAACTGGTTCTATCCAATCGGGGGCAATTTCTGCCAGTGGAACCAAGACAAAAGCTCGTTCAGACATCCGGGGATGGGGAATCTGAAGATTTGGCTGATCTACGATTATGTCATCGTATAACAATAAATCTAAATCTAAGGTTCTAGGACCCCAACGTTCTTGACGCACACGCCCAAACTTTTGTTCAATTGTTAACAAAGTCTCTAACAATGCTTGAGGGAATAATTGTACTTTTAAGATGGCACAGCCATTCAAGTAATCCGGTTGGGGTGGACCGATGGCTTTAGTTGTATACCAACTAGATTTGGCTTCGAGGATAATGCCTGGAGTTTGGGCTAAAGTCTCTAGAGATGCTTCTAAGATTTTTTGGGGATCACCCATGTTACTGCCAAGAGCAATAGCACTTCTCTTAGAAACGCTATGCGATCGCCACAATTTTGGAGACAGAGTTGCGCTCTCTAGGTTGGCTCTGATCGCTGTTTGTTTATTGGTTGCAGGTGTTTCCAATGGTTTTTATATTCCCCAAAATTATTTAATAATCGGAAGAAAGCACGTTAACTAACAGGTTGGGAAAAAACCAGAAGTCAGTACTGAATTAAGTTGATTATTTATGGGATATTATACTAGCACTAAGGTTTGAGGCTAACGCCAAATCAGGTCATGATATTTATGTGGCAACGACTTTGAGCAACAGTCAACAAATACAAACAACTGTGACGAGGAGAAACTGCTTTTGCCACTTGGGAATCATCACAAAAAAGAGGAGTCCAGACATGACAACTTACCACAGACCATGTTGGTGAAAGCAAAACAGTTACTGAGCCAGATGACCAACATATCATCTGGGATGGTTGCCAGGATTGGTAAGAGCGATAAACCCTTTTATCGTCGGATTTGGTTTTGGACAGGTTTGGGTTTAGGTGGCGGAATTATTGCTTTTAGTTACGGCATAGGTTCTATAGATCGCTCTTTACCCGATAAAGCTGAACTGAATGCGGTAGTGCGAGAGCAAACACTGACTATTAAAGCTGGGGATGGAACTATTCTCCAACAGCAAGGAGAAGCAACGAGGGAACAGCTGAAGCTAGAACAAATACCAGATAACTTAAAGAAAGCTTTTATTGCTTCAGAAGACCGAAGATTTACACAGCACAGTGGGGTAGATACTCAAGGTATTATCAGAGCCGTTGTGAATAATTTGCGATCGCAAAATGTGGTGGAAGGTGGTAGTACCATCACCCAACAGGTAGCGCGAATTCTCTTCCTCACCCAAGAACGAACTCTCTGGCGCAAACTCAAAGAAGTTCGTTTGGCTCAAAAAATGGAGCAAGAATTAACCAAAGACCAGATTTTAGAACGTTACCTAAATCTGGTTTATTTAGGTTCTGGAGCCTACGGTGTGGGAGATGCCGCCTGGGTATATTTCAGTAAATCGGTAGATCAACTCACTTTGTCAGAAATGGCAACCATTGCCGGATTAGCCCCTGCTCCCAACATCTACGCCCCAGATAAGAATCCCAAAGCGGCAATAGAGCGGCGAAATCTGGTTTTGCAGCGGATGCAGGAAGATAACGTAATTACACCAGAACAAAGACAAGCTGCAATTCAGGAACCACTGACTGTTAACAGTAGTTTACCCAAACGATTACAAGTCGATTTCCCTTACTTTACTACCTACGTTCAGCAGGAATTGCCCAAATATGTTTCTGCCGATGTATTAGCAGGAGGAGGGTTAGTAGTAGAAACAACCTTAAACCCCAATTGGCAAAAAGCAGCCGAAGAGGCAGTTGCCAAAACTTTAAGAAATCAAGGTAGATGGGAGAATTTTAAAGAAGCAGCTTTAGTAGCCATAGATCCCCGCAATGGCGAAATCCAAGCAATGGTAGGGGGTAAAGACTTTAGTAAAAACCAGTTTAATCGAGTTACTCAAGCACAAAGGCAACCAGGCTCGACATTTAAGGGTTTTGTCTATGCTACTGCGATCGCTACAGGTAAGAGTCCCTATGACAGCTACTTAGATCAACCTTTGGTAGTAGATGGTTATGAACCAAAAAACTACAACGAAAAATTCTATGGCTGGATGAACCTCAGAGATGCCCTGACTCGCTCCATCAACACAATTGCCGTCAGGGTATTAATCGATGTAGGATTTGAGCCAACCATCAAACTTGCCCATGAGATGGGAATTAAATCCGAACTTAAGCCGACTTATTCTTTGGCTCTCGGTTCAAATGAAGTTAATCTCCTGGAATTAACCAGTGCTTATGGTTCTTTTGCTAACCAAGGATTACATACAGAAGTTCATGGCATTCGTCGGATACTGAACCGTCAAGGTGAGGTAATTTGGTCTGCTGATTTCCCTTCTAAACAGGTCTTGGATGCAGATAGTAGCGCCATTATGACCTGGATGCTACGCAACGTAGTCTCACAGGGAACTGGTGCCGCCGCCCAATTAGATGATAGACAAGTTGCTGGGAAAACTGGTACTTCCGATGAATCCCGTGATTTATGGTTTATTGGTTATATTCCTCAAGTCGTAGCAGGGGTTTGGCTAGGTAACGATAATAACCGCCCAACCTATGGTAGCAGTAGCAGCGCCGCTTATACCTGGCATGAATTTATGGAAAAAGCGGTGGAGGGTATGTCTGTAGAAAAGTTTCCTGCCCGTCCCAAGTTGGAAGATCGTAAAGGGACAATTACAGCCAAGCCTATCAAACCGAAAAAACTTGTCAATGTCTCGGTTTCTAATAACGATGAAAAAACAGATGAGGATAATACCAGCAATTCTGATTCATCTAGGAGACGCAGACGCAGAAGACGAGATACGCAAGTAGAAGAGCAGTCATCGAACTATACCCCCAGACGCAGAAGACGTTACCAACAACAACAAGAAGATACCACTCCTAGAAGAAGACGGCGCGATCGCTCTCAAGAATCAACCAGTAATTCTGCTTCAGAATCATCTCCTCGTTCACGTCGGCGCAACAGAACCAGAAATAATGGTGCTTCTAATTCTTCACCTGCTGTAAATAATGGTTCTTCTTCATCTGTGCCTTCTTGGCGGGAGAGACTTAAACCAGGTGCTTCTTCTGAATAATTAAAATCCCCCTCAACATCTTTTTTCACCCTCAAATGTCAAGTATTTCCAGCTAGAGGGGGATGTAAGTGACAAGCTCGTTTTATACTTTGTTAAGAAGTGTTACCTCAAAGTAGGAGAATATACTCGTGCATTTATTACTTGAATCAGCAGCGCCTGCTGCCGCAGGCCCACATTTCCCATTAGCTTTTACTTTGGTGTATGTAGTTGGTTTTATTGCTGCTGTCACCATTGGCTCAATTGCTTGGTACAACTCAAAACGTCCCGCAGGCTGGGAAAGCAAAGATCGTCCTGACTTTGTACCCAAGATTGATAAAGAGTAAGGTTTAGTAATTGGGAATCGAGGATTGGAAATTCGATTTTGGATTGCTGATTTTAGATTGTATTTAAGAGACTCCAATCTAAAATCTAAAATCTAAAATCTAAAATTTTCTTCCCCATTCCCCATTACCTTAATTTTGAACCTCAACCCAACGACGGTAAAGCTTTTGAATTTGTTTAAGCAACCCCATATGAGCCGATTGGCTTGACTCATGAGACTTGCTTAACTCCTCCAAGGTTGTTAGCAGTCTGGCTTCTTCAATTCCTACTTCACCGTCACTGTAAATTAAGCCACTGATGGCTTCAATTAAATTTTCACAATCTTCCAAACTAGGGCAATCGCCTAGATACTCCCGGACCCATTTATAACACTCTTTTGGCTGTACTGGAACTAATTCATACAACCAAGGCTTAATTTCCGGATCGTTAGCCAAGCCTTTAGCCTGGGCTATTTCCCGTAAATATTGCCTTTCCTCAGGCTGGATTCTGCCATCAATCCAAGCGGCTCCAATCAGGATTTTAACTAAGTTTTTTACATTAGAATGAGTAACCATTGCTGCCTCCTCTGGTAGATTGCGGCTTCAATCAAATCGTACAATCGTTAGCAGTATTCACTCTGAATTATTGGTTTTTCTTAAGCGCACCATGAAAAAGCCATCCATATCCTGTTGATGAGGCCATACTTTCAAGCAGCCTGAACGCTCACTATAGGCAGAGTATGGTAACTCCAGCTTAGTAGGAGGCTCAATTTGCCAAGCCGGATAATCAGCTAAAAACCTGGAAATTACTTCCTCATTCTCCGTTGGATGCAGTGTACAAGTTGCATAAACTAGAAATCCACCTGATTTGACAAAATTAGATATATGTGATAAAAGACTCAACTGGAGTTGAGAGAGTTCCTTGACAGATTCTGGTGTCTGTCGCCAACGCGCATCAGCATGACGGTGCATAGTTCCCAAACCAGAGCAGGGGGCATCTAGTAATACACGGTCAGCAGTTTGGTAAAATTGTGGTAGATTACGGCTGTCACCAGTGCAGATTTCGATAGATTGTAAATTCAGACGTTGAGCATTTTCTTTGAGTTTGCGTAGCCGAGAAGCAGTTTTGTCGCAAGCCCAAACCTTACCCCTATCTCCCATTAACTCAGCAATATGAGTTGTTTTACCCCCTGGTGCAGCACAAACATCAATCACCACATCACCAGGTTTGGGGTCAAGCAAATAACCAACTAATTGAGCGCTACTATCTTGGACAGTCCACCAACCTTCACGGAAACCAGGTAAATTTTGAATTCCGCCAGTATTACCAATTAACCGTAAAGCTTGAGGTAAATGGGGAATGCGACTCACCAAAACACCAGCAGAATTAAATGCTGATTCAACTTCTTCTAAGGAACTGCGAAGAATATTTACCCGCAAATCAATAGTTGGCGTTTGATTCATCCACGCACAGAGTTTTTCCGTCTCCTCAAAACCCAATTGTTCTAACCACACCTCAATTATCCAGTCAGGAAAACTATATAAAATACCCAACCGTTCCACCGGATTTTCTGGTAATTTCAAAGGGTCTGGTGATGTTTCAGCAAGACGTAAATACTGACGTAACAACCCATTGACAAAACCTGTGAGTCCAGAAAAAGCATTTTCTTTTGCTAGTTCAACGGTAGTGTTCACAGCCGCAGAAGCAGGTATTCTTTGTTGATAACGTAATTGATAAAAACCAATATGTAAGATAGTACGGAGGTCTGGTGGTTGCTGCTGGGCTTTTTTGGTAGCGATTTGGTCAATCAGAGTATCTAGGGTGCGTTGTCTTCTCACACTGCCATAGACTAATTCTGTCATCAGGCGACGGTCATGATCGGGTAACTTTACTTTTTGCAACACACGATCTAGTGCCACATCAGCATAAGCACCTTTGTGAACTTCTCTGAGAGCAATAAAAGCTAATTGACGGGGATTTGTCATGATATGATAGATTCAAGAATAGAATATTAAAAATACAGCGAATTGTAGGTAACTTAAGTACAAAATAGAAGTTAAAAACCATGCATCAACAAGGTTTTACTTATGTAGACTTTTCTTTTGCATTAAGAGGATGTTTGAAAAGTATTGCATGAAACCAATCAACCCCAAACCAAAAACCTAACCCCCCTTTCCCCCTTCCCTACAAGAGAATGGGGGTTTCAAAGTCTCTCTCCTCGTAGGAGAGAGGTTTGGAGAGAGGTTTTTCAGTAAATTTTTAGACTTCTCAAACAACCTCTAAGACTTGTCAAGTCTAACACGCTATGGCATGAAGTTAAAGTTACTAAAATTGTTTCTAAGATTGTTATTTATTGGCTATGATAGAAGTCAAAAAATCAGTAACTGAAATTGGATTTAGATTACCATTTATTCTTTTTGAACAAGTAAAAGCATGGGAATATTCTATAGATCAACTCGTATTTGAAGAACAGTTAGAAACAGGTTCTTTTAAAGGTAAATTTCGAGTTAGTCCAGCTATTTTACCGATGATGCATATGGCACAAGAACAGGGAAAAATTATGCCCTATTATGGTGCCGGAGGAAGTAGTGGATGTTGTATTTATTCTTTTCAAATTAACGATGATAAATGTAAATTTCAAGTCCACCATTCAGTAGCAGGTGAATTTTTAGTTCTTGATTTAGAAATCAAGAAATTAGATCCTATTGAACCTCTGGTAAGAAAGACAGAAATTCAGTTTTCATTTTTACCATACGTCACTGACGAACCACTAGAACAACCTTGGACTGGTGAAAGAAACCAAACACTTATCTGTAAAATTTTTGACCAAGAATATGAAAATTTAAAACAATGGCAACACTGGGTAGATGAAGAAGCCTTAACATCAAGATATATTTATCAATTTGGACAAGTGAGTATGGGAGCAACAGGTTTTTCCATCAAAGTTCAAGATACTAAAACCGGAAATATTGTTGATATTACTGACTATGACAATTGGTAGTTTTACACCATGTTTTTCAGATTCCCGACTTCAGAGGGAAGCCGGGAGGCGTTTTAAATATTTATAGAAGGGTCTATACTATTGAATTCAAGCTCACAGGCTTTAGAAACTACTTCTAGGGGTAATTTATCAAAACTGATTAATGGTAAATAATCAGGGTTACTTGTCAACTCCTGAGCTAATAAATACCCAGCAATTGTCCAGGTTTGATACTTCCTAGCTTGTTTACCAATTAGTCTGCCTTTTTTACCATCGTAATATTCTGGCCATTCATCTTCACTGAGTTTAGCTTTAGCAATTTCAATAGCTTTTTTTGCTAAATGAAGTTTCTTCGTCTTCACTGCTGCTGCTGCTAACATCCACATCAAAACAGGCCAGCTACCACCATTATGATATGACCAAGGTATGTTTTTCGGATCACATCCTGTTACAACTCTATATTCTTCACCTTGTAAAGCGGGATAACAGATTTTCATCGGCATATCTGCGACTAAATCATCCCATCGTTTTTCAATGAGATTCATAATTGCTTGAGACTGTTCTTCAGTAGACAAATCAGAAATTATCGCCATCAAGTTTCCCAGAGTAAAGAAACGAGGATCTAACTGTGATGGACCGACATTTCCAGCAAAATAGCCGCCTTTTTTGGGTAGCCATTTGTCTAATTCATCATAATGCAAAGAATCTGCATAAATATTGAAAAGATTGACAGCAGCTTTTCCGTACTCTTCACCTTTAAAGCGATAAATTGCATTCAGACGATTAATATCTATCCAATAATGCTGACGAATATGACCACACAATAGAGGTAATCGATTATCAATTGCTTCTACTATATCTTGATTGCCTTTACAAATTAGAAGTTCTCTCGCTGCACGTAAGGCCGCAAAAAATAGAACTTGAATTTCTAGAGGATGTCCATAAATACCCATGCGTCTATCTATCATACACGCGCCATCAGGAACTAATAGCGTTGGGTACATATCAAAACGATTAGCCAAACAGATATCCATAATTAACCTAATTCCGGTTTGGAATTCAGGTTGATAAGCAAGGGAAGAATCGTTAGTAGCGACTACATAAGCACGTAATAAAATTAGCCACCATAAACAAGAATCAACGGGTGTGACTCTAGCAATAGCGTGTTCTCCAAAATCAGCTTCTAAAAATTCTTCCCCATTTACAGAAACTACTTTGAAACTAGCTGGAATTAATCCTCTACCTGGTTTATAGGCATCTAATGCCTTTTCTTTAGGCTGTAACTTTAATGTTTCTTCTAGGAAATTTTTGACAATATCTGTTCTGCCTTTAATCAAAAAAATTAAAGCGGAAGAAACAAAATCACGGACGAAGCATTGGTCATAATTAAGGGCTTCTACAGAAGGATCATAAGCAGCTAAAGTACCTACAGGAAGACCTTTATAGTAGAGAATTGAATTCTCTAATACTTGCCATGCTTCCTTTTCTATATTGTTATTTGTGTCTAATTTGTTTAGTTGCATTACCAGACTAACTCCATTTACATAGTAGATTTGTTGGGAGTAGATGCACCTTTAATTATTCTTTATGCCATTTTCATCATAACTTTGAAATAGCAAATATCAATGCAGTCAAATCCTAAAACTCACGCGATATAAAGCCATGACTGCATAATCTTTAGCAGCTTTTTCAATGACTAAAAATACACACCCCTTGTGTGTATAATATCCTAACTATAGTATATATACTTAATCAGGAATTGACTATTGAGATGACAAAATATATTATTCCCCTACAGACTAACAATTTATAACGTTTTTTATGAATATGCAATATAAACGGTCAAAAAATTGGGGGATTAATACTGATGAAGGTATATATATTCTACACTAATAACCATTTAAAAATAGAGCTTATAGTAGCAAAATCCCCAAATTTTCACTGCTTAATCAATTATGTGTGCTTAATTGCTGCTGAAACTTTTGATATGCCTGATTAACTGCTTGCATGGCAGTTTTAGCACTAGGCAAACTGTTAATATCAGGATGATATAATCTGGCTAATCTCAGGTAGGCAAGTTTTACCTCTTTAGGATGAGTTTTAGGTTCTACACCTAAAATTTCCCACCATTCCCCTGTTAAGGATAAATTATCACCGCTTTGAATTTGTTGCCAAATCTTGATAGTTCCACCTTTACCGCCAACAAATTCATTTCTTGGCTAATAGCAAAATTCAGCTAAAGTGGAATCAATCGCTAATTTTTTAACCCAACATAAATAAGTCAAGCTCATCTATATTGTGAATAATATCCGCATCAGGAACGCCGTATGCTTCAGCTAATTTAATACTAGCTTGCTGTCTTAATTCAAGGTTTAAATTAGCATCAAAAGCTGCCTGAGCTAGATTACCTAATCTTTCATAAGTAGCGATAAGATGAGCAACAGTAGCCTTGTAAGCCTGATCTATTTGAGCAAGGAATTTTTGATAATTTTGCTCTACTTGCTTGCATAGGTTTGTATCTACTCCTAAAAAATCTTTACAAAAATCAGAAACCATACGTCCAGCAATTGTACCAATAACTGCACCAACAACAGGAAGAGGAATTAATGCTTGTCCTATAGATGCTCCAGCCGCTACTATTGCCGAATCTGCACAAGCAAATAAACTTAATTCTACAAACTCTTCCGAAGAAATTTCACCATGATTCAAACTACTAACTAAACTAGCAACTTCTATACCAGCACTGACAAATGCACCAGCTAAAGGAGCAGACATTTCAGCGAAATTAGTTAATCCATAAATTGCCGTTGCTGATATACTACTAAGTGCAGCACTTTTAGCTGTATCTATTCCAATTTCTTGCCAGTCTTGAAGTGTTAACTCACCTTTAAAAATATTTTTTCCTTCTCTATATTTACCATAAATTTTAGTAGTAAATCTAATGCTACCTCCAATAACCGCACCTTTTACAGCAACTCGACCAAAATCAGCTAAGTTAGGTTGAGATTCTGCACGTATTTTGTCTTTAATTTCTGCGTTATCCTTCTTTAATTCTTTTTCATGACGATCTAGTGTTTCATCCACTTTATTTATTTGTACATCTGAATAGTTAGATGATGCTGGTTGAACAGTTTGATTAAAAGGACGGCCAGACATCTGTTCTATATTTTGAATTTTTTCTTGTATATTTTGATATTGACTTATATCATCACCTTTCAAAATTTTTTGAATTTCTTCATACTGGTTTTTAGGAATATGGTAAAAAGAGCCGTCTCTTCCAAAATTATCATATTTCTTCATGTGTTCAATAATATGATCCAGGGTATTTCCAGTACCATTGATAAATTTAGACTGTACCTGAATCCCATTAATTAAATAATCTTCTGGTGCTGTTCTCCCAACTCCCTCAAATGTAGCGCGAGGAGTAGAAGAATTTAACAAAGATTTTGCATTACGAATACCAACTTCTACTTGTTCTGCAATTTCACCATGTTTTGTACTTGCATTTCCTAAAATATTTTCAGGAGTAGCTAAAAAATCACGAACTTTATCAACTTCTTGAATAGCAGCAAAAAAGGCGTGATCTTGCTTACTGAGTTCCGCCGCTATTTGTTCTGCTTTATGTATATTATCTTCTGCTACAATTGCAGCTATAAATTGAGTTGTTTGATGTTTATTTTCCAAATTATCCATATACAAAGCCTTTTATTTTTCAAGTTACAAAATAATTGAGCTACCAACAAAAAAAGGTTAGTAGCTCATAATAAATTCACAAATTATTTCTACAGCTTTAGGTCTACTGTTTTCTTGAGTAACTGACTTAGTGCCTGTATAGAATTAATTAACGCCCCAAGTCTTTGTTGTAAGGACTGACTAAAGCTACTGTAATCTTTAGGCGCATTTTGTTGAAAGTATTTAATTTCGGTGTAAATAAGGTCAGCTAGTCTAACAGTTTCTCTTTCAAGTAATTCTACTTCTTGCTTTGTACTGTTAACTTTAGATATAGAAGTTTCTAGTTCCCAAGCACGACTATTAGCTTCTTTACCAATTTTCTTATTTTCATGCTCTAAAAATAAACCGCCACCCATTAAACTTGCCCCTCCTATAGCCCAACCAACAGGACCAGCTAATGCGAGAAGTGTATTTCCAGCAGCCATTCCACCACCCCCAGCAGCTACAGTACCCCATCCTAACCAAGCTAAAGCAGCATTAGTAGCCGCAGCACCGGAAAGAGAGGAAATTGCTACACCTGTTGATGCTGTCCCAAAAGTGGTTGCAAATGCCATAGCAGCCGTTGGTCCGAGAACAGCTACTCCTGCTCCTGCCATCACACCAGCACCAGCAGTAGAACCTGCGACTAATTCTGTGTTTGGGTTGGCATTAATTAGTTCCCAATCTTTGCCAGTAATTTCTTTAAGTTGAAATTTCAGAGCAGCAACAACTTTGTTAAATTCTTTTGGTGAATTTGCCAGTGTATTTATGTATTGTTCGCATAATTTAATAGTTTCAACACCGCACTCAACTCGTTTTTGATAAAGATTTGCAGCCGAGTTTTGTAAAGACTTACAGGCAGTTTCATAATTATTCGCTGCACGGCGTAGTCTTTCTTGAGCTTCTTTTCTGAATTTCTTTTTAAACATTGATACTCCTAATAGATGAACAAGAAAATTAGTTAATTTTCTAATATTTTATAAACATAGTATTGTGCGTTTTTTATTTATAAATTTTTGTACCTTTAATTGTACCGTACTGTCAAAGTATTTAACATACGATTTTCTGTATTTACAATAGTAGAATTACTGTATCGCAACATCCAGTTACAACAAAACTTATATAAAATTACTTAAAAATATACCCGACATCTTACCTACCCATCGAAAGTCATTCCGCGCTCTTCTCTGCGCCTCTGCGTCTCTGCGCGAAACAAAACTCTTATCCAACTCAAAACGCCAACTTCACATCCCCTAACGGTAAGGTAATAAAAGCCATATTTAGTAAAAATAAACAAAATAAATGACATCCATAGATTCCCACAAAAAAGCCAAAGCCCTCAAACCCGGAAGCGTGCGCCCCGCGAAAGAACTTTGTAGCGAATGCGGACTATGCGACACCTACTATATCCACTACGTCAAAGAAGCTTGCGCCTTCATCACCCAAAGAATAGACGAACTAGAAACCACTACCCATAACCGCCCCCGCAACCTAGAAGACGAAAACGAACTTTACTTTGGAGTTCATCAAGAAATGATGTCCGCCAGAAAACAACAACCCATAGAAGGCGCACAATGGACAGGAATAGTTAGCAGTATAGCCATAGAAATGCTCAATCGTGGCTTAGTGGAAGGAGTTGTCTGTGTCCAAAACACCAAAGAAGACCGCTTTCAACCTATGCCCATCATAGCGCGAACCCCCGAAGAAATACTAGCAGCGAAAGTAAATAAACCTACCCTATCTCCCAACCTATCCGTATTAGAACAGATAGAACAATCAGGAATGAAGCGGTTATTAGTCATCGGTGTAGGTTGTCAAATCCAAGCATTACGAGCCGTAGAGAAAAAACTCGGCTTAGAAAAACTCTATGTACTCGGAACACCATGCGTAGATAACGTTACCCGCGCCGGACTGCAAAAATTCCTAGAAACCACCAGCCGTTCCCCCGAAACAGTAGTCAGTTACGAATTCATGCAAGACTTTCGAGTCCACTTCAAACACGAAGACGGTTCAGAAGAAACAGTACCCTTCTTCGGCTTAAAAACCAACGTTCTCAAAGATATCTTTGCTCCTTCCTGTATGAGTTGCTTCGATTACGTCAACTCCCTTGCGGATATAGTCGTCGGGTATATGGGCGCACCCTTCCGCTGGCAATGGATAGTAGTCAGAAATGATACAGGCAAAGAAATGCTGGAACTGGTGAAAGACCAACTCGACACCCAGCCAGTTATGTCTCAAGGCAACCGAAAACCCGCTGTACAACAAAGCATACCAGCTTACGATCAAGCCGTTACCTTACCGATGTGGGCAGCGAAATTAATGGGAGTAGTGATAGATAAAATTGGCCCCAAAGGACTGGAATATGCGAGATTTTCCATAGATTCGCACTTTGCGAGAAATTACTTGTATGTAAAGCGGAATCATGGGGAAAAATTAGAAGCTCATGTACCGGAGTTTGCGAAGCGGATAGTGGGACAGTATAAGTTACCGGAATGATAGCTCACGCAGAGGCGCAGAGACACAGAGAGTTTTCAGAGTCCGTTGACTACTCGTGTGATGCCGTCTTTGATGAGTGGGACGTTAAAGTTAATTAGTAGTCCAACTTTTTTATTAGCAAGGCGTAGATAGGTTAATAGCTGCTTTTTGTGTACAGGGTGGATAGTTTCCACTGATTTGAGTTCGACAATCACCTTGTCTTCAACTATCAAATCAGCACGGAAACCCTCCTCCAAAACCACACCCTCATAGATGATGGGAATAATTACCTGTCTTTCCACCTCCAACTTTCGCCTCCTTAACTCAACATCCATAACCGTCTCATACACCGACTCCAACAAACCAGGCCCTAAAGAAGTGTGAACCTTGTAAGCCACATCAACAATCACTCCCGAAATCTCATTCTCAATCATACTCTCTGTGCCTCTGCGCCTCTGCGTGCAAAAATCTTAATTCATGCCTCTCCCACAGCCTCAATAGCCGCTTGTAAAGCTATAGATACATGAGTCCAATGAGTCCCCCCCTGGCAATAAACCACATAAGGTTCTCTTAATGGACCATCTGCCGATAACTCCAAGGTACTCCCCTCAATAAATGTCCCCCCAGCCATGACTACTTGGCTCTCGTACCCCGGCATATCGTCGGGTATGGGGTCTAGATAAGAACCTATGGGTGAAGACTGTTGGATGGCTTTACAGAAGGCAATCAGCTTTTTAGCAGAACCCAATTTAATCGCTTGGATAACATCTCCTCTGGGTGCTAAAGGTGCAGGATTGACTGGATAACCAAGTTTGTCAAATACATAACCTGTGAGGTAAGTTCCTTTCATGGCCTCACCTACCATCTGTGGTGCTAAAAATAACCCTTGGAATAAGAGGCGATTTTGGTCAAAGGTAGCACCCCCAGCACTACCAATACCAGGTGCTGTTAGGCGACAAGCAGCCGCTTCTACTAAGTCAGCCCGACCGGCAATATAACCACCAGCACTAACTATTGTCCCCCCAGGATTTTTAATCAGTGACCCCGCCATTAAGTCAGCACCTACGGCTGTGGGTTCTTGGGTTTCTATGAATTCGCCGTAGCAGTTGTCTACAAAGCAAATGGTGTTGGGATTTTGCTGTTTGACTATATGGACTATTTTTTCAATGTCGCCAATCGACAAGCTGGGCCGCCAAGAATAGCCGCAGGAACGCTGAATTAACACTAACCTAGTATTATCAGTAATGCTAGTGTTTAATGTTTGCCAATCTACTGTTCCTTGAGAACTTAACTCCAATTGTCGATAATTTATGCCAAAATCAATAAGGGAACCTTGGCCTTGTCCTCGCAAGCCAATCACCTCTTCTAGTGTATCGTAGGGAGAACCGACCACTGCTAACATCTCATCCCCAGGACGGAGTACACCAAACAGCGCACAGGCGATCGCATGAGTTCCCGAAACAAACTGCACTCGCACCACCGCAGCCTCGGCAGCCATCACTTCGGCAAATACTTTATCTAAGGTTTCTCTTCCTAAATCATCGTGTCCGTAGCCACTTACGCCTGCAAAATGGTGTGCGCCTACTCGGTGATGACGAAAGGCATCTAATACTCGTTTAAGATTATGCTTGACCTGAGCGTCAATACCAGAAAAAATCTCTAATAGTGCCTGTTCTGCTTGCCGCAGCTGTTGTAAGCTGTTCATCGTTTCCTCATCCAAAAAATTAAAATATACATATGCGGATTTTAGGATCGCGCAGATTAGGCTGAACAATTTCTATTCAGGTTACTGCATGACAATTGCTACTTCTAAACCTCAAGTTAACTGGGTTAACACCCTATTTTTCGTTGCACTGCACGTCGGCGCTCTGTTCGTTTTGGTTCCTAGTAACTTTAGCTGGAACGCCGTTGGTGTGGCATTATTTCTCTACTGGGTGACTGGTGGTTTAGGCATTACCTTGGGATATCACCGTCTTGTGACCCACCGCAGTTTTCAAACTCCCAAGTGGTTAGAGTATGTCCTCGTTATTTTTGGGACATTCTCCTGTGAGGGCGGACCGATTGAGTGGGTAGGTACACACCGTATCCATCACTTGCACTCGGATACAGAAAAAGATCCCCATGATTCAAATAGAGGTTTCTGGTGGAGCCATATGGGCTGGATGATTCATTTCGCTCCGGCTCACGATCAAGTTCCCCGTTTCACTAAAGACATTATCGATGACCCAGTTTATCAGTTTTTACAGAAAAATTTCATTTTCTTACAAATTGCTTTGGGTTTAGCACTATTTTTCTTAGGTGGCTGGTCTTTTGTCGTTTGGGGAATTTTCTTTCGGATTATCTGGGTTTACCACTGTACCTGGTTGGTTAACAGTGCTACCCACAAATTTGGCTATCGCAGTCATGAATCTGGTGATAAATCCACTAACTGCTGGTGGGTAGCTCTACTAGTATTTGGTGAAGGTTGGCACAATAATCACCACGCCTTTCAATACTCAGCCCGTCATGGCTTAGAATGGTGGGAAATCGATATGACTTGGATGACAATTCAATTGCTGCAATTACTTGGCCTAGCTACAAATGTAAAGCTGGCAGACAGAAAGCAGTAACCCAACACTATTAAATAGTCACATGGTCAATAGTCATAAGGTCAATTATTTATTGACTGGCGATTATTGACTGTTGGCTTGTGGAGATTAATTCATTTTCTCCAGACACTACAAAATTTTTTCTTCATTTCGGAAATTTTTAGCAAATTTTTTTTGTCCGTGCGTTACGGTAACTTAGCTTGCTATAATCCGAAGAATTAATGTTACAAAACTTTGCGAATAGTTACTTTTTAGTGACTTTGTAAGGGATTTTGTTCTTTTTCAGGTATACATGACTACAACAATTAACAGCCAGATAAATAACGTCTCTACTGACTTTGGTAATTCCCAACTGAAGCTGAAACATATTATCAAAAGTCTGCCAAAGGAATGTTTTCAGAAAAATACTCGCAAAGCTTGGACACAAGCTATACTTAGCCTCTTCATGGCTGGCTTCGGCTACTTTTTCCTGGCAATTTCTCCTTGGTTCCTCCTACCTTTAGCCTGGATTTTTACAGGAACTGCTTTAACAGGTTTTTTTGTGATTGGACATGACTGCGGTCATCGTTCATTTGCTAAACGTCGTTGGGTAAATGACTTAGTTGGGCATTTCTTCATGATGCCTTTAATATATCCATTCCATAGTTGGCGTATTAAACATAATTATCACCATAAACATACAAACAAGCTGGATGAAGATAACGCTTGGCATCCTATCAGACCAGAAGTTTTTCAAAGTTGGGATAAAACCAGACAGTCAGCTTTTGTATTGTTCATGAAGAAACGCCTCTGGTGGGTAGGTTCTATTGGACATTGGGCTGTTGTGCATTTTGATGCCCGAAAGTTCCAACCAAAAGAACAATCTAGCGTCAAGCTTTCTGTAGCTGTCGTTATCATATTTGCAGCTATCGTTTTCCCCACACTCATTGCTACAACTGGTATTTGGGGATTTATAAAATTTTGGTTTATTCCCTGGATGGTTTACCATTTCTGGATGAGTACATTCACAATTGTTCACCATACAACCGCAGATGTTCCCTTTACAACAGCTGATAAGTGGAATGAAGCTTTAGCGCAGCTATTTGGGACAATTCACTGCGATTATCCTCGTTGGGTAGAAATTCTTTGCCACGATATCAATGTCCACGTCCCCCATCATATTTCTACTGCTATTCCGTCTTATAATTTGCGGTTGGCTTACAGCAGCATTAAAGAAAATTGGAGCAGTTATTTACATGATGAGTGTCAGTTTTCATGGTCTTTAATGAAGCAAATTACAGACGAATGTCAACTCTATACAACTGATGTTGGCTATAAGACTTTCTCAGAACATTACGCAGGGCAATGAATTAATAATTCAGGATGATTGTTAGGACTTTAACTTTTATCCTCTTTACCTGATCTATGGCAATTCTCCACGCAGAAATAGTCTGAGGGAAATTGCCAGCTTTTACCTGCTTTTAAGTTGGTTAATTCTGAAAATTTTCTCCAATTTGGCATAGATTAAGGTAATATCAATTACCAACGAAATAAGTTCCGCTTTACATCAAATCACCAAATCCAGTGCAACTAGATACAATCAATTTAAAACAGTCAATTAGCTCTGAATCATCTGAAGAAACAACTAAGTTACCCTTTACCCTTCAGGACTTAAAAGCTGCCATTCCTGCTGAATGTTTTCAGCCTAGTGTGATTAAATCACTTTATTATTTCTTTCGTGACATCTTGATTATTGGTCTGCTTTATGCAGTTGCTAATTATCTAGATTCTTGGTATTTTTGGCCAATTTTCTGGCTAATGCAAGGAACAATGTTTTGGGCTTTGTTTGTAGTTGGTCATGACTGCGGACATCAATCTTTTTCTAAGCATAAATGGTTGAATGATTTAGTTGGTCATCTCTCTCACATTCCCATTCTAGTTCCTTATCACGGTTGGCGAATTAGTCACAGAACTCACCACAAAAATACTGGCAGCTTGGAGAATGATGAAAGCTGGTATCCCATATCTGAATCAGAGTACAATGCGATGCCTTTATTACAAAAAATAGGGCGTTTTTATCTGTTCTTGTTGGCTTATCCAGTGTATTTGTTTAAGCGTTCTCCGGGTAAAGAAGGCTCTCACTTTTCACCCAGTAGCCCGCTTTTCAAGCCGTCGGAAAAATGGGATATCATTACTAGCACCACACTCTGGATTGGCTTTGTAGCTTTGTTAGGTTTCCTTACCTACGAATGGGGTTGGATGTGGTTGTTAAAATACTACGCTGCTCCCTATATTGTGTTTATCATTTGGCTGGATTTGGTGACATTTTTACATCACACTGAGCCAGGAATTCCCTGGTATCGTGGAGAAGAATGGACTTTCCTGAAAGGTGCGATTTCTAGTGTTGATAGAGATTACGGTTTTATCAATCATATCCATCACGATATAGGTACTCACGTTGCTCACCATATCTTCCTAAATATGCCTCACTACAATTTGTTGAAGGCAACTGAGGCGATTAAACCAATTATGGGTGAGTACTTCCAGGAATCGAAAGAGCCTGTTTGGAAGTCTTTATGGCGTTCTGCTGTCAGTTGTCATTTTGTTCCAGATACAGGAAGCAAGGTTTATTATACTTCACACAATAAGTAAATTATCCTGCTATTGCCCCACAGATTTCTAGTCTGTGGCTATATAAATGAAGTTCGCATGAGCGGACTTTTTTTGTTTCAAATCGTCTACTTTTGGTGTTGAAATCTGGGAATTATCTTATTTATTCACTATTAAAATCTGTGAATTTTTTAATCTATCTAACCACTTTTGTAAATAAACTCTATTTGCTTTTTTTTCATCTAAATCTTGAGTATCAAGCGAATAAGGTAATAATCCTAAAATCGCTGCTGTGGTTACGCAAAACATCGACTTTTGAAAACTCATACAAATTTTTACCCGCAAATCATCTTCACCCCGAAGACTGCGACGATAAATATTATGTAAATATTCTGGCAAGTAATGGCGCATATCCTGCATTAACAAGGTGGGGGGAATACCTGCACCACCAATAGGCAAAGGGTCTGCGTATAATGCACCATACTCAAATCGAGATTGATCTGGTGGAATTTGATATGCTTGGGCATTGTAGGAAACTACGCCCATGAAAGGAGTTCCTCGGAAGAAAATAGCTTCTACATAAGGTATTGCTGTATCGGCAAGAAAAGTTAAACCTGCTGATTTGGGAATAATGTCATAGACTTTATCCCTAATTTTGACTGCATAAGTAATTGGCTTAACTGCATCTGCTACTAAAGCTGTTTTAATGTGATCTACAACTTGGGGAATTGATTTAATTTCGCCTTGATCATAACGATCTGATAGGCTCAGAAACATATCTGCCATCACCCGCCAAAATTGACCCAAACCAGTGTAATAAGCAGAGACGCGTAACTGTTCTATTAAAAAGTCTGGAAACAGTTGATTCAGTCCCTGCATTAAGGGATCATTTTTCAATTTAGCAGTAATAACAGCTTTAGCTAATTCTTGAAATTCTTTTGTGTCTAGATATGCATCTAATCCCCCGCCACCATGCCACATCATGGTTTTCATGCAATATTCAGCATACTCAAAATTAATTCTGTCATGCCACCAGTGATGGAGTAATTTTGAGAACGAAACTTTACCATTAAAGTATTTAAAAAAGGGAAAAATTACTAAAAACTGATGTTCGGCTATGTAAATGAGGTTTTGGGAATAAGCATCTAAAACTACACCATAGCTTTTAAGAATACCAACTACTTCCAAAACATTTTCTGGAGTATCTTTAAGTAACGCTTCTCCATTTTCTAAGCGTTGAATATATTCCGATAAAGGGTGATTTACAGGTTTATTTTTAACATTAAGCATTACTATTTCTCCAGATAATTAAAAATAAATAAGGTTGAGGGAAAGGAAATTACAGATGAGATTGTAGTAGAGATTAAGCACTACTACAAACCCAACACTTTTTAAGTTTTCCCTGGTTTCTCTACTGACACAGTTGCAACTAGGCTAGGTGTATTTACCATTGCTGTGATTGTAGGTTCAGTCAAATGCACTAACCAAGAGGGTTGGATACCGAAAATGACGATTAATAGAGCTAGGATAAGTGCAGGAATGCGATCGCTCCAATATACTCTTGGTAAATTGCTCACCTGTGCAGATAAACGCCCAAAAAAGGCACGGTTGAGCAGAATTAGGAAGTAAACGGCAGTTAAGCCTGTACCTAGCATTGATATCAATGTTTGGATGGGGAAAACGGCTAAACTACCCCGAAAAATGATGAATTCGGAAATAAAACCCACCATTCCTGGTATACCTGCACTGGCCATGACTCCTAAAACCATCAAAGTACCAATCACAGGCATTCCCCGTTCTGGGTTCAGCAGCCCGCGAAGCACATCTAAATCACGGCTACCTGCTTTTTTATAGACAACTCCCACCAGCAGAAACATCAGGGCGGAAATTAAGCCGTGACTAACCATTTGCATGACAGCACCTAATACACTTACGGGTGTGGCGGCAGCAGCGGCTAACAAGACGTAGCCCATGTGTCCGATAGAACTATAGGCTACCATTTTTTTCATGTCTGTTTGCGCGATCGCACAAGATGCACCAAACAGCACACTAATCACTGCCCATGTTGCTAACCAAGGGGCTACATATGCCCAAGCTTCAGGTAACAAGTTCATCCCAAACCGCAATAAACCGTAAGTTCCTAATTTCAACAATACTCCAGCCAACAGTACAGAAATTGGTGTGGAAGCTTCGACGTGGGCATCTGGTAACCAAGTATGGAAAGGAACAAGGGGAATTTTAATGCCAAAACCCACCAAAATTCCTCCTAGTAGCAACAGTTGTGTGGACAAAGATAAGTTTTGGGCGTTCAAAGTTGCTAGTCCAAAACTAGGAGAATTACTCAGCCAAACCATTCCCAAGAAACTGGCCAAAATAAAGATGGCGGAAACAGCAGTATAAATCAGGAATTTCGTCGCTGCATAACCGCGTCTTTCACCACCCCAAATTGCAATTAGCAGATAGAGGGGAATCAGTTCCAACTCGTAAAATATGAAAAATAACAATAAATCCTGTGATAAAAAGGCTCCAATTACCCCAACACTTAACAGTAGGATTAAGGAATAATAAAATCTAGGACGTTGAAGAGATTCATCGCTGCTATAAATGGCAATGCAGGTTAAAAGTCCATTTAACAATAGCAGTGGCAATGATAAACCATCTATTCCTAAATTATAGTTTAAGCCTAAAACATCTACCCAGGGCAGTGACTCAGCAAACTGTTGTCCAATTTCCCCAGGATTAAACTGAATGGCTAGAAAAACTGTCCATAAGAAAGTAATTACAGCACAGCCTAAAGCCAATCTGCGGGAAAGTTTCCCACTCATAGTAGCAGGATAGAAACCTATTAGAGTTGCACCCAGCAACGGCAGCAAAATCAACGTACTCAGCATAATCAAGTGTTCAGAAGATGGGGAAGTGGGAAGATAGGGAGGTGGGGAGATGAGAAAAATCATCATTATCTCCAGCAAGACTGCCTCCAGCCTCCTAAAAAGGTAATTTATCGAATAAACCTAATGACAAACTGATGACAAAACCCAGGACGCTAATTACTACCAAAATAGTCAACATATAGGCTTGGGATTGACCAGAAATGCTGTATTTTAGACTTTGCCCGCTAAAAATTGCCGCAAAGCCGACTAAGTTTACCAGACCATCTACTAAATAGCGATCGCTCCACGCAGAAATCCTGGATAATAAAGCTACTGCTCCGACAATGGTGAGGCGATAAACTCGGTCAATGTAAAAGTCATAACCTAACAAGTCTTGGATAAATCTCCAAGCCAGAATTCTTGATCTTGACCAAGCTTTGTGCAGATAAATTGTTGAACCAATACCCACACCCAATAAGGTAGAAGCTAGTAAAGACAATAATATATACCAATCAATACTTTCCCAGCTAGGTAGTAAATACCATTGTTGAAGCATTAGAGGTAATAATAGTGTCAAGATAGTCAATGTCACCATGGGGAAGGCCATTTGCCAACCTACTTCTGGGGCGCGGCGAGTTTTCGGCTGTGGTGTTCCCCAAAAGACTAAGCGGAAGATTCTAGTTAAATTCAATGCTGTCAAGCCATTGACTAACACTAAAACCACAATTACCCAAGGGCTAACTTTCACTAAGCCATCAGCCCATCCTAACATTGCCCAAAAGCTTCCCAGTGGTAGCAATGTCACCATTCCCGCTGAACCGACAACAAAGGCGGTGGTAGTAGCTGGCATTCGTGACCACAAACCACCCATTTCTGTCAAGTCTTGACTTTGGGTGGTATGTATGATCGAACCAGAACTCATAAATAATAATGCTTTAGCGATCGCATGGGTTAACAGTAACATGAGAGCCACGCCCCCTTGTTCTAAACCCACAGCTAAAAATACCAAGCCCATATAGGCACTGGTTGAGTGAGATAAAGCCCGTTTAATATCAATTTGGGCTAGTGATACCAATGTTGCACCCAGCGCTGTCACCGTACCCATAACTACCAAGGCATTCAGTGCCACTGGCGATAGTGCTAACAATGGTTGAATCTTGTATAACATATAAGCCCCACCAGCTACCACTAGTGAGTTACGCATTACCGACGCTGGGTTAGGACCTTCCATGGCCTCATCTAACCACAAATGCAGAGGAAATTGAGCGCATTTACCCGCAGGACCGGCTATCAAAGCCACACCTAACAAGGTTGATGTTAGTGGATTTAACTCAGCAGTTTGCGCCCACTCATACAAGTCAGAAAAGTTCAAACTACCGGCTAAAGTAGAAAGTGTTACCACAGCCATTAGCAGTAACAAATCTCCCACCCGTTTTGTTAAAAAAGCATCTCGCGCTGCTGTGACTACCAATGGTTGAGCATACCAAAATCCCACCAGTAAATAAGTGGAAAGGGTCAGAACTTCTAGTAGGGCATAACTGAGGAACAAAGAATCGCTAATGGCTAAACCACTCAGTGCTGCTTCAAAAAATCCTAGCAGTCCAAAAAACCGTGCTAACGACCAGTCTTTTTCCATGTAGCCCAGGGCATAAATTTGGGCTAACAGACTTAATCCTGTAATTAAAACTATTGCCCCTATACTAACTGGTGAGATTTCCAACGCAAATGATAAATTGAAATCCGCAGCTTGGAACCAATTAACTACTAAGGTTTTTGGATCTCTCTCCCATATATCGTTAAATACAAATAAGCTATGGAAAAAAGCCAAAAGAGTCGTCAACAAGTTGAAGTAGGCAGCAGGTCTTGGTCCTGTACGTTGAATTATTCCCATGCCCCACGGCAAGGTTAAAATTGCACCTAATAAGCTATAAAAAGGCACAAACCAACTTGTGAAATATAAAAACTCATTCATTTAGATTTTCCTTAATCACTCAACCTTTAGTTTCTTAAACAGCCTTAAAACCATCATTCGCTTAAAAAAAATTAATTTTGCTAAAATCAAGTTTTTCTTAACTATTTTTCCCATAAACTTAAATGAGCATTTTTACTTTAGCCTCCGTTATTAAATGGCAGTTAAATATAACTTTACATATTTAAATGCATTTATATGTTTTCAGAAATTCTCTGGTTGTAAATTTCTATTTCTACTCTGAACAAAGAATTTTATAGAATATATTAAAAAAAATTATATATCTTTTAATGGGTCTATGTACAGATAGCAAAACATGAAAAAAGACTGAGACAGTATAATATACAGCCTCTGGATGCCCCTGATCTAATAGGATTAGCCCTGGTTATGAATGTTATTTTCTAAATGTAATAAAGAAATTATAAAGCATAAGCGTCCCCTCTAGGAATCCGTGAACTTTGATCTCATTAGAGGGGCTATTAAGTTTTGTTAAGTTTTTTAAAACTTTTTTATTACAAACTATTATAGTAATTTATGTTGCCAGGGATGCCAAGGTTTCCTATGCTTAATTTTAGAAGTGTTTTCTTCGCTCAAGATGAGCATCCCCGTCAAAAATTTCAACCCATAGTACAGATTGAATTAATTTTTTAGGAGTTCTGCGATGCCAATTGCAGTTGGAATGATTGAAACGAAAGGCTTTCCGGCAGTAGTAGAAGCTGCTGATGCGATGGTGAAAGCAGCCCGTGTAACTCTGGTAGGATATGAAAAAATCGGTAGCGCTCGTGTTACCGTGATTGTCCGGGGAGATGTATCCGAAGTGCAAGCTTCAGTAGCGGCTGGTGTTGACGCAGCTAGAAGAGTCAACGGTGGTGAAGTGTTATCCACACACATCATTGCCCGTCCCCACGAAAACCTAGAATATGTCTTACCGATTCGGTATACAGAAGCAGTAGAACAGTTCCGTACTTAAAAACTGTTTAAACAAAGTGATTAACGGGGTTGCTTGCTTGAGTAAAAATTTGGCCAGGTCTGAACACGAACAGCTTGGCGCAAGCCATAAACTTAATTTAAGGATGAAAACTAATGTCAATTGCAGTGGGAATGGTTGAAACGCTGGGCTTTCCAGCAGTAGTAGAAGCTGCTGATGCGATGGTGAAAGCCGCTCGCGTTACCCTAGTAGGATACGAAAAAATCGGTAGCGGCAGAGTGACAGTCATCGTTCGGGGTGACGTTTCTGAAGTACAAGCTTCAGTAGCAGCAGGGATTGAAAATGTAAAACGAGTCAACGGTGGACAAGTGCTGTCTACTCATATCATTGCTCGTCCTCACGAAAACTTGGAATACGTCCTACCAATTCGTTATACCGAAGATGTAGAACAATTCCGGGAAGGTGTAAATGCAATTCGTCCTTTCGGTAGAAGACCGTAATTTATAATGCAAATTGCCAAAGTTCGTGGCACAGTAGTCAGCACGCAAAAAGATCCAAGTCTTAGAGGTGTCAAACTACTGCTGTTGCAATTAGTAGATGAAGACGGAAACCTCCTGCCCGAATACGAGGTAGCAGCCGATAGTGTGGGCGCAGGGGTGGAAGAGTGGGTACTGGTCAGTCGAAACGGTGCCGCTCGTCAAGTTCTAGGCAATGAACAACGTCCGTTAGATGCAGCAGTAGTGGCGATAATAGACACCATTCATGTTGAAGATCGCCTCATCTACAGCAAAAAAGAACAATATAGATAGTCACCCCTGACAGGGAATTCAAAATTCAAAATTCAAAATTGATTTACTGTTTTGAACGCTGAATTTTGAATTGGAGCGTAGCGACCGACTACTAACAAAAAGCTTAATTCAGGAGGAATGTCCCAATGGTAGTCCGCAGCACGGCGGCCCCCCCAACCCCGTGGTCAAGGAGTTTAGCTGAACCCAGAATCCATGAAACTGCATTTGTACACTCTTCTGCCAACATTATTGGGGATGTATTGATAGGTGCAAATGTCATCATTGCTCCAGGGACTTCAATTAGAGCGGATGAAGGTACACCCTTTTATATTGGTGAAAACACTAATATTCAAGATGGTGTCGTCATTCATGGCTTGGAGCAAGGTCGAGTAATTGGTGATGATCAACAAGAATACTCGGTCTGGGTTGGTGAAGATGCTTCTATTACCCACATGGCTCTAATTCATGGGCCAGCTTATGTAGGGGATCACTCCTTTATTGGCTTTCGCTCTACGGTATTTAATGCCAAGGTGGGTGCAGGTTGCATTGTGATGATGCACGCTTTAATTCAAGATGTAGAAATCCCCCCAGGTAAATATGTCCCTTCGGGAGCGATAATTACTACCCAGCAGCAAGCTGACCGATTACCAGATGTACAAGCTCAAGATCAGCAGTTTGCTCATCATGTAGTCGGTATTAATCAGGCATTGCGGACTGGTTATCGCTGTGCTGCGGATAGCAAGTGTATTGCACCCATTCGGGATGAACTTAATCTTTCTGGGGCTAAATCTTATACAAGTATTGTTGTTGAAGAATTGGAAAGGAGTAGTGAAGTGGCGAGCAATAGCTTGGGTGCAGAAACGGTAGATCAGTTGCGTTATCTACTACAACAAGGGTATAAGATCGGTTCAGAACACGTTGATCAAAGACGGTTCCGCACAGGTTCATGGCAAAGCTGTCAGCCCATTGAAACCAGGTCTTTAGAAGCAGCGATCGCAGCTTTAGAAAGTTGTCTGGTAGACCACAGAGGCGAGTATGTCCGTCTGTTTGGTATTGACAATGGTAGACGGAGAGTACTAGAAACCATCATTCAACGTCCAGATGGTGTAGTTGGTAGTGCATCCACCTTTAAGCCATCTGCGGCTCCCAGCAATGGCAGCTACAACGGCAATGGTAATGGTAACGGCACCAGTAGCAGTAAACTCAGCGCCGAAACAGTAGACCAAATCCGTCAACTTTTAGCAGGCGGATACAAAATCGGTACAGAACACGTAGATGAGCGCCGGTTCCGCACAGGTTCTTGGAACAGCTGTAAGCCCATAGAAACAACTTCTGCTAAAGAAGTGGTTTCCGCCCTAGAAGAGTGTATAGACAGCCATCAAGGCGAGTATGTGCGGTTGATAGGGATTGACCCCAAAGCCAAACGCCGGGTACTAGAAAGCATTATCCAACGTCCAAATGGTCAAGTAGCCCCATCTGGTAGCACCAAATCATTTGTAAGTGCATCTTCTGGATCTGCTACTGCCACGGCAACAGTTACCAGCACTCGGTTGAGCGCAGAAGTAATAGATCAACTGCGGCAATTATTGGCTGGTGGATTTAAAATTAGCCTAGAACACGTAGACCAACGCCGTTTCCGTACAGGTACTTGGGCTAGTTGCGGTCAAATTCAGGCAACATCTGAACGAGATGCGATCGCAGCTTTGGAAGCACATCTCTCTGAATATCCAGGAGAATATGTGCGCTTAATTGGTATTGATGCCACAGCCAAGCGCCGGGTATTGGAAGCAATTATCCAACGTCCATAATAATTAGGGAACAGGGAACAGGTAACACAACTTTGGATTTTAGATTTTAGATTTTAGATTGACCCCAACAGTCAAGCCGGGGGCTTCTCTACGAGACACTATCGCGTTCAGACCTGTTTGGATTTTGAATCTTCAATCCAAAATTCAAAATTTAAAATCTAAAATTCGGTGATTCTTAATTTTTTCCCCACCTCCCCACCTCAAAATTATTCTCAATACTCATTTTTCCGGCTTCCAAGGTGACAAATTCCATGTCTGTGCCGCTGCTACGCTTGGGCAACAGTTTTGATTCTCACATTAGTGGTGAGGTGAATATTCATCCCAGTGCGGTAATAGCATCAGGGGTAATCATTCAAGCAGCTGCCAACAGCAAAATTATTATCGGACCTGGTGTCTGTATTGGCATGGGGTCAATTCTCCAAGTCAATGAAGGTATTCTAGAAGTAGAAGCAGGAGTGAACCTGGGAGCCGGTTTTTTGATGGTTGGTCAAGGCAAAATTGGCACTAATGCTTGTATTGGTGCAGCAACGACAGTATTCAACTGTTCTGTCGCATCGGGAGAAGTAGTTGCACCCGGTTCTCTTTTGGGAGACACTAGTCGCCAAGTTGGCAAAACCCAACAACTTGAACCATCCTCCAATAATTCCACTGCCACAAAAGTTCCAGAGGAAAAGCCAGAAGAACCGATAATTTCTTCAACTCATTTCTCAGCTTCAGCCTTTGTGGAGTTCCAACACCAGCCTAATTCCGTTCATCAGCCTTCTCCGACTCCCAAAAGCCAATCTCCCCCAGTAGAGGAACAGGTTCAAGTTGCTGAATCTAACGAAGAAGAAGCTACTTTCCCCGCATCTACCGAAATTAGTAATCCAGAATCAGCACCCAGCCCAGCTGAAACTGAACCCCATAATACTTTTGGGACTCAAATTTACGGGCAAGGTAGCATCAATCGGCTTTTGATCACATTGTTTCCCCATAGACAATCCTTGAACGACAAACACTCTGACAATTCCTCGTAGTAAGTGTTAATTGTTAAGTGGAGAGTTTTGTGAGTATCCTGGAGAATTCATGATGGAAACATCTAATCAACGGTCTCTTACCACTATCCAGCCTGTACGTCGCCGTCATCGAGATAACTTCAAGGATACTGCCTTGGGTTTAGTATCTACTCTGAGCTTTCCAGCCATAGTTGGAACAGCTGACATGATGTTGAAATCGGCTGGAGTTCATTTAGTGGGTTATGAAAAAATTGGTAGTGGTCACTGTACGGCAATTATCCGAGGTGGTATTGCTGATGTACGCTTGGCTGTAGAAGCTGGTGTCCAAACTGCTGAACAATTTGGTCAACTGGTTTCTAGTTTGGTGATTCCCAGACCTTATCCCAATCTAGACATTGTGCTGCCTATTACTAACCGTATCAGTAAATTGATGGAAGAAGGCAGTTATAGCCGATTGAGTAATCAAGCAATTGGTTTGGTAGAAACGCGAGGTTTTCCAGCTATGGTAGGCGCTTGTGATGCCATGCTTAAATCTGCTGATGTTCATTTGGCAGCCTATGAAAAAATTGGTGCGGGTTTGTGTACAGCGATTATTCGAGGTTCTGTAGCTAATGTTGCCGTGGCAGTAGAAGCGGGAATGTTTGAAGCAGAACGCATTGGGGAATTGAGTGCAGTGATGGTTATTCCTCGTCCATTGGATGAAATGGAGCTAACTTTGCCTGTGGCTAGTTGTTGGATAGAAGAACGTGAACCATTAAATATACCTTTAAATATTAGGGATAAAATTGTAGACGCGGAAGCTGTGGAGTTGCCAGATTTAGCTAAATTACCTATGAAAGTTAAGGAAGAGCTATGGAATGATGAATGATGAATTCTAAATAATAAATTATTCAATATTCAGCATTCATCTGGAGTTGGAAGGCATTTTTTGTCTTGCTTATTTTTTGATAATAACTTCTTAACTCCATAAGTCCAATACCGCACTTCTGATAGCGAGCATAGATTTTTATCTATATTAAACCTCATAACTTTGTATCACTAAACATTACATCAGGGAGTAGTGTTCAGTGATACTAGATTTATATCTACGAATTGCTATTAGAGGAGAATCACCTTGAACCAAGCGACGTTGCACCAGTTGAAGGTGTTCGAGGCTGCGGCACGGCACGGCAGCTTTACTCGTGCTGCTGAGGAATTATTTCTCACCCAACCTACCGTATCGATGCAAATCAAGCAACTAACAAAATCGGTAGGATTGCCATTATTTGAGCAGGTGGGAAAACGCTTATTTTTGACGGAAGCCGGACGGGAACTATTTACTACTTGTCGTCAAATTTTTGAGACTATAGCTCAATTTGAAATGACGGTGGCAGATTTAAAAGGGCTAAAACAAGGGCAATTGCGGTTGGCGGTGATTACAACAGCAAAATATATTATCCCGCGTTTGTTGGGTCCATTTTGCCAACTTTACCCTGGAATTGATATCTCCCTACAAGTCACTAATCATGAACGGATTTTGGAACGCATGATTGGGAATATGGATGACTTGTATATTATGAGCCAGGTTCCAGAGCATTTAGATGTCCATGTCGAGGCATTTTTAGAAAATCCTTTGGTAGTTTTTGCACCTGCCAATCATCCCTTGGCACAGGAGAAAAATATCCCCATAGAAAAATTGGTAGATCAACCATTTATCATGCGCGAACCTGGTTCAGGTACACGCCGTGCGGTGCAATCTCTCTTTGAAGAACATGGGATAAAGGTGAAGGTGAAACTGGAATTGGGGAGTAATGAGGCAATTAAACAAGCAATAGCCGGGGGTTTAGGAATTTCAATATTATCTCGTCATACTTTATTGACAGATAGTTCTGAGTTCAGCATTTTGGATGTGCAGCACTTTCCCATGAAGCGCACTTGGTATATGGTTTACCCATCTGGTAAACAATTATCGATTGTGGCTCGTACTTATTATGAGTATCTACTAGAGGCGGCTAAGAAGATTGTGGAGCATGAAGTGATTACTTCAGTTCCACAACAAACTTTACATTCAAAATCTGAGATCCCTTGACGCTGAAACCGGAAACCATTGACAATTAACCAGCAGAACTATTAAACCAGGGAAAAGGATTCAGAAAACTCTTAACTGGTAACTGATAAACATGGGGAAAAACTGGCAATGGTGAACCCGGAAATATTATCTTGGCGCAAAACAGTAGAAAACCAGATTGTTGCTGTCACTGTCTATGGTGACAAAGCTTTAGTTACAAGACGAGGTGTTATTTCCTTAACGGGAGAAGAACGAGAGTTGTTAATTACACCATTGCCTGTAACTCTAGAAACTGAGTCTGTGAGGGTAAGCGGTACTGGTACGGTAGGGGTGCGGTTGCTGGGAGTGAGTAGCGATCGCATTTATACTACCGAACCTGTGGTTGAAAGAGTGGCGCAGTTAACGAAACAAATTCAGCAACTAGAAGCAGAAAAACGCCATTTACAAGCTCAAATAGATGCTTTGGCATTGCAATCTCATTTTATTACAGGCTTGGGGGAAAAGACAGAAGAACCCTTTGCTCAGAGCTTGTCACGGAAAAATCTGAGTTTGAGTGAAACTTTGGATTTTCTCAACTTTATTGGTAGTCAGTATAGCGAATATGCGATCGCTTCCGGGGAATGCAAAACCCAACAGCAAGAATTAGAAAAGCAATTACAACCACTCCGCACCGCATTGCAAAAAATCCCAACACCACACCCGAAAGAAAGCTTGAGTGTGATTGTCGGTGTGGAAGTTGCGGGGGAAGGTGAGTTTGAGCTAGAGATGTCTTATTTGGTGAATCGTGCTAACTGGAAGCCGCTTTATGACTTGCGGGTTGATAGTAGCAGCAATATCTTATATCTGAGCTACCTGGCAGAAGTTACCCAAACTACAGGTGAAGATTGGCTTGGTGTAGCGCTGACTTTTTCTACCGCTAAACCGGGATTAGGTACAATCCCACCCAAGCTAAAGCCTTGGTATATTGATACACCACGTACACGCGCAGATGATTCTTTGACTATGCAGCGTTCAATGTCTCCTCCACCTGCTATGGCTGTGCTGATGCCTCCTCCTAATAATGCGCCAAAGGCTGCAAAAAAGGAAGAAGAGGAAAATTTCATCAGTGCTGAAACAGTCGTAACGGAAGTATCTAAACAAGGCAGCGTAGTTACTTTTAAACTAAATAGTGGTGGTAATATTCCCAGTGATGGCGCACCTCATAAAACCACAATTTTTCAAGATGATTATCCTTGTAAATTAAATTATGTAGGAATGCCACGTTTAGTTAGTTTTGCTTATTTACAAGCTACTATGAAAAATAGTCCTGATGGTGCAACTTTATTACCAGGGAAGGCAAATATTTTTCGGGACAGTATCTTTGTTGGTGCAACTCAATTAGAACATATTGCTCCAGGACAGGAATTTAAAATTAATTTGGGTATAGATGAAGGTTTAAAAATTGAACGCGATTTAGTTGAACGTCAGGTAGATAAGAAACTGATGAGTAGTCAACGCCGGATTACTTATGCTTATCGGGTAGTAATTACTAATTTGTTAAATCAAGAAGCAAGTTTGAAATTAACTGAACAATTACCAGTTAGTCGCAATGAGCTAATTAAGGTGCGTCTTTCTTGTTCTCAGCCACAAATTCAATTAAGTGAAATCGGAATTTTGGAGTGGGATATTGTGTTGGCAGCGCATGAACAACAGGAGGTATATTATCAGTTTACTGTTGAACATCCGCCAGAGTTAACAGTGTTGGGGTTGGATATTTGAATTGGGGATTGGGAATGATCACACTAATAGGAGAATTAAAAAGAAGGTAACCGTTCAGGGGGGTAGGAGAGCGATGCCTGCGGCGAGCTTCGCTATCGTTAAAAATTCCCCAAAAAATCTGTTAAATAATGTAGAGAAGTGTGATCATCTAAAAAAGATCACACTCCCTAAATTACGCCTTCATCAAAGATAAAATAATCCCAACTAATGAACCTAAAATTAGTCCTATACCACTCAAAGAACTGATAGCAAAACCTATCACGCGCTTTTCTGCTGCTTGATAATATCCCCAAGCATAAGCAATACGTCCTATTATCCAAGTTGTACCGAGAACAGAACCCCAAATGGGACTAACGTAAACAGAAAACAACCATAAAGCGGGTAAAAATAAAGCAAGTTGTTCTAAGGTGTTTTGCTGAACCCTTAGCACTCTTTCAAAATCAAGATTTCCTGTGGTTTGTGGTACGGGAACTTGATATTTTACTCTAGCTCTACCAACGTTAATTGTGACAACAAAGTAAAGTATGAGCGCGGATACGGTAACTAAACTAGGAAAAGGAGACATAAATCAAAATTCTAGTACATAGGCTGATAATGACATATTTAACTTCATTTACTTGCCATTACCAGAGATTTTGTCATAACTTAGATAGGATATGGTTTGTAATTGCTAATCTAAATAATGTTCGCGATCGCAATCACCAGACTGGAAAGTACTTAAAATATGATCAGATACAAATCTTGAAAGCGGGCGATGGGACTCGAACCCACGACATTCTGCATGGGAAGCAGACATTCTACCACTGAATTACACCCGCAAGTTGGAATTATGTTAATTACTAGGTGATATTATATCATAATTGAGCAAAATCTCAGAAGAAGCTTAATTTATTTATATATTTTTTATCCTCCCCCAAGGATAGATGAGGAAAAATTGAGAAGGATAATGTACACTTAATCAAATGGGAGTCTAAAGCACCAACGTCTCTGACTATACTCACTTCTTGATTCCATGCTCTTCATAAACTTTCAAAGCTTTGCCCTTCTGAGGAAGCGATCGCTTGTTTTAGCGATAACACCCCGGTTTAGCTGGCACCACCACCTTTATCCATAGCGAAACCGAGGGCTTTCAATTGACCGAAATTTCAGCAGGCGAACTCGATTATACAAAATATATACCCTGAGAATCAAGTATGTTCAATACAACTGAAATTATCATTAATGCTTTTGTAAATCAAATTCGAGAGGGCTATCAACGCACCTACGGTAACTTAAAAACTGATTATCAAGACATCATTGCTTGGGCTGGTAACATGGCATTAGAAAACATTGCCAACAGTGATGCCCTATATCACAATGTTGAACACTCCGTCCTCGTCACCCTTGTGGGACAAGAAATGTTGCGTGGTAAACACATTCGAGAAGGTGGTGTTTCCAGCGAAGACTGGTTACACTTCATTATCTCCTTGTTGTGTCACGATATCGGCTACGTGAAAGGAGTTTGCCGCGAAGACAGAGAATCAGAATCTCTATATGCAACAGGGCAAAATGGTAACATGATTGCTCTCCCCCACGGTGCTTCTGATGCTAGTCTCACACCTTATCATGTAGATCGAGCCAAACTATTTATTGGTGAACGATTTGGTGGACACACTTTAATAGATGCTGAAGTCATTAAGGTAAATATTGAATTAACTCGGTTCCCTGTACCAACAGCAGAAGATCATCAAGATACCAATCACTTTGCCGGTTTAGTACGTGCTGCTGATTTAATCGGGCAATTAAGTGATCCACGTTATTTGAGAAAAATCACTAGTTTATTCTACGAATTTGAAGAAACTGGGATGAACAAAATTTTAGGCTATCAACATCCTGGAGATTTACGCAAAAATTACGCCAAATTTTACTGGCATGGTGTCTATCCATATATCAAAGATGGACTGCGATATCTATCTCTAACACAACAGGGAAAACAGATCATAGCAAATCTTTATTCCAATGTATTTGTAGTTGAACATGAAAAGCAAAATGAAGACCTACTGTATTTAGTTGAAAAATTACACGCTTAAATATCACAGTTTTCATTTGATTCTCAGAGGATGCTTAAAAGGTATTTTTGGTAACATCAAAAACCCAGAAAACTAACCCTCCATCTCTAGGATAAAATGGGGGTTTCCAAGCCTCTTTCCTTGCAGGAGAGAGGTCAATGTGTATTTACTACAAAGGAGAACCGCCATAAAAAAAGTTAAATTAATTTTGCACAGATCCTTAATACATCACCTTTAATTTGTGAAGAAAAACTATGAATTGGTGGCAGAGACTGAAAAAAAATCCCTTGGCACGATTTGGGGCAATCTTACTGTTAGTGTTCTATTTATCAGTAATCGCAGCTGATTTCATCGCACCTTACAACCCTTATAATTCTCAGCCAAATGGTTCACTACTGCCACCAACTCGCATTTATTGGGTTTCCCAGACAGGTAAATTTATTGGACCCCATATATATCCGACAACTCAAGGGGATACAAATTTAGAAACAGGGGAAAGAAAACTAATTGTTGATTTTAAAAAGCCTTCCCCTCTCAGTTTATTTGTTGCCGGACCCGAATATCGATTATTCCAGATGAATTTGCCCCTACCACCAAAGTGGGATGAAGTCACCATTATCCCTGGTATACCCTTAAATCTTCATTTGTTTGGCTCAACTGGCGAAGCAAAATGGAATATTTTGGGTACTGATGAACAAGGACGAGATCAATTTAGCCGTCTGCTTTATGGTGGTCGTATTAGTTTATTTATCGGGATTTTCGGCATTATTATTACCTATCCCCTTGGTTTACTAATAGGTGGTATTTCCGGCTATTTTGGTGGTGTGATTGATAGTGTGATCATGCGCTTGGCAGAAGTGTTGATGACTTTTCCTAGCATTTATTTATTAGTAGCATTATCAGGAATTTTAAGTCCACAATTAACTAGTACACAGCGCTTTTTACTAATTGTTGTGATTACTTCCGTTATTAGTTGGGCAGGTTTAGCTAGGGTAATTCGCGGACAAGTACTCTCAATCAAAGAAAGAGAATTTGTACAAGCAGCACAAGCTATGGGTGGTAAACCAATTTATATTATTCTCCGCCATGTTTTGCCGCAAACTGCTAGTTATGTGGTTATATCTGCAACACTGTCAATTCCCAGTTTTATTGGTGCAGAAGCAGTATTGAGTTTAATTGGTTTAGGCATTCAACAACCAGATCCTTCTTGGGGAAATATGCTTTCTCTGGCTAGTAATGCTTCTATTTTAGTATTACAACCTTGGCTAATTCTACCGCCGGCAATCCTGATTATTCTCACTGTTTTGGCATTTAACTTATTAGGTGATGGGTTAAGAGATGCCCTTGATCCTCGCAGTTTACAGAGATAGAATTCCTCTAAAGTTATTCTTAACTATGTCGAGACTCCTGGTTACTCAATATCAAGCCGAAGTAGAAAAAATCATTCAATATGGTGGTTCTCGGAAAGAAACATCTATTCGTGTTGCTTTTCAAAACCTTCTCAATGAATATTGCAAACCTAGAGATTTTCTACTCATTCCTGAATTAGATTATAAACTACCAAATGGTAAACTTGTTTATCCAGATGGGACAATTAAAGATGCTTTGCGGTTAGATTGGGGTTATTGGGAAAGTAAAGACCAATATGATAAATTAGACGAAGAAATAGAAAAGAAATTAAATAAAGGTTATCCAGATAGTAATATTTTATTTGAAGATTCCCAAACTGCGGTTTTAATTCAATCTAGCACAGAAACTATGCGTGTATCTATGAAAGATGCTGACGCAATAGATGGGATTATTACCAGTTTTATTAATTATGTTCGTCCTGAAGTTAGAGATTTTCGGGAAGCGATAGAAATCTTTAAACAAGATTTACCCACCATCTTAAATTCTCTCAGAGATTTGATTGATAGTCAAGGAATAAATAACATATCTTTTAAAACTGCGCGAGATAAGTTTTGGGGAATTTGCAAAGAATCAATTAACCCAGAAATCACTTTACTTGATATTCGGGAAATGATGATTCAGCATATTTTAACAGAAGATATTTTTATCAATATTTTTAGTGAGTCACAGTTTCATCAAGAAAATAATGTAGCGAGAGAATTACAAGGAATAATTTCTACCTTTTTTACTGGAAGTGTCAAGCGCAATACTCTAGGAAGCATTGAAAGATATTATGCAGTTATTAGACGGACTGCGGCAAATATTTATAATCATCAAGAAAAACAAAAGTTTCTCAAAGCTTTGTATGAGAATTTCTACAAAGCATATAATCCCAAAGCTGCGGATAGATTGGGAATTGTGTATACTCCTAATGAAATTGTCCGGTTTATGATTGAAAGTGTCGATTTTTTAGTTCATAAACATTTTGGGAAGTTGTTAGCGGATAAAGATGTAGAAATTTTAGATCCTGCGACGGGAACAGGGACTTTTATTACAGAATTAATTGATTATTTACCGCAACATAGTTTGGAACATAAATATAAACATGAAATTCATTGTAATGAGGTAGCGATTCTACCTTATTACATTGCAAATTTGAATATTGAATTTACCTATAAGCAAAAGATGGGTGTGTATGAGGAGTTTGAAAATATTTGTTTTGTAGATACTTTGGATAATACTTCTTTTGCGGGTAAGCAAATGGATTTATTCGCTATGAGTGTGGAGAATACCGCAAGAATTAAAAGACAGAATGATAAAACTATTTCGGTTATTATTGGTAATCCTCCTTATAATGCAAAACAGGAAAACTTCAATGATAATAATGCTAATCGTTATTATAAAGCCATAGATAAGTTAATTAAGGAAAGTTATATTAAATATAGCAAAGCTCAAAATAATATTGTTGTTTATGATATGTATACTCGGTTTATTAGATGGGCTTCTGATAGATTAAGTAAAAATGGGATTATTGCATTTATCACTAATTCATCGTTTATTGATGGTAGAACTTTTGACGGTTTTAGAAAAGCTGTAACTGATGATTTTAGTTATATTTACATTATAGATTTACATGGTGATGTTAGGAAGAATCCCAAACTTTCAGGAACAACTCATAATGTTTTTGGGATTCAAACTGGTGTCGCTATTATGTTTATGGTGAAAAAACAGAAAAGTGATTTTAATAGTTGTCAAATATTCCATATTCGTCGTCCAGATTTTGATACAGCAAGTGAAAAATTAAAGTTTTTATCTCAAACTAAATTTAATCAAATTCCTTTTGAACATATTACCCCAGATGAAAAACATAATTGGATAAATCAATCTGATAATGATTTTGGTAGTCTTTTACCTTTGGTTGATAAAGATGTGAAAGTAGGTAAAGGAGAAGAAGCAGTATTTAAGTTATTTTCTTCAGGTTTGAAAACACAGAGGGATGAATGGGTTTATGATTTATGTGATCAAAATTTAATAAATAAGATGAAATGGTTTGTTGACATTTATCAAAATCAATTTGATAAAGAACCAACAGAAGAACTATCACAACAAATAAAATGGGATGAGGACTTAAAAATCTACTTTAAAAGAGGTATAAAAAAAGAGTTTGATAAATTAAATATCAAGTCAAGTCTTTACAGACCATTTTATAAAGAGAAACTTTATTTAGATCAACACTTTAATGGAAGAACATACCAATGGTTTAACATATACAATGATGAAGATATAAACTATTATATATCTATACCTGGTATTGGTGCATCAAAACCGTTTCAGTGTTTAATAACAAATAAAATTACTTGTCTTGATTTTTTGGAAAAAACTCAATGTCTCCCCCTTTACCGTTACGATAAAGAAGGAAAACGCATTGATAATATTACCGACTGGGGATTAAAACAAATTCAAACCCATTATCAAGATACAACAATTACCAAAATAGATATTTTTCATTATACCTACGCAGTCTTACATAACCCAGCATATCGCAGCAAATACGAACTCAACCTCAAACGCGAATTTCCCCGTTTACCATATTATGAAAACTTCCAACAATGGGTTAACTGGGGAAAACAACTCACGGAAATTCATATTAATTATGAAACAGTCACACCTTATAATTTAACCCGTCTTGATATTCCTTTAAAAGACAATCAAAAAACACCAAAACCCAAACTTAAAGCCGATAAAACCAAAAATAGCATTATCTTAGATGATGTCACTACATTAGAAAATATTCCTAACATAGCTTGGGAATATATGCTAGGTAATCGTTGCGCGTTAGAATGGATATTAGATCAATATAAAGAAAAGAAACCAAAAGATCCCACAATTGCGGAAAAATTCAATAATTATCATTTCGCAGATTATAAAGAAGAGGTAATTGATTTATTAATGAGAGTCTGTACAGTGAGTGTAGAAACAATGAATATTATTAGAGAAATGGAGAATGTCTGAATCAGGATAACCAGGATTTTAGGATTTACAAGATTAATAAATATAACATCCTGTTAATCTTTAAATCCTCCAAATCCTGATTCAGACAATAAAAATATTTAATATCTAATTCTTGGATCTACATAAGCATTGAGAATATCAATCAAAATGCTTGCACTCACAACAATTGCTCCAAAAAATACTAACACTCCCTGAACTGTGGGATAATCTCGGTCAGAAATCGCTTGATATAATCTATTTGCTAACCCCGGCCAGGAAAATGTCACTTCCGTTAAAATTGCTCCACCTAATAAGGAAGCAAATGTTAATCCTAATACCGTAATTACAGGAATCAAGGCATTTTTCAAAGCATGGGAGACTAAAATCTTATTTTCAGAAATTCCCCGCGCCCTAGCGGCTTCTACATAATCTGCTTTTAAGGTTTGTTTTAAATTCACCCGCACAATGCGCTCAAAAATTCCACTCAGCAAAATTCCTAAAGTCAAACTTGGTAAAGCTAAATGATGTAAAGATGTGAAAAATTGACTGAAATTACCACTCAACAAACTATCAATTGTATATAAACCCGTGATAGTTGCAGGTGCGGGAAGATTGGGGGGAAAACGGTTGGAATTGGGAAACCAACCCAGTTGAACTGAGAAAATTAATTGTAACAGCATTCCCGCCCAAAACATGGGTAGTGCATAGGTGATAATACCAAACAAACGCCCACCAATATCAAAATAAGTACCCGGACGAGAAGCGGAAATAGTACCCACTAAAACGCCGACAATGAGCGCTACAGCCATACTAGCAAAAGCTAACTCTACAGTTGCGGGAAAATATTGTCCAATTATTTCGCCAACATTCTGTCCTCGACTGGTTAAAGAAGTTCCTAAATCAAAACGTAGTAAATTGGCTAAATAATTGAGATATTGTAACCAAATAGGTAAATCTAAACCGAGTTGTTTTCTTAATTCTTCTTTAGCACTTTCTGGCGCACGTCCACCCAAAATTGCATCTGCTGGATCTCCTGGGGTTGCTCTCAGTAAAAGAAAAACAATTGTGATAATGGTTAATAGTTGCAGTGGCGCAAATAGCAACCGGGAAACAATGTAATACTGTAATGCTTTAGAACGAGACATATTTTTATTAATTCAAAATTCAAACTCCAACTCGTTCCTTGTCTATGGCAAGGAATGCAGCCTTGAGACTCTGTCTCATAAATTTAACCTCGTTTTTTGTCTCTGACAAGGAATTTAGTCTTGAGGCTCTGCTTGCATAAATTAGCATGAGGCAGAGCCTCTAAATGGCATTCCCAGCCGGAGTCTGGGAACGAGATTAAACCTGTTCCCTAGTGATTATTTTTTAATTGTTTTATAAATCAGGTTTTGGGTAGGATCAATTTTGACATTATTTACACCTTTTTGGGCAAATACATAATCTTTGTTTTGCCATAAAGGAATGTAAGGAACATCAGTAAGTACTTGTGTTTGAATGTCAGTAAATATTTTCTGACGTGCTTGTGGATTTTGTTCTTTACGTTGTTGATCAATTAGTTTATTGACAGCTTCGTTATAGTAAAAAGAACCTTGGGTTTGACTTCCTCCATTTTCGCATCCTTTAGCAACGGAACCTTTTTCACAAGCCAAAAATGGCTGAACGTAATTATCTGGGTCTAAAAAATCTGGATACCAATCTAGTAAAGCTGCTGGATATAAACCTTTGCTAATTTCTTTAAAAAAGGTAGCACCTTCTACAGTTTTAACTTCTAATTGTAAGATCCCATCCATTTTGGTATCAGCCAGAGATTTTAGTGTCTGCGCTGCTAAACTGCGAGTAGGTGAACTTGCTGGATACCAAACTTGGACTTTGGCAGGATTTTCTTTAGAAAAACCAGCAGCAGTTAAGGTTTTTTTGGCTTGCTCAAAGTTAGCATCACCATATTTATCTTTAAATAATGGTTGGGAAACATTGAATGTGGTGGGAATCATGCTGTAAAGTGGTTCAGCTTGACCAAATAAGACCCGATCATTTAATAATGGACGATCAATTAATGATGCGATCGCATTTCTGACTTCTGGTTTGTCTAACGGTTTCTGATTGCGATTCAACACCATATAACTAACTACACTACTTTGGGCGTTAATGGCTTGCCAATCTCCTTTTTTAGCACCTTCTTCTAAACTGCGAATTTGGTCTGGTTGCAAAGATAAGTAAGCTACATCTACAGCACCAGTTCGGAAAGCATTAAACAAATTAACTGGACTAGTCTGAATTTGGACATTAATACCTTTATTGGCTGGTTTTTCACCCCAATACTGCTCAAATACATCAAATCGCAGCGAATCAGTCCCATACTGCGCTAACTTATAAGCACCAGTCCCGACAAAGATATTCGGCTTAAATTTCCCAGTCCCGATTTCATAAGCTTTGGGGGAAACGGCACACACCCCAGAAAAGGCTAATAGGGAGGGAAACGCCGCAAAGGGCTTTTTGAGTTTAATTGTTAATTCATAGTCCCCTGTCGCTTTCACAGAAGCCACTGTATCGGAAAGCAAGAAAGATGGCTTACCTTTATTTTCGATAAAACGCTGGATACTAAACTCCATTGCTTTAGCGTTGAAGGGAGTCTGATCATGAAACACCACTCCCTGACGGATAGGTATGGTGTAAGTTAAACCATCTGCACTAACTTTAGGTAATGCTGTTGCTAGTTGAGGCTTAATTTCTGTACTACCTGGTTCGTAGGTGTACAAGCGATCGCTCATATTGAATACTAAACCTAATGATGCCAATTCATACGCATCAGCCGGATCAAGAGTTCTGGGCTTTGATGTCGTACCTATGGTAATCCGTCCATCACCAGCAGGAGTATTGACAACACCAGTTGTTGGGGTAGTTGTCTGTGTGCGAGGGGTACAGCTAACAGCCAACAATAAACATAGACAGAACAAAGATAGGAATTTTGCCATCCTAACCGACTGTCTCATAGACAAGGAAAACCAAGTTCTTATCATTAATATTTTTTCAATCAGCAGTTAATTATTCTAGGATATATATTTAGCTAATTACATCTTGTCAGATTGTCTTCACAAGAATAGCATCTCATCCTTGTAAAACTTGAGCAGCCGTCAACTTGAGATCAGGAAAGAGCAAAGAAACAATCAAGCTATCATTTTCATATACCTGTTGTTCATAAAAACCCTCCACCCATTCCAATACTGTCACCTTTTGGTCAATGGGATCAACAATCCAATATTCAGCAATACCCCGCGCTGCATACTCGGATCTCTTGTAGCGATAATCACGGTTAGCCTGATTAGGACTCACTACTTCAACTACCAGTAAGGGTGGTGGCATATCCATATATACCAGTGAACGAGTAGCACCTGCCATTGCAACAGCTAACTCTTCAGAAAAGACTACCAGATCAGGTACACGCACACCTACTCGTCTGCTATTCACAGCCACCTCAGCCTTCATCCGCAATCTAGAGGAAGGAATTCCACAGCTTAAAAAATAGGCAACCAAAAACATTGCGATCCTTTGATTTATATCACTTTCTGAAGGCATGGAAATTAATTCTCCATTTTCCAACTCATATAAATTATCTGTACCATCGTCATAGTTGAGAAATTCCTCAAAGGACATCTTTTTAGCAATTGCTACTGTCATGGCCTTTTCTCCCGTGGGTTAGCTCGTCTTAATTATCGCTTAGTTTTTTTGCTCTCTCATTCTTCAATTAAGTCTCTCTCAACAACCTCACCTGCTTTTACTGATTGAATTAAGCCGAGAAGATGCTTGGCTTTAACAGGATTTGACAGTAAATATAATGTTTCTTGCCATGATAAAAATTCGTCTAGAGAAATCAAAATAGCTTTGTTGCCTTTGTTATTACAAATAATAGTCGGTTGTACATCTGCAATAACACGATCTATCAAACCATCTAAGTCATGACTTGCCTCTTGAGTAGTCATTGCATCCATTTCATCCTCCTGCAAATAATCATTTATTTGATTTGCTAGAGTCTTCGTGGCTTTCTTTTAGTCTGGAATAAATTTCATTGGCTCGTACTAATGCTTTAATTTATGATTCCCATTATTTATGTTCCAAAATCAAGAATAGTAAATGATAAATCAATTAAACAATTTTAGAAGCAATATCAATATCCAGGTATTACACAAAATTTTTCGGAATATATACCCAATTACAGGCTTTTGCGTCTATTTCTCCCTAAAAGTCAGAATTTATATGCGTAAACTTAGTGTAAAATCAAACTTGTAATTATTCAACAAGCGATAGCGTTCGCGGAGCGTCCCGGAGGGAACTAGCGCTGCTGCAAGCAGTTCGCTGGGTATTGTGGACTTAAAAAACTTCAGCTTTCCAGATAGATCTGATGATAATCAGCAGTAGCTTGGGGTTTGGTCGCGATATTTGAGACACAAGCTAGGTAATCGCATCTATTTACACGCTTGCAAACCGTTCCATCAAAAGTTACAATTTTTTAAACATTCTCATTTTTGCTTGGCAATTGCGTAAACGCTCAAACAGAAACCTCCTGAAAGTTCGCAAGCCTCACCCAAAAGTCTTATAAGCTTTTGGCTGCTGACCAACCCTCAGCAGTTATACGGTCGTTTCGCGACTTTCAAGGATAAAGCTTTTGTAGCTGAAAAGCATTGCTAAACCACAGGCTAATCTGTGGTAAAACTCAAGACTGGCAATAACAAAAAACTCAGAGAGTTCTCTAAAAAACGAGCGTCTTTTATGAGAACCTCAGTAAGAAAATTGCTTTGTAAACTAACTCATCTAGGAGGATTGTAGTCAATGGGACTACCCTGGTATCGAGTACATACAGTTGTCCTGAACGATCCAGGTCGGCTGATTTCTGTACACTTAATGCACACAGCCCTAGTTGCTGGCTGGGCTGGCTCAATGGCGCTGTACGAACTAGCTACTTACAACCCCAGTGATCCAGTTCTCAACCCCATGTGGCGACAAGGGATGTTCGTTCTCCCCTTCATGTCACGGTTAGGTGTCACCCAATCTTGGGGCGGTTGGAGCGTCACTGGCGCTCAAGCAACTGACCCTGGTTTTTGGTCATTTGAAGGCGTTGCAGCCGCTCACATCGTTCTTTCCGGTCTGTTATTCCTAGCTGCCGTTTGGCACTGGGTTTACTGGGATTTGGAACTCTTTAGAGATCCTCGCACCGGCGAACCTGCACTAGACTTGCCAAAAATGTTTGGCATTCACCTGTTCTTATCTGGTTTACTTTGTTTTGGTTTTGGTGCTTTTCACCTCACTGGACTATTTGGCCCAGGTATGTGGGTTTCTGATGCCTTTGGTGTAAATGGTAGCATCCAGGCAGTAGCACCAGAATGGGGCCCAGCTGGGTTCAACCCCTATAACCCCGGTGGCGTTGTGGCTCACCACATTGCAGCTGGTGTTGTTGGCATTATCGCTGGTTTATTCCACCTCACAGTTAGACCCCCTGAAAGGCTCTACAAAGCCCTACGGATGGGGAACATTGAAACAGTACTTTCCAGCAGTATCGCAGCGGTTTTCTTTGCCGCTTTCGTCGTGGCTGGTACTATGTGGTACGGTAACGCTACCACCCCTATCGAACTGTTTGGCCCTACCCGCTATCAGTGGGATCAAGGCTACTTCCGCCAAGAAATTGAGCGCCGTGTGCAAACTAGTGTTGGACAAGGTGCAAGCCTTACAGAAGCTTGGTCACAAATCCCCGAAAAACTGGCTTTCTACGATTACGTCGGTAATAGCCCCGCCAAAGGTGGACTGTTCCGTACAGGGCCAATGGTTAAGGGTGATGGCATTGCTCAATCTTGGCAAGGTCACGCAGTATTCAAAGATTCTGAAGGTCGGGAACTGACAGTCCGTCGTCTACCTAACTTCTTTGAAACCTTCCCAGTAATTCTGACTGATGCTGATGGTGTGATCCGCGCTGATATCCCCTTCCGTCGGGCAGAATCCAAATACAGCTTTGAGCAAACAGGCGTTACTGTTAGCTTCTACGGCGGCGATCTCAATGGTAAAACATTTACAGATCCTGCTGATGTGAAGAAATATGCCCGTAAGGCTCAAGGCGGCGAAATATTTGAATTTGACCGGGAAACCTTGAACTCAGATGGCGTATTCCGCACATCTCCCAGAGGTTGGTTTACCTTTGGTCACGCTGTATTTGCGCTGCTGTTCTTCTTTGGACACCTGTGGCACGGTTCTCGGACAATCTACCGAGACGTATTTGCTGGTGTGGAAGCAGATCTAGAAGAGCAAGTAGAATGGGGTCTGTTCCAGAAAGTGGGTGACAAATCAACCCGCCGGAAAGAAGCTCTCTAAATTCTTGGGGAACTGGGCATTAGGAACTGGGGATATTACCCAACACCTAATCCCAGTCCTTGGTACACTAATATTACCGGCTGGATAAACAGGAACTCGGAATATGGAAAGTGTTGCGTACATCTTGATTTTGACTTTGGCAATAGGCGTTCTCTTTTTTGCGATCGCATTCCGCGAACCTCCCCGCTTTGAGAGAAAAGATAAATAGATACCTATTTCCAGGCTTGTAAAGCAATCTAAAGATTCTATCCGTTGCCGCCTGTTTAGGTAGCAACGGATAATTTTGCGAGTATCTTTTGCTAAACTTATGAGGCTACAACCGCCAACTACTGAAAAACTTTTTGATATGTGATATAATATCCTATCTGGAAGTTCATATGTGTGAACCTAGCTCTTCTGCGCTAGGATAAACAAAGGTGTAAGTGTAAACTTCTTTAAAAAAAGCCCTTACCCGTTGTGGGACAGACAATCGCTCCTTGTGGTGGGTAAAGTCATTAGACTCCCCGTAAAGCAAGAAACTGCTTTTCTTGATCAGCAGCAGACAGTCGAATACACATTGTTAATTGTGGCAAAAACTTGACGGAGAACAGAACCAGGAACAAATCAGCATGGTCAATCAGAACTTAACCGCTACAGAAATTGGATTTACTCACGAAGATTTCGCTGCTCTACTCGATAAGTACGATTATCACTTTAGCCCTGGTGATGTTGTGCCAGGTACAGTTTTCAGTATAGAGCCGCGCGGCGCTCTGATTGACATCGGTGCTAAAACAGCAGCATACATACCTATACAGGAAATGTCTATTAACCGGGTGGATAGCCCGGAAGAAGTCTTACAATCAAACGAAACACGGGAATTTTTCATCCTCACTGATGAAAACGAAGATGGTCAGTTAACCCTTTCCATTCGTCGTATTGAATACATGAGGGCATGGGAGCGAGTACGGCAGTTACAAGCAGAAGATGCTACTGTCCGTTCTGGTGTGTTTGCCACTAACCGTGGGGGAGCATTGGTACGAATTGAGGGATTGCGCGGCTTTATCCCCGGCTCCCACATCAGTACCCGCAAACCTAAAGAAGAATTGGTAGGCGAAGAACTACCTTTGAAATTCCTAGAAGTAGACGAAGAACGTAATCGCTTAGTTCTCTCTCATCGTCGCGCGCTAGTTGAGCGGAAGATGAACCGCTTGGAAGTTGGTGAAGTAGTAATTGGTACTGTTCGCGGTATTAAGCCCTACGGTGCATTCATCGACATCGGTGGTGTGAGCGGACTGCTCCACATTTCTGAAATTTCCCATGAGCATATTGACACACCTCACAGCGTGTTCAATGTCAATGATGAAGTGAAAGTGATGATCATTGACTTGGATGCAGAAAGAGGAAGGATTTCCCTGTCTACCAAACAGTTGGAACCTGAACCTGGTGACATGATTAAGAACCGTGATTTGGTCTATGATAAGGCCGAAGAAATGGCAGCTAAGTATAGGGAACAGATGTTAGCGAAACAGCAAGGTATCACTGCGACACCAGTGGAAGCTGTAGAAGCCGTGGAAGTTGTGGAATCTGTGGAAGCTGAAGCAGAAATCCCACCAGCAACTGAAACTGATGAAGAGATCCCAGCCGCTGTTGAAGAATAATACATTGTTAGTTGCAATAACTTGCAACTAAGCGCATCGAACCATTTAATAAAGAGGGATTTTCCCTCTTTTTTTGTGCTAATAGGGGATTAATAACTGATGCCGACTATTAAATGTAGAGAAATCAAGTTTTCTGATATTCAGGCAATTTTATTTGATAAAAATGGTACTTTAGAAGACTCAGAAGCCTATTTGCGATCGCTTGGACAAAGAGGCGCACGCATGATAGACGCGCAAATTCCTGGAATTGGGGAACCTTTATTGATGGCTTTTGGTATTAATAGCGATAAATTAGATCCTGCTGGTTTAATAGCAGTAGCAAGTCGCCGAGAAACCGAAATCGCCGCCGCTGCATATATTGCCGAAACTGGTCGAGGCTGGTTTGAGTCTTTAAAAATCGCCCGTCAAGCTTTGGCAGAAGCTGAACAATACATTGGTAAAACTCCCGCACCGCTGTTTGTGGGTAGCTTGGAGGTGCTGAAGTCTCTATCAGCAGCAGGTTTAAAACTTGGTATCCTCTCAGCAGCCACAACTCAAGATGTGAGGAAATTCGTTACCCATCACCAATTAGGCAATTATCTTCAACTCGAAATGGGAGTTGATGAAGGACCAAGTAAACCAGATCCAGTACTATTTTTGCAAGCTTGCCAAATTTTGGGAGTAGACCCAGGTAAAACACTCATGGTAGGTGATTCCGTCGGTGATATGCAAATGGCGCGGAATGCTCAAGCCGCAGGTTGCATTGGTATTACTTGGATTGGTAATTCTGGTAACGTTCAAGGTGCAGATGTAGTGATTAACCAGCTTGATGAAATCCAGGTTATGGAATTTTGATTTGGCGGCATCTGCACTTTACACATAGACTCCAAATCAAAATTTTAAATTAATGAATTAATTTAAATTTGGAATTGTTAACTCACCACAGGAGTTGACAATATTAATCATGCTGCCAAATTTTGATAGTATGATCAGCACTACCACTAATTATAGTTTTTCCATCAGGGCTGAAAGCTACACAATAAACAGTTAATGAATGTTCTGAGAGAGTATTGATTAATTCTTTTGTCCCTAGATGCCAAAGCTTAATTGTTTTATCATTACTGCAACTAGCTAAAGTCTTACCATCAGGACTAAAAGCAACACTATTTACACAATTGGTATGACCGTAATATGTGTGAATCAGATCTCCTGTCGCCAAATCCCAAAGTTTAATTGTATTATTATCACTACCAGTAGCAAAAATTTTCCCCTCAGGGCTAATCGCTATAGTATTAACAGACTCTTGATTGGTAATGGTAATATCTACCATACCAGTTTTTAGATTCCAGATCTTGATATTTTGATCACAACCACCGCTGATGAGATTTTTGCCATCAATACTAAAGACAATTGAGTTAACAGAATTTTCATGTTCAGTGAGAGTATACATTAACTTTTCATTGCTTAAGTCCCATATCTTAACTGTTGTGTCTAAACTTCCAGTAGCATAAGTTTTACCATCAGGACTAAAAGCGACTGAAGTTACAGCACCTGAATGCTCAATGAATGTTTTACCTTTAAGGGAATGCCATAGTTTAAATGTTTTGTCATAGCTACCACTCGCTATAGTCTGTCCATCAGTAGAGAAATTAACTGAACGAACATAGTTTGAATGCCCAGTTAAGGTCTGAATTATTTCACCAGTTTCTATATTCCAAACTTTAATTTTGTGATCAGCACTGCCACTAGCAAAAGTTTTACCATCAGGGTGTATAGCAACAGAAAAAATTTGATCTGAATGCCCATCAAGTGTATTAACACAGCGCCAAAATTTTGGCCTTTCTTTTTGAGAATTGGCTGATACTTTCAATTCATTATAATAAATATTTCTATATGTTTGCCTAATTAATTTTAGCTTTTCTATCATTTTATCAGTCCATATTGAAGGAAAATCAGAACTTAAGTTAAATAACTGAGGTTCATAATTGGGGTTGATATTTAGGTAGTACCAATCTGCTAAAAATGCGGCTAATAGCTTGTGCAGAATCACAATAGTCTGCCTAATTGCTCGCCAACTCTTAGTTTCATCATTTCCTGCTTCTTCCAGTTCTCTTTTGAGTTCTTCCCAGTTTAAAGGTTCAAAAGATAAAGATACTGGTTCTTGAAGTCCCCAAAATCTGACATTAAAGTAAATTTCATGGTCTGTAATATCAGTGTAGATAATTGCTGTTGGTACAGCAGATAAAATTGTTTCCAACTGCTTAACTTCAGCGTCAAAAACTGAGCGCTCAAAATATTTACCATAAAATTCTACAGGGCAGAAATCACTACCAAGGGGATAATACTTCTCTAAAAATAGTTTTAATTGATTGCGAATTTCTTTTTTGAGACTATCACGAAACGATATAGGAAAATCATCGCTAATATCTGGTGGAGGAACTAACATTAATAAGCGTGGTTTCTTTTGTTCATCTACAAATATTCTTTGCGCTTCATCACGACTTAAGACACCCGGCCACTTCTGCTGATCAAAAATTCCCTGAATTTCTTGTTGTTTGAGTGCGATTTCACTAGCAGTTGTTTCTCGGCTCAAGTCCAGATATAAGATGCTTAACTTACTTATATCTTCTATTTCTTCTCGCTGAATTTGCTGTAATCTTTCCTCTTTTTTATCTTGATCTACTGTATTTTGTAAATCTGTCTCAGTCAGTATTTTTTGAATTTGCAAGAATTCTTTTTTTCTGGCTTCTCGACGATTGTAATAATCTATTTCTGCCTGAAGCACTCGCTGATCTTGTCTAACTTCCTGAACTTTGGCAGGTAAATTAATGATATTTTCCTGAACAAGAGTTTGGTTAATAAACGCTGAGATAATGCGGTTAGTGGTATGAGTAACAAAATCGACAGCAGCACCCACAGTATCAAATGCCATAGAATCTTTAAGCTGACTATTTACTATTTTTGTCAACTTCATTATGTCAACTATATTGATTTATGTTATCAGTGTATAAATTCCGGCATTGGTATTAAATCTGTTTAATGACCCAATATCAAATATTTCACCCCTAATAAGCTCTTGTTCTGATGCTTCGTGCCAGGGTGTATATAGAGAGAATGGAGCAGGTGAAAAGCGAGACAATTCTTCACTACTGTAACTTAAAGCCTGCTCCTAGATTTGTTGTTGAAGTTCTTTTAAATGGAATAATAAATAGGGAAAGACTTAGCATCTTTGGGTTTGACATACACACGCTCTTGTGGTTCTAATTTCAACTCATCAAAGCGATCACGTGTTAAATGTGCTGTCACCATTTGCCCATCATCTAACGCTAATTCTACTTGAATTTCCCAACCCAGATGAATCACACGGTTAACTTTAGCAGGTGCAGTTGTACCGTTAGCGACCTTTTCCACAATCACATCTTGCGGACGCAAAAATACTTCTGGGTTGACTGAATCGAAACCACTGCTTTGGAAAATTTTGGAAGAACTTGGTAATACGTTCACAGGGCCAATAAAACTCATCACAAATGCTGACGCAGGATGGTCGTAAATTTGCGCTGGAGTTCCTACCTGTTCAACTTTGCCTTTATTCATCACCACAATTTCATCTGCCACTTCCATTGCTTCTTCTTGGTCGTGGGTAACAAAAACAGTGGTAACATGAACTTCATCATGGAGACGACGCAACCAAGCGCGTAAATCTTTACGGACTTTGGCATCTAATGCACCAAATGGTTCATCTAGTAATAATACATTCGGTTCTACAGCCAATGCTCTAGCCAAGGCTACCCGTTGTCGTTGACCACCAGAAAGTTGAGAAGGATAGCGATCGCCTAATCCACTCAATTGTACCAATTCTAATAACTGCTCTACCTTTCCCTTAATCTTCTTTGGCGGTGCTTTGCGAATTTCTAAGCCAAACGCGATATTTTGTCGCACAGTTAAATGCTTAAATAGAGCATAGTGCTGAAATACAAAGCCAATATTTCGTTCTTGCACACTTTGATATGTTGCATCTTTCCCAGTCAGTAATATTTTGCCACTATCAGGCATTTCTAAGCCGGATATTAATCGCAGCAGGGTAGATTTACCAGACCCAGATGGACCTAGTAAAGCAACCAGTGAACCACTATTAATTTCTAGACTTACCTGATCAACCGCTTGGAAACTGCCAAATTGCTTAGAGACATTCTCAACTACTATGCCCACTGGTTATACACCTCTATGATTAATCTACGGCTTGCAGCTAGGATTACCGTGTTTTTATTTATATCATAAAACACTTGCTTTTGGATTAATTGAATTACATAAAATTGCCAACTACAACCACCACAATCGAGAAAACTACAATCATCACCGCTACCATGTTTTTTACGGCTGACCGACTTAGCAGTCCTATAGTTACCATTGATTAATATCAACCAATCAAGCCATATCACCTGTTTAAAACCGCAGTTTTGATGTCGAAATATTAAGGAATATTGCATTTTTCTCAAAACCTGAAGGGAAAGCGCCAAATCAACCAAAAGACCGTGATACGATGCTTTCGGTAAATGTGAAGATTGGGAGAAAACCTTTGACACTACGGGTTGCAGTTGTTGGTTCAGGCCCAGCTGGTTCATCTGCCGCTGAGACATTGGCAAAAGCTGGAATTGAAACTTACCTAATTGAGCGCAAGCTCGATAACGCCAAGCCATGTGGGGGAGCCATTCCCCTCTGTATGGTGAGTGAATTTGACCTACCACCAGAAATCATCGACCGTAGAGTGCGGAAGATGAAAATGATATCACCATCGAATCGTGAAGTTGATATCAATTTAATAAATGAAGATGAATATATAGGAATGTGCCGTCGGGAAGTGTTGGATGGGTTCCTGCGCGATCGTGCGGCAAAATTAGGCGCAATTTTAATTAATGCCACAGTTCATAAACTTGATATACCCACAAATAACACTGATCCCTATACCATTCATTATGTTGATCATACAGAAGGTGGGGCGCAGGGGATTGCCAAAACCCTAAAAGTGGATTTAGTGATCGGGGCTGATGGAGCGAATTCCCGCATTGCTAAAGAAATGGATGCAGGGGATTATAATTATGCGATCGCTTTCCAAGAACGCATTCGTCTACCCCAAGACAAAATGGACTACTACAACGACCTCGCCGAAATGTATGTTGGCGATGACGTTTCTACCGACTTCTACGCTTGGGTATTCCCCAAATATGACCACGTAGCAGTAGGTACTGGCACAATGCACGTCAACAAAGCCAGCATCAAAAACCTGCAAGCTGGTATCCGCGCCCGTGCTTCTGAGAAATTAGCCGGCGGTAAAATCATCAAAGTAGAAGCGCACCCCATACCCGAACATCCCCGTCCCCGTCGTGTTGTTGGACGCATAGCTTTGGTGGGAGATGCCGCTGGTTATGTTACCAAGTCCTCCGGTGAAGGTATTTATTTTGCCGCTAAATCTGGGCGGATGTGTGCTGAAACCATTGTCGAAGCTTCCAATAGTGGTGCGCGGATTCCCACAGAAGGCGACCTCAAGATTTACCTGAAGCGTTGGGATAAGAAATACGGACTCACCTACAAAGTTCTGGACATTCTCCAAAGCGTGTTCTATCGTTCCGACGCTACCCGTGAAGCATTTGTAGAAATGTGTGGTGACATGGATGTACAGAAACTAACATTCGATAGTTATTTGTATAAAACCGTGGTTCCAGCTAACCCCATCACTCAACTGAAAATTACTGCCAAAACCATTGGTAGCTTAATTCGGGGTAACGCTCTGGCTCCCTAACCCTCTTTCAAGACAGCAAGATCGAGATAACGCTTCCCTGCTGCCTTGATAATAAGTCTTGAACCGGACATGATCTAGGTCAGTGTTGATTGCTCAAAGCCTTGAAGCAACTAGGTTTATACTCAGCACGGGGTAACTGCCCCCAAGAAAGCTAATAGCACTTTGTAATATTACCCATCTTCGCCAGCGAGGGTGGGTATTTTAGTAACAACCAAAATGGGTAGGTTCCTAGAAATCCGCATATCATACAAAGGTACAAATTTGTCACGTATAAAATAAGTTTCATAGAAAATTTATCAACGTTTTTTATGCCTACATCTTCAGAAAGAGGATAAATCCTTTAATCACAGTACTTATACCACGCAAATACACTTAAGGGGGAAATTGCTAGTAGAAGTTAAATTTATTTTTTTAGTGAAAATACCGAGGAAATATTTCCGTAAATGGGTTTTATCTGTCACTATTGACTAAGATTAGTGTAAGACTGACGTTATTAATCACATAACTATACAGCAATCTACGTATCAAGAGATATGTATAGTTCCATAAATTTCATATCCTGCTAGTTTTTTCGGAGTCGCCAAATGACTCAGTGCCGAGCTACCCAAACTTTGCCAATGACAAACATCCCTACCTTGGTCGAACTACTACGCTGGCGTGCCACTCATGAGATGGACAAGCTCGCCTATATGTTTCTCATCGACGGAAAAACAGAAGGAGCCAAGTTAACCTATGGAGAACTTGACCGTCAAGCCCGTGCCATAGGCGCACTATTGCAGCAACATAATGGCAAAGGCGAGCGGGCTTTATTGCTTTATCCTCAGGGATTGGATGTCATAGGGGCTTTCTTGGGTAGTCTTTATGGTGGTGTAATAGCCATACCAGTACCACCACCCGATGCAGGAAGACTAAAGCGAGCATTGCCTCGGTTACGGGCAATCGTCAAAGATGCAAATGCTGCCTTTGCCCTAACCACGAAGCGCTTTTTAACAATTCTGCAAGAAGCAGAATTAGATTTTCCAGAATTTCAGGAAATAAATTGGATAGTCACTGAAGACATTGATTTAGAACTAGCAGACCAGTGGCAAAATCCCCAAGTTAGCCCAGATACACTGGCATATCTGCAATACACATCCGGATCTACCTCCACACCCAAAGGAGTGATGATCAGCCACCACAACATCATGCACCACTGCGCCTACCTTCAAAAAGCCTGTGGCTATGATGAACAAAGTGTTTCCATTACCTGGATGCCTTATTTCCATGATTACGGACTGGTAGAAGGATTGACTGTGCCACTATACAATGGTCATCCTTGCTACGTCATGTCCCCCCTAGCCTTTATTAAACAGCCGGTTCGCTGGCTCAAGGCCATCTCGCGCTATCGAGGCACTCACAGTCAGGCTCCCAACTTTGCCTATGAGCAGTGCGTTGGACGTGTAACCGACATACAACTGGATAGCCTCGACCTTAGCAGTTGGGTAGCCGCAGGTAACGCCGCAGAACCAATCAATCCTAGAGTGTTAGAAGAGTTCTTTGAAAAGTTTGCCAATTGTGGATTCCGGTGGGAAACCTTCGCGCCCGCTTATGGATTGGCAGAAAATACACTCCTAGTATCAACAAGTCCCAGAGGACAAGCACCTGTACTCTGCCTGGTAAAAACATCAGAAATTGAGAAAAACAAAATTGTCGAAGCCACAGATTGGGGAGAAGGAGTACGGGCTATTCCTGGATGTGGTCAGTTGGTATGTGATACCAAAGTAGCGATTGTTAATCCCGACACCCTCACCCGTTGCCAACCCGATGAAGTCGGAGAGGTTTGGGTGTCTGACCCCAGCGTGGCAGACGGTTATTGGCATCGCCCCGAAGAAAGTGAAAGTACCTTTCGCGCCCGTACAGCTGTTACCAACGAAGGTCCATTCCTACGGACAGGCGACCTGGGTTTTATGAAAAATGGTGAATTATTCATCACAGGACGGATTAAAGACTTGATCATTATCCGGGGAACTAACCACTATCCCCAAGACCTAGAGTGGACAGTACAGCAAATTCATCCTTGCCTCCGTCCCGATTATGGTGCAGCCTTTTCTATTGATGTAGATGCCGTTGAGCGACTGGTGATAGTGCAGGAAGTGAAACGCAATGCCGAAGAGTTTAAACCAGAAGAAGTAATTAGCAGCATTCAACAAGCGATCGCAGAAATTCACGAACTTCAAGTCTACGCCGTTGTTCTAGCCAAGCCGGGTAATGTCCTCAAGACATCCAGTGGCAAGATTCAGCGTCGCGCTTGTAAAGCCAGTTTCCTCGCAGGTGAATTGGGCGTGATAGCAGACTGGAGCGAAAACCCCAAGTTTAGCGCCAGTTACCAACAATTATCACAGGAAGTCGATTCCTTGCTGGATCAAGTGCAAATTACCCACTAAGGAGAAAACCATGCCGCCACTCAAGCAATTTTGGGTCGCCGAAGCACTAGAACGGGATTTAGGCGACCCAGGCAACCCAGACAATATTATGTCCTTCAAACAAGTAATAGACCTGGATGAAAAAGAAGAGTTTCCTCACGAAATTATCAACTGGCTCTACAACTGGAAACTTCAGCATTATTACATCCCCACAGAGTGCGGTGGTGAATTCACCACTTTTGATGAATTCATCTCCTTTGTGCGGGTGCTTTCACGGCGTGACCAAACAGCCGCAATTGCCTTCACCACTATGTTCTGGTCATACCTAGTATGGATGGCAGGAACCGACGAGCAAAAACACACTTTGGCAACCTTCATGAAAGATGCCAACGGTGCGATGTGCCTAGCTTATTCAGAAAAAGCACATGGCAGCGATTTGCTGGCTGGTGATATGCAAGCCACGAAAGTTCCAGGAGGCTACATCCTCAACGGGGAGAAATGGCCAATTAACCGTGCCACCATTTCTGGAGTCGCTTTTGTACTAGCCAGAACCGACGAGGAAGGGGGAGCGAGAAGCCTTTCTCTGTTCATGGTAGAAAAGAGCAAAATTGACCCAGCCCACTATAGCAACCTCCCCAAAATCCTGACTCATGGGGTGCGTGGTTCGGATATGAGTGGTATCCGCTTCGATAACTGCTTCATTCCAGAAACCATGAGATTGGGAGCAGAAGGACTAGGACTAGAACTAGCACTTAAAGGTTTCCAAATTACCAGAGCTTTATGTGCAGCCTTTTCCCAAGGTGCGGCAGATACAGCACTGCGTACCACTCTCAAATTTGCCCTCGCACGCAAATTATATGGCAAAACAGTTTTCGATATGCCCCAACCCAAACGCACCCTCACAGATGCGTTTCTGGATATTCTCATTTGTGACTGTGCCACCATTGGAGTTGGTCGTGGATTTAATACCATGCCAGAGCAAATTAGCGTCTGGTCAGCAGTAGTAAAATACTTTGTCACCACCACTTTAGAAACAACGGTGCAGAACGTCTCTGTCGTTTTAGGCTCACGTTTCTATATGCGGGAAGCCCACGAATGGGGGATTTTCCAAAAAGTTTTGCGGGATAACGCCATCATCAGTATGTTTGATGGCAGCACCGTGGTCAATCTCCATGCCCTGCTGCTGCAACTACGTCAGTTAGCCAAATCTCGCGCCAGAAACGCTGGACGCAATCTAGACACACTGCAAACACGTCTAGCTACCACTTTTGACCTGACACAGCCTTTACCCACCTTTGATGGCAAAAAACTGGAACTGGTAAACCGAGGTGGAGATGATGTTCTGCAAGGCTTAGACCTAGCATTGACATCTCTGCAAGACCTGAAGGCTGACTCTAACCTCGACCCAGATATTCTGTACCAAATCATCACCTTCACAACAATGGTACAGGAGGAGCTAAATGCTTTTGATCAACAGGTCACAGCTTCCACCTTCCAGTTTGGCCATGAGCAATCGCCAGAAGTATTCGATATGGCGAAACAATACTGCGTCATGCACGTAGCGGCGGCTTGTGTGCATACGTGGCTTCATAACCGCAATCATCTGGGAGACTTCTTTGCTAACGGGGAGTGGTTAGCACTTAGCTTGCGTAAGCTAATGCTGACATTTCGTCCTGCGAAAGCATTACCTGGACGAATCGACGACGGGGCTGTTACCCAAGAATTGATTCGATTGTATAGGGAAGACCGGATGTTTTCCATCGTTCCATTCCAACTAGCAAAATCTGAACAACAAGAGGCTACTACTGATGCAACTCCAAAACTCCAACTCCATGCCTAATACCATCACTGCTGTTGATACCATCCAAGGGTGGTTGGTTAACCAAATTGCCAAACAATTGGGCATCAATGCTCAAACCATCAAAGTTACTGAACCTTTGACTCGCTATGGTTTAGACTCTATCGACTCGGTCACAATCGTTGGTGATATGGAAGATTGGCTAGATGCAGAACTTCCCTCCACCTTACTTTGGGACTATCCCACCATTGAAAAAGCTGCTAATTACTTGGTTAGTGAACTGAGTGTATTGCCTTCGGAAACCGTCGCCGCCCAGCCTGTAGTCCCTACCAGCAAACCTAAAGAAGAAGCTACCCAAGGCAAAGGCTGGGGTGGCCTTTGGAACAAAATCAGTGGTAGCTGATGTAGGGAACTCTTAATAGGGAATAGGAAGTAATTACCAATTACCCATTCCCATTACTCTAAATTTCAGGCATTTCGCAGACCGGAGGAAGGGTGAATTGAATTTTTCGGAGTTTTCCTTCTGGTGGGTGCTAATACTATTCAGCATCCCTTACTTTACAGTTCGCTATATTGCCAAGTCTTTAAACCTCTGGAAAGGTGCTTTTGATGCCTTTGGTTTGGCGGCAATGTCGTTGTTATTATTTGTCAATGCATCTAAATCCAGCTTTGCCATTTTCATCTGTGAAATCATCTTTAACTACATCATGGTGTGGTTAATGCTGCGACAAGAAGGATGGAAAGCCAAGGCAATAGCTACAGTTGTAGTGGCGATAGATATTGGTATCCTGGCCTATTTCAAATACCTGAACTTCTTTATAGAAGACGTTTTAGGGTTATTAGTGCCAGGATTGTCAGAAAATTGGCAGTCGCGGAATATTCCTGGACTAGGTTCAATTCCACCAGGATTGTCGTTTTACACTTTCCAGATGGTGGCGTTTGTTGTTGACTCTTACACCAGTGCCAAGAAACAACCCATTAGTGCATTAGAGTACGTTAACTTTGTTTCCTTTTTTCCCCAAGTAGTAGCCGGTCCTATCGAACGTCGGGCTGATTTCTTTCCCCAGATTGAAAATTTTACTTTTAAATTCACGCTTGATAATTTTGAAGCTGGGTTTCGCTGGCTTTCCCTGGGGTTATTTATGAAGTTTGTCTTGGCTGACAATATTTCACCCTACATCAAAGTAGCTCAAGCTGATAATCCTTGGTTAGTCTGGTTTTTTGCATTTTTATTTACCCTGCAAATTTACTTTGATTTTGGTGGATATAGTTTTATTGCCTTGGGTTTAGCCAAATTTCTAGGTGTTAACTTAACCATTAATTTTCTTGCTCCTTACACTTCCCAGAGTATTAACGAATTTTGGCGCAGGTGGCACGTCACTCTCAGCACTTGGTTTCGAGACTATGTTTTTCTGCCGCTGATGGGTAGAAATATGAAATGGGCCCCATTTTATTTATTTATTACATTTACCCTATCAGGCTTTTGGCATGGAGCAGCCTGGAATTTCATTATCTGGGGGGCTTACCACGGATTACTGCTATTAGTACTACGCTATGCGGGACGACCTTTTTATAAATTTCTGGGACAGCAAAAGTTCCTCATGCCGCAGTTTATTTCCTGGGTATTGACTTTTGGCTCGGTGATTCTGGGATGTTTGTTTTTTATGGAAACTAATAGTTCTCGGTTGCTAGAAAAGTTGAAAGTTATTGTAATTCCCTGGAATTATTCTCTGGCTAATTTAGGTGGGGCTTGGACTTTTTTAACTGAAAATGGGGGAGCAACTTTATTAGTGGCTCTGTTGCTGGCATTTGCAGTATTGTTGATGGAACAAATTGGTGTTTGGCAACAACGGGAGTGTGAGTATGATGTATTGCTTTCCCCATTGGTGTCGCGGGTGCTATTCGCTCTCACCATTTTGTTAGCTGCGACTGCACCTTCTCCGTTTATCTACTTTGAGTTTTAGCTAATGAACAAATTTTTGAGGCTCTCTAGTTGGTTTGCGATCGCAGGTTTAACTTGGGGTGTAGGTTATCTCTACAATGCCCGTTACGGTGGTGAACTTAGCTGGTTGCGGATGATGTATGAGCAGAAAATGGCAATAGCTAAGGAAGTCCAAGCACCTCAACGCATTCTAATTGTAGGAGGCTCTGGGGCGCACTACACCGTAGATGCGGAACTCATGCAAAAAGACTTGGGTATTCCCACTTTGAACATGGCTACAGATGGGCCTATCGGCTTAGATGTGATTCTCCCTAGCATCTCTGATGTGATCAAAAAAGGCGATATTGTGGTGCTGATTCCAGAGTATCTATTGCTTTTAGATGATGACGGTTTTGGCGATCGCTCTGGTCAGTTTGGTGCTGCTATCGGTAAACCCGGACTGGGAAATATACCTACTAAACAACTGGCTCAGGACATGATGTTGTTAGGTGTATCTACCCTCAAAGCAGTAACTAAATCATCTCTTGATCTGGTGGAAAAAGGTCGTTTAACTGGCTATTACTCAGACCCCATTACAGCCAATGGTGATCCGACAGTGATGAAACAACGGACTAAGAGCAAATGGTGGTCATTGACAATCAACGATAGCGTTTCTCCCCATTCTTTGCGGCGGATTCAGCAATTTAAACAAGAAGTTGAAGCTAAGGGAGCAACTTTGGTATTAGGACTTTCCTGGATTTATGGCAGCACTGACTCCACAACTCTCGGTAATATCCGCAAGACAGCAGAAGAATTAGGCAAAATTGCCCCAGTACTTTATGACAAAGAATCCTTAAATGTCAAAACAGATTCTAGTCTATTTGCAGATACTCACTATCATCTTAATCCCAGCGGCCGCCGTACCCGGACTACTGAACTTGTTCAGCAGTTAAAAGCGGCAAATATAGTTCCTAATTGAATTACATCTTTTTTGGCTCACGCAGAGGCGCAGAGGCGCAAAGAGGAATCAAGAGTGTGGTCTGAGAAGAAATTTGTATTAATTACTAATTATTAAACCATGTATCAAGTAGATGATAAATTTCGTAACCAGGGTAAGTTTAAACAACTTTCTGTTAGTAATACTCATTTGCTGCGGATTTGTATTTTAGGAGGTGGTTTTGGTGGGCTGTATACGGCTTTGGAATTGGGTAATTTTGCCAAATGCCCCTACAAATACGAGATTAAGCTGATAGAAAGAAGGGATAATTTTTTATTCACTCCTTTACTCTATGAAGTGGTGACTGGAGAATTACATAATTGGGAAGTTGCACCATCTTATAAAAAGTTGTTGGCAGATAGTAGTGCGAAATTTTGTCAGGGTGAAGTTAAAGATGTTGATTTAGAAGAAAATTTGGTAACTTTGCAAAATGGAGAAATACTAACTTATGACTATTTGGTGTTGGCTGTTGGTAAGGAAACAAGGTTAGATTTAGTCCCAGGAGCAGCAGAATACGCCCAAACTTTTCGCACTTTGGCTGATGCTGAATATTTAAAAGAAAGGTTACGGTTTCTTGAAGCATCAGATCTTCCCGTGATTAAAATAGCGATTGCTGGAGCCGGTCCTAATGGTGTGGAAATAGCTTGTAAATTGGCAGATAGGCTAGGAAAGCGGGGAGAAATTCGCTTGATTGACCGAGGAAATGAGATACTTAAAACTTTCTCTAAAGGTAGTCAGACTGCATCATACAGAGCTTTGGTAAAACGTGGTGTGCAGATAGGTTTGAATACTAATATTGAAGCTATTAAATCTGATGCAATTATCATCAATCACCAAGGTAAAACTCAGCATTTACAGACAAATTTGGTTTTGTGGACAGGAGGAAATCAATCAATCCAATGGGTAAAAAACCTCAATTGTCAACATAATCAACAAGGACAATTAGTTGCTACTCCAACTTTGCAATTGGCAGGATATCCCAATGTATTTGTATTAGGTGACTTGGCAGAAATTCGAGATGCTCAAGGTAATGAAACTCCGGCTACAGCCCAAGCAGCTTTTCAACAAGCTCCCTGTGCGGCTCGTAATATCTGGGCAAAAATTACAGGACGTAAATTAAAGTCATTTAGTTATTTACATTTGGGAGAAATGCTAACTTTGGGTATTAATAATGCTGTAGTTTATAGCTTTGGTATCACTATAGATGGTAATCTAGCTCGCATCATTCGCCGAGGAGTTTATATTCAACGTTTACCAACTTTTAATCATAAACTTCAGGTAGCTAGAAGATGGATATTGGCAGGAATTAAAAAGCTGCTGAGACGATGAATTATGCTCACGCAAAGGCGCAAAGACGCAAAGAGTAAAACTTTACTATCTTCCTGCTAAAAAAATAATTATCTTTTTCCTTTCTTCTTCCTTCTTCCTTCTTCCTTTCCTTCTCCTGTCGGAGACGCTGCGCGAACGGAACGTCTTCGACGAACGTGTTCTATGCCTACGGCACACTATGGCTAACGCCACGCTCCACGAACGTGAACGCGTCTATCCCTACGGTAAGCTTCGCTAACGCGGTTTATTAAAAAAGTTTTATGGTTACTCAAGAACAAACATCAAAAACATCCTGGAAAAAAAATCTAGATACTGTCTTAGGACTAGATTTGCGATCGCTTGCGGCTTTCCGCATCGGTATTTCTTTAATCATTCTCACAGATTTATTTACTCGCTTTGGGGATCTCACCGCTCACTATACTGATGTCGGTGTTCTTCCCCGCGCGTTACTAGCGGAAATCGCTAAACCGGGGTATTGGTCTTTACATACCATTAGTGGAGCGCCGATTTTTCAAGTAGTATTATTTGCGATCGCAGCTTTTTTCGCAATCCTCATGTTGGTGGGTTATCGCACTAGGGTGGCAACTATCGCTTCTTGGGTATTGTTGATTTCCCTCCACAATCGCAATCCAGCCCTGATTTTTGCTGCGGATGATGTCCTTCGCGCTCTCATGTTTTGGGCTATGTTCCTGCCTTGGGGTGCTTGTTATTCTCTTGATAGAGCGCTGAATACTTCTCATCGTCAGTTACCGGAAAGAGTCGTATCTGGTGCTACTTTCGCTCTGATGTGTCAGCAGTGCTTTATCTATATATTCTCTGCTGCAATTAAGACAAAAAGCCCCATTTGGGTTGACGGTAGCGCTGTTTATTATGCTTTGAGTTTTGACCAATATGTTACTCCCTTTGGTCATTTTCTCCTCAATTTTCAGCCTATTTTAAAAGTATTTACTCAAATCACTTTGGTGTTGGAATGGATTGGGCCTTTGGTGATATTTATTCCTTTTCGGAATAACTTGTTTCGGATAGGTGCTGTGATCACTTTTATCGGACTTCATGCCGGATTTGCCTTAACTTTGAATATCGGCATTTTTCCATTTTTGAGTATTTTTAGTTGGTTAGCATTCCTCCCCAGTTCTTTTTGGAATGCACTAGAAAAACGTCTGCGAACACCAGCACGTCAAGGTTTAACAATTTATTTTGATGCTGATTGTGGCTTCTGTAAAAAAGTCGTACATATATTACGGACTTTTTTGATTTTACCGGGAACGCCGTTATTAATGGCGCAGGAATACCCAGATATTTATGCTGATATGCAGGCTTATAATTCTTGGGTAATTGAAGATTGGCAAAGAAACCGGCATTTTAAGTTTAAAGGCATTGTTTATGTAGTCAGTCTGTCGCCAATATTTAAGTTTTTAGTGCCGTTGCTAACCTGGAAACCAATAATGGCAGGGGGGACAAAGTTTTATGAAGCGATCGCTTCTAACCGCAAGTTCGCTGGTAATTTCACCAAACCTTTCAAATTCCGTCCTCTAGAAATTCGTAAATCACGCTTTTTGAATATCCTGGTCTTGGTGTTGTTAATTTACGCTTTTATCTGGAATATCAGTAGTTACACTCCTGATTTATTTAAGCGCAAAATCTGGCAACAAACTTCATTTATGGGCAGAGTTACACGCCTTGATCAATCATGGAGTATTTTTGCACCTGCTCCCCCTAGAGATGATGGATGGCATATAATTCCTGGACGACTTGAAGATGGTAGCGAAGTTGATATTTTTAGAAATGGGGATCCTGTTAATTGGGATAAACCTAGTTTGGGTGTCAGAAGTGCCATTTATCGCAATATGCAATGGCGCACTTATTTTATTAATCTCAATCGAGCAATTGGTAAAAAGCTTTATCCTTTTTATGGCGAGTATCTATGTCGTAACTGGAATTCTCAACACACAGGCAGTAAACATCTAGATAAAGTCGATATTTACTTTATGGATGAGCGTACTGTTCCCCCAGGTGAACAGCAAACCGTTGAAAAAAAGCAAACTTGGCAACAATCTTGTTCTCAAACTTTATAATCGAGAAAAAAGGCTAATAAAAATGAAAAATGAGAAATTAATATGGTGTCAGGTTTTCAAGGATTTTGAATAGGTGGTTTATGCCCTACTACCGTAATTACAGCAGTTTTCAACTAATTAGACCAAAGTAGAGACGTTGTATGCAACATCTCTACAAGGGTTTTGAACTTGGTTGTGGAGTTCTCTTACCTGAAAATCGCTGTAAATTGGCACACCCTGAATTACTTCAGAATGGAGTGCCAATTTATTAGATCAAAGCATTATGTAGCGTTAGTTTACTCAACCACTGTAGCGACAGTTCCCTCAGCCGAGGGAGGTACACTGGGTAACTCTAAACAGTATCCCGCGCCATAAACTGTCTTGATATAGCGGGGATGACGAGGATCTGGTTCGAGTTTAGTCCTCAAGTGGCGGATATGCACCCGAATTGTTTCGATATCATCATCAGGATCGTAACCCCAAACTTCTCGCAGGATTTCACTGGGAGAAACTGTCTGACCATGACGTTGAAGTAAGCAGTGAAGTAGCTCAAATTCCAAGTGAGTCAGTTTCACAGTTTCATTAAACCAGATAGCCTCAAACCTTTCTGGAACTAAAGTAAGAGGCCCATAGCTGAGAATCTCACTGTGCTTTGCTGCTTGGGGAATGCGGTCAGTACGCCGCAACAAAGCCCGTACTCGTGCCAGCATTTCTTCGACTTCAAATGGCTTAGTCAAGTAGTCATCTGCACCCGCATTGAAACCCTCAACCTTATATTGAGTTTGGCTCAAAGCCGTCAGCATTAAGACTGGAATCTCAGCGGTGCGGTCATCCCGACGTAGGCGTTGGCAAATGGTAAATCCATCTACTCTGGGTAACATGAGATCAAGCATGATCAAGTCTGGTTGTAGCTGGAGGGCCAGCGCCTGACCTTTAATGCCGTCTTCAGCTTGACTAACATCGTAGCCAGCCATTTCCAAGTTGACAGCAACGAGTTCTGAAATCGCTGGGTCATCGTCTATGACAAGAATCCTCGGCATTCTTAAAAAATTATGACTACTTATTTAAGGATAAATAAGAACCTTTGAGATATACAAAGATTGTTATTAGGATTATCAAAAAGATTTAAAATCTAACATAAATATTAAGATTAAAAGGCTTTGAGATCAAGATCAATTTACACGAAATTTTTAGATGATGTGTGACTCTACCTACAATCCGCCTTATTTTTTGCGAAATGGCGTGACAATGACTGCCTACACTGCTTTGTGGGGAAGCCGTCATTGGGAAAGTACAACTATACATCCAGAACCACTTTATCAGAAAGTCATCTTTACAGGTGGGCAAGGTGTGCCAATTTTTGGTTGGGTTGCTATTCCCCCAAATGCCCACAGCACAATTATTGGTACTTATGGGATTACTGGAGAGTTGAATCAACAATGGTTTTTGCGGCTATTGGGGCGTAAGGCATACGCTCAAGGGTACGCTGTGGTGTTATTTGATTGGCGAGCGCATGGTAAAACCGCAGAATTATCCCCAACTTTAACTTCCGATGGTTTGTATGAGGGTGAAGATTTTGTCCACATTGCGGCAGCAGCAGCGGCTATGGGCTGCCCAAAAAAGTTTTGGTTTACGGGGTATTCTTTAGGGGGACAATTGGCGCTGTGGGCGCTGAAAGCGGCTGTAGATTTGACTAGAGCAGAGGATTTAGGAATTAAAGAGAGTGACATTGCTGGGGGGGCGGTGATTTGTCCAAGTTTGGATTCACTGCGATCGCTCACGTATTTAGTCACAACACCCTTTGGCAAATACGTAGAACCACGGATTGCCAGGGAATTAAAAAAACTTGCATGGAAAATACACGCTGCTCACCCTGGTAGTTTGGAAGCAGAAGCAATTGAACGAGCTAACAGCATTTGGGGATTTGACGAAGAACTAGTAATTGAACGTTTGGGTTTTGCGTCTGTAGAAGACTATTATGAAGCCAGCAGTGCTTTAAATTTATTACCTCAGTTATCAAAACCAACCTTGATTCTTTATGCTGCGGATGACCCATTATTTCATCCCGACATTATTCCCGATTTAAAAGCTGCTAGTGCCAAAAATTCAGCTATAGATTTGTTACTTACCTCTTACGGAGGTCATGTTGGTTATATGAGTAGTAAAAAATGCCAGCGCCAAGCACAAGATCCTGACCCCTGGTGGGCTTGGAATCGCATTTTACAGTGGATAGAAGCAAAGCGTAGTCATGAAGTTGATAAAGTGGCTATGGTGAGATAATTTATCCAGAAGACAGCGCCACCTCTTCCCGCGCTTTCTGTCCCCGTGTCTCTTCTTCAATTTTGAACTGCTTGTGAATAATTCTAATTATATTTGGCTACCTGCACCCACAGATTTAACTTTGTCATCGGCTCATGTGCATATCTGGAAAATAGATCTAAATCAATCAGAATCACAACTGCAAGCTTTCAGAAAAACCCTATCAAGTGATGAACTTGCTCGTGCAGAAAGGTTTTATTTCCCAGAACATCGCCAGCGTTTCATTGCTGGAAGGAGTAGTTTACGCTCTATTTTAGGACGTTATTTGGGTGTTGAGCCTTCACAAGTAGAATTTGAATATCAACCACGGGGAAAACCTTTATTATCGGCTAAATTTGCCGATAGAAAGCTGTTTTTTAACTTGTCTCACTCTCAAGATTTAGCTCTGTGTGGGGTAAGTTGCACGCGGACAATAGGTGTGGATTTAGAACATATTCGCCCGATGTCAGATTTAGAAAATCTTGCCAAACGCTTCTTTTTACCCAGAGAATATGAAGTAGTCAAATCTCTGCCTTTAGATCAACAGCAACAAGTATTTTTCCGTTACTGGACTTGCAAAGAAGCCTATTTAAAAGCAACTGGAGATGGTTTAGTTCAGTTAGAGCAAATAGAGATATTTTTGACATCAACCGAACCTGCAAAATTGCTTGTATCTGGAAATTGGAGTTTAAGAGAATTATCACCAGCAAATAATTTCACTGCTGCTGTTGTGGTTGCAGGTACTATTGGGGATTTGTATAGTTGGAACCTAATTTAGATTGAAGAAGGAGTCAGGAGTCAGTAGCCAGGAGTGGAGCCGGAGACGCTCCGCCTCCGGTCAGAATCAATCAGTCGGGGATTGGGACCCGCAACTAATTGTTCGTCCTTGGCTTTCCCGTTCACGGAGTGTCCCGGAGGGAAGGGTAGACCACCAATTCGTAGATTTGGTGGGGGTTTTAAACCCGGTTATTCATCCGCCACTCGCACGGAATACCCAACTGAATTCTGACTCCTGACTCCTGAATTCTGTTCGATAAAATTAGTTAACATTTTTGCTTAATTACGCGCATGATTGAGGTTCTCCCAGCATGACAATCGAACACTTCAAATTGTTAATCACCTGGGTTGTCACTTCACTAACGGCTAATCCCCCAGCGGTGCGATAGCGCACAGAACGCAAAACCACTAAATCAAATGCTTGAGCTTGCTCAATAATGACTTTGGCAATATCATCACCAACAATTGTTTGGATATTTGTATTTACTTGTAACTTGCTTTGATTAGTAATATCAGACAATTGAGATGTAAAATTTGTAACCTGATGAGCAGGTATGCGGCGTTGGCGTAGCCCGCCGGAGGCATCGCTTACGTGCAACAGTACAACTTCAGCTTGATTGGCATCAGCTAAAATTTGGGCAAACCTCACAGTACCGATAGTCGCCCTCGTTAAGTCACCAACGGGGACAAGAATTCGCTTGATTTCTGTAGGACTTTTTAACAGGCGTGTTACTGCTACCGGACAGTGAGAAGACCAGAAGACCTTATCAATGAGACTACCGAATAAACGAGCGCGGAAATTTCTGGTATTTCCCCAACCCATCACCACTAAACTAGCATTTTGTTCCCTACTAGCGTGACTAATCCCCAAAGCCACATCATCATCAATCCGAATTGTAGGTGATGCTTTTACCTCAAATTCTTGACTGATTTCTAAAGCCAACCTCAATCTTTCCTGACTTTTTTCTAGTGCCGTTACTAACGTCGGATCATCCATATTCACATGGGCTTGAGTAATGGCTAAAGGCATAATCTGTCCAGATTCATGGCGCGCCAGCAGTGCTGCCATTTCCAGTAAATAGCGTTGCGTGAGCGGGTTATAAATGGGAACCACGACAATGAATGGCGGGTAATCTTGCTGCAAACGGTTGTCTGCTTTCTCTGGTTTCTTAATCACCGCTTCCTGAGATTCCCACCACACCGATAGACTGTCTGTTTTCCAGTCCGTGGCTGGGGTAACTTGTAAAAACCTAGCAACCCTAGCTGTAATTATTGGACCAATGATGGCAGTAACCAACATCAAGACAATGACACTGTTTAAGACATCCTCACTGATTAGTCTTTCACCAGCAGGATTTAGGGATTGATAAGCAACTAATGTTGCTGCTAGTGTGGCTGCTACCTGCGGTAGAGATAATGACCACATTGTTAACATTTCTGAATTGTTATAGCGATAAAATATTTTCGCTAGAAATGCCGCAACAAATTTACTGCTAATCAGCGCCACTACAATTGCCACAGTCAGACCAATTGAACTGAGAGTTTTGATAAATGCAGGTATATCAATTAGTAATCCCATGTCCACAAAGAAACAAGGGATAAAGAGAACACTACCAACGAACTCTACCTTTTCTTTAACCGGACTATTTCCCAAAACGCCGTTGACTGCTAAACCTGCCAGGAATGCACCGACAATTTTTTCTATTCCAATTACCTGCGCTCCTACAGATGCCAAAAATAACGCCAGCAAGATAAACAAAAATTGATTACCTTCTTCCTCCCCAGTGCGGCGGAAGAACTCTTTTCCTACCTTATTAAAGCCAAATAATATCAGAACTGAATAAATTGCCAGTCCAGCCAATAAAGTGAATAATTTAAAAGCTGTGAAATCTCCTCCGTGAATACCAACACAAATTGCCAATACTAACAAAGCACCTGTATCGGTGAAAATAGTTGCCCCAATTGTCACAGTTACTGCTTCATTTGCTACGACTCCTAATCGACTGACAATGGGATATGCCAACAGAGTATGGGAAGCAAGTAAAGAACCAATCAGAACAGAAGCATTCCAACTAAAATTGAATAAACGTCCAGTAATGATACCAGCAATTAAAGGAAATAAAAATGTTAAACTCCCAAACCCCATTGAGCGATTTTTGGTGCGGCGAAACTGCTCAATATCAATCTCTAAACCCGCCACGAACATTAAATAAACTTTACCAATATCTGACAGCAGTTTTATGGTTTCGGAGTTAGAGTTTAGGAGCTTGAGTCCATTGTCACCCAGCACTACACCTGCTAATAGCAAACCCACTAATCCTGGTAATTTTAATCTCTCAAATAGCGGCGGAACAATAAAAATAGCTAGGAGGAGAATTGTAAAAGAAATGAGCGGTTCCGTAGGAAAATTTACTGGCATTTTTAATAAAAAAAGGTTATGTAAGGCAAATTGTGCAATAGCATACACAGTATACAGTTTGCTATCTTCCTAACTGCTCTATCTCCAGATGTAATTAATTGTTTCCTGCCGGAGAGAATGGCAACGAGAATACCACGGGCATCGCCCGACAGCACCAGTAAGCTAATACTCTTGATCAGGCTTATTAATTATAGTTGATACTTACTCTCGTTCAAAGCATTGGAGTGCAAGGTCTCAGCAAATCGACTTATTTAATACAGTATTTGTATCAGTTTTTTATAAAGATGCGCCTTGGTTGAACTCAATCACTGCCACGCCATCACCTACCACTCTAACATATTTCACCGCTTTTTCTAGTTAGTTCTTGTTGACTCTCTTTTATCTCGACTTTTAAACTCAGTCCTATCTATTTTCTACCAAATGCAGCCTTTTTATGAAGAAAGCGCATCTATGGCTACGCCATGCAAGCTATCATACTGAATTGGTATAAGCAAAAAAATAAGTCCGTTTAGAAGGACTTTACTAATTTAAAAACCATTGATAATCACTAAAACTACTTATCTTCCTGCATTGTTCTCACAACTTTCGTCACCAGCTTTCTAGGAAAAAATCTGACACTTTTAGCCAGTATTTTATTTAAAAGTCCGGGAATCACAATCGTCTTACCTCGCATTAAACCATCATAACCAAGCTGGGCAACAGTTTGAGCATCCATCATTCTCTGACCCTTAACCAGCTTAGAATCTGCCATTCCTGTTCTTTCATGAAATGCAGATACTGTTGAACCTGGACAAAGAACTGTCACCGTCACACCAGTTCCTTCCAATTCATTAGCTATAGCTTCAGAAAACGATAAAACATAAGCTTTAGTTGCAAAATAAACCGCCATTAAAGGCCCAGGTTGAAAAGCAGCAGCGGAAGAAACGTTTAATATTTTGCCCTTACCTTCTTTAACCATCTCTTTGAGAAATAACTTAGTTAAATGGGTAAGACAAACTAAATTTACCTGCAACATTTCTAATTCAACAGTCAGGCTTGTTTCATTGAATAAGCCATAAGTACCAAATCCAGCATTATTTACCAGTACATTAACTTTGATCTCAGCTTGTTGTAACTCAGTAAAAATTTCTTCAGGCGATGTTGATATAGATAAATCTTTAACAAGAATTTTAGGAAAAACTTTGAATTTTTTTTGAAATTCAACGTTTATTTCTGCAAGTTTTAATCTATTTCTATCGACCAAAATAAGATTGTAATTTTTGGAGGCAAAAATACAGGCTAATTCGTAACCAATTCCACTAGCTGCCCCCGTAATCAAAGCAGTTTGTTTGTCTTGTATATTCATGTCAAAAATTTTGTGAAATTACCCGTAAATACTGGCATTTCAACAGAGTAGAGTGGGCATTGCCCACCCCGTTTACTTAATAACTAAGCAAGACTCAAGAAACCAGTCTGAACTAAATAAGAAGTGTAAGTCATCAATAATTGAGAGTCGAGTGGTGGACAAACAATCGCACTACCAGCTAGTGCATCTAGAGTTTCTTGGCAACTAATAATCGGTCTTCGGGCTTGCAAATACAAATCGGGAATAGTCAATTGTTCATCAGACCAACGCTCTAATAAAAATGGTCGCAGAGTGTATAAAGGATTCTCAGGAGAAGTGACATTATTAATTAACTCTGCTTGCCACTGTTCATAGGGAACCATCTTAATTGAAAAACCAAATGAGCGTACCCAATCAACTAAAGATGCTAAAGATGCGGGTTGAGGATGTTGTAAATGAAAAGCTTTACCAATGGATTTTTGTTGACGTGATAAATAAACAATAGCTTTGCTGACATAATCTACAGGAGACATATCTAACATATAATCTACATCAGGAAAAGACCCCATTTGTAGACAGCCTTTAATCATCAAATTGATAAAGTCATGGGTATTACAAATACCAGTTGTGCTGTCTCCAGAAATCAAAGGTGGTCTGTAGATAGTGATAGGAAGTCCCCGACTACCAGCAATTTTTACTAACTTTTCAGATACCCATTTAGTTTGTGAGTAACCGAGAAAAATGCCTTCCCAATCATTAAAGTCTTGTTGTTCTGTAACTACTTTGCCAGCATAAGCAGTTGATTCAAAAACAGCCACACTAGAAACGTAATGAACAGGCTTTACTTTGGTTTGACAAGCCAAGCGTAAAACTTCCTGAGTTCCCAAAACATTAGCAGTTTTTAAAGCTGAATATGGATAAACATAATTCAGCAAAGCTCCACTATGATAAATAGTATCAATATTAGCTGCTAAGGTTTGGAACTGTTCTGCATCAATACCTAAAAGTGGCTGTGCTAAATCACCAACAATGGGAATAATTCGGGAGCTATAGCTATCATCCCAAAGTCCATATTGTTGGAGATTATTTTCTAATTTGCTTTTACCTTCTACAACATCAATAGCACGAACTAAGCAATACATATTTGCTTGAGTTTCTTGCAAAAGTCCTTTGATAATAAAAGCGCCTAAATAGCCTGTACCCCCAGTCAAAAAGATATTTTTGGGGTCGCTGATAGACACCGGAGAATTACCAACTGGTTGGATAGTGGGGTCGAGGACAACTTCAGCAGCTAAATCGAGGAAAGGAGGAGCAATATTTACAGCAGCAACTGTTTTACCCTCAGAATCTGTAATCTGAGATGTATTTGGTACTTCTTCAGATAAACGCTGGGAAAGTGAAGCAATAGTTGGATAATGCCAAAGTAGAACAGGAGAAGGTTTAAATCCTAGTAATTGCTCTAATTTACTGATAATAATCATGGCTTGGGCAGAATCCAAACCATAATTTTCTAAATTTTCGTCAACATCGATTTCATCAGTTGAAGTTGAAATTACTTCAGCTAAATTAGTCACCAAGAATTTTTGAATATCTTCAGCAGAATAAGACGGTTTTAAATTCATATTTACATCTCCAATGTAGACTGGACTGGGTGATATTGACCGTAGTAATTGGGTATTTGCAATCCCTGAATTTTTAAATTTTGGATGCGGTGTAGAAAAGCTGTACCTTTCATAATTTGATTAGCAATATCGACTACATGACGATTATTTGGTTCAGATAAATATGAACCTCGCACCCAGTCATTAAAGCCACCCATAGCGGGACCGCACCAAATTTGATAATCTACTTCTCTACCTTTTTCTCCTGAACTAGACCAACGAGAAGATAATCCTAAATACCAGCGGAAAATCAAAGCCATTTTGAGTTTAGGGTTATTAACTGCTTTACCTAATTTTTCAGGATTTTTTTGGGATAAATAAGCAGCAGTTCCTTCCCAAACTTCAGCGAGACTTTTGCGGAAGATTTGTTTTTCTAATTTCTCTCTTTCCGCTACAGGAATATCTTCAATTGAGTCATAGCTACGATATAATTCATATAATTTCTGCGCTCGCATGGGGAACATTGTTCCCCGTTTGAGAACTTGTAATTTGACTCCCATTTCAAACATATCTGCGGCTGGAGCCATAATCATATCTGCCATTTCTGCTTGAGCTAATAACTTTTTGGTATGTTCAGAAGCTCCAGATTCAACACAAGATTGATTAATTGAACCAGTCATTACATAAGCAGCACCCATCATAAACCCAGCTAAGGCTGATTCTGGTGTGCCAATTCCTCCAGCCACTCCCACTCTAATGGGTGTTGTGTAATGATATTGTGCTTGAATTTCATCCCGTAAACTAATAATTGAAGGTAGCAAACAAACTAAAGGACGATTATCTGTATGACCACCAGAATCGGCTTCGACGGTAATATCATCAGCCATAGGAACTTGGCTGGCTAGAGTTGCTTGTAACTCAGTTATTAGTCCTTGCTGAATTAATTCTTTGAGAATTCTAGCCGGTGCTGGTTGCATAAATTTAGTTGCAACTTCGCGGCGAGAAATTTTAGCAATGACTTTATTTTTGATTTCAACTTGATTAGCACTATTTAAACTTAGCCCAGATACACGATAATAGACTATGTTAGGAGTTAAGTCTAAAAATGCTGAAGCTTCTACAGTTCTAACCCCATAATTGAGGTATAAATCTACAGCACGACGTTCAATAGTAGGTTCATTAGGACTGTGAATTAAATTAAAAGCATAAGGTTTATCAGGTAAGGCTTGTTGAATGCGGTTAATGGCAGCTTCTAAACGGTCTGGTGTTAAACCACCTGCACCAAAAGAACTTAAAATTTTCTCTTTTCCTAGTGCAATTACCATTTCTTCGGAAGCAATACCACCTGCCATTGCACCAGTCACATAGGCATATTTCACACCATAAGCAGTGAGAAAATTGGGGTCGCCAAATTGTTGTAGGTGAATTGGTGGAACTGAGATTAAAAGTTCTGCTTGTCCTATAGAACCGTTATCAGCAGGTGCTAAATACCCATCGTTAGTAACACCAATTTTGCCACCAACTCTAATAATATAACAAGGTTTATCTGATGCCAGCAATTTATCTTTGATGGCATTTTGCTCAAAGGAGATACAATCTAATGAACCTTTCCAAATTTGTTTTTGATTTTGAGACCAAGAAAAAAAACTTAGACCATTATTATGTTGATTTCGTACCGTCTCTACAGTTGTCACGGCAGTTATTCCTCAAGTTGTAAGCAATGGATATGAGATGAAGAATTTAGATCACGCTCAAGACGTAGAGACACAGGTTAAGAGGTTTGATATTTCTACGTCTCGGTGTGATATAGGACTAATATTTGATTTTTGAAATTTTACGTAGGTAGGGCTATGCCTTACAGAACCAGGATATCGTGGGCATTGCCCACCCTACACTACTTAAAATTTTATGGCTACGCCACGCAAGCTATCAAATATCATTTATGATTCCTATAGATATTTGATTAAGTTTCTTCGTTTAGCAAGTTTTGCGCGCAGGTTAATTGCAGTTGAATGATTTCGCTCATTTGCTTACTGAAGTCTTGTCTGGCTTCTAAAAAGCTGATGTGGGCTTTAGTCAATTTGGAATTATTGATACTCAGTTTTTGATACTGATGGGTTTTAAAATCATTCATGCTGATTGTCGGTTCGGAGTCTTGAATGAGTTGATTAGTTGGCTGTAAAGTTGCGGTTAACTCAGAAGATTGTACGTTTTCTCTAGATTCAAAACAGTTATCAATGATAGTTTTCATGACAATGTTTTCTGGCTGAGGGTAAATTTCACTGGGGCTAATTTGATTATTGCTTTGGAGAGAATTAATGATTTTATACTCTCGGTAATTAGAAAGATTTGGCTGCTGATTTTGAAAATTGCTATGGGAGAAAAGTTTGCGGTTTTCGTCACTCAATATGGCAGTAGTCATAGAATTACCACCTAGGGTAATTTTTTTCAGCGTCGCTTGATTTTGATTGCCAGTTTTTGAGGATAAGTTGTAGAGTGGATCTAAGTTCAAATTCACTCGATGACTGAGCAATTTTGCTAGTCCTTTAACAAGTGATGTATGGTCATCCATACCGCGACGATTTAGGGATACGGTGATGTGTTCTTGGTTGCCAAGAATTTTATCTATCCAACGAGAACATACACCACCAGCACCTGCTTCAATGAAGATTCTAGCTCCATCTGCGTAGACACGATTAACTAAGCGGGGAAAATCGAGTTGTTGCGATAATCCTTTGGCAATGTTATGAGCAATTACTTGACTATCAAGTGTAGTTGGTTGATACTCGGCAGCGGAATAAAAGGTAATACCGGGAATTGTTTGTGCTGGTAAAGTGTAGAGTTTTTCCAATTCTTGCGCTTCTGATTGCATTGTTTGACAATGAATCACATGATCAAAAGGTGCTGGAAAAGCGTTACAACCAAGCTTTTTAATTACTCGCTCACAAGCGGCTGGTTCACCAGCAATTAATACTTCTTCTGGTGTATTAATCTGAGTTAGGTAGACGCGATTTTCATCTTTTAAACATTCTTTGACCTGGGTAGGACTGGCTATGAGAACGTAGTTACTCCAGAAATTATTATCAGAAGTTGAGGATGCTTTTGGTAGTCCCCAATACTCACGCACAGCATTTTTGGGGCCTGATAATCTATCACCAAATAAAGCTGAGGAATTAAAGGTGTGACTGACTTCATAAAAATTGCTCCACACTCCTTGAGCAACCATCATACTTGTTTCACCTAAACTATACCCAAAGATATATTTAGGTTTAACTTGAAAATCTTGGCTGATAATTGTCGTGATCATTCTGGTAAAAAGCACTTCGGCTTCAAACATAGCCAGAGAATCATCAAGCAATTTTTTTTCTAGAGTTTCTAGTTGTCGTGTTGACAATTTGCTCAGGCTTCTGGGAAAAACAAGTAGTTCCACATCAGCAGCACGTTTGTAAAGACTTTTGATGATTAAGTCATCGAAAGATTTGGGAAAAAGACGGAATAAAGTCCGCCCCATGCCCACATAGGAATTAACTGCGGCAGGATAAATATAGGCAATTTCTCCATTTTTACCAAGTGGTTTTGGTGTAAAATAACTACCAAGAGGAGTTTGCCAATCTGTACCTTTTTCAAAGGCAATATTTACACCTTTACGCGCCGAGTTAATTTCTTTGAGTAATTCTTTGTGGTTGCGTCCGGTAATAGATAAGGCATATTTAGCATTTGAATGCTGCTGAAATTTAACAAACGTCTGACTCGCAGTAGCTTGAAGATTATCAGCATTTTCAATGTTTTGTTGCAAATTATCTAAACCTGCAAACAAAGTGGCATAATCATCAGCAGCGATAGGAAAAAGATAAAAAGGTCGTGACTCTAAATAGCGGCTGACCCGTTCTTCTTGATGGGTGTCTTCTGATAAAATGACATGAGCAAAAGAGCCATCACAGCCGATACTATTAATAGCGGAAATTCTACATCTGCCTTCTTTTGGTGAAAACCAAGGTCTTGATTCGGTCGCAACGTAGAAAGGGCTACCTTCCCATACTTGCGGTGTTTTGACACCAGACCAATTGGGGGTTCCGGGAATATATCTATGGTAGAGACTGAGGGCAGTTTTAATTAAGCTGGCTATTCCCGAAGCGACAAAGGTGTTACCGATATTGGCTTTGACGCTACCAATGGCGCAGTGTAAACCGTTACCAACGGGGGGATAAGCTTGGAGAATGCCGTTAATTTCGGCTTCGTCTTCTGCGGGAATTCCACTACCGCAGACTTCCAGGTAATTTACCTCTGTGGGTTGAATTCCCGCTTGTTGAAAAGCTTGTTTGCAGATTTGGCTAATGGTCGCTTCGTCTACAGCCATTGAGGGAGATTGTCCGATGCTGATACCGTCAATGACTGCATAGATGCGATCGCTATTTTCCAAAGCTGTATCATGACGTTTGAGGACAACTGCACCTGCACCTTCTCCCACAGTCCAACCGTCGGCGTTTTGATCAAAACTTAAGGTATTAATGCCTGTATTTATTTTTCCGAATTGACTGCGGAGTAAGACATTTTCCACACCACCGGCTAAGTCAACAGCACCAACAACAACTGCGTCTACTTCATTTGTCGCTAGTAGCATTTGTGCGAGTTCTAAAGCTTTAAATGCGGCAGTTTCTACAGCGCTAAGAGTGAATGAGGGGCCTGAGAAATTCCACAACGAAGAAACGCGACTGGCCATAATATTGCCGACATAGCTGAGATATTCACCCAAATCAACTTGGTGGTGAATACTATCTTTAATTATGGTTTCTAGTTGGGCAATTTTTTCGGGAGGTAAGGCGATTTCTGCGGCGTTTAAACCGTCTTTAACTTGCCAAGCTGAATTCCAACGTTGTTGTAGTTGGTGTACAGATAATTCTGTGTCCGCAGCGATAATGACCGCTACATTACCATCTTCGGGTATTTTTGCATCTTTGAGGGCGCGATCGCACACCTTCAATAATAAAAGTTGTTGCGGGTTAACTTTTTCAACTTCGTTAGGGGGAATTTTGTAAGCTAAAGTATCAACTTCAAAATCTCTAATATATGCACCTTGGGGTACTTTTCCGGCTTCTAAACCGTACTCTTGCAGTAATGTTTCTTGCTCATTAATACCATGCCACCTTTTTTCTGGCAGGGGAATAAAATGCTGTTTTCCGTCGTAAATGCTGCTCTCAAAAGCATCTAATTGATCACATTCACCGAAAAAGGCATCCATGCCTACAATTGCCATTTTTGCAGTCATATTTTCTTGAAGACTCATTTGCTGACTTCCCCCTGTTCAAGAATTAAATGAGAGTTATTTCCACCAAAACCAAATGCACTTAAAGCTACGTACTTATTTCCTTTACTCGGCCAAGGTGTGGCAGTTCTGACAATGTTTTGAGGCGAAATCACATTATTTTCAGAACCCACAGGTTCACTGACATTGATAGTTGCAGGAATAACACCGTGAGACATACTTAAAATCGTCTTTGTTATCCCCACCATGCCAGCAGCAACGAGTAAATGACCGACGTTAGTTTTAGCTGAACCCACCAAAGGCGTTGCTTGGTATTGACCGAAAAAGCCTTCAACTGAGTTGCATTCAGTGGTATCTCCCAACAGAGTACCGGTAGCGTGACACTCTAAATAATCAATTGCTTGGGGGTTAAGTTTAGCCTCAGCATAAGCTCTTTGATATGCAGTGGTTTGTCCGTGAGCATTGGGACTGAGGAGGTGCTTACCTTTACCATCATTAGATAGACCATTACCGCAGATTGTTGCGAGAATTTTGTCTCCATCTCTGACAGCATCACTGTAGCGTTTGAGCATTACCATTCCTATGCCTTCGGAGGTAATTAACCCGCGTGATGCTTTATCTAGAGGACGGCTAATACCGTTTTCTGGATATCCTTGAATCCCGGAAAACAACATTCTTAAAAACAACGGATCTGCACAACTAATAGCACCAGCTAACATCAAATCAGCTTTACCAGATTGCAGATAATAGGATGCTAATTTAATGGCATAAAATGCTGATGAACAAGCAGCATCTATACAGAAATGAGTTCCAGAAAGAGAAAATGCACGGGAAATTATAGCAGCAGGTAAGCCGCTCACCATCGCATTATATGGAGATGCTTTCGTAGCAGTTAATGAACCACCTAAACGGAAGTCTTTTTCCTGTAAAAGTTCACCAATCGCAGGTTCAATAGTTTGCTGATAAATGGGAGCAAACAATTGATTAGAAGCTTTAGTTGGTAAAGCAAGAGTTCCTAAAATTACGCCGCATTTCGAGAGAGCAGATTGATTTCCCCAATAACCACTGTGGATAATTGCCTGTTTAGCAGCATACAGTGACCATTTAAAAGTATTATCCAGACCTTGGACAAATGTTGCAGGTAAATTATACTCACTAGCATCAAAGTTGAAATTGCGGATAAATCCACCTTTTTGGAAGTAAATTTTTTCCGGTTTCCCCTTATTAGCATCGTAGAATATGGCGGGGTCTACTCCCAATTCAGCAACACTTACAGATGAAGTTGAGTCTTTTTCTGCGCTGAGATTCTGCCAAAACTCTTCAGGATTATTAGCATCTGGAAAGAGGCAAGATAACCCAATGATCGCTATTTTTTCCACTGTTGAAATCCTCGTTGGGGCATAAGACGTTAAGGAAATAAAAATTTCCTTAGTTTTTAAGGATTTACGCTATTCCCCCAATCGGCAAGGATTAACAACTTTCGCTGTTATTATGTAAGGATTCAGGTGAATTTGTTGGGTTGCGCTGTCGCTTAACCTACTATTGCTTACGATTGAGCATTTTCATTGGCCAAATAACTGCTTTTGCTCCAAGAATACGTGAATATATTTTTCCCTCACGATTATGAATCAAGAAATTAGCATTTATGCCAGTATCGGTTTTGCTAATAATTTCACAAGACACATAAAAAGGTACATTGGCTGGAACACTTAAAAATTGTTCACAGTATGTTAATTGTCCTGGTAAACACACTTCTTGATGGAAATGATTTAACCATAGCCATAGAGTTTGAGTACTCAAATCAATTATGTAGGGATTGTGCCATTTAACAGGGAATTGTCCTTGTTGTTTGGCTGTGATTTCTTGCCAACAGCATTCGGCTGTAAGTTTTTCTGGGCTAATATTTAAGACTTTAGTAATTTCTTGGAATGCTGGACCATGAAATAAGGATAAATCTCCATTTTGATAAAAACCTTTACCAGTGGTAGTGACAATGTTATCTTCCCTGAGATCCACTGATTCATAAATGGGAGATTCTGGCATTTTGCGGACTATTTTGATGAGAGCGCTAAAATGATAATGAGTTCTTCCTTCAGGGGTTTTACTCAAAATTTTGGTCTGAAATTCAACAAAATTACCATCGCTTTTGGAGACTTCTTGTATTTCTAGAATATGTTCATGAGCCAAACTAGAGTTAAAAGTAATTCCTTTCAAAACTTTGAAATCTTGACAACTGAAATATGTATAGCCTGGATAAATTTCTTCACAACCATTAACCATCCAAGATTTAGCACAAGTAGCTGGTAATACTGGAGAACCTGCAATTGTATGATCATACAAAAATGGATTTTCTGCTAATGTCATTCGTCGCCGAATGCGATAGGTTCGCAATTGTAAATCTAAAGGCATTGCCGGTGGAATCATCGTGCTACCAATGACAATTTGTGTATTATCTTGATAAGCAGGGTGCAGTTCATTAACTAACATTTGTGTACCCACTTCCAGAGGAATAATACTAATTCCCCTTTCTGCAAATGCCTTTTTTAATTGTGGTGTCACCATACCACTATCCCAACCACCCCAATTAATTGCCACTACATGACATTGAGGATGAGATTGTTTGATGAGGTGGGCTGATTTGTTGAGAATTTCGTTAGCGATAGCATAATCACTTTGACCAATATTCCCATAAAAACCAGTCACAGAAGAAAATAAAACTAAATGCTGTAATTGCTGGATATTAACGCAAGCGAGTAGATTTTCTAAACCCTGAACTTTAGCGGTGTAAACCTTTTCAAAATCTTCTTGTGTTTTCTTTTCAATTAATTTATCAGCCAAATTACCAGCACCGTGAATAATGCCTGTAATTTGACCAAACTTTTGAACGACAGCGCCAAGTTTGGCTTTCAATGTTACGGTATCTGTAACATCAACACTAATATATTCTGCCTTTGCACCTGCTGCTTCAATAGCTGCCAAGGTTTTATTAATTTCTCGGCTAGAATTAATATCATTAAATATTTTTTGTACCATCATGGGTGTTGGTTTCTCACCTTGAGAAATCAGATTTTCCATGATGCGTTTTTTCAAGGCGGAATCTTCTAAACAATTACGAGCATATTCTGGTTCTGTGGTGATTTCAGAACGACCAAGCAGAATAAATTTACAAGGTTGGTTTTGTGCTAATTTAATGGTGCATTGTGCAGTGATTCCCTTGGCTCCACCACTGACGACGAAGACAGATGATGGATTAATTTGAAGTGTTGCTGTCATGTTTCCAATTTATAATTGATTATGTGTTGATGAATAAGTTTATGATTTTCTCTCGCAGAGGCGCAGAGGCGCAAAGAGGAAGAGAGGAGTTTTTGTGAGGTGGGCAATGCCCACCCTACTGGTTATTCGGGTTTAGCTATGAGGGTGACTCTTCCTTGTGAACTATAGCCAACTTCACCTATATATCTGTTGGAATCATGCAATTCGGCAACAATATATTCTGCTGATTGGTGAGGATCTAAGGTTGGGCTTAAGTCTATTGCTCTTAAGAATACTTTTGGCCATTCCCATCTCAAACTTTTGGTTAATCCAAATAAGCCAGCACCGATAACTCCAAAGTTTTCTTTGTGTTCTAACCCAAATGTGCCGTCAAGATGGGCTACTGTACAGAAGCTTACTCTTCCTTCTAAATCAGCGGCTGTGTTCAATGTTGGTTTGAGATGTTTGGCTATCAAGAACACTTGTTTGACTATTGCTTTTTCTGTTTCTAGATAGGAAATTTTACCTGTGTTTTCTGTGTTGAATTGAGGATGAAGATGAATGAATGCCCCAATTTTTCCATGTTGAGTAGTTATGCTTTGTAATAGTAGTTGTAGATGTTGTTCGCTCATATTTGCCATGATCACGCGGCTAACACCTAGGGGTAATGGCAATTGTTGAGGAACTAATGTTTGGGGGAAACTCAGAACTACTACTTTCCAACCTTGTTCAACCAGTGCGTGAGCTAGTTTGGTGGTGGTGAGGGAACCATCATCAGTAATTAAACTAATGTGTCCCTCTGGTAGTTTGCATTCCCAAAAATCCGGTCGGGGTAAGGTTTTTAGTTTTACTGGGCGACGGGGAAGATTTGGGTCTACTATTGGCGGTGGGGTTAAATCCACTACTTCTGGAACGGAGGGATTAAGAGGGTGGGGAGACCCCGCCCCTACCGGGTCAAAATCAAGCTTTTTTTTTTCACCTCCCACCAGCTTTTGGAGGTAGTCTACTATTTGTCCAATTGTTCGCAGGTCGCCTAATTCTTCTATATTTGGTTTGGGTAAGTTGGGGTACGTTTCTTGCATTGCACCCAGTATTTCTACCCGTTTGATGGAGTCAATCCCTAAGTCGGCCTCCATGTCCATGTCTAGTTCGAGCATCTCAACTGGGTAGCCTGTTTTTTCACTGGTGATGTTTAACAGGGTTTGACCTAAATCTGCGTATTCGTCGCTTTCTTCTAGGGACTGAGAAGAGGTAATAGGTAATTCTTCCTTTGCTTCTTCTACTTTCTTCTCTGTCACCTGTAACCTGTCACCTGTCACCTGTATTTCTTCTGTTAACTTGTCACCTGTCACCTGTTTTTGTAGATACTCGACAACTTGACCAATGGTGCGTTTTTCTGCTAGTTCTTCTAAGTTTGGTTTGGGTAAGTTGGGGTATAGTTCTTGCAATCCTCCCAGAATTTCTACCCGTTTGATGGAATCAATTCCTAGGTCGGCTTCCATGTCCATGTCGAGTTCTAGCATTTCGATGGGATAGCCTGTTTTCTCGCTGGTTATGGTTAGGAGGTTTTGACCTATGTCATCAATATTAATGTTGGTGGTTGCTGGTTCGGGTATTAAAGCTACAGGTGCTACCGATTCAGGTTGAGTTTCTACAACTGGGGTAAGTTCTGGTGTAGGTTCTGCAATTTTAGGAAGGGGAATTGCTGCTATTACAGGTGCAGCTTCTTCAACTACTGGCTCGATTACGGGTTGGGTTTCTACGATTTTGGCGGTAGGAGGAACAACTGTTTCTGTTACAGGTGCTTCTGTTATCAACTCCCGTAAACTGTTGGTGTGTGTTTCTGTGAGTTGGGGGGGAATTAAAGGTTGAGTTGTTTCTGTACCGGCAATTAGTTGAGAATATTCTTGTTGTATGAGTTGGAAAAAGTTTTTGGTGTATTCTACTTGTTCCCGCAGATATTGTTCATGAATGCGGAGGGTTTCACTTTGTTGGTTGTGAAACTGCATCATGCTGCGCTCAAAACTTTCCATAACAACTTGTTTGAGTTGGGCGGTTTCGGAAGATTTACTATTGATAAATAGGGCGTTCTGTTGTTGCATCAGTTGGAAGAACGTTTTGGCGTATTCCATTTGATGACTTAGATAAGTCCCATGAATTTGTAAGTTATCACTTTGGTTGTGTTGAAACTGGTTCAGGAGGTTTTCTAAACTTTCGAGAACCTGTTGGAAGTTGATATTTTTATCTGGTGTTTCCATTTTCCCTCCTGGACGCTGTGCAACTGCTTGGCGTGCTGTAGGTAATAATTCTGGGATTGCTTGATTTGAACGGGGTGCAGGAGTCATCTGAAGCTGTTGTGGGGTGCTAATTACAGGGGTTTTTTTGTGTCCGTTACCGTTATGACCGTTGGTTGTCTGTGCTGGAATGTTGTTTGGTTTGACTGAATTTTCTATGAAAGTTTCAGGCTGGGGAGTGAGAGGGCGGGGAGACTCTGGGAGAGTAAGAGGGCGGGGAGACCTTGGGCGGGGAGACCCCGCCCCTACGGTGAAACCATCCTGTAGGGCTTCAGTGAAGGCGTTTCTGGTTTTTTCGGAAACGTAGTTAACACCGTTTAATTTGACGTTTAATGCCTTTTTGGTGGCAGTTGGGGGGATGACTGGGGGTAGTTGGTAGGGGTCAAGATTGCTCAAAGCCATACCCATGACGCGCAGTTGGATTGCTGCTTCTCTGAGGGAGCGATCGCTATTCTTTTGAGTACTAGGGTTGAGTGATACGGTAAGATGAGGGCGATCGCCTAAGATATCTTTGACTAAGTTGGTGAGAATCCGTTTGGGACCAAATTCTACGAAGCAATAACCACCAGCAGCGTAGATGTTTTCAATCTCTTGTTTGAACATCACTGAACTGGAAAGGTGTCCTTCTAGAACTCTTTGAATTCCTGAAGGTTCTTGGGGATATTGTTTGCCGGTAACGTTGCTGAAAACGGGAACTTTGGGATTTTGGAAATCGACAGACTTGGTAGCGATCGCAAATGATTTTTGAGCAAATGCAATCAAAGGTGTGTGGAACGCAGCAGAAACTGGTAACAACACCGCCCCATAGCCTAATTCTTGGAATTTTTGCTGGATTTTCTTAATTTCCGCCGTTGGCCCGGCGAGGACAACTTGCGTGGGAGAATTAAAATTAGCGATCGCAACTTGGGGAAAATGCCTCAGCACCGCTTCCACCTTACTAATATCTTCCTTCACCGCCAACATACTACCCGCATCATGGTCTGGGTCTTTCGGTGCAGCCATCGCTTGACCTCTAGACTTAACCAAGAACAAATAATCCTCCTCAGTCAGCACTCCCGCCGCCCACAAAGCCGTCAATTCACCAAAACTATGTCCGGCGACAAAATCTGACTTAAACCCAGCTTGTTGGAAGATAGAATACAACCCGGCACTAAAAACCCCAATTGCAGGTTGAGCATATTCAGTTCTTTGCAAAGCTGCAATTTGAGCAGTTTTTTCCTCTTCTTCAAAAGTTGGATTCGGGAAAACAATTTGCGAAATTGGTTGCAAATTATCCTTAATTAACAACCCATCCATCTGTCCATACAGACGACGCAAAGCCGGGAAATTCATCACCGCTTCTCTACCCATTTCCAGGTATTGAGAACCTTGTCCAGAGAATAAAGCCACAACTTTTCCGCCTAATTCCATCCCCGCAGCCCGGTAATAAATACCTTGAGGATGTTCCCAAGAAACGGCTGACTGCTTATTTTTCAGTAAATCAATACTAACTTTCAGCAACTTACAAGCTTCTTGGATATTCTCAGCTACAAACCCAATTCTCGCCGCAGTTTTGGGAATAACTAAAGACTGACATTCTTGGATTAATTGCGAATAATGTCTTTCTCCCTCGTTAGATTGCAAATTATTGAAAGTTGCTTCTAACTTAGTGATCAATTCTGCTGGAGTAGAACCAAATAACAACACTTCACTAGCCGCATTATGTAAACGATAAGCTTGTTTTTGTTCTGCTTCGTATTCTTCCAAAACCACGTGATAATTAGTCCCACCAAAACCAAAAGAACTCACACCAGCACGTCTTGGCGCTTCCCCTTCTGCCTTGATCCAAGGTCTAGTTTCAGTGTTCAAATAAAAGGACGAATTTTGAATATCGAGTTTAGGATTTGGCTCTGTAATATTGATAGTTGGGGGCAAAATTTTGTGATGTAAAGCCAACGCAGTTTTAATTAAACTTGCTGCACCTGCTGCGGCTTTTGTATGTCCAATTTGCGATTTTACACTACCCAAAGCAATATGCTGTTTTTTGTCGTCATATTGAGTAAAGAAATCTCGCAAAGAACCGAATTCTGTGGGATCTCCAGCCATTGTTCCTGTACCATGTGCTTCCATCAAACCCACAGTCGCAGGAGAAAAACCAGCATCATCGTAAGCACGTTCTAAAGCTTTGACTTGTCCTTCTTTGCGAGGAGCATAAATACTCTTATAACGTCCGTCGCTAGAAGTGCCAATACCTTTAATAACTGCATAGATTTTGTCACCGTCTCTTTCGGCATCTTCGAGACGTTTCAGAACAATCATGCCGATACCTTCACCTAACATCATGCCGTCAGATTTAGCATCGAAAGGTTTGACATTTTCGCTAGGAGTAACAGCAGGAGTTTTGCTAAAAGAAATGTAAGCCATGATGCTGTTATCGGTGTCTACACCACCCGTCAGCATCATATCGCTACGATATTCAATTAGCTCACTAATTGCCATCTTCAAAGCACCGAAGGAACTAGCACAAGCAGCATCAACTACACAGTTTGTACCGCCAAAGTTGAGCCGATTAGCAATTCTGCCAGCAACCACATTTGCTAACATTCCAGGAAAAGCATTTTCATCCCATTTGATATAAGCAGTTTTGATTTTATCGACGATTACTTTAGTATCATCGTCAGATAAACCACTACTTTTGAGAACTTTTTCCCAAATCGGATATTCTAACCTTGCAGATAGTGGTATTCCTAATTGTTTGGCTTGCGCTACACCTAAAATTACCCCCACATTCTCGCGGTTAAATTCACGCGATTCACTATAACCAGCATCTTCCATTGCTTCTTTCGCAACTACTAAACTTAATAGTTGTGATACATCAGTAACTTCTAAAATGCTGGGAGGAATACCAAATTCCATCGGATTAAAATCTACCTCAGGAATAAATCCACCGCGTTTACAATAGGTTTTATCTTCTGGGGTTCTGGGGTTAGGATCATAATAATCTTTCACACTCCAATGTGTTTCAGGAACATCAGTAATACAGTCAGTTTTATTAACAATATTGCGCCAATATTCTCGTAAGTTTCTGGCTTTTGGTAATAAAGATGCCATGCCGACAATCGCAATCGGATTTTGTTGCAGTTGTCTATTAATTTTGTTAGTAGATATCGACGTTTCTGATTTCATTTGTTTTTCCTCTATAAACCTAATCAAATCCTTTTCACAACTGTTAATCTGAGCTTCTAACTCCGACAAGGCAGTATTAATTGAAGAAGCAGATATCATGGCATAGACTAATTTTGAGTACTGTGGATTGTTTAGCAACAGTAATTTCTATTGCTGACAAATAATAAAGCTATCTCTTCTTACCAGCAGTTAGCTATCCTATCTGCGTAAGGAATAAGGTTTTTTCAATCAACACCACACGGTAAATACTGCCTTAGCTCCATATCTAAATAATTGGCATTTTTTGTGCTTTGAGGCAATTTGGGAACACTGTAGTCCTAAAAAAATACTATGCAAGTTTCTCTTCCCTTTTGTGCTTTTCTCAGAGACGTTATGAATGAAAATTACGGTATATTAGAAACACAAGTTAACCGTAATATTTACTAACCTCTACACAAACAATTCTTGATATTGTGGCAACTGGTAAAATATTCTAGGTGTGCTTTAGGTAATAAATTGGTGAATTGCATCCCAGATTAATAGTAAAGATTTCGGCGATTTTATCCCTCTGGAACCAGAAAAACTGAGGAGTCGTGATGAAAATAGCAATGTGTTTTTTTCTCGCACCATTGAGATAATCTAGCTTGGCTACAGAAAGGCTATTAGTATTAATCCTATGTGCTGTATTTTGATAAATACCATAGCTATTTTCACCATCTAGGTTAATATATTTTATGCTATTCGACCAATAAAAGCTGCCAAACTTGTTACAGAAAGGGCAACACCTTTAATCTGAATTCATGCAACCTGAAAAATACTTAAACTTTTTATATCCTCTAATAACCAGGCTAGGTTATAGTATTTTTTCTTTTTCCTTTTTTATTTCAATTAATTACCTGACTATTATGCAGCTTTTACGCCTTGAATTAATACAAAGACTAGCACAGCTTAGAGAAATTGAATAGTTCATTTAAAGTCAGTTTAGAAAGAAATACTTTGTCACTCATATTGCTTTTGCAAATAAAATGAATAAAAAGGTATAATCTTTAACTAAAATCAACTAATCACTAGTTCAAGTAATTACGGGTTGAACGACAAGTTTGTCTTGATGGAGCAAGCTTTATACCTCTGTTGTCTACTAAGTCACAAATCAATAAATACACATATATATTCCTTGAACATAAAGGTATTTTTTTCAGAAAAGCATCATAATTCCATCTCCTTTTTTTATGAATTTATAAGATAACTTGGCTTCCCCAACAAAATAGTTATTTATAAAGCAAATATTAATTTACAGGATGTTGTTAGCTAAACATCTTCAGCATGACTTGTGATGAAATCTGCACATTTACCAGCCGATAATGACTATTTGATAAGCAAAATACAGATTTAATAGCTAATTTATGAGTTTATAAGATCATGATGAATAGAAAAGATCTAGTTTCATCTATGTTGTTCATCTCAACTATTGTTGTTCTTGCTAGAGAAAAGTACCTGATTAATTTTGTTGACAAATAGGAATTATTTTGGCAGACTTAAATATAAGTTAATCAAGTTTTGATAGTTCAGTACAATCACCGCTTCGTTACATCTTGAGATGAGAATTTTATTTGGCACTATGGTATTTTACGCTACTTTACCAAATGCCCATTAAGCATAAAACTGAGGATACTTGGAAGTAATATCACTGTTGATTTGGTGGTTCATCTTTTTATCTATATCGGCTACAAATCCTAATTAAGCTGATAGCATTTCCCACATTCATGAGATACAGCAAGAAAGAATTAACCGCAGATGGACGCAGATAACTTTATCTTTCAACTTGTTCATCAGCCAACTATTAAACGCTATATCCACTGACTAAAACTACAAATATGGGGGATAAGTTATTTTAGATAATCTGCGGATATAACTATTACAACTATCCCTGAGCAGAAAATACTTGGAATAAAAATATGGCAGTAAACAAAGAGCGCCAGTTATTGAAAAAAGCTGCAATTAAGTGGAAAATAATTTTGGCAGCTTCTATTACTTTAGCTACTGGTTTTATATCTTTCTACAGTTTTTCTCAGTTGAAGCTAAACCCTGAGAATCAGGTTCAATCTTCTCCAGTTAATCCCCTCAACCCAACTCCTATAAAAGTTTCTGTAACTGCTTTGGGACGATTGCAACCACAAGGCAAAATTACTTATTTATCTGCTCCTAATTCCATCAATGGTGTGCGTGTAGAAAAACTGTTGGTAACTGAAGGAGACGAGGTAAAAACGGGGCAAGTATTGGCTTATTTAGAAGATTATGCTCGTTCTAAAGCAGCTATTAAGCAAGCCTTTGATAAATTATTAGTTGCTAAATCTAAATTAGCACAAGTAAAAGCTGGGGCTAAACCTGGAGACATCAACGCTCAAAAAGCAACAATTACTCGTTTGAATTCCCAATTAACAGGTGATATCGCATCTCAAATTGCAACAATTAACCGCATCCAAGCCGAAGTAGATAATGCTCAAAAAGAGAGCGATCGCTATCAGCAATTATACAAAGACGGGGCAATTTCTGCTTCCATAACTGATACTAAAGCTTTGCAACTTAAAACTACTCAAGAACAATTAATAGAAGCTAAAGCCTCTCTTGTGCGTACTCAAAATACCCTGAAAGATCAAATAAAAGAAGCAAAAGCGAAACTCAACAGCATTAGCGAAGTACGTAACGTCGATGTTCAATTAGCAGAAAGTGAAGTCAAAAGTGCTGAAACTGCTATTCAACAAGCCAAAGCCGATCACGATTTAACTTATATCAAATCTCCCATAGATGCCAGAATTTTGAAAATTCATGCCAAAAATGGTGAAGTAATTGCTAATTCTGGTTTCGCTGAACTTGGTAATACATCAGAAATGAATGTGGTTGCTGAAGTTTATCAAACCGATATTCAAAAAGTACGTGTTGGTCAAAAAGCTACTATCACCAGTGCTGCATTTCCTGAGCAATTACAGGGAACTGTGAAAGAAATTGGTTGGCAAGTTGAGAAACAAAGCATTTTTAGTATTAACCCCAATTCAGATACTGATCGACGCATAATTGAGGTAAAAATAGCCATTGAAAATTCTGCTGATAATCAAAAAGTAGCTCGATTAACCCATTTGCAGGTGGATGTTTCTATTCACATTTAGTCACTAGTCATTGATTGTCGATCAACTGACAACTGACAAATAACAAATAACAAAATATATGAATATCAAAATTCCTTTAGCATGGCTACAGCTTGCCCAGCAAAAAGTGCGTTTTGTGGTAGCTGTAGCTGGGATTGCATTTATTGTGCTGCTGATGTTTATTCAACTTGGTTTCCAAGATGCACTTTATTCTAGTGCTACCGCAGTTCACCAAAATCTCAAGGGGGATTTATTTTTAGTCAGTTCTCAATATAAATCCTTGACTTCTAATCAAAGCTTTTCTCGGACTCGTTTATACCAAACATTAGGCTTTGATGGTGTTGAGTCTGTTAGTCCCATGTATTTACAATTTGCTAAATTAAAAAATCCTGCTACGGGTGAAAAATATTCAATATATGTAATTGGTTTTGATCCAGGAAAACCAGTCATGAATATTCCCGAATTAGAGCAGAATTTAGATAAACTAAAAATTCCTGACATCATGTTTTTTGACAGAGATTCCCGACCAGAATTCGGTCCAATCGCTGAAAAATTTGAGCGGGGAGATACTGATCAAACAATTGAAATCTTTCCTTTTGATGCTGTAAAAGGTTATCGGGTAAGAGTAGGGGGTTTATTTAGTTTGGGTCCTTCCTTTGGTGTAGATGGAAATTTAATTGTTAGTGACTCAACTTTCTTAAGAATAAATCCTAATTCTCGTCCTGTAGAAAAGATAGATGTGGGTATTATCAAACTTAAACCTGGGGTGAACACAAATCAGGTTTTGAAAAATTTACAAGCAAGTCTACCTAATGATGTTCAGATTTTTACTCGTCAAGGCTTTATTGACTTTGAAAAAAAATATTGGGCTGTAAGAACTCCTATTGGTTTCATACTTAACTTAATGCTCACAATGGCTTCTGTTGTTGGTGTAGTTATCGTTTATCAAATTCTTTACAGCAATATTGCCACTCAATTTATTGCCTATGCAACTTTAAAAGCTATTGGTTATGCAAATGGTTATTTACTGAATGTGGTTTTTCAACAGGCGTTAATTTTGGCAATCTTAGCTTATATACCAGGGTTTATCGTTTCTGTAGCTTTATATGATTTTGCTATGAAATCTACTAATTTACCCATCGTCATGACCCTTAACAATGCATTGATTGTCTTAACATCTATAGTTTTGATTTGCATCACTTCTGGAGCCTTAGCTATTAATAAACTTCGCTCCGCAGATCCTGCTGATATTTTCTAGTTAATCTAGATTAAATTCCGCAATTTCAGTCAACATATTTACCTTTCCATAATTCACTATGAACTTCAACAACAAAACTATTCTCATCACCGGAACTGACGAATTTATCGGCTTGCGTGCAGCCGAGTTAGCTCTAGCTCAAGGGATGAAAGTCAGAGGATTACAAAGTTCTTCGGAGCAGGATAAGAACCTCCAAAATTTGGGAGTTGAGATTATTGTTGGTAGTATCACCGATGCAAAAATAGCTCAGAAAGCTTGTCAAGGAGTAGACATTGTTTTACATACCAATCAACTTGCTGAAGAAGCTGGAGAACTCAAACATTTTCGAGAAATAAATGTTAGTGGTACTTTGAATATAGCCAAAGCCGCAAAGCAAGCTGGTGTGAAAACCTTTGTACATCTTTCTACTGTTCTAGTTTATGGCTTCAATTATGCTAACAATGTCACAGAAATAGGCACACTTTCTAGTGAAAATAATCCCTATTGCCAGACAAAAATTGAAGCAGAAGCAGAACTTTTACAACTGAATTCTCCATCAGAATTCGGTGTCATTATTATCCGTGCTGGAGATGTTTATGGCCCAGGTAGTATGCCTTGGATAGTACGGCCAGTAATGATGATGCGACAAAAATTATTTGCCTATGCAAATGATGGTCAAGGTGTGATGAATCATTTGTATGTTGATAACTTAATTGATGCCGTCTTTTTAGCTATAGAAAAAGAAACCTACGGCGAAATTTTTAATATTACAGATGGTGAAGAAACTTCGTGGAAAGAATATTTTATTCACTTAGCTGCCATGGAAGGTTTACCAGCACCTATGTCTCTTCCTAAAGAAGAAATGAAATTATTTCTCCGCGTCCGTCATCAAGGACAAAAGCTATTTCGTAAAAAGGCGGATATTCTTCCTGAATCTGTCGATTTTATGAGTCGTCCTTATGCTTATTCTATTGCTAAAGCTACAAATATCTTAAATTATAAACCCAAAGTTGACCTCGAAGAAGGAATGAAGCGTACTCATCAGTGGTTGCAAAAAACTGACCTCCAAAAATTGATGAAATAGGTTAATTTATTGGGTAATTGCATATGTACAAATATCAGCCACAAGTAAGCATTGGATTACCTGTATATAATGGCGATAAATTTCTACAAGAATCTCTAGATTCTTTGTTAAACCAGACTTTTGGCGATTTTGAGTTAATCATCTCAGATAACGCATCTACAGATAATACTGAAGAAATTTGTAGAACCTACGCTGCACAAGATAAACGTATTCGTTACTATCGAAATGCGAATAATATTGGTTGTGCTTGTAACTTCAATCGCGTTTTTGAATTGTCCAATAGTGAATACTTTAAATGGGCAGCTTACGACGATTTACACGCTCCTGATTTTCTCAGTAAATGTATTCAGGTACTTGAAGAAAATCCCAATTATATCTTGTGCCATTCTCACACATCTTTTATTGATGAACAGGGTGAATTTCTGCAAAACTACGGCATTAAACTCCTCACTGATTCAGCAAAACCACATTTGAGGTTTCATGAACTACTAACCAAACATTTGTGTTATCAAATGTATGGTGTAATTCGTCAAAGTGCTTTGAAAAAAATTCCTCCTATGGGTGGTCACGGTAATGCAGATGGGATTTTATTATTAAGACTGGGTATGGTCGGGCAGTTTTATGAAATCCCTGAATACTTATTTTTTGCGAGGAGTCATTCTCAGCAATCTCTGAGTATGTTTTTCCCAAATTATTTGGCATTTACTCACGAAAATCCTCAATACTCATTAGATATGTTACCAGATTTTTATGAGTATTCAGTCTGGTTCGACTCAAAGAATAAGGGCAAAATTTTATTTCCTCATTGGCGAATTTTGCGGGAATATATACTTTCTATTAGTCAAAGTTCTTTGAGTTTTTTTGAGCAAGTATTTTGTTACTTTAGTATAGTTAAAAAGCTATCTGGCACAGAATCTTTATTAATTAAAGATTTGTTGATAGCTGCCAAAATACTGCTGTCAACTAAGTTCAAAAAAACCAAATCTACAATTTTAACCGATTACTCTGGCATCAATTCATATGTTGAAAATTTCTCAACTTCATTATCTGTTTCTGGCAACTTTATTAAGCCTAAGTTGCGCTAAAACAGTTCATGCAGAACCAAACACCACACTGACTGTAATAGTCAATGGGGTACGTCACAAAACAGGTGAAATCTGCTTCAGAGTTTATGATTCTGAGAAAGGATTTCCCATGAGTAATTCTAGTGAAGTTCAAAATGGCTGCACTAAGATTAATGGTACTTCTGTAAAGAAAGTATTTTCTGGTTTAAAACCTGGAACTTATGCTGTTGCAGTTGTTGATGATCAAAATGGTGATCGCAAACTAAATAAGGACTTTTTTGGGATTCCTAAAGAAGGTTTTGGAATTTCTAAAAATCCAACTGTTTCTGTTCAAACTGGTACACCAAAGTTCCGCAATTCAAGTTTTAAAATGACAAAAAATACCACTATTAATATCTCACTTAAATATTCTCTCGATCCCTAATCAGTGACTAGGAAAAGGGAATGGGGAACAGGTAATTCTCCCCATCTCCTTATCTCTTCATCTCCCCATCTACCCTAATTCTGCCGGAGACTATAGATTTCATGCAAGATGTAATGACATTTCTGTCTAAGTCTTTGATAAGTTGGCTAGTTATTCAGGTATGTTTAACGCTGCTATTTTTATGGTATTTGCGCTCATATAAACAACCTGTATTATCGGATGACCAATTACCAAAAACGGCAGTAATTCTTTGTTTACGAGGTGCTGATCCGTTTTTACCTAACTGTGTGCGATCGCTCTTAAAACAAAATTACCCACAGTACGATTTAAAGCTGATCATTGACAGTCCAGAAGATCCAGCTTTTAAAATTGCCAAAGAAGCGATCGCAGAAATCGGTGCAACTAATGTCCAAATTAGCACTTTAAGAACCGTCCGCCATAATTGTAGTCTCAAATGCAGTTCTTTAGTGCAAGCTGTTTCAGATTTAGATGATTCTTACAAAGTACTTGCTTTAGTAGATGCAGATACAATTGTTCATCCTAATTGGTTACGAGAATTAGTTAGTCCTCTCACCAATGACAAAGTGGGATTAACAACAGGAAACCGTTGGTATGTACCCACAGGTAAGTATTGGGGGTCGTTGGTACGCTATGCCGGCAATGTCTCGACCGTCGTCCAAATGTTCCTGTTTCAAGTTCCTTGGGGTGGGAGTTTAGCAATTAAAACAGAAGTGCTACACCAAACAGAATTACTTGAGAAGTGGGGAGAAGCTTTTGGTGATGATATGCTGCTACATAAAGTCATCAAAAAACACGGTTTAAAAATAAAATTCGTCCCTTCTTTATTAATGGTTAATCGAGAAGAATGCGATTTAGTTACTTTATTTGCATCTCTCAAACGCTTAATACTTTGCTCCCGACTTTATCACCCAAATTGGTTGGCTTTAGTAAGTGATGCTGTTTCTAGTATTCTATTCCCGACTGTAACAATCATATTAGCTCTAGGATTGTTGTTAGCAACAGAATGGGAAGGAGCAGTCTTCTTATTAAAATCCTATAGCATCTACACAATTGGATTACTCTTATTGATGCTGGTGATGGAATTAGGAGTACAAGAAGTAATTCGCTCTCAAGGTCAAGTAATTGCTAAAGTGTCACTGACTACAATCATAAAAATGTTAATTGCTATTCCTCTAACACAGTGGATTTATGGATTAGCAATGCTATCTTCTCTGTGGATGTCAACAGTTACATGGCGCGGACTTACTTATAAAATTCAAGGGCCATGGAATATTCGCTTAGTTGAATATCATCCTTATGAATGGTTAGATCAACCAATTGATGGCAAACATTCTCTGTAATCTCATGCTGGTATTTGGTTAACTAAAAAATACAAAAGCCAACATTTTTATGAACTATTTCCTTTGATTATGAAAAAGCAACCTCTTCGCATAGCATTATTCACAGGCTTATTTGCTCCGTTTTTAACAGGAGTTTCAGTTGCAGTACATCAGCGTGTTCGTTGGTTGCTTGAGCAAGGACATGAAGTTTTTCTTATTCACCCAGAAATTAATAATCTATATCCTAAAGCCGTTGGTAATCGCCCCATGCCGGGATTAGATGAACTACAATCTTTCCCCAACTTTTCATCATTTGCTTTCCCCACAAAACCACTTATTTTCTACAAATCTCTACCCCAACCCTTGCATTATCGCCATTGGAATGATACTCAATTACTAGAAAAATTTCAACCTGATATCATCGTAGTTGAAGAAGCAGCGCAGATGAGAGGGTTGTACTCATTTTTCTTACAAGGTTATGGTCGCCCTGTGGGAGTTCAATACGCCAAAAAAAGTAAAACCCCGATTATATCCATCTTTCATACGGATATTGTTGCCTATATTAGATATTACTTAGGAGATGTATTCTTCAATTTAGTCAGTCCCATTGTGCCACTTTTAGTTAAGCAATTTAGTGAGTCTTATAATCTCAATTTATTTTCTTCGAGAGAACAACTAGCTAAATATCAAAAGCTAAAATGCCAAACAGGTGAATACCTTCCCTATCAAGGAATTAATTGTGAAAAGTTTCACCCCCGGAACATCACTTATGATCCAATTCCCACGGATAAACGGCCGACAATTCTCTTTGTGGGACGCATTACCGCAGAAAAAAATGTCACTCAACTTTTAGATGCATATCCATTAATTGCTGCTAAAATTCCTGATGTTCATTTGGTTATTGTGGGTAGCGGTCCTTTAGATGCAGAAATTCGTCGTCGCGCTCAAAATTACGAATCTGGTGTTACTATTTGGGGTGAGTCTCACGGCACACAACTTTTAGGATGGTTCGCTAGAGCAGATGTTTTTATTAACCCTTCAGTCACCGAAAACTTCTGCACTACAAATAACGAAGCTTTAGCTTCTGGAACTCCTGTCGTTGCTGCTATTGCTCCCTCAACGGCTGAACAGGTGATACCCGGTTACAACGGCTTTCTGGCTCAACCCAACAACCCCAAAGATTTTGCCGAAAAGATAATTGCAATTCTGGAAAATCCTGACCTCAAAGCACAATTATCTCAGCAAGCTCGACCCTCCATATTAGAATTTGATTGGTCGGTATGCACTCAAAAATTTGAAGATAAGCTGTACGAGTTAGTTGAAATACCCGAAAAGTTAGAATTGTCTAATCATTCTTAATTAGAACTGTTGCACAAATGACGCAAAAGCCTTGATTTACTGTAGGGGCAATTCATTTAGCTTGCTTTCCGAAGGTTATTGCCCCTAATTGTGTACTTAATACGTAAGTCATATTAATTAAGCTAATGTGCCTTTAATTTGCATAATTCGTAATGTTTTAAAGACGTTCTGCTGAAGTTTAAATAATGATCAGCTTACTAATGAATCTAGAAACAATAGCCACTTTGGCTACATATTCTCGATTAGTTCTGGTAGAGTATTGCAGTAATTGACCTGTGGACTTTTAGGAGCTAAGTTCGAGATACCTATAAACTTTGCCATAGTGTTCTCAGTCGAGAAATGACCTACTCAAATTGATAGCGCTATTGGTATTGTCCTCAACTGTGCCTAAAAATCTATAGACCTCATAGGTAATCACTTATGGGGTCTTTCTTCATCTTAAAATATAGAGATTAAGGAAATAATAGACAAAATTCCTCTCCTTATGTCTGTTTTTTTGGCTGATTAAATTAAGGATATGATTCTTAAATAAGGGGTAATTGGTAAAAATTATCACCTAATTACTATTTCTTGTTTTATCTTACCTGTTTTCCTAAATAGCAAATTACGTTATTTTTATCAACTATCTACAATAGTAAATTAAGATATTCTAAAAGTTAAAATTACCTTTTACCAGACATAACTCCTGAAATTATGTCCTAAAGTTTCCGTTGATAGACTTGATATTTTATATTTTGTCAGTAAAAATACAAATAAGTCTAACATCTTGTAGGCTCTCTTGGTGACAACTTAACCTTATCCAATTTCCTTAGTCCGCACCTGCGGACTTTATTTATTTGTACTTACGCAAGATTTGACTAAAAACCTTATTATTGTGTAGCAGTAATTCATGAATTACTGCTATTTTTATTCTGTTTATTTGTACTCAACGTTGAGTAATAGATTTTCACTTGATTCTAGCTAGTAAATGATCTCCCACTCGCAAGGCATTTGCCATAATAGTTAGTGATGGGTTTAAAGCATTACTAGAAGGAAAAAAACTACCATCAACGATGTAAAGATTATCGATATCATGAGTACGACAATTGATATCTAAAACCGAAGTTTTTGGATCTACTCCAAAACGACAAGTCCCACATTGATGTGCAACTTCTCTCATCCCCATGTTTTGAGGAATATGCCAAGATAATTGTCTGGTTATTTGAAATTGTGTAATTGATTTTAATACTTCAGTCCAACGGTTAAGTAAATGATTAAACGCTATCTGGTTATTTTTGGTATAGTTAATAAAAATTTTGTTATTATTAACACTGATTCTATTATCGTAATCGGGTAAATCTTCTGTTATCATCAACCAAGAGATAGAATGACTAGCTACAGATTCAGCAATAAACTGTGGCATTAAAGGCGGTCCATAAGCAGTTATTTTATCTTTATTGACATTACCAAGTAATTGCACGCTACCCATTGGGTAACTAAACTTTTTTTCTCCCCAATAAAAATCATTGACTGCTAAAGTTTTAGGGAAAATTGTCGGATTTAACTTAGTACTCAAACTCATGATCACCCCACAGTTATGTGTCATGTAATTTCGACCTACCAAATCAGAACTGTTAGCTAATCCTTTGGGGTGTTGATCATTGGCAGATTTAAGCAATAATGCGGCGGAATTAATTGCACCACAAGCAACAATCACAATATCTCCAGAAAACATCTGAAGTTGTCCTGCTATTTCTGCTTCTACACCAGTTACTTCTCGACCAGATGCACTAGTATGTAAACGGACTACTTTTGCTTCAGTTATTAATGTGAAATTTTTATATTTTATTGCTGGACATATACAGTTAATATCTGCATCAGATTTAGCATCAATTAAACATGGAAAACCATCACAAGTCTTACAACGAATGCAATTATTTAATTGACGATTAAGCTTATTTAGTTTAATAGCAAGTGGTAAGTAAAAGGGATGTAAACCTTGATCTTTTAAAGCATAATTAATTTCTTGAATATAAGGTTCATGACTGACTGGGGGAAAAGGATAATTTGAATTAGTATGTGGTTCTGTAGGATCAAGACCTCTTTGACCATGTACTTCATAGAGTTTTTCTGCTTGGTCATAATAGGGTGAAAAATCCTGATATTTTAATGGCCATTCGGGAGAAATACCATCTTGATGAATGACTGTTTCAAAATCACGTTCACGAAATCTAAACAGCGCACCACCATAAAATTTAGTATTGCCACCTACATAATAATGAGTTAATGGTTTGATGGTTTCACTATCTTTTTTATACCAAAGTTCTTCAGTCCGATAGCGTTCTTTGTACGAAACTTCATGAGTATCCCAATTGGCTTTTTCTTTGGGAACAAAATTACCCCGTTCTAAAACTAAAATTTTCTTGCCACTGCTGGCTAATTGATATGCTAAAGTACCACCACCAGCACCTGTACCAATGATGATGAAGTCGTAATGACAATGAGTCATTTTTTTCTCCGTGGTAATTAAAACTTGAAAATGAGTAATACTAATTTTATGTGAGGCTGCACAGAATCATCCAATTCATTGATTTATCTGTGTTTATCAACGGTCAATTATTCTTGATCTTTTCTTCTATAGGAATCATAAATGATATTTGATAGCTTGCGTGGCGTAGCCATAAAATTTTAAGTAGTGTAGGTAGGGCTATGCCTTACAGAACCAGGATATCGTGGGCAATGCCCACCCTACGTAAAATTTCAAAAATCAAATATTAGTCCTATATGCAGCTTCATTTTCAGAAAGGTAGAACTTAAAGTTTTGGTTTTGAAAGATCACGTATTTGATTTTCAGCGCAGGTTTTGTTGAGTTGATTTACACCAATCCACCGAAAAATTAAATCACCAAATTTAGGAAAAAGTTGTATATTGGAAAATAAAAGTTTTGTTAAAATTCCATCTAGCATGACTTCTGGTTGATTATGCTTAATGGCTTTTATTACAGCAATTGCAACTTCTGTCGGTTCAGAAACACGCGCTAAACGGGGTGCAGATAGTCCAAAAGTATGAAACATTCCTGCATTGGTATATCCTGGACAGACTACTGATATCCCTATATTACTATCAGCTAATTCCTGCCTAACTGCATCAGTCCACATAATTAAACCAGCTTTACTAGCTGAATAAATGCTGTTATATGGCGCTCCTTTTTTACCGGAACCAGAGGCAATGTTTACAATATGTCCACTATTTTGATTTATCATTTTAGGCAAAATTAACCGAGTTAATTCCATGCCTGTAATCAAATTTGTAGTTAATATAGAGTGAATATCTTCTAAGGTATAATCCTGGAAAGGTCGATATTTTTCTATGGCTGCATTATTAATTAAGATATCAACTTTTTCTGTAATTTCATAAATCTGATCTAATAAAATACCTAGTTCTGTAACTTGACTAATATCAAAACAAAAGCTAACGCATCTACCACCTAATTTATCTACTTCATTACATATGTGTTTGAGCTTTTCTGGTGAACGAGATACCGCTAATATAGTTGCTTTCTCTTGGGCTAAAGCACGAGCAATATATACTCCAATTCCTCCTGTAGCCCCAGTTAAAAGGACTGTTTTACCTGAAATAGATTTCATCATCAATCGTAATTAATATATTGTTCTTGCTTGCAGATTGAAAATTTTAACTTGAGGTTTTTCGTATGTTGATTTGAAACAACACTTGGATCTTGAATGTTGTAATTGATTCATTTCCTAGATTTGTTTTCAATTTAGCTTATTGATGAAAATGATTTTAGTAAATTTGATACTTTTTGGAAAAATATCAAGTTAGGATATAGCATTTTCTATAGGGCTGAGGTATAAATTTATTTGTAAATTGTTTGAATCTAGAACAATATACCCAACTTATCTAACAAGTCAGGTATCTACAGCAGGGAACAGGGTTGAAACTCTTTTTTTATATGGCTTTGTTCTTAAATTTTGTACCACATTTACCTGAAACTTGCTGTAATACTTTTGAGTTTTTATTAATTAAAAGTTGGTTTTTGATAAGGTATCAATTTTCTGAGTAAAGTAGGTTTCTTCATGTTTAAGTTGTTGTGCTATTTCCAATCCCATTTGAAAAGCTGTTAGTGCTTTTGAATACTCTTGGCGTTCTGAATACAATTGTCCAATTTGGTCATAAGCTTGCATCAATCCATAAAAGTTAGTAGCTAGTTTTTCTGTCTCCAGAAGAATCTGGCTGGCTTGTAAAGCTTCATCTATTTGTTTTTGTGAACGGTAAAGCGTGATTAGTTTTTGCAAAGCTTCACTAGCACTAACATACTGCTGTAATTGCCAAGCAATTGTATAAGCTTCTTGATAGTTATTAAAAGCTTCTTGACGTAAATTAGGATTTTTCTGTGCGAGAGATTCGTAATTGGCAGCGATCGCTATCTTTAAACCAGGAACTTGGGTAAGATTATTCTCATTGGTGTAAATATTTACTAACTTACTCAAGACATCTATCCCTTGTTGATGCTGTTTAGCCTTTTCGTAAATGTAGGCTAGTTGTTGCAAATATGCTACTTCACTCAGCCTATTATCCTTGTTAGCAGCTAACTTCAACAATTCTTGGTATGTGGTTGCGGCTGATGAATAATCAAACCAACTCAAATGGATTTCCCCAATTGTATTTAAAGTTTCCAGTTCCGCAGTGGTATCATTTTGCTGACGCACTAATGCTAAAACTTGCTGATAAACTCCTACAGCCAACTTAGGAACGCGAATTTTTTGATATGCATCACCTAGCGATCGCCATAATTCTAAATCAGTGCTTTTCTGGGTGAGCATTTGCTTTTCAATTACTTGTAAGCGCTGAGTAATATATTTTACTTGGTCTCCGTCATTTTCATTCCAAGCGATCGCACCGACTCGTGACAATGCTTCCACCTCAGCTAATGAACCTAAAAAGCGTCGCAAACGTAGTTCCCTGTTCCAAATCTCAAACGCCTTTTCCTTATCCCCCCCTTGCAGCGTCACCACAGCTTGTTGATTTAACTCATCTAAGGAAATCTTCAACTTTTCCATTTCTGCCAGAGTTAAAGGTTGTTTATCCAGCGCACCTCGGATCAGAGGATCAGGTGTGGTAATCTCTAATGGACTAGGAGGAAATTTATCCAGTTGTTCTAGCTTTTTACTCTCTGCCACTGCCAACGGGCTACACAGATGCCAGAACATAACAGTAGTAACTATAAAACTTAAACGCTGTAGCATAACCAATTTACCTGTCCTTCTTACTTAAAATTATTTGGAGAATAGGGCATTACGCATTTGTTTGACGCATACCTGTCTGTTATAGCGTTTTCTAGTCTGCCGATGTAGAAATTTATCTGCGTCCATTCTCTTCTATCTGCGGTTCATTCTTTCTTGATGTATATCACGAATGTAAAAATTGCCATATTCTTCATAGTTCCAGAAAAAGTACTATAGTAATAATTAGTAATCAAAATTTTGTAAAAGTCCAAATTACGGTAATATAATTTCGTCAACATCTAGTAACTAGGTATTTGCTGTTTATCAATTTAATTTATTCATTGCTTTCTCTACCAAGCAGCATAGTGAAACAGCAATATTAATTTTCACTACATCGCTCCCTTAATATTGGTTTTACAGGGTTTGTCAGCATGAGTAAAATAATTCCTGCCATAAAAGTTAAAAATTTCAGTTTCTATTACAACACCAAAAAAATCATTGAAGACGTATCGATTGATATTCCACAAAATAAAATTACCGCAATTATCGGTCCCAGCGGTTGTGGCAAGTCTACTTTTTTGAAATCTCTAAATCGCATGAGTGAATTAGAAGGAGAAGTACGTGTTGAAGGAAAAGTAGAATTTTTTGGTCAAAATATCTATGGTCGTCGTGTCAACTTAACTCGGCTACGTCGTCAAATAAGTACAATTTATGCCAGACCAAATCTTTTTCCTATGAGCATTTACGATAATGTTGCCTATGGGGTAAAATTGATCGGCTGGCATCCAAAAGCAGAATTAGATGACATTGTTGAATTAGCATTGAAATCTGCTAATTTATGGGAAGAAGTAAAAAATAAACTCTCTAAATCTGCTTTAGAATTATCTTATGGACAACAACAGCGGTTGTGTATTGCCCGTGCTTTAGCAGTTAAACCCCAAGTTCTGCTGATGGATGAACTTTGTGCTGGACTTGATCCTATTTCTACCACGCAAATTGAAGAATTAATCGAGTGTTTGCGTTCTGAATTGACAATTGTCTTTATCTCTCACAATATTCAGCAAGTTTCTCGCCTATCAGATTTTACAGTTTTATTTCACTACAACGAAAATGGACTTGGACAAGTGCTAGAATGCGCCCCCACGAAGAAACTTTTACCCCACACGATTGATTACCGTCTTCGTGACTATGCGTCTGGGCGTATGCACAGTAGCGTCAATAGCTTTTAGGAAGAAACTATATTTTTTTCAAAAGTATTGCACCACAAAGTTTATAGCCGTTGTGTGGTGATAACCGTCAGTTTCGGTCATCTTACCCCAAACAGGAGTTTTGTGATTAAGAAAGAAGAGAGGGGGCGCAACGAGAAAAATACTCATGTTTAGAAAAATTAATTTATAAGAAAATAGGACTTATGCACTGTACAAATTGATCATGGTGTGCATTTAACCAAATAGTTTCTTTCAGGTTTTGATTAATAATTTTGTTGATGTCATGTTGTAGGGGTAAAGCGCAGTGCTAAACTCCTACGGAAAATGTGGATTTTTGAGAACACATATTTGCTGTTCTCTGTCAATGCGTAAGTTCTAGAAAAATAAAAAAGAGTCGCCCCCTGTCTAAAACAAAGAAAGGGTATTTTTTTATTTGGAAGTCCCTGTTTCCTCTTGACATCACTCAAATTGATTAAATACTTAGAAAAGCATTTGCTCAATTTATACCCGGTATTAACGCGGTTTATCTTCACAATAGTTTTTATTTAATTCTAGAGAAATTACGGTTTATGAAAAGTAACAGACAGGATATCGTGGTATAGAGACAGTAAATTAACTCTAGATCAAGCTAATATCGAAAATATTTGAAAAAATGTGTTGGGATAGAGAATATAATTATACGGTGGGTACTAGAAATTAATTCAGTAAGCAGGTATATAAAGTTAATTAGAATATACAGAGGTAATAACTAGTGAAAGTTTTCATAAAATAATCTTGACTCATCCGCTTTCTGCAATAAAACTAAAGGTTAAACAGATGCCAAAAAGTCGGATGCCAAGGAAAAAAATGGATCATTATCCACAGGCGTAACAGTAATGAAAAAGCATTTATTATCACCGCCTCAATACATAAATAACGTAGAACCACTACAAGCATACCAAGTCAAGCTAATGCAGCAACAGGAAAAAACTGCCCATGCGTTGGCACAAAGCATCAACTATATAATCTCCCATAGTCCTTCAGCAGCCTCGATGCTGCAAGAAATCGCTCATTTACTAGGAGTCGCATTTAAAGTAGATTGCTGTTGCTTAGTGAAAGTGACAAGTGATAGCTCTAGTGAAGCAGCAACGGCTAATTGGTGTAGTGAAAAATATCAGGGATTACCACACCCCGGCGAGATATTAGCAATGGAACAGTTGCTGATGAGTTCACCTGTGGTGCAATGTGCGGCCGAACCATTGACTATGGATGATATTTCCACAATTCAAAAAACTCTGGTAATTGGCTGTCAGTCTTTACAAATACCGATTAAATCGGTTTTAGCAATTCCCACGCGATTTGGTGGACAGAATAATGGTGTAATTAGCCTAATCAAATTTCAACCCTATGATTGGGATGAATCAGATAAAGAATTACTCAAAGCAGTAGAGTCATCTTGTGCGATCGCATTTGCTCAAATAGCACAAACAGATATCATCGCTACCCAACAACAGTATCTGCATAAAAGCAGCCAACACCAAAGTTTAATTAAGCAATTAACTATACTAAGTCTTAGTAACTTGGAGTTGAATCAAATGCTCCAGTTAGTTATTTCCTCGACGGCTGAATCGTTAGAAGCAGATCGCGGGTTACTCATTTTATTGAAATATACAGATCCACTGTTTAGAACTCGTTCAAAAAAACAAATACCCACTGCCAAAGCTGTAGTAGTTGGGGAATGGAATAAGAATCAACACACCGAGAAAACCCAGACTGATAAGTTAGAACATTCTTTTTTATTGTCAGATTGTGGTTTATGCCAGCGTGTATTTACAGAGTCGGGGAAACCAATCATGATTGATAACTCGATAGAGCAAAAAGATAATTGGAAACCCAATCCCTTATTTGCTATTGAGGAGTTTCCTGCCACACTGTTAATGCCATTGGAAAGTCAAGGCAAAGTGTTAGGATTTGTGGTGTTACAGCAAGCTGTAGCTCGCAGTTGGCAACCCGCCGAATTAAATCTTGTAGAAATGGTGTGCGCTCAATTGAGTAACGCCATAATTCAGTCACAAACACTCCGACAAGTCCAAAATCTGGTAGATGAACGCACAGAACAACTCAAGCGCAGTTTAGAAGTACAGGCCAAATTGTACGAAAGAACAAAGCAGTATGTTGAGCAACTACAAGAACTCAACGAACTCAAGGATGAATTTGTCAGCAACATTAGCGATCGCTTGCGTTATCCCCTCACCAATATGCGGATGTCAATCCGTAACTTACGTTTACCAGGAATTTCCCCAGAGCGTCAAGCTCGATACCTAGATATTCTTGAATCAGAATGTACTAAGGAAATTAATTTAATCAATGATCTGCTCACACTCCAGAAACTAGAATCTCATCAAGAAGCACCACAATTTGAAACCATAGACTTAAACACCACAATTAATCACATTGTCGCCTCTGCTGAAAAGCTACTCACAGATAAGGGATTAGTTGTTTCCGTTGATTTACCCAAAGAGCCGTTAAAACTCCAAACCGAAATCGAGAGTTTTGATCGCATTTTGCAAGAACTGTTAACCAATGTCGGTAAATACTCGGAGCATGATACTGTTGTCCACTTACAAGCTACTCATAGAGTTGAACAACAACTTGATCAAGTTATTATTAAAGTGACTAATACAGGACGTGGCATCTCCCAAGAAGAAGCAGCTTATATTTTTGATAAGTTCCGTCGTGGCAAAGGACGCTGGACTCCAGGTACTGGCTTGGGATTGGCTTTAGTCAAGTCTCTGGTACTGCATTTAAATGGTGCGATCGCTATTGAGAGTACTCCAATTGCCAATTCTGACTTGAGCGAAATTTGTTTCACCTTGACTTTACCTCAGTTTTCCGTCGCCAACAAAGCATATTAAATAATTCGTAATTCGTAATAGATTAATTAATGGTAGGGGCGGAATTTCCCCGCCCTTGATTGTATTGCTATTTTTAAAAGACGAATCCTGACAGCGCTACTATTTGCCCATTTTTTCTATTTTCTCCATCACTCCTAATTTCATTAAGGATTTAACTAATAAATATAAACAAAAACCACCTACACAAAAAATCGCTATCGCCCAATTATTATACTTGGTGATGATCAAGATTAATCCCGTCAACATACTAAATCCTGTTAAACAAGCATAAATTAATGTTTTGACTGCTAGATAAATTCGTCTTAATATGCGATCACTTTCAACATTTTTAACTCTTAATTGTAACTCTCCCCTTTCAACTCTCTCTTCTAATTTTTTAACTAAAACTTCGGTTTTATTAGGTTTTGTCAGTTGATATTGGAGAAAATCCCTTGCTTGTTTGCTTAATTGGGCGATCGCATTTCCTCTACCTTTTGTCATTGCCAGACTTTTTATAAATGCTTGAGATGATGCTGTAGGATTATATTTAGGATCTAAAGTTCTCGCTATACCATCTAATGTGGTTAAAGCTTTTAAGATAAATGTCATTTGAGCAGGTAGACGAAATGGTTGCTGTTCAAACATTTCATACAGTTCGCTTTTCAACTCACTTAATGCTTTAATATCTAAGGGTTTATCGGTGAACTTATCTAATAAAAATGTGACTAATCTTTTTACTGGAGCCATATCTGGGATAGGTTCCAGTAATCCCATACTCATTAGAGTATTTACTAGCTCATTACTATCCTTTTTTAACACAGCAAAAAAAGTTTTAATCATCTGATCTTTATCCAAAGTTCTGATTTCTGCCATCATGCCAAAATCATAGAATATAATACTACCATCTGGATTGACAGCCATATTCCCCGGATGAGGATCAACTTGGAAAAAACCATCTTGTAATAGTTGCTTTAAATAACAACAGATACCCGTTTCATTTACCTTATTAATATTAATTCCACAAGCTTCTAAAGCTGCTTTATCATTAATTTTAATTCCCGGTTTATATTCTAAAGTTAATATCTTAGTTGTGGTATATTGCCAATATACTTTAGGGACAATAATATGCGGATATCCAGAAAAGTTTTCCCTAAATTTATCAGAATTTTTACCCTCTTGAATATAATCAATTTCTTGAAATAACAAATCAAAAAACTCATTATAGATAGCTTGTAAATTATACTTTCTAACCCAAACAAAATATTGATTGCAAAACTTAATTAACTGTAATAATATCTTAAAATCTAAATTAAATAAAACTTCTAAACCCGGACGTTGTACTTTGACAACCACCTCATCATTATTGTATAACTTTGCTCTATGAACTTGACCTAAACTAGCAGCAGCTAAAGGATTAAACTCAAATTCTTTATAGATAAATTGTACAGATTTACCTAATTCCACTTCAATCATAGCAATCGCTTCTTGACTACTAAAAGCCGGAACTTGATCCTGTAAAGTTCCCAAAGCTTCCACATATTCTAAAGGTAATAAATCAGCACGAGTTGATAAAGTTTGACCAATTTTAATAAAAGTAGGTCCTAAATCAATTAAAGTATTAACCAACCAAATAGCGCGGTTTTTCTTATGTTCTAAAGAATCTTGAGGGAAAATACTATCCCACCAAAGAAATAACATAAATTGACCAGCAGCCATGAAAATATCTATTTTTCGAGATAAAGCAGAATATTTAGGTTTTTGCCAACGAAATTTTTTAGCTTTTGCTATCATAAATATCAACAAAAATAGTAAGCGTTCAGAGGGTGTAAAGAAGAAAAACAACGCCAAAAAATAAATTCATAAAAATTAAGCAGCTGGCAACTTTTCAGAATCATCAGAACAAGTAGCAGTAACAACAGCCTGAATTATAAACTCGAAAACATTAGGCTTTTGAGATTTAAGAATTGTAACCACAGTTAACATCCGACACTACCAGCATGGCTTTGAGAGTAGAAACTGGTACGTCGCCAGATGTTTGCACTTTGGATATTTTGGACATAATGTTTGGCTTCATCTACAGAGTAGCCCAAAGCGTTACTTCTTGAAGCAGGTGATGATGAGTTTTGTGATGTTCTATTGATTTTTTTGGTGGAACTGTTCTTGAACTGTCAAGACTCCTGTTAGTTTCTTTTCCTGTTGTTCTATTTGCCGCGCCATTTCCTCCACCAGTTTCTTGCTGCTGGTTGGAGTCTTTTCCCAATCTTCTGGGGGTATCTTCTCTAAGTGATTAATGCGCTTCTGTTCCATGCCACTTAATTTATCAGATTCTGAGGGGAATTTTTGGTGATTTCTTTTCTACCCCCCCTGAATGGTGACGCTGACGATGCCAGTATCAATCATTAAACGCCGCCTCAGCAATGACTGACAACTCAGCCTTATGGCTACTAGTCAACGTGCCAATTTAAGCACTATGTAAATCTGTAGGTCAGATAAAGTTATTTGTTAGGTAGAAAAGCAATCGATTCAATCTTTTCTAGCTTTCTTTTTATCTACACCTTTAAAGTACCCCCAGGGGAATTCGAATCCCCGTTACCTCCGTGAAAGGGAGGTGTCCTAGGCCTCTAGACGATGGGGGCATTGGACTCAGACTTTTAATAACATAACGGATTTTTCAGAGTATGTCAACAGGTTTTTCCAAAAATTTTGACAAGTTCTAAAATTTGATTGAGCGATCGCTCTTTTGGGACTTAGATTGCTGTCCACATAACAAATTTAGCGCCGCTTACCTTGTCGCCAGCCGATAGAAAAGGATGTACCATAAGAAACTAAGCATGAAAAAATCTCTTAATTTCTTAACAAGGGGTGTGCTGTTGTACCCTGTAGAGTTAGTATTTATGATTCTTTACAAAGGATTTTGAAATCAATCGCTCAAAATCTACAACATGGAAGCATCTTTTGACATCACCCTACAAATGGTGATCACAGTTTTTGCAGGCATTAGCGCCCAAGTAATGGCTGCCTACTTCAAACTACCCAGCATTGTCTTATTACTCCTGTTAGGCATCCTACTGGGTGCTGATGGTGTGGGATTGCTGCATCCCCATATGCTAGGAACTGGACTAGAAGTAATTGTCTCCCTAGCCACAGCAATTATCTTGTTTGAAGGCGGACTCAAATTGGATTTGCGGGAATTGGGTAGAGTTTCAGTCAGTTTGCAACTGCTTGTCACCCTGGGAACATTAATAACCCTGCTGGGCGGCAGTATGGCGGCTCATTGGCTGGGAGAATTTCCTTGGAACATAGCTTTTCTCTATGCTTCCATAGTCGTTGTTACAGGGCCAACAGTTATTGGTCCTCTGCTCAAACAAATTAACGTAGATCGGCAAGTGGCAACGCTTTTGGAAGGTGAAGGAGTTTTAATCGATCCAGTGGGAGCTATCCTCGCCTACGTTGTCCTAGATACGATTTTGAACGGTGATGCAGACCCCATTAACGCCATCATCGGGTTATTGATGCGTTTGGGTGTGGGAGGCAGTATTGGTGCCGTTGGCGGTTACTTGATGAGTTGGATTTTCAAACGCGCCAATTTCATCTCTTTTGAACTAAAAAACTTAGTAGTCCTGGCAGTGCTGTGGGGTTTGTTTACCCTAGCGCAGACGATTCGCAGTGAGTCAGGAATTATGACTACAGTAGTAGCTGGAGTAGTATTTGCTAACTCATCAGTTCCAGAAGAACGACTGTTGCGAAGCTTTAAAAATCAACTGACAATTCTCAGCGTTTCTGTACTGTTTATTCTTCTAGCTGCTGACTTATCTATTGCCAGTGTTTTAGCTTTGGGTTGGGGTAGTTTATTGACTGTTTTGGTGTTGATGTTGGTGGTTCGCCCCATTAACATCCTGTTTTGTACTTGGAACAGTGATCTCAATTGGCGACAGAAACTATTTCTCAGTTGGGTTGCACCAAGAGGGATAGTTTCGGCTTCCGTGGCATCTTTATTTGCGATTTCGCTGACACAGCGGGGTATTAATGGTGGTGATGCGATTAAAGCTTTGGTATTCCTGACAATTATCATGACAGTTTTCTGTCAAGGCTTAACAGCTGGCTGGATTGTTAAATGGCTACGCATCACCTCGAAAGATGCAACTGGAGCTTTAATTGTTGGTTGTAATCCTTTGAGTTTGTTGATTGCCCGGTTTTTTCAAGAACGGGGCGAAAGTGTAGTGATGATTGATACTGACTCCCAGTATTTTACCCAAGCTGAAGCCCAAAATCTTCGCGTGATTGCGAGCAGTGCGCTGGATGCCGAAGTGTTGGAAGAGGCGGGAATTGCCTCTATGGGGACTTTTTTGGCAGTGACGAATAATGGGGAAGTCAATTTTGTTTTGGCTCAACGGGCAGCTGAGGAATTTAGTCCGCCCCGTGTTTTAGCCGTGTTCCCCCGTGATCCTCAAGCTTCTAACTCGACTAATTCTAAAGTTGATCAGGCTTTTGCGTCCGATTTACCGATTAAAACTTGGAATGAATACTTGAATGATGGCCGGGTGAAGTTGGGAACAACAACTTTAAATGAGGAGGAATTTGCCAGCCAGCAGGAGCATATCCAAGAAAAAATCCAGACTGGGTTATTAGTACCATTGTTGGTAGAACGAGAAGAACGCCTACAGGTAATGTCCGCAAATCAAGAGTGGGAAATTGGCGATCGCATTATCTACTTGTTATATGATTCTAGACCCAATCTGTTAAAACGCTTATCGGGCGCTAGTCAGTCTACGCCTCTGTCTTTAGAAACTTTAGCGGAGGTGGAAGAACTCCCCGCCGCTAAATTGTCTCAACTTTCTGCTAGTGAGGCATCTACTAATTGAATCACCGAAACAGTGCTGAGTAACGAGTAACGAGTAAAAAAGTAAAATTAATTGCATGGGCTAAACGCTCCGTTCACGAACGCGAACAGCGTGTCCGCAGGACGAGAGCGTCTCGTAGAGAAGAAAGCTAACTAACAGTACATTCATGTCTATACCCCTGCGGGAAAGCAAGCTACGCGCAGCGTCTCGCAGAGAAGTCCCACATGGTATGGAAAAACAAAAAAAGATTTATTTCCAGCCGAAAGTGCCACAAGAAATAATGCGTCCTTACTTACTCCACTTCCCTAGTTTTAACTATGCGGTCACTCAGTACTCAGTACTCAGCACTCAGCACTCTTAAAACTGTTTTCTTGAGACATTTCCCACTCTTGCCATAACAAAGCCGACAAATTCACTATAGCCAGAATGAGGGCAGCAGTCCCAATTACGTAGGTGTGCAGGCTATAAAGATGTTGCACTGTCAGAGTGTTAATGGCTCCCCCACCAACTAAAATGTCTCGCAGTTGCCTACCAATGAAAGGAATGGCTTCAATGGTTCCTAGTTCAATTTGAAATCGCCAGTATCCTTCCTGATTCCAACCCAGGAGCATTGCTGTCCAGCTTAATCCCATTGCACTCAATGTCAACAAAATTCCACTGATCCAAGCCGCCAGCCAACTAGGACGAAATTGCCGACCTAAAAACATGACTACGAGATTAATAAGTGCGATCGCAATGACGGCGTTACCAGCAATTTCATGAGTTCTATAGAATAACCAGCCGTAGGATACTTGCGTATTAATCATCTGCAATGAATTATAAGCACCACCTGCTGTTGGTTCGTAGTAAAAAGACAGTAAAACTCCTGTAGAGGTGTAAATGAGCATCAAAGTCAGAATCACAACGGATAATATCGTCGCCAGTCGCCGCAAAAACCGATCAACTAAGGTACTTTGCATAGACAAACCTCTGGTTTGAGTAGTTGTATATTTATATTACAATCTTAACCAAAATTTTTAGGAATCCTGTAATTTTTCACGCCTAATATCCCACCCAAGCTGGTAGAACTTCTGTTACGGAGTGCCTCGGCTGATAGTGCTGAGTGATGCGATAGTTAAAATAGGAGATTGAAGTGACTTTTTTAAATGGGCGGTAAGCGATCGCACATTCTCAATAACCTGGTAGAATCACCATTGATTATGGCATTGTCTATTTTAAATGCACAGAAACATTTAAGAGTTAGTAATGTCAAAAGTATTGCCAGAAAAGGGTAAGCTATATCAGCTAATAACCAAATTTAGTCAAATAGGTGGTAATTTTTTTAACCATTTTTGCGAAAATTCAACTTATAGCAGGAGTCAGGAGACGCTTCGCAGACCTATGGCTTACGCCACGCTGCGCTATCGGTTCAGGAGTAAAACCCTCTTTTAGTGAGAGTTTCATTATCAATTAATGTCTAATGTCCTAACCACCCTGTCCACGGCTATAAAACTATAATTTATCCCTTAAAAAAATAAAAACTTTAATATCACTTGAATATTCCTGTTTTGAATGGCAATATAGGAAGTTATTATTTGTTAGAGAACCCCATCTCTCAAATGGCAAAAGAGTCTAAAAAATAAAATTGCTAGTGCAGCGCGTCAGAAATAGCCTTGGGCCATGCCGCCCAACAAAATAGCTTCCCTTCTGCCTTATGGTACTAGTCAACTGCAACTGAGCCGAGTGAACGATAAAAGCTATGTCTTACGTCTCCCTGCTGAAAAATATACCAGAAATATTAAGCCAACCAACTGGGATAGCAGCTATAGCCTCTCTTGGCATCCACGGTGCTATTGCCTTAATTGTGCCATTAATGCCTGTTGATTCTAATAAATCCTCAACAACTGATTCATCAAAAGTAGTCGGATTAATGGAATTGAGTCCGGCTGATCAAAACCGATTGCCCCAAACTCCTGACACATCTAAAGTTGCTTTACAACAACCCCAACTGCCGCTACAACAGCAACTGCCTCCTGCAAACTTTGACAGCCAATTGACAACATTACCACCCTTAGAAGCACCTTTACCTAACCAAGCGGTATTGCCCCCTATCCCTACGTCATCTGGTAACTATAATCTTTCTTACCTGCCCAGAAGCCAGCCTAGTTCGAGATTTACAAGAAACGACTTTAGCCGGCAAGTTTCCAATTTTCAAGCCAGAAGTAACTTCTCTCCATCAGTTTCTCCTTTTGTTAATGATCTAGACAGCAAAATTCGAGAAACCGAACCACTAAATTTAAACAGGTTGCCACAAGTCGAAGCAGACAACAAAATTCCAGAGCAACCACTAAATAACCCATCTCCTGATCCAATTGATATTGGATCTAGTACCCCACAGGAAGTTTCTCAACCCCAAAAAATGCAGTTGGGAGATAAGTTAGCTCAAAATTCTCCGTCTGAAGTTCCTGGAGAACAATCTTTAGCAGCTAACGACCAATTAGCATTAGCAGGACAAGGTTTACCACCGTTACCAGAAACTGCAACGAAAAAGCCACCGGAACTACCTGCTTTTAAGCAGTTGGATTCACAAGGTAAGACAACGCAACAGTTACTGGCAAATCTCAACTCTTACAATAAGCTGAGAACAACAATCAAGCAAGAATACCCTAACGCTAAAGAACAAGCAGTAATTCGTGAAACCATTTCTACGGATAAACAAAATCTGGAAGGTAATGTTTTGGGTCGATTAGTTGTGGATTCTGATGGCAAGGTCTTAGATATTAAGTTCCAAGATCGGTCAGTTGCCCCTGAACTGCAATCAAAAGCCAGGGAATTTTTCAACGCCAATCCACCTAAAACTGATAAGCGAACTAGCTCTTATCCATTCCACTTACGGTTTAAAAATCAAAACAATAGTAATATTCCTGAAGGGACTTCTGAGCCAAAGCCCTCACCAAATAACAATTCTGAAAAAGCACCTGAGCCTCAAAACAGAAAAATTCAACCCTCAACTCCAGGTGTAGTAATTATCAAAACGTCACCTACCGCAACAGTAAGCAGCACTCAGCCTGCTCCATCTAGTGAATCTACTCAAAAATTAATACAACAGTTACGTCAACTCAAGGAACAAAAACAAAACTCTAATCAAGAACAATAAAATCACGTGGGGATTTAGCATTCTGGGTTGGTTATATCCCCAGTTATTTCTTTCGGGCAATTCAAAATTCCTCTTGCATTGAAAATTGAAGACTCCAAGAATGAATACGGAGACTTGAATAACTGGGCTGCGCTTTTTTCTACATCAATTTATAAATTAAGGAGATTTAAACCGTTGCCCCAATTCAATCTCAAATTCTTTTCTTCAGGTAATTGAAAATTTTTTGAATTGAAAAAATAAAATATATAAACATGGAAGCAGGGAGATAGGAACAGTCACTTTACCAGCTTGTTTCCGCTTTCTGGAAAACATAAGCGGCTACCTCCAGTATTTCCTGATAGCTTAACTTGTTCTTGAAGGCGGGCATAGCACCTTTACCATTCTGTATTTGGTAAATAATAGCCTGGATCGGTTCAATATCATAATTTTCTAAATATTTTGATAATGCTGCTTTTTGTAAAGTTTTATGCTCAATGAGGATATTAGCACCTCCGATATGGCAGGCAGAGCAGTTATCATTAAAAATTTTGCCTCCGTTGAATGTTTCTGCGGCTAAGGCTGGATGAATGCCGGTTAAGTTAAATAGAGCGATCGCTAAAACTAGAGTTAATAATAGTATTCTCAAGAGATTTTCCTCGTAACAAGCATCCAGCATCTAAAAATGTAGCTAGCAAGTATATATCCAAATCTATCCACATATGCCGAAACTATCATCCATTCTTTTATCCAAGGTAGGGAGAATGCCTATATGTGGAGTGGACTGATAGATTTACTGAATATCCACATCTGTAAAATATCATGTATAGTTCTCATACGGATTTACTGATTTCCTGATTTTTTGGGCAAATGGGATAAAAATTAGCGGTAACTAGTTTCTCCCTTGATTGCCATACAGTGTTTACTCTGTTAGACCGGGATAAAACTGATTACCGCTGCACCACCTAATGGTCTATAAAAATCCAATCGGTCAAAATTGAAAGTTTTCTAGCCTGCAACAGTTATTTTACCAACCATCCCAGCACCACGGTGAGGTTCACAATAGAAGGTATAGTCACCAGCTGGTGCATCTGCGGGGATAGTTGTTGTTTGCTTCTGTCCAGGAGTCATTAACAACTTCTTGTAAGACAGAGATTCAGCTAAAACGGCATCATTTTTGGGATTTTTTGCTTTGTCAAACACAACATTATGGGGAGGAACTTTGTTGTTAACCCATTCAATTGTGTCACCTGGTTTAACTGTCAACTTACTGGGTTGAAATTGTAACAATCCTTTGTCACTACCCAACTTGATCTGATATGTTTCCGCAGATGCGGTGGGAGCAAAAACAGCAAAGCTGCTAACAACTACAAGAACAGTCAATACGGCTAAAGTCAAGCGTCTCCAACTTGCTGCAATTAATTTCATGGCTCTCTCCTGAGATATAGTTTTATTTTCCTGTTCTCATTTTAAATACAATTAACGCCAAATATGACAATCTGTCATAGATAAATTTTTTTTCAATAATTGCCGACTATCAAGCACAACAAATTAGGCAAAGAGTAAATATTATTCCTAGATTGCCAGCAGTCAAGAGGGCAGGGGGCAGAGGAAAGAACCCCCTACCTTGTCCTGATTCCAGAGAGCAAAGCAAAATCAGCAGCAATACTTAACTAAGGTTGAAAATTGTGCTTTCATCGAAGATGACGCGGAGCGTCTCAAGCCCCGTGTCTGTAAAGAAAGTTCCAGGGGTCTGAAACTCCGTCTGAATTTTCTATTTAGACACTTGAAATTGGGCGGGGTTACAATCGGAGTCTAATTTCTGTCCCCGTGTCCCCATGTCCCCGCGTCTCTTCGTGAAGCTCTCAGGTATGAGGAATCGGAACTCAGGTTTTATTAAACGAGGCTAGCTAGCAGAGGTTTAGTAATAAATCTTACCGCCACCCCATTTAGTACCAACAACTTTTGGTTGTACGAGAATGTGACCTGCGATCGCACTTAAGTCATCATCGGTCAAATTTCTCATTTCTGTAAAGATATCCGCACTCTTGAGGCTGGGATGTATTTCAGAAATCTCTTCTTCACCGTCGTAAGTTGTAGGATTTTTCATGTAGTCCACCAACCCTTCAATATTGTTACGCTTGGGTGTAGCTCCAGCCAAAGCTTCGGGTTCTAGTCCCACGTTTTGGTTAGTCTTGGTTACACCTCCAGCATGACATTGAGCGCAAGTGTCATTAAATAATTTCTTACCTTTTGACAGTTGTTTCACACTGATCACAACAGTATCACCCTGCTCATTCAACGTAACCGTTCGAGTGGCTTTATCCAATTCCACTGCTGTTGCACTACCGACAAATAGCTGAAAGGTCAGCAAAACGGTAGTTAGAAAACCAATTATTGTTCTAAACATATTTCCCCTTAAAGATTTTGATGCTCAACACAGCTAAGATAACGATGCTCAATCTCCATATTGCTACTTGCTGACTTTTAAATTTTCTTTGCTAGTAGCAATTATCACCCACTTAGCAGCTGAGTGGATTGCCGAAAATATTTGGCATATAATTGCCTTTACATCCTCTAACGCCAAACGGGTTTTCTGGTGTTTATAGGCAATTAAGACTGAGTTGAACAGAGAAAACTGCTTGTCCACAGTGTTTCCGTGGTATTTCGCTATCTCTGCACTCCACAGGTTTGCAAAACCCATAACGCTTTTTATTTAGATAGAGATTGAGTCGCTCTAATACCAATATCATGTAAGGAGTCCAATTTATCAGCCAAAATATGGTGGACTCAGATTGGGGGAGTTGGGGAGTTGGAGAGAATTAAGAGCTAGACAACTGGTAAAAATTAAATATGCGTCATCCAGAAGTCTGGAAAAAACCTTCCTTGGGTAAGGATTCTCACCTTTACATTCTTTTTGACTCTATGTCTAATTAAGAATTAACAATTATCAATACCTAACCTTTTCCGCCTGTAAAGGTAACACTTTGAATAAAATAGCGGTTGAAAAAGGCGTAAATACCTAAAGCTGGAAGGGTAAAAACCATAGAAGCGGCCATGATGTAGTTCCAATAGCTGATGTATTGTCCTTTAAAGGTGTTCAACCCTAGAGGTAGGGTAAACATTTCTGGGTCAAATAAGATTACTAGAGGTAGTATAAAATTGTTCCAACTGCCCATAAACACAAACACAGCTTGTGCTGCTAGTGCCGGTTTTGCTAAGGGTAAAACAATATCTCGGAAAATTTCCCAGGTGTTTAAACCATCAAGTTGCCCTGCTTCTTCTAATTCTTGAGGAAAATTAACAAAAAACTGCCGCATCATGAAGATAAAGGTGGCGTTTACCATGCTGGGTACAATCATACCTTGGTAAGAATTGAGCCAACCCAAGGCTTTTAAAATCAAGAATGTAGGAATTAGGGTAATCTGTGCGGGTACTGCTAGTACAGCTAAAATCAGGAAGAACCAAAAACGTTTACCGACAAAGCGTAGTCTGGCTAAGGCGTAACCAGCCATTGAATTTAAGAGTAAGTTTAAAACTGTGACACTGAGTGCGATCGCTATACTATTAAATAACCAGCGCCCAAATAGCGGTTCTTGGAAAAAGATTTGTTTGTAGTTATCAATAGTAAAATTTTGGGGGATGAAATTTGGCTCACCGCTGATAATTTCTGACAGCGGCTTAAATGATGCTGAAAGCGCCCACAGGAAAGGAATCAGGGTAATTAGACCATAAATTGTCAAAAAGAGGTATAAAAGAACTTTGAGATAGGGAAAGCGAGAGATATGAGTCAAATTTTTTCACCTCCAAAGACTCTCCGCTGAATCACAGTGATGATAATGATGACTGCTGCGAGTAAAAATGCGATCGCAGATGCATATCCTAATTGTAAATTTCTAAATACAGCTTGATAAATTAGCAATACGACTGTCAATGTAGCGTTATTCGGTCCACCAGTTCCACCAGAGAAAATGTAAGATTGATCAAATAATTGAAAAGTGCCAATTATCCCCACTGTCACCACAAAAAAAGTTACAGGTTGCAGCCAGGGAAGAGTAATATAAACAAACCTTTCCCACCAATTCGCACCATCTAATTCTGCTGCTTCATAAAGTGTTTGGGGGATATCTTGTAAAGCTGCTAAATAAATCACCATATAAAAAGGTGCTGTTGACCAAATATTCATGATCATAATGCCTTTGAGTGCAACTCCTGGATCTCCTAGCCAATTATATTTAGGTAGACCGACAAAAGCGAGAAAATCATTTAGTAATCCATCGGTGTTATAAATCCATATGAAGATAAGTGTTAGCACCGCAGAAGATGTGACTGTGGGTAAAAAATAAAGGATACGCCACCAGCTTTTACCACGAATACCAGAATTTAAAGTTACAGCTAAAATTAAAGCTAAAATAGTTTGACTGGGGACAACAATAGCAACATATTCTGCGGTGTTTTTTAAAGCAATCCAAACCTGTTCATCTTCTACTAATCTGCTGAAATTGCGAAAGCCAATAAATTTATCATCAATACCGCCTAAAAGTAGAACTTTGTGGAGGGAAAGAAAGACAGCGTAGAGAATTGGCAAAATTACAAAAGTGCCTAAAACGAGAATTGTAGGCATCATAAAAAGATACCCTGTTAGGTTTTCTGTAATTTTCCAGCGTGGGTTTCTGCGTTGTCTGTTGATGGGAAACACAAATAAACCTCGATAATTTATCTCGTTCCCAGTCTCTGACTGGGAATGCCTTCCGCGAGGTTCTACCTCTTGTTCAAAAGTCGTCTTAGGTATCTTTACATAATAACAGAAGGCAGAGCCTTCTAAATTGCATTCCCAGGTAGAACGAGAGAACGAGAGAAAATCCGTATTATGTCTAGTTTCATCTTAGTTGCGTAATTATTAATACTGTTTTATTATGATTATATAAGTTGCTTTTAAATCCAATATGAATATAAATTTACCTTCGGAAGATATTTTAGCTATTCAACTATACAAGAATTCAACCAAAATACAGAGAATTAAATTTTATGCGAACCCTTAAACAATCACCGGTACTGCGGGAAAAATTCCAACAACAAGTAGACGGAAAAAAATCGGTCAAACATCAAGAAGTTCAAGAATTATTAGGTAATGGCTTTTTGGGTTCATTGGGTGCAGCAGTATTTGAAATTAAACAATTTCAAAACCAATTGAAAGGTAATGCGGGAGAATGGAGTGTTTCACTGCTGCTGAAATCATTACCTGATAGTTGGGTAATGTTTAATAACGCTTTAATACCTACCTCTAATGTAAATACTTTAACAGAAATCGACCTTTTAATTATTGGTGCAGGTGGTATTTTCTTAGTAGAGGTAAAAACTTGGAAAGGTTCATTTACTGCTTATAAAGATAAATGGAAACGACGAGAGGGAAACAACTGGGAACCAATATCAGATAGTCCAACTTCTCAAAGTATCTACCATCAAAGAATGTTTAGTCAGTGGGTTAATTCTTTGATTCCTAATTTACCGAATGGAGTAGTTAAGGCTCCTGTAATTTTTCCTGTAGCTAAATGGTTGGGAGTGACTGATTGCTCAGTTCCAGTTTTGCAAGGTATACCCGCACTGCTACAAATGATAGTTAATTCTACTGATTGCTTAACACCAATGCAAGTGCAGGTAATTGCTGAAGCAGTTGAAGATTTGAAGATTCTCTCGAAAAATGTTGAAATCTCTAAACCGATTTCTAAGCCTAAGCTTATTAAGCGTGAGAATTTTAAAGATTGAGTTCTTCAAAATGTTGGGTTTCCTTCCATTGCTCCGCAACGCTAACGCGAACAACCCAACCTACTATTCCATCATTTTAATCTGCTGATTAGCGTTATTCTGCGCCTTTAACATCGCCTGATTTAATGGCTGTTCCCCCAACAAAGCACTAATAAACTGATTATCAAAATTATTCACAATTGCTGCTGGATATTTCCCCACTTGCAAAGGAGTAGCGTAATCAACACCCGCTACTAAAGCAGCCCTTAAAGGATCTTTATCATAACCTAATTTCTCAGCTACAGATTTACGAGTTGGTAAAGCGAAACCTGTACCTGTCCACTTTTCCATTCCTTGTTTACCGGTGAGATAAGAAATTAATTCCCAAGCTGCTTTTTTATGTTTTGTTTGTTTATTCATTACATAGGCAACAGTATAAACCATTGTGCCTTTTTTATTATTAATTTTGGGAACTTCTGCTGTTGCAAAATCTATCTGCGGGAAGGTTTCTTGAAGATAAGGAATTGCCCAGTTCCCTTCAATTACCATTGATACTTTACCTTGACCAAACATATCACTACCAGAACTAGCACCAACATCGGATTTAAGGGCTGAGGTTCTGTCTTTTTGATATTGGTCAATCACCAAATTTAAACCTTGTAAACCTGCTTCACTAGCAAAAGCGGCATAACCATTTTTATCAACTATTTTACCACCATAAGCTATAATTTTATAAACCTGACGTGCCAATTCTGGACTTTCGCCAAAGCCGTATTGATTAAGTTTACCTGTTAATTTTTGAGAATAGCGGCGTAATTCATCCCAAGTAGTTGGGTGACTGTTTAAACCTGCGTTACTAAAGGCTTTTTTGTTATAAAATAAACCTAAAGTAGAATAGTCTTTAGGAAATCCATAAATATGGTTTTGGTATTTAAAGCTATTAAGTAAATTGTCTTCAAAATCTGCTAAATCAAATTCTGGTTGGATGTAAGTATCGAGAGGTTCTAAAACATTCTGACTCATTAAAAAAGGTGCTTCTAACGCATCAAGATAAAATACATCAGGTGCTGCTTCTCCAATTAAGCGGGTTTTAATTACATCCATATATTGATCAGAAATTACCTCATATTTAACTTTGATAGTTGGATGTTTTGCTTCAAAGTCTTTTAATACCTGTTTGAGAAGTTTTTGTTCTACAGGAGAACCTCCCCAACCACTGAGTTTAATGGTGACTGATGATGTACTGGATGGTAAACTGTGGCAGCTAATAATGATGATATTCACAGCTATTACCCAACCCCAAAAATATAAACACTTGCTTTTGTTCACAAATAAGTAAAAATCTCTCTCACCTTACTTATACATTCTGTAACTAGGGATAGATATTTAAGTAAGATAAAGTTTTGTTGAGAAATGGTAGATAGAATAACAAACAATTATGATGAACTGAAATTTTGCTAATTTCGTCACTGATAGACGATTATTTATGGATTCTGTTCCAATTGAAACGGTTGCATCTTTAAACCTAGAAATTGCTCAGATTGATTCATTAACAACAGTCTTATCTTCTCAATCTCCATCTAGCTTTCGTTTTCCTAAGAATGCTATTCGTACTAGTTTAAAAGCATCTACTTTAGATGCTATTTTTGCAACAATTTTTTCTATTACTACTGGAGGTATTTTACTTAGTAACTTTTTGGTGGAGTTGGATGCTAGTCCAGTGATTTTTGGGATGCTTTCCTCCATTCCCATGTTGGTGAATCTGATTCAGCCGTTGGGTGCTTATATTTCAGAACGGACTACTAGCCGCTTTCAGTATTCCATGCTTGTTTATGGGACTTCTCGGCTATTGTGGCTAATTCTGGTAATTGGTATTATTGGTGCGGGTTGGGGAGTCGTAAATTCGCAGCAGTTGGTTATATTAACTCTGTTAATCGTCTTTTTTAGTCATCTCTCAGGTGGGCTGGGAAGTGCATCTTGGATGAGTTGGTTAGCAATAATTGCTCCCCGACGGTTGCGTGGAAGGTATTTTGGCATCCGCAATAGTGCTACCAGTTTGACTAATTTGTTGTGTGTACCTTTAGCTGGGTTTGCTGTATCGCATTGGTATGGGGGAACTCTCCAAGGTTATGGGGTAGTTTTGTTTGTAGGGATTTTGTTTGGATTGATTAGTTTAGGATGTCAGTATTTCAAAATTGATGTTAATCCCCAATTACAAAACACTCATATAGTTGATTCTTCTAACATTAAAAATGAATTGGGCGAAATAACTGATACGGTATCAATTCCTCAAAAACAAACGGGTAAGGGTTTAGCGATGCTCAACCCCTACAATATCGGTAAAAATTCTAATTTTTGGATTTTTATACTGTATTTCAGTTTATGGATGCTGGCTTTTAATCTTTGCGCCCCTTTTGTTAACCTCTATCTACTAGAAACTTTGAATATAGATGTAGGTTGGGTGACAGTTTATAGCAGTCTGCAAGCCGGGGCAAATCTGCTCATGGTTGTGCTGTGGGGTAAGTTAGCAGATAAAGTGGGAAATCGCCCAATTTTGATATTTGTAGGGATGGTTGTTGCTGTTACGCCTTTGCTATGGTTTGGAATTGGCAAGAGTAATTTAGATGTCTGGCTGTGGCTACCACTGTTATATATTTTTATCGGTGGTAGTGGAGCAGCGGTGGATTTATGTAACAACAATATGCAAATTGGCATTACTCCAGTCAGAAATCAATCAATCTATTTTGCGATCGCAGCTGCTATTGCTGGAGTAACTGGTGCTTTAGGCACAACCATTGGCGGTTTTATCGCCCAATCTCCCCACTTTGGCGGTTTATTAGGTCTTTTTGCCCTCTCTAGTATTTGCCGACTTGCAGCACTTATCCCGCTGATTTTCGTTAAAGAACAGGTTACAGGGAACAGGGAACTCTTAACAGGGAACAGGGAATAAATAGGCAGGGGGCAGGGTGCAGGGTGCAGTAGATATTATTTCTCCCCATCTCCCCATCTCCGCGTCACCGCGTCACCGCGTCCTCTTCTTCCCCATCTCCCCATCTCCTCTTTTCCCTACTCGACACTGGTAGAACTCAAACTCATGCTTTCCCACAAAACCATGTTGGGTGCAGTTGGTAGAGGTTGGTGCAAAGCAATTAGCTGTGCCAATGTATTTTTTAACTGAGTACGGGGAACGATTTCATCAACAAAACCATGCTTGAGCAAATCTTCAGCAGTTTGGAAATCTTCGGGTAGTTTTTCCCGTAAGGTTTGCTCAATTACTCGTCTTCCCGCAAAACCAATAGTGGCTTTTGGTTCGGCGATAATCAGATCACCTAACATGGCAAAACTAGCTGTAACGCCGCCTGTAGTGGGATTTGCTAAAATGGGAATGTATAATAAGCGGGCATCTTGATGGCGTTGTAATGCTGCGGAAATTTTCGCCATTTGCATTAAGGAAAGCATTCCTTCTTGCATTCTCGCACCGCCCGAAGTACAGACGATAACAACAGGATAACGACGTTGAGTGGCTTGTTCGATTAAGCGGGTGAGCTTTTCCCCGACAACGGAACCCATACTACCACCCATAAACCGGAAGTCCATAACTCCCAAAGCGATTGGTAAACCGTTGATTTGACCTAAGCCGGTTTTGACTGCGTCTATTAAACCGATTTTGTCTTGAGTTTCCCGCAAGCGATCGCTATAGGGTTTACGATCTTTAAATTGTAAAGGATCAGTGGGGCGTAAATGCTCATCTAGTGGTTTCCATGTATTTGCATCTATCAATTGACGGATACGTTCATCGCTATCCACCCGATTATGATGACCACATTCAACACAGACCATTTGATTGGCTTTTAAGTCTTTGGCATAAGTTAAAACACCACATTTAGGGCATTTATGCCACAGCCCATCCGCAATTTCTCGTTCTTGGCGTTCTAGGCTGCTAGAGCCAGGTTTACGGCGATTAGCAAACCAATCAAATAGAGACTTTAAACCGCGTGATTCTTCGTTGTTCGCCATTTTTATCTTAATGTAAGTAGGTATCGAGGTCAAAAACAGGTCATTCTATTTTGATTTGAATTGACCATTCCCACCGGTAGAGTGGGTATTGAAAATTTGTAGATTGTAGATTTTAGATTGATGATTTTTTCGGCTTAACTAAATCATCCAATTAAGATTCTCAGCAATTTAGACCTGATGTCAGCGTTTTTTGGTTGCAAACTTAACAAAAATAATGATGACAATACCAGTCTGTTCCTGCTGTAATAGAATACTTAACTTATGTCAGCTTAGTTTTTATTTGCCAACTGCATCTTGTTATTTGAGGTTAATGCAAGTCACAGGTTAATTGTACCAAAATATCACGTGTCAAGTGGGTAATGAAGGTGACAGTCATGGGCGATATAGGTTTCTGATGATCTATCTGGTCATGGGTTAATATAGAAATCCTATGGTGAGGGAAGGTAACAGGGAACTATTAACAGAAGTGTTTATGAATCTTTTAGAACTGCTATAGGTAAGTAATCAGAAAAAAACACCTTTGAATTTTGAATTTTGAATTTTGAATTTTAAGTTTGTTTCCTATATTTCAAGATATATGAACAAATAATCGCAGATAGTTAGACAAAATCCCTTGGCCGCTAAACACAGTCATAACAGCACCTAAAGCTAAGAAAGGCCCAAAAGGCATCTTTTGTCCCATTTTATGACGTGACAGCATAATTGCTCCTCCACCTATCAATACTCCTAAGGTGCAGGCCGTGAAACTAGCTATTAGTAAATATCTCCAACCCAACCAAGCTCCCATCATGGCAGCTAATTTACCATCACCCGCACCCATGACAGCTTTTCCAAAAGCTAGAGAACCCAAGATTGAAATGCCATCAAATAGCCATAAGCCAATCACAGCACCAGCTATGGCTGCTATCAAGTGATTTACCATTCCCACCCAGTTAGCTTCTGATAACAAACCAACAGCCATTTGAAACACTATTCCCAAAATCAAGCCTGACTGAGTAAGTGGATTTGGCAAAGTCATCGTATCTAAATCTATCAGGGATAAGGCTAATAACCAACTGCAAAAAGCCCAATAACCTATTGTCCAAATCGAAAATTGAAAAACCCAAAATGTTATCAAAAATATTATGCCTGTTAATGCTTCTACCACAGGATAACGGAGAGAAATCTTGCTTTGACAATAACGGCATCGTCCTTTTAACCACAACCAGCCAAACACCGGTACATTATCGTGAGCTTTGAGTCTATTTAAGCATTGAGGACAACGAGAAGGCGGCCAAAGCACTGATAATCCAGAAGGTAGGCGATAAACCACAACATTGATAAAGCTACCAATAGATGTACCCAAAGCAAAGACAATGATACTCGCAGGGACGACAATCAAAAAGTCCATATAGTCAGTTACCAGTTAACAGTGGAAATAGGCAATAACCAATAGGCAATAGGCACAAATTCTTGAATTTTGAATTCATTTCTCCCCTGTTCCCTGTCACTAATACATATAGGATTCAATTTGATTTAGCGGCACAAAACACTCTTGCGGTAACAAGATGGGGTGTTGAGTGAAAATCACCTTACCCCGATAAGTTACGCGACTAATTGCTACTCCTGAAGGTTGTCCAACGATTTCGGGATGTACCTCACAGTATGTATAGTAAATTTGACCAGCCGCTTTGATGACGGTGGGATCAACCAAAGGCGGATGGTTTTTGGGTGCGGAAAAATTCGCCTGTCCTTGTTGTGCAGCGTACACTATTGGTGTTTATGTGATTTATAGATTTGCTTCTAGTTTATCCGAAACTTTTAGCAAAAAATGTTAAAATCCTCAAGCGATAATCAGGAAATTATTTTGCTTCCAGGATTTGAATCAGCGCATCGCCCATAGCGCGACAACCCAACAGATTCATCCCTACAGACATGATATCCCCAGTGCGATCGCCTTGTTGTAAAACTTGTAACACTCCATTTTCAATCAAGTCTGCCGCTTCTGGCTGGTTTAAACCATAGCGTAACATCATCGCTGCACTCAAAATCTGTGCCAAAGGATTGGCTTTATCAAGTCCTGCAATATCTGGGGCGGAACCGTGAACAGGTTCATATACACCAGGGCCAGAAGCTCCCAAACTCGCAGAAGGTAACATCCCAATACTACCAGTCAGCATAGCAGCCGCATCAGATAGAATATCACCAAACAAATTACCTGTAACAATAGTATCGAATTGTTTAGGAGCGCGGACTAACTGCATAGCTGCATTATCTACATATAAATGAGATAGTTCAATATCTGGATATTCTGAAGCCAGCTTATTCATTTCTTCTCGCCACAGTTGAGATACTTCTAACACATTAGCCTTATCCACAGAACAGAGTTTTCCGCCCCTTTTTCGTGCTGTTTCAAAAGCTACTCGCCCAATGCGGTCAATTTCCGATTCTGTGTAAACCATTGTATTTACACCACGTCTTTCTCCAGTTTCAGTAGCAAAAATGCCTTTTGGTTTACCGAAATAAATCCCGCCTGTGAGTTCTCGCACCACCATAATATCTACACCTTCCACAACTTCTCGTTTTAAAGTAGAAGCGTCAATTAACTGGGGCAAAATTTTCGCTGGACGTAAATTGGCAAACAGTTCCAAACCCGCACGAAGTCCTAATAAACCCGCTTCAGGACGCTGATGTGAAGGCAGCGAATCCCATTTGTAACCACCAATAGCAGCGAGTAATACTGCATCGCTATTGCGACACATATCCAAGGTAGCTGAGGGTAGGGGTTCACCTGTGGCATCAATTGCTGCACCACCAATCAGGGCTGTTTGGAATTCAAACTGAATATCAAAGCGTTTTCCTACAAGTTTTAGCACGTCCACCGCTACATTCATAATTTCGGGGCCAATGCCATCGCCGGGAAGTAGGGTAATGCGATAGTTTTGAGTCATAACTAGTTGTGATGATGTAAAAGTTTAGGCAGATTTATTATCATACCGAGCAAAATGTACCTATGGAGTTTTAAATTTGGGAGAACAGATCAATGATGTAATTAAATTGACTTAAACTCAAATCAGAATATTGGGAATAGAAGTACTGAATTAATGCCATAAATATTTTTGTAATGGCACAATTGAGGCTTTGATTTGAGATATATAGGGAAAATAACTCTAAGTTAGGAAGTATATTCTATGGATTTGAAGTATTTTTTCAAGCAACTTATTTGATAATATTTTATACATAAAAAACTTTAAATAAATTATTTTTTACCATAACTAGTTTTCAAAATCATGTCCATCAATATTCATGTTGTTTGGATTTATACATAAAAATTTATTGTTTTTATCTCTATTAATTTCAAAAATAAATATTAAATAAAGTATATATTATCTAATATGAAGAGTATGTAAAACATGAATATTCAATCTAGACAATTATAAAAAATCAATTACGATGTATTTAACAAATAAACTTGGTATTGCTGAATAGCAAGATAAAATACACCAAAAGCACAAGATTTATTTCATCAGCAATGGGTAAAAATACTACTGCTTTTGTGAATGAAAATTCTGCTTTAAGCTTTCAGAAAGACCAGGCATAAAGCGAACTTTCAATATATTTTCAGGGAAAAATGGTTCGCACCATATTAAGCGTAAGGAGTCAAGAGTTAGAATTCAGAATGCTTGTCAGAATTACAATCTCAATCGTAGACATTTTTATCTTTCATCACTCCAATAGCTACAAGCATTGTTAATTCCAAATTCTGAATCCTTACTATTAAGCTACAAACAAATCCACGTCAATTCGTATTTTTCTACCAGGCGGCTATAACATTTTTCATTAACATGAGTAATTGACAAACTGGATACAGCCTTCGTCTATCAGAAATGGCTTTTGGGTATTTTTTCGCGTTTTCAATTAGCAAGACCTAGTTTCCGAACAGCTTCATTAAAATTCGGAGAAAATTATGGCACGTTACGTTGGCACTAACAATCAAGATATTTTGGTTGGAACAAATGATGACGATCAATTCCTCGGTGGAGAGGGAGACGACAACCTAGATGGTCGTGAGGGTACTGACACCATAAAAGGTGGCGCTGGCAACGACGTGCTATTCGGTGGTAATCAAGATGACATAATAAATGGTGATGGTGGCCACGACACAATCTATGCTGGTGAGGGCAACGATACCCTCAAAGGTGGCACAGGCAACGATAGGCTCTATGGTGAAGCAGGCAACGATGTTTACTTCGTTGATAGCCTTGGAGATTTTGTCAGTGAGGAAAATTCCTCTGGTGGAGATGCAGGCGGTTTTGATACAGTCAGGTCTTCTGTAAGTTGGACTTTGGGTAATTATTTTGAAAACCTTGTCCTCCTCGGCACAGATGCCATTGATGGTACTGGCAATAGCTTGAACAATATTATCAAAGGCAATAGTGCCGATAATACACTTGATGGTGGGGCTGGGAATGACACTCTTGAAGGTGGCGCAGGCAACGACACAATCTACGGTGGTGATGGACGCGATGTCTTAAATGGTGGCACAGGTAACGACACCCTTTATGGTGGAGCAGGTGACGATACTTACATCGTTGATAGCCTTGGAGATGTTGTCAGTGAAGATAATGGCTCTGGTGGAGATGCTGGCGGTATTGATACAGTCAGGTCTTCTGTGAGTTGGACTTTAGCTGATAATTTTGAATACCTTGTCCTCACTGCCACAGATAGCATTAATGGTACTGGCAATAGCTTGAACAATATCATCAAAGGCAATAGTGCCGATAATATTCTCTCTGGTGGGGCTGGTAATGACACTCTTGAAGGTAACGAGGGCAACGACACCCTCTATGGTGGCGCTGGCAACGATCGCTTGACTGGTGGTGTTGGCTCTGATATTTTTGGCTTCAATAATCTCGGTGAAGGCGTTGATACCATTACTGACTTCTGCTTTTGTAACGACTTGATTCAAGTATCCGCTGCTGGTTTCGGCGGTGGTTTAACCGCAGGTTCATTCGCTCCTGGTCAATTTACCATAGGTTCAATTGCAACAACCGGCGATCAGCGATTTATCTATAACAGCGCTACTGGCGAACTATTCTTTGATGCTGATGGAATGGGTGGCGGCGCTCAGACAAAATTCGCCAAGTTATCTACAGGACTATCTCTAACCGATGCAAATTTCAGCGTAATTGCCTAATTTGATGCGACTGACGCAAAGCAAGATCAATTAATGCAATGAGAATCCACCTCTTCAACAACATGAAGGGGTGGTATTTTTTTCAATACCAAGATAAGACCTGTTTCCATTTCCGAAACAAGAGTGACAAATGTTGTAGAAAAAGGTTAGCTTAACTGATAATCACAAGCCGCACTTCAGCAGCTATGGCAAAAGAATTAGCAATTAGCACCCGTGGACTAACTAAGCAATTTGAACGGCACATTGCTGTGAACGACGTTGACTTAGAAATCCAGATGGGAGAAGTTTACGGATTAATTGGCCCCAATGGCGCGGGGAAAACAACTCTGATGCGGATGTTAGCTGCTGCGGAGGAACCAACTACAGGTGAGATTTATATTAATGGCAATCGCTTACTGCGAGACCACAGTAATCCCACCCTCAAGCGTCACCTGGGTTACTTACCCGATGATTATCCACTCTATGATGATTTAACAGTCTGGGACTACCTAGATTATTTTGCTCGTTTGTATCGTTTGCGGGAACCACGACGCACACAACGCTTACACGAAGTTTTAGAACTTATCCAACTCGGTAATAAACGTAACAGCCTGATTTCTACTCTCTCACGGGGGATGAAGCAGCGCTTAAGTTTAGCCCGCACTATTATTCACGAACCGATTTTATTGCTGCTAGATGAGCCTGTTTCTGGACTTGATCCCATTGCGAGAATGCAGTTTCGGGAAATTATTAAAGCTTTGCGAGAAGCGGGAATGACAATCTTAATTTCTTCCCATGTTCTCAGCGACTTGGCTGAATTGTGTACTTCTGTGGGGATTATGGAATTAGGTTTCCTCGTAGAAAGTGCCTCACTGCAACAACTTTATCAACGTCTGGCTCGACAGCAGATTTTAGTATCAACTTTGGGCAACATAGATATATTGGTGCGTGAACTCAAAAATCATCCTTTGGTGGAAGAGTGGGAAGTGATACCTAGCACAAATAGTGTGCGAGTGAATTTTACTGGTAAAGAGGAAGATTGCGCTGATTTATTGCGATCGCTTGTGAGTACAGGCATTCCCTTAACTGATTTTCACTGCACCCAAGAAGACCTAGAAACTATTTTCCTTAAACTAGGTCATAAACAAGCATCATAGACAATTCAAAATTCAAAAATCACAATGCTTAGGGATTTTGATTATGTTACTAAATTTCATAGACAGAGTTGGTGAATGGAATCCGCAACTATTCCGAGAACTTAAAGGACGACTCAAGCCTTTTAATGTGGTAATTGCTGTGGCATCTTCCTTACTATTGCAATTAGTAGTTTTTTTATTTCAATTACGAGAATTTCCCGATGATAAATACTCTCTCATGGCAAGTTACTGTACGTTGAGACAAGGATATCAAAACCAAGAACAACAACTTTATCAGCAACAAAACTTACTTCAACAAAAAATAGATAACTATCGACAAATTAAACTATCAGACAATACCATAATTCCCAACTTAGAAACACAGATTGAGCAAGTTAATACTGAGATAAATAACTTGCGGAGTTATTTGTCTCAGAATATTTGTCCTCCTGATCAAATTAACTGGCAGTTGTGGTGGAGAGATCACTGGGAATACTACTTTCTAGCATTTAGTGTGATTTTTGTTTTTACCCTATTAGTTGCTGGAACCTATTTACTAATCAGCGATTTAGCCAAAGAAGAACAGCGTGGTACACTGAACTTTATTCGCCTCAGCCCGCAGTCAGAAACCAGTATTTTAACTGGAAAAATGCTAGGCGTGCCGAGTTTAATTTATCTATTCATTCTGACAGCAATTCCTCTCCATTTCTGGGCTGGACATTCGGCTAATATTGCCTCAAGTTATATTCTCAGTTACTACGCTATTCTTGCTGGGAGTGGCATTTTCTTTTACAGTGCTGCACTCCTATTTGGTTTAGTTAGTCGCTGGTTTAGCAGCTTTCAACCTTGGTTAGGTAGCGGTGCAGTTCTCCTGTTCTTATTCATGACAATGGGGATAGCATCATCTCATAGCAACGAAATAAATAATCCTCTGGCTTGGTTGAGATTTTTCAGCCCTTGGGATATGACCAGTTATTTGTTCCCCAATTTATTCCGTGTCTATAAAGGTTCATCGCTAGATAACTTACAATTTTTCTATTTTCCAATAGGTCAGAGTGTAGTTAGCTTAGTTGGCATTCATTTACTCAATTACGGAATTTGCACTTACGGTATTTGGCAAGCAATGAAACGTTGCTTTAAAAACCCAAATACTACTATCTTAAGCAAGGGACAAAGTTATTTCTTTATTGCTTTTTCTCAGTTAATGTTTGTAGGATTATCCATGCAAGACATTACAAGTAACCGAGATGCAGATTTTATTGGTTTAGTAGCAGTTCTCAACCTAGCTTTAGTTTTCGTCTTAACCGCCATTCTCTCACCTCATCGCCAAACTGTACAAGATTGGGCAAGATATAGACACCAAAATCATAAAAACGAATCTTTATGGCAAGATTTGTTTTCTGGAGAAAAAAGCCCTGCAATAATGGCAATAGCAATTAATTTAGCAATTGCTGCTATACCTTTAATAGTTTGGATTTCACTAATACCAGAAGAAGATTTTAACAATAGTGACTTTGGAAAAATCAAAGCATTATTAGCTGTCGCTTTGTCTATTAGTTTAATGATGATTTGCGCTACCATTGCTCAGTTAATGTTGTTGATGAAAAATCCCAAGCGTCACATTTGGGCAATTGGTACTGTAGCTGTGGTGATGTTTTTACCACCTATAATTTTCCAAGTTTTTGGTATCTACGCCTCCGAAAGTCCTACTCTGTGGCTGTTTTCTACTTTTCCTTGGTCAGCTATACAATACTCTGGGACAGTAACAATTTTCATGGCATTACTAGCTGATTTTACGGTTCTAGCGTTGTTAAACTTCCAATTAACAAGAAAAGTTAGAGTTTTAGGTGAGTCAGCGACAAAAGCATTATTAGCAGGACGTTAAAGTAAGTCGAAAGACAAAAATCAAGACTAGTTAATTAATTAAACACTTGATAACCGCCGCTAGACACCTGTCTCGGCGGTTAAAATTTGTGACCGAAAATACTTATTATGTCAAATAATGATAATTAAGATTATAGATGGAAATTACACAGAGAAATTCATGACACCTTCACTAAAGCTTCCCCAAAAATTGATGCTGCTAGGTTCAGGAGAACTAGGCAAAGAATTTGTAATTGCTGCTCAACGCTTGGGTAATTATGTAATTGCAGTTGACCGTTATGCAAATGCTCCCGCTATGCAAGTTGCAGACTGTGCTGAAGTTATTTCTATGCTCAATGCGGATGATTTAGAAGCTGTTGTCAGTAAACATCAGCCAGATTTTATTATTCCAGAAATCGAAGCAATTAGGACTGAAAAACTACAGGAATTTGAGCAAAGAGGAATTACAGTTATTCCTACAGCAGCGGCAACTAATTACACAATGAATCGTGATAGAATTAGGGAATTGGCACATCAAGAACTAGGAATTAGAACAGCTAAATATGGTTATGCAGTAACTTTAGAAGAATTAGTTGCTATTTCTGAACAAATTGGCTTTCCCAATGTTGTTAAACCTGTAATGTCATCATCTGGAAAAGGTCAATCTGTAGTACAGGATAAAACGGAAGTTGAGAAAGCTTGGAATTATGCTATTTCTAATTCTCGTGGTGACAGCCAAAAGGTGATTGTCGAAGAATTTATCAACTTTGAAATTGAGATTACTTTACTAACAATTAAACAATGGGAAGCACCGACAATTTTTTGCTTTCCCATTGGACACCGCCAAGAAAGAGGCGATTATCAAGAATCTTGGCAACCAGCAAATATTTCTGAAGATAAAATATTAGCATCTCAAGAAATCGCTAAAAAAGTTACTGATGCTTTGGGAGGTGCGGGGATTTTTGGAGTTGAATTTTTTATCACTAAAGATGAAGTAATTTTTTCTGAACTTTCTCCCAGACCTCATGATACAGGTATGGTGACATTAATTTCCCAAAATTTGAATGAATTTGAATTACATTTGCGGGCTATTTTAGGTTTACCAATTCCTCACATTGAACAGTTAGGTTTTTCTGCAAGTGCAGTAATTTTAGCTTCTGAAAAATCTGATTCTATTGCTTTTACTGGTGTGGCTGATGCTTTAGCAGAAAAAGATGTAGATATTAAGTTATTTGGTAAACCGACTGCTCATCCTTATCGACGTATGGGAGTGGCTTTAGCAAAAGGTGTTGATGAAAAAGAAGCGAGGGAAAAGGCGACAAAGGCAGCTAGTAAAGTTAAAATAATTCGTAATTCGTAATTCGTAATTCGTAATTCGTAATAGAGTAGGGCTGGCAATGTCCACCCTACGTATTCCTGTTATATCAATCTCCGAAAAGTCCTACAATTTCAAAATACTGTAACTGTTGTCAGGCAGGCGTTAGCTCAGTTATTTCTTAATAGAAATTCCTCAAGATGACCAAATAAATAAATTCCAACTACAAAAACCTCAATTAATTGATATTGCGTCTTTTGAAAACTTTTTATTAATAGGAAAACTCGGAAAGTGATAAAAGCAGGGTATATTTCAAAAATCAAATATTTGCTATATTTTGATTATAGTCCCAAATCAACAGCGATGCGATGAGCGCAAGCAAACCCAGAAAACGCCACCGCATTTAAACCCTGTCCAGGAAACGTGCTATCCCCCACACAATACAGCCCAGGAATAGCAGTACGATTAAAAGGCATTCCCAACAACCCCCACAATTTACGTTTGGGTATAGGGCCATAAGTACCATCTGTGCGACCTAAAAAGCGACGATGAGTCAGCGGTGTCCCTACTTCCAAATAATCTAATCCAGCATCTAAACCGGGAAAAATCTTTTCTAGTTGTTCAATAATTGCTCCTGCTGCTTGTTCTTTGTTTTCTTCATACTCAGTTGGTGTAAGTCCTTGCCAATGAGCAATCCAATCTGGTGTAAAAGCATGGATAATGTGGTATCCTGTTGGGGCTAAATCTGGATCAAGCAAGGTGGGAATAGAAACGAAAATTGTCCCTCCTGCTAACTCCATTTTCTCCCAATCTTCTAGCAAAATATGATGACACTCGGTTCGGGCAGGTAAAACTGACGCTTTTACCCCTATATGCAAACTTAAAAAACTGGGAGATTTTTGATATTTTTGTTGCCAATTCTTCTCATTATTTGGCATTTTATCTGCGGGCATTAGTTTTTCAAAGGTATCCCAGCGCGTAGTATTAGATACAATATATTTGCCATGATAAACTTTACCATTAGCTAATTGGACACCTACAGCTTTTCCCTGTTCAGTCAGGATTTTTGTCACTTTGGCTTGGTATTGAATTTTACCTTCATATTTTTCTAAACCTTCAACCAATTTTTGAGCAATTTTTCCTACTCCGCCTTGAGGATAGTTTACTCCGCCATAGTGTCTATCAGAAAAAACCATTCCCGCATTAATCATCGGTGTCATCCTGGCTGGAACTACTGACCAGCAATAACACTCGATATCAATAAATTTCAATAACAGCGGATCTTTAATGTAGCGTTTGGCAATATCTCCCACATTTAGGGGTAAATACTTAGCTAACCCCAGACAGGCTAAAGGTTGTTGGAAAAATACCCGCATGAGATACCCTGGTTCTTCTAGGGAAAGCAATTCAAAGCTATTCAGGTAATTAAAGACTTTTTGACATTCGTTATAGAAACTACGAATTCCTTTTTCTTCATGAGGGAAATAAGCGATAAGATTTTGCAAAAACTGGTCATAAACTTGGTCAACTTTCAAGTCTAAACCGTTAGGCAGATGATAGTGAATTTGTACAGGATCTGCAATTGATTCTATACTGACATTTACAGCTTCTAAGGCGCGGGTAAGTAGGTTTGTTGTGCCTTTATCTCCCAAACCAAAAATCATAGATGCGCCAACATCAAATGTATATCCTTGACGTTGAAAATAGCCAGCGCTACCCCCAGGGATAAGATAACTCTCTAGGACTAAGACTTTTGCTCCTTTGGCTGCTAATTGGGTGGCTGTTACTAAACCCCCAATACCAGCGCCAATGACAATAACATCAAATACTTCGTAATTCATAATTCGTAATAGTGCCTACGGCAGGCTACCGCCAACGTAATTCATAATAGTGCCTAGGGCAGGCTAGCGCCGACGTAATTCGTAATTCATGATACCGCTACGCGGAAATAAGCAACTTAACGGGACTTAGGCACTTTATACGAAGGTAATTTAAATGTATTTAACATTACTTACATTTTATTAGATAATACGCAATAAAAATTTTCCTGCCTAAAAATAATCAAAAAAAAGAGGGACAAACCTGCTGCTGCTGGCTATCCCGTCTGCCGATCCTTTAAAGAGAGGAGAACACTTTCTAATAGTGTAGCCTTGATTGAGAATTTATGTCAACTATTAATGAAAATCTATCTCAATAGATAGGTAGGATATGAAGAAACTTGGCTATTGCCAATCCCTATTTGGGATCAGCCACACACGGGAAAGAGTATGATGATGTTTCAGTTCCTATATAATGACCGGCTGCCCATTTCTGGCTATGACACAACAACTGCTTGTTTATGTCCCACCCCATCCTTTAATCAAGCACTGGCTGGCCGTTGCCCGTGATGCGGCTACGCCTTCAGTATTATTTCGCTCTGCGATTACTGAGTTAGGAAGATGGTTGACTTATGAAGCGGCGCGAGATTGGTTACCGACGCTAGAAACAACTGTGGAGAGTCCGTTGGCTCCTTGTCCAGCCACTGTAATTGATCCTTTAGTGCCTGTGGCAGTTGTGCCGATTCTCCGGGCTGGGTTAGGCTTACTGGAGGGGGCGCAGACGTTACTGCCTTTGGCAAAAATTTACCATTTGGGTTTGGTGCGAAATGAGGAAACACTAGAAGTTTCTTGTTATCTGAATAAATTGCCAGAGAAATTCGACCCCGAAACAAGGGTGTTAATTACCGATCCCATGTTGGCAACGGGAGCGTCTATAATGACGGCAATGGCAGAATTGACACAGAGAGGAGTTGATCCAGCATTGACGCGAATCGTTTGTGTGGTAGCGGCACCACCAGCTTTGCGACAATTGAGTAGTGCTTATCCTGGCTTAACAGTTTACAGCGCTACTATTGATGAAATAGTGAATGAGAAAGGGTATATCGTACCAGGATTGGGAGATGCAGGCGATCGCATTTTTGGGACTATCAGTTAGTAGGATGCAGCTAGAGGCAGAAAATAGCTTAAATACTTTGGAAGTTGCAGGTTTCTTGAAGGCGGTAAAGATATGAGTCAGCGAGATGGTTTTGCTAGTGGTTTTTTAGTTGGGACTTTAGTTGGTGGTGTGGTTGGTGGGATTCTGGGTGCAGTGCTGGCATCTCGAAGGGACGCGCAGTTGGCAGCAGAAGACGAAATCGGACTCTCGGATAGCACCATTGAAGGAAATAAAGTCACAGCCAAAAGACGGCAGATGAGAGCCGCAGCCAATGAAGGTTTAGAAATGGAAACAGCACGGCGATCGCTAGAAGATAAAATTGCCCAACTCAATGCCACAATTGATGATGTACGTAACCAGTTAGGTAATGTCAATGGCAGTTCAGGGCAAGCAGTAAATCCGCGTAGTCTTTCCCAAGACTCTTGAACAACTGTTGTTACGTAGTGAACTCTTTTAAATCAGTGAAAAGCTTGTTAAATCAGCTTTTTGGGTTTTAAATATAGAATTTAGAATTCCGTAAAGCGTTACTACGTCATCGGCTCAATTAAAATCAATCATAAGACCCCATTTGACAATTAGCAGGAAACCAACGAATCCATGTATTTACTATTTAACACGCTGGCAACCTTTGTTACCTTTTATAGCTCTTTGCTAATTATTCGAGTCTTATTAACCTGGTTCCCGCAAATCAATTGGTATAACCAACCATTTGCGGCTTTGAGCCAAATTACCGATCCTTATCTGAATCTGTTCCGCTCAATTATTCCTCCTTTGGGTGGGATGGATTTTTCTCCAATGGTAGCGATTCTACTGCTTCAAGTTTTAGGTAGTGGATTGCAAGCGATCGTCTAACCTAAAATTTGCAGTTTGTTCTACATTCAAAAGCTTTTATATCTGGGCTAGTTAGCCCAGATTTTTTTATATCATTATTAACGCCTAACTTGTCCGCTAAAGCCAGTGGCTTTAAATTGCTTTAACTTCAATGGAGTGGGCTGATTTGCAGGTACAGAAATTCTTAACTCAAAATCACTGATGCCTGGGGGTACTTCGGGAATAGAACCTAAACGGGTACGATTTTGTAATATGGGGTCGTTGTTGGCATCATAAATGCGTCCAAAGATATCTGCATCGTAAACTGTTTTATAAGTGCCATTTTCGGCTTTACCAGTGACTATAAAGCAATTAGCAGCTGCTGAACCGCTACTAATAACAGCACCTTTTGCTAGTTCTGGGGGACAATCATTAGAGGAAATATCAAATAGTCTAATCTGTGTCAGTGCTACAGCCGGAGGAGTAAACACCCACGAAAGGAACCCGATAACGACAGAAATCAAGATAAGCGTGAGTGAGCGCGATCGCATAAAAGACACCGTAACTTTATTAAAAGTATACGCAATTTTTAACCTCAGTTGCCCTAAATTCTACTGCTAGAGAATTGGAGAGTTGAATTTAACATTTTGAAATACTCACCGTCCTAAAGGAGCGGCGATTCTTGACACTTCACTGGATGACGCTACCGAAATAGTCTTACTCTGCCTCTGCGTCCGTTTAGAGTCGTGGCGATTCCCCATCCCGACTTTATTTATATTTTTAGCTGCGTTTTCGTCTCGGTCATGTTCAGTGCCACAATTTAGGCATTGAACCGTCCGAACTTTTAAGTCAAGTTTGCCCCATTTATAACCACACTCAGAACAAATTTGGCTTGTCGGTTGCCATCTACTAATAACAACAAACTTGCGTCCGTATTTTTGAGACTTAGCCTCACATAGTGTTCTGAATTCTCGCCAACCTTGTAGACTGATTACCCTAGAAAGTGTACGGTTTTTAACCATTCCTGACACATTCAAGTCTTCTAAAACTATAGTTTGGTTTTCGCTAACAATTTTAGTTGATAATTTATGCAGGAAATCTTTACGGGTGTCTGCAATTTTATTGTGGGCTTTAGCTATTCTTAACCGAGTCTTATTTCTACGTTTTGAATTCTTGGGTTGACGAGCTAATTTTTTTTGTAGCTTGCGAACTTTCCGCTCTAAGCTTAAATAACAAGGACTTTCGGCTTTTTCACCATTACTCATAAAAGCAAAAACCTTGATCCCCAAGTCAATACCGATGCTTTGGTTTTTAGCATCAATATTAACAGGCTCGATGTCTACCACAAAGCTTAAAAAATAGCGGTCAGCGCAATCTTTTATTACTGTGACTGAACTAGGTGTAGATGGCAATTCTCTAAACCAAACTGGTTCTATGTTGCCGATTTTAGCCAGATAGACACATTTATTATTAATTGAAAACCCACCACGAGTTAATCGTGCTGATTGTTGATTTGTCCTTTTCTTAAATTTAGGACTACCCAGTTTTTTACCTTTTCTTTTTCCTTTTAAGGAATCAAAAAAGTTCTTATAAGCAGTTCCCAAATCTGCCACTGACTGTTGCAATGGGATGGCAGAGACTTCGGACAGCCATTCTCTTTCTAGCGTTTTCTTTGCTTGGGTAATGACGAGTTTTTGTAAATCTCCATTACTTGGTAACTTCTCAGACGAATGGCACAAAGCCAGTGCATCATTCCAAACTACTCGAACGCAACCAAACAACTGAGATAAACTCTGTCGTTGTTGGTCGGTTGGGTAGAATCGGTATTGATATCTGGCTTTCATTACTTATAATCTAATTGGTCTACAAATACATTATATATTGGTCTACATAAAATGACAAGCCAGTTTCGCAGAGAAAGGCATAGTGTTACAGACCTAAAAATTCATTTGGTCTGTGTTACGAAGTATCGTCAGTCTGTATTCACAGCCGAGAGTCTTGGTTTGCTTGAGAAATCGTTCCATGAAGTGGCTGAAAAAATGGATTTTAAGGTGCTTGAGTTTAATGGTGAAGGAAATCACATTCACGTATTAATTGAGTATCCACCTAAATTATCTGTTTCTCAAATAGTTAATGCGTTAAAAGGTGTTTCTAGTCGTCGTTATGGACAGGCAGGATACAAAAAACCTCATAAAGAAGCCTTATGGAGTCCTAGTTATTTTGCTATTTCCGTAGGAGGTGCGCCGTTGGAAATACTCAAAGAATATATCAAGCATCAAGAAAAGCCGTCCTTCTAGGACGGGGCTTTAAACCCAATTCTTCGGTAATAATTATAAAAAGAGACTCTTAGTTGCTATTGTCCTATGAACCCAGATGAGATTGAAGCAGCTTTGCAAACAGCTTTTAATCGTTGTGATGCAGCCAGCTGTCCTCTCACTGATATGCAAAAACAAATATTATTACAACTAGTTGAGCAAATTCCGAGAGATTCGACTTCTAGGGTATCAGATGCTGCCAATCCTTTGGATGAACTGACATCAGAGGAGTTAGAAGCGTTTTTACAGTTTGTCAAGGCAGAGGAAAAACAAAATCGCACTTGGAAAGTGCAATTGCTGAACGACTGGCTTTTGGCACAAGATTCGGGAACAGTGCAATTTATCCGCGATCGCTATGGATTACAGTGGTTGAATCGGGTGGAATCATACCATTTTGATAAATATTCTTATTTTGAAGAAGCGCTACAGTTAAGGATAGGCGATCGCATTGAAGTTTCTAATGCGCTGTGGGAATGGATACCAGAAGATGACTCCCATCAGCGGGAATGGTTTCCCTGTATGGTGATTAAGGTTGATGAAATTAGCGATGGTGATGAAGTCTTTACCAGTTGTCTGATTCGCTTTTTTAATGGTACTGAGTACGAGATTCAAGGTATCTATGAATGGAATCGATATAACTGGCGTTGGCCGCAGAAGTAGACAACTAAGTAGGTTGGCGTTAAAAATTGTCGTTGGGATAAGGCAGGGGGCAGGGAGCTTTCTAGCAGGGGGAGAAAAGGTTTTAGCCTTGTTTACTTTTCTTTACACAGTTTGGTTTTATTGTGCTTACCTACTTAAAAGATAAATCATACCAATATATAGCCGTTCTCATGCTAGTGAGGTGCAAAGTTTTTTCGTTTTAGGGAACAGGGAACTCTTAACAGGGAAGAGTGAATAAATAGGTGTGTACTTCATGATACTGGGAAACCTATATTTAATCAATAAATAAATAGCCAATAAGTGACTTTATTCCTATATAAACTGTTAAATATCAATGACTTTATTCACGCACTGAATTTTGGCTATAGGGTGATAATTGCTTACATAGCTGGATAAGTTTCCTACGCTGGAACAACAGCATAATATAGCAACAAAAATACAAACAAAGAGCCTGTTTCATGTTAAACCAAAAACGTGCAATCCTCTTATTGGCAGCAGCAGCTATGGTTGCTCCCATGTTTTTAGCTGCACCTGCTAATGCTAGTCCTAGATACAATAATAGAAGGGTGCAACAAAGTAGACCAGTTTATCAAAAAGTAATCAAATTACGGAATGGTGACTATAGACTTCCCAATGGGGAAGTTATTTCATCTAGGAGAGTTTCTAGACTCCGTAATCCAGGTTATTGGAGACTTCCTAACGGGGATATTATTGTTCCTAGTCAAGAAATTGTCCCTGCTAGAACTGTAATCAGATTGAGAGATGGCAGTATCAGACTACCTAATGGAATTATAGTCAGAATCTAGGAACTACTTAATGATTTTGAGTAAACCTAGTTGCAATTACTAAACGATTGAATTCTCTAGAGATAAGTCAGATGCTTACAAGGCTACAGTTCTAGTTCTGAATAACTAGCATTGTAGCCATTTTTCCTGAGCAAAATTTATCTGATTTATAGCAGGAGTCAGGAGTCAGGAGACGCTACGCAGACCTCCGGTTCAGGAGTAAAACCCTCTTGTAGTGAGAATTTCATTATCAATTGATGTCCTAACCACCCTGTCCACGGCTATAAAATCATAAATTGCTGTAATTTTAGGAAATTTAGATGCGTTAGCTAAAGGTGAAAAGGAGATGCTTTTAAAATAGTAAGTAATCAATCGAACATCTTCTTACCTCACCAACTGCATAGCATCATTAAAAAACTGACGACATAAACCTTTAGTAACTAATACCGTTGTCAGCAAATTTGCGACAACAACCATAAACATAATCACAATTTCATAAGATACAGCCTCCAAAGCGGTGACTCCAGCAAGTAACTGTCCACTGGTAAAAGCTGGTATTGTTACCATGCCTATTAGCATCATTTGATTCAGGGTAGGGAGCAATGCGGCTCTAATTGCATCTTTGCGGTATTGACTTATTGCTTGCTGGGGAGTAGCACCTAAACTTAAATGTGTTTCTATTTCTGTGGGAAATTGGTTAATAGCACTAACCAGCCTTTCTCCAGCTACTGCTGCGGCATTCATGCCGTTACCAAGCAAAATACCTGCTAAGGGAATGATATAACGTGGCTCGTACCATCTGTCTGGTTGGATAATCAAAAAGTTGGTGTAAAGCAATGTTAAGGCTGTACTGACAAAAATTGCTCCCCACACTAGGGGAAGTACCAGAGGACTTTTTTGGCTGATGCGATTTCGTGCGACAATCGCCGTAATTGTCAGCATGATTGTTAAAATCCCCAAAACAGCCCAAACATTGTTAACAGCAAAGATGAAGTCTAAAACGTATCCTAAGACGATGAGTTGGAGGATGGTTCTACCGGTGGCTAAAGCTAAGTTTAACTCTAGTCCTAACTTTTCCCAGGCAGATAAACCCATAGCGATCGCTATTAATGCCACAGCTAAAGCTAAATCCACAATATCCAATTTGATCAAATCCGGCATGGTTTCTTTACTTCCGGGGATTGTTTGCTTAAAACGGCTTACACAAGAACTATTCAAAATTCTAAATCGTCTGCATTTATCATGGCAGTTAGCAGTTATTTTAAATATTGAACAAATTTGAGAGGTTATATCACTTAATCTTCCGGTAAATTCCGTACAAACTCTGAACATAGGAGTATTTTGAGCGATCGCGCTTTTCAGGCTTTTGGAAAAAATTTAATTAGCTATCAGCACCCGTAAAAGTGTATCTTTTGTATCTGCATTAAAATAAAAACTTATGATCCAAAGCGTAAATTCCATCCCTGCCTTTGATATCAAGCAGCAATATGCCACCATTGAGGCAGAAGTGAGTACTGCTGTGTTAGAAGTTCTGACTTCTGGACGTTATATTGGTGGGCCGGTTGTTGAAGGTTTTGAGCGCCAGTTTGCTGCTTATCATGGTGTAAGTGAATGTGTAGCTTGTAATTCTGGTACTGACGCGCTTTATCTGGCGCTACGGGTACTAGAAATTGGTGCAGGTGATGAAGTGATTACCACACCTTTCACATTCTTTGCGACGACGGAAGTCATCAGTGCTGTGGGTGCAAAACCGGTGTTTGTGGATATTGATGCAACTACGTTTAATTTAGATGTAGAGCAAGTTGCAGCCGCAATTACACCCAAAACCAAGGCTATTATGCCGGTTCACTTGTTTGGACTACCTGTGGATATGACGGCATTAATGGCGATCGCACAGACTCACAATTTAGCAGTAATTGAAGATTGCGCGCAAGCCACAGGTGCAACTTGGGATGAGCAAAAAGTTGGCAGCATTGGACACATTGGCTGTTTTAGTTTCTACCCAACCAAGAATCTCGGTGGTTGTGGTGATGGTGGCGCAATTACAACTAATGATAGTGCGATCGCAGCCAAGTTGAGAGTATTACGGGAACATGGCAGTAAAGTCAGATATATTCACGAAGAAATCGGTGTGAATAGCCGATTAGACTCTATCCAAGCAGTAATTCTGCAAATCAAACTGCGCTATTTAGATACTTGGAACAAACAACGACAACAAATCGCAGCTTATTATTATCAATTCCTCAGTCAAATTCCCGGTATCATCGCACCCCAAGAATTACTAGGAGGAGTAGGTGTCTGGAATCAATACACCATTCGTATTTCTGGTGAGGGAAGAAATGGTGCAAGTGCGAAATATCGAGATTGGGTAAGGAGTCAATTACAAGATAAAGGCGTGAGTTCCATGCTTTATTATCCCCGTCCTTTACATTTACAGCCAGTTTATGAAAATTTAGGCTATCAGCCCGGAGAATTGCCCATATCTGAGCAAGCCTGTCATGAAGTCATATCCTTGCCTATGTTCCCAGAACTGAGACAGGAACAGCAAGATCAGGTGATTTATGCTTTGAAGGATTGTTTGAGTTAAAAGAGGTGACAGTATTGTAGGGTGCGTTACATTTCATTAACGCACCATTATCTGATTTCTATAAAATTTTATACACAAAAATTAAATTAGATTATAAGTAGCCTATTATTTACAGGACATATCGGTTGTGTGATGATGTGAAATTGTCTTAATCAGGATGTCCAGGATTTAAGGATTTACAGGATGTTGTTTGATGGTTGTCTGTTGGTGGTTCTGGTTTTTGCTGTCTGAATCAGGATAATAATGATAATGTTCACTTATGCTAATTTGATTTGACTTTGCATATTTAAAACTTACCGCTATTTGTCCTTTACTTTTCTTAATAATTAATTGAGAATTATTTTTATTTACCAACGAGGTTGCAATATTTTCAGGCATTTGCTATGATTATTTAGAATTTCATAATTGGGTTTTTATGACCAATTTTGTGTTCTTCATAAATTGTCATCCTTAAACCCTTAATTTATAGTCATTTCAAAAATTCTGTCCGGCAAAAGATACAAATCTTCACAAAAAAAATTGCTCTTGCTATAACAATTTTAGGAGTAAATTTATCCAGCCGGAATAAGTAGTACAAATTTACTCTTGACGAGAAGCTCATCTGCGTTTTTTGTGGAAGCATTCCAAATGTGTAAGTTTATTTTTATCTAACAACAGAAAATGACTTTTTCAAAATTGGAATGCTCCCTTTTTTGTGTTTCAGCAGCTGAACTAGAAAATATAGGACTGGGGAAGAAAATTTTAGATTATAGATGACAGTTGGTTACATACAATCCAAAATCCAAAAATCAATCCCCATTCCCTATAGAAATCTATGCAAATGTACGAACGTTTGCAGTTGCTAGAGCTTCCACCAAGCCACGGACAGCAGCAATCATAGCAATTTCGCTATTAAGTTGGTTGATAGCAGAACCGACACCAACACCTGCCGCACCAGCTGCGATCGCTAGAGGTGCAGTAACATTAGAAATGCCAGAAGCACACAATACAGGCACAGAAACCACGCGGGAAATTTCATAAGCCGCAGCCAAAGTAGGAGCAGCTTTTTCAATTAATCCCAAAGTACCACCGTGAGCAGGTTGACTGCTAGTACCGCCTTCGGTTTGGATGATATCAGCACCAGCTTTTACCAATTCCTCAGCCAGTTGTACCTGTTGATCCAATTCCAGGATGTGAGGAACAGTCACAGATAGGGTAATTTCGGGTAACAAGGCGCGGGTTTGGCGAGTTAGGGCTAAAATTTCCTCAGCCTCAAATCTACGTCCTTGAGCGTAAAAAGAATCGAAATTCCCGATTTCAATCAAATCAGCACCAGCAGCTACCGCTTGAACAAATTTTTCCGGTTCAACTGCTGACACACAAACTGGTAAGCTTGTTAAACTTTTAGCTAATTTCACCAAAGCTGCGTCAGCAGCAATATCAACAAAAGTTGCACCACCCAATTCAGCCGCTTTCACAGTAGCAGCAACACTTTGGGCGTTGAAATTATTCAAACCGCTAATCACTTTGAGAACACTGCGGTTAGCAAACGCACGTTGCAAATTAGAATGCATAGTCATAATTCTTATTTTGAGCCTATTGAGGTAGGAATATTTTTACACTATATAGACGCTGGAAACTAGAGGCTACAGCAAGAGACTTTAAGAATTTGAGACAATAGCACTAAAAATCCTGCTAGTGCTAGAAATGGGAAAGACACATTTGATTAAACAACAATGAACGCCCAGGAAAGCATAAATCAGCGAGATTGGTCATGGCCTTTTTGGCCTGCGCTACCACTTTATCCCTACGGTAAACGACGAACAGTTCGAGGGGAAATAGTGAAGGATAGCGTTTGGACATTTGACCAATTACAAGGCATCCTGTATACCATCGTACCAATTCGGATGACGGTGATCAAGCTGCAAGCAGGGGGTCTTTTAGTTTATGCACCTGTCGCACCCACAGGAGAATGTATCCGTTTAGTTAAGGAATTAGAAGCAAAACACGGTGAAGTTAAATATATCATTTTGCCTACTAGTTCTGGTTTAGAGCATAAAATCTTTGTTAGCCCCTTTGCCAGAAAATTTCCTCAAGCTGTAGTCTATGTTGCACCTCATCAGTGGAGTTTCCCATTTAATTTACCACTGAGTTGGCTGGGCTTTCCTCAAAAACGAACTTTAGAACTAAGGGAAAATATTCATCAAAATCCTTTTGGTGATGAATTTGAATATAAAATTTTAGATATAAATTTGGGAAAAGGTGCTTTTGTGGAAGTGGCATTATTTCACAAACCATCGCGTACTCTCTTACTCACAGATACTATAGTTTCAGTTAAAGAAGAACCACCAGAAATTTTACAATTAGATCCATATCCTTTATTATTTCACGCTAGAGGAAATGGACAAGAGATTATAGAAGATAATCAAAAAAATCGTCGTCAAGGATGGCAGAAAATATCTTTGTTTGCAATTTATTTTCGTCCCAGTGCTTTAGAAATTATGGGAATGAGAGAAATGTGGCATGATGCTAAAAAAGCTCCAGACCATTCTGCAAAAGCTTACTTTGGTTTATTTCCCTTTCGCTGGCGAAATAACTGGCAACATTCTTTTGATGCGTTGTCTGGAAATGGTCGCCCTTTTGTAGCACCGATTTTACAAGTTCTCATTCTTCCCCAAGCACCAAAACAAGTATTAGACTGGGCTGATAAAGTTGCCAGTTGGGATTTTGAGCAAATTATTTCTTGTCATTTTGATGCACCAATTAAAGCTAGTCCGCTGCAATTCCGTCAAGCATTTACTTTTTTAGAAAAAGAACCATTGTTGAAAGATGATTATCCTTTATTGCTTGAAGATTTGCGATTTATTCAGGAACTAGAAGCGGGTTTGGTAAAACGTGGTATTGCCACACCTGTTAAGGATAAGGTGTAAAATAACTTTACTGAATGAATATTGTCTAAGTTTACTTTTTAGGAATAATAGTTAGATTTTACGACTATTGATATTTTGTAGACGATATGTCACAATAAAGAAGACGTTGAAATTACTTAACAAATGCAAGGAATACAACTTTCATTTTTTCCTCATGGAGAGGAGCATAAATCTATCAGCAAGCCAAAGAAACCAAAGTTAGGACGTTATGAACGTATCCAGCGAGAACTAGAAAAAAATGACTCTGATCCATATAAGATATTTATTGATATTAGTTCTGTACCACTTGCATCATCTCAATATACCTTTGTAGATCTGTTTTGTGGTGCAGGGGGAATTACACAAGGGTTCTTACAAGCTGGATTCACACCTTTAGCTAGTTTAGAAATTAGTCCAATTGCTTCTGCTACTCATAAAAGAAATTTTCCACAATGTCATCATTTATGTGAAGATATTGAACGATTTAATTCCAAAGATTTTCTGCAAAAAATTGGCTTACCTGAAATAAATGTTGTTGTTGGTGGTCCACCTTGTCAGGGATTTTCAGTAGCAGGGAAACGAGACCCAAAAGATCCAAGAAATAAGTTGTTTTATGAGTTTGTGCGCGTAGTTTCAGAAATACGTCCTTGGTATGTTGTGATGGAAAATGTACCAGGTATTTTGACAATTCAAAATGGTGTTGTAAAACAAGCTATTATTGAGGCTTTTGAGTCTATTGGTTATCCTCATATTTCTGTAGCAATTCTGGAATCTGCTGCCTATGGAGTACCGCAAATTAGACCAAGAGCTATTTTTATTGCTAATAGATTTGGAATGCCAAACCCTTATCCTAAATCTCAATTAAACCCTGAAGAATATAAACCTATTGAATCGGCGATTTCTGATTTACCAGCATATACAAGAATACCAGAAATTAACCATGAGTGGACTAAGCATTCACCAGAATATATGGAACGTATTGCTCAAGTTCCTCCTGGTGGTTCTTTATATGAAAAATATGTTGATGCTTTCAAAAGACAATATCCTGGTAAACCAAGTATGACGGTGAAAGAAAATCATGGTGGTACTCATATTCACCCATATTTAAATCGTGTAATTTCTGCTAGAGAAATGGCAAGATTACAAACATTTCCCGATTCATTTATTTTTGAAGGTTCAATGAAAAAAGCCATGTGGCAAATTGGTAATGCTGTGCCACCACGTTTAGCCGAATGTATTGGTTATGCGCTGATTCCTTATTTAAATGATATTTTCATGAATCAAAAACAACTAGCTACTTTTCCTGATTTTCAACAAACTCAGCTAACTTTTGATTAAGTGCATTACGCCACTTCTCCATATCGTACCAACCACAGCCAATACAACCTTTTTCTGCATCTTTGCCATTTTTAGATATATCATTTGGCCATCTTTCATCACCTTTATAATAAAACTTGATACCAAATGGATAAGGTCGAATATTATTCTGATAACATTGACGACAAACTTCACGTTTTTGTTGATTGCGCTGATTAGTCATCAGTTGAAAGTCATGAATAATCTCTTCGTCAGTGAGATTATTAATAGCTTCCTGACTTCTTCTTGTATTTGCATCCCAACGTATTTCAGGGAATTTATGATCTGGCAATAAGCTTTCTTTTTTACCTAATTTTCCTTCATAAACATCATACCCTCGAAGAGTAGTAATTATTTTCTCTCTTGTTGCCGGCGACCATGCTTCATAACCTGATATACCACCACGAGGTAAAGGAACTAGAATTAAATGAGTTGTGCGCTTTAAACATTGATTACAAGACTTATGAAGGTAAGTGGCAATTGTAAAGCCAAATTCTTTCAAATCTTGGTTTCTACGCGCCCAGTTAGGATTGGGAAATTTGCATGAAATACAAGTCCATTCAAAAGTTGTTAAAGCATCAAATAAGGATTTAGTGACTTCTGCTTTATCTTTGTTATCTCTCCAAAAATTTTCTTGTTCTACAAGCCATTCTCTACGGTTGTTAGGTTGACAATGATCATAAGCTTGAAGAAGGTATTCTTTAATTTCTAACACATCAGACAATTCAGTACCAGTACGACGATATTCAATTGGTATTGAACCTTCCCATGTCACACCGTTTTCATAGCTAAAAGTCACATCTAAATAAGATTCGGATGCTTTACTATGCAAACGTTTACTATGAACCTGAATATTTTTCAAATCTTGGTAAATAGTTGCATCTATTAAAGTTTTGCTGGATTTATTGCTACTATTCTTACGAGCAACCCTATTTTTTTTCATTGTACACAGTGGCTTCTGCTTCTAGTCCATTGAGAAGAACGGAAACACTAATACCTAAGCCATCTGCAAGACTTACAAGAGCCGTCAGGGAAGGATTTCTAACTCCGCGTTCCACACCAGATATGTATGTCCGGTCTAAATTAGCGCGTAGTCCTAATTCCTCTTGTGAAATTCCCAACTCTGTTCTACGTTGCCTCACAAGATAACCTAAAGCACTAAGAATCTTTTGTTTTGATTCATTCATGTGCCAATTGTGAGGATGTATGGACTATCAGTCTACGGACGATGTGTCACATTTAAAGGCAATTTTTAGCCAAACGGGGAAAACATCACTATCCTACTTTCCAATACAAAATCTACTAAAAATCCGATCTAAAACTGATTCCGTCACCTCTTCTCCGGTAATTTCTCCCAAAGCATAAATCGCACCTCGCAAATCAATTGTCCAAAAATCTAAAGGTAACTGCTCGATAATTGTTTTTTGCACTTGTTCCAAATCAATCTTCGCTTTTGTTAATGCTGCCGCTTGTCTTTGATTAATAGCTAAATCCATATCAGCAGCTTGCACCTTTCCCGCTTGGACTATTTCTAAAATTGCAGTTTCTAAACCATCAATTCCTTGATTTTTCGCCGCAGCAGTTTTCACAACTTGCTTGATTATTTGATCATCTCCTATTCTCTGCGTTCTCTGCGTCTCTGCGGTTCGTTTATTCCATAATTCCTGGTTATTTTCCAACAAATCAACCTTATTAATTACCAAAATCAAAGAACGGTGTTTTACTTGTTCATAAATTTCTTGATCTGCTTCTGTCCAACCTGCGGAAGCATCAATAGTCAATAATACTAAATCAGCAGCACTCGCAGCACGACGCGATCGCTCTACCCCTATTTTCTCCACCTGATCTGCTGTTTCCCGAATCCCTGCTGTGTCTAAAACCTGGATAGGAATTCCCCCCACCACTAGCTGAGATTCCACCACATCACGGGTTGTACCGGGTAAATCTGTGACAATAGCGCGATCGCTCTGACTCCACGCATTCAATAAACTCGATTTTCCCACATTGGGACGACCAACTATCGCTACTTTTAACCCGGTTCGCAATAATTCACCTTGATCTTTTGTGGCTAATAACTTGGTTATTTCTGCGGTAACTTGATCAATCTCAGAAATAATCCTTTGCTCATCTAAGGGTGGTAAATCTTCCTCAAAATCAATTCGTGCTTCTATTTCCGCTAAAATATCCAAACATTGAGCGCGTAACTGACGAATCGGATGAGCTAATTTACCTTGTAACCCAGCTAAAGCCGTTTGTGCTGCTTGGGGAGATTTCGCACCAACTAAATCTGCGATACTTTCTGCTTGGGTTAAATCCAATCTTCCATTTAAAAACGCTCTTAATGTAAATTCCCCCGGTTGCGCTAATCTCGCACCATTTTCTAAACATAGTTGCAATACTTGTTGTACAGCCATAATTCCCCCGTGACAATGGAATTCCACCACATCCTCACGGGTAAAAGAACGGGGTGCTTTCATAATTAGTAACAAAGCTTCATCAACAACTTGCTTGGTTTGGGGTTGACGGATGTAACCATAGAGAATGCGGTGACTTGACCAAACTTGTTTTCCCGGTGCAGAAAATAGAGTTTGTGCGATCGCTATTGCATGATCACCAGAAACCCGCACAATACCCACACTACCTTGTTGGGGGACAACAGCAGTAGCTATCGCAGCGATCGTTCCAGTATTAGCTAATAATTCCGACATGGGAGTTTAGGTGACAGTGAACAGGTGACAGGGAACAGGGAACAGGTGACAGGGAACAGGGAACAGTCAAGTGAACAGCAATAACTGACCTACAAAGTTAATAGTAATATTTATCTAAAGGGTAATAACGCCGTACTTGAGAGAGGAATTCACTGTGGAACAAACAATAAACTGTGCTGAAGCCTGTGTAAACGGCTGCGTTTTAGGCGATAAATGTCCCAATATCGACTCTAGAGAAGCAGCTTCCAAGTTTATCGAAGAGACTTCTTTGGATAAAATGCTAGAGATAGCTGAAGAAAGACTGCGGAAAAAAATGACAGAACCGCCAAAATGGGTATTTCCTGAAGATCCTTAAACAGTATTTGGATCAATACCTAATTCTCGCAGCTTCGCCGCCAAGCGATCGCTGCATTGTCTCTCTTCTTCAGCCCGTTGTTTCTCCTGTTCAGCCCTTGCAAATTCATGTTTTGCTACTTCTTCAGGTGTGGGAACTAATTCTCCTTCAGCAGTGAAAAAGCGTAACTTATTCTGATCAACTCCCAAAAATAACTCTAACTGCTGACTCCATAACCAGCCTTGACTATTAGGTTCTATTGGTTGATACTTCCCAGCTAGGAGGACAAACCCAACAAACTCTAAATTTTGAGGATCAAACCAAAAGTATTCTGGTGTTCTAAAAATATCTTGGTAAATTTGTTTTTTTAAACCCTTGTCCGTTTTAGCTGTAGAATCTGATAGCAATTCCACAATTACATTTGGATACTTACCATCTTCTTCCCAAACAACCCAACTTTTGCGAGGTTTACGTTCAGTTCCCAACACGACAAAAAAATCTGGACCCCGGAAATGTTCAGATTTCAGTTGCCGAGGACTGTAATAAACTGTAACATTACCAGACGCATAGAACTTATTATTATTTTGCCACAACCACTCAAGACATTGAATGAGCAGCGTCATTTGTAGTCGGTGTAAGTCAGTTTCCAAAGGCGGTTCATCACTATATAAATCTCCTGGAGGAAATATAACATCTTCTTCTGGGACGGGAATATCTTGGATAAGAGTCATGGTAATAAGTAGCGGATTAATAAATAAATGTATCTAATTAGTCGGTGCTAAGTTCAGTAATTGAATACTGTCAACTTACAGATGATATTATGATTATAGAATAAGCTCAATGCCAGAAGAAGGCTATATTTTAAAGTATAAACCGCTATGAAACTTCAAACTCAAGCAACTTTATACGAGCAAGATTATTATTTATGGATAGAAACTACGATAAAAAAATTACAAGATAATGAATTTCAATCTTTGGATATTGACAATTCAATTGAGGAACTTGCAACTTTGGGACGGAGTGAAAAAAGCTTTGCGGAGCTATCTAAATTTAACAGATTTTTTGGGGAATTTTTAACCATCGCTCTCCTACCCCCCTGAACGGTTACAATTGTAAGGATTTAGCAATGCTAAACCCCTACGAAAAATTTATATCTATCATAATTTTCGTGAAATAGTATTATGCTTTAAAATAAACTATATCAACAAAATCCCCATACCCAAATGAGTAGAGAATTTAACGTAATTATTGAACGAGATGCTGATGGTTACTTCGTCGCATCTGTACCCAGTCTCCGTGGTTGTCACACCCAAGCAAAATCTTTAGATGAACTAATGGAACGGGTGAGAGAAGCGATAGAACTGTGTTTAGAAGTAGATGAAAATCAAACAGAATACCTAGAATTTGTAGGTGTTCAAAGAATTGCAATTGAAGTATGAGCAAATTACCAAGTTTAACAGGAAAGGAAGTCATAGCAGCACTTGGTAAAGCAGGTTTTGAAGTAATCAGAGTCCGAGGAAGTCATCATATTCTTGTACACAGTGATGGAAGAAGAACCGTTGTTCCAGTCCATGCGTGTGAAACAATTGGAACTGGATTAATGACGCAAATACTCCGTGATTGTCAATTAGATAGAGAAGAATTTAGAAACTTACTTTAAAATAGCTAATTGTGGAGTTTTTGCTGTTAATATTCATCTTTTTCTTTCCTTTGCGTGAAACAAAATATCCATTAAATAATAACTAACGGTTTTGGGGATGAAAACCTCAATGCACCAAATCATTGATAACGGTGCGTTACGCTGTCGCTAACGCACCCTAAAAAATTTATTGATTTTTGAGGAGTAAAAGACCTACTGCCAAACGTAGATAAGCAGAAACAAAATAATCCAGATCACATCAACAAAGTGCCAAAACAACGAAGTTGAATTAACACCAAAGTGACCTGTATCGTAATTACCGGGAATAAAAGAACGAATCAAAATCATCAACTGCAACAAAATCCCAGTCAAAACGTGCAAACCGTGAAACCCAGTTAACAGGTAAAACATTCCGCCAAAAGTACCGGAAGTGAAGCCAAATTCTAATTGACTCCATTCCACAGCTTGACCATATAAAAAGTAGCTACCCATTGCTATTGTAGCTAACAAAAATAGGCGAAATCCCTGTAAATTGTCACGTTGTAGGCATCTTTCAGCAAAGTAAATTACAAAGCTACTAGAAACCAGAATGATTGTGTTAATTGTCGGTGCTGTAACTTCCAGTCCTGAAACACCAGCAGGAAGCCAGTTAACTGTTGTGGTTTTGTAGATAATATAGCCAGCGAAGAAACTTAAGAAAATGACGCTTTCAGATAAGAGAAAGACAATAAAACCAAACATTTTATTGCCTTCTTCGTCGTGTTCATGTTCATGGCTGACATGATGCAATTCTTCAGGGTTGATAGAACTATCCATTGGGTAATTTCTCCTTTTGAGTTTTAAATGCAGAGAGAGGGGACGCAGAGGTTTTCTACGTCCTTCTTTTTCTCTGCATTATTCTGCGTTTTGTAATATTGTCTGGCGTTCCAAGTTAGCTGTTAATGGTTCTGATTTTCCGTAGCCATAAGGTGCGCTAATGACAATGGGAATTTCTTCAAAGTTTTCTACGGGAGGAGGTGAAGAAATCATCCACTCTAAACCAATTGCTCTCCAAGGATTATCTGGTGCTTTTTCACCTTGCATCCAAGAAATTAGCATATTGAAAATGAAGGGTAAGGTAGACATTCCTAATAAGAATGCACCTAGACTAGCGATAATATTCCAAAATTGATACTCTGGTGCGTATGAAGCAACTCGGCGTAACATCCCTTGCAAACCTAATGGGTGCATGGGTAAAAAGTTAAGGTTAGTACCAATGAATGCTAACCAAAAGTGAATTTGTCCCCAACCTTCACTGAACATCCGCCCTGTCATTTTCGGGAACCAATGATAGATGGCTGCATACAAACCCATCGTCACTGTTCCGTAAAGAACATAATGGAAGTGACCAACGACAAAGTAGGTGTTGTTAACGTGAACGTCTACTGGTACAGAAGAAAGCATAATTCCTGTAATACCAGCAAAGACAAACATCAGCAAACCACCCAACGCAAATAGCATTGGTGTAGTTAATCGGATTTTTCCACCCCAAATTGTTGCTACCCAAGCAAATACTTTAATTCCTGTAGGAATGGATACAAACATGGTTGTCAACATGAAAATCAACCGCATCCACCCAGGTGTACCGCTGACATACATATGATGTACCCAGACGATACCGCTAACTACGGCGATTAACATGGAGGAAACAGCGACGACTTTGTAACCAAATAATGGCTTACGAGAATAAACGGGGAAGATTTCTGAGAAAATCCCAAAGATGGGCAAAATGATTACATAAACTGCTGGGTGGGAGTAAAACCAGAAATAGTGCTGGAACATCACCGGGTTTCCGCCTTTGCTGGGGTCAAAGAAGGCAGTTCCAACTGTGATGTCAAACAGCAGCATTACTGCACCAGCAGTTAAGGCGGGAAGTCCAAATAATTGGATGATTTGGGCGCTAAATACTGCCCACACAAATAAGGGCATTCGGAAGAAACCCATACCGGGGGCGCGCATTTTCACAATGGTGGTGACAAAGTTCACCGCACCCATGATGGAGGAAACACCGGAAATAGCTACCGCTAATAACCAAAGAACTTGTCCGTTAATCAAGTTGCCCGTGGGGTTTTGGGTACTGACGGGGGGATATGCCCACCAACCAGATTGGGCGGGGCCACCGGGAACGAAGAAGCTGGACATGAGGAGAATGCCCACGACTGGAACCATCCAAAAGGCGACGGCGTTCAGGCGGGGAAATGCCATATCTCGCGCCCCAATCATCAAGGGTACGAGGTAGTTAGCTAGACCAACAAGGGAGGGAAATGTCCACAGGAACAGCATGACAGTGCCGTGCATGGTGAACATTCCGTTATAAACGGTGCGGTCGATTAAATCAGATTCGGGGGTGACTAGTTCTCCCCGCAAGATCATGGCGAAAATACCGCCAATAAGAAAGAAGAAAAATGAGGTGACAAGGTATTGAATACCTATGACTTTGTGGTCTGTGCTAAAGGTGAAGTATGTTTTCCAGTCGCTTGGTGGTTCGTGGTGATGTGTTTCACCTGCGATATGAATAGGAATGTTAGTCATTCGATTTTAGATTGTGGATTTGGGATTAAACGTCAGAATCTCTTCTTGTTTAGGATTAAAGGATTAACAAGATTTAAAAAATAAACAGAACATAATTAACTTAAATTCTGAAAGTCCTTAAATCCTGTAAATCCTGATTCTGATAAAAGTTGGTTAGCCGGAAAAGTTGACTACTGGAGGTGCAGCTGGTTTGACGGTTTCCCAGCCAGTTTTGAAGCTTTGTCCGCTGGTTTGGGCGTATTCGCTGGCTGCTTGATTTTTTGCTGGGGTGGGAATGTGGCTTGCAGCTTTTTCTAACCATTCGTGATACTTTTCTGGAGATTCAATAATCACGTTGGCTTGCATGGTTGCGAAGTATGTACCGCTGTATTGGGAATCGGTGAGGCTATATTTACCGGGGCGAATTGGTGTAAATTCAAAGTCGATTGTATGACCAGGAATTATGTCTTGTTTGAGGCGAAAAGCGGGGATGTAGAAGCCATGTAGCACATCTTGTGATTGCAATGCTAAACGGATTCTGCGATCGCTTGGTAAATGCAATTCTGTACTGGTAACATTCTTCTCAGGATAATGGAATACCCACGACCATTGTTTGGCTAGTACGTCAATTTTTTCTACAGATTCATCCACAACTTCATCTGGTGTTTCTTGATCTGCGGCAAAAGCTGATTGCATACCAATGGGATTATGTAGGTGTACCAGCTGGGCTGGCCCTTGAATCCCCATTTCTTCATAAACTTGGTAGCTGTAATTTGCAATCCACAACACTAACATGATGGGAATTGCTGTCCACACAACTTCTAAGATAACGTTACCTTCAATGTGTGGACCATCACTCAAATCGTATTGGTTAGCACGGTGGAAGGTAATTGAATACAAAACGGTGCTTGTGACACCCAAAAAAATGAAAGCACCCAATGTCACCAAAAAGCTAAACAAATCATCAATGAGATGAGATTCAGCTGCCGCTTGAGGGGGAAGCCAAGAATAAGCCTGTTTGCCAATACCGATACTGATCAAAGTGATGGCAACTACCCCGGTCATCAAGGTTAATATATTTAAAATCTGCCGAATTTTCATGGTTACTCATTGGTCAGTTTTGATTGGTAATTAGTAATTGGTAATTGGTAATTGGCAACAGAAATTTATTAATTACGAATTACGAATTACAAATTACGAATTAATTTCCCAGTACCTTGTTAATGTCTTGTCCCATTCTCAACAAGTTGTCTGCGGTGTTGTGAACGCCAAAATCAGCGGCTAATTGCGCTCCTAATGTACCGTGTAAGTACATAACAAACATGATGGAAATTCCTGCTAATAGATAACTCCAGCGCACTTGTATATCTGAGTCTTTGCAAGAAATGTAGCGTTGCCATCCTCGCCAAAAAGTCATGCCAATAATCAAAGCTAGTAGTGCAACACCGCCTACACCATGCCACATCATGGTTGCCATTGCTTGCATACCCCAAGCACTTTTAATATCAGCAGATGGGGTTGCTAAGAACATTTCATAAAAACCCGCAGCTACTGTGAAAAAGGTGATGACAGCAGAAGCTACCATGTTGTACCAACCAACTTCAAATAATTGAGCGCGTTCTACAGAAATTGCTAAATATTTGAAAACCCATTGATCTATTGGGAAGAGTACACCAACAATATCGAAGGTAATAGCAATGATGAATAAACCTAGTGTTAGATGTACTAAGTTGGGGTGAATGGGAATACTGTAAGGCAATCCATTTGCACCCATTTGAGCGCTGATTTGATCAATTAATTCTGAGTTCATGGTAATATTCCATCCTTTACCGCTTCCACAACTGGAACGGTGTGTAGTCCATAAACCCACACAAGTTGATCACCGAGATATACTTGTACTCCAACGATGATGGTTAAAAGTAGCCCAGCAGCTAGATAGTGAATTGGTAATTTTTGTGGGTTCCGGGTGCGGAGTACATAGCGCCAAGCTGTAATTGTGGCGATAATTCCCGAAAGTGACCAACCGATGAGGGTATGGTAATTTAATACTGATTTAACTAAGTTGTAAGGTTTGGCTAAACCAGCTTCAAATTGACCAAAAATAATGGCGACAAAAATAGCAATCGTCGCTACACACATATTCCACCAACTCACTTCAAATAAGCGAGTTTTCCCAGTTAAATATCCAATTAGATCACAGAAAAAAGAAAATACCACCATCGCAATTACGAAGTGAACGACGATGGGATGAAGTGTATCTGGGTAAGGTAAATTATGGTCGTTCAACGACGTTAAAGACTCAAACATGAAATTCTCCTAGACTTAGGTACTACTCCTGTGCCAAACTTCAATAGTTGCTAAATATCTGCTTATAGCAATTGATGAAATCTTTTGATGGAGACTGCCTTTAGGCATAAGTTGACGGCTGAATATTGATAATTTTCAGTTAATTCATTTGCTCATAACAACAGATGCAACAGCAATTGTTGATGTAGATAAACTAAATCGCTGTTGGGTTTTTGATTTACTCAACCTATTTTTTAGGTTACGTAAATTTTTGTGAATTGTCCAAAACCTAAAAGTTAAACTTTTAGAATTAGTAGAGAGCAAGAAAAGGAATATGCTAATTTAGCTACCTTTGCTTTCTTTAAATATTATGAAATAAAAGGCATAAATTTTGATGTCTAGTGTTGTACATATAAGAATTATTACTTTGTGATGGAAATGACAGAAATTTAGATTATTCTTGTTACAGATAAAAACTGTCTATTTTGGTGATTTGCTTTAGTTAATAATTATTGTAAATTGGATATCGTGGGAATAGTTATTTTTTCTTCTTAGGAATATTTAGCACCTAAGTAAGTAGGCTTAATTTAATATAATATCTATCCTGGGATAATTTATTTTTATACATATTTATCTATGCTTATTTTACCTGGTTTGTCAAATATATGTTATACCAAATGAAATGAGTTTACTCTGAGATTATAGTGATGAGTTATTACCAACTACCTATTATGAAACAGACGATTAAAAAAGCCTTAACTTTGCTTTCCGTTTACTATGCTTATATGCTAGAGTATCGCTCAGAACTAATATTATGGGTTCTGTCTGGTTCTTTACCAATTATTCTCATGGGTGTATGGATACAAGCAGCACAAGGAGGAAAATTTAGTTTCACTCCTATAGAATTTGCTCGTTATTTTTTTGCAGTTTTTCTGGTTAGACAAATTACAGTTGTTTGGGTTATTTATGATTTTGAAAAAGAAGTAGTGGAAGGCAAACTTTCACCACGATTATTGCAACCATTAGATCCAGGATTTCATCACTTTTTTACTCATGTTGCGGAAAGATTTGCCAGGATGCCTTTTGTATTTATATTAGTAGGATTATTCTTTTTATTATATCCTCAAGCTTTTTGGTTGCCAAGCTTGGCGAATTTATTGCTTTTCATATTGGCAGCAATTTTGGCTTTCACCTTAAGGTTTTTAATTCAATACACCTTTGCTATGTTTGCTTTTTGGACAGAAAGAGCCACAGCTATAGAAAATGTTTGGTTTTTGTTTTTGCTGTTTTTATCCGGTATGATTGCACCTTTAGATGTTTTTCCAGAAGCGGTGCGGAACGTAGTCATGTTTACGCCTTTTCCCTATTTGATTAATTTTCCTGCCAGTATTTTGGTAGGGCTACCCGTGGATTTAACAAGGGGATTTTTATCAATTGTGGGTTGGTTACTGGTATTTTTGGGTGCAAATCGCTTGTTATGGCGTGCAGGCTTAAAGCGGTATTCAGGAATGGGAGCTTGAATAATTCATAATTGAATGTTTAATGTAGTTCAGAAGCGTGAGTATTCTGTATGAGTTCCCGTAGTTGATCGAGATTATTTACAGTTAAGACATACTTATGAATAGTCCTTAATATCTCTAAATCACAAATTGGGGAGATCTCTGATATTAGTTCTAAACCCTCCATGCCGAATTTTACATCTAAAGCTAATTCAATACTTAAAAGCCGTTCTTGCACCCGGCCTTCTTCTCTGCCCTTCAGCAGAATTTCCTGATAAAAGAAAGATTTTTCTAGCACTATTATCCTCCACCTAATAATTTATCTAACTTGCGTGAGTTTGATTTATTAGATAAGTTACTGGAATTTGTAGTAAATTCAGTAAACATTACTGCATATGAATATACAAAGTTTAACTGGTAACTAAATAGCTATTTTACATTTTAACTATGAGATTAGCGACATCTAAAATAATGCAGTTGTAACTAGTAACACGCCAAAGCGTACAATCTTATTTTTTAGCTAGTTGCTGCATTTAATCTACCACATCTCGTCCCGATTTACTACCTAAAAACTGATGAAGCAGTCTATACCATATTTTGAATAATTTTGTATAAAAAATTACTACTATTAGACTAAGCATAGCAATGCGCCTAAAAGGATTCTTAGTATACCAAAAGCCTGAAACTAGCTATTTCGGTAATTTCATACCATGATTAATTTATAAAGTCCGTAAGTCCTAATATTATAAATTGCTGGGTATGGTTTTAAATTTCTCTACCGAACCCAAAGAATAATCTTCTAATTTAAAATCAGCAAAAGGTTTTTTCTCTAATCTATCTCGTAAGGCTTCATCTAATATCACGCCTTCGGCTTGTTTTTTCACACCAATAATAATAATACTGCGTTGATAAGCTGTTGAATCTTGACTAGCTTGACAATCTTTTCTTTGGAATTGTCCCAAATTTAATAAGCGATAACCTTGAACAGTGGATATATTGCTAAATATCTTTTTTACTAATAATTGAATTTGCTTAGAACGTTCTAAAGCCCGACTTTGTTCCGCTGCAATATCACCTTCACAAGAAGCTGTTCCCACAGAAATAATTTCGCTGGGATTTTCCATGATTCTCTGGATACCTTCTTGTTCTAAGTTAGATTTTAACGAGTCAAGGGTAATAGTTTGATCGTTATATTTAATTTGGTAGGTGCTACCTAATTGCCATTTATATTCTACTGATAAAACCGCAATATTAAATTCTGCTACTCTCCCTTGACTATCTTTGCCTTCTTCGTAGGGGAAATAATCAACTTTGCCTTTTTTGACGGGTGCTTGTCCATAATCAGGAGGAAGAACGATGAATTTTTGATTGCGGTTGGCTAATGCTACAGACCAAAGTAAGAATAAGGAAACTATTAAAGCGGCTAACCATGCTAATAATGGCAATTTTTCGGGCTGCTTTTGTGGTGGAATAATGGTGTGATTAGTAGTTGTTTTATTAACTATTGCAGTTTTTAAACCGCCGCCAACATTGATGGTAGCTGATGTATTATCTGTAAGTAAAAATTGAATTTTTACTAATCTTTGTAAAATTTCTTCTGCATTGCTAGGACGTTGATTTACTGCTGTTAACATCAACCAATCAATGAAATCTAATAGCAGTTGTGAAACGTGAGTTGCATGATTTCGCCATTCTAAAACATCTAGGTGCGGATTATATAATTGTGTAGGTTGATATCCCGTTAATAAAAATACGAAGGTACGTCCTAAGGCAAAGAAATCTGATTGGGGTATGGCTTGTCCTTGCATTTGTTCTGGAGGGCTATAACCTGATGATGTAATTGCTGTCATTCCCCCACCATTTGCCAAATAGGTTCTCGTAATTTCTCTGGCTGTACCAAAGTCAATTAATACTAATTGCCCATCAGGGCGAATCATGATATTTGATGGTTTAATATCTCTATGTAGATATTGGTGGTGATGAACTAAAGCTAATATTTCTAATAGTTGTTTTAACCAAGTTATGGCTTGGGGTTCAGAAATGGGACGGTTTTGTTGTTGCTTTAACCACTGTTCTAAGTTGGGTCCTTCAATTTTTTCCATCACCATACAATGCAAAACTACAGCATTTCTGGTTTGATATGGAAAGTAACCCTCTGCTGTAGGAATACCAGGATGATTTAATTGTTCTAGGACATTGACTTCTTGTTGAAATAGTGAGACTGCTTTGGGATCTTTAGCTAATTCTTGTTTGAGGACTTTGAGAATTTTTGGCGTGTCTTGTTGGTATGCTTCATAGACTTTGCTAAATCCAGTTTTATCACTTAATAACCGCAATACCCGATAACGTCCTAACAATTCTAATTGAGAACCACAACTTTGACAAAAGCGGTTTTCATCGTTGTCGGGGTGGTTGGGTTGAGGACAAACTGGATTAATACAAAGACTCATAAACAATTAAAAATTAAGAATTAAAAATTGAAAAAAGATTGGTAACTAATGATTAGTACAATATCTCATCTTTGTGCTGCTAAAAAAGTGGCGACTGTCTGATTAAATTCGTCTGGGTTACTTAAAAATGGCCAATGATTTCCAGGAACTTGGCAGAGATGTAGATTTTTTAGGTTAGTTTGATAAGGTTTAATTTGCCAATTTTGGCGGTTTACACCTTTTTCTGGTTGTATAAATAGAGCAGGAGTTTCAACTGGGTTAATAAAACCTGGTACTTCCATGACTGCGTCAAAAATCCCATCACGGGCTGCAATTGTAAATTTGCTACCCCAACTACCATCGGGTTTTTGTTCAATTCCGGCTTGAAAAACTTGCTGTTGCAAAGAACTCCAATTTTGATATTGGCTGAGTTGTCTGATTTTGTGTTCGGCTTCTTCGTAACTAGCAAAGGGTCCCATGCTTTTGAGGAAAGGTAAGACACGGTACAACAGGGGAAATGTAATTTTGAGGAAACTGGGCATTTTCCAGATAAAAATGGGATCTACTAGGGTGATACTCCGTAAGCGTGCTGGGTTTTGTCTAGCCCAGATAGCGGCTAATTTACCTGTCCAAGAATGACTGACGATATGGGCAGCAGACCATCCCAGTTTATCCATTAATGCTTCCACATCCGCGATCGCACTCTCAAAAGTATAATCCCTCTCTGGCTTACTACTCTCACCATGACCCCGCATATCTGGTGCAACTATATGGTAATCTGCTGCCAAATAATCTCCCAAACTAGACCAAACCAAAGCATTATCAGCCATACCATGTAACAACAGTAATGGTTCTTGGCCTTGATTCCACTCTAGGTAAGAAAGTTGAATATCAGACGTTGATAGAGTTTGACGTACAGGCATCATTTGGACAATCTTCTCCCGGATAGGTGACTGGAAAGGTTATCAGAAAAAATTCATTTTTAGGTTTTAATTTTTGATTTTTAATTTTTAATTTTGATGATTGTACTCATTAACACGAAATAATAGAGCTAATGAATGCCAAGATCAATAATAGGACTACCCTAGAATATTAAAATTAATATGCCAGAAATACACCAATCCATTGCCCAACATTACCACGAACGTACTAAATATGACCCTGAGACTCTAGCCTCTAAAGGTCAGAGGTTAGACTGGGCTAAACAGCCAGTACCGTTCAAAGAGTACAAAATTGGCTCTGATTTTGACCTTAAACCCTATCTGCAAGAAAAACCAGAGACATTTGCCAATAATGCAGATTTTCAATGGTGGCAGAGACTTTCACAACTGCTGTTTCGCAGCTACGGACTAACGGCAAGAATGCCTTCTATGGGTAGTGCAGTATATTTGCGTTCTGCGCCAAGTGCAGGCGGTTTATACCCTGCTGAACTATATGTAGTTTCCCGTGGTACACCTTTACTGCCACCGGGACTTTATAACTATCAATGTCGGACTCATTCTCTCAAGCATTATTGGGAAAATGATGTTTGGCAAGCTTTACAAACCGCTTGTTTGTGGCATCCCACTTTAGAAAATACCCAACTTGCGCTGATCACTACTGCTGTTTTTTATCGTTCAGCATGGCGTTATGAAGATAGAGCTTATCGCCGAATTTTTCTAGATACAGGACATCTTTTAGGTAATATCGAGTTAGCTGGTGCCATTACTGATTATCGCCCCCATTTAATCGGTGGCTTTATAGATGAGGCAGTCAATGATCTGTTATATATTGATCCTCAACAAGAAGGTGCTACTGCTGTATTAGCGTTGGCAGATTTGTTAGATATTCAACAAAATTTACCCTTGGGAAAAACTGCTTTACCTTCAAATACCGAAACCAATTATCCTTCAATTCCCGATGGAGAACTGCTGAAATATTTTCATTTACATACCCAAATTCCATCTAGTACAACTGGTAAGTCGAATTTGCCAACGGTACAACAAGAAAGATCTTTAGAGGATAAATATAATTTTCCTTTTTGTGACAAAGTTTCCACTGTTACTACTTCCATTTATTGGGGCAAAAATCTTTCAGAATTAGAGAATACTATCTATAATCGACGTTCTACCCGCGCTTATAGTGGTGATGATTTAACCTTAAATGAACTCAAAGCTTTACTCGATTTTACTTACCAACCCCAAAATTACATTGACCAAAGTTTAGATACTTATCCAGATTATTTTGATCTGAATTTGATTGAAACATTTATTGCAGTTTCTGGAGTCAACGGACTAGATTCAGGTTGTTACTATTATGCACCTAAAGCCCAAGAATTAAGACAAATTCGCTTTAAAAATTTCCGACGTGAGCTACATTTTCTATGTTTAGGTCAGGAATTGGGGCGGGATGCAGCAGTGGTACTATTTCATACCGCTGACCTGAAATCTGCGATCGCTCAATATGGCGATCGGGTTTACCGTTATTTACACATGGATGCTGGACATCTCGGACAAAAACTCAATTTAGCTGCAATTCGCTTGAATTTAGGTGTCAGCGGTATTGGTGGCTTCTTTGACGACCAAGTAAATGATGTTTTGGGTATTCCTGCTGATGAAGCTGTTCTCTATATCACGACTTTGGGCAGACCAAGATAAGTAGGTTGGCGTTAAAAATTGTCGTTGGGATAAGGCAGGAGGGCAAGGCGCAGGGGGAAAAAGGGTTTTAGCCTTTGTTTTTAAACATGAGTTTTTTCTGTTCCCTGTTGCCCGTTTCCTATTCCCTCTGAAATTTAATTAGTATCAACCTCTGGCTGTAAATCTAGACCATAAAGCTTTTCACCTGCCAAATTATGCAAAGTCACAGTTAAAACTTCAGTTTTTCCATCAATTTTTACAGTTCCAAAAAATTGCAACCCTGCACTTGGTGGTTGATTTTGTTTCATATCGGCTGGGATACTTTGAAACTTTACTTGTGGACCAAATGTATTATCAAGTTGAGCCGGTCCAAATGTTCCCGAATTGAGTGGTCCGGCGACAAATTCCCAGAAAGGTTTAAAGTCTGTAAATTGAGCTTTGTTAGGATCATAATAATGAGATGCGGCATAATGTACATCAGCAGTTAACCAAACCACATTTTGGATATTGTTGTCTTTAATAAAGCGGAATAAATCTGCCAATTCTAATTCTCTTCCCAATGCTTTTCCGTCTCCATTAGCAGCATTTTCAAAGTTGGCTTTACCATCGCGTACTACTAACCCAATCGGCATATCACTAGCAATTACTTTCCAAGTGGATTTTGAGTTCTTTAATTTGCTCTTTAACCAACGTAATTGAGAACTACCAAGAAATGCTGTTTCTGAACTCATTACACTTTGGTTATTTGGAGAATTTTTTCCCCGATAGCTGCGTTTATCCAGCATAAAAATTTCTAGTAATTGCCCATAATTAAAAGCACGATAAATGCGTTCTGGATCTTTGACATCAAAGCGGATAGGATTATATTCTTGAAATGCTTGTTTTGCCCGTGATGCTAATAGAGAAACATCCTTAACTGTGTAGCGGCTATCATCTAATATCTGTCCAGGATACCAATTATTTCTGACTTCATGATCATCCCATTGCACCAATTGAGGAACTTGGGAATTGAAACGACGGATGTTTTCATCTAGTAAATTGTAAGTAAAATTACCTCGAAATTCTGTGAGGGTTTCTGCTACTTTGGACTTTTCCTCTGTGGTGATGTTTTTCCAGATACTACCATCATCTAGCTTTACCTCTGCTTGAATAGGATTATCCGCGTAAATAGTGTCCCCAGAATGGATAAAAAAATCGGGGTTTAGCTGACGAATCGATTCGTAAATTTTCATACCACCCCATTCTGGATTAATTCCCCAACCTTGACCTGCGGTATCTCCTGACCAAGCAAAAAATATATCCTGTCCTCGTCCTTGGGGAGCAGTTTTCAAATGTCCGATAACAGGGGCGCTGTAGATGTTTTCATCACCTATATCTTGGAAAGTGACTCGGTAGAATATATCTTGACCAGGTGGTAAATTATTCAGATATGTCCGTGCGGTAAAGTCAGTATTTGCCGCAGCGACTTGTCCAATAATCCGGCGACGATTGCGAAAATTGTCATCAGTCGCATATTCTACAATCATTCTTGCAGGTCTATCGCTCCGACTCCAAATCACTCCGCTATTGCTGTTAATATCGCCACTAGCCACACCGTAGGGAATAGTAGGGCGATTTTTATCTAATGTGATGAATGCAGGTGTGTGCGCTAAACCTGATTTTGACCACAGGTTTGCCCCGATAATGCTACTGCTACTTATGGCAGCTTGTATTAAAAAGTCTCGGCGTTTCAGTTTGGATGATATGTCTAATTTCATAAATTTACTCATTAGTTATTGATATTTAACAATGTGTTACAAATTATGTGAGAACGGGTAAAAATTGCGGAGAATATATCCTATATTCTTTGATACAAATTTTTATTTCACCTTAAGATGATGTGTGGAAAGTCATAAAGTTTACCGAAAAAACCAGTTTCCATATGAAAATATAGCGAGATAATAACTTTAATTATCAGATTTTCACAAGAAATTAACTATTTTTTTATAACTTTGTTACCAAATCCTATTTATAGAAAATGAATAAAATACAATTACCTGAAAATGAATACCATCGATTAAAAGTACTATATGAATATCGAATTCTCGATACAGAATCTGAAGAAATTTTTGATGATTTAGTCCAACTAGCTGCCGATTTGTGCGAAACACCTATTGCTTGCATTAGTTTAGTTGATGCTGAACGGGAATGGTTTAAATCAAAAGTTGGTCTAACCGTATCAGAAGTTCCGCGAAATGTTGGTTTTGGTAGTTATACCATTCTCCAAAATGAAATCTTGATTATCCCCGATACATTACAGGAGACAAGGTTTGCGAATAATCCTCTTGTTATCTCAGAACCCTATTTGCGTTTTTATGCAGGAGTTCCCCTAATTAATTCTAGTGGCGTGGCTTTAGGTTGTTTGTGTGTCATGGATTTTGTTCCTCGTAACTTGAGTGCTAAGGAACAAACAGCTTTAAAATATATCAGCAAACAAGTAATTCTCAATATAGAACTAAATTTTAATAAAAAATCTGATCATAGCAAAATCAGGGATCTGACACAAGCCATTCCCATTCCTTTGATGATTTTTCGCGTATCTGATGGGTTGATTTTATATGCTAACTCAGAGTTAATGCAAACATTCCAGCTTTCTTATGAAGAATTATGTAATACTAAAATTGCAGATTTATATGATGAAATATCTGAATTAAATTCACTCATAGAAACTCTATCTAGCAACGGCTATTTGCATGGACAGGAAATTCTTTTTAAAAGAAAAGATGGTTCTTTTATTTGGGCTATTACTTCCCTGCAATATCTAAGTTTTAATCAAGATATTGTGATATTAATAGTATTTTATGATATTACTAAACGCAAACACACTGAAACTCAACTCCGAGAACAAAATGAGTTTTTACAATCCATATTCCAGAACATTCCTTTGATGATTGCACTGAACGATATTAATGGTAAAATTTTGTGGGTAAACCAAAATTTAGAGCAGACTTTAGGTTGGAATTTGCAAGATTTCCAAACTTATGATGTTTTTGCAGAATTATATCCTAATCTTGAATATCGTCAATCAGTAATTGATTTTATAGAGTCTGCACAACCAGTTTGGAAAGACTTTAGAAATCATCTCCGCGATGGTCGGACAATGGATACATCTTGGACTAATGTCCGGCTTCCTAAAGGTGAAACTCTTGGTATTGGTAAAGATATTACAGCACGCAAGCAAACTGAGCAAGCACTCAAGGCTCAAGCTGAACGGGAGCAATTAATGCGAACTATTGCTCAACGCATTCGTCAATCTCTTAATCTTCAAGAGATTTTAAATGCAACTGTTAAAGAAGTACGAGACTTGTTGCAGGTTGATCGTGTCGTAGTTTATCAGTTTGCTCCAGATATGAGCGGTCAAATTGTAGCGGAATCTGTAGTTGCTGGATGGACAGTTGCTTTAGGAATAAAAATTGAAGATATGTGTTTTCAATCAGGTGCAGGATTACAATATCACCAAGGACGGAAACGAGCAACTAGTAATATTTACACTGCTGGACTGACTGATTGTCATCTTAATTTATTAGCACAGTTTGAAGTCAAAGCTAACTTAGTTGTCCCGATTTTACTAGAATCAAGTGGGGAAAATTCAGGTTCTGGTCTTTGGGGTTTACTCATTGCTCACCAATGTTCTGCACCCCGTGAATGGGAAGAAAATCAATTAGATTTGCTTGATCAACTGACAGTACAAATAGCCATCGCTATTCAACAATCTAGTATATTTCAACAAGCTCAAATTGAAATTGAGCAAAGACAAAAAGCAGAAGTTCAGTTAAGAAGTGCTTTAGCTGAAAAAGAAGTTCTGCTCAAGGAAGTTCATCATCGAGTTAAAAATAATTTGCAAATTGTTTCTAGTCTCCTACAACTTCAATCTCACACAACCAAAGATACGGAAGTTATCAAAGCACTCCGAGAAAGCCAAAATCGCATTGAGTCAATATCTCTGATTCACAAAAATCTCTATACTTCTCCTAATATTGGACAACTTGATATTTTTGAATATATCAATAATTTAACATCTAGTCTGCTGACTTCTTATCAAATAGTACCTGATAAAATTATTATTGAAACTCAGATAGATTCGGTAAAATTAAATGTTGATGAAGCTATCGCCTGTGGTTTAGTTGTTAATGAGTTAATCTCCAATGCTATCAAGCACGCATTCCCTAATCAACAGCAGGGTTTAATCATCATTAAACTGCATAAACTTGATAATAATATTGAACTGGTTGTTCAAGATAATGGCATAGGTTTGCCAGAAGGTTTAGATTGGAAAAATACTAATTCCTTGGGTCTTTCGTTAGTATATGACTTGGTTACAGAACAATTAGAAGGTAATATTACTGTAGAACGCAACCAGGGAACATTATTCCACATTCAATTTCCGCAGTTAACATGAGTACAATTTCATAGCAAATGAGGCAAGCTAAAATTTTAGTGGTTGAAGATGAAATAATTGTGGCTAGAACTATTGCTAGTCAATTACATCAATTAGGGTACATTGTTACAGGTACGGCTTCTTCTGGAAAAGCTGCTATTGCTAAGGCATTAGAAACTCAACCAGAACTAGTTTTAATGGATATTATTCTGAAAGGCGAAATGGACGGGATTACTGCTGCTGGTGATATTCGTGAGCAGTGTGATATACCTGTGATTTTTCTGACTGCCTATGGTGATGATCATACTTTAGAACGTGCCAAAATCACTCAACCTTTCGGTTATGTTGTCAAGCCATTTACTATCCAAGATTTACGTATATCGATTGAGATAGCTTTGTCACAACATAAATTAGAACGTGAACTGCGGGAAAATCGAGATCAGTTAGCAACCTTGTTAAACTCCATGAGTGATGCAGTAATTGCTACCAATGACCAGGGAATTGTCACATTTATGAATCCCGCCGCTCAGAAGTTGACTTGCTGGCAGCAAGAAGAAGCGCTGGGAACAAATGTATCAGATATACTACATCTTATTGATGAACTTACAGAAGAAATAATAGAAAATCCTGTATTCACCGTACTACGGGAGCAACAGGTTGTTTATTTGGGAGAATTTACCTCTTTAATTACCAAATACGGAAAAAAAGTACCTATTGGTGACAGTGCTTCACCACTGAGACGGAGACCTAATGAGATCACTGGTGCAGTGGTTGTGTTCTGGGATCTGAGTGAACGTCGTCAAAAAGAATACTTAGAGCAAGCCTTGAAAAAAGAGCAAGAATTGAACCGTCTCAAGTCTCTATTTATATCAACTGTTTCCCATGAGTTTCGTAATCCTTTGACTGTAATTCAAACTGCAGTGGAACTTATCGAACTTCAAGGCAATAATTTAACAGAAACAAAAAGAAAAACTTATTTAACCAGAATTTATGGTGCTGTGCAAAGCATGGAAAAACTTATGGAAGATGTGCTTTTCATGGGTAAGGCTGAGGCAGACAAACTGATATATAATCCAACCACCATTAATTTAGAAAAATTTTGTCGAGACTTAATAGAAGAATTTTCTACTCTTGAATCTAGCTGCCCGGAAATCATCTTTACCTGTCACAGCGATAAAACTGATGCTGTTATGGATGAAGTACTTTTACATTACTTATTCATAAATTTACTTTCTAATGCAGCTAAATACTCTCATGAAAATGCTAAGATTCAGTTTAGTTTGACCTGTAATTTATTGACAGGCACAGCAATTTTTCGTGTTCAAGATCAAGGCATTGGCATTCCTGAAACCGACCAGGAGAAAATTTTTGATTCTTTTTATCGAGCTTCCAATGTCCAATCAATTCCAGGCAATGGACTAGGTTTAGTAATTGTTAAAAGGTGTGTTGATGCTCACAAAGGTAAAATTGAGATTAGCAGCCAAGTTGGTGTGGGGACTTTATTTACTGTTACCTTACCGTTAAATCAGTTACCAGTGAATAGTTAACAGTTATCAATTACCTATCCTGACTGACTCCACCCACAACTGGCTTAACCTCAGAAAATGGATCAGTACCACCACTCCAGTTAAAGTCACTAATGCGGATGGTAAAACTACCTAATTCCAGCACTGGATTGTAACGTAAGCTAATACCATAGGTGCGGCGACTATATTCTAAAAGGTAATCTGTACTACTTTCTCTACCTGTATCCAGGTTTACAGAGGTTTGAAATCCTAAGCGTAGTGGCCCATATAGCTGCTGTGAAATACCAGCACTGAGAACTTTGTTGTCAACTGAACGGTCAAACAAGAATGGTGATAATCCACTGTTAAGACCTTGGGAGTAACTAACATTAAAGGCTGTGTAGTCTAAGAAAGGTTGAGAAAAATTACCAATTTGTCCAACTAAGCCGATTGTCCCAATCACGGTGCTTTGATTATCGCCACTTGTGTAATAACTTGTAGTACCCGTAACACCTGCGATCGCTTGCAAGTAAGGTACTAAAGGATTGGGCGTATATTTTAATCCTTCAGCGGGAGTGGCTGGTAATGGTTTTCCTTGCCAGAGTAAGAAGCCCGTACTGAGAGCCACGCTACCTTGTAAGCGACCAAGAGAAATGCGATCATTTTTACGTTGTGGCTCAAGTAAGTCTTGGCGGTCAGTATTAGCATCAATATACTGAGCGCCTCCTTGATAGCTGAGATTAATCCCACTTTTTCCCAAGGGAATAATCGGGGAAGTAATCACTCCACCGATACTACTCTGAACAGTTTGAAAGCCGAGAGTACCATTGTAAAGGCGATCGCGGTAGCTCGTTTCCAGACTCAATATATGTGGATTCACCTCACCTAATAACTGCCGCAACCGCAAACTCCCCCGTAGATTATCTTCTACTTTGTTGAAATCAAAACTGGTTAATTCTCCCTTTCCTTCAATTGTAGTTTTAGCACTCAAAACAGCATTCAGTTTTGCCTTCACACCAAACAAATCCGCAACATTACTATTGTCTGTAAAAGCTTTCTGCACAAAAAACTGCGGTGTAAAGCTCAAATTTGTCTGATCAGTAGTTATTGCCGCAAAATTACGCTCAACAAAAAAACCACCTCGTTTACTACCATCAAACCCTGGAGAGACTATAAATGGCTCAACTTGGCGTTCCCGACGGTCAATTTTTTGGTTATCTATGGGAATAGGTAAGGTCAAATTTTGGTCAAATACTAAACGCTGACGCTGGGTGGTAATGCGGTCTACCAAAGGTGCTTCTCGCGTCAACGTCACTTTATCCGCACGTAATTCTAATTCTGGTGGTGAAAATGGATCATTAGTAATCCGCACATTGTTAGCTTGCCAGCCCTGTGGATAGAAGTCAATGCGTTGGGCTTCAAATCTTAACCGTTTGACAATACCACCTGTTTGCGGTGATGCAATGTTTCTGGCATCGGCTTGACCACCGATAGTAACATTAATTCCTCCAGGACTACTGATCCCAGTTACAGGCTGATTGGCGCGAATGCGATCGCTTGGTGGACGACTGGGTACACCCCCAGATGTAATATCTGTAGGTAGAGTGGGAGAGGTAGGTTGGAAAGCGAAATCTGTTTGAGTTGTGGGAACGTAAATTTCCCCACTGCCATTTTCCAAATCTCCACTGTCTTGGACAAAATTATAGGTAAAACGTTGTCCCCGGAGTACCTGATTGCCTCTGGTTAAAGCCACATTGCCTTCCCCCACAGCAATTAAATTATCCAAACTTACTTGCAAGCGATCGGCATCTACAACCGCCCCATCAAATCGCACCACAACATTACCTTCTGCGGTTACAATCCGCCTTTGCTCATCATATTCTTGACGGTCGGCGATTACCTCTACAACTCTTTGTCTTACTTGTGGAGTATTCCCAGATGGTGGATCTGCTGGAATAGTTGCTGGGGGTGGGGGAAATTCTACAGTAGTAGAAGTTGAAGGTTGGTTACTGGGATTACGAGGCTTAAACTCAATAATATTTTGGACTGGAAGAGAATTTTGTGCGGTTTCCCCAATAGCTCCTGCCAGATTAATTTTGCCCTCAGATTCCTCTAAAGTCACAGAATTTTGCTGTTCTGCTGGACTTAATGTTTTGATAACAACTGGTGACTGAGACAACAATAAATTTTTTTTCTTGACAACTTCACCAGAAATTTTTGACAATGTAACAGATGAAGTGTTGTTATGATCAGCAGTTTTCACTTGGGGAGCCGTAACTGCCAACGATTGTTTTAAAGATGAAGTGTTGCTATTGTCAGCAGTTTCCACTTGGGGAGCCGTAACTGCCAATGATTTTCTTAAAAACGCCGCAGTCCTCGAAGCCCTAAGGGGAGAAAACTCCGGTGGTAATTTTTCTGGCTCAGGGGTTAAAGGTAAAGGTTTGGCCGCTACTAAGTTATCCTGATTAGCCCGGTTGGAATTGGGCAGTCCATTGTCAGTCTCAATCAAGTTTCCTGGAGTTGCCAGTTGCTGCACATCAGCCTGTTCCTCTACCGCAGAAGCAGAAGCGGGAGAAGTGGCAGGTTTTAAATATTCGACAATGGGGGGTGAGTCAGGTGGCAAAACTGGATGAAGCATATCTCAAGACAATCAAGCTAGCAAAAAGGCAGGTATCCAGCCGGAAGGATTAATTACACATTTGCCTTCCGACTTTCGCCTTCTGCTGACTTGCAGTAAGCCGCCAAGAGGATGACACTGTATCATTTTTCCAAGTTGGTCGCCAGAGTTTGGGCGTTTAGTGTCTTCCACCTTCCAGCTGTTGTGGATGATTTGTGGCGTTGTTACTCTGAATCTCGCCGTCCGGGGTTACGAGCAGGGTCGTTTGACAAAAACCCAAACACAAAAATTCCGACAAAGAATGCAACAACAATATAAACAGCGATTTTTAAAGTCACCATAAAAATATCTCCCAGGGGTATGACAAAAAAGCTCTCAACAATCTGCTATACAGAAAATATAGCTCCTTTATCTTACCCATATCTCGTTCTTTTTTCGAGAATTTTGGTGAGAGAACTTTACTCTTGAGTTTAGGTGCTTCTATGTCTGAACCTGGCTAATTTTTAGATTTTGCATTCACAAGCCCAAATTGAGAATCTAACACCCACTCTCATTGACGTTAACTGATGCTAGAGGTTTCCCAAGCGCTTCAAATTCCTCTTACTTGTACGATTTTGAATTGGGAATTTTAGAGTTTAGATTGTGAAACATAGACAAGTCATGGTTTTGCGCTATCCATCTGTCACAATCATTTTAATAACTCTCTAAAAACCTCCTTCCTTTCCTTCTCCTGTCGGAGAGGCTGCGCTTTAGCGATATATGTTCTATCGCTACTGAAATGTACGCGGTAATAAATTTTAGGTTTGCGGTACGCTGCGAGTTAGCGTAGCTCTTCTGCATAAATGACGCTTTAACTTTACCTGGTTTGTTTTTCCGTTACTTGTGAGTAAGTCCTGTTGTTATGCTGCTTCTGACTATTTTCAAACTTTTGTCATCAGTACCTGTGCAAAATTAACTGAATATTTTTAAATTCCTCATCCTTAATAGGATAAAACAGATTTTTTTTACCGGCTTCCAAGACTGTAATCTGTTAAGAATTTCGTGCGAAAACTGATATCAACAAGCTATTTTTTACAAAAATACACATACCAAGCAGCTTAATAACTATAGGGTTACTATTTGATTTTTGAACATATACGTAGAGTGGGCATTGCCCACTACAATACTTAGATATTTTATGGCTACGCCACGCAAGCTATCAGAAATCATTTAAGATTGCTATATAATCACTTTTTGCCTAGTCCACGATGTAATGATTGTTAGATTTTGATATGGTTTTTTAATTGTCAAAAATATACAGCAGATTGCAGATCAATGGGGTACAGAATCAAAATTGAAACCTAGACACCAAGCCAGTTTTACTCCTGACTCCTGAACCGAAGGTCTGCGAAGCGTCTCCTAACTCCTGAATTCTGCTGTAAAGTCGAGCGTCACCCACTTCAGCCATCACATTGAAGTTCACCATTGGTTTAAACAAGTAGGCGCTTCCCCGACGGCTATAACGACTTTCTGGCAAAGCGTTTCTAGAGTATTAGGAATCTTAATAGTTAGCAATCTTGATTTATTAAGAAATAATTAAAATTTCTTGAAATTTTTTGGGTAGTTGATCCAGTAGTTGGTAGTGGAAATCCGCAGGTCAAACCACTGATTAATGCAGTGTTAAAGGTAAATCTATTGGCGTATATCGCAGTATACAAGTATCACGGAAAAATTAAATTTTACTAAGTTAGGAATACGAACGAAGCAAACCTCTAGACCGATAACGTGTTTTGGTGTAAGGTTTAGCAACGCCTGGAAGAATTTTTCTCAATGCGTAAGAAAGTCATCATAAATTCACAAACATTGTATAAAGAATTGGCAACATTGGAGAAAGACGGTAAACAATAACCATAGCTTAATTTAAATTTTTGTCACACTATGCAGCCAATTCGCACATTCAACGTATCTCCTTCACTACCGCAGCGACTAGAACCACTGCGAAATTTAGCATACAATCTGCACTTTGATTGGAATGTTGAGAGCAAAGACCTATTTCGCCGGTTAGACCCCGATTTATGGGAATCGAGCCATCATAACCCAGTGTTGATGCTGGGGACTATCAGCCAAGGGCGGCTTTTGGAAGTTGTCGAAGATGAAGGCTTCCTAGCGCAAATGGATAGAGCGGCTCGTCAGTTAGAAGATTATTTACAAGAGCGCACTTGGTATCAAAAACAACGCCCTCAGCAAAGTAAGGAATGCTATGCTTATTTCTCTGCTGAGTTTGGATTGGTAGACTGTTTACCTATCTATTCCGGTGGTTTGGGTGTATTAGCAGGGGATCACCTCAAATCTGCTAGTGATTTGGGATTACCTCTGGTGGGTGTGGGCTTACTTTACCAACAAGGTTACTTTGCTCAGTATCTAAATGCTGATGGTTGGCAGCAAGAACGCTACCTCATCAACGATTTTTATAATATGCCCTTGCACTTGGAGCAGAATCCTGATGGCTCTGAGCTAAGGATTGCGGTAGATTATCCAGGACGTAAGGTGTATGCCAGAGTCTGGCGTGTGCAGGTGGGAACTGTACCCCTGTATATGCTGGATACCAACATTGAACCTAACAACGCTTACGACCACGATATCACTGACCAGCTGTATGGTGGTGACATCGATATGCGTATCCACCAAGAAATTATGCTGGGTATTGGTGGTGTACAAATGCTCAAAGCGTTGGGCTATAAGGTAACAGCTTACCACATGAATGAAGGTCACGCGGGGTTCTCTGCCCTAGAGCGTATCCGTCTTTTGATTCAAGAAGAAGGGCTGAGTTATGCTCAAGCCAAACAGGTAGTCGCTTCCAGTAATATTTTTACTACCCACACACCAGTTCCAGCGGGAATTGACTTATTTGCTCCCGATAAAATTTTGTACTACCTGGGCTATTACGCAGATATTTTTGGCTTACCTAAAGAACAATTTTTAGGACTGGGGCGAGAAAATACTGGGGATTTATCTGCGCCTTTCAGTATGGCGGTGCTGGCGCTGAAGATGGCAACATTTTCTAATGGTGTGGCACAACTACACGGTGTAGTTTCGCGGCAAATGTTTCAAGGTCTGTGGCAGAAAGTCCCAGTTGAAGAAGTGCCGATTACTGCCATTACTAACGGTGTTCATGCTCGGAGTTGTGTGGCTAAATCAACTCAAGAGTTGTACGATCGCTATCTAGGCCCAAATTGGTCATCAGCACCACCAGATAGTCAGTTGTGGGAACGGATGGAAGCTATTCCTGATGAGGAATTATGGCGCAATCACGAACGTTGCCGTTTAGACATGATTTTGTATGTCCGGGAGCATTTAGTGAAGCATTTGCGCGATCGCGGTGCTTCTGGTTCCGAAATCGCTCTATCCCAAGAAGTGCTTGACCCTAAAGTTTTAACCATTGGCTTTGCTCGTCGTTTTGCTACCTACAAACGCGCTACCCTGTGGATGCGCGATTTAGAACGGATTAAGCAAATTTTGCTAGGTAACAAAGATCGCAAAGTCCAATTTGTGATTGCGGGGAAAGCACACCCCAAAGATATCCCTGGTAAAGAATTGATCCGCGATATCAATCACTTCATCCGCGAACAGCATTTAGAAAAACACGTCGTGTTTGTTCCCAATTACGATATCCACATCGCCCGGTTGATGGTGGCAGGTTGTGATATCTGGTTAAATACGCCCCGTCGTCCCCGTGAAGCTTCTGGTACTAGCGGCATGAAGGCAGCAATGAATGGATTGCCGAATTTAAGCGTACTAGATGGTTGGTGGGATGAGGCTGATTATGTCCGTACTGGTTGGGCGATTGGACATGGTGAAAATTACGAAGATCCCAATTACCAAGATGAAGTAGAAGCCAACGCTCTCTATGAATTGCTAGAGAAAGAAGTTGTACCTTTATTTTATGAGCATCGGGACAGTGATGGCTTACCTCGTCCCTGGGTAGCTAAAATGAAGGATTCCATCCGGTTAAATTGTCCGTTTTTTAATACAGCACGGATGGTGCGGGAATATGCACAACGGGCTTATTTCCCCGCGAGCGATCGCTATCATACCCTCACTGTTGATAACTACGCCCCTGCTAAAGAATTAGCAGATTGGAAAGCAAAACTAGGTCAACACTGGTTTAACATCAGAATCAAAGATGTTGATGTCTCCGCAGTCTCAGAACTTAAAGTAAATCAAACTGTAGCGGTAAAAGCTAAGGTTGATTTAGCAACTTTGAAAAATGATGATGTGCAAGTAGAACTATACCAAGGTTCTATTGATGCTAATGGCGATATTGTCAATGCTGTTCCAGTGGTAATGGATTACCAAGGTCAGGATAGTGAAGGATTAAGCGTTTACACAGGAAGTATCACTTATACCACTTCTGGTTTGCAGGGCTTGTCTTTGCGTGTGTTACCCCAGAACCAACACCTCGCTAGTCCTTATGAACCCAGGTTAATCGCTTGGGCTGAGTAAGCATTTTGTGTCTGATATATAGCGATTTTAAACTCTGTAAAGTCAAGTTTTAAATCGCAAAGCCTTTATAGGGCGGGGTTTCCCGCCCTTAATTGTATTTCATTTTTGTAGCGGCTGCCATTATATAGGGCTTGCTGAGAAAGTCTTCTCGTGTTCGCGCAGCGTGACGTAAGTCATGGGCTTGGAGGCAGGAGGCAGAAGGCAGCTATGCTGGAGGCGATATGAAAACTTCTTTTCCATCTCTTGAACTCCACAAAAGTGCAAGGTTTTTCATCCTGTAGACACTATATCTTTGCACTTTTTTTCCTGTTTATCAGCCTCAAACCTTTGATTTATACGGGTCTTGGTTTTATTCAGCAACCCCTATATAGCTGTAGCCAGGTTGGTTAGGACATGAACTAATGATAAAACCTAGACACAAAGAGACGTTCAACTCTGTCACCTGTCACCTGTCACCTGTCACCTATCACCTATCATCTGCCATTACATTCTATTTTGACTGCGCTGCACCTGGAGAAGCAACTCTTCTACACTCGCTGCTGCGGGAAGACATTTCAACCCTTGACAGACTAAACCAACGCTTCCTTCTGGTAACTCTGATACCATTGCCAAGACGGTAGTTGGTAGATATTTGGACATCAACGATGTTAGCTGCTCAAGGTTACTCCGAATCAAGGTGGAATTACGATACCAATCCAAAGCTGTAAATAAACTAGGACAACCTTGGGGAGAGTTATTCATTACACCTCTAAAGGCTCTCAAACCTTGTTCAGCTAAATCCAAGTAATGGAGATTATCAGTCAATAAGGATAGACGAACTAAATTAGCGATCGCAATCCCATTTGCTGAAGGTGTGGCATTATCTATATAACTACGCTCCCTGACGATTAAATCTTGACTATTATCACTAGCTGTGTTGAAGTAACCACCTAGTTCTACACTCCAGAGAAATTCGTTAAATTCTTCTTGGAGAGCAACAGCTTTTTCCAACCAATCAGAATTTTGAAGGGAAGCTTGGTGTAAATCCAGTAATGCCTTAATAAAAAAAGCGTAATCTTCAGATTGAGCTAAAACACTTGCTTCACCCTGATAGTTAAGTCGGTAGAAACGTCCATCTACAAACTGATTATCTAAGATAAAATTCGCAGTTTTTGCGGCTAATTCCCAATAACTTGGTTGTCCAAACACCACAGCAGCCCTAGCCAAACCCGAAATCATCAAGCTATTCCAGGCTACAATCATTTTTGTATCTGTCACCGTCGGAATCCGACCAGGCCATTCGGTTGTTTTTGCTTCTTGATTGTCTTGCGCTGGTGGAAAAGTTGTTAACGTCTCAGGTGTAGAACCATAACGAGCCGCAAACAACTTACTCAAAGAGATTTCTAGCGTTTGACTCAGTTCACCCTGATGCAATCTTTGTAAAACATTTTGTCCTTCAAAGTTGCCATTAGCCGTAACCGTAAAATTTTGTTGTAATTCCGTTAGTTCTGCCGGTGTTAACAGTTGCGCTAATTCGCTGTAAGGCCAAACATAAAAAGCGCCTTCTTCTGGTTCGGCCGCTGTGGGATGAGTAAAACTATCAGCATCTTGAGCAGCATAAAAGTAACCACTGGGTGCAGTCATTTCTCGTTGCAACCATTTGACAGTTCCAGCAACAGCCCTCTCAAAAGCTGGTTCCTGTATTCCCGCACTCCACAAATTTCCCAGATACTCGATAATCTGACCGTTATCATAAAGCATCTTTTCAAAATGGGGGACAGTCCAAGTGGGATCAACAGTGTAACGATGAAAGCCACCACCTACATGATCATAAATCCCACCCAGTACTAAATCTAATCCCCGTTGAGTACAAACTTGCTGTCTATCATACTCAGATTCATAATTAAACCGAGTTCCGCGCCATGCAAATTCAGCGTAGGGGATCATCGGAAAACTGTTACCAACTTGCTTAGGAATAATGATCCCCGTGCTAGTTTCCCAAGCTTTGAGCAATAATTCATGATCTTCAGTATCCTGAGTATTGCTGTTTTGTAAGACCGCAGATGTCAGCAATGCCTCAACAACTACGGCTTTACGTTGGCGCAACTCTTCTTTTTCTGTATCGTAGTAACGACGTAAAGCTTGCAAAACCTGTAAAAATCCAGGACGACCATAGCGGGGATCTACAGGGAAGTAAGTTCCCGCGTAAAACGGTACTAAATCATCTGGAGACAGAAAAACATTTAACGGCCAACCCCCTTGACCACTCATCATCTGCAAAGTCTGCATATAGATGCTATCCAGGTCAGGTCGTTCTTCCCGGTCTACCTTAATGGAGAGAAAATTGGCATTCATGTATTCAGCGATCGCTAAATCAGAAAACGCTTCTCCTTCCATCACCGTACACCAGTGGCAACTAGAATAACCAATGGAGAGAAAAATCGGTTTATCTTGTTCCCTGGCAGTGGCAAGTGCTTCATCACACCAAGACCACCAGTCAATCGGATTTTCGGCGTGTTTGCGGAGATAGAGGCTTTTGGCTTCAGCAAGGCGATTAGTCATCAGGGTAAGAGCAGGTAATTACTTTTTTTGCTCAGTCTACCTTTTTAATATTATTTTCGCCTAATTACCAAACGTTACATTGCTAAGTAGCTAGGCACAATTAAATATAAAACCTTTCTGGTAAATCTCTCCTCTACAAGGAGACAGGCTTTGACTCCCCCTTACGTATTATGGGAAAGAGAATTAGGTCTATCTTATATTTTTTAACGCCCACCTACTTAGTGAGGAAAAGAGAGAACAGACAACGCAGAATAATCTTACCGATCCCCAGGCAATTGATGAAGTTTTATTAAGCCGTTGGACATTTAACTTGCATAATTAGGGTGGGCAAGATGCCCACACCACAAGAGTTTTTCTGAGATATGCAATTTAAAAGTTGATGAGCTTATTTCCAAAAGTGAATTGTGGAACCGATGACTGACGCTGGTATTTCAGACATCGGTGATACACCCTTAGCAGGAATTCGAGTACTAGTATTGAGTCCGGCTGTCAGGTGCAGTAAAAAGGTAATCAAAGCAGCTTGTATAAGTCTTTCCAGCATATTACTTCTCTCTCTTAATTGATAGCATTTCAAGTAAGACTAGTTATTCTAAATACACCTCATATTCTCGATTTACCAGATTTGACGAATATGTCCGGATAATTAACCAGAACAAGTTTGAAAAATGTGAAAAAAGTTACTAATACCTGAAAAATAATTTCGAGTCATCGAAATCTACATTTTTCCAATAAAGGCAAGCTAGAGGTGTAGGGTAAGAGGTAGCTAAGGGCAGAAGAGGCAGAATAGGAGTTAATCTTCCTGTTATTCAGCCCTCTTTTCAGATGACCATAGCCACTTAGACGCTTGTCGCACTAAAAAAGTGTCCGTTAAAGAATTTTAGATTTTAGATTTTAGATAGTTTGGTGTGATGAATCTGCTTGTTCAGAACTGAATTATGGAGAAATAAACACTGATATTCTCTAGTTCTCAAGATTTTTCTCAATATTCATTTGCCTGTCTAAACACAATCAGCCATTGACATCGATAGAATAAATGGAAAATAGCTACAAGCACCTGTCCATGATTCCTATCGTTATTGAACAATCGGGTCGAGGCGAACGCGCCTTCGATATCTACTCACGGCTGTTACGTGAGCGCATCATCTTTTTGGGACAACAGGTTGATAGCAGTCTTGCTAACTTGATTGTTGCCCAATTACTGTTTTTAGATGCTGAAGACTCGGAGAAAGACATTTATATGTACATCAATTCTCCCGGTGGTTCGGTTACGGCGGGGATGGGGATTTTTGACACCATGAAGCATATCCGCCCCGATGTCTGTACTATTTGTACTGGACTAGCGGCTAGTATGGGCGCTTTCCTCCTCAGTGCTGGTGCTAAAGGTAAGCGAATGAGTCTACCCCATTCGCGGATTATGATTCATCAACCTCTAGGTGGCGCTCAAGGACAAGCGACTGATATTGAAATTCAGGCGCGGGAAATTTTATACCACAAGAAAAGGCTAAATGATTATTTAGCTGATCACACAGGTCAGCCAATTGAGCGTATTGCTGAAGATACTGAACGTGACTTCTTCATGTCTCCTGAAGAAGCCAAGGAATATGGCTTAATTGACCAAGTGATTGACCGTCACGCTGCGGGTAGTCGTCCAATGGCTGTAGTGTAAGAGAGTACCGAGTACTGAGTACCGAGTGCTGAGTTTTGGGTAAATTTTCCTCACAACTCATTACTCAGAACTCATGACTCGGCACTCTCTAAAACCCAGCTATAGGGTCTGGTTGAGATTTGAGGTAGTTAAGAAAATCTAGCAACTCTTCTTCACTGAGTAAAGAGCGCCCTAGCTTCCCGTAGGTTTTTTTGAGAAATTCCCTTCCTTGTTCTTTAGTCCAGCCTAAACGCTCTATTTGGACATCTGTTTGGGCAATGACATCAGATAAATTAACTGGTTCATTTTTTCTCTTTCTTGTTCCTATACCTAACTGCACACCAACATCTTCTGGAGGAGAATAACTGCGTGGGGTAAATGGTGTGACATTACTAGGAGTCATTCCTGGTAAGGGGTAATGGTCAGATTCTTGATCTGATAATATCTTTAAGCTTTCCCCTGGGGGATCAAGTTGTTGTTCTCTAGCAGTATGTTCTGGAAAACTTTGACCTAACACTTGGTTGTAGGTATCAGGTGTAGATTTTTCTATATTGTTGACTGTTGACCATTGATTACTGACAACATCCTGAGGGGTTTGGCCAGACTCAGGTGGGACAGTTGAGGGATTTAAAGAGGGATTTACCTGCACAGAGGAAATTGGTTTTGGGGTAAATGTACCTTTTCCCTCAGTTGCATTAGTGATTCCCAAGACCATGAGCGCCCTGTTTATGGCTTGGTCTTCAGCTGCTTCTACGGTTTCTGCTCCTGCCATACCAGTGGAGCGGGTGATGCCTTCAATTTGTACAGTGACTCGGACGATATATTTTCCTTGAAAAATTTGTACTAATTCCGAGATAATACTGCCGTTAGGATACAAGCTCTGGAATTGAGCCAACATAATAGTGCCACCAATCTAAATCTGTTTAATTACTCGGTTGATCGAAGATGACGCGGAGGGTTTGATGCATCTGATGCCCCGTGTCAGGAACGAAAGTTCCAGGGGTATAAAACCCCGTGTGAATCTTCGATTTAGACGCTTGAAATTGGGCGGGGTTACAATCGGAGTCAAATTTCTGTCCCCGTGTTCCCGTGTCTCTCTCTCTTTGCGTCCTTCGTGATGTCTTCTGTGTACACAGGTCACATCTTTTCAATGCATTTAAAACTCTGGTCAGGAGTCACTTTAATTTTAGTGTTCCTCCTGGGACTTCAGGGTACTTTTTGCGGTATGATCATGTGTCACGATTGTAGCAGCAGCCGGTTTTTGAGCCGATACTTTTTGGCTACTGTTGAGTAACTTAGGGTGTTCTTCCTTTCAATGCTATACTAATTACCCAATTCGATATCTAAAAGTATTTTCTGGAAGTGCGCTCTAAATCTACAATGATAAGGATAAGGTTCGCCCTCACGGCTTGTTAAGCTGCTTACCTAATTGTTACCGATTCTACATATGGGAAAATTGGGTTGATCGGCAGTTTCTCCTAGTTAAAATTCAGATTCTTATGGTGGAAAATTACCTTTAATCTAGACAATCAAACACTTGTGTTTCCCGCAGGTATAAGCTTTTTGGGTATTATAGAGAGTTCTCTAAACCAATCCTCTCAAAAATCCATAGCGTAATTACCTGGTGGAGCAAAATTGAGTGTCAGGAGTGCTTTGTAAGATTGCTTAGGTAAAGAAAGTTTAAACCAGACGGATTCTGAGAGTGTCGTGCAGTGAGAAGTCCGAGCAGAGGTTTACTCTGAGAGGATCTTCGGTAGCCTTGCCTTCTCTACGAGACGCTACGCATAGCTTGCTTCTCCGCAGGAGTACAGATAATTCGTTTGTAGCAAATGTCTTCTGTAATTCGTGAGGGTATACAGGGAAGAACCAGATTAAACAACAGACACTTTAACGCCAGTCACAGGCCGCTTGCTACAACTCTCTAGACCAGAGCAATGTAGTGGCTCCTCAAGTCGGGAAACCCACAGTGCTGGCTGATCAACGGGGGGGAACCTCCGCACGTAAGTGTCTTCAAAAAATGATGTTTTGACCAAAGGTCGGTTCACTGCATGGAATTTTCAATCGCTACACTCCTTGCCAATTTCACCGATGATAAATTGGTAGCTCGTAAAGTCTTGGAAAAGAAACTCGGTTGTGAGGATGAAGAGAGTCTAGAAAAACTTCACATTGCTTTGGAGGTGCTGGAAAAAGTAGGGCTGTTGGTGAAGGAACGGGGTAAATACCGCCGGGTGACAGAAGAGGGGTTAATTGAAGCAAAACTCCGTTGCTCTAGTAAGGGATTTTGCTTTGCGATTCAAGATGTGGAAGGATCTGAGGATATTTACATCCGGGAAAGCCATTTGAGTAATGCCTGGAATGGCGATCGCGTTTTGGTCAGAGTTCTCAAGGAAGGTAGTCGCCGTCGTTCACCTGAAGGTGAAGTGAAGCTGATTCTGGAGCGTTCAAATCACACTTTGCTGGCACGAATTAAGCAAGTAGAAGGCGGTTTTCGGGCTGTCCCCTTGGATGATCGTTTGCTGTTTGAATTGAAACTGCTCACAAACGGCATGAAATTAGATCAAGCCCTCGATCACTTAGCCCATGTAGAAGTCCTCCGTTACCCCCTAGCTCAGTATCCCCCCTTGGGTCGAGTGGTGCAAATTCTCGGTAGTGATGCTGAAGCTGCGGCTGATATAGATTTAGTAACTTGTAAGCATGATTTATCACGTAATTTTCCAGATAATGTCCTCGATGTAGCCGCTAAATTACCTAAAAAGCTTCTCAAAGCAGATTTAAAAAATCGGGTAGATTTACGTAATTTGTTTACTCTGACCATTGAAGGGGTAAATGGTGATGACCGTGTAGTAGAAAATGCTTTTAGTTTGGAAAAAATACCAAACAAACCTTGGCGATTAATTGTTCATATTACGGATCTTTCCCACTACATCCAACCTGATGAACCTTTAGATCGAGAGGCGCTCAAGCGCGGAAAGTCAGTGTATCTGGGAGAATTAATTCTGCCGATGTTACCAGATGCGGTAGCCGAACGCTGTTCTTTATCACCCGGTAGCGATCGCTTGGCCTTATCCTTTGTGATCACAATTCATCCCCAATCGGGAGAAGTGTTGGACTGGGAAATTCAACCTAGTGTGATCAATGTAGACAAGGCTGTAAGTAAACAACAAGCAGAAGCGATTCTTACAGGTAAATCAACAAAAGTAGCTGCTGAGAGTATCGAGATATTACAGGACTTAGAAAGTTTGGCACAAGCAGCCAAACAAGCGCGATTAGCTCGTGGTAGCTTGCAGTTGAATCTCCCACCCAGTCAAAATCCCTACTATGATGAGGGCGTGATGGGGGCTGTGGTAGTTAATGATTTACCTGTGCGATCGCTCTTAACCGAGTTGGTGCTATTAGTAAATCAACTGGTCGCAGATCACCTCAGCGCTTTGGGAGTTCCTGCTATTTGGCGAGTCCAAGGCACACCTGATACTGAAGATGTTCAGGAAATGCTGAAACTAGCGATTAATTTAGGTGTAGAGTTAACTTTAGATCCAGATGCGGATATCCAACCCTTAGATTACCAACACCTAACTAGTGCTTTTGCGGAATCACCATCTGAGCAAGTTCTTACCTATTTGTTGCAAGATACCCTCAAGCCATCTGTGTACAGCACAACTAAAGGTTCTCACTTTGGTTTGGCTCTAACACAGTATCTTCACTTTAGCTCTCCCCTGCGGCGCTACCCAGATTTACTCATGCAAAGGGTATACCATTCACTACTAGAATACGGACGCGATCGCCGCAATACCCGTGTGAAAGAGCGTGTGAACCTGCGTCACTCCTCCAGTCATGCGGAAATTAACTGGAACGTTCTCCCTCCAGAGTTACAACAAGAACTCCAAAGTGATTTAACCAGAGTACTTGTCCAGATTAATGACAGAGAAAAAGAAGTCCAAGAAGCCGAAGCTGATTTAGCTGGACTGCAAAAAGCCCAACTCATGAAACAGCGAATTGGTCAAGTTTTTCCCGGCGTGATCACAGGTGTTCAATCTTATGGATTCTTTGTAGAAATCGAAGTCCCAGCCGCAGAATTAGAAATTGGTTCCCAGCTAGGTACACCGTTGCGGGTAGAAGGACTAGTACACGTCAGTTCACTCAAAGATGATTGGTACGAATATCGTGCTAGACAGCAGGCTCTATTTGGGCGTAAAAATCGCGCTTCCTATAGATTAGGCGATCGCGTTGCTGTACAAGTAAAGAGTGTCGATTACTACCGTCAGCAAATTGATTTAGTCACTGTTGGTGTTGATGGTGTAGCCAAAAATTTGGGAATTGGTGCAGTCAATCAAGATATATCAGACATTTACTTACAAAATGACCTTGAATCTCTTGACTTAGATCCCTATGCTGATGATGAGTAAATATTCTGGATAATAGCGTGCCAAATGACACAAAGCCTTTAATTTTGGGCGTATCCGGTGCATCAGGTCTGATTTACGCCATTCGCGCTCTTAAATTTCTTCTGGAAGCAGAGTATAAGATTGAACTAGTTGCTTCCAAATCAACTTACATGGTTTGGCAAGCAGAACAAGAAACCCGAATGCCAGCAGACCCCGAAGGACAAGAGCAATTTTGGCGAGAACAAGCCGGAGTGCCACTATCAGGTAAACTGCGTTGTCATCCTTGGAGTGATGTTGGGGCTGGTATTGCCAGCGGTTCCTTTCGGACTTTAGGGATGATCATCATACCATGCAGCATGAGTACAGTAGCAAAACTGGCAGTTGGCTTGAGTTCCGATTTACTAGAACGGGCTGCGGATGTCCAGATTAAAGAAGGACGCAAACTAGTTATTGTTCCCAGAGAAACTCCTTTTAGCTTGATTCACCTGCGGAACTTAACAACCTTAGCAGAAACAGGAGTGAGAGTCGTCCCCGCTATTCCTGCCTGGTATCACAATCCCCAAACCATTGAAGATTTAGTTGATTTTGTGGTAGCCCGTGCCTTAGATCAACTGGATATTGACTGTATTCCCATCCAACGCTGGCAAGGTCATCGTTAAATCAGTTATCAGTTATCAGTTATCAGTTATCACTGTTTACTGATAACTGTTAAAAGGGGTTAAATGCAGTTCAGGAGTATCTCTTTAATCATCAAAACTTGACATTCGCTTCTCTACGAGACACTGCGCCGAATCTTTTGATCTCTTCTTTCTCTCTTTCTTCGTGTCCTTCGCGTCTTCGCGGTTCATTTTGCACTTTCTTATGGCTGTAATTCGCTTAATTCTGTTGGTAGCTGTGCTGGGAGGACTGATGCTGTTGTTAGTCCAAAATCTGTCGCCAGCCCTCCCATTGGTATTTTTGGGGATGCGGACTCAAGCATTACCATTAGCTTTGTGGATTTTCTTGAGCATTGCCACCGGTGCTTTCACATCTATATTAATTGCCACTTTATTGAAATTTACTAATTATTTTGCTCAACCACCAGAAAGAACTTCTTCCCAATCACCTGTAAATTCACAACGAGTGAGGACAACTCCCAGAAAAGAATCTACACCTTCTCCTAGCAGTCCACCATCCCCTACTAATAAACCTGATTACACTACCAGCCAGGAATTTGATGATTGGGAGCCAAAGCCTACTGATGATGATTGGGATTTTGAAGAACAACCACAAACAGGCAGTTCCAAAACCTCCGAACCCCAGCAAGCACCTAGAACTGCTTCTCAACCTGGGTCAGTTTACTCATACAATGCTCAAGAACCAAAAAATACTGGTGTGGGAAAAACTGAATCTATTTATGATGCTGATTACCGAGTAATTATCCCTCCATATCAACCATCAACTACTAATCAATCAGATGATGATGATTGGGATTTCTTTGAAGACGACGACTTTGAGGATGAAAATGAAGGCTCACGCCGATAAACTGATCAATTAATTGATCCTACTTCATACCACACTTCTCTCGTGATTCCTGCTTAATTTTACCCATCATAGCAGCTTCCTGCAAAGTCATGAAGGCATGAAAATCCTCCAAGTCATACTGGGTAGTTAAAAGTTGTCTAAGTTGATTTTCTGCTTCTACAGTTAAATAACCAGTTGCTAAAGCTGTTTGCACAACGTCTAGAATTCGAGTCATAGCTGAAACCTCATTCATACCACATTGATTGATGGGAGTTTAGTTGAGAGAGAATAAAGCTTTTTTTGTCAAAAATGGAAAAGTTAGTTATTTTTTACACCTTGACACGGAGAGATGCAAGTGATCAAGGCTTACCATTAGTCACATTGAGAAGAAAAAACTGTCTTGTTAGCAAGATAGTATTGAGGAACACTTAATTCACTTACCAGATGAAGTTGGATTTTTATATAGACAGAATTTAGTTCCTTAAAGTTTCAAACAAGTTATATGAAATTTCCATTAAGTTCAAGAATACCTAAGTAATAAATAAGAACGCACCTAACAATCGTTATTAATTTCGTTATAAATTTATCGTTGGTTTATTCTGACTTTACATAACAAACGTTAGTATATCGCTAAAGTCACTGTAAATATACTAATAACAATGATGGTGGTAGTAGGTTCTCAACCAGTGGAAGAAGAATTTATAGAAGCTCAGAAAAATTGGGAGTTAGAGAAATTATACTTAGATTTAGCTACTGCAAAGAGAAAAGCCTTAACACCTGTGGAAAAGAAATTCCTGAGAGGTTTGCTTTGTGGTTGTAGTCCTGCGGAAATAGCGAATAGAGTTTATCAAAGTCGCAGTAGCAGTACAGTCAGAGTTTATTTGTCTAATGGATTATATAAGTACATAGAGGATATGCTGAGTAGTCAAGCTGGATACTCAGTCAAGGTCAAAAACTGGAGTCATGTGACTCATTTATTAGAAAAGGCTGGGTATAAAAAAAATTGGATTCAATTAAACACAATCGTCACTTTTATCAAAGATACCAAAGAGCAAGAGACAGAGTTAATTGAACTGAAATCCCCAAAAATTCAAGATTGGGGTGAAGCCGTTGATGTCAGTGGCTTTTGTGGAAGGATGACAGAATTAGCCACAGTTTCAGAATGGATTTTACAACAGCGCTGTCGGTTAGTTGTGCTTTTGGGAATGGGTGGAATTGGTAAAACTGCTTTTTCGATCAAGTTAGCAGAAGGGATTCAAGATCAGTTTGAATATGTGATCTGGCGATCGCTACATCTATGCCCGCCGATAGATGTGATCTTAAGTAATATAATGCAGATATTGTCGCCAAATCTAGAGATAGATCAGACAGCAACTCTGAATAGCAGAATTTCCCAACTGATTAATAGCTTACGCAATGCTCGATGTCTTTTGGTCTTAGATAACGTTGACTCAATTTTATCTAGTGCTGATAGAGATGAAACCTCAGTACCATCTTCCACCCTAGGGAATACACCTTACGGTCTTTCACAGATTCGTTATCGTCCTGGTTATGAGGGCTATGGTGAATTAATTAGAAGGGTGGGAGATTCCCAACATCAAAGCTGCTTATTATTAACTAGTCGGGAAAAACCGCCGGAAATTGCGGCTATTGAAGGAAAAAAACTACCTGTTCGTTCTGTAAACTTGACTGGTTTAAGCCGGAAAGATAGCCTACTTATCCTCAAAGCTAAAGGATTCTCCGAATTTCAATATACCGAATGTGGTGTATTGATTGACTACTACGCTGGTAATCCCTTATTTTTGAAATTAGTTGCTACTACTATTCAAGATTTATTTGGTGGTAGTATCTATGAGTTTCTGGAACAAGGTAGTTTAGCGTTTGGTGATATTCGCCGGATTTTAGACCAGCAGTTCAATCCTTTGTCAGAGTTAGAGATATCTATTATATATTGGCTGGCGCTAAATCCAGATTGCGCTTCTATGCATAGTGTGCCGAGTAATATTATCCCCGGCTTGTCACCACGATTAGCACAAAGATTAATTCTGGAAGCGATAGAATTACTCCAACGGCGATCGCTGATTGAGAAAGCTAAAGTACAGGCAGACATTCATTCTACAGACCCGCTCATGAACACACAACTATTTTGTTTATCCCCCGGCATCGTTTTTAGGGACTATATAATTGAACGATTAATGGAAGAAAATTTTAAATCTCATCTATCGGCAGAAAGTAACTTATTGCTGCGTAATCCAATTTTAGCGGCGCAATTGAAAATTGACATGAAAAAAAGTATTGTTAATAGCAAGGTTTAAATCAGTTATCACTGATGACTAATAAATAATAAAACTGGAGTAAAGTGACTTGGTGAGTAATTTATTAAAAGGAGTCAACCTATATTTAATTGGGATGATGGGTGTGGGTAAGACGACGGTAGGGCGCTTACTAGCACAGCAACTTGGTTATGGGTTTTTAGATACTGATAATGTCATAGTCAAAGCTGCGAGAAAATCTATCAATGAGATATTTGCTGATGAAGGGGAAGCAGCATTTCGCCAATTGGAGAGTGAAATTTTAGCTCAAGTTTGCCCTTATACTAAGTTGACTATAGCCACTGGTGGGGGTATTGTACTGAGGCGAGAAAACTGGGGCTATCTGCGTCACGGGTTGATAGTGTGGCTGGATGCGCCAGTGGACATTCTGTTGCGTCGGTTAGCAGAAGATGATACAAGACCACTTTTACAAAATTCTCACCCTGAAGATAAATTGCGGTCGCTCCTCGAACAACGCCAATCGCTTTACTCCCAGGCAGATATACATATTACCATCACCGAAACACAAACACCAGAAGAAATTGCCACACGCATCTTAAAAGTAATTCCTAGCGTTCTCAAAAATCAAGATTCTCAACAGCAAAATTAATTTGAGGAAATTTTGTGATACTAAGTTGCTAAGAGGATCTCTGAGAAGGGTGAATATAATTTGCCATGATCTTTTCTTGTATCCTGTAGAATCTAAAATCCAAAATCTAAAATTGGCAGATCCTCAGAATGGCGAACGATACAGAGTATATCAGACAAGCTGAAGCTAATCGCGTCGAAATCCTCAGCGAAGCACTACCTTACATTCAACAATTTGCAGGTCGCACCGTTGTTGTCAAATACGGAGGTGCAGCGATGAAAGATAGCACCCTTAAAGATAAAGTTATCCGCGACATTGTATTTTTGTCTTGCGTCGGGTTGCGACCAATTTTAGTACACGGTGGTGGCCCAGAAATTAACAGTTGGTTAGGTAAGCTGGGAATTGAAGCTCAGTTTAAGAATGGTTTGCGCGTCACCGATGCAGCGACAATGGATGTTGTGGAAATGGTGTTAGTGGGTAGAGTCAATAAAGAAATTGTCTCCTTGATTAACCAAGCCGGTGGTATGGCTGTGGGACTTTGCGGTAAAGATGGTAACTTAATTACGGCTCGTCCCCAAGGTGATGAAGGTATTGGTTTTGTCGGGGAAGTTAGTAGTGTGAATATCAAGATTTTAGATACCCTATCCAAAAATGGATATATTCCCGTGGTTTCTAGTGTTGCTGCTGACGATAACGGACAAGCTTACAATATTAATGCTGACACGGTAGCGGGGGAAATAGCGGCTGCATTAGGAGCAGAAAAGCTGATTCTGTTGACCGATACGCGGGGTATTTTAACAGATTATAAAGACCCATCTACCTTGATTCCCAAAGTAGATATTCGGGAAGCTCGCCAACTAATTAGCGATGGTGTAGTTAGTGGGGGTATGATTCCTAAAGTAACTTGTTGTGTGCGATCGCTCGCCCAAGGAGTCAAAGCTTCACACATCATTGATGGACGCATTCCCCACGCCCTTCTGTTAGAAATATTTACAGATGTCGGGATTGGGACAATGATTCTGGGTTCTCAGTTTAAATAATAATTTGGTGATTGGTGATTGGTGATTGGTGATTGGAAAGACCCTAACCTTTTTGTTCTTCTTAATTCACTATTACAAATCACCACCCATAACTAATGACCAATGAACAATGACAATGAGTACCGAAATTATAGAAATTGCCAAATCTCGTTACCAAGCTGGAAAACTGGCCTTTGAAAATGGAAAATATCGGGAAGCTGTAGAAAATTTAGAAAAAGCCAGTGCTTTATTAGCTAGGAATACACGCTTGGCTGGTGAGGTGGAAATTTGGTTAGTCACAGCTTATGAAGCCGCTGAAAGAACTGAGGATGCGATCGCACTTTGTCAACAACTTCGTCGTCATCCCCACCAGGAAACCAAGAAACAAGCACGACAGTTAATCCATATCTTACAAGCTCCCAAACTGAAAAGACCAAAGGAGTGGATGACAGAAATCCCCGATTTGGGTGCAATTTCTGATAACGACTCCAAAAGACTTGTCGCTGTTAAACCTAAAAAATCTATCCCTAGACAGAAGTCTGCGGAACCAGAATATGTTGACCTCAGTACAGTGAATACAAGAGATAATAGTTTTATCTGGGTAGCATTAATTGCTGTTGGTTTAACTATTTCCTATCTAGTTTGGTTAAGTTTTTGAGAGATGATCCAATCATGAATATATCTAATTTGCAAAAAAATGTATTATCGTTGATTAAAGGAATTAATTTCATGTTTATCAAAATCAGACTAAAACCTATTTCCTGGCTGATAGTCTGTGCCTTTTTCCTATTATCTGGTTGCGTTCAATATGATTTAGGAATTAACTATAACAACACCAATAATGGCGAAATAGTACAGCATATTCAGTTATCTGAAAAATTAACCAGCTTTAGCGGTGATTATATTTGGGAATGGTTAAATAGTTTAGAGCGTCGAGCGCGAAAATTAGAAGGTTCAGCAAAGCGAATTTCTCCAGAAGAACTGATTGTGAAAATTCCCTTCAGTAACGGTCGAGAATTACAAGAAAAGTTTAGCGGATTTTTCAATTACCGCAGTTCTCAAAATTCTAATCAAGTCCCCCAAGATTCAGAAATACCAACTATTGCTTCCAACTTGCTAGTAGAGGAAAACAATTTTTTACTATTATCGAGAAATCATTTGATTTACGATTTAGATTTGCGTTCCCTTTCTGCACTTACCAGCAAAGGAAACATTTTAACTGGTACTGCTTCAGTTCTTAATTTAGACTTTAGCTTGCAGACACCCTGGGGAGTTAAAAATATTAAACAAACTGAAGATACAATTCAACCCCAAAAGCATGGAAATCAAATAGTTTGGCAACTCAAACCAGGTGAATTAAATCATATAGAAGTAGTCTTTTGGCTTCCTAATATGTTGGGTATTGGTACTTTGATAATTATTCTGTTTGTTTGGAGTGGTTTTTATTTGAGATATACATTGTTACCAGAACCCCAACTCCAGTTACAAGAAAGAGATTGATGATTTTCACATTTTCATCATCTGATTCAGACAACAAAATTCCCAGCTTCTAACCAACTATCATTAAATCACATCCCATAAATCCTTCAATCCAGAAAATCCTGATTCTGACAACCTATAAGTAACTCTATATGATTCTACAAACTCATCCAATTCAAAAAACACCGACTGTCACCTGGGAAGCACTTCCCACTGATTTTATTTTACCTGACGACCCAGTGGAAAATATTCAACAACCTCCTCTCGCTGCTGCACTGACCGATGCTTTGGGTGCAGCAGGGTACATCCAACCACAGATGCTGATTGGCTCTAATTTTGGACTTGTAGCTACATTAAACAAGAAAATCATCATCAAAGCCCCTGACTGGTTTTATGTACCACAGGTGCATCCTGTAGCAGTTGATGTGGTGCGTCGCAGCTATACCCCTAATCTAGAAGGGGAACCCGTGGCTGTGGTGATGGAATTTCTCTCCGATACAGAAGGTGGAGAATTATCAGTGCGTTCCACACCTCCCTATGGGAAGTTGTATTTCTACGAGTATATCCTGAAAATTCCCACTTATGTCACTTATGACCCCTATGAACCCAGTTTAGAAGTCCGCTATTTGCAAAATGGAGAATACACCAAACAACAAGCAGATACTAATGGGCGTTTTTGGATTCCTGAGTTAGAGCTATTTTTAGGAATTTGGCCTGGTGAAAGATTGTGTCAAACCATGAACTGGTTGCGGTGGTGGGATAGGGAAGGAAATTTGCTACTTTGGAGTAGCGAACAAGCCGAACAAGAACGTCAACGGGCTGAACAGGAACGCCAACGGGCTGAACAAGAACGCCAACGGGCTGATTTATTAGCAGCTAAGTTACGTGAGCTAGGTGTTGATCCTGAATTGTTGTAAATTTGTAATGCGGGCATCTTAGCCCGCTAAAAAATTAAGGTGACAAGCGTTCTATTTTCCAACTTCCATTATCTAAGCGAGTATAAAGCAAGCGATCGTGTAAACGGCTAGAACGACCTTGCCAAAACTCAATTTCCTGGGGAATGATCCGATAACCTCCCCAATGAGGTGGTCTAGGAACTTCCTGATTTTCATATTTGCACTGGAATTCTTGTAATTGTCGCTCCAAAACTTCTCTTCCAGCAATTACCTCACTTTGATTAGAAGCCCATGCACCTAAGCGACTATTTGCTGGACGCATTTCAAAATATCCATCAGACTCCTCAGGGGAAATCTTCTCTATAGTTCCCACAATTCTGACTTGGCGTTCTAGTTCAGCCCACCAGAAAACTAAAGCCCCATGAGGATTTGCAGCTATTTCTTGACCTTTGTGACTGTTATAGTTAGTAAATAAAACAAAGCCCCGTTCGTCAAAATCCTTCAGTAGTACCATTCTCGCTGAAGGCTTCCCGTCTAGTGTGCAGGTAGCCAGAGTCATTGCATTAGGTTCAGGTAATTGTGCTGATAAAGCCTGATTAAACCAGAATTTAAATTGTATAAATGGATTAAGGTCAATTTTATTTTCACTCAAATCTTGCAAGGTATAGTCTTTGCGAAGATCAGCTATGCTTTTATCCATAGGGTTTTGGTTCCTTGTTATCAGATAGGCTTATACAATTCTGGGAGAAAAATATCTATCATGGGAATCAGTAACAATGCCAGATTGACAAATTTTCTTTATTTTTCTCAAGATGCGTCGTTCAGCCTCTGTCCAAACTCTGTTAATTTATGGTTTGAGTGGCCCGATTATCGCTCTCAATGTCTGGCTACTGTCTGTGCTGTTTCGTTATTTTCAGCATCCAATTACTATTCTCAGTATTGCGGCAATTTTGGCTTTTTTACTCAATTACCCAGTGAAGTTGTTTGAGAGAGTAAGAATTACACGCACTCAGTCAGTGATAATTGTCTTAATTATTACTCTAGCTTTATTGATTGTTTTAGGTGTTACCCTCGTACCGATGGTAATTGACCAAACAATCCAACTTTTAAATAAGATTCCTGATTGGTTAGCGTCCAGTCAAGATAATCTAGGTAATTTACAGGTGTTGGCGCGTAAGCGACGTATAAATATTGATTTAAGCCTAGTGAGTAATCAAATCAATGCTAATATTCAGAATTTAGTGCAACAGATAGCTTCCGGTGCGGTAGGGTTTGCGGGGACGCTGTTGTCAGGATTATTTAATGTGGTGTTAGTATTTGTTTTGGCGTTTTATATGCTGCTATATGGCGATCGCGTCTGGTCTGGTCTAGTTAATCTCTTACCATCTAATATTGGCATCCCTTTCACTAAATCCTTACAGCTAAATTTTCAGAATTTTTTCCTCAGCCAACTGCTGCTGGGGTTATTCATGGTCATCGTCCTCACACCAATTTTCCTATTTCTAAGAATACCCTTTGCTCTTTTGTTTGCGATCGTTATTGGTATATCTCAACTTATTCCTTTTATTGGAGCATCTTTAGGCATAGGTTTAGTTACACTCTTGTTACTACTACAAAATTGGTGGTTAGCCTTTCCAGCAGCAGTAGCAGCAATGATCATGCAACAAATTAAAGATAATCTCTTAGCTCCTAAGTTAATGGGTGACTTTATTGGACTTAATCCCCTATGGATTTTTGTCTCTATTTTAATGGGTTTTGAAATTGCTGGTTTGTTGGGAACTCTCGTGGCTGTGCCAATTGCTGGTACTATCAAAGGCACATTTGATGCTATCAAAAACGGTAAAAATGGTAATTTCGTATCTAATGTTACTGTCAGCTATGAATCTCCACCTGATACAGATCATTAAAATAATTCGTAATAGTGCCTCCGGCAGGCTGCGCCAACGTAATTCGTAATTCGTAGGTTTTAATAAAGTTGTGTAAATACAAACCTTCTCTGTTGAAGGACAAGACAAATCTTAAATCTAAAATTGATGGATGCTGCGGAGCTATTAGAAACAATTACACGTCTGATTGACCAAGCTGAACAAGGGGAAATCGACCCTTGGGATGTACAAGTAATTTCAGTGATTGACCGTTATTTAGAACTAATGGCACCAGAGGCAACAGCCAGGGGTTATGAAGCGGACTTGTCTCAATCTGGACAGGCTTTTTTATCAGCATCAATGCTTGTTTTATTTAAAGCCAATACTTTAATGCAATTGTCAACAGTAGAGAATACTGAAGAAGACATTATAGATGATGCAATGATTGAAGGTGAAGATGGGGTATCATATCCTGCTCATCGTCTGCAATTAGAACGACACTTGCGCCGCCGTCCAGCGGCAATGCCACCTGCAAAACGTCGCGTGACTCTACAAGAACTAGTCAAGCAATTGCAGATTATGGCTAACCAGCTGAAACTGGTAGAGAAGGTCAGCAAGCCTCACCGTGCCAAGCGTCAGCCTAGTATGCGAACCATGCGGGAGGCACTAGAATTAGCTCACCAAGAAAATCTGACGGAAGTAGCTCTAGAACTGGAGCAGGTGTTGCATCTATCAGCAAGAGAGCTAAATTTAGAGGAACATTATGTGAATTTAGAACAACTTGTGGAGTTGTGGATACAGACAAAAAAACCAGATAGAAATGCCGATTCCCATAATTCAGAACATAGTCACCTAGTTAGCATTTTTTGGGCATTACTACTGCTGTCGGCTCAATCCAAGGTAGAGCTATTTCAAGAAGAATTTTATCAGGAGATCAAAATTCGCTTACCAACAGGCAACAGGGAATTTCAGATGGGGGTTTAAACCCGTCGCTTTGAGGTAAAGTTAGTGGTAGTTTTCAACCCAGATGGGCAAGTTATCGCGTCCGGTTAAATACTTATAATTAGGAAACCGCACTCTGATGCAGAGAATTTTTTGATCAGCAAGTAGCGGCACTGGAGATGATCAGAGGTAAACTTGTTTAAACACGCTATATATGAATTTACTGAACTTTTGTATCAGCAAAACCCAGAATCCGATTAAATTTAAAGGATAACTGGTTAATCATCTAGCTATAGCCTTAGTAAAGAACAAAATAAAAACTGATGATTAAGTATCACTCGATGAAAGTAAACTGGCTTGGGGTTGAGGAATAAAATCTTATGAAAGCGATGATTCTCGCAGCAGGTAAGGGTACTCGTGTTCGTCCTATTACTTATACCATTCCCAAACCGATGATTCCCATCCTGCAAAAACCAGTGATGGAATTTTTACTAGAACTTTTACGTCAACATGGATTTGACGAAATTATGGTCAATGTTAGCCATTTGGCTGAGGAAATAGAAAATTATTTCCGTGATGGTCAGCGGTTTGGTGTGCAGATTGGTTATTCTTTTGAAGGGAAAATTGATGATGACGGTAAACTTGTAGGGGAAGCAATCGGCTCGGCTGGAGGGATGCGACGCATTCAAGACTTTTCGCCATTTTTTGATGATACTTTTGTGGTGTTGTGCGGCGATGCCTTGATTGATTTAGATTTAACTGCGGCGGTAAAGTGGCATAAGTCCAAGGGGGCAATTGCAACTATTATTACGAAGTCTGTCCCCCAAGAAGAAGTCTCTAGCTATGGGGTAGTTGTAACGGATGAAGATAATCGAGTCAAAGCTTTCCAAGAAAAACCCTCTACAGAGGAAGCTCTCAGTACTAATATCAACACAGGTATTTACATTTTTGAGCCAGAGGTGTTTGACTATATTCCTTCAGGGGTAGAGTTTGACATTGGTGGTGAATTATTCCCAAAACTTGTGGAAATTAATGCGCCTTTCTATGCTATTCCCATGGATTTTGAATGGGTAGATATTGGTAAAGTACCAGATTACTGGCGGGCGATTCGAGGTGTGTTGCTAGGGGAAATCAAAAATGTGCAAATTCCCGGTCATGAAATAGCTCCTGGTATTTACACTGGTCTAAATGTAGCGGTGAATTGGGACAAGGTGGATATTACAGGGCCAGTTTATATTGGCGGTATGACCAGAATTGAAGATGGAGCGAAAATAATTGGACCGGCGATGATTGGTCCCAATTGCTGGATTTGCAGTGGTGCAACTGTAGACAATAGTGTGATTTTTGAATGGTCACGCTTGGGTCCAGGGGTGCGTTTGGTAGATAAGCTGGTATTTGGACGTTATTGTGTAGATAAAACAGGAGCAGCCATTGATGTCCAAGCTGCGGCTTTGGACTGGCTGATTACTGATGCTCGCCAAACACCACCTTCTGATACTCCCATAGAACGCCAAGCGATCGCTGAATTGTTGGGAACAAATATTAATTAGGTAATGGGTAATGGGTAATGGGTAGTGGGGGAGAATTATCTATAACCTCTTCCCAATCACCAATTACCAATTACCGATTCTAACTATTCAAATACGTGTATCTTCTGAGACTTTGTTCATAGGTTTGTAACAATCTCTGAGATTCAGCTAGGGTAATGCGTTTTTCTTCCAAGGCTTTCTCACAACGCTGGCGGATGTTTTCTACCATATCCTCTGAGTCGTACTGCACGTAGCTAACTACTTCACTCATGGTATCTCCCTTGACGACGTGTTCAATCTGGTAGCCTTTGGGGGTTAATTGGATGTGAACGGCGTTGGTGTCACCAAAGAGGTTATGTAAATTGCCCATGATTTCCTGGTAAGCTCCATTGAGGAACATTCCCATATAATATGGTTCTCCAGGCACGAATTTGTGCAGTTCTAGAACGGATTTGACATCACGCAAGTCGATAAAACGGTCAATTTTACCATCACTATCACAAGTCAAGTCTGCTAAAATTCCTCGCTGTGTTGGTTCTTCATCTAGCTTATGTATGGGCATAATCGGAAATAGTTGATCAATTGCCCAACAATCAGGTGCTGATTGAAACACAGAGAGATTGATGTAATAGATGGAAGCCATAATTTTTTCTAGGTCTTCCAATTCATCAGGTACGTATTCCTGCTGTCTGGTGATTTTAAGAATTTTTTGACAACAAGCCCAGTAAAGACGCTCGGCTTTAGCACGTTCTTTGAGGCGCAAAATTCCTAAGTTAAAGCGGCTAATGGCTTCTTCTTTAAATTGTGCAGCGTCGTGGTAAAACTCCTGATAGTTCTCTTGGTTGATGGATTGGTAGGTTTCCCAAAGGTAATTAATAATTGGCGATTCTCCCTCTTGTGGAGGTTCTGGAAGTTCAAGGGGGACATCGCTAGTGCTGAGAACATCAAAGATGAGAACAGATTGATGGGAAGCGATCGCTCTGCCACTTTCGCTAATCAGTGTAGGTACGGCTATTTGCCGTTCTGCACAGGTATCTTTTAACTCTGCCACGATATCGTTGGCATAGTTTTGCATATTATAATTTTTTGAGGCGTAGAAGTTGGTTTGAGAACCGTCATAGTCTACACCTAATCCACCACCAACATCCAGATATTTCATATCTGCCCCCAGCATCGCCAACTCTACATAGATGCGGCTGGCTTCTTGGATGGCATCTTTAATCACATTAATGGCGGAAATTTGTGAACCGATATGGAAGTGCAGCAACTGCAAAGAATCGAGTAAGTCAGCTTCTCGTAACTTATCAACTGCTTCCATTATTTCTGGAATTGTTAATCCAAATTTAGCGCGATCGCCGGTGGAAGTTCCCCAACGTCCCATTCCTTGGGTACTGAGTTTAGCTCGTATCCCTAAAATCGGCTTAATTCCCAATTGACGGTTAGCTGCAATCACCAAATCGACTTCTTCAATCTGTTCTATGACAATAATTGGTATTTGTCCTAGCCTTTGGGATAACATTGCTGTTTCAATGTATTCTCGGTCTTTGTAGCCATTGCAAACTAACAAAGCTCCTGGGGTATCTAGCAAAGCCAGAGCAATCATTAATTCTGGCTTAGAACCGGCTTCTAGCCCAAATTGATGTGGTTTGCCAAAACGCACCAAATCTTCAATCAAGTGACGTTCCTGGTTGCATTTAACGGGAAACACACCACGATAAACACCAGGATAATTATAACGAGCGATCGCTTTAGCAAAACAAGCGTTCAACCGCTCAATCCGATCTTCTAAAATATCGGAAAAGCGAATTAACATGGGAAGTCCCAAATTACGCTGCTTTAAAGAATTGACTAGTTCAAACAAGTCGAGAGAACCACCACGATCTCCCTTGGGAGAAACTGTAACATGACCAGCAGCATTGATGGAAAAATAAGGCTTTCCCCAACCTTCAATTCGATAAAGGTCTTCGCTGTCTTCAATTTTCCAAGTACGAGGTAAATCTTCTGTATTTGTACTCGGTGCTAGCAGTTTTTTGTGTTTCTGGCTTTTTAATTCCGATTTATGCCCGTTGGGAGGCATTTTCACAATCTCATCAGCGGTTGATTCCACACCCATTTCTTCCTGACCTCTGTTTTTCGCCCACGAATTAACAATTTAACTCATTCATCTAGAAACCGATCTACACTCAGTAAGAATTTTTGATTGTTAAGAATCAGTTAAGGAGTTTAAGTATCAGAATGAACCAACAACAGCAGCGAATACCATTTTTGCCAAATCATCAAATTTTCAGGAATTTGGGCGGCTTCTGTGTTGATGATCAACTGAAGAAATCCTGAACTGATAAACTGCTTAACTCCTGAATTCTATTAGAGTCAAAATCGGAATTTTCTGGAACTACTAGACAAAAGACATATAAACAACTGACAATTAACGCATAAAAACTTTATTAAGTTTTGGGAGATAGCTTTGGAACGCACATTTTTAGCAATCAAGCCTGATGGTGTACAGCGCGGACTAGTAAGTGAGATTATTGGTCGGTTTGAAACTAAAGGTTTTACCCTCATTGGCTTGAAATTTCAGAAAGTCAGCCGAGAATTAGCTGAACAACACTACGATGTTCACCGGGAAAGACCATTTTTTCCTGGTTTAGTAGAATTTATCACTTCTGGCCCCGTTGTTGCTATGGTCTGGGAAGGTGATGGTGTGATTGCTTCTGCCAGAAAAATCATTGGTGCCACAAACCCTTTAAACGCAGAACCAGGAACGATTCGCGGCGATTTGGGCATTAACGTTGGTCGCAACCTGATCCACGGTTCTGATGCTCCAGAAACGGCACAAAAGGAAATTGCGCTGTGGTTCAAGGATGAAGAATTAGTAGCTTGGCAACCTCACTTAACTCCTTGGTTGCATGAGTAATTAGGGATTGAGGTGATGGGGTTATGGGGAGACGCGGAGATGGGGAGATGGGGAGATGGGGAGATGGGGAGATGGGGAGATGGTGAGAAATAATTACCTCCTGCACCCTACGCCCTCTGCCCCCTGCCCCCTGCACCCTACACCCTGCCCCCTGCACCCTGCCCCTCTGCCTCTTATACAACTTCGCTCTTTTCCGGCTCCTTAGCCTCTGCGGGTAATGAGATGACTTCGTTGGAAGCAGGTATGGCAGTGCGTTTGGAAAATCCCCAGGTTAAAATAATGGCGATCGCACTAATCATGATCCATTGGGGTGGGACTAAATCATCATTGATGACTCTCAACAACAACCGTAAACCCACAAATGCCACCGTGATATAGCCAGCATCTTCTAAATTTTCATATTCATCTAACCAGCGGATAAATAATCCGGCCATAAATCTGAGGGTGACAATACCAATTGTGGTTCCGGTAATTACCAACCACATTTCTTGAGATACTGCGATCGCTGTTGTCACACTATCTAAGGAAAACGCCAAATCTGTAAAGGCAATCACGGGTATAGCCTGCCACAGAGAATTAAACCGTGGTCCGTGATGATGATTTTCCTCGTCTTCTTGTGATGTAAAGTGTTGGAATACTAGCCACAGTAGGTAAACAGCACCCAATAATTCAAATTGCCAGAATTTTTGTACCCAAGTAGCTGTCAGCAATAGGGTAATTCGGAGTACATAAGCGAAGACTAAACCAATGTTTAGCGCCTGACGTTCTAGTTTTTTGTCTTCTAGTCCTTGGGCAATTGCCGCCAGAGCGATCGCATTATCAGCCGATAACACCGCCTCTAAGAATACCAAGATTAACAGGACTATAGAGGCTTCTACACTGAAATGAAAGTTCAGGTAATTAAAAATTTGGTCTAACATTCCAATTTCTCAAACAGGGAAAATTTAAACTTAACAGGAATAGCTAATTTAATATAGAACGGGCAATAAACTGCTACGTTTATCTATTTTAACGTATTTATGGCACATTTTGAAGGTAGTGCATCGAGCTCAATTAATTTCCGTATAAAAAAATACTGCACTTTCTGACTATAGAACTAGAAACGTAATTTATGCAAAAATGGTGCTATTAACATTTAACGTCAAACTAAACACTCAGGCAAATCAACATGGAAATTAGTAACATTAGATTGCGCCCTCAACAATTACTCGTATTTCTGTCCATAGTGTGTGGAGTTGGTGTAGTGAATCCCGATACCGTTTCTTCTCAAACTACTCCTGTAATCCGTATTTTAAGAGTTAATGCTGTTTCTGGTACTAGTTTCAAGCTGCGAGAAAACTGGTTTAAACAATCAAAAGACATAACATCTGACGAAAAATGCCCAGTTAAACGAAATGATAAATTTTTTGTGACTTCTATTAGAAGACAGATTCAAAACGCGCCGGCTCGTCCTCAAGGTAACACCGAACGCCTCTCCGACTATTGGGAAGTTACATTTGAAAAACCACTCCCATGTGAACAGAACATTGACAGTGTTCAAACTTGGTTTGTCTATAAACCGCACGTGCAAGAACTCAGGAGTGTTCTTGTTCCTTAGAGACTTTTAATTTAAAAAATCTCCAATTTGTAAGGTGCGTTAAAGATTTCATCCTCTAACTTGCGTGGCGAAGCCATACGCACCCTACAATACTTAATTTTTTCTCGAACAGGTAAAATTAGACAAATTTTTTTACTAAAAATTAAACCTCGTCGTGAATTGTTATATTTTTTACAAATTTTGCTGGCATTTGCTAATCTAGAATATAGCCATTAAATGTTTTATTTAGTTATTGGAGGTTAGCAATGTCTGTAAAACAACTATCTCTATTTAGTGACGAACCAGAATATTTCAATCGGAAAAGAACATGGACGGCTGCCAAACATCGGATCATGCTCAGGTATATACAAACCTTCTGTTATACCTTAGGCGGTAGCCAAGGCTTCCAATCAAAGTATCTTAACTATGTTGATGGTTTTGCAGGAGAAGGTAAATATGATGAAGGAATTGGCATTGAGAATTTTGTAGATAAATCAGAATTTTGGAAAAGATATAAAACTGATTTTTTAGATACTGATGGTTCACCTCTCATAGCTCTTAAATTAGCCAAAATATTTGAACTTGAAGAGCGTGTTACATTAAGATGCTTTTTTACTGAAGAAGATAAAGAACGTAACCAAAAACTCAATATTAACTGTAGTTTAATAGGTGAGGGATTATCATATAAGATTTATGATTATCAAAGATTTGATAAAGCATTAGTTCAAATTATGAATGAATTAAAAAACTATCCAACATTATTTTTTCTGGATGCTTTTGGAGTTCAAGGAGTTACTTTTGAGCAAATCTGTTCTATAGCTGATTATGTGAGTAAAAATAAAGGGGAATTATTCTTACTCTTTCATAATCGCGCAGTCGCTCGCAATGCAGGATTCTATAAAGAGAATTATAAAGATTCTAAGAAACAGAAAACTGCGGAAACATATACACAACATCTAACTAAACTTCTAGGTGATAAATCAGATTTAGAATGGAAACCAAAATGGCTTGAATATCAACAAGAAGAGCAAAAAGAGCAAAAATTTGAAAGATGGGCGCTTGAATACTTCAAAGATAGATTACAAAAAAATAGTAGTTTTAATGGAGTAGCTAGTTTTGAAATAAATGAGCAATATAATGATACTAGACCGCAGTATCATATTGTAGTTGGTAGTAACCATCCTCAAAAAGCTTTAGGTGTCTTTTTAAATGATTTTGTGTATCAGGAAAATGAATTACTGTTTTATCAAGATGATAAAAGTGGTAAGTATCATAAATTTATGTCTCAAGAGTGGGAACGTCAAAATAATGAACGTATTTCCACCATTAAACCTCAAATAATTGATATTTTACGCAGTAAAAATCAAGATTGGATGACTTTAGACAACGCTATAACTCTGATTATTCTTGAAATTGGTAATATTGGTTACTTAAATAGGAAAAAATATAGAGAAATATTTCTAAAGTTATATGAAGAAAAAATCATTGAACCTAAAGAATTGGGTGCAAGTGGTAAATTAACTTTGGAAAATTTCATTAGAGTAGTAAAATAATACTAATACAATAAACCGTAAGTTTTTTATTGAGTAAAATTATATGTCGGTATCTTCAACAATAGAATGGACTGAAGCGACATGGAATCCCACCACTGGCTGTCATAAAATTAGCCCTGGTTGTCAGAATTGTTACGCAGAACGTTTTGCAGAACGGTGGCGTGGTATTCCTGGCCATCCTTATGAACAAGGTTTTGATGTAAAATCTTGGGATGAAAGAATAACAATGCCTCTTTCATGGAAAAAACCTCGCATAATATTTGTTAATTCCATGAGTGATTTATTCCTTGATGAAATTACAGAAGAATTCATCATCAAGGTTTTTAATGTTATGGAAGAAGCGCATTGGCATCAATTTCAACTCTTAACTAAGCGTCCAGAAAGGATGTTGGAAATATCTAAAATACTCAAGAAATGGCCTCATAATGTTTGGGCTGGAGTCAGTGTAGAATCACAGGCTTGGATATGGAGAAGCGAGATTTTAAAAGAAATTCCTGCAAAAATTAGATTTTTATCTTGTGAGCCGCTTTTAGGTTCTTTAAAACTTTCCTTGGATAATTTACATTGGGTTATTGTTGGTGGAGAATCTGGTATAGGCGCTCGTCCTATGAATATTGAATGGGTACGGGATATTAGAGAACAATGTATTGAAGCGAATGTGCCATTTTTCTTTAAACAATGGGGAGGAGTTCAAAAGAAAAAATTTGGTAGAGAACTCGATGGAAGAACATGGGATGAATTTCCAAAATCAGCAGATAGTAAAAATAAAGTATCTGCATTGGCTCTGAAATAAAAAAGTAAGTAAACCAAGAAACTTACAAATATAATCTTTTTTTTCTTGTAATTCAACAGAAATATAAACACTCACGCTACTTTAGATTTTTCCTGAAGTTGGTTTAAAGTATATCTAGCTCTGGTTTTAATAATATTTAATTGGTCAACCTGTGCCAGTAATTTGTCTAAAGTTTCACTTTCTTCATTAGATAATTGATTTTCAGAATTTTTCATTAATAACTCATCTAGTTGAATCTGACTGTTAACAGACAAAGAAGTTTCTGATAAAGCTTGCAACTCATCGAGACTCAAACCAATCAATAATTCAGTATCTGCTGATAGATTGGTTAGCTGTTGGTAAGTTTCCAAATTTAACAATACACCAACTCTATCTCCTTGGGTATTAGTTATATACTGCACTGATTCAGACATAGTTTTAGATGTAACTCCAAAAATTAATTTGGTTCATACTTATGATGAGAATCAGGATAGCAGAAGTGAAATTTCCTCTGATTCCTGACTCCTAAAATCTGCTGTAATATTAATATTACAACAATTTATCTAACAAACTAGTTGCTAAATCAAGTAAATCAGTATCATAAATATCAAAATTATCAGCTAAAATATCTCTCACAGCAGATGTTCTTTCATCTTCTCTAGAAATCCTCAAACATTCTTCTAAATTTACGGCTAAATCAAACAGTGGCTTGTCTCCCAAATGATACCTAATCTTCACTGCTACATCATCATTACTAACTAGAAATTCCTTAATAGCATCAAATAAAGAATTAGATATTTCATCATCCCCCCAAGTTTCTAGCCAATCTCCTTCTACATCTTCAACATACAGATGAACAAAATTTAGCCCATATTCTAGCCAGTCTTGCTGCATTCTGCGGGCTGCTGCTAAAATTTCAGCAAATTCATCTACTTGAGTAATGCTGTTCATTTCTTGTTGGTTAACCATAAATGCTGTTGTAAGCAAATAAAAATGTGGGCTAAGACGTAGGTATTAGATATCAAAAATTTGATATCAGGAAAAATTCAGATACTTTCCTTCAGCAAGATGATCACTGTTATACAGCGCCACATTTACTAACTGATTGATAAAATCAATTTCTCCGGGATTGTAACTTAAGAACAATCCTCTTTCTATTTCCCACAATTGCAGTGCATTTTGCCACTTCTCATACTTTTGGCGATGAAATTCTTCACTAACACTAGTAACTTGAATACAAAGTGGTTTTTGTTGATGATTACTGACTATTAAGTCTGTTGCCATAGAAAGGTCGGCAATATAGCGCTGCCAAAAACTCCCTTCACGACGAACAATATCTTGAGCTATTAATTTAATAATATCACCATCAAACTGATTAAACTCTCCCGACATGATTTTTTTCTTCCAAATATAAAATTTGGAATCTGTGGAGTTTATCCACCTAGGAAAAAGGTAGCTATACCAATACCTCTCATTTGGTGTCATTTGGTCGAACTTTGCTTTCCGTGCTGCTTCTGAAGGCAAGGATTGAATGATTAGCCAAATTTTAGAATCCGTAATTACTTCTAGGAGAAAGGCAAGGACAAATGGTTTAGCAGTCAGGGAACCAGGCCGAATAAATTTAACCCAACGATTGATCTCATTTAGTCTTGTTGCTAATTGAGGATCTATCAAAGAGGCTTGCTCGGTCAGTGACTTTAGTTTATCCTTTATCTCTTTTGCTTGCAAACTACGCCCTACTTTTCAGTAACTAAAAATTTTCTTAAAAATTTATACCTTTTCTGAGAATAATCTGAATCATGGATGAGTAATTAAATTTTGGTTAAAAAAAAGATTCCATTTCCAATCTCTCCCAATTATTCCTATTGACAAAGTTTTATTTATATGAGAATACAGGTTTCAAACCAGTCAATTGGTGTAAAATACCTATTAACTTAGCGATACACTGTTATCTTACCTTTTCGCAACCTACAAAAGGTGTAATTTGGGATTTGCTAAATTACACTTAATATTTTTTTTCAGCTTTAATCTGCCGTTAACTGCACAACCTGGCTTAATTGCGATTGGTGTAAACTAAGTAACTTGGAGACTTTTACCCACCTTAACGAAAATCTCAACACTATTTGACACAACTCCGTTAAAAATAGTTTTCAGTCACAATATCGTTTGCATAGATTACCATGTCTCAGCCGACTATAGAATCCATCTTACAAGAAAAACGCCTCTTCCATCCTCAGAGTGAATTTTCGCAAAAAGCTCATATCAAAAGCTTAGAAGACTATCAGCTTCTCTATGATCAAGCTAAAGCTGATCCTCAGAAATTCTGGGCAGAATTAGCAGAAACTGAGTTACACTGGTTCCAAAAATGGGACAAGGTGCTAGACTGGCAACCACCTTTTGCCAAGTGGTTTGTCAATGGGAAAATTAATATTTCTTACAACTGTCTTGACAGACATCTCACGACTTGGCGCAAAAATAAAGCAGCGTTGATTTGGGAAGGAGAACCCGGAGATTCTCGTACTCTTACTTATGCTCAACTACATCGGGAAGTTTGTCAATTTGCCAATGTGCTGAAACAGTTGGGGGCAAAAAAAGGCGATCGCATCGGTATTTATATGCCCATGATACCCGAAGCGGCTATTGCTATGTTAGCCTGTGCCAGAATTGGCGCACCTCACAGCGTAGTTTTTGGGGGATTTAGTGCCGAAGCTTTGCGCGATCGCTTAAATGATGCTGAGGCTAAACTAGTGATCACAGCCGATGGTGGTTGGCGTAAAGATGCGATCGTCCCTCTCAAAGAACAAGTAGATAAAGCTTTAGATAACGGCGTTGTTCCCAGCGTCACAGATGTACTAGTCGTACAGCGCACAGGTCAAAAAACACACATGGAACCAGGGCGCGACCACTGGTGGCATGATTTACAAAAAGGTGTTTCCGCTGATTGTCCTCCTGAACCAATGGACAGCGAAGATATGCTGTTTGTCCTTTACACTTCCGGTAGTACCGGCAAACCGAAGGGCGTTGTCCATACCACAGGGGGATATAACTTATACACCCACATCACCACCAAATGGATATTTGATTTACAAGACACAGATGTATATTGGTGTACTGCTGACGTAGGTTGGATTACTGGACATAGCTATATTGTCTATGGACCTCTTTCCAACGGTGCAACTACTGTCATGTATGAAGGTGCGCCCCGTGCGTCTAATCCTGGTTGCTTCTGGGATGTAATTGAAAAATATGGAGTTAATATTTTTTATACAGCACCTACAGCGATTCGGGCGTTTATTAAAATGGGTGAACATTTACCCAATGCGCGGAATCTATCTTCTTTGCGTTTACTGGGAACCGTCGGTGAACCCATTAACCCCGAAGCTTGGATGTGGTATCATAAAATCATTGGTGGTGAACGCTGTCCGATTGTTGATACTTGGTGGCAAACCGAAACTGGTGGGATTATGATTACACCCCTACCTGGTGCAATTTCCACGAAACCCGGTTCAGCAACTCGTCCCTTCCCTGGAATTATTGCAGATATCGTCGATTTAGAAGGTAATTCTGTCCCTGAGAATGAAGGTGGTTATTTAGCGGTTCGTCATCCTTGGCCGGGAATGATGCGGAATGTCTACGGTGATCCAGAACGCTTCCGCCGCACTTATTGGGAACATATTCCGCCCAAAGATGGTAATTATACGTACTTTGCTGGTGATGGAGCCAGAAAAGATGAAGACGGTTATTTTTGGGTAATGGGGCGTGTGGACGATGTGCTGAATGTATCTGGACACCGCCTGGGAACAATGGAAGTAGAATCTGCGTTGGTATCTCACCCTGCGGTTGCAGAAGCTGCGGTGGTGGGTAAACCAGATGAGTTAAAAGGTGAAGAAGTTGTCGCTTTTGTGACTTTAGAAGGAACTTATCAAGCCAGTGAAGAACTGAGTAAAGAACTGAAAAAGCACGTTGTTAGTGAAATTGGTGCGATCGCACGTCCAGGTGAAATCAGGTTTACTGATGCTTTACCTAAAACCCGTTCTGGTAAAATTATGCGGCGTTTATTACGAAATTTGGCAGCCGGTCAGGAGGTATCGGGGGATACTTCGACTTTAGAGGATCGCAGTGTTTTGGATAAGTTACGGGAAGGAAATTAATTTAGGATAGTTTTTCATAACTGTGGAAAATCTGTATGGGGTGGGCAAAATTGCCTACCCTTTATTGTGTGAAGAAAATTATAGCTTGAATTATAATAGGAGTAGATGTAAGAAAATGAGAGATGCACTGGGAGCGAGAGGAGAATCGCTATTTCACCTTTTAATGACGCCGTTTCCCTTGGGTGGTAGTCCCATTTTTAAGCCGCAGTTTTTAGGAAATAAATGGCAGTATCTTGATTTTATTGTTGAATTAGTAGGTGCTGATTCTTATATTCCCTATTTCTTTGTTCAAGTCAAAACTACGAGGCAAGGTTATACTAAAAAAGAGAATCGCCTCAAGGTGAAAGTAGAAGAAGAATCTGTAATTGGTATAGCATCCTATCCAGCACCAACTTATATAGTTGGAATTGATGAAATTCAAGAAGTTGGTTATTTAGTTTCTGCTAATGGAGAAAATTTAAAATCTCTCTCAAGTCTATCTACTAAATTTCCTATTAATAAAGACAATAGACAAATCCTTTGGGATGAAGTCAATAATTTTTGGAGTCAATATAAGAATAAGAATTTAGCTTCGCAATTTTCTGATCAACAATCGAGATAAAACTATGCAAACAGAACAACCTTGGTATATTGGTTTACGTTCAAAAGCTTTAGCAGTTGTGTACTTAACTCGTCGTGATGACTTGATTGTTGATACCGAAAAAAAAGAGCATGATTTAGATATTTTAGTTTCGATTAGGCAAAATGGTAAAAATATTAATAGGATTTTTGGCGTTGAGGTAAAAGCAATAAAATCTAGCCCTAATATCATTCAGAATGATCATATTTTCAATATAGAAGGAGCAGATATAAATGTTCTGCAATCACGATTCATAAAGTGTAATTTTCCAATATGTCTATTTTTCTTTACCCTCGATAATGATAATGGCTACTATAAATGGATTAGCGAACCAATTCTTGATAACGAAAACAGTAACAAATTAAAATCTAATGGAAGTCCAGAATTTAGAAAATTAACAAACGAAGCAATAAATGATATTGTGTCTTTAGTGAATCAATGGTACGAGAATCAACCAACTAATTATGTAATATCACGACGTGAACGTTATCAGGTACGTGATGCTCTAAAACAAATTACACAAAAGCGTGCAGCTAAAGATGATCTAGAACACGCAACAAAAGAGGTGAAACCATGATACAAAAAGTACGTTGTTAGTGAAATTGGTGCGATCGCACGTCCTGGTGAAATCAGGTTTACTGATGCTTTACCTAAAACCCGTTCTGGTAAAATTATGCGGCGTTTATTACGAAATTTGGCAGCCGATCAGGAAGTGTCTGGTGATACTTCTACCTTGGAAGACCGCACTGTTTTAGATAAGTTACGAGAAGGAAATTAATTAATTAGGACAGTTTCACGCAAAGACGCTAAAAAATCCTTTGCGTCTTTGCAATTTTAATTTTTAAATTGTTTATTCAAGTTTTATAAACATTCCAGCAAGATAAATTGACAAAAATTAATTATATAAAAAATAAGTATAATATTTGACATATTTTTTATTATAAATCCTTCCTAAGTAGCAGCTAAAAATCCCCCAATATGGCATTGTAAAAAAAGGAAATTTATAGTTTGTTATTAAATTGATGCCGTAATTAAATTGCTTGCATTGGTGTGAAGAAAAACATAAAAATGAAGGGAAAAATATGCATATACCTGATGGATTTATTTCTGTACCAGTTGCAGGAGCAACTAGTTTAGCGAGTGCGGCAGCTTTGTTTATTGCTTTTGGGCGATCGGAAGAAGCTTTTGGAATTCGTCGCGCTCCCATACTGGGGTTAACCACCGCCTTTATCTTTGCCGCCCAGATGATCAATTTTCCCGTAGCTGGGGGAACCAGCGGACACCTATTGGGAGGAACCTTAGCAGCAATCATCTTGGGTAGTCCTTGGGCGGGAATGTTGTGTATAGCCACAGTTTTAATTATTCAAGCCGTACTATTTGCAGATGGTGGCATTACGGCCTTGGGTGCAAATATTTTGAATATGGCAGTAGTGGGAGTGTGGACAGGTTGGATCTTAACCCAAACCTTACAAAGACTATTTGGGGGTTCCAAGGCGCGTTTACCCCTAGCTGCTGGTATTGCTGCTGGATTCAGTGTCGTAGTCGCCGCTGTAGCTTGTGCAATTGAATTAGCCCTTTCTGGAACAGCACCAGTCAACATAGTTTTACCCACCATGACTGGTGTACATATTTTGATAGGCATTGGTGAAGGTGTGATTACTGGCAGTGTGCTGACTTACCTAGCCACAGCCAGACCAGATTTACTACCAGGAGAAGAAGAAAAGTTTCGTGGGTGGTTGGTTCCCATTGTCAGCATTTTTCTAGTTGCAGGTGCATTGTCTTTAATGGCCTCAGGATGGCCCGATGGTTTAGAAAAAGTGGCAGAAAACCTAGGCTTTATCAACTTAGCCGAGAACGTGCGAGTAATAGTCCCCACACCCTTAGCTGACTATGAAATTCAAGGTTTAGGACAAATCGGTACTAGTATTGCTGGGTTAGTGGGAGCAACGGCTTGCTTTGTAGTAGCTTTTGGAATTGCCAAAGTCATTAAACCAAAGAATGCTTAAAATTTCCTTACCTTTACGCTTGCAACTGTCTCTAGTAATTGTAATTGGGGCAGCTTTATTAAAGCCTTATGCTTGGTCTAACTTGGTTGTGTATGGAGCGATCGCACTTTTGTGGGCTTGGCTATTGCGTGTCCCCATTCGCAAATTAGGCGGGTTACTGGGTACAGAATTAATTTTTCTGTCATTGATAGCTTTACCCTTGGGATGGGAACGAGCTAGTTTTTTGCTCGTGCGTTCCCTAATTTGTTTGATTACCATGAATAGTTTTTTGTTAACTTTACCGCCCCATAGTTTCGGTATCGCCCTCAAAGGCTTACCCGTGCCAGCCCCATTAAAGCAAAATTTACTTTTGGCTGGACAATACTTAGAAATTTTGCTCTCAGAAGTAGCACGAATGCAACGTAGCGCCCAATTACGAGGTTTAAATGGTGCTGGGGGATGGCTACGCTATGCTAGTGCCTCTATGATTGGGGCTTTGTATCTCCGCACTTTAGAAAGAGCAGAACGAGTGTACAGCGCCATGATAGCCCGTGGTTATAACGGGCAATTACCCATAGATTCCACCCTCAGACCAAAAGAACGTTTTATCCTATTAGTAGCTGGGGTAACTGCTAGTTATTTAACCCTCAGTTCCTACTTTAAAGTTATTTGAGTGGTGAATTTTGACATCTTTAACATCTAATCCCCAAACTTCTATTTCTCACCGTCACAATGCTGTGATTGAGGTGCAAAACCTGGTGTATACCTATTCCCACCAGGAACCAGTATTAAAAGAAATTTCCTTTAGCTTGAATGCAGGCGATCGCGTTGCTTTAATGGGTGCAACCGGCTCAGGCAAAAGCACCCTCCTAGAAAACCTCATCGGCTTAAAACATCCCCAAAGTGGTGCAATTTACATCAACGGCACTCTCGTAGAACCAAAAACCTTACCTCAAATACGGAAGCAAGTCGGCTTTACCTTCCAAGATGCCAACGACCAATTATTTATGCCCACTATATTGGAAGATGTTACCTTCGGTCCACGCAACTACGGTGTCTCACCAGCAATAGCAATTGATAAAGCACTGCAATTATTAGCTGATTTTGGTCTAGAAGCCTATGCTCGTCGTTCTGCCCATGAACTATCAGGAGGACAAAGGCGTTTAGCCGCTCTAGCTACCATATTAGCCTTAGAACCATCAATTCTCATACTAGACGAGCCAACAGCCGGACTAGATCCAGCATGGAGAAGGCATTTAGCCCAAGTCTTATTAAAGTTGCCAGTGCAAGTAATTTTAATCGCTTCCCATGACCTACATTGGTTAGGCAGAGTCACTCAACGTGCTTTAGTGCTGTCTGGTGGTTGCATTCAAATAGACAGCCAGATTCAACCGCTTTTACAAGATGGCAAAACCCTAGACCAGTTAGGTTTGCCAGTAGATTGGTAATTCATAATTCGTAATTCATAATTCGTAATTCGTAATTAGGGCTGGCTGAATAAACGTAAAAACACTAATAGATAAGGCTCTCAGACTCTTTGAGGTAAAAAAGTGCAAGGTTTTTCTAGGAGGAGTTTCAAAAAGAAAGTATTTTTAGCGGACTGGGAGGAAAATCTACCGAATTTCCTATCTTCACGAAAAGATTTTTATGGCTTACGCCAAGCTACGCTATCAGCAAACCCTAATTAACTCGAATTACGAATTGGTGGGCTTAATTACCCCACAATCGCTAAATTATTAGCTAGGATTAATGGGATTTTACTGCTGTTGGGAAATTAATAAATTAATGTTCATTTTACATAAGTATAATATTATTGCTCCTGTTAGTCTAAGTATTGCTTTGTTGGTGACTGGTTGTAGTGAGAGTAAAGTTTCCCAGTGTCAACGATTGATCAAAGCTGTCAATCAAGGTACATCATTGATTGATACCAATAAAGGAAAACAGGTAACAACCAGTTTGCAATTATCCAAAGATTTGCAAAATGTTACTAAATCTATTGGGGAACTACGGTTAACAGATCCCAAGTTGAAAGAGTTTCAAAGCAACTTCGTGAAAGTGTTTGATAATCTTAGTCAATCTATTTCCACAGCAGCTAAGGCTCTTGGTGCAGCTAAGACAGCAGAAGCCTCCTCATCAGGTAGAGAAAAAATCCAAAAAGCCAGAAAAGATATTGACTCATCACTGACAGCAGCAGCCACAACTGCTGGTAAACAATCAGATGTCTTCGGGAATCAGCTGAATGAGTATTGTAGTCAATCCCAATGAAGAAGATAGAGATTGCGGATACGACCAAGAGATTCTAAATCAATAATACTTATTGCGTATGAAAGCAGAATTAGTTGAATTAATAGCCCTTGTGATCCAAGTATTACAAATCAATATGCGTTGGATGACTTGGAATTTATTTCTGGCTTTTGTCCCCTTGGCTTTAAGTATTTGGCTGTTTCGCACTAAACGAGGCCGTTCTTGGGTTTGGTGGTTAGGATTTCTAGCTTTCTATGCTTTTTTACCGAACGCACCTTATTTATTGACTGATGTCATTCACTTAATAGACGATATTCGCAGGATTCCATCTATCTGGATAATTACATTAGTATTAATTCCTGTTTATCTGCTAGTAATTCTTAGTGGATTTGAAGCTTATGTAATCTCCCTCATAAATTTAGGTTACTATCTACACCGCATTGGCAAAAGTAAATGGATTTTTGGTGTTGAGTTAATTACTCATGCTCTTTGTGCAGTTGGTATTTATTGGGGAAGATTCTTACGTTTCAACAGTTGGGATTTTATTACGCAACCAGATGCCATACTCACAAAAGGTGTTGAGGAGCTTTTTGGGAAACAGCCCTTGGTAATTATGACTATCACTTTTGTGGTTCTTTGGGGTTTGTACTGGTTAATGAAACGAATTACCTTGGCTTTTGTGAATAAAGGTGTAAATTCACAACCAACTAATCCTCACGTCCCCAAGGCTGAATAATCACTAATTCCTCATCATGTCTAGAGTCGGCTACGCCAAAGTCATTCCAAGAAGGAAAAGCTTAATTTTTACACAGCAAGGATGGAATTTCTCAACAGGATATGTTTGATATCAAATTGCTGTAATTACTTATTCAAAAAAACTCTCCGCGTCACCGCGTCTCCCTATCTCCGCGTCGGCCTTAATTATCAGTCTTTAACCGAACAGGATATGAATGGGTAGAATTACGAATCATGACGATTCTATCTAAAGAAAGGAATATGAAAGTGTAATTTCTTATCAAAAGAAAGATGCAGCGATACCACGACAGAGGTTGAATAAATCTAGATTATTCAAACTTATTGAGGTGGAGTAAATCATAATATGACACTATTGTCTATTGATGAACTCAAAACTTTAGTTGCAAATCCCGAACCCCCATGTGTATCTCTGTATATGCCTATGTATAAAGCGGGGCCAGAGATTCGACAAAATCCTATTCGCTTCAAAAATTTAGTTCGGGAAGCCGAGGAACGCTTAGATGCAATAGGAATAAGCGAAACTGAAGCGTTAAATCTTCTCCAACCAGCTATAGAACTGGATAAAAGCGATTTCTGGGAACACCAAGATCAGGGATTGGTAATTTTTCTTTCCCAAAATTTATTTCGTTACTATTGTTTACCAATTGAATTTCCAGAATTAGTTGTTGTTGGCGAGCAATTTCACCTCAAACCGTTGCTGCATTTAATCAACAACGATGGTAGATTTTATCTTTTGGCTTTGAGTCAAAAAGATGTGAAATTTTTTGAAGGCACAGGTTATAGCCTGAATGAAGTGGAAGTAGAAAATATGCCACCGAATTTAGAAGCGACTCTTTTAGAAGATGATATCCAAAAAGGGGTACAGCATCGCATTGCTACATCTAAAGGGGGAACTGCTAATCCTTTTCAACACCCAGGTTCAGTTCATGGGCAAGGAAGTCCTGATCAAGATCAGCATCAAGTAGATATTTTACAATATTGTTACGCTATTGATGGTGCGTTACATGAGAAATTAAAGGAAGAAAATGTGCCTTTAGTAGTAGCAGGAGTGGAGTATCTGTTCCCAATTTACCAAGAAGCAAATACTTATCCCCATTTGTTAGCAGAAAGTATTACTGGTAATCCAGAAAGTATCAATTTAGGACAATTACATGATGAAGCTTGGAGAATTGTTGCACCTTCATTTCAGGAAAATAAAAAGGCAGCAATAGAACTTTATCAACAATTTGCTGGTGAAGGTAATGGAAAGGCATCTAGTGATATCAAAGAAATTATTCCAGCGGCTTACTATCAAAGAATTGATTCTTTGTTCGTATCGGTAGGTGAGCAGAAATGGGGAAAATTTGATTCAGAAACAACAACTGTGGATTTACATACGGAAGCAGAACCAGATGATGAAGATATGTTAGATTTTGCTGCTGTTCACACGCTGTTAAATGGTGGCAGAGTTTACACTCTTGAATCTGACGAAATGCCAAATGGGGCAACGGTGGCGGCAATTTTCAGATATTGATTTATTGATTTTAAAATGGTGCGTTAGCGACAGCGTAACGCACCCTACAATAACTTCTTTTCTGATTTATTTGGCTTTACTCGGTGCAGTTATCGCTGCGGCTGTGGGTTATGCCGAAGGTGGATTCGACCCCACCCCCAACGACAACAGCGAATACACCACCACCCTTACCGACACAGCCTACCGCTATCAAATTATCAATAATTGAGGCGGATATTGATAATGTAGAAATATTTTTACAGTTGATTATAGTTGTTTACAGTTGGGTTTCGTTCCTCAACCCAACCTACAAGATCAGCGATACAAATGGCGGTGCAACCAAATTTTGCGGCGTGAAGTGCTTAATTCCCCAATTGCTTCCGTGCTGCTGCTAAAATTAACCGTTGTTCAGCACGTGCGATCGCACTATATGTCCTCTCCACGGCTTCCGGTTCCACAGAAATCGAAGTAATACCCCATTCCACCAACTTATCAATAATTTCTGGATATAAGGCTGGTGCTTGACCGCAGATTGAACAAGGAATCCCCCCAGCTTTGGCTGTTTTAATCAATTGAGCGATCGCACCCATAACTGCCGGATGACGCTCATCAAATACACTTCCTAGTTGTCCTTGCTCTCTATCCACACCTAAAATTAATTGCGTGAGGTCATTTGTGCCAATAGAAATACCAGCCACACCAGCTTTAATATATTCTGGCAGTAAAAACAGCACACTTGGTACTTCTGCCATCATCCATAATTGAAAATGGGAACTCTGAGTTAAGCCTGCTTGCTCAACTTTACGGCGGCAAAATACAAATTCTTCTACAGTCCGCACAAAAGGTAAAATGAGACGAATATTGCTGTAACCACGTTTCTGTACAGCAGCCAAAGCCGCTAATTCCAATTCAAAAACAGCAGGATTTCGTAAATAACTCAAAGTACCATGTTCACCTAATATCGATTCGGAGGAAGATGGTTTATTATCACTCAATGATGGCAAATCCTGTGGTCGCCAATCTAAAGACCGATAAAAAATTGGTCTGGGTGCAAAAGCGTCAGCAAATTGCATAATCTGCTCAGACCATAGTTCTAATAATTCTGTGTGTCGTCCATCCAATAGCCAAGCATGAGGATTTTGTCCATCTAAAATGTTTAGCACCATCAGTTCTGAACGTAATAATCCCACTCCATCTACAGGTAAAACTTGCACTTTGGAAATCAGACTCGGCTGACTAAGGTTAACCAGTAGTTGGGTAGCAATCATTGATTGAGAATGTGAAGGTGGTGGAGAAGATATGACTTTCCTCTCTTCCTCAACTTTCCTATCGCCCCACCTGCCGATTTCCCCAACACCTCCATCTCCTCGACTCCGATAAACTTCTCCCCTGTCACCATCAAGCAGTAGTCTTTCGCCAGTTTGAATCAGGTTTGTGGCATTTATAGCACTGACTATGGCAGGAATACCCAATTCTCTAGACAAAATCGCCGCGTGGCTGGTTAATCCACCTTGTTCTGTAATAATTCCCACCACATCATGCAGTAAAGGCAACCAATCAGGAGTAATTGCTGATGCGATTAAAATCACTCCCTGGGGGATTTGTGCTGGTTTTGTTTGTGAACTGACGATTACATAGGCAGTAGCCATCACACGTCCTCTAGCCGCACCTATTCCCTTAATGAAGTATGAACCGGGAATTGCCGATGAGGGGGCGCTCACTTGAGTGATATAGAGTTTTGTTGATGAAGTTTCTTGGGTGATTGTCCACTTCATAGTTAACTTTGTACCTAGTTCACGAACTAGTTGATTTCCTAAAACAATGACTTGTGGCAGTAATTCTTCTGGTAAAGCATACTTTTTTTGTTGGTTCTCACTCAGCAAGTAAGCCAGCAGACAATTGTTATCTACCATTAACACCCTTTTAGACTCGGATTCCTCAACAGCTACAGATGCAGGATCATGAACACGATAGGCGAGAATTTTATTTCCCAAATGTCGTTCTCTGATAACTTCTGTTTTATCTTGGATATAGTAAACATCTGGCAATACTTCGCCGTTGGTAATCGCCACACCTAATCCCCAAGTAGCTTCAATATCCGCGCCTAATGTGTTGGCATTGAATAAACCAGAAGCGATCGCATTTTCTACTGGTTGCACCAATACCGCTAAATTAATTTGTTGTAAGTTAATGCCTACATTCTGCCAGTAGAGTAGACTTCTAGCACGAAACAACTGGCTCCAAGCCTGCTTTAATGCTTGAGCGATCGCTTCTTGATCACAAGGACAAAACACCGACTCTAGCAAGCCAGAGATATTCCCTATCACCTGTGTCGCTGCTGATACTGCTAGGGTGGGACGCAAAATTAAACATTTCTTTTCCCATGTTTGAGCCGCTTGAAAAATCGTACTCACCCAATGCTGCGGCACAGTAGCAGAAATAATTTCCTGACGCAAGCGGCCAGCCACCTGCTGTAGTTGTTGCCAATTAGCTACATCCAAATGTAGAGAAGAATAAGGTAAATCAGCAACTAATGACTCTGAGCTATTGAGGGTTTCTAGAAATTGCCGCCAAACATCCGCCGAAACTACAAAACCAGGCACTACCGGGTAGCCCTTCTGCATAAATTTACTCAAATAAAACGCTTTATCGCCAACTTTGGCGCGGTCTTGTAGTTTAATTTGGTCAAGCCAGTAGAGTTTATCCACTCAATTAGTTAGGTGTCAGTTGTCATACAAGTTCTTGATCAAGAGGTACTTACAGCGGAAAGAGGGATGTGGTTGCACATGACTCATGGTTGAACAAAATACGGATCAGACATCTTCTTAGGTCAATCTTATTGATTAGTGACTTTTTGAAAGTATATTACCAACTAACATAGAATATAAGATTATTTATAGCAATCATAAATTAATTGACCAATAATTCCTTGATGGTACAGAGCAAGCGGATTTATCCGTGGAATCAATCCAAAATCCAAAATCTAAAATCCTGGTAGAGGATGACAAACTCTTACTACATTGCCAGTAATGATTGGCTGAACATCTGTTTTCGGCTATGTCTTGCATTGATCATTGGCGGAATGATTGGCTTAGAACGCCAACTCAGGAACAAACCCGCTGGTTTAAGAACCCATATGTTGGTCAGTTTGGGTTCATCTGTGTTTACTATCATTGCTATCCAAGTCGGTGGAGAACAAATTAGTGCTGATGCTCTCAGCCGGGTGATTCAAGGTATTGCCTCTGGTGTAGGATTTCTAGGTGCAGGAGAAATCTTACGCGAATCTTCTCAACAATCAAACTCATTTGCAATTCACGGACTTACTTCGGCCGCAGCAATTTGGGTTTCAGCTGCTTTAGGAATTGCCTGTGGTTGTGGTTTATGGCAGCTAGGATTAATTGGTGCTGTGTTCACTGTTGTTGTTCTCCATATTTTTAAAAAAGTAGAAAAATAGCATTAGTTATTGGTCAATTTTTATTGGTAATCATGCAAATGAATACTAACTAATTAAACAATGTTAATGCTTTAGCAAAAATTTCTTCTTCCGCTCTTGTTTGGAGAATAGATTTTACCAAATCGATAAATTTTTCATCACAAATATCATCATTTTCTACGGTTTTACTAGCTGCATAAAAACTAACATTGTCAATTTTTAACTCATTGGTAACACCTGTTTGGAGTTGAGTATTTTTAGTATGCCAAGAAAGGGATTTACCACGTAAAGTAAATTGAAACCATACAATTTTATCATTACTTAATTCAAAAAAGATATCAAAATAAGGTTCTCCACCTTGTAACCAAATTCTAACTGTATCTGCTTTTGGAGAGGGTTTGAGTAGCTTTGGCTCAATTGTCCTCAATGATGCACCTAGTAATTCAATTTCATTCTTATCTAATACATAATTTCTGCGATTCATATTTAATCCTATTTCACAAAATACCTGAGCCAAAGGATATGTCTCTACTTATTTACTCCTCCAAAATCAATCTTTTGCTGCCTATTTGTATAAATTTTAAACGTAAGAGTTCAGGAGACGCTTCGCAGACCTATGGCTTACGCCACGCTGCGCTATCGGTTCAGAATGCTGATGAAATCAGGAATAGAGAGAAGTTATATTTTGTCAAAATCATCAAAGTTGACTCAGAAAGCCTTTATTCTCTTGACTTATGTATTCTCTATCCTGAATACTTACTTTTAAACTAAAATGTTATCAACGAATGTAGCGTAAATCAACCAAGCCTTAAAACTTTCTCATCAAAAGCTTGTATAATCAAATTTATTCTATTTTTAATTTCTAATTTTTCATTCCGCAAAGCGGTACTATTTACTAGAGAATTTATTCAAAAATAGCAGATGTTGATAGTTCTCCTGCTTTCACATAGAGAATTTGCGAAGACTTTAACCAATCTTGTTCAAAAGAACCTAAATGAGTAGTAGTAATCAAAGTCTGGAAACGGTCTTGAATAGCCTCAAGCAATTGATTTTGACGGGATGGATCTAATTCTGCTAAGACATCATCTAGCAAAAGTAAGGGTGGCTCGTTAACGACTTCTTCGATTAATTGTAATTCTGCTAATTTTAAAGCCAGAACTAATGTTCGTTGCTGTCCTTGGGAACCATATTGACGAGCAGGTGTTTGGTTAATAATTAATTCCACTTCATCACGGTGAGGACCGACAAGAGTAATACCCCTATGTAATTCTGCCAGAGTTCGCTGTTGAATTTTGGCTAGAAAGGCTTGTTGTACTGCTTCGGGATGATTTTTTTCCAGGGGGACATTCGGTGCATAATTGATTTTGAGAACTTCTGTACTACCACTTATTCTAGCGTGCCAAGCAGCGGCAATAGGTGTTAGTTTTTGGATAGCTCTGTCACGCCTGATAATTACCCTGGTTCCAGCAGTGACTAACTGTGCATCCCAAATAGCAAGTTCTGAATTTTGGCTTTTGACTCCTAACTCCTGACTCCTTTTCAAACAAGCATTGCGTTGACGTAGGACTTGGTGATATTGCTGCAAAATGTGAGCATAAACCGGTTCGAGTTGAATTAAGAGAGTATCTAACCAGTTACGACGACCTTCAGGACTTCCGCGCACTAGTTCTAAATCCAAGCTGGAAAACTCAACTGCATTGATAACGCCAAGAAAATCCATTTGACGACGAACCGTTTCGCCATTAATAGCCACAGTACGACGAGCATTGCGACGTAGTGTCAGGGTTAAGTCACTGATACCAGCTGCTCTTTCTAGGGTGGCATTAATTTGGGCGATCGCTTCCCCATCTTTAATTAAATCACGATCGCGTGCCATGCGGTGCGATCGCAATGTTGCTAATAACTCCACAGCTTCCAACAAGTTCGATTTTCCCTGAGCATTATTACCTACCAAAATTGTTTTGGCAGCGGTAAACTCAATCTTCTGGTCTTGGTAATTGCGAAACTGTCGGACGTGTAGGGTTTTCAGGTACATATTCAAAAATTAAAAATTAAAAATTAAAAAACTTGCGGGGATTTTTAATTTTTAATTTTCCTATCCAAGATTTTAATTTACTGATGATAGTGACAGGATATTTTTTGGTAAACAATTTCGTAAGGATTCGGGATACAGAATGTTTGATATCAGGGAACTCTTAACAGGGAACAGAAGAGAAAATATTCTTCATCCTTCTTTCTTTCCAACTCCTGAATCCTGAATCCTGAATCCTGAATTCTTACACAATTTCCTAGCATCACATCACCAGCATTACCATCATCAACAATTAAAAATTCTAGCTTGATGAAGTTGTAATTCTTAATTTTTAGACAGTTTTTTTACCTCTCAAGCGGAAGAAAATCTTTTCACCTTCAATCCAGACAACCATCAAAGCACTGAACCCAATACAAGTACCTAATTCTGAAAGACTTAGTTCATGAGTGCCAAAGAAATCTCGTAGAGGTGGCACATATACTAGCATTAACTGCAAAATTGTTGTCACGACTACAGCACCCAAAACAAAAGGATTAGACCAAGGATTCATTTCGATGATGAGTTGATTGTTGGAACGAATAGCGATCGCATGACCCATTTGTGCGATACACAGAGTCGTAAATACCATGGTTTTCCAAGCTTCAGGATTACCCTGATACCCTTGGGCATGGGTATGATTATAAGCCCACCACATCAAGGCAATGGTAATAATAGCAAAGATGATACCAATGCGAATCATGTAAGAACCCAAACCCCTAGCAAAAATACTTTCGCGGGGGCTAAAAGGTGGACGCTGCATTACATCTGGTTCTGGGGGTTCTACCGCCAAAGCTAGGGCTGGTAAACCGTCTGTCACCAAATTCATCCAAAGAATTTGCAGAGGAGTCAGCGGCACACCGCCTAAACCAATTAAAGGCGCAGCAGCAATAGTGAGAACTTCGCCAATGTTACTACCCAAAATGTATTTGATAAAACGGCGAATGTTGGTATAGACTACTCTACCCTCTTTAGTAGCAGCAACTATAGTGGCAAAGTTATCATCTAGTAGCACCATGTCGCTGGCTTCTTTGCTCACATCTGTACCTGTGATGCCCATTGCGATGCCTATATCGGCTTGTTTGAGGGCGGGGGCATCGTTGACTCCATCGCCCGTCATAGCCACAAATCGACCGCGACGTTGCAATGCTTGCACAATTCGCAGTTTGTGTTCTGGAGAGACTCTGGCGTAAATACTCACTAAATCAACTTGTTCCTCAAGTTCTGGGTCAGTCATGCGTTGCAATTCTTGACCAGTGAGGACTCTATCATCTTCACGAGCAATTCCCAAATCTATAGCGATCGCTTTGGCTGTTAATTGATGGTCGCCAGTAATCATCACTGGGCGAATACCAGCTTGGCGACATTCTGCTACTGCGGCTCTCACCTCCGGGCGTGGTGCATCGAGCATTCCCACCAATCCCAACCAGACCAAATCTTGCTCTGATGTTTCTTCTGAACCTTCTGGAAGTATTTCCAGCAATGGTTTATAGGCAAAACCTAACACCCGCAAACCTTGACTTGCCATTTGGTCATTGGCTGCCAGAATTTGAGTGCGTTGTGCCTCATTAATAGAAGAAGCGTGATTACCTAAATAAATCTGAGTACAACGAGCTAAGGTTAATTCTGGCGAACCCTTGGTAAACATTAAGTATTGTTCAGATTCTAAAAAGCCAGCGATAACCGGATCAACAGCACTCAAAGACGCATCAGCCGTAGCGACTTCTTGGACTTGACAAATTACACTCATGCGTTTGCGTTCCGAAGAAAAGGGAAACTCAGACACACGGGGTAATTTACTATTCCATTGGTCTTTTTCAATTCCCGCTTTCCCTGCGAGGGTGACTAATGCACCTTCTGTGGGGTCGCCTAAAATTGCCCATTCCCCGGCTTCTTTTTGCAGTACAGAATCATTACAAACGGCACAAGCAACTAGCAAAGCGGGTATTTCTGGACACTCATCTACAGTCACTTTTTGTCCATTTAACTGAAAATCTCCATTGGGAGCATAACCTTCTCCCGTAACACGGAAATTTTGCTGATTCATGTACACTGACTGCACTACCATTTTGTTTTGAGTCAGAGTACCAGTTTTATCAGAACAAATGGTGGTGACAGACCCAAGTGTTTCCACCGCTGGTAATTTACGAATTAAAGCATTGTGGCGTACCATGCGCTGGGTTCCCAGTGCTAAGGTGACGGTAATTACCGCTGGTAAACCTTCTGGGACTACAGCCACTGCCATACTCAAAGAAACTTCTAAAAGTTCTTGTAAGTTACTAAAGCCTCTGGCTTGAATAACACCACCGACAACTACAATCAAAACCAGAATCAAAGAACCAGTTACCAGAACATTACCCAGTTGGGTCATTCGCTGCTGTAATGGAGTAGGTTCACTTTCCACCGACTGCAACATAGCGGCAATTTTGCCTAGTTCAGTTTGCATCCCGGTCTTAGTGACGAGAACCTTGGCGCGTCCTTGGACAACTTCCGTTCCTTGATAGACTACATTCAGGCGATCGCCTAAAGATGTTTCTTCTGGTAATGTGAGAGTTGCCTGCTTATTCACAGCTTCGGCTTCACCCGTTAGTGCCGACTCCCGCACTTGTAAATTAGACTGTTCTATTAAGCGTCCATCAGCCGCTATTTGCATACCAGCTTCCAGCAGCATCACATCCCCAGGTACTAATTCCTTGGCTGCAATTTCTACTAGTTTGCGATCGCGGATGACTCTCACTAAAGGAGAGGTCATTTTTTTCAAAGCCGCTAAAGCTTGTTCAGCACGGCTTTCCTGCACATAGCCCAAAATACCATTGAGGATAACAATCGCCATAATCGCAATTGTGTCTTTGAATGGCACTTCACCAGGTTTTAATGTGCCTTGTCGTAACGCCCAAAAATCTAAAAAACCAGAAATCAGGGCTACACCTATCAGCATCAACAACATGATGTTCTTGAACTGATCTAGAAGAATTTCCCAAGCGCTTCGACCGCCATGTTCTTCTAGTTCGTTAGGTCCGTATTTTTGCAACCTTTGTTGAATCTCTTGAGGTGTTAACCCACTGTCTACGTTACTATCGAGCAGGTCTAACGCTTTATCAACTTCTAAACTATGCCAAGCAGCGGCACCTTCAGGCAAAGAATGAGCAGACATCGTTTAAGTCACAGGAAATGGTTACAAAATTCGATCATAATTTAGTGATGGCAGGAATTCCATCAACTAAAGTTACATTGGGGATGCGGGGACGCAGAGGAGGACGCTCTTAAGCTCTTACGCAGAGAATAATCTGTTGCCTTTTACTAATGATTAACGACTAATGACTAATGACTAATGACTAATAATATGAGTTTTGCACTCCCTAGTTTGACTGTTAGCCAGATGTTTGGCCAAAAAACAATCCGACCGCTTACTGCTGCTACTTTATATGGCATTGCTTTCATCAAAGATAGACTTATTGCTATCGACACGATCAAAGGACATTTATTGGAGATTGACCCGATCTCTGATAACAGTACAATCCTCAATCCCCACCAAGTTAAGGAGTTTACAGAAGTTACAGGTTTAGCTGTCTGGGAAGATACTCTGTGGGTCAGCCGTGATCATAGCGTTTATCTGTGTAAACTTTCCTCTTTAGGTTTAGAGCATTTTGTTACTTTACCTTATATTGCTGATGGCGTTGCTGTTTGGGAATCAACTGTTTATGTTAGTTGTCAAAGACTTGGCTATATTCTAGTTTTTGACCGCGAAACACGCAAAGAAATTACTAGGTTTCATGCACCTGGTGTGGGTATAGAAAATTTGGCCGTAACTCAGGAAACTCTGTGGGTTTGCGATCGCACAGAGCAAAGCGTTTATTCTATGGATAGGGCAACTGGGGAAATTCGATTCAGTGTGCTTACACCTTTTGCATCTCCTACAGGTATTGCAGTACATAGAAATCAAGATACAACGCAGGAAAATCTCTACATCGCTTATGCTACTGAGGAGCCTTATATTCGAGATAACCCCAATGCTGACCCCAGTCATGAGTTAACCTACCGGGATATGACTTTTATTCATCCCCTCTATTATCATTATCAGCCAGATAAACGTTACGCCCTCTCTAATGGTTATCTTATAGAAATGTCCTATGTTGAGGAAATTTCTCCCCTAGACGAGGTTTATTTACCCAATGTAGAATGGCGTATTGCCCTACCTTCAGAAACTGAACGCCAAAAGCTCAAACAAGTTGAACCGATTGGTTTACCCTTTACAGAAGAAATCATTGAGGGGCAACGGGTAGCCGTATTTAAGTTTGATTCCCTCACTCCCGGTGAACGGCATATATTTGGCTGGAAAGCACTTTTAGAAGTCCGAGGAATTAAGTATCGCATCACACCTAAAGATGTTGAAGGACTTCCAGAACCTACACCAGAATTCCAAGCACGCTACTTGGTCGATGATGATGATTTAGCAATGGATACGGCTATTGTCCGTCGTGCTGCTCGTGAAGCAGTTGGTTCAGAAACTAATATGTTACGGAAAATGTACAGCATCCGTAACTACGTCTATGACCAGTTATCATATGGGATTAAGCCATACATTGACACACCAGATGTAGTTTTAGAACGTGGTATTGGTTCTTGTGGCGAGTACGTAGGTGTGTTACTGGCTTTGTGCCGTTTAAATGGAATTCTTTGTCGGACTGTAGGTAGATATAAATGCCCTCCCTATGGAGAACAGCAAGGAGTTCCTCTACAACCTGACTTTAATCATGTTTGGCTAGAGTTCTATATCCCTAATTTTGGCTGGGTGCCAATGGAGTCTAATCCTGATGACGTGGGTGATGCAGGTCCTTATCCCACACGCTTCTTTATGGGCTTATGCTGGTATCATATTGAAATTGGCAAAGGGATAACCTTTGAAACCCTGATCAGTAATGGTAGTCGATTAACTAAGGAAGATATTTCTATTGGCGAATTGGCTATAAATCATATTCGGTTTACAATTCTTAAAGAATTATCGCCTTTTTAACCTAGGAATTGAGTATTGGGAACTTGTAGTTTGCAATGAGGGATTAGGTAAAAGCATTTGTGAATTTGCCCCAAACTCCCCCTTGCCCCAATTTCCCTACCTGTCTTAATCAAAATTTTACTCTCTGGCGGGGGATATTCATGTTCACTTTATTTAACTACTAAGTAATTTTTCGGTATTTACTGTAAGATATTCATATAAGATTCTTCCCTAAAAATATTGAGAAGAAAGTCAGTTAATCATTATTAAAACCGAATTTATACGGTTGACAAGGAAAGTTTAAAGTATGAAAACTAACTTAAGGACGTTTGTAAACGGTAAAAACAGGTGAACAATTGGATTAGTTCTGAATCTGAAACAACTGTGGAGCAAACACCTTCAGCCAAATTGCCAGGTGGTAGACTGGAGTATCTTCACAACTATCATGACTGCTATCAAGAAGAACAGCTAATATATCAACATTTACTTCATTTGGTGCAAATGGAATCTCCCAGCCAAATGATTGAGCGCTTTCGCTGTCTATTCATTGAACGTGCGAATTATCCTGAACCAGAAATTATCTCAATTTTAGACAAAATTACAGGATCTAAAACAGCAATAGAGGATTTTAAATTTTTCCTCAACCGTTGTTGCCATATTTTAATTAATCGCTGGTATATGCAACCGCAACTGCACCATGCTATTGCGGAATTAATCGAATTGTTTGATTCTCCTCCCAATAGGTTAGGAGTAGGTAGTTTTCGCTTGCGAGAAATTAGGCGCTTGCGTGAACTGGTGCAAATTTTTTCGGAAAGTGACCAGTATGTAATTTTACGTCGCTTTACGCAAATAGTTAATCAAACCCCTAAATGGGATAGTAACAAAAATAGCCAGCCCTTAATGAGTTTGATTCGGCGCTATCCCTACTTATATGAACATTGTTTAATTAGCGAAAACGCTACTTTGGAACAAAAAGAAACGATTATACACTTTCAGCAACAGGTGCAGAAAAAATTTGAAATTGATTTATCACAATATGTAACGTATAAAATACGTCAAGTTAATATTATTACAAAAGTTTCGCCATTTGAGGCAAATCGAATTTTACGCCCGATTAATAATCCTACATTGTTGAGTGATAGTGATCTGTATAGCACCTTAAAGCAATTTATTGGTAATGCGGAAGGTGACTGCACTTATCAAGAAAAAGCACAAAAATTTTTAACCCATAGCAGTCAAACTGCCAAATTCCATAGTTTTAAAGATGATTTATATGAATATTTAATATCATCTGTTGATGGACAATATGGCAAACGTCAATTTAATCAACGCTTATACTCTCATTTACAAAATACATTACCGCAAGCTGATGATCAAAATCTCACTGATTTTTTGATCGTCAGAACTTGCAGTCACTTACTAAACTTTTTAGTTGTCAATAGCCAAGCATACCCGCAACATTCAATCTTTTTAGATTTGATCAGTAATCAAGGTACGTTATCCACCATTGGCTTGCTGCTAAAAGTGGTACTTATTTGTCGTAAAGTCAAACCATTTTTAGAAAAAAGATTTGCAATTTTGTTTAACCACTATGAATCGGCTACTACCGATGGTATTGGTTGGTTTGTTGGCACTTTAGAACAATTGAATATTGCGATGAGTATTCATTTTGGTAATATTGATTTATCCTTTTTTAAGCAATTCTGTTAATTGCAGCAGGGAATAGGGAACAGAGTTGAAATTCTCTTTTTATATGGCTTTGTTATTAAATTTTGTATCTTTTGCAACCTGATATCTGCTGTATCAACAGTTAAAGGGTTTAATATAGCTTATTCTATACTTAGCTTGCGTTCTCCTACTTTAAGAAAGCTAGTGTCCTTGTTTAGATCCTCGCCTGAAACTGTTTTTAATTTATAATTAATTTTAATTTTTTATTCAGTGTATTTTTCTGATACAGCAGATTGCAGATCAATGAGGTACAGAATCTAAATTGAAACCTAGACACATTCGCCAGTTTTACTCCTGACTCCTGACTCCTGAATTCTGCTGTAATTAACTGCGATTTTTAGTAATTGGCATGGCGTGTGATTTTGCCAGCTTAAAATCGGAAAATTCGCAAATTGAGTTAAATGGACAAAATCGGCAGTGATTGCCGGGATTTGGTGGAAATATTTTACTAAAATCACTGCTTTCTGTTTGATATTTTTGTAAATCAAGTTGATGTTGGTGGGCTATATTAGCTAACTCAAATTCAAGAGATGCTAATTCATCGTTATTAAGAGTAATTAACTCCGATTTTTGACAAACTTCCAAATTATAAAAAGATGCTACAGCCGTTTTTCCTGGATAAAGATAACGTGCTGCTAATAAATAAACTAATGCTTGTCTTCGGTCAAAAGCCGATTTACCAGTTTTAAAATCTAAAATATGTAAGGTACTATCAGACTCGATAAATACACAATCCATAGCTGCATATAATCGAAAACAATAGTTTTCCTGTTCAATCACAATCGGTTTAGGAAATCCTTCATCACCTGGGGTTAATTGAACAATCCTTTTACCCAAAAGCAAGGGCGAATTTTGATATTTTTGCAAAATTTGTAGTACCCGTTGCTTCACTTGAAAAGTGAAATTGCTTAATTTTAGTAACTGGGCTACTTTTTCTACTCCATCAGATTGAGTTAATAAATGCCGATGATGATGAAACTCATAAACACCTTTTTGGGCAAGTATACCAATGCGCTGGGGTGGAGTAGCTTGCGCTAACAAGGTTTTCACCTGTGGTTCGTGTTGTCTCGCTTTAATAAATCCTCGCCTCATTTGGCAATGCCAACGTTCTTGCCCTGTCGCTGGGGCAACTAAAGACCAAAGGTGATAACTGGCAAAAGGTCTATCGGGGGTTGACATTGCTCAGGTAGAGTGAGAGAAAATACGGTGGGGATACTTGCGGCTACACACGCTTTGCGGGATGCTTCCTAATAGTAAAGATGATGCAGGGGAGAGAGTGGCAAAATGAGCAATAGTAGCAATTCCAGCAAAATAAAATTTGGTACTGATGGTTGGCGCGGCATTATTGCTGATGATTTTACTTTCCCCAATGTGCGGAAAGTCACCAGGGCGATAGCTAGTTACCTGGAAACTGCCTACAGTAAAGATAGACCAGTTTTAATCGCCTACGATACAAGGTTTTTGGCTGATGAATTTGCCCGGACATCTGCCGCAGTGTTGGCTGATTTAGGGTGGAATGTGAAAATTACAGATCGGGATTGTCCGACTCCTGTAATTGCCTACAATGCCCGTCACTTGAATTCCGCAGGGGCTTTGATGTTTACTGCTAGTCATAATCCTGCACCTTATTGTGGGATTAAATATATCCCCGATTATGCGGGGCCTGCCACTCCAGAAATTACTGATAATATTGTGGCAAATATAGAAAGTGCATCTGATGAGTTGCCCGGAAGTAATCCATCAGGTTCAATTTCTACTTTTGATCCGAAGCCCGATTATTTGAATTTTATCTACACTTTACTGGATGTAGAAAAAATCAAAAGCGCGAATTTAAAGGTCAAGTATGATGCCCTTTATTCTACCTCTCGCGGTTATTTAGATGAAGTTTTGCAACAATGTGGTTGCCAGTTAGAAAGTTTCCACGATTGGCGGGATGTACTTTTTGGTGGCGGTATGCCGGAACCGAAAGGGGAACAATTAGTTGAGTTGGTGGATGCTGTCCGTGCTGATAAGGCTGATTTAGGTCTGGCGACAGATGGCGATAGCGATCGCTTTGGTATTGTCGATGAACAAGGTAATGTCCTCACTCCCAATACAGTGCTGTTAGTTCTAGCACGGCATTTGATAAAAAACAAGGGTAAAAGTGGCGCGATTGTGCGGACGGTGGCAACTACTCACTTGTTAGATAATTTTGCAGCTAAGTATGGTCTGCAAATTTATGAAACTGCTGTTGGTTTTAAATACATCGGGGAGAAGATGCGGGAAACCGCTGTTTTGATTGGTGGGGAAGAATCGGGTGGTTTGAGTATCATTGGTCATATTCCTGAAAAGGATGGCGTTCTTGCCGATATGCTGGTGGCTGAGGCGATTGCTTATGAGGGTAAGCCGCTGAGTCAGTTGGTTCAGGAAGCGATCGCAGAAGCTGATGGTCCTTTGTATAACAATCGCTTGGATTTACACCTGACCGAGTCTCACAAAAATGCTGTAATTGACTCTTACACCAAAAATCCGCCTTCAGTAGTGGCGGGAATTAAGGTGAAGGAAGTTGGACGGAAGGATGGGATTAAATTGTATTTAGAAGAGGGTAGCTGGGTGTTGCTGCGTCCTTCTGGTACAGAACCTTTGGTGAGGGTGTATATGGAAACTAACTCGCCAGAAAAACTTAGTCAGATTGCTCAATTTATGGAGAGTGAAATTGCTAAGTTAGGATAAAGAAGGCAGGAGGCAGAAGGCAGAAGGTTTTTTCTCTCTTGCTTTTCTGGTTGAAAATCTCCACTATTACCCCTCTTCGTTTGTGTAGAGGGGGAATTATTTATTAAGTTATGAAAAGTTTTGTGAATTTATTAATATCTATAGTTATAGCTGTTTGGGTGATTGCGATCGCACTTATTTCGGTGCAGAATGCTACGCCTGTATCTTTACGGTTTTTGGTTTTTCAATCAATTCAAATTCCTTTTGGGTTAGTGTTGGCTTTTTCTGTTGCTGTGGGTTTGTTAGGTGTGGCGGTTTTGCAGCCTTTTTGGGCGTTGGGCGCGTCGAAATCTAGGGTTGATGAGGAGGCGGAGTTTTTTATTGATGATGAGGATTTTTAGGGGTTTTTCTCACGCAATCTCCGTCAGGAGATCCCGTAGGGTAGACGCAAAGACGCAAAGAGGAAGAAAAAAGTTTTTTTGTGAGGCGGTTTTAACCGAATTTGGCTTTTAGACAGGGAATTTATTCTCTGGTTTTTATTAAGAATTAGGGTATCTATTCTTGAGTGCTAAGATTTTAGTAAAGTAAACAACTAACTAATTTAAAGTTATGGTTACTCAACCTCTACCCCTAAATACATCAGAGGTCATCTACCCAGACAATGATGGACAACCAATGGCTAATAATACAGAACAGTTTCGTTGGATATTAGTTATTCAACAAAATTTAGATTGGTTATTTGCAGATAACCCTGATGTTTTTGTTGCTGGTGATTTATTTTGGTATCCCATTGAAGGGAAAAATTATATATTCAATGCACCAGATATTATGGTTGTATTTGGACGACCAAAAGGTAAACGCGGTTCTTATTTACAATGGCAAGAAAATAATATTGCACCCCAGGTAGTTTTTGAAATTCTTTCTCCTAGCAATTCTCAAACCGAAATGGAGAGGAAATTAATATTTTATGAAAGATATGGAGTAGAAGAATATTATATTTATAATCCTCAAAATAATCAGTTGAGAGGATGGTTAAGAACGGAAGATGGTTTAGATGTCATTTCAGAAATGGACAATTGGGTTAGTCCCAGGTTAGGAATTAAATTTGATTTATCGGGGGAAGAATTACAAATTTATCGTCCTGATGGGAATAAGTTTTCTTCATATCTGGAAATTTCCCAACTTCTGGAACAGGAAAAACAACGTGCTGAACAAGCAGAAACAGCTTTAGCCGCAGAAAGGAAAAAAACGCAACTTTTAGCTGAAAAATTAAAGGCTTTAGGTGTGAATCCTGATGAAATAGAGTGATAATAAAAAACAAAAATAGTCGGTTTTAACCGACTATTGTTTTTAGACTCTTAATTGATTTTATGGCTGTTCCATATACAGTAAAATAGATAATGATTAATGGTGAAAAATAATGACTAATTTACTTGAACAAGCTATTGCACAAATAAAACAACTTCCTGAAACCGAACAAGATAGAATTGCCTTACTCATCCTCGAAGAAATAGAAGACGAAAGCCAATGGGATCAAGCATTTGCAAAATCTCATGATGTACTTGCTCAACTTGCAGCAGCAGCATTAGCAGAAGATCAAGCAGGTAAAACTTTAGAATTAGATTCCAAAAACCTTTAATGAGGTAAACTGAATTTATGGACTTAACCTATCAAACCGATTTCAATATGTGGGTTGAAGAAACCGCAAAACTATTACTAGAAAATCGCTGGCAAGAAATAGATAAAGAACATTTAATTGAGGAGATTTCTGACTTGGGCAAAAGTGAAAAGAGAGCAATTTCTAGTCAATTAATTCGCTTACTTTTACACTTGCTCAAATGGCAATATCAACCTCAACGACATTCAGACAGTTGGTTAGATTCTATCACAGATGCTCGTACTCAAATTGAATTAACTATTAAAGATAGTCCCAGTCTTAAAAATTATCCTCAAGAACAACTTGAAGAAAGCTATCAAAAGGCACGTCGTCAAGCAGCTAAACAAACAGGATTAATAATTTCTGTGTTTCCAGAAGAATGTCTTTATGATTTAGAGTTAGTTTTAGATGAAGATTGGCTACCAGAATAAAAAAGGCTGAAAAAAGGGCAGGTATCAAACCCACCCTCATCATAACTCGTAGTTGTAATTACGAATTAATTACCAATTATTGGCGCACTTAAAGAAACAGTTTCCACCGCTTTATCAGCCGTTAAAGTTGGTACAGAATCACGCAATCTTGCAGTCAATTGTACAGTTGTAGCGTCGTACATTTGAGTTAGCAACTTGGGATAAAAACCAATGCCGATAATTGGAATCAACAAACAAGCAATGATAAATACTTCACGGGGTTCAGCATCAATCAAAGCTTGGTGAGAAACTAATTCTTCGTTTTCTTGTCCGTAGAAAATTTCTCGCAACATTGAAAGTAGATAAATTGGCGTTAAAATCACACCAACTGCCATCAAGAAAATGACGATGACTTTGAATGTTGGGTTATAAGCATCGCTAGTAGCAAAGCCCACAAACACCATTAATTCCGCTACAAAACCACTCATTCCTGGCAATGCTAAAGATGCCATTGAACAAGTTGTAAACATAGCGAAAATCTTCCGCATTTTTTTACCAACACCACCCATTTCATCTAACATTAAGGTGTGTGTGCGGTCATAAGTTGCACCGACTAAAAAGAACAAACTCGCCCCAATTAATCCGTGAGAAACCATTTGTAAAACTGCCCCACTCAAACCCAAATCGGTGAAAGAGGCAATACCAATGAGAACAAAGCCCATGTGAGAAATTGAAGAATAGGCAATTTTCCGTTTTAAGTTCCTCTGGGCAAAGGAAGTTAACGCAGCGTAGATGATATTTACTACCCCCAAAATCACCAACGCAGGTGCAACGTAAGCGTGGGCATCAGGTAGCATTTGGGCATTCATGCGAATTAAGGCATAACCACCCATTTTCAACAAAATACCTGCTAGTAACATATGCACGGGCGCTGTAGCTTCACCGTGGGCATCTGGTAGCCAGGTATGGAGGGGAATGATGGGCAACTTGACAGCGTAGGCAATCAGGAAGCCAGCGTACAGTAAAAGTTGTAAGTTTAGACCAAAATCTTTCAATGCGAGCGATCGCATATCGAAAGTCACCGTATCTCCATAAAATCCCATTGTCAAGGAAGACAGCAAAATAAATAGCGACCCACCAGCAGTGTATAAAATAAATTTAGTCGCTGCATATTGGCGCTTTTTACCTCCCCAAATCGACAGCAGGAAGTATATCGGTACAAGTTCCAATTCCCACACCAGGAAGAATAACAGCATATCCTGGACTGCGAACACAGCGATTTGACCACCATACATGGCCAAAATCAAGAAGAAAAATAATTTCGGCTTGAAGGTGACAGGCCAAGCTGCTAAAACTGCCAAGGTGGTAATGAATCCAGTCAACAGAATTAGGGGCATAGACAAGCCATCTGCCCCTACTGACCAATTCAAACCCAATTGGGGAACCCAGGGGTAACTCTCCACCAGTTGCAAATCGGGATTGGAGAAATCGTACCCAGTACAAAAAGCGTAAACAATCAGTGCGAAATCTATCAACCCGACAATCAGGGAATACCAGCGCACCGTTTTGCCGTCTTTATCTGGGATGATAGGAAGTAGTAGTGACGCGGCTATTGGGAACAAAATAATCGTCGTCAGCCACGGGAAATTAGCTATATTCATCACAATCAGTCTGCAATTAAAATCTTGTTTGGCAAAAAGTCATTAGTTATTAACTAACAGCTTTTTGGCAATTTTCCCTTCATTGTTAGGTTGATTTAATTAAATTGGTATTTTCGAGCAAGAGTTTTCAGCCTCTATTTCATCAGCGTCTGGTTTTGTTATCAGGTCACATACCTGCTACAAAACTTCATTGAAAATTCACAATCAGTTGATAGTTACAATATATACAGAATGGTAAAGTAATGGGGAAATCAGTAAATTCATTGACTTGAAGTGAACTACAAGCACACCAAAATGAACAAAAACATCTTTATTGCCCTAACCTCAAGCATAGTAGCTGTAGCCGCGATTGGTGCTTCACCTCTCAAATCACAAGCGCTCACCTTTGATTTTACATTTGATAATTCGCCTAATGGCACCGTAACTGCTCCTATCGTAGGATCAGGAACCTTTAGCTTTGACGGAGATCTTGGAGATGGAACCTTCGCACTGACCTCTTTAACAAACTACAACTTTTCCTTTGATTTTGGCGTAAACAGCTTTACAAACGCAAATATTGTAACGCCGGTGGCTAATGTTCTTGTAAAAATCGCAACTATTGGTAGCGATCGTTTCGTCAACTTCGGCGGTTCAGGTGGTGGTCCATTCGGAGGGTCTCTAGACTTTCTAAATCCTAGTCCTTTAAGTTTCCAACCCAATTTCGGACCGCTTTATTTTACAGCAGCTGGTTTTGGAACTTACCAGGGGGTAGCACGGGCAGATGTTACTTCTGTTCCCGAACCAGGTAGTGTCTTAGGTTTATTAGGTTTATCCTTGGGAGCGTTAGTTGCTAAGAATAGAAAAAAGCTGAACCCAGCTTAAGAAAAGTAAACTAAAAAAATAGGCTCTTGTGTTGGTTTTATGCTACGACATTCAAATCAAAGGTTTATAGGAAATCTCAAAACTGCAAAACCCATCAGTGTTAAGAATTCTAGCCTAGAACCGAGTTTGATTTGTTATTTCTAGTCCATAAAATGTATGCGAGAAGCCTATTAATTCTCCATAAAAGAGACGCAAAAACCGATTATTTGCCTGAATCAGGAAGCATGGCTATAGCTTGCGTGGCGTTAGCCATACTCTAAGCTGCGCGAACAGGATTAAAGGATTTATAGGATTTTTTATATATCAAGAATAATTGAACGCAGATAAACGCAGACAGACGCAGACGATAGAAGATAAATTAATGGATTTCTTAATTGCATAGTAGATGAAAATTAATTGAAAATAAATATTTTTATACCTTACATAAAAATCTTAACTCAAAAACACCCCCCACGCCGATAAGCTTCAATTTCTGCTGCTATTTCCTCATCTGTAATCTCTTCCACACCAGGAATAGCCTGAGTTTTATCAAATAAATTCCGCAATTTATTACTAATTGTATCCTGCGGGTTATCTTCAGCTAAAACAATAATCTCCACACGCTGTCCAACTTGAAAAGGTAAATCAGATAAAACTACCTGCTTCGGGTCTTCAATGGTGATATAAGTCTTGTAAGCATTCATGATTTATTCTGCTATTTATCCTATATATAATATTTATGATACTTTTTTATTTTACGTCTTTGCGCGAAATAAAAACTCCAACAATGCCCATCATTAATAACTTGTTGACGAACTGATTTAGAAATAGATAATACCATACATGATTTATTTTTTAATAGGAATTAATTATAAATTATTTTGTCTGAATCAGGATACCCAGGATTAGAGGATTAAGAGGATTTTTTATGAATATTGATCTGGGAATATTTCAGGCTTTTAAGATTAGTTTTTTTCTTCATCCTGAAAATCCTGATATGGCTTGCGCTTGGCGTTAGCTATCAGACAGTAGGGTATCATAAACTCTGCGACTCTGCGCCTCTGCGTGCAAAAAAAATAATCTAGGGGCGGACAAACCGCCCACCCCCATTAAAATCAGGTAACACCAAAAACGATCACCAAGCCCAAAACAGCCCCAAAAACGATTAAGGCATAGAATTGAACTCGACCGCTTTCCAGGTATTTCAAACCTTCACCACTAACCAAAGTAAAGAAGCCAGTTAAATTAACCGCACCATCAACAACGCGGAAATCAACTTCCATTACTTGTCTAGCGACACGACGCAAACCAAGCACAAACACACGATGATAAATATCGTCAAAGTACCACTTGTTCAAAGATAATTCATACAGTGGTTTGATTTTGGAAGCGATCGCAGCAGGGTCAATTTTTCGGGCTAAATACATCAGCACCGCCAAAGTAATCCCCACCACAGAAATAGCCACAGAACTACCCGCCATAATGTAAAACTCATGGGGGTCAAATTCCGCAGCTTTTTCCATGACTTCTGCCAAACTTTCGTTAGGAGAATAGATGAACTGCTCAAAATAATTGGCGTAGGGAGTACCTATCAAACCAATTAACATTGAAGGAATAGCCAACACCAACAACGGTAGAGTCATCGTCCAAGGAGACTCATGGGGAGAAGTGCTGTGGTGTCCGTGGGAGTCATGTGCTGCCAGTTCGCCTTTTTTCATTGCCCCTGGGCCAAAGTTAGGCGCTAGTTCAACAGCACCTAATTTTTCAGCAGCCGCATTCTTGAGTTGGGTTTTGATTTTCTCATCATTACCCCGGAATTTGCCTTCAAATGTCGAGAAATACATTCTAAACATATAAAAAGCAGTAATCCCGGCAGTCACCCACCCAATGAACCACAACAGGGGGTTAGCCGCAAAAGCCGCACCGAGAATTTCATCTTTTGACCAAAAACCAGCAAAGGGAGGAACCCCGGAAATTGCCAAGCAACCAATTAAGAAAGTGATACCAGTTGCGGGCATATACTTCCGCAGTCCGCCCATTAAGCGCATATCCTGCGCTAATACGGCATCATGACCAACAACGCCTTCCATGCCGTGAATTACCGAACCTGAACCCAAGAATAGCATCGCCTTGAAATAGGCGTGGGTCATGAGGTGAAATAATCCAGCAGAGTAAGCGCCTACTCCCATAGCCATCACCATGTAACCGAGTTGGGAAATGGTGGAGTAAGCCAGTCCCTTTTTGATGTCGTTTTGGGTAATAGCGATAGTCGCGCCCAAAAACGCGGTAAATGCTCCAGTAAAGGCAATCACGTTCATAGCTGCGGGAACGTGTTCAAATACTGGATACATCCGCGCAATTAGGAATACACCCGCTGCCACCATTGTCGCCGCGTGGATGAGGGCAGAAATGGGCGTGGGGCCTTCCATTGCATCTGGTAGCCAGACATGGAGGGGGAATTGGGCAGATTTAGCAACTGGACCGAGGAAGACTAAAATCGCAAACAGGATGGCGAGGAAATTGCTAATAGAACCAGTTTCTACCAGTTCTGATAAGCGATCGCCCATAATCATGAAATCAAAGCTTCCTGTCGCCCAGAACAGCCCCAGAATGCCCAACAATAAACCAAAGTCACCAACGCGGTTAGTAACGAATGCTTTTTGACAAGCATCTGCTGCTGCTTTGCGATCGTACCAAAATCCCACCAGGAGGTAGGAACACATCCCCACCAATTCCCAGAAAATGTAAATTTGTACCAGGTTGGGACTGACCACCAAACCCAACATTGAAGAACCAAATAAGCTGAGATAGGCGTAAAACCGGACATAACCTGGGTCATGCGCCATGTAGCCATCAGTGTAAATCATGACTAAGAAGGCTACGGTAGTCACAATCACCAGCATTAAGGCTGTCAGGTGGTCAATAGTGTAGCCCATTGTCAGGTGAAAATTGCCTGCTGATGCCCATTCCAGGGTGCGGAGGTAAGGCTCATGACCTTGAATTTGACTCCACAGCAAGGCCAACGACAGCCCCATAGCTGCTCCCATCAGGGAGATAATTACCACAGCGTTAAGCTGCCGCAGGCGGTTTGTCACCTGATTTAACGAGATTAATCCTAGACCGACCAGCATTGCTCCCAAAAGAGGGAATACTGGAATCAGCCAGGCATACTGATAGATTACTTCCATCACTGACGCCTACTTTTAAAATTCTTGACTAAGTTAGGATAGTAGTGTAGAAGTTTCTTCCACAGGCAACTATCCAGGTCGGAACTGTTAATAATTGTGACACACACCCTAGATGATAAAATACCCCACCTAATGAGCTTTAGGTGGGGTGTTAAGCATGGTTTTAGATTTGGGAACTGGAAAATGGTAAGAGGAAAGGGAGTAGGGAGCAGGGAGCAAGGGGGAAAATTCTTCTCCTCTGCGCCCTGCGCCCCGCCCCTCTGCCTCTTTTGCCTTCTATCAAACTGTGCGGCACTCCAAGTCTGCTGTTTTAGGAATATTGTAAGTTTTATGACTACTACTGTAGTTGAGTTTAATTTCTTCTAAAGCTAGACGTAAATCATCTCTACTGCGAAAACCTTCTAAGCGTTGTCGGACTATGCCTTTTTCAATCAACAGTAAAGTTGGTAGTGATTTAAGTCTATAGGTGGTAGATAGCTTGAAATTTTGATCGGCGTTAACTCCAACAAGTTTAATTTCGTCGCCGCATTGAGCTTGAAATTGCAACAGTAGGGGATGGATGATGCGACACAAGCCACACCAGGGAGCCTCAAAATTAACTAAAACCGGAATTGGAGATTCTAAAACTTCTTGAGTAAATGTCCGCTCACTAACCGACAACACCATGACGCCTCTTGATTTATAAGGTTTTTATATCAAAGTAACTACCAGTATGGGAGATTGGCAAGTCAGCTTTGGCTGATATCAGCGCTAAAATTAGGTGTAAATTAGGTCAAATTTAAGCGCATTTAAGATGTTGCTGACAAAAAAGCCAGCGCGACATTCACGGTGGCTTTTTTTATTGTTCAACTCCTGATTGCCGTTTCCTCCCCAGGAAAGTAACTTGACCAGCAACTACCAATCTAAAATCTCAAACCGACTGAGGAAAATCTCACAGACAGGTATTTACATTCATCCTACATTGATTTGGTGGTAATTGATAAGTCCAAATTTGGATTAAATTGGTATTTTCTGTTTAGATTGGGGATCACTTCAAACTACCATCCTAACCTACTAGTTGCTACGAATAACAGCGGGTGTGACCACCACAGCAACGCCACAAAAATACTAACCCCTACATAGGCAGGGCGGAGAAATTCCTGCCATTGGAGAGATTGACGACCATCAAGAATAGCTTGAAAGGGAATAATTGAAGTTCGCTGTTTGACTGTTTCAAAGGCTTCTCCGTAGCGGTTGCTTAAGCGCCGCTCGCCATGCCAAACCCCAAATAAGTGGTGTAGCACCAAACCCAATGATGTCACAAGTGTAAAGCTAGTTCCTAGCCAGAGAGTATGGGCAACACACCAAATGACTTGTCCCACCATTTGGGGATGACGGGTAATACGAATAATTCCTGTCTCATAGAGATGAACTTGGGGCTTTTGAATAGCCGCAATTTCTAGTAGATTGAATGTAGCAGGATATAAAAATAAAAAGGAAATCGCTGACAGCACCCAAACGAGTGGTTGTATTCCTGGTATACCTTGGACTTGCCAAAGTTGCCAGCCATCATAACGATGATTAAAAAAGTAAACAATTAAGATGACAGCCAAGGGTAAGCTGATTAATGCAAATAAAATGCGATAAAACCTCGGTCCGATGTAGTTTTCTGCCCAAGGACGCAAAGCCGCGCCGCCACTGTGCGCGATCGCAAAAGCTAACTGTAACCCCAGCATGACAAAATGACTGGAGGTAAACCAAGGATTCGGCATCATAGACACAACTCAATTCAAAATTAAAAATTAAAGAATTCAAAATGAAAGAAGCTAGTATTGGTAAGCATCTTAACCTTTAACAGATTATACACAAGAGGACTTTAGCCAAGATGTTGTGGTAATGTCTTTTGCAAGTCCAGCCTCTCAGTTGAAGTTGTAATAAATCATGCCTGGCTTATTGCTGTTCACCTTGATTTATTGCCAAAATCGCTCCTTTCAAAGTTTGTGGGTTGAGCCTTATGTCTGACCTTCCTTTCACTTTAGATCAGTTACGCATTCTCAAAGCGATCGCCGCAGAAGGGAGCTTCAAACGCGCCGCTGATAGTCTTTACGTCTCCCAACCAGCAGTCAGTTTGCAAGTACAAAACCTGGAACGCCAACTGGATGTCCCCTTATTTGATCGGGGAGGACGACGCGCCCAATTAACCGAAGCAGGGCATCTACTCCTGAGCTACGGTGAAAAAATCCTCAGTCTGTGCCAAGAAACTTGTCGTGCGATTGAAGATTTACAAAATCTCCAAGGCGGTACTTTAATTGTCGGGGCTTCTCAAACTACCGGCACTTATCTTTTGCCGCGCATGATTGGAATGTTCCGACAAAAGTATCCAGATGTGGCAGTGCAATTGCACGTCCACTCTACCCGCCGCACGGCTTGGAGTGTGGCTAATGGACAAGTAGATTTAGCGATCATCGGTGGAGAGATTCCCGGTGAACTGGCAGAATCTTTAGAAATTGTTCCTTACGCAGAAGATGAACTGGCGCTGATTTTACCGACATTCCATCCCTTTGCTAAACTCGAAACAATTCAAAAAGAAGACCTATATAAACTACAATTCATTGCTCTCGATTCTCAATCTACTATCCGCAAAGTCATTGATCAGGTGTTAGCACGCTGTGAGATTGATACCAGGCGTTTTAAATTTGAAATGGAACTAAATTCCATAGAAGCTATTAAAAATGCTGTGCAATCTGGTTTAGGGGCTGCCTTTGTCTCTACTTCTGCGATCGCTAAAGAATTGCAAATGGGTGTGCTACACCGTACGCCCATTGAAGGTGTAGTTGTCAAGCGAACCCTGTGGCTGATTGTTAATCCCAATCGTTATCGTTCCAAAGCAGCAGAAGCCTTCAGTCAGGAAATCTTACCTCAGTTTGCTACTCCTGGATGGAATGAAGATACGTTAAAATTATCACCAAAGGATCTACTCGGAACTACATTAGATACCGTAACGCTCAATTCATCTAACGCAGACTAAACATTTTGTCAAAGGTTAACAGTCATTAGTACCGCAGGATATCCGAGAAAGCGGTACTAATGACTAATGATTAATGACTAATGACTAAAAACTAATATGGAAGTTTACTGCACTCGTCCACATTGTTCGCGCCCAAAAAACCATTTTGCTGATTTAGATGATATTACAAATTTAAAAACTACACAGCAAAAATACTGTACAAGCTGTGGGATGCCACTGATTTTACGCGATCGCTATTTGCCAATTAAACTTTTGGGACAAGGAGGATTTGGCGCGGCTTTTCTAGCGATTGATCGTGATACACCAAAAATGCGTCAATGTGTAGTTAAGCAATTTCAACCAAGTGGTAATTTAACAGAAGAAGCCTTAGAAAAGGCAAGAACTCTATTTACACAAGAAGCAGAAACTTTAGAAGAAATAGGTAATGAACACAAGCAAATACCTAACCTATTTGCTTTTTTTACTATCACACTTCCCAGCTTGCAACCAAGTCAGCCAAACCAGTTTTTTTATTTAGTCCAAGAATATATTGATGGCCAAAACCTGGAAGAAGAATTAATTCAAAATGGGAATTTTTCTGAAGTCCAAGTGCTAGAAATACTCCGAGAAATTCTCCCAGTACTGACTTTTATCCACGACAGAGGCATTATTCACAGAGACATTAAACCCTCTAATATCATGCGTCGTCGGGATGGTAAACTCTTTTTGTTAGATTTTGGTGCAGTTAAACAAATTGCCAATTCCCCTTCTGGTTCTGCTGCTTCCACGGGCATCTATTCTATGGGATTTGCACCACCTGAACAGATGTCAGGAAGTCAAGTATTCCCATCTACAGATTTATATGCTTTTGCGGTTACTCTCCTCACTTTAATGACAGGACAAGAGGCAAATCAGCTATTTGATGCCTATACCAACCAGTGGAAATGGCGTTCTCAAATCACCGTTAGCCCCCGATTAGCTGATATTTTAGATAAAATGCTGCTGGCTGCTGCTAGTCAACGCTTTCAGTCAGCGCAGGAAGTATTGGAAGCCCTTTTTGCTCCCTCAGTTCCGCCAACAGTATTACCACAACCACCTCTACCACCAATACAACAACCACCTCAGCGGCCAATACCAGTTCAACCGGCTTTTGCAACTTGGGAACTATTAGCTGGGGCGGCTTTTAGCGGTTTTGAGGGAGCATTAATAGCGATCGCTCTTTTTAGTTTAGTCAAAAATCCGATTATTACTTTAGCTATTGCTTTTGTGATTTTAGGAAGTCTGATTTTTAGTCAAACTCAGCGCTGGATTGAAAAATTTGATCTGCTCATTATTCCCACAATTAGTTTGGCAATTATATTTTTCATCCCTTACTTACGGGGAGGTCTTGCTATTCAGCAAATATTGATTTTTACAGTTGCTGCTGCTTTAATAACTATCGCTATAACAACCTTATTTAAACTTATTTATAAATTATTATCTTCCATACTTTAGAACCAATTAACTTTAAGAAAGCCACGTATGTCTCACAAGAATGAAACGCTTCGGCTGCTTTTATCTTTTATTATTACCTGTGGGTTAATTTTTGGAGGACTATGGTTTTTAATGGAACGTTGGGCAAAAATTAATAGTTCTAATTCTGAAAACTTAGTTGATAAATCGAAAAGTCCGAATTCATCACCTAGTTGTAATGTAGCCAATATCCCTGAAGGCACATTTAACTATGGTGGAAGTACCACCTGGTCTCCCATACGTAAAGACGTAGATTCAGTACTGCAAACAATTTGCCCTCAGTTTATTTTACGATACACACAACCCCTTTTTGATAAACCCGGTTCAGGAACTGGTATTAAAATGTTGATAGATAATCAACTAGCTTTTTCTCAATCATCTCGTTCAATCAAAGCAGAAGAAAATACACAAGCTCAACAAAAAGGATTTAGTCTCAAAGAAATTTCTGTAGCAATTGATGGAATTGCCATCTCAGTTCACCCTAAACTTAATGTATCTGGTTTAAGCGTTGCCCAAATTAAAGATATTTACACTGGCAAAATTACTAATTGGCAACAGGTAGGTGGATTAAATCTACCTATTACACCTTTATCTCGTAGCAAAGAAGCAGGAGGAACAGTAGAATTTTTTGTGGAAAATGTCCTCAATAAAGAGCAATTTGGTAGCAATGTTAGTTACATTGGAACAACGACAGAAGCTATTAGAAAAATAGCCACTACTCCAGGTGGAATTTACTACGCTTCGGCTCCAGAGATTGTCCCCCAATGTACAATTAAATCCCTCCCAATCGGGCGGACAAGCAGTCAATTAGTTGCTCCATACCAACAACCTCCAATACCTCAATCTGAATGTCCTGGTAAGCGTAACCAGTTGAATGCTCAAGATTTTCGTAGTGGCAATTACCCAATAACCCGCAATTTATTTGTGATTGTCAAACAGAATAGTCAAGCCGATCAACAAGCTGGAGAAGCTTATGCAAATTGGTTACTAACACCTCAAGGTCAAGAACTGATTGAAAAGGCTGGATTTATCAGAATCAAGTGATTTAAATTAAGCCAGCAGAATTTTGTCAGAACAATTAAATAGCAAATTCCACCCTATTAAAACTCAGTTATGTCAAACAAAAATGAAATTAAAATTTTAGTCTTATCTCTACTATTGACAACAGGTTTAGTGGGTGGGGGGATTTGGTGGTTTATTCATAGTTCTGGGTTTAATGTTGGGAGTAATACCACTTCAAATCAAACCAATAATAGTAACAAATCAATTAGCGAACGGATTAGTTTTGGAGATAAATCCTTAACTCCCGGAGAAATATCTTCAGCTAAAAAAGACGGCATAGAGGCTTTAGCTAACAAAAGTTATGACAAAGCAATTGCCGATTTAACAGCGTCCCTAAAACTCAAACCAAATGATCCAGAAGCACTGATATATCTGAATAATGCCCGGATTGGAAATAGCAAAAGTTATACTATTGTTGCATCTATACCTATTGGTACTGACCCCAATGCTGCTTTAGAAATTTTACGGGGTATTGCTCAAGCCCAAAATGAAATTAATGCTGCTGGGGGAATGAAGGGAGTTCTCTTAAAAGTAGGCATAGCTAACGACGATGATAATCCAGAAATATCTCAACAAATTGCTGCCAATTTAGTTAAAAATTCGGAAGTATTAGGTGTAGTTGGTCCTAATACAAGTGATGCAACTTTAGCAGCAGGTGCTGTTTATACTTCAGGAGAACTTGTCGCTATTTCTCCTACCAGCACTTCAGTAAAACTCTCTAACTTTAGCCGCTATGTTTTTCGCACGGTTCCCAGTGATTTTATGGCTGCGAGAACCTTAGCTAACTACATGGTCAAAACCTTGCAGAAAAAGAAAGCTGTCGTTTTCTTCAATTCTCAAAGTAACTATAGCCAATCTTTAAAATCTGAGTTTGTTTCCTCTCTGGCTTTGGAAGGTGGACAAATATCTAGCGAGGTTGATTTATCTCAGGGTAATTTTAGTGCCGCTAAAAGTGTAGAACGGGCAATTCAGGAAGGAGCAGAAGTGTTGATGTTAGCCGCGAATACTGAAACTTTGGACAAAACATTACAAGTAGTTCAAATGAATCAGAAACGCTTAACTTTACTGGGAGGCGATGATGTTTATAGCCTCAAAACTTTAGAAGTTGGTGGAGAACAAGCAAAAGGAATAGTAGTAGCAGTTCCGTGGCATATTGATGGTGAGGCCAAGTCAGATTTTCCCCAAGCGTCTCGCAAGTTATGGAGTGGTGATGTAAGTTGGCGTACTGCCCTTGCCTATGATGCCACAAAAGCGTTTATTGCGGCACTAGAAATTAATCCCACCCGGTCTGGAATTCAACAAGCTTTAGTTTCGTCAGATTTTGCAGCTACAGGTGCTTCTGGAGCAATTCGCTTTTTACAATCAGGCGATCGCAATGCCCCAGTCCAACTTGTGAAAATTGTTCCCGGTAATCGCTCCCGGACTGGGTATGATTTTGAGCCTATCCGAGACAAGTTAAAATAATTCGTAATTCATAATTCGTAATAATGCCTCCGGCAGGCTACCGCCAACGTAATTCGTAATTCGTAATAATGCCTCCGGCAGGCTACCGCCAACGTAATTCGTAATTCGTAATTCGTAATTCGTAAACAGGGAACAGGGAATTCTTAATTTTTTCCGCGTCTCCGCATAATAGCGATTGATGGATTAGCAGTAGCAGTCAACCCCAAGCTGAATATCCCAGGATTGACAGTAGATCAATTGAGATCTATATACACAGGCAAGATCAATGAATGGAATCAAGTCGGTGGTTCCAATCTGACTATCAAGCCATTTTCACGCCGTATTAGTGATGGCGGTACAGTTGAACTTTTTGTCCAAGACATTTTGGGTGGTCAAGCTTTCAGTCCCCAAGTCGAGTTTGTCTCTACGACCACCCAAGCCTTAAAAAAGCTGGCTGATAGTCCTGGTGGCATCTATTACGCTTCTGCCCCAGAGGTTGTTCCTCAATGTTCCATTAAACCCTTGCCTTTGGGGCGAACGCCAGGGCAATACATTGCTCCTTACCAAGAACCATTTATTTTCCCTAATGAATGTCCTAATAAGCGGAACAAATTGAACATCAAGGCCTTTCAATCCGAGGAATACCCGATTACCCGAAATCTGTTTGTGGTGGTTAAACAGAACGGTCAGAACGAGGAGCAAGCAGGCTTTGCTTACGCCAATTTACTTTTAACAGAGCAGGGACAGGAACTAATTACCCAGGCTGGGTTTGTTAAAATCCGCTGACTCCTGCTAGTTATGGCTTTGAAAATAGCAGCTACCAACTTATATGCTCAGAATGTGGCTTCTAACTGTGCTTTAGTTGGCTCTATTAATCGATTCTGCTGGCAAGCAAATCAAATTATCCCCTTGGGTGAGGATGAGGCCGCGTTGACGCAATTTACCCATCAAGCGGGTAACTGTGACACGAGTTGAACCAATCGCGCTCCCAATTTGGGCATGGGTGAGGGGGAAGGGTAGGCAATAACCACGAATTACATCGGGATCTGTTTCGCTCATTGCTGGCTCTCCGTATTCCTCAATCAACAAGGTGAGAAATCCTAGGAGCCGATCAATTGTGCGCCGTTGTCCCAAGGCACTTAACCACAAGAGTTTGCGCTGGTGTTGATACCTAAACGCATCCATGACTTCACGGCGGAAGTGAGGCCAGTTATCTAAATCATGCCAATACATCCATAACACCGCAGTTTGGTCAACGTGGGCATAAGACTGGAGTGTAAAGGGCGATTGAGCAACGATTTCAAATGGTTGCCCTGCTCCCACAAAACCCAAAAAGGCTTCTTCTGGGGTTCTGTTGATACGTCGAGATGTTAGTTGACTGGCAGTCGCACTGACTTGGGCTGTTCCTACCATGCGGATTGCCCCTCTTTGCACTAAATAGAGCAATCCAGGTCTAGCTGGAATACGCTCATCTTTGCTGAAGGTGCGGCAGCGGTAGTGTTCTTGGGCCCAATCAAGAATGCGTTGCCAAGTTAAGAAAGGCCGTGATGCTTCGGAAAAGGAAGATTGAGATTGCATAGGTAACAAAGAGCGTTCGGCTGAAGACAAAGACGTAATAAAAAGGTGCAAGGAGTGTCTTTGTGTTAACAGGGTTGGCTTAACGCCCAGTAGCGTCAGCCGTCTAAAGTGTAGAAAGCAAATTTGCTATCTACTCTTCTGTTATACTTCTTACTGTACAATGAAGGTAGTAAAGTTTACTCATGATTCATCGATTATTCATGAAATTTTATCCTACTCTCATTTTTCTTTACCTAGAGTTAACTTCTATCTAAAGGTGGATGGAACAGGATAAAATGATCGTATCCACAAAAGTTTCCCAAAGATCTACGTGCATCAACGGCTACTTTTTAAGAAGTATACATCAATTAAACATTTAGTCTATATCCATTTCATGAATTTTCTAAGTGATTCTACTAATTATATGGAAATTCTATGCATAGAAGATGGAAAAATTCCTCTATATCAAGGTAGAGATGATGAAAAGATTTTGTATATTTCCAGTTTAGCTTTACGGCTATCAAAGTCTCATAATTCACAAGCTATGGAAATTGCCAGCGAAATGGTTGCTTATTTATCGGCTCACTGTGGCGAAATTTTCAAAGTTAAAATAGTTCCCCCTGTTTGGATTTATGTAGAACTTACTCATCTTACCTTAGCAGATTGGTTGCACAGTATTACAGTTAAAAATACTGAATTAAAAAGTATAGAAAATAATTGCTCAATCATAAATACTGATAAATTAGTATTTACTATTCAATATAGCCATGCACGGTGCTGTTCATTATTACGATTAGCTCACCGAGAGGGATTGATTGAACTTGTCGATAATAGCCTGAATCTGGGGGATTTCCAGTCCGCGCAATCCATACCGTGGCTTGATGATGAGCAAAAATTGCGTCTCAATCAACCAGATGAAGTTCGTCTGATTCAACAATTGTTAAAATTGGTAGATGATTTGGTATATCCTGATGCAGGTAGTTCCGTTAACTGGGGAAAAGCAGGGTTAAAGTTGAGCCAAGCTTTTGATAGTTTCTGGCGTAATTGCCGGATTTGGGGTGAAGTGAAAATTAATTCCTGGGAATTAGCCCAAGCTAGACTGGGATTGTTGATGGCTACTCAGTTGGTGTTAAGGTCTGTTTTAGAGACAAAATTGGGGGCTTTTGCACCTCCAGAGTTATAAATTTGATTAATTCTACTCAAAGCTAAATAAAAATTTTGATTACGGATATTGACTCAATAAATCTCCTCGGTTATAGTAGCAGGTGTGTGAGGAGCGAACCAAAGAAGACACCGAGACGAAACACGGCCAGTCGTCGGTGTCTTTTTTGATGTTTAAAGTAGAAACTTTTCCATTGCTACCGCTGCTCCATCTGCTTCTACATTAGGAGCTACCCAATTAGCGATCGCTTGCACTGGTGGTGGTGCGTCACCCATAGCCACACCAATTCCAGCATATTCAAGCATTTCCACATCATTGAAATTATCGCCAATAGTCATCACATTATCTCTTTCTAATCCCAGCAGTTCTTCTGCAAGGTAGCGCACAGCAGTTCCTTTATTAACAAAGGGGTTGGCTGCTTCCAAAAAAGTGGCAACAGATGTGGTTAAATATAGCTCTGTGGGTGTGTATTGAAGGCGTAAATTCCCCAAAAGTTCATTGATAATATTTACATCGTCACACAACGCTAAAACCTTGGTCGGTTCATCAGTTAAAACTCGACGCAAATCACCCACGGGTATGGGGGTGACACCGCAGCGTACCGCATAACTTTCTGTTTCTCTGGTAATTTCCCGCACATAAAGTTTGTCATTAACGTAGAAATGGACAGAAAGTAAAGAACGCAATGGCGGCTGTTCAAAGTAATCTAGTAATTGCTGGGTAATTTCCCTAGAAACAGGTAAATGACGATGAATTTTTTGGTTACTTGGTTCTTGAATCCAAGCACCTTGATAAGCTGCTAATGGTAGGGTAGATTGAATTTCTTGATGAAACCGCAAAGCTGAACAATACATTCTCCCCGTAGCTAGGGCTACCTGAATGCCTTTTGCTTGCACCGCTGCGATCGCTTGCTTGACAGTTTTACTTAAGTTATTAGAATGTCCAGCAATTGTACCATCTATATCTAATACTAGTAATTTAATTTGTTTTCCTACTATAGCTAGATTGCTAGTTGATAGTAAATCAGTGGTAGATACTTGCTGCATAAATTCCCCAGCTTTTAAGTGCTAGTAAGAGATTAACAGGCTCATCTGGGAATTGGGGAGTAATGGGAAGAATTGTATAATCTTAACTTCGTAAAGTATATTATTTACATAATATTTATTTATAAAAAAAATATAGTTAAGACTTTTTTTAATGATTTTTCTCGTATCTATACTGAAAAAATATATTTATCCAATGTGTTTTGCAAGTATAAATACAGATGAAGCTTCGGCTGTTTAGGCATTAAAAGCTTGTTAGGTTTAAGTTTCTAACACTAGACAAATTTAAAGAATCAGTAAAGCCTAGGATACAAGTATAGACACGGATATTGAGATAGTTATATAAACAAAAAAGCGATAACAGCAAAGCAGACTGTCTTATTAACACAGTTCAAGTAATTCATAGATAAAAAGGGTAAATACCATGAAAGCTCAAAACCTACTTATATCTGCTAGTTTAGTTATTAGTTCAGTTGTAGCAATGGCTGCTTCTGCTCAAGCGGCAAGTTTTACCACAAATTTTACCCCCAATAATCCTGACCCTAAGGCCGATATCTGGCTACAGTCCGTTACACAGAATGGTAAGACAGTCAGTAATTTTTCCTTAGTTAAAAGTGCTGATATAATTTACAACGCACCTAAAGTTATTGGAATCCAGAACAGTGGTGCAGCTAGTACGGATAAAGGTGATAATGCTTCTGGTCCTTCTGCAACTAATGAAGACCCAACAGGGGCGGAAATTGCTGCATTCTTAGGTAACAAAAACTTAAATAACATCATTGACACTGAAGATAATGGTACATTTGACATAAATGTATTCTTCGATAGCTTAATCAAAGAAGATAACTCAGGATTAGATAGCTTGTACTTCTGGGAACGGGGTATGAATAGTAGCTTGGAAATTCAAGCTCTAGATGCTGCTGGTAATTTAATCGGTAATTCTTTAAAATTATCTGCTAGTCAACAAAACTCTGCTGGCTTCAGCATAGACACAAAAGAAATTTATGGATCTCAACAAGTAGGTTCTTGGGGAGTCACCTTAGCACAGTTAGGAGTCACAGAGTTAAAAGGTTTGAAATTAACAGCTGATGCCAGTTTCAACGGTCCTGATTTTAAAGTAGTTGCTAGAAAAACTACTCCTGAACCTAACGCAATGATTGGTTTAGGCGCAGTAGCTGCACTATCTTTTCTCCGTCGTCAGTCGAAGCAAGGTTCTTCTTGGAAGTCTGCTAAGTAATATTGTACTAAAGTACGCTTAGGAATGTTTGTGAATTATCAATTTGTATACAGTTAGCAGTAGCATGATTAAAAATATTTTGTCATAGCCTACTATTGCTATAAAAATTATACAACCAAAAAGCTGAGGTAATCAACCATCAGCTTCTTACCTAATTATTTTAAGAGAGGTCGGATATTCAATCAACTCTTAAAATAGGATATGTCCAAACATTCGGTTAACCAGTTGATTTCAGATTTCGCAACCACAACCAGTCCCACCATCATCCTTGTAGATGGACACTCTTTGGCTTTTCGTTCCTACTTTGCTTTTGCTAAAGGTAAAAACGGAGGACTACGTACAAAAGCAGGTATTCCCACTAGCGTATGTTTTGGCTTTCTTAAGTGTTTGCTAGAAGTAATAACCACACAACAGCCACAAGCAATGGCTGTAGCTTTTGATTTAAAGATACCAACTTTTCGTCATGAAGCTGATGATACTTATAAAGCTGGACGTGCAGAAACACCAGAAGATTTCATTCCCGACTTAGCAAACTTACAGGACTTGTTAAATGGTTTTAATTTACCAGTTTTAACTGCACCAGGGTATGAAGCGGATGATGTTTTGGGAACTCTGGCACAAAAAGCTGCTGCTGCTGGGTATCGGGTGAAAATTTTATCAGGGGATAAAGATTTATTTCAACTGATAGATGCTGATAAAGAAATTACTGTTTTAAATTTTAGTCCAGAAGCATTAAAACGTTCTACAAATAGTATTACTGAATTTAGAGCAGAACAAGTTAAAGAAAAATTAGGCATATTACCTACACAAATTGTTGATTACAAAGCTCTTTGCGGTGATAAATCAGATAATATTCCTGGGGTAAAAGGAATTGGAGAAAAGACAGCCGTAAAACTGCTCAATACTTATAATTCTCTTGAGAATATTTATTCGGCATTAACCGAACTCCAAGGTACGATTAAGGAAAAATTGATTAATGGGAAAGAAAATGCTTTCCATTCTCGTTATTTAGCGCAAATAGTTGTTGATGTTCCTCTAGAAGTTGATTTAGAAGATTGTAAATTAACAGGATTTGATACCAGAATTCTTACACCAATTTTAGAGAAGTTAGAATTTAACAATTTTTTAGATAAAATCAACGAACTCCAACTTAAATTTGGTGGAGAAGTTAAATCAAATCCCCAAGTAGATAAACCAGAAACAAATAATATTGATGAAGATGATGATTTGTCATTTTTCAGTGCTGCTGAGACAGCAGAAGCTAAAAAACAATCTGCTTCACCAATTCAGCCACAAATCATTAATACCGAAGCTAAATTAATTGAGTTGGTGAACCTATTAAAAACATTCACTAATCCAGAAACACCCGTCGCTTGGGATACAGAAACAACTGCATTAGAACCTAGAGACGCGGATTTAGTAGGAATTGGTTGCTGTTGGGGAAAGGAAGCAAATGAAGTAGCTTATATTCCTTTAAATCATAAAGTTGGGGAAAATTTAAATCAAGATTTAGCATTAGCTGCATTGCGTCCAATTTTAGAAAGTGCGGAATATCCTAAATCTTTACAAAACGCTAAATTTGATCGCTTAATTCTCAAGTGTCAGGGAATTAATTTGACAGGAGTGGTGTTTGATACCATGCTGGCAAGTTACTTGATAAATCCAGATATTAGCCATAATTTAAGTGATTTATCACAGCGATATTTAGGATTAATAGCAAAAAGTTATGTTGATTTAGTTCCCAAAGGTAAAACCATTGCTGATATAGATATTCCTGCTGTTGCTGATTATTGCGGAATGGATGCTTATTCGACTTTTGGGTTAGTCCCAAAATTGCGAGCAGAATTAGAAAAAACTCCGGCTTTAGATAAACTACTGCGAGAGGTTGAACAACCGTTAGAAGCAGTTTTAGCCCAAATGGAATATACAGGAGTAAGAATTAATTCAGATTATCTGCAAGAACTTTCTCAGCAGTTAGAAACAGAATTAGCAAAATTAGAAATAACAGCGACTGAAATTGCTGGGGAAAAATTTAATTTAGGTTCTCCCAAACAAATGAGCCAGATTTTATTTGAGAAATTGGGATTAAGTACTAAATATTCCCGCAAAATTCAAACTGGGTATTCTACAGACGCAGCAACTTTAGAAAAACTCCAAGAAGTTGATAATACTGGTTTTGTGGATGCGATTCTCGAATATCGGACTTTATCAAAATTAAAATCTACTTATGTGGATGCTTTACCAGCATTGGTACATCCAAAAAGTCAACGCTTACATACAGATTTTAACCAAGCTGCAACTTCAACTGGTAGGTTATCTTCTTCTAATCCAAATTTGCAAAATATCCCGATTCGTACCGCTTTTAGCAGACAAATTAGAAAAGCGTTTTTACCTGAATCAGGTTGGTTAATGGTAGCTGCTGATTATTCACAAATTGAATTAAGAATTTTGGCTCATTTGAGTCAAGAACCGATCTTACTGAAAGCATATCAACAGAATGAAGATATTCACACTGTCACAGCAAAATTAGTCTTTGAAAAAGAAGAAGTAACATCAGAAGAACGTCGTTTTGCTAAGACAATTAATTTTGGTGTAATTTATGGGATGGGTTCTCTCAAATTTGCTCGTTCTACTGGTGTAGATAAAGCTAATGCGAATGAATTTATTAAGAGATTTAATGAACGATATCCCCTAGTATTTAAATATTTAGAGGGAGTGAAAAAACAAGCTATTTCTCAAGGTTATGTAGAAACCATTTTGGGAAGAAGGCGTTATTTTGATTTTACTAGTAATAGTTTACGCAATTTAAAAAATCGGAATATAGAAGATATTGATTTGAGCAAATTGAAAAACTTAGGTGCGTATGATGCGGGGTTATTGCGTTCTGCTGCTAATGCACCAATTCAAGGTTCTAGTGCTGATATTATCAAAATTGCTATGGTGCAATTACATGAAGTTTTAAAGAATTATCAAGCACGGTTGTTGTTACAAGTTCACGATGAATTGGTGTTTGAAATTCCTCCTCAAGAGTGGGAAGAATTGCAACCGCAAATTAAGTCGGTGATGGAAAATGCTGTGAGTTTAAGTGTGCCATTATTAGTAGATGTGCGTGCGGGTGAGAATTGGATGGAAACCAAGTAATTTGGTAGTTATGGAAGACGGCAAAATTTGCGATCGCTATCCTGTTCAGGATATTGCCAAGAATAAGCAAAATGGCTGACTCCCTTAATTTGAGGGGCAAATTGGCGTAAAGCTGCCATCTGTGCTTCCAAGGATGGACGATTACTAATAGATTCTCCCCATTTACCAGCTAAAGCTGGAATTATCTGTGTACCTGGTTGTGCCACACTCAAAACTCGCTGTACTTGTTCTGCAATACAACTAGCATTAGCATTACCACAATTTGCATAAGCCATAGGATGCCATTCCAAAGAAGGAGAGAAACGATCCCACGGTTGCAAACGGGAATCATAACCTTTTCCTACAGCTTGATTACCGTCTGGAAAAAACACCGCCCCGGAGGGAATGCGTTGCTGCTGCCCTAGGGAACTAGCTAAGGCGACAAAATCCAGGATACCTTGCATTGCATGGGCTACAGCCAACTGCCATAGCTCTGATTGTAAAAGTTGTTGTCTGTTGGTTGGTGATAAGAGCGACTTGTCGGCTGTTGGGGGATTGCGTCCTTGCCAAAGAGGTTCACTTTCTTGGGGATAAAGTTTATCAACTTGATTTATGTCTCCTGTGGTGACATATCCCTTACTTAAAAAGCGCCGCATTAATTCTAACCCTTTGGAGTTGAAAGCTCTACGGAAAAAGGCTTCTTGGGTTGCGGGCGTGAATAACCACAAATCGGAAACTTTAGTAGCAATAGAGTCACTTCCTGCTTGTCGAGGATAGCGGACATAGTCAAATAACAAGCCATCTGGCCGACGACGCACGACTTCTTGCACCATGCGGTAGTAATCGGTTTTTGCTTGGGTGTTATAAGGGTCGATAAATACTTGAGAGGCGTTATCTACAACAGCTAAACTGGTTTGTCCTTTACCATTACGAGCGATCGCTTCTTGTCTACTGGGAATCTGTCCGTAAGTGTAGCCAAAGTTGACCGTAAACATCCAAGCATAAACCTTCAAACCCCGTTCTTGCCCTTTTTTAATTCCTGCGGCTAATAAATCAACCTTTTCTGTTCCCGGGGTGCGAACTACAGCCGGCCAAACTGTGGGGTTAGCGGCTGCTGGTAATAGTACCTGTCCGTCATAAAATGCTTCTAAATAAACTTGGTTATAGCCACGGCTAACAATCCGATCCATAATCTGATCAATTGCTCCCGGCTGTGTATCACAGGGATATAAACGCAACCAGATGGCTTGGGTTTGAGGCCAATTACGACTCCGACAATTTTGTAATTCTTGTGCGTGTTGTTTTAGCAGCTTTTGGTAGCTATTTTGGCTATCTCGATTCCCTTTGAGTGCTGATAAACGTAGCTTTTCTTTTTCTTGGATTGCTTTTGGTGATAGCTGACAAGACTGTAGCACTACTTGCGCTCTTGCTGTTTGGTTCCCCAAGTTAGGAAGTAACAAACTACTACTAAAAAGGATAGCGAACAAACTGCGCCAAAATAATATTGGTCTTGTAACGTTCAAGAAACAGTTAGACATATTTACCAGTAGATTGACAAAACAGTTATCGACCCCCATTAATGAAATATACAATTAATGAGAAGACGATTACAATTGACAAGCAAAAGAAACTATTAGAAAAAGTGTTAAATGTGTCAGAGAAAGTCTTAACAGAACTCTTGATACCTTTAAGATTATCATTGATATCTTGAAGACTCTTATTGATGTCACTAAGATTCTGCTCAATTGGATTTGGTTCTTTTTTTACATTATCATTTTGCTTGTTCATTGAACTTAGCCGTTACTTCCTCTGACTAATACTCAATATTATTTCATATCACCCCATTAATGACAACTTAGAAGCGAATAAATATTTTCAATACCTCATTTAGTGAGACTTGGCGAAAATAAATATCCATTTTAAAAAAGATTCAACAACCTTTTTGGTGTTCTAGCTTTTGATTTATTGCACTATAAATTAGGAAAGTTTGAATTCAAAAGTCCAAATTTAAACCCCAGATAGATTTATCTACAGTGGGAATCAAGTAAGCAAGAGTCAAAAATGCAAAGTCAAAACTTGGAACTTTGAATTTTTGGCTCTTGACAATAAAATAGCTGATGGTTAGCTACCACGCTTAAGTGCTGTTTCTACAAGATCAAACTCCTTGACTAGGCGACTTTTGAGCTTTTGAGGGATGGGACGATTAGGGTAAGAACTGTAGTGGCCAGCTAAGGCGTTGAGGGCTGTTCGCATGGTTGTAAAAGAGCTAAGAGTGGAGACAGAATTAGCCCGCTGATAACGAGCAGAAAAGTCATTAATTTTTTGACGTGCTTCTGCTTGGAGTTCTGCTTTATTTGGGGAATCTGGTGATAAATCTATGGCTTGTCTCAAGGTGTTGACTACAGCCAAGGTATCTTGACGATAATCCCCAGTTAAACTATCTGGACTACCAGAACAGCCCATTAAACCAATGGCTACCACCAAAACCAGTGCAAGCAGACGCGACCAATAACGCTTCATATGCATTAAGTAAAAGAATATGTAAATCAACGTCCATCCTATCTTGGATTGGGATCAGTCAGTTATGAGGAATAGGGAATAGGGAATAGGGAACAGGGAATAGATAATTAATTATTTATTCTCCCCATCTCCCCATCTCCCCATCTCCCCATCTCCCCATCTCCCCATCTCCCCATTTCCCCATCTCCCCATCTCCCCATCACCGCGTCCTCTTCTTCCCCCTCACCTGTTACCTATTTTGCGATACAAGGTGTCCCGTTGTTGGTAAGGTCTTTCTAGGGATGCAATCGCACTTTGCAAGGTTTCTACCTCCATACAAGTACCACCTACAGCCCCTGCCATTGTGGTAATGTGTTCTTCCATCAATGTGCCACCGATATCGTTACAACCCCAATTTAAAGCTGCTGTCGCACCAGCTAAACCCAATTTGACCCAACTCGGTTGATGGTTAGGTATGCAATTTCCTAAATAAATTCGCGCTACAGCAGTTAATAACAGTGCATCAGCTAAAACTGGTTGATCTCTTCCCACACGACGACGTAAGGATTTGGGCGCTTCTTGGCCAACGAATGGTAAGACAATGAATTCCGTAATTTTAGCTGGGTATTCTTGCTTAATAGCATTTTGTTGGAGCGATCGCAATTTGTCTAAATGTCCAATTTGCTGTTCTGGGGTTTCGATATGCCCAGATAACATGGTACTAGTGGTAGGTACACCTAATTTATGGGCAGTACTGACTATTTCTAACCAAGTAGCCGTATCAATTTTTTCTGGACATAGTACCCTGCGTACCTCATCATCTAACACCTCAGCAGCTGTTCCTGGCATAGAACCGACACCAGCATCCCGCAAAGCTGTAATTACCTCTGCATAGGAAATTCCATCTAATCTGGCGATAAACTGGACTTCTTGAGGAGAAAATGCGTGTAAATGCAGTTGAGGAAACTCTTGCTTAATAGTTTCTACCAACTTGAGGTAATAAGGCAAAGATTTACCGTTGATTTGCGCTTGTGGGTGCAATCCCCCTTGCATACAGATTTCTGTTGCTCCTCGACGCACCGCATCTGTAGATTTTTCCAAAATCTGCGCCCAATTTAACCAAAAAGCATCAGTATCACCCTCATCCCGACGGAACGCACAAAAACTACAATGCTGCTCACAGATGTTGGTAAAGTTAATATTCCGGTTAATTACGTAGGTAACTGTGTCACCTACTTGGGTTTGACGGAGTTTGTCAGCGGTAGCCTGAATAGCACTTACAGCCTTTGGATCAGTCTGTTTTAACAACACAACACCTTCAGTAGGTGATATATCATACCCTAATAAAGCACGGTCAAGAATAGCATCAAAAGTTATATTAGCCACAGTTCATCAAACGTAAACTACTTATTTAATTTTCGCAATAAATTAAAAGTTGCAGCTTGTGATGTTATATTATTGACAAGCCATTGCATTTCAGTCTGCTTTGTGAAATAAATACTATTTACGTTTTATCATAATCCATTTCCTATCTTGACAGATAATCGCCAATTTATCTGCTTTTAAATTCGCTTGAGTTTTATGTATCCAATTGAATAGATATCGACGATAATCATTTTTTATGAATTTATGAATAAATTGAAAGCAAACACACCATTATTGATCATCTTATCTGGTGTAATTTTTTCTCTATACCTGCTATCACAAATACCTTATGAAATTTACTTTAGTGGTGATGGTGGACTGAAAGCATTGTTAGCCAAACAACTTAGTTCGGGCAAACTCCGTTTTGATTTAGATTTAGTAGCACCACAATGGGTACATAATTTATGGAATAGCGGACTTTATCCCTTTGAAGCCCCATTTAGTTATAAGATATCCAATCTTTACTATATTACATTTCCGTTTACATTTCCACTAGTAACTGCCCCGTTTTATGCCATTTTCGGTTTTAGAGGTTTTTATATAATTCCTTTAATTTCCACATGGATAATTTGGTTTAGTTTTTATAAATTATGTCAGTGTTTTAAACTAGATAAGCTGATTATAAACATCGGATTGATCACTTTGATATTCGCTTCCCCACTGACTATGTATAGTGCCATGTATTGGGAACATACACTAGCCGTATGTTTAGCCTTTAATGGCTTAGTAATTCTCTTAAGTAAAGAAGAACAAGATTTTTCAAACAAAGATGCCATAAATAGTGGCATATTAATTGGTTTATCAGTTTGGTTTAGGCCAGAATTTTTAGCATTAGTAGCTATTTTGATGATGCTAGTAATCGCCTCATATAAAATTAAACTCGATTTCATCACTCTTATTAAAAATCGGCAAATAACATTTATTGCTAGTCTGATAATAACCATATTATGTTTCTTTGCTTTAAATAAAATTATTTATAATCATCCATTGGGCGCTCATGCTTTTCAAGTAGTAGAAAATTTTTCTCTACAGACAAGACTATTAAAAGCTTTCAAATTTTTAAATGTACTTAAAAATGAGTTGCTCTATTATTTTCCAGTAATATATTTTGCTATAGCAATTTTTATTATTTCCTTATTTAAAAACACTATTACTTTAACCTCCCAAGTTAGAAAAATATTATTCATATCAATTTTATTTATTTGTCTAGTACCAATACTTATTCCTAGTGATGGAGGTAAGCAATGGGGTCCAAGATTTTTATTAATCCTCATACCATTACTTAATATAACAGCCATATCTGGTTTGAGCATAACTCTAAAAATTAAAAAGTTCGGTCTCAGATATATTAGCGGTGGAATTTTTGTAACTCTATTTATAGTTGGACTTAACCTCAACACATTTACAGGTACTATCAATTCTTATCAAAAAGACAAAATAGTCAATCTTGATGTCCTTGCTTTTTTGCGTCAAGATAGTAATCAAGTTGTAGCTGTAGCTAACCAATATGTTGGCCAAAGTTTTGAAGCCATGTTTAACCAAAAAATATTTTTTCTCACAAAACAACCTGATGATATGAGTAAATTAGGTTTAGCATTGCACGAACAAGGTTATCAAAAATTTATTTATATATGCCCTGCTTATGACAAATGCTTTTCAAATTCCAAACTATCTGAAACATTGCCCTTATTGTCTAGTCCAAAAAACTTGATGATTCAGCTAAAAAATATCAAAGAAAATAAAAAATACAGAATCCAAGAAGCAAGCATTATTGAAAAGAAAAACTAGGAAATTCTGAAAGTTTTAGCAAAGAAAGTATATTTTAAATATGAAACCAAACTTAGCAAGTTCTAACATCAACAAATTTTTGTCTTTAGAAAAAATAGCACTGATTGTGATTGCCATAGCTGTACTGCTAAGAATCATCAATCTAGGAAGTAGAGAATTTTGGTACGATGAAGTTTTATCATTATTGCTATCTACCAGTAAAAATGGTATTTATAAAACTCCTGGAGATACACCAGTCGTATTAGCAGAATATACATCCTTATTGCGCTTACCAATTGAAGCTAGTTTACGGGACTTTTTTCTAACTATTGAGAGTTTAATTAGGAGTTTACTAGGTGGAGAACCTCATCCACCATTATTCTTTTTAAGTCAGCATTTTTGGTTGCGTCTTTTTGGCAATAGCGAAGCATCTGTGCGGAGTTTAAATACATTGTTTAGCATTGCCGCTATGGGTGGGGCTTATGGTTTAGGAAAGCTGGTTTTAGGACATCGTGGAGGACTATTTTTGGCGGCAATGCTGGGAATAAGTCCATATTATTTATTTCATTCCCTAAATATGCGGATGTATGCGCCTCTGGTATTATGGGTAATGTTGAGTACATGGGCATTACTGTATTTAATTGAACAACAAAATTCACCAATTAGCCAAAGTCGTCGTAGTCAATTGCTATGGAATGGACTTTTAATTATCTCCATTGCTGCGGGTTTGATGACTTTTTATTTATATGCCTATTGGCTGATAGTTTTAGGAGTATTGGTACTTTATTTAGATAGAAGGAATTGGTGGCAACATGGCTTACGATTAGGTGCTGGAGTTTTATTAACTATGCCCTGGGTTTTGTGGGGTACTATTAAACAACTCCGCAACGCTGATTTAGATCGTTTTGGTAAAGCTAAATCCACATTACCTCCGTTGTTGAGACATTTACAAGATTTTACTAACACTTTGGGAACAGACCTACTCATAGGAGACTGGGCAAGTAGTTTAGATCCAATCGTGATTACTATAGCTGGTTGTGTAGTTATCTTGTTATTTTTAGCCTGTAGTATTCACTTGTGGCAACAAGGTGAGAAAAAGAACTTAACTGTAGCTTTGATATTAGGAATTCTCCCCTTATTACTAGCCTTAGCTGTAGATATCGCTACTAAAAAGTTTACCTTGGGGTTTGGCTTTGGAAGGACAATGATCATTATTCTCCCTGGCTGTTTATTATTAGTAGCTTTGTGGGTAGAAAAAGCAGTTGCCAAACAATGGCAAACTCCTGTAGCAGCGGGTTTATTGCTGGTGTATCTGACTATTAGTGTTGGTGATTTTAGTCTGCGGACACGCTCTGTTTTTCGCTCAGTTTCTGAATTAATTGCCCAAGACTTAAATCAGCCAACTTTAATTGCTATGAACTCCAAAGCTTGGGGTCATGTAATGCGTGTGGCTTATTATATTCCCTCTTCTTATCCTGTGATGCTTCTATCGCAAACACCATTAGGACTAGCTACTTCTTTAGAAACGGTTCTCAAAGAAGAACCAGCTAAATATTCTCGTGTCGTGTGGTTAGATAGTGGTAATCCTCTCTGGTCTAAATTAAAAACCGAAGCAGAAGTAGAGATACAAAAACAAAAAATTGAACAAGTTTTATCAAGCAAATTTAAGTTAGAAAACACTCGCAATCTTTCTGGAACAATGACCTTGGATGATTTTACTGCCAAGCTTTACACACTATCTCCCAAAACTTAAAATTTCTCCAAATTGTAGTTTCAGTATATGAAAAAATGTTGCCTAACTAAATACTGTGGAAATATAAAGTTGAGATGAACTATCTAAATATATTATGCAGTAAAACTTTTCCAATACTTAACATCAGAATAATCACTGATGATCAGATAATGAGAATACCGTTTTTGCTAGTATATCTCAGGTAAAATTTCTAGTATCTATTATACTAAGTTTAGCAATAGTATTGAATTGATAGTTAACCTTTATACAGGCGATTCCGCAATTTCACATTTACTGACTTTATGAATGCAAACTCATCAAACTCCCTGTTAGCAGTTCCCTCTGGGGCATTAAAGATTCCTGAATATCCAGTTACGGATGTGGTTGGAGACAATCCCATACTTCTATCTTTGGTGATTCCCACGTATAAAGAGCGTGACAATATCCCAAATGTGGTCAGTATCTTGAGCCGATTACTAGATGAAGCTATACCTGGTAATTATGAACTGATTGTAGTAGATGATGATAGCCCAGATCTGACTTGGGAAGTTGCACAATCTCTGATGCCAGAGTATCCGCAGTTGCGGGTGATGCGGCGTGAAGATGAACGAGGACTGTCATCTGCTGTGATTCGTGGGTGGCAAGCGGCTACAGGGAGTTTTTTGGGTGTGATTGATGGAGATTTGCAGCATCCACCGGAGGTGCTGATACAACTCTTGCAGAAAATGATAGATGGGGCAGATTTAGCCTTAGCTAGTCGTCACGTAGATGGTGGTGGTGTTAGTAGTTGGAGTGTGATGAGGCGCTTTTTATCTCGTGGGGCGCAAGTGTTGGGATTGATTATCTTGCCAGGGGTACTGGGAAGAGTTTCTGACCCAATGAGTGGTTATTTTATGGTACGACGGAGTGCGATCGCTAATACTACTCTTAATCCTGTAGGCTATAAAATTCTTCTGGAAGTGATTGGACGAGGAAACGTGAGGGAAATTGCTGAAGCTGGTTATGTATTCCGTGAACGGACAGAAGGTGAAAGCAAAGTCACGTCGAAGCAATATGTAGAGTACATCCATCACTTAATACGCTTACGTGTATCCACAGGGCGCATAGGAAAAATTCGCAGCAAAGTGAATTTCCCTGTTGGTCGATTTCTCCGCTTCGGTGCGGTGGGATTAAGTGGGGTATTTGTAGATATGGTAATACTTTATTTACTTAGTGACCCAACAACTTTAGCTTGGCCTCTGACACGTAGTAAAATCTTGGCTGGGGAAATTGCTATTTTCAATAATTTTCTCTGGAATGATGCTTGGACATTTGCCGATGTATCCATGCAGCAAAAAGGTTGGAAGCTAAGATTAAAGCGGTTTTTGAAGTTCAATCTGATTTGCTTGGCTGGGTTAGTATTAAATGTACTGGTGTTGAATATAGTGTTTAATTTTCTGATTCCTAATCGCTACATTGCTAACTTTATAGCGATCGCAGTCGCAACTATTTGGAATTTCTGGGTGAACCTGCAATTAAGCTGGCGGGTAACTGAAGTTAAATAAACAGTAAATCAATCAGCCTGAATTCTGCTGTATCAGTTATTGATTCTGACTTTCTAAACTTCTCCTGGCCAATTTCCCTATAATGGTGATGGGCATTGTATCATGGGGGATGGTGTCTTTAATTAGATTAGGGAATTCATGGCAAAGAAGAGCATGATTGAGCGCGAGAAAAAACGCGCTAAGTTGGTGGAACAGTATGCTGACAAGCGAGAAGCACTACTAGACGAGTTCAAAAGTGCTGACTCTCCCCTAGATAAGCTGGAAATCCACCGCAAAATTCAACAACTACCTCGTAACAGTGCGCCTAACCGCCGTCGTAATCGTTGCTGGGTAACAGGTCGTCCTAGAGGAGTATACCGGGATTTTGGACTATCTCGGAACGTACTGCGCGAATGGGCGCACGAAGGTCTTTTACCTGGTGTTGTTAAGTCTAGCTGGTAGCCAGTGGTCAGTAGTCATTAGTCCTTAGTCATTTACTGTCAACTAATGACCAACGACCAATGACCAATGACCAAATCAATTATTGACCACAACAACGATCAATTCCCAGACTTTCTAAGAGTAGATCGCTAACGGCGTTGGCGATCGCAAACTCTCCATAGAAGCTTTTAGAAAAATCAAATAACTGCATCTCTGTGACAATAGCAATTACCAGAGATCCCAAGTCATTTTCTCCTTCCATCCTTTGTCGCACAAAAATTTGTGCTGCACGCTGGGCAATATTTTGATTAACTACTTCTGGAAGAAATTCTGCATCTAACCACCCTAGTAGTCGTTGTTGTAACCATTCCCCTTCTAGCTGGGGATTTTTAGACGGTGGCAGAGTAATAGCTGGAATTGGCTCAGTCATCTTTGTATATCTTAATATAGATTTTGTTATCTAGGGTAATCTCAGAAAAACGCAAACAGGGCTGATTGCAGCAATTTGCGGTTTTCTGAGTCTTTTTGTGATGATTTTTTGAACTATGGAATATGATGTCGCTGCTATTATTCGAGGTTATGCTCAAGGTTATTTTCTCATGGCTGATGAGAGTGATAACTTAGGATGGTATGGAAGTAAAGAACGAACGTTGATTCCCTTGAATGAGAACTTCCGCTACCCCAAGTCATTGCAGCGGGTTCTCAACCAAGAGAGGTTCACAGTGGCAGTTAACCGTGACTTTCTGGGTGTAGTAGCTGGATGTGCTAACCGCGAAACCACTTGGATTTCCCCAGAATTACAAAAGATTTATTGGCTACTTTACCAGACTGGTTATGCTTATAGTTTTGAAACTTGGCAAGGTGATGAACTAGCAGGAGGAATTTTAGGGATTGCGATTGGTGGCCTGTTTATTGGTGAATCGATGTTTTACCAAATTCCCGAAGGTTCTAAGGTAGCGATGGTTAAGTTGGTAGAAAGATTGCGCCAAAAAAAATTTATGTTGTTCGATGCACAAATGATGAATCCCCATTTGGCCAGATTTGGTGCTTATATAGTCAGTAATAAAGAATATGAGATATTACTCCAGCAGGCTTTACAACTTCCCTGTTCCTTTGAGTAATATCCTATCTGATTAAATGCTGATCATTAGGGACAACGCGGGGACGCGGAAGAAGACACGGAGACACGGAGACACGGAGACGCGGAGAGATTTTAATAATAAATATTTGATGTTTGAAATATATGTAGGGTGGGCAATGCCCACCTTAAGAGGATGTTTGACAAGTATTGCATGAAACCAATCAACCCCAAAAACCTAACCCCCCTTCCCTGACAAGGGTAGGTTTTTAATATTATCTGTTAAGGCAGGACTAGGAAGACAAGGAGGGAAAGTAGACAAGGAAGATTTTCTCCGCACAATGGTCTTTTTGTTACTAAAAAAATATGATTTTGTACGTGTTTCCTCCCTTGTCCACTGTCCTTCCTTGTCCCCCAAGTCTTGCCCTCACGACAATGTAAAATACCTACCCTTGTGAGACCCCCCTTCCCCCCTCTCACAAGGGTAGGTTTTTAATATTATCTGTGAAGGCAGGACTTGGAAGACAAGGAGGGAAGGTAGACAAGGAAGATTTTATACGCACAATGGTCTTTTGACGGACTGTTCTTGTTACCAAGAGAATATGATTTTGTACGGTTTTCCTCCCTTGTCCACTGTCCTTCCTTGTCCACCAAGTCTAGCCCTCACGACAATGTAAAATACCTACCCTTGTGAGAGGGGTAGGAGAGAGGTTTGGAGAGAGGTTTTTCAGTAAATTTTTAGACTTCTCAAACAACCTCTAAGAGAATTAAAATCTTTCACAGATATCATTGATGATTTTTACATAACCAATTAAACAATTGAAACTTCAAAATATGAATTCCGCAGAAAAACTTATAGAAGCGGGGAACGTAAACCCCCTGAATTAGTTAAATTCTCAATGAAAAGTAACGCGATTTTCTGTCACCAGGGTGAGGCTAATCCATGCACCTTTATCATCATAGTTACGGATTAAACGTTGGCGTAAGGTTGGTGTAATTAACCAACCAACTTCTAAAAATAAAGGTTGACGTAACTGTGCTTGTAAAGGGAAAGTTGCAGAAGCACCATTAGGTAAAAGTAATACTTGCACTTGCTTTTGGGGATTTTGATCAAAGAGGATAATTGAATCTTTGATAGTAGCAGTGGAGGTAATATTTTGTTCGCCAAAATTTATATTTTGAATTAATTTCCCAGTGGCATTAAGTTGTAGTTTTAAGGTTGTAGAAAAGGTAATGGGTGAACGCCAATCAGGGTAGATAGTAACGGCTTCACCCTGCCATTCTCCCAATAAATCATTTATGTGCAAGGGTGGATTTTCTACTGCTTCCGTACCAGCTAAATGCTCACGAATCAAGGTGAGACTTTCTATTTTTCCATTTTTATCAAACAATTCCACTAAACGTAAGCGACGATTTTCATGAATTAAACCGAGTTCTGCACCAAATTCAGAAAATGGACCTAGCTGCATGGAACCTTGAGAAAATGCCCCATTTTCAAAAAACAGTACACTTCTTGCTAGAGAACTATATTCTAAAACTTGTTCAGTGTTTCCTTGGCGAATTGTTTGACGCACTGTTTGATTATTGTTCAAGCCTTCTATAGAAACTACACTTTTGATATCTTCTAAAAGTGTACCTTGAGGTGAATAACGAGTAAATGAACCTTGCCATTCACCGAGATTTTGCAATAAGCATTCCCATTGTTTAGTCATTTTTAAATTTTTTATTGTTTAATTATTTGATTATTTAGCAAATCGGTGAACAGCGAATAAACTACCCATTAATCCGACAATTGCACCAAAGCCTAAAAGGATAAGAGGTAAGAGTAAAGTTTGCGCTGTTGTGAGTTGTACACCGTGGCTAATAAATTTGATCAACTCAGGTTGATTAGCTAGTAAACGGTTGAGAAATTGTTGAGTTAGAGAAATGAAACTCCAAGCGATCGCACCACCCAGCAAACCAAAAGAAATTCCTTGTAAAATAAATGGTAGGTAAATCCAAGCAGAAGTGGCTCCCACCAGTTGCATGATTTCAATTTCCCGCCGTCGTGCCATGACAATTAGACGAATGGTGGTGGTTGTCACAGCGATCGCTGTTAAAGTCAGAATGATCGTAATTGTTAAAGTAATCCAGTTTAGCCCTTGGTGCAACTGAGCGATGCGTTTTACAGCTTCATCTACGTACTGCACCACATCCACTCCCTGCAACTTCGCTAACTCTGTCGCTAAAGAAGGTACAACTTGGGGATTTAAAGCTTTTACTTTCATTTCGTCAACTAGCGGATTATCCCCTAGCTGCTGAGTAGCAGAGTCAATATCAGCAATACCCAGTTCTTTAACTAACTTGATCCAAGCTTGTTCTTTGGTAATTACTTGCACCCCAACCACTGCTGGTATTTTCGCCACCAGAGGTTCAATGTTCACAGCTTGAATACCAGATTCCAGATAAACCGATAATTCCAACTGACTACCAAACTGGTTGAGGAGTTTTTCTACTTGCCAAGAAGTTTGCAGACTTAAGCCAAACAGAAATAATAACACTGTCACCGTACTAACAGCCGCCCAATTCATCCATCCTCCCCGCAGCAATCCCAGGAAAGTTTCTTTGAGCAGGTAGTCTAGTTTTGTGAAAAACTTAAACATTAGAAATAGTCATTGCTGATTGGTAATGGGTACAAACTAAAATTATTACCACTTTCTGTCAACTGTTTTCTATAGTCTGTTCTCTGTCACCTCCCAACTGACGATAGAATTGAATTAGTAAGACATTAATCATCAAGCCGTCAACAATCATGCCCTCTGACATTGCTGTAGAGAAGAAAAAGTTAAAAAATCCACCTTTGCGACTTCATTATTTAGGCGATCGCGTTTTGCGTCAACCCGCAAAGCGTGTCACCAAAATAGATGACGAACTCCGTCAACTGGTGCGCGAAATGCTGCAAACTATGTACAGTGAGGATGGCATTGGTTTAGCTGCGCCCCAAGTTGGAATTAATAAACAACTCATTGTCATCGATTGTGAACCAGACAAACCAGAGCATCCTCCACTTGTATTAATTAACCCTGTCATTAAACAGGTTAGCAGTGAACTCTGCGTTGCTCAAGAAGGTTGTCTGAGCATTCCTAAAGTTTATCTAGATGTCAAACGCCCCCAAGTGGTAGAAATTGCCTATAAAGATGAATATGGCCGTCCCCAGACATTAAAAGCTGGTGACTTACTCGGACGCTGTATTCTACACGAAATGGATCACCTCAACGGTGTGGTATTTGTAGACAGAGTAGAAAATTCCTTGACTTTAGCCCAGGAGCTATCTAAAAATGGCTTCTCGTATCAAGCAGTGAAACCAGTAGCATAGGGTGACAGATTCGTGTATTTAACTCCAAAAAGCGGTTTGTTTTTAGGCGGTGCTTGTGTAAGTGCGATCGCAGCGGTAGGTTCTGTATTTGAACTCAGTTATGGACAACCAGATTTAGGTGTCCAAACCACCGCAATTATCCTAGCTTTGAGTATTCCCATCACCGTATTATTTTTCTTGGCCGCAGTGAGAGATGCACGGGCTAACATGAAATAAGCATCAAGGATACAAAGAAAGGTAGAGGGATGAAAAAAAAATGCAAAATTCATTCTTTTACCTTTTATTTTTCCCAATATGTCAGTAATAGAAGAATGCTATCAACTTCTACTCAACTATTGCGACTTTCCCAAGGACATCTCAACTTACTTGCAGCTTGTCCCCGCAAATTTCAGCATACCTATTTAGAACAACTCACCACGCCCGCAGATCCCCAACATGAAGAATATCAAACTTTAGGTAGTCGCTTTCACCTGCTCATGCAGCAGCAAGAAATGGGTTTACCAATTAATAGTTTTCTGCAAACAGATGCTCAACTGCAAAATTGGATGACTGCTTTTGCTAAAGTTGCACCTGAAATTCTCACACCTGACACAAATAACCAAACCTTTCGGGAAAGTGAACACTATCGCACTTTACAAATTCAAGATTTTTTATTGACAGTAATTTATGATTTATTAATTGCCGATCATCAGCAAGCACAAATTCTCGACTGGAAAACCTATCGCCAACCACCCAATAAAACCTCTTTAGCTAAAAATTGGCAAACACGTCTTTATCTATATGTTCTGGCAGAAACAAGCGAATATTTACCCGAAAACATATCTATGACTTATTGGTTTGTCCAAGCTCAAGGAAAACCACAAAATATTAAATTCAACTATAATCAACAACAACATCAAAAAACAGAACAGGATTTAAATCAACTATTAAATTATTTAAATGATTGGTTACAAAAATATCAACAAAACCAGCCATTTCCCCAAGTAGCCGAATTTAAAAAAGCTTGTAAATTTTGTCAGTATGCTGTTAAATGTGAACGTCAAAAAAATAATCAAACAGAGATAATTACAAATTCTTTGCCAAAGTTTGAGAACATTCAAGAAATATCAATTTGATATTTATAGCAATTATGAAAACCTTTGATGAAACAGATGCTATTTATGTCCGGGAATTAGGAATTGATGATATCGCTCCTGTTTATCACCTAGGTGAACAACTATTTACTAGCGAGTTATATCCTTACTTATACCGCACCTGGGATGAATGGGAAGTAATTGGACTTTACAACACAGATCCAGAATATTGCCTAGTTGCGGAAACAGAAGGTGAACTTTCAGGATTTATTTTGGGAACTATTATTACTAAAGCATCTTGGAATTACGGTTACATTTTGTGGTTAGGTGTAAATCCCAAATTTCAACGTCGAGGTGTAGCAGATATATTAGTTGATAAAGTCGTTGCTAGAATGATTGAAGATGGAGCGCGGTTTATGTTAGTAGATACAGATCCTACTAATACCCCAGCCGTGAAATTTTTTAACCGCAAGGGTTTTGGTAATATCCGCCAGCATATTTTCCTATCAATGAATTTAAGTAAGCATCCATATTATGGCAAACTAATTGATTATGAACATCAAAAAGCAGAAAGAGCAGGTTATAGACGTACACGCCCTGCTATTCGTCCTCGCAAATCAGAAGGAGTTGCCGGTGAAGTAGTTCTTAATCCCTTAGTTAGTGAATCTACAAATGATGTAATTAGCGATAATGATTTATAAACTTTGAATTTAGAATTTGGAATTTTGAATTGATAAAATGCAGTGGATTCTGGCAACAACTGAACAACCCCCTGAATGGTTCATCCAGACAGTTAAACATTATACACCCCTATCTAGTGGAATTTTTGCCGCCCAATTACTTTGGCAACGAGGTATACAAACTGAATTACAACTAGCAGCATTTGTAAACTATCAAACTTATCAACCAGCTAGTGCCTTTGAATTTGGGCAAGAAATGTATTTAGCGGTAAACCGTCTCAAAAAAGCCGCCCAAGCTGCTGAAAAAGTAGCCATTTGGGGAGATTTTGACGCTGACGGTATTACCTCAACTGCTGTATTGTGGGATGGTTTAGGACAGTTTTTTGAACAAGATAAAAAATTAACTTATTACATTCCCAACCGCTTAAAAGAATCCCACGGACTAAATCAATCAGGAATTGATAATTTAGCTCAACAAGGTTGTAAATTAATTGTCACTTGTGACACAGGTAGCACAAATATTGCAGAAATTATTTATGCACAACAATTAGGTATAGATGTCATCGTTACAGACCATCATACTTTACCTCCCGAACGTCCTCCAGTCAATGCAATTATTAACCCGCGTTATTTACCCAAAGAACATCCATTATTTCATCTTTCTGGAGTTGCAGTAGCTTACAAACTGGTGGAAGCATTATATGAAACTTTGCCAGATGTACCCCAACATCCATTAACTGATTTATTAGATTTAGTAGCGATAGGTTTAATTGCAGATTTGGTACAATTAACTGGTGACTGTCGTTATTTAGCACAATTGGGAATTCAACAATTACACAGAGATCATAAAAAAACAGTTACAGAAAAACGACGACCAGGAGTAGGAAAATTATTAGAATTATGTCAGAAAAATGGCGACCGTCCCACAGATATCTCCTTCGGTTTAGGTCCAAGAATCAACGCTGTTAGTCGCATTCATGGTGATGCTAGTTTTTGTGTAGAATTACTAACTAGTCGAGATATTCAACGCTGTCATCAATTAGCAGAAGAAACAGAATTAGCCAATTCTCGTCGTAAGTCTTTACAAAAAGATGTCCAAGCCCAAGTAGCAAAAAAACTGACTCAATTAGACTTATCAACTACCAACGTCATTGTTTTAGAAGATCCGCAATGGGCTGTAGGTGTCTTGGGTTTAGTTGCTGGACAGATAGCACAGGAAACAGGCCGCCCGACAATTTTGTTAAGTACAGAAAACGCACTTTCTGACTCAGAAACTTCTGACAACTCAGCACTTTTAGCCCGTGGTTCAGCACGTTCGATTAATTCTGTTGATTTATATCAATTAGTTAAAGAACAAGCACATTTATTACATCGTTTTGGTGGACATCCTTTTGCAGCAGGTTTGAGTTTGTTAGTTGAAAATATTCCTTTATTTACAGATGCAATTAATCAAAAGTTACGACAATCTTTAGGAGGAACAAATCTCGTACCCACAGTCCAAGCAGATTTAGTAGTAACTGTTGCAGATTTGGGGAAAGATTTATTTTTAGAACTCAAAGTTTTAGAACCATGTGGAATGGGAAATCCAATTCCTAAATTATTAATTAAAAACTGTTGGTTTGAAAATTCTTGGCATCGCAATCAGCAAGATTTCCAAGGTAATAAAATACAATATATTAAAGCGGAGTTCGATATTCGGGATGATTCGAGTAACAGTCCTTTTCCTGGTATTTGGTGGGGACATTATAAAGACGATTTACCTATAGGTAAATGTGATTGTATAGCCGAAATAGATTACAACAGCTATAAAAAACGCTATGAAATTAGATTAATCGCTGTGCGTCCCTGTGTTGATTCAGAACTGAAAACTCAAAACTCAGCAATTATTTTAGACTGGCGTAATCAAGATTATTCAGAATTCAGTAATAAAAACTCAGCGCTGATTATTAAAGATTGTCCCACTAATTGGGATGATTTGCGTGCATGGTTGAGAAAGTCGGTTTATAATCAACAACAATTAGTTATTGCTTGGTCGAAACCCCACAACCCGCCACCTAGTGAAGTTTGGCTGAATCTGGTAGGAATTGCTAAATATCTCAGCCGCACAAATCAACCAGTTACCCGCATACAACTTTTAGAAAAACTCAGGGTTAGCGACCAAACATTACATTTAGGATTTAAAGCTTTAAAATATTTAGGGTTTACAATTCAACGTCAAGATCGTAATTTCCAAATTACCTGGAATACTAATAACGCTTCAGAAACTCTTGTTGATAATGCGGTTAAGCAATTTTTATCCGCTGTCAAAGAAGAACAATTTCAGCGAGAATATTTCGCCACAGTTCCTCTATCTATTATTCAAAACAACGCCTTTTAAAATAATTCGTAATTCGTAATTCGTAATTCGTAATTCGTAATTCGTAATTCGGTTATTTATCTCCGTGTTTCCGCGTCTCCGTGTCCCCGCGTCCCCCTGCACTAATGATCACTTCCAGACACGATATTGCTTCTTTTATTAGTCTGCATATGTCTGTAAATAGCGGCAATATTCCTAGCATCATCAATACCCCGGTGATGTGTACCTTGTAATTCCATGTTTAAATGTTTAAGGGCTTGTGCCATACCAAACTTATGAGATACACCCAAATATTCTGAAAATTCATTTTTAATATTTCTGTGTTCAGAACCAAACGGATAGGGAACATGATGAAATTTACAATCTTGTAAAAATTGGGATTTGTCGTAATTACCCCAAGAACAGAAGATATAATTAGGAAAAGAATTCATCCATTCTATCAATTTTGACATCACCTCTGGAAAATGAGGTGCTGCGTCAACTTGTTGCTGAGAAATACTAGTTAATTCTGTACAAAAAGCTGTAAGTTGAGGATTTATTACAGGTTGAATAAAGTGTTGAAACTCAGAATCAAGTTCCCAGGTTTTTCTATTCAACATTACCGCCCCAATTTCGATAATTTCCATTTCGTGACGGGGAATGCTACGTTCATTACAACAAGTAGCTTCAAGATCAATGATGAGAAAATAGTGATTCATAAATAATTTAAAATTCAAAATTCAAAATTCAAAAGTAATTAGTGAATTTCTGGTTATGGCAAAGACTTTAAGTTGAAGAAAAAGGTTTAAGCCAACCAAGTAGGATAGCAGTATCGAGAACAAAAGCAGCAACAGCAAAGGATAATATACTTTCTCCCGATAATGTTAAAAAAGGCAGAATCGTACCAGTATAATTCCAACCAACTTCTATCTGAGTTAATCCCCGCACCAAGCCAAAAGCAAAGATACCACCAGTATTAAGGTGAGGATTTGTATCAGTGCGGATAATATAGCGATATGTTATACCAAATAGCAAACCAGAAAAGCCCGCTATGGCGCTACTCAGTAAAAATTGTAAATTAACTAGATTAGATTTATCCAGAATCAGTATGGGAAAATACTTACCCAGCACCAAACTATTAATAACACTGCTGAAGAGAAAAGCTACTCCCACAGATAAACCGCCGATAATGCCTGCTTTTACCGATTCTACGCGTTCCGCCATTAGTTCCATAAACTTAGCAAGTTCCTCAAAATATAGTTAACAAATCAACTGCCTTTTCCCGGTATGATAGGTATTAGAGACGTTTTGTAATTATTTGAAAAGTGGAACTATGATTTTGACACTGGGTTGGGTATCACTGTTAGTTGTGTTCACTTGGTCGATTTCAATGGTAGTTTGGGGACGCAACGGACTATAGAGGAATCGTGGAAAATCCATTCCTGAGTATTTTGGCTTTGGTTGCCGTAGTGCTGCTAGTATCAGTTACAGGCGGTGTCGTTTATTTAACACTCGCTGATTGGCGCGATCGCCGTCGTCGAGAAGACGAAACACGCGAACTCCGACGCAGCACTGCCAAGCGAAGATGATTCTATTGCAGCCCATAGAGCGCTGTTTTCTGCTGTCATAAATATTTCGGTAGGGATGCGATCATATCGTGTCCCTATACTATATGAGTACTTCAGCAAAGTTAATTATACATTTTGCCAAAAAATAAAAATCTCTGTATTCCTTTACTGTTCCCTATTTCCTATTCCCTCCCCTAAATATGCAATTTATTTTGCACGATTACTTGTATACACTTAACAGATACCAACATTTATTGTTACCTTAGAGAAGATAGTGGACTATATTTAAGAATCATGTGGGAAATGGAGAATTTTTTGATCATGGAACTGATACAACCAACTTCCCAAACAGAATATCAGCTAGATATGAAATTTTCTCTGGATCAAGGAGAAAAACAAAAAGCTTTGTCTAGAGTAATTGCCCACATTCGTGAATCTCTAGATATAGATACTATCTTTAAAATTACAGTTACCGAAGTACGTCAGTTGCTCAATACAGATCGGGTTGGGGTGTTTCGGTTTCATCCTGAATCGGCATGGGAAGGGGAATTTATCTATGAGGATGTAGGAACAGAATGGGTTCCAGCCTTGGCTACCAAACTGAGAGATTGCTGCTTTGCAGTAAATTTTGCTGATATCTCTCAGGAAGAGAAAATCAGGGCAATATTTGACATTTGTCAAGATAATACCACTGATTGCCATCTTCAGATGTTAGAAAAATTTCAAGTCCGTGCAAATATAGCTGTCCCCTTAATCAAATGCAAGGATTTATGGGGATTGCTGTGTATTCATCATTGTAGTAGACCCCGACAATGGGAAGCATCAGAAATTGAATTTGTACAATTAATTGCCGAACATTTAGGAGTTGCTTTACAGCAAGCAGATTACATAGAACAAATGAAACTACAATCTGCACAACTTGCACAAGCGAAAGCTAGAGAAAAAGCAGCAGAATGGCAAAAAACCATAGCTAGAACTATCGAAAAAATTCGCCAGTCCCTTGATTTAGAAAGCATTTTCCGCACCACCACAGAAGAACTCAGACAACTACTGAATAGCGATCGCGCCGCTATTTATCGCTTCAATCCCGATTGGAGTGGTGAATTCGTGTTTGAATCTGTAACTCAAGGTTGGGTTACACTCATGCAAGAACAGTTACAACGACCAGAGTTAGGTGACAACATCAGCGAATGTAAATTAAAAGAAATAGTGGAACCTCTCACCGATACCTATCTACAAGATACAGGAGGTGGTCGCTTCGCTAAAGGTGAAGTATACCGTGTTTGTAATGATATTTATAATGCCGGATTTAGCGATTGTTACATCAAAGTTTTAGAAAGTTATCAAGCCAGGGCTTATGTAATCGTGGCTATTCTTTATAATCATAAAATTTGGGGTTTATTGGCAGTTTACCAAAACACAGGAACCCGCGATTGGCAAGAAGATGAAGTCTACTTACTCACCCAAGTTGGTTCACAATTGGGTGTAGCTTTGCAGCAAGCCGAATATTTGCAAAAAATGCAGAAACAAGCCGCAGAAATTAGCAAAGCAGCAGAACGGCAACGGGCATTAGTGAATACTGTCGATAAAATTCGTCAGTCTTTGGATATTGACACCATCTTTAAAACCACTACTCAAGAAGTTAGAGGACTCTTAGAAGTAGAAAGAGTGGCAATTTATCGCTTCTACCCTGACTGGAGTGGGGAATTTGTAGCTGATTCCATTTTAGATGACTGGACACCAATCATTAAGCCTCAACCTGTGAATGAAGGTGTTTTCTTACAAGGAACACAAGCTGGAAAGTATGCGCGAAATGAAGTTTTTGTCCCCATTTCCCAAGGTGAAAAGCTGTGGGGATTATTGGTAGCTTATCAAAATTCTCAACCCCGTTATTGGCAAGATGAAGAAATTAACTTGCTGGCACAAGTTGGTGTGCAATTAGGTGTGGCATTACAGCAAGCTGAGTCTTTACAACAGGTGCAAATTCAAGCCGAGAAATTGGCTAAAGCTGCCGAACGAGAACGGAAAGCGGCAGAAAGGGAAAAAGCTTTAGCCGCAACGGTGGAGAAAATTCGCCAATCTCTTGATCTGAATACTATTTTTGCTACTAGTACTCAAGAAGTTCTACGACTATTAGAAGTTGATCGAGTGACAATTTACCGCTTTCAGCCTGATGGAAGTGGCGAATTTGTAGCGGAATCCTTGGCTTATGGTTGGACACCAATATGGGAACTTGTGCCTGTAATTACCGATAATTTCCTGCAAAAAACCCAAGGAGGAGAATACATTAATGGTAAAATTATTGTTGTTAAAGATACCTCTAACATAACTGATTCTAACCGTCATCTTGCCCTAATTACACCTACAGAAGCCAGAGCATATATGATTGTGCCAATTTTTCAAGGAGAGCAACTCTGGGGATTATTGGCAGCTTATCAAAATACTGAACCTCGTGATTGGCAAGAAGATGAAGTAGATTTGTTGGTGCAGATTGGCTCTCAATTAGGGGTAGGACTCCAGCAAGCTGAATTACTCGAACGGACACAACGTCAAAAAGAAGAAATTACCCAAACTCTCAAGGAATTGCAGCAAACTCAGAGCCAGTTAATTCAAAGTGAAAAAATGGCTGGCTTAGGGCAGTTAGTTGCTGGAGTCGCTCATGAAATTAATAACCCAATTAGTTTTATTTACGGTAATATACCCTACGTTTCTAACCACACCGAAGATTTATTAACATTGCTGCGCCTTTATCAAAAAAACTATCCCCAGCCCATAGAAGAAATTCAAAACCAAGTAGCAGATGTAGATTTAGATTTTATCGCTGATGATTTGCCTAAAATTCTCAGTTCCATGATGAGCGGAGCAGATCGTATTCGTCAATTAGTGCTTTCTTTACGGACTTTTTCTCGCCTTGATGAAGCCGAAAAAAAGCCAATTAATTTGCATGAAGGCATCGATAGCACGCTTTTAATTTTGCAAAATCGGCTGCAACCACAGACTAATTTTCCAGCTATTGAGATAGTTAAAAAATATGGTAATTTGCCTCCGGTATTTTGCTATGCAGCCCAGATGAATCAGGTGTTTATGAATATTATTAATAACGCGATTTGGGGGATAGAACAATCATTAGCAGCGGGAAAATTAACTGACAATCCTAAAATTTGCATTTGTACAGAAGTGACAAATAAAAATTCTGTTGTGATTCGTATTGCTGATAATGGTTGTGGGATTCCTCAAGGTATGGAATCGCGTATTTTTGACCCTTTCTTTACTACTAAGGAACCTGGACAAGGTACTGGTTTAGGATTATCTGTCAGTTATCAAATTATTGTGGAAAAGCACGGTGGTCAAATTAAGTGTTCTTCTGAACCTGGTAATGGTGCTGAGTTTTGCATTGAAATTCCCATGAATCGCTAGGTATGAATCCTAGCTCAGGATCTTCTGGTACTTTAGTGCGTATCAAAAAAATTCTGCTATTCCTAAGTAGTTAACTAGCTAAAAAATTATATTTTGTATAATTTAAAAACAAGTACCTCAGCAAAATTATTTACACATTTTGCCAAAAAATAGAAACCCTTGTAATCTTGTTCTGTTCCCTGTTAAGAATTCCCTTCTCAAAATGTGCAATTTATTTTGCACCACTACTTATCTATATCAATTAGCATTTGCGAGTATTTTGTTACTATACTGAATATTGACGAGTAACTTATTTTTTTATATAAATGAACTAAATAAGAAAGAATTAATGTAGCTCACTGGAAGTATCGCTTGTTAGCTTTTAGAAAGCTTTAGCATGAGGGAGTTTAAAGATGAAACGGTATATGCCTTTTATACTCATTGGCTTTTTGTTGTTTGTGGCGGCAGGAGATAAAGTGTTTACTGGTTCATTAGGGCAAGCCAGCACTCATACGCGCCTAGCCATGAACAAATTTTTTATTGGCTTGTTTCCTTCTTGGAGGCCGAAGACAGACCCCTACGCACGGACAGAGAAGCAACTGCGAGAAACGGAAGAAAAAAAGTAGCTTGTTGGCTTAAAATGGGGTTCGATTATTCTGACTCATTAGGTAACAAAAGTACAAATTTTGATAAACTTCACTATCACCTATTGATGCAGGAAATTTTTAGTTTATTAGCTTCACAACTAAAATCGCAAAATGAAGCAGGTATTAACAATAAATTTCGCCTCGTGATAAATGTAATATCTCTCTGATAAACCTCTACCCTAACAGTAGAGAGGCTTTGATTCACCGTTTCCTACTAGAAAAGGGAGTTGGGTCTATTTGATGTTTTTTAAGCTTGACTTACTTATAGCAGGTGACAGAGCTAAAAGTCTTTTGGTGTCTAAGTTTTAGCATTGGTTGATGTCCTAACAGCCTTGTCCGTTGCTATACCTTAATTCTGTCTTCTTTAGACATCAACCTTTCTTTAAATATGCTTTATTCAGAAACCTTGTAGCCCACCTTCCATGTTCCCTGTTAAGAGTTCCCTGCTGTAGAAAGGCTATAGTTTTGGTAAACTGCTGCCTTTTATTTCACCTGAATCGTAAAAGTAAGATAATTAGAGCAAAAGCCGCATAGTCCTGAAAGTTTGACTATCGGCTGATGTGCTGACAAATATTAGATTTTTTAAATGGCTCAGGTCAGATTTGAACTGACGACCCCAGGCTTATGAGTCCCGTACTCTAACCAACTGAGCTACTGAGCCGTGTTGTTTCATCAACTTCTATTAAGATAGCATACAATTTTAGCGATCGCAATTCCTATTTATAAAAATCTCCTCTCAAAAAATCAAAGAGGGAGTATATCTCCCTCAACGAACAAGGCAATGCCTGAGTTAAAAACAGCTAGTCATTACAGCCGTGCTGGTAAGAAAGCAATGGGGTTAACTGCACCTTTACCTGATGGATGAACTTCAAAGTGGCTGTGAGGGCCAGTGCTGAAACCAGTGCTGCCCATAGCGGCGATTGTTTGCCCTTGTTCTACTTGTTGACCGACTTGTACCAAAACTCGGCTGTTGTGAGCATAACGAGTCATGCTACCATCGGCATGGCGGATTTCAACTAAAATGCCATAACCACCGTTATTCCAGCCTGCTTTTTCTACTACACCAGGAGCCGATGCGTAGATTGGTGTACCAACGCCGTTAGCAATATCAATACCCCTGTGCATTCTACCCCAACGCCAGCCATAACCAGAGGAAAGAACTCCCTTTGCTGGCCAAATATAACCTGTGGAAGAAGTAGATGGGGAATTAGTATTTGGGTCAACAGATCTAGGTAAGTATATATCCACAGATGCCAAAGGTGGCAAGGTGGGAGACACCCTAGTTCCTCGCAATTTACCTAAAGACTCAGTAGCGGTAACACCTGCGGGAGGTACTGCTAACCTAATGCCAGATGAATTACGATTGGAATATTTCGGGGCTGCTGTTTGATTTGACAGAAATTCTGGGTTAATTGGCTCGTTAGTGGGACGAGTAGCACGGAATAGAGGCTTAACAGGTTTTTCGCTGTAACTGGGTAGTATGGGTTGAGGTACAGGAATCGCCACTGAATTGAGTTGGGAATTAACCGTTACAGCGGAGACATTCTTGTTTCTCTGCACAGCAATCGGTCGGGCTGAATTATCAGTTTCCGTGACTGTTGGCACAGTTACAGTAGACTCTTGAGACATACCTGATTGTTGAGCGCGGTATTTTTCGCGTAGTCTCTCAATTTCTGCTTGTAAACTGGTGAGACGCTCATTACCTTTAGCCTTGGCTAACTTTCGAGGTGGTTTTTGAGCAGTTTGAGTTGTCGTCGCACGATTGCGTATTGGAGTATCACCACCCACACCATAAGATCTGGGGGGAGTAGCTTCAGTATCTGGAGTTGGAAGCTGATTCTCCCTAGCTGCTGGTACGGGGATGGTAATACTGTTGGTGATAGCAGGAGTGTTTACCGACAGCTGATTCTCCCTAGCTGCTGGAATGGGAATAGCAACGCTGTTGTTGTTAGCAAATACTGGTGATTGTGAACCAACAGTCAGATTGGTATCTAATTTAGGCTTACTCACAGGAGAACTAGCAACTGTGGGCATACTGCTAGGCTGGACAAAATTGGGCTGAATTGCTACAGTCGGCTGGTCAAAGAGGCTACGCTCCGCTTTAACAGCAGGGATAATCAGTTTTTGACTGATTTGCAGTTCATTGGGATTGTTGAGATTATTAGCTTTGACTAGTTCTGAGACTGATGTACCGTAATTGGTAGCAATTTCGGCTAATGTATCTCCTGGTTTAACCTCGTAGGTGAAGAGAGGTAATTGAGCGACAACTGTAGGTGCTGCTGGTGCAGGTGTCATTACCTTCTGCTCTAGCGCACTTGTGTTTTTATCCTCTTTTAGCTTGGATATCAGATCGACTTGCTTGGGTTTAGTCAAATCTTCTGACTGTACTGCCACAGTTTGATCAGCTACGGTTGTTGGCTGTGCCTGTTCAATACCCGATTGTGATAAATTGTTGGCCTCCTCAGACCGCAACTCCGCCAGACTATTTCTTAAACGGTTCGATTTTTCCTGTAAGCGGTTGAGAGCAAACTCTTGCTGCGCTTTCAGTTGGACATTCACATCATTACTGATTGTGTTCTCTGTTTGTACAGTTACAGGTGTAGGTTGGCTGCCAACAACACTGGGATTGGCTGCAAATTGTTGTGATGTCTGAGGCAGCTGGTTAGCTGTTTGTAATGTGGATTGAACTGAGTTATTTCTCAATTCCGGTGCTATTTGGGGTTGTAAGTAGATAGCATTTTTGTCGGCTTCTGAGACCGGAATTTTGACAGCCTTTTCTTTGGCTGTAATTGGCCATTTAGCTTCAAGCCCAGGCACTTGCGAAACTGCTGTTGGTTCCACGATGACAGGATTTTCAGGCACGCTCGCTGATGAGACGGCTTGGGACTCCAGCTTTGTGGCTACAAACTTTATCTCAGTCTCAGCAGCAGCCGGAATTGTTGAGGCTGCTTTTTGACTGCCAACAGGAGCCGCTGCTTGGGCTTGATCGCTTTGTCGAGTCACCAAAAGGCTGGTTGCGCCCATTGAGATTGCCAAGCCAATCATAGCGGCTTGGGTTCGCGTCCGGCGGGTTGCTTTGGGGTTAGCCTCATTTAACTGCTCTACCGGGGCATCATCACTGTTAGGGGTATTGTTCAACACAGCCTTTACTCTCTTTTTCAATGCTCGTTTCAAAGACGACCTCCTATGATCACGCTTCGCTTAACTGACCTTGATTTTTCAAGTTGGATATTAATCCATGATTGAGATCACATCAAACGATATATCAAGATCACATTCATCAGAGATACTTAGGCAAGATTAACCTGCTTCTCTGATTTAAACAAGTTCATACTTGTTAGTAAACCTTAAAATTTGTGTGCTGACTTGTTTGTTACCACTCCTCCTAAACCCAGGAATGTTCATTCTTGACAGTTATCTTGCTGATTTTGCTATGGCGGGGGCTAGACAAATTATGATAGCTTTGCTGAGTCCACGAGCGCTGTTAGCGGTTGATCTGCTGCGACTTCTGGAAAGACGATTATCCTGCTGTAGATATTTTCAAGATTTTTTTATCCAATCAGTCTTATCAACACGAGACTTTACGTCGTTTATTCCCTAAAAAACAACCGTACAAATTCGCAGCAAGATAGGAGTTATATGATTGTGTCACCTGATACAAATAGCTAAGATGCTCTCTAGTAAATGGTTTTGCCAATTTTATCTTTCATATTGATGTAATTTAAATTTACTAAAATCTATCATTGAGAATGGGTAAGGACTCAAAGTTAATATACAAATTTCTTATATTAGCTTTGCTAATCTGAAAGACATTTTTTTTATATGGGTTGAGAGATGATTTAAATTTTGATTTAACTGCTTATTTTTTAAGTAAATTCACGCATTTAATTACTTTATGACGCTCTTTTTTTTTGAAAAAAGTCAGTTTTTATACTTAAAAATTCATTAACTATTGTAAATAGCCTAACTGACGGCGGGATTCAAACAAGCTGATAGCTACACTTACGGATAAATTCAAGCTACGAACTCCAGGTTCAGTCATGGGAATGTGGAGAATGGAGTCACAGGTGGAGAGAACAGTTGGTGGTAAGCCTTGGGTTTCACTACCAAACAGCAGCCAATCATCGGCTTGAAATTGGAACTGGGTATAGTTAACACTGCCACGAACGCTAAAACCTAAGAGTCTGCCCCCACGCTGATTATGGATGATTTGGAATGCTTCTAAGGATTCGTGATAGTGGAGTTTGACATAAGGCCAGTAATCTAAACCGGCTCTTTTGAGGTAGCGATCGCTAATTTCAAATCCTAAAGGTCCTACTAAGTGTAATTCTGTGGCTGTAGCGGCGCAAGTACGGGCAATATTACCTGTATTAGGAGGAATTTGTGGGTTAACTAGAACTACCTGAGGCATGGTCACGAAAAGTTAAGAATTCTATAGGATACTGTAGCGCAGGTAGGAAATCTACCGATAGATAGAGATAGATTACCTATAGGTTTTGTTAATACCCCGGAAACAATCACCAAGGATTAGATTTTTAAAACGAAGAAAATGGGGGATTGGGGAGATGGGGAGATGGGGAGATGGGGAGACGCGGTGAGAAAGAGAGATTATCTTCTGACAGTCAACTCTTTCCCCCTATTCCCGTGTTTTCTTTTCCCATATCTCCATATCTCCGTGTCTCCGTGTCTCCGTGTCCTCTTGTCCCTGTTCCCTGAGAAATCAAGCCAATAGAGAAGAACACAACTTGTTTTCTAGTTCCTGTTCCCGTTCTTGGGTGGCAATAATTGCCTGGGTTATGACTTGCTGAGAATCAACACCGACTTTGTGTAACTGTAACCACTGTTGGGCTTCATTACCTTCGCGGAGGATTTTTTGCAAAGGGGAAAGGAAACAGCTGAAGCCTTGTTGTTTAGCTATTCCCCAAACTCCTTGATATAGTTTCGCAATCCAATCTCTAGCGAGAATGTTACTACCATCTTGCCAATGTTGCAACTGAGCATCAAGACTCGCTGTGGCGGCTGCCATTTCATTTTTGGCAGTTAGGGCGATCAATTCTACAGGGGATAAGCTGCTTTGGGTTAAAGGATCGATGTTGGGGTTGTCGATGATTTGTAACAATCGGGCTTCCAGTAAAGCGGTAATTGCTAACAAGGAAATGGGATCTGTGACTAAATCACAAATTCGCAGTTCTAGACGATTTAAATCGTAAGGACGGCGATCGCCATTTGGCCGCACTGATGTCCACAAATGCCGCACGTTTTGCATTGTCCCCGCTGCTAGTTGTTCACCCACCCACTGAATGTGATGGGCGTGGCTGGAAAATAAGGGTACATAAGCAGGGGTTTGGGGGAAGAGTCCCCAACGGGTGGAATGATAGCCTGTGGCTTTCCCATTTAGGAAAGGAGAGGAGGCGCTGAGGGCAAGGAAGAGGGGTGCTTCGAGGCGGATGACTCGACAGGCACGCATTAATATTTCTGGGTCACTGATGCCAATATTGATGTGTACGCTGGCGGTGACTACTTTTGTGCCATAGGTTTGCTCAATGTAGTCATGATAGGGGTTGGTGGGGTCGGAACGGTAAAAGCGATCGCTCCCACTCAAAGATAGAGTGCTTCCTGGAATTAAGGTATAGTCGCCTAGGCGTTGCAGGTAGTTACGCAAATCTCGTCGGGGACGCAGCAAGCCACACAATTGATTTTCGTAATTACTGGATGGTTGGGTTATGTATTCTACGTTGCGGCTATCTGGCTCCCGCATAAATCCATCTAAGTCTCTGATAATTTGGTCGGAGAGTCCGACGATCTTACCTTGAGGTGTGCCAGTGTATATCTCAATCTCAAAGCCTTTTGTTAAGACCATTTTTTTTCCTCGGCTCTCCTAACTTTGGATAAATTGTATCAAATTTGACGGTTTTGTGCATCGCTGTAATTGGTGAAGTTAAGGATGAGATTTATTAACAGCAGATCAACGCAGATAAGCTTTGGTGATTAGTTGGGGTCTATTTTTTGGGTTTTGGGTGATTTCTTTTCTGGATTTTGAGGTGTTATCTGTGGCAATATAGCTGTTTCTAATAAATCTTGATTTTGGAATTTTTTGAGAAATTCTTCACGTTTTATCTTGATGGCTTCATCTGATAATCCACATAAGGTTTCTAAGGATAATTTACTTTCTTTTATTAGTGATTCTATTTTGTTAGTAGCTGCTTCTAAAATTTGCTTACCACTACTGATTTGAATAATGAATTTATCTTCTAAGGCATTGAATATAACAAATAGTGAGATTGGTTTCCAAATTATTTTACTTGCAGCTAGTACCCGAAAATCAGTAATCATTTTTCCCGCTTCTGGTACATGAATTGCTAAACCTGAATCCTGAAGCATTTGCTGTATTTCTTCAAGTGAGAATGTAGAAATTTTGTGAATATTATGATCAATATTTACAAATTTTCCTAAATCAGGTAAATTAATTGTAACATCATCTAAAGTTTCAGATTGAAAGGTAATTGTTTCAGCTAAAGAGTCGCTAATAGCATAAATTTGGATGGTATAAGGCGGTTTGGGTACGGTTCCTTTTTCATAGAATAAACGCCCTTCTGTAGTAACTGTAATTGGTGTTGTTACCGCCAAGGTTTGTAATGTCTGAAGAGTTGAAATTGTACTTTTTACAAATACAGCATCAAGCCCAAGTACCGAGGCTAATTCATCTGCGGTAGGTGGTGGTTCAAATTCAATAGCCGCACGGATAATAAATTCTTCTAGGACATTAAATTGTCGTGGTTCTTTGATAGTTAATTCTACAATACTTTGACGCAAACTATAGCGAAATTGACGGGCTGTGAAAACTGCTAAATTAGCATTTTGGGCTTCAATTTTTTCTACCGCATTTTTAAGAATTTCATCAATAGGTTTAGACGTGGAAGCAAGAAACATCAATAAAACCTCTATAACAACTGACAATATTTGCAACTTCAGAATACATACCGCCGACTGTACCTGATTTACTGGTAAATAAATCGTGACAACCAACAATTACTAGTAATTCTTGAGCGCGGGAAAAAGCAACATTAACCCGTTCTGGTTTTTTTGCAAATCCCACATCTCCTTGACTATTATTGCGAACCATACTCACAATTACAACTGCTCGTTCCATTCCTTGAAATCTATCAACTGTACCTGTTCTAATTTGCAAAGAAGGGAAAAGCTCAGATTGTAAACGTTCATCAATTTTTCTCAATTGAGCGCCATAAAATGTAATTACAGCTATTTCTTTTTTGGGTTCACCATTAGCAACTTTCTCAGCCCAAGCCTTCTCAAATTGCAGACATATATTTTCTATGACATCAATTTCGGGAATATTTAAAAATGAAGTTCCCTGACGTTCTTCTTGAAACTCTTTTTCTCTGGGCATTTTTACCCAAATTAAATGCTGATTTTCTTGAATTATTTCCCCCGCTAAATTATGAGCGCGTTTTGTATCAGGTTCTAAAATACCACATTCTAATTTACCATCATAAAATTGATTAATTGCTCCCATGATGTTTGGGTGCATTCGATATTGGGTATTGAGCATTTCTTTAATGCTTTTATCCGCAGTTTCAAACTGAATTTTAAATAATGATTCTTCTAAAAATTGCAATTCTTCTCTGGTATTGCCAATTTTTTTAGCAACTTCTTCAACAGTGCTAGTGTCAAGCATTGGTGGTAACTGTCGATGATCTCCTACCATGACTAATTTTTTACCCTTCAAAGCTGGTATTAGTAATTCTGGTGGAGTACATTTACTAACTTCATCAATAATCACAACATCAAAAGATTGAAATTCTTCAGAAAAATTGTAATTTGCAGCTTGAACACAGGTAATACCAACAACGTTAGCGTTATCTAAATAAATTTTTCTTAAATCATTACTATCTCTTTCTGAAGGTTGACGTAATTTTGTAATCCAATCTTGAACAAAGTTTTGATATTTATGGAGATAATTTTCTTCATTCTGTCGTTGTTTTGTCCAACTTTTAAACTTCTTTCTAAAGTTGCGTAAAAAATCTAAATTAAATAATTCATTTTCAGTAATTTCTAGTTTAAATTTATCCGGTATATTTTGCCATTCTTGTGTCCACCAATGGCGATATGTGATTAACTCTTCTGATATCTTTAATTCTTGTCTTTGTTCTAATTCCTGTAGCTTTGCTTGCAAGGTTTCCAGTTTTTGCAGAGAAATGGCAGTTTCTGCTTGTAATGTTGAAAGTTTTTCATCTAAAGAATTTTTAATTATTTCTAGTATCACCAGAGGTTTTAATGATGGAATTAAAGTCTCAAGTTGAATTATGCGACTTTCACAAAAACTTACTTGATTGGCAAATTCTTGGGTTTGTTCCCAAATATTTGATTGTTTAGCTAAATATTTGTCTGCTAAAATCCGTAATGAATTAGGTATATTTATTTTTTTACTAATTTCCTCCAAGCCATTTACAACTTGTACAAGTTTCACATTAGCATCTTGGCTATATTTTTCTACCTGAAATTGAACTTCCGATATTTGTTCTTTAGTAATTCCATTATTGGGTAGTTCATTTAATTGCTTTTGTTGTTTTTTTAAAATAGTCAGCTGTTGTTCAGCTTCTGTTTTAATTTTCACAACACACTGACGGGCATTTGCAAGAATTATGTCTAGTAATTCTTGGGTAATGCGGCTAAGAGTAGAGTTGATGTGATCCAATTCATAAGATGCACCATAAGTTTTTTGGAGTTTAATTAAAAAAGATTGCGTATTTTCAACCAGTGTTTTACGCTGTTTAGGGTTCAGAAGTTGATAATCATTTAACTCTTGATAAGTTACTTGCCATTGAGTGCGATCGCTTTTTGATAGTACTATGGGAATTTGACTAAAATGTTCCTGTAAGAAATAACTAAAATTATGTTCTTTCCCCCGTCTGTCAGTAAATTTGCCTTGAATTTCGTAAGATATTGCTTTTGTCAATAACTTCCAATCTGGTAAACTAATTTTATAATTTTTTGGTACAAGTGGTAATTTTAAATTTTTGGCAAACATCAATAAACCTAGTGGTAAATCTACCATATTATCTGTTAATGGTAAATCTGATTGCTGACAATTTTTCAATACTTGATATAGATGGTTATAAGCTGTAGATTTCCATTCTATAACTGCTTCAATAATATAATCTATTTCGCGTTGGCGATTTTCCCATATTTGAATTGTTGGTTGTAGACTTTGATCTTTATTTATAAATTGCTCATACCCTGTTTGTAACTGGTGTAAATATGTAGAACTCTGTTTGAAAGCCTGTACCAATGTAGATAATTCTGACATGGCTATATTCACATCATTAGCATAATTTAATCCTGTTTTAAATTCAGAAATTTCCGGTGCTACTGTTTCACGTAACCAAACTGCTAAACCAAATGCACCACGGTTAGGACGAACCAAGCCCAGTTCATCTGTATAAGCTATGGCTTGACGAACATTTTCACGAAAATTTTCTACTTGATGATTATCTTTTATATATGGTTGAAGACAGGGTAAAAAATCTTTGACTTCTGCTAAATCCCAATTTATTGGTAGATTTTTGAGGAGATTATTCAATCCAGAAAATAGATTTTCTATTTTATTTTGATTGGCTAATGTTTCATGATAATATATTTCTTGATTTTTACATATTTCCTTTAATTTCTCTATTTCTGCTTTTGATTCAGTTTGTTTTTGATTAAATTCTTCCTCTAATTTGAAATAAGCTACAAAACGTGGTAATAATGCTAATAATTGATTAATAAGTGTAATATTTTCCTGACGTTGAGCAAGATTATTTTCGCAGTCATTGGCAGTATTTTCTAACCATGTGCCAATTACTTGATCTTCTAAAAATGGCTGTCCTTCTTCTCCAACTTTTTCGGATCTGCCCTTTCTCACAGCCCGAATTACTGGGTTATGAACTAATCGACTCAGAGCGTTATCAACTGCTAAATTGGCTTGAGAGGTAATTAATGTGCGTCCACCTCGCAAAGCAACCTGATAGCAAATTTCCGCAATTACGGTAGTTTTACCAGTACCTGGTGGCCCTTGAATTAAAACTAAATCTTCGGCTGCAAGTACCATTTCCACAGATGCTTTTTGTCCTGCATTTGCAGAAGATAATAATAAATCTTTTGCTTGCAGTTTGATTGTTTTTTTAATCGGTCTTGCTTGGGAAGCATCAAATAAAAAGTTACCTAAATATGGATTTTGAGTGCGTCCTTGTTTTAATTGTTCTAAAGCTTTTTCTTTACGTTCAATCTGTTTAATATCCCCAGCAGCATCAAAAAACAAATATCCAGTCGTGGGAAGTTGATAATTTCCTGCTGCTATATATTCAACTAAATCGCGTTCTAATCTAATTTGAATAATATTAGATTTTGGTTCGATTTTATCAATGGTTCCTAATTGACGACTGCTGCGACGATTTTTCTCTGTAGGTACAGTATCAGAAAACTTAATATCTTGGTTTTTTGCCTGTTTTACCCGTTCCCAAAAGTTTTCTACATTTAAGTGATGTTCATCATAACCATCAAGTGTAGCTGAATTGATATTAATTTCAAAAATAATTTGTTTATGATTAAGACTATATTTATAATTTATAAAAAGCACACAAAACTGACGTGCTTTAGCTATACGTTCTTCAACTTTCAAAAAGGCTTTCCATGCTTGCAGTTGATCTTCTGTAGGTACATGATTACCACAAACTGGCATGGTTGCTATCTGTGCTAATGCCTTTGGAGGAATACCAATACGGTGTTCATGATTAGGTAATAAACATAAACAATAAGGTGCAGCATAGGCATCAGATTGTCCACGTGAAGGCTGTAGTAAATAAACTGAAAGTAGCTTTAAACCGCCAGAGCCATTTTTTTGTACTGCTGCTCTAAATCCTAAAATTTTATTCAATTCTTTAAGTCTTTTAGGTAATAAAAAATCACTTTTATCTGTAGCTATTGTCAAATCCCAAATTTCTTCTCCTGCTTCTTTTCCATTACCATGACGACGAATATAAAACCAGCAAGGTTTTTGACCAAAGCATTCAAACATTAACTCATGAGCGCGTTCTCTTCTTTCTCGAAATTCTGGATATAATTCAGCGGCTGATTGACCTTCAAAATTCTTGATTAAACTATCAATTGTGGAATTTATGAAAGTATAACCCCAAGTTTCTGATTTGGTTTTATTTGCTAATTTTGGCATAGATACTCCTGAATTTTTGAGCGAAAAGACGCGCAGATCAACACATGAAAGTATTCTTGAGTTAAAGTCGAAATTGTTGATAAACTTGACTTGCGGCTCGATGTAATAGAGAGTGTCTCCAAACGAGGGATTTCATATCATCTGCATAACCTCCACCGATGACGCACGCAACTGGATAGCCTGCACTTACACAGGTATTTAAAACCAGCATTTCTCTGCGGAAAATGCCTGTGTCAGTTAAGGCTAATTTACCAAGTTTATCAGCTATATGGGTGTCCACTCCTGCATCATAAAAAACTAAATCTGGCTTGACTTGTGATAGTACGTCTGGTAAGTAGTGAGCTAGTACTTGCAAATAAATATCATCTTCTATTCCTACTGGTAAAGGAATATCTAAATCACTTTTTTGTTTTGTATCCGGAAAGTTGACTTCGCAATGCATGGAAAATGTGAAAACGCTATCGTCATTTTGAAAAATAAATGCTGTTCCATCTCCTTGATGTACGTCTAAATCTACAATCAAGATTTTTTGAGCAAGTCCTAATTTCTGCACAACGCGAGATGCAACTGCTAAATCGTTGAAAATACAAAAACCAGATCCATAACTTGGAAAGGCATGATGAGTTCCACCAGCAGTATTGCAAGCTAAACCATGACTTATTGCTAATTTGGCGGTGAGGATGGTTCCACCGACTGCGACACAGGTACGATTTGCTAAAGCTGGACTCCAAGGTAAACCAATGCGTCGCTGTGCTTTGGGTTCTAAGGTTCCGTCACAGTAACTTTGGACGTAGCTGGGGGTGTGAATTAATTCAATTAATTCTTGCGGTGGACGTTCAGGAATGTGAATCTGTTCTGAGTATGCTACCTCGTCTGCTAACAGTAATTCATACAGCTGTCGAAATTTTGACATCGGGAAGCGATGCCCTGGGGGTAGAGGAGCAATATAATCTTTATGATAAATAATTGGCAAATTCATTGTTTATCGGCAAATTTTCAAGTCAATCATTACTCAAGATAAGTAAGAAAAATCTGTCTTACGCTAGATTGATATCCAGTGGAACTTACTTGTTAGATTTTTTCAGTCATTAACATAATCTAATCAGATAAGTAATCCTACTATCGCAAATGCGTCAAAATTTTCTTGTAAATTACTAGTATATATAAATTCTAGTGGAAACTTGAAATTTTTCCCATCTGATTTGATACAATGTCTAAAAAATTGTCTCCATCAAATTCTACGCCTAATAACAAGGTAAAATTTAGCCAGCATCATTCACTAATTCTAAATAGGCACATTTAAAGTTCTTAATTCTCGAATAGTTATGACACAATGGATTATACCAATTGTATTTGTTTTGACTGGTTTACTAGGTGGAATAATTGGTGAAAAATATGTTTTCCAAAAACTGAAAATATTTGTCGCTAATAAACAAGTGCCTGGAAATCAGATTATATTTCAATCTCTGCACAGAATGACCTTTATTTGGTTTGTTGTTGCAGGCTTTTTTTGGGCAATTATTAGTTCTCCTCTCAAGCCAGATATTATTAATGTTCTGCAAAAACTTCTAACCATTATTGTCTTGTATTCAGTCACTTTAGTCTTGGCTAGATTGACTGCTGGTTTTGTAAATTTATTTATTCGTCGCACGGAAGGAGTTTCTACATCACTAATTTCTAACTTGGCTAAAGTTGGCGTTTTGATTTTGGGAACATTAATTTTATTGCAAACGGTGGGGATTGAAATTACACCCATTATTACAACTTTAGGAATTGGTGGTTTGGCGGTTGGTTTAGCACTACAAGATACTCTGACTAATTTATTTTCTGGTTTTTATCTACTTATCTCTAAGCAGGTAAGAACTGGAGATTATGTGAAATTGGATGATGGGAATCAAGGGTATGTCACGGATATTACATGGCGGAATACGACGATCAAAGAAATTTCCAATAATGTGATCATTGTTCCTAATTCTAAGCTGGCTTCGGCAATTTTTACTAATTATCATTTACCAGCCAAAGAAATTACTTTAACAATGAATGTGGGTGTTAGTTATGATAGCGATTTGGAACTGGTGGAAAGAGTGACTGTGGAAGTTGCCAAAGAAGTGATGCAAGAAATTGCCCCAAAGTTAATTGAAAATGAGCCATATCTGAGATTTCATACTTTTAATGATTTTAGTATTGATTTTACTCTTTATATGCGTGTTAGTGAATTCTTTGACCAACGAATTGGAAAACATTTGTTTGTCAAAAAATTACACAAACGTTATCAAAAAGAAGGAATTCAAATTCCTTTTCCTGTCAGAGATATTTATATGCCATAAGTAGGTTGGCGTTAAAAATTGTCGTTATGACAAGGGAACAGGGAACAGAGAAGAGTTTTACTTTTTGTTACATATTACTCTCCGAAAAGCCGCTCCGCGTCTACGGTTTTTTCCCGTCACCTACTTAACAAGAATGGGATAACAGTTAGAAATGTTGAGTTTTGAATTTTGAATTGTTTAAGTATTATTCCTCGTTATCTTTTTTGAGTGTGGGTTTAATTGTGTATTTAGAGGCGAAATCTGCTACTTCACCAGCGCTAACCATAGCTCTGTAAAGTAAAGCACAAACTTCTGCTCTGGTGGCAACTTTTTTACCATTGAGCAATTTTATATTCGGATAGTTGACAACTACTCCATTTTCTGTAATGGCAGCGATGAAATCACGATGTTCATTTCTAATGCTAGAAGCATCGTTGTAAATTGAGAGGATTTTGGTTGTGGAACCGGTGGATTTATAATTTAATCCTTTTGCCAATGTGATCAAAACATCTAGGCGAGAAAGCTTTTGTGTGGGGTTAAAGTTTCTGCTGCCCAGGATGGTGAAAAACCCCATTTCATAGGTTTCGCGGATGGCATCATAAGCCCAATATCGGCTAGAAACATCTCGAAATGCGATCGCTTGCCGGACTTTACTTTTGATAAAGACTTTTTGCAACAGGGCAGCAAATTCAGCGCGTGTTACCGGTGCATTAGGACGAAAAGAACCATCGGGAAAACCGCCGATAATTTCCATTGCTGCCAATTCGGCAATATAATCTTTAGCCCAGTAGTCTTTGGAGATATCTGAAAATGATGTTTGGATATCCTTCGCTACACCTACGGGACGATACTTGCTTAATAATTGACTGAGTTCAAAGTTGGAGTTTTGCCCAATTGCAGTCAACTGTACCAAACTGCCAGGGGCAGCTGTTAAGGCTTTGGCTAAGTTAGAATTAGAAACGCTAATGGATTTACCGACTAAAGCAAAATCACCTTCGCTAAATGATACCGGATACACACCAGTTGACGCAACTTTGGCAAAGCCGGCGGCTTGGTACTGAGTAATATTGATATTGTCAGAACTTTCCAGGAAAGTCACTTTTTGGTTACTAACTTGGGTGAAGTAGTCGTAAGCGGTAGTATCAGTGTCAACAATGCTATCTTCATTGTCATCCACACCATAAAAGACACGAACTACTTGATATTCTCTCGGATTGGCAGATAAAATCAAGTTGACTGCTGTATGACCAGGTAAACACGCAAATTCGGTGTAGCCAATGAAGCGGTTTGTGGTATCATATAATCTGACGACGATGCGATCGCCCAATTTAAATCCCTTCACAAACTTGGCTTTCTGCTTGATTTTGTATCTGTAATCTCCTATAAACCGTTCTTGATAATATTTATTGCCATGTTTACCCTTAATAGAAACACGGGCGATTATTTCCGAAATGTTAGCACCTGGTTGCCAAATAGCTAAAGTAAATCCTGATTTTTCCCTTTTTACAGAACTCGTAGTCACAGTTTCCTGTTTGCTGCGGGTTGTGCTGTCTGTTTCTACATCTTCAGGAGGAGTTTTTTGGGCTAAAAGCGGCTGAATATAATTGCTATGTTGTGATGCGACTGTAGCAAATAAATTTGATACTGCCAAAGTAGGATGTGTTGGCGACAAGACTATTACAGCGACTGAGGCAATAGCTGCTTTCCTAAAATGGGTTAATCTACTTAGAATCATTGTATTTATTTCACGCCGTATCTATTCACCTAGAATGTTCAGTAGGTAATAAGCTTACTTAACTGATTAATGTTTTGATGCTAGGTGAAACTTACAGGTGATAGTGTACGCCATATATAGCTTTTTCCATAATTTTTTGTCAAGATAGCCAGGAGGATTACCATAAAGAAATAATACTTTAGGAATCTTAACTAATGTCGATATCAACCCAGCCGTCACCAACATTTGAAAAACAAGTTTGGATTTGGCGAGATTACAAAATTCAGTACACTGTCATGGGTGTAGGAAAGCCGCTGCTGCTAATTCACGGTTTTGGTGCTTCCATTGGTCACTGGCGCAAAAATATCCCGGTTTTAGCTGATGCTGGTTATCGGGTTTTTGCTGTGGATTTATTGGGTTTTGGTGGTTCTGATAAAGCAGCTATAGATTATAGCATGGAAGTCTGGGCAGAACTATTAAAAGATTTCTGGAATGCACATATTCAAGAACCAACGGTATTGATAGGAAATTCCATTGGCGCACTTTTGAGTTTAATGGTTCTCACCAAATACCCGGAAATTGCGGCTGGGGGTGTGTTAATTAACTCTGCGGGGGGTTTGAGTCACCGTGCCCATGAATTGAACCCAGTTCTACGAGTTGTTATGGGGACTTTTAACAAGTTGGTAGCTAACCCCATAACTGGTAAATTCCTCTTTAACCGCATTCGCCAAAAATCACAGATTCGTCGCACATTGTATCAAGTTTATGGCGATCGCAATGCTGTAACCGATGAACTTGTTGATTTACTTTATACTCCATCCTGTGATCCAGGCGCACAACAAGTTTTTGCTTCTATCCTCACAGCACCTCCCGGGCCTTCCCCAGAAGAGCTATTGCCTAAGTTAGAATGTCCTTTACTAGTAATTTGGGGTGCAAATGATCCCTGGATACCAATTACAGGGGCCAAGATTTACGAAGAGGCGTGTGAAAATGGCAAAGACATCAAAATTGTTCCCATTCCCGGTGCCGGTCATTGTCCCCATGATGAAGTTCCAGGTGTTGTCAATGTTCAGATTATTGATTGGTTAGCGCAAAAAAGATAATTTATTTCTCACCAAGACCCATTGCAAATATTTGCGTCTTGGTGTAGTTAGGGTAAAACACAAAAACCTTCTGGAATTGGTGATGGGCAATAGGTAATTGGTAATTAGAGAAAAAATTATCCATTACTTATAGGGATGATATTTTTTTCAATTTATATATTGACAATATTCTCCTGATATGAGTTGTATGATTGACCTTGACATAAGTCATGAATATGAAGGGACAATTCCCTGTAATTATCATCCAGATTTTTCCGCAGCAGGCTATCAAGTAATTAGAGAATTGGGACGTAACCTAGAAGGAGGACGCATTACTTACTTAGCAAAGGAAATTAACTCTCAAAAAAAAGTAGTAATTAAAGAATTTTGTTGTGCAAATACGACTGCTGACTGGTCGGGAGTGAAAGCTTATGAACGGGAAATTCAAATACTTCAACAACTGAATCATCCCCGCATCCCCCGTTATATAGATTGTTTTGAAAAACCGGGTTTTTTTTGTCTGATACTAGAATATAAAGATGCTCCATCTTTAGGATTAAAACGTAGATTTAACCCGCAAGAAATCAAGAAAATTTCTTTGTCGATTTTAGAAATTTTGGTTTATCTACAACAGCAAGTTTCTCCTATTATTCATCGGGATATAAAACCTGATAATATTTTGGTAGATGAGCATTTAAATGCTTATTTAGTTGATTTTGGTTTAGCAAGGTTACAAAATACCAAGATAGATTTCAGTACTTTAGTTGCAGGTACTCCCGGTTTTATGCCACCAGAAGAACAATGTGGTCATGAGTTAACAGCAGCTTCAGATTTATATAGTTTAGGTGCAACTCTCATTTGCTTATTCACAAATACTCGTTCTGTGGATATCGGTCAATTAATTGATGATAACTATCGCTTTAATTTTCAGAAATTACTTCCCCAGATAAGTTCACAGTTTAGGCTATGGTTAAAGAAAATGGTAGAACCTAACCGCAAGCGTCGTTATGCTAATGCCTCTGTTGCTTTACAAGCACTTGAACCAATTCGAGTAATTGGTTCAAGGAAAAAGAGAGATTATTTAGTTGCCGCAATGCAACCGAAAAAAAATATAATAATATTAGGTTTGGTAACTTTAGCAATAATATTAGCTGTGTTGGCAATAACTTTGATAGTTTCTCAACCTGGTGATGCTGCTAATTCAATAGAAATACAAAATTTTACTAATGTAGAAGAACCAAGTAGGAGTAATTAGTTGCCAACGACATAGCATTTCCTAGTCTAATGAAGTACAAAATTATCTGCGTACCCTGCGGGAAGCAAGCTATATCTGCGTCCATCTGCGTTTAATCTTTGAATAGTTGCTTCCACTTCCTCGCGAATTTTTAAACGTGGACTTACAAAATCTACCATTTGGGAGATGATATCTAAACCATCTTCACCTCTTAACCAACCTTGTAAATTATTTTTTTCAGGATCATAGATATAATATTCTTCTACCCCATAACGGTCATAGAAAAGTAATTTTTTCTCCATTTCCGTTTTCGTGTTAATAGGAGAAAGAATTTCAAACACGATTTGGGGAGGGATACCCGCTTCTTTCCATTGCATATAGGAAAGTCTATCGCCTTTTGGTCTACCCAAAACAACCAAGACATCAGGAGCGTTAACGATGGTATTTTTTCCCTCAACGGGATACCAAAATCAATCTCCCGCAACAAACACATTTGGGTCATCAGCAAACAGCCAATCTAAATTTTGCTGAATTTCTACAAGAATGCGAAACTGAATCGTATTATTAATCAGGATAAATGACTTCTGGCTGGGCTGGTGCGGTAATTTGCGAAACCATAACTCTATCCTCAGCAAGATTTTCTGTAATTATCTAGCAAATTTAGGAAATATTAGGGACATACTTTTGTAGCATAACCTGAATAAAAATAGTATTATGAAGAACTGTTTCACTGTGCAACATTCCTTCAGCCTGTCAATATGTCAGAAAACCTAGCAGCATCTTTAAACGGTAGTCTTCCGTATCCAAACAACAGCCAGAATACTATTCGCATTCGCGGTGCTAGGCAGCATAATCTGAAAAATATTGATTTGGAGTTGCCACGCGATCGCTTGATTGTCTTTACAGGCGTTTCTGGTTCGGGTAAATCTTCTTTGGCGTTTGATACCATTTTCGCCGAAGGACAGCGGCGTTATGTGGAATCTCTGAGCGCCTATGCCAGACAATTTTTGGGTCAGTTGGATAAACCGGATGTGGAAGCAATTGAAGGTTTAAGTCCGGCAATTTCCATTGACCAAAAATCAACTTCCCATAATCCTCGTTCTACCGTGGGGACGGTGACGGAAATTTATGATTATCTGCGATTGTTGTTTGGTCGGGCTGGTGAACCTCATTGTCCCATGTGCGATCGCTGTATTGCTCCCCAAACCATTGACCAGATGTGCGATCGGATCATGGAATTGAGCGATCGCACCCGGTTCCAAATTCTCGCTCCTGTCGTCCGAGGTAAAAAGGGGACTCACCGCAAACTTTTATCTGGTTTATCGTCCCAAGGATTTACGCGCGTGAGGGTAAATGGAGAGGTTCGAGAGCTATCAGATTCCATCGAATTAGATAAAAATATCACACATACTATAGAACTGGTTATTGACCGTTTAGTTAAAAAAGCTGGAATTCAAGAGCGTTTAGTCGATTCTCTTTCTACTTGTCTTAAGCAATCTCACGGTATTGCTATAATTGAAGTATTAAATGACACAGTTAATAAGGCAGCGCTAGAGCGGTCTGATAGTAAGTATATAGCAACCCCAGGAGAAAATCAAGGTATTTCCGAACAAGAATCACCTGTAGAAATGGTGTTTTCAGAAAACTTTGCTTGTCCAGAACATGGTGCGGTAATGGAAGAATTATCACCACGTTTGTTTTCTTTTAATTCACCTTATGGTGCTTGTCCCCATTGTCACGGTATTGGCACCTTAAAAAGATTTTCCCAGGAATTGGTCGTACCTAACCCAGATGCGCCCATGTATGCGGCAATTGCCCCTTGGTCAGAAAAGGAAAACTCCTATTATTTGGAGTTGCTTTATAGTCTGGGACAAACTTATGGGTTTGAGTTGCAGACACAATGGGGTAAGTTGACACCGGAACAGCAAAAAATTGTCTTGTATGGGGAAGAAGACAAGAAAACCCCAGAAGGGAAAAAGCAGATTTTCAAAGGTGTAATTCCCATTTTGCAACGCCAATATGAAGGCGGAACCGAGTTAGTTAAGCAGAAGTTAGAAGAATATTTAATTGACCAACCTTGTGAAGTGTGTGGAGGAAAAAGATTAAAACCCGAAGCCTTAGCAGTGAAGTTAGGACAATTTGGAATTTTAGATTTAACCAGCGTTTCCATTCGGCAATGTCGAGAAAGAGTAGAAAATTTAGAATTGAGTCCGCGCCAAACGCAAATTGCTGATTTAGTTCTCCGAGAAGTTAAAGCCAGATTACAATTTTTATTAGATGTCGGCTTAGATTATCTCACCTTAGATCGTCCCGCCATGACATTATCAGGCGGAGAAGCTCAACGCATTCGTCTCGCCACACAAATCGGTTCGGGACTAACAGGAGTTCTTTACGTTTTAGACGAACCCAGCATTGGTTTACATCAAAGAGATAACGGCAGATTGCTGAAAACATTAACCAAATTACGCGATTTAGGAAATACATTAATAGTCGTTGAACATGACGAAGAAACTATTCGCGCAGCTAACTATATAGTTGATATCGGTCCTGGTGCTGGAATTCATGGGGGAAATATTATTTCTCAAGGGAGTTTAGAGAACTTACTCAATGCCGAAGATTCTTTAACCGGTGCTTACTTATCAGGAAGAAGAGTCATAAATACCCCAGCAGAACGAAGGGAAGGAAACGGACGGACTTTAACTATTAGAAATGCTCGTCGCAACAACTTACAAAATATCGATGTCGAAATTCCCTTAGGGAAACTTGTCTCTGTTACTGGTGTTTCTGGTTCGGGAAAATCTACCTTAATTAACGAATTACTTTATCCAGCATTACAACATCATTTACTGAAAAAAGCTCCTTTACCTAAAGATATCGATGAAATCAAAGGTTTAAACTCCGTTGATAAAGCGATCGTTATCGACCAATCACCCATTGGCAGAACTCCCCGCTCTAACCCCGCAACTTACACAGGTGTGTTCGATATCATCCGCGATGTCTTTTCCCAAACTATCGAAGCCAAAACCAGAGGTTATAAACCTGGACAATTTTCTTTCAACGTTAAAGGTGGACGTTGCGAAGCTTGTAGCGGACAAGGTGTGAATGTCATTGAAATGAACTTTCTCCCTGACGTTTATGTGCAGTGTGAAATTTGTAAAGGTGCGAGATATAACCGGGAAACCTTACAAGTTAAATATAAGGATAAATCAATTTCTGATGTTTTGAATATGACGGTTGAAGAAGCATTAGAATTTTGTCAAAACATTCCCAAAGCAGTGACGAGATTACAAACTTTAGTTGATGTTGGTTTAGGTTATGTGCAGTTAGGACAACCAGCCACAACATTATCGGGTGGAGAAGCCCAACGGGTGAAATTAGCAACAGAATTATCTCGACGTGCCACAGGGAAGACTTTATATTTAATAGATGAACCAACCACAGGTTTATCTTTTTATGATGTCCACAAATTATTAGATGTTTTACAAAGATTGGTGGATAAAGGAAATTCGATTTTAGTAATTGAACATAATTTAGATGTGATTCGTTGTTCTGACTGGGTAATAGATTTGGGGCCAGAAGGTGGAGATAAGGGAGGAGAAATAATCGCAGTAGGAACGCCAGAAGATGTGGCGAAGAATCAGCGATCATATACTGGGCAATATTTACAGCAGGTGTTGAAGCAATATCCGGCAGTTGTTTGAATGATCTCGTTCCCAGTCTCCAGACTGGGAATGCCTTCTTTGAGGTTCTACCTCCTGTATTTTAGAGGCAGAGCCTCTAGATATGCATTCCCACGCAGAGCATGGGAACGAGTGAAATTTTGATTAAGATAATGTTGAAGATTTTTATGTCTCACGCAAAGGCGCAAAGGCGCAAACGAAGAAAGAAGTTAATTTATAATATAAATGCTCGGTGAAAGAGTGGCAGACTATGGAAGAATTATTGACTTTAAAGGAATTGTTGCATGAGGGGAAGATTTCAGAAGCTTTGGAATTGGTAGAAGAGTTGGAGGAAATGAGTAAGTCGGATAAATTAAATAAGATTTTTAGTTATGGGATGATTGTTTTATTGCACTTGATTAAACAAGCGGCTGAAAAACGTTCTACTAGGTCTTGGGAAACTTCTATTTTTAATTCTGTTAAGCAAATTCAACGCACTAATCAACGCCCAAAGGCTAAGGGTTGTTATTTGACGGAAGATGAGTTATTGGAAACTTTGCAAGATGCTTATGAGTCGGCTTTGAGAAAAGCGGCTTTGGAGGCTTTTGAAGGGAGATATGCAGCAGATGAATTGGGGAATTTAGTAAATCAGGATGAGGTGATTCGGGAAGCTATGGTTTTGATTTTGGGAGGAGAGAATTAATTTTATTTCGCGCAAAGAAAAAAGCGTAGGGATTTTGCAAAAAGTGATTTTTTACAGGTTGCGTGTTAGGCTGATATGGATACGCACTATACTGTAAGCATCTCTTAGGAAATTACCAAAAAATGAATATGCGTGATTTATTCCCTGGCTATTATCAACCCACAGAGGAAGAGTTTGCTGAACTATGGGAAAAATGTATTTTTTCATTCGATACAAATGTTTTATTACATATTTATCGTTACTCTCCTAAAACAAGAGAAAGATTGTTTGATATTCTCCAAAAGTTTCAGGAAAGAATCTGGATTCCACATCAGGTAGCTTACGAGATTCATAAGAATCGCTTAACCGTAATATCTGATCAGTCAGGAGCTTACAAAGAAATTCAAACTATCTTGGATAAAAATCTAGCTATAGGAGCATTAAAAGATCCGCTATTCAAGAATTTTAAAAGACATCCTTTTATTGATGTAAATAAAATTATAGAAGATATTGAACTAGTGATTAAAAAAATTGAAGATGATTTACAAGTTAAGAAGCAAGCACATCCAAATTATCTTGAAAGTGATGATCTATGGGATAAATTAATAGCCATTATAAATGGCAAGATTGGTCAACCATATATTAAAGACAAATTAAAAGAAATTCATAAAGATGCTGAACAAAGATTTAAAGATTCAGTACCTCCAGGATATGAAGATGCTAAAGAAAAACCAGCACCTGATAAATATGGTGATGTTGTGATTTGGCGACAATTGATTGATTATGCCAAATCTGAGAAAAAATCTCTAATCTTTGTGACAGATGATAACAAACAAGACTGGTGGCTAAAACATGATAGAAAAACTGTCAGCCCAAGACCGGAGTTAGTAGAAGAAATGCGAACTGAAGCTGGCGTTAGATTTTATATGTATTCAGCTGATAGATTTTTAGATTACGCTCAGAAATTTCTAAATCTTTCAGAACAGCCAGAAGTAATTGAGGAAGCTAGAGAAATTAGGGGACAGGATTTAGAATCGAAACCATTACTTACAGAACAAAACTTGTCTACTAAAGAAGAACTAAAAAAAGAACTGCAAATAGTAAAAGAAGATCAAGCTTTACTTCAAATCAAACTAAAAAAATTACAGTTTCCTTTTCATAAATCTATTTTTGGCAAAATGGAAGAGTATGACATTGAAGAAAAACTCATAAATTTGCAAAGAGCGCAACGTCTTGCTGAAGAAAAACTAGCGGCATTAGAGTAAAGTAAGCAAGCCAAAAATTTAAAATTCTGATTTTTGGCTTTGGACAGTATTGTTTACAATTTTTCTTCTTCCTCTCTTTCTTCGCGCCCTATGCCTACGGCACACTCCGTGAACGCGTCTTCGTGGTTCAATCACCACCCACCCCCAAGACCAACGCAAAATCACTCCCACTTTCCTATCCCAAGTATCAATATGCTCATCAATCAAACCCTCATTATTCTCTCGTCACTTCTACCTCACCATTAATCACCATCTCACTCATTCTGGTAAAAACTCAGCATCTAATATTTGTGTAATTGAATAATTACAACTTTCTGGGAAGGTTTCATAAACTAAATTGGTCTCTTTAACAGCTAAGTTAATCCCATCTTCATAACTTAATTGAAAAGCTTCTTCTAAATAAGATTTTAAACTCGGACTATCTGCTAATAGTCGCATTACTTGACTGCGTTGTTCTCGGATAGTTGCTAACCAACTATTACTGCGTTTGTCTGGTTGATACTGCCATTTAAGTAAATGCGCCAATAACAATCCTAAACGGTTAACTAACTCCCTTCGTTCTTGTCTTCCCAAAGCTTCTATCTCCTCAATTAAGTTTAGCTTATCTACTGTTTCCCATTTTTCCTCTCGTAGTAATTGTGCTTGTTCTTTTGTCCACCCGTAAAAGTCAGAATTGTAGAGTGTATTCATTGGTTTTATCCTGAGCGTTATTCATCAATTTTACAATCTTTGCATTTTGTTCGTCTATGGGTGAAACTAAGCCCCCTTCCTAAAAAACTGCCTTAAAATCTCCCCCGGTTCCCTATCCCAAGTATCAATATGCTCATAAATCAAACCCTCATCATTCAACTTATAAGTCGAATAGCCATTAAAAAACAAACGCGCTTTCCAAGGAACCCGCAAAACCCCGCGCACAGTCCACTTTGCTAAAATCGTATCTTCCTCAGACTGAGAAACATCATGTAAATCAAAAGCAATTTCCGTAAAAAATAACTGCGCGTGAAACCGCAAAGTCCAAAAAATAATCCGATAATTAAACTTACCCTTAAATTTATTTACCGGGTCACGAAAAAAGATATCTTGTGTATAGATATCATAAGAAATATCTGACTCAAACAATGTCGGTAAATCCTGTTTGAGAGTTGTAATTATCCTTTCAATTTGAAATTTCACCACTGATTCTATACCTTAAGAATTTTTCTAGACACCACAGATTTATACTTTACTCATTTACACCATAACTTTTAATAGATGTTTTTCTAAAAAATGCTCTGTATAATCGCTTTGGCTAACAATTTCAGTAATTTAGTTAAATTCTATGTCTATTATCGAAAATTCTTGGACACACGCCTATATAACCACCAACGGCATCAAACTGCACTACGTTACTCAAGGGGAAGGCCCCTTAATGTTAATGCTACATGGTTTTCCTGAGTTTTGGTATTCTTGGCGACATCAAATTCCCGAATTTTCTCAAAATTATCAAGTTGTTGCTGTTGATTTACGTGGCTATAACGACAGCGATAAACCCCAAGCAAAATCAGCTTATGTCATGGATGAATTTGTCAAAGACATTGAGGGAGTAATTCGGGGATTAGGATACGAAAGTTGTATTTTAGTTGCTCACGATTGGGGTGGTGCGATCGCTTGGAATTTTGCCTACGCTCACTCAGATATGGTAGAAAAATTAATTATACTCAACCTCCCCCATCCCGCCAAATTTTCCCAAGGCTTAAGTACACCCCAGCAACTATTACGCAGCTACTACATTTTCCTATTTCAATTCCCTTTGATTCCCGAACTACTCCTTCAAGCCTCAGACTATGAAGCCATAGCCAAAGCTATTCAAGGTACAGCTTTCAATAAAAATGCCTTCACAACAGCAGATATTGAAGCTTATAAAGATGCTGCTGCTAAACGTGGCGCACTCACAGCGATGTTGAACTATTATCGCAATCTGTTTTCTCAGTTAAAACCACATAAAAATTGGACTATTCTCGAAGTTCCCACTTTGATGATTTGGGGAGAACATGACACCGCACTGGGTAAAGAACTAACCTATGGAACAGAAGAATATGTCAGGAATTTACAAATCAAATATATTCCTAATTCTGGTCATTGGGTACAGCAAGAACAGCCAGAATTAGTGACAGAGTATATGCAAGAATTTCTGCGGCAAAAAAATAGTACTAACTCTTAAATAAAAAAGCTTTTTCATAGGATAAAATACTCATTTACTACTCAAGCTAAACTATGCTATGTAAATCAACTTCAAAATATTTAACACTAAATTTAATAGAGGTAATTTACCTAAAATCAGGAATTAAACATAGCTCAAACCTAAGCACCATAATAGTTTTAGCCTTAATAGCCAATTTGTGAAACATCACATCTATATTGTGAAGTAAATCAGCATCCCTCAGCCATTTAGTGAGATAATAAAGTAGTGAGGGAAAGAACGGATGCTACTCCATACCAAAAGGGGGAAAAAATTATGAAACGCCAGCTATTAGCAGTTATAGCCTTAGTCGCTCCCCTATTTTTAGCTAACTCAGTTCAAGCTGGGAATACGCAAGATTTACAGAAGCTATTGTCAACTAGGGAATGCATCAAGTGCAATTTATCAGGAGTAAATCTCAGTGGCGCTCATTTAATTGGTGCAGATTTACGAGGAGCAAATCTCCAAGGAGCTAACTTAACAGACGCTAACCTTGAAGGTGCTGACCTGACTGGAGCAAATTTAGCCGGTGCTAATTTAACATCAGCTTTTGTCACTAACGTGAATTTGAAGCAAGCCAATCTCAATGGTGTAAATCTCACCAGTGCGACTATCAATGATTCCAACGTCTATCAAGCATCAATGAATAACTTAACCATCACTGATGCTGAAATATATAACACTGGCATCGGTATTGGTGGAGAAGACGCTGTAATTCCTGACTGGGATTAACAGTTATCAGTTTCCTGACAGGATTTAAGTTCTGCACCATATGCTTGATAAGCATTCACAGAGTCAAAACTCAATCATATTTTCCAGGTTCTGCTTCCTGGTAGCTAGTACAACGTAGCGGAAATAAAGCTACCATTAAAAATTCCTAAAAAGCTTGTGTAATCTGCTTTTTTAATTTTTAATTCCCAGAAAGCGGTACTAGCTGCTATAGCAATCATCACTACTAAAAAAACCTCTGCTTGATAGTTATAAAAGCAGAGGTTTTCTAATATCAAGGGTGATGAAAATGAGGTCAGAGATTCAAATTACCAATCACCTCAAGTGATCACATTTTAAGTTAATGCCTGAGCAACAACTTCGGAAAGTAACTTATTAGCGGCTTGCTTCAATAAATCCACCTTGTCAGTACGTTCCCAAGGTAAATCCAAATCACTACGTCCCAAGTGACCATAAGCTGCGATGTCCTGATAAAAACGTCCGCCTCTTTCACTTGGTAAGTTGCGTAAATTGAAAGCATGGATAATGCCTGCTGGACGCAGTTCAAAGTTGTCTTTGACTAATGCCAACAAGATGTCATCATCCACTTTGCCTGTACCAAAGGTATCCACAAAAATGCTGACCGGTCGCGCTACACCAATGGCATAACTTAACTGGACTTCACATTTTTCTGCTAACCCAGCAGCCACAATATTTTTCGCCGCATAGCGAGCAGCATAAGCAGCGGAACGGTCTACCTTCGTGGGGTCTTTACCAGAAAAAGCACCACCACCATGTCGTGAATAACCACCATAGGTATCGACAATGATTTTTCGTCCAGTCAGACCAGAATCACCTTGTGGTCCACCGATGACAAATTTACCTGTAGGGTTAACGAGAAAACGTGTACCCTGATCTGGCTTAACGTCAATATCACCAAACACAGGTTCCACAACTGCTGTCCACAGGTCTTCTTTAATCTTGGCTTGTACCCCTGCCTCATCCGTAATATCCCCAATATTAGGTGTATGCTGGGTAGAAATCAAGATTGTGTCTATACCTACGGGTTTTCCATCTTCATAGACTACGGTAACTTGGGTTTTTCCGTCAGGACGCAGGTATGGTAAATCACCTGTTTTTCTCACTGCTGCCAATCTCCGGGCAATGCGGTGAGCTAAACTAATAGGCAAGGGCATCAATTCTGGTGTTTCGTTGCAAGCAAAACCAAACATGATACCTTGATCACCAGCGCCGATTTTGTCGAATAGTTCTTCACTATCCTCAGTGCGGGTTTCTTGAGCAGTATTTACACCTTGAGCGATATCAGGAGACTGTTCATCTAAAGCTACCAAGACACTGGCGCTATTAGCAGAAAAGCCGTTGACTGCATCAGTGTAGCCAATTTCCGCGATCTTCTTCCGAGCTAAATTGACAAAATTGACATTGGCTTTGGTAGTAATTTCTCCAGTAATTAGTACTAAGCCCGTATTAACAACCACTTCGGCTGCAACCCGGCTACTGGGGTCTTGTGTTAATAAAGCATCCAGAATAGTATCGGAAATTTGATCACAGATTTTATCTGGATGGCCTTCGGTGACTGACTCGGAGGTAAATAGATAGCGTCGAGACAAAGGAAATTCCTCCTTAACTAATTTTGCTCACTGACTAAAGAATGAGTATTTAGTTCAGCTACTAATTTATGAAATAATAACAATATTTACACACTTACTGATAAAGTTTCGCTGTTCATCTGCAAACTCATGATCTCAGGTTCGCTTAATTACTTATAAAAAGAAAGTTCCGTGTTATCGCGTCCGCCCTGATTATAAGTCTTTAAGCAAACACGATAAGAGGTTACACAAAAAAAGGGGGTACACCCAGTAGATGTCCCCCTTTTTCGTTCACAAACATTGCTTGCTTTAGACTTGAACCGCTAACTTTGCTTCTTTAGCTGTCAATCGCTCATAAGCAGCACGCATTTTCAAACCTGTCAGCACTTGGAATAAACCAGTACCGTTGTTGGAACCAGGATATTCGCGGTGTTGGAGTAACAAGTGAGTCATCTCACCTTGGTAGGTGGTGGATGTATTGCTCAAATGAGTTTCGATGTAAATTACTTCTTCTAAATTGTCAAATTGACCGTCTACTTCTAACACGGTAACGTAACGACCGTAGTAAACATCGGAACCGTAGTATAGTTGCATTCCAGGGTAGGAACAAGTCAGTTTCCGTCCACAGGGGGTCCACTGAATTGTTGAACCTTCATCAAAGAGGTAGGTTGGCTCAAAGCCTTCCTTACCTTCTCTTTGCAGCATACGTACGCGTAAAACTTTGCGCTCGGTATCGTTTTTGATCAAGTTTGTCGGCAGTACTTGCAAAACCACATCGGCAAATTCTCTTTGTGGTTCGATAAACTTTTCAAAGTCCGGTTTACGAGAGTTAATTTGTGCGAGAACATCTTCGTAGCGATGGCCTCGTTCTGCCATATCGCGTTGAATCTTCCAGGCAATTTTCACTTCATCGCTGATGTCAAAATAGACACTGAAGTCGAGAAGCGATCGCACGCGCTCATCATATAAAGGATGTAACCCCTCCACTACTATGATGTGGTTTGGCTCAATCCGTTCTGGAGGATCGATCATGCCGGTTTCGTGGTTGTAAATCGGCTTATCAATCGCTTGACCTTCTTTGAGCGCTTTAATTTGCTCATACATGAGGTCAAAATTGTTCGCCCTGGGGTCAAGTGCAGTTATCCCCGTTTCTTTGCGTTGTTTACGATCCAGACAATGATAGTCATCCAAACAGATAACTGTCATGAAATCTTCACCAAATAAATCGATTAACCGACGCAAAAACGTAGATTTACCGCACCCGGAGTCTCCTGCTACTCCTATCAGTACCACGCGTTCCGGCTTACTTGTCATAAATCTCCTCTAAATACTAAAAAAGATGTGTCAATCAATATTTTTTTTTCACACAGCAGATTTTTTTTGAATCCAGGAGTTTACCCCAATGGTGTGATCCTGCGTTCTTGCTATCCAGCACGGGAATAGCATACCAGACTAGTAAGCAACACAGTTATCTTTGTTACTTGTTAAACTATCCTGATATCTTGGCTGGTAAGTATTTAATCTTAGTGATATATTAGATTTTAACAGAAAGATGCATTTTGTAACAAGATTTGCTGTCAGGAATAATATTTTAGTGTACCAATCAAATTTTTGACTTCTTGAGTTATTCATAGCTCTAAACTTAGATATTAAGCTAATTTTGTCAATAAGTAAAAATACTTAAAAATTGACTAACTGTAGAATCTCTATCTTTTGAGGTGTGGGCATTTACTGATCGAAACAATCAGGTCTAAAACCGGACTTCGTCCCAAGTTTTTGGAGCGGGGTATAAATAATCCCGGTTACAAAAACCGCCTCCTGCCCCCTGCCTTCGTTAATGGACTAGATCCCGTTCTTGGTCAAATCAACCTACGGATAGAGGTTGACATATTTTTCACATCACGTAAAACTTGTTATGTTGGTTAGTCATAACATCTGTTGTTGCAGTGAACTAACTTCCCAAAAGAAGTATATAGTTCACGAAAAAAAGATTAAATTGATTCACTATTAACATTCTGTCCAAGGCTTATCCTCTACTTTAGAAGGTGAGCAGGTGTGTTCTTTACCATACCTATATGTCTTGGCCGAGTGTACTTAGCAAGGCATCATGACAATGATGCCGTTTTCCCAGACGGCCAGTTTTGTGCAACGAAAATCCGGTAAACTAAAGCTGGCATAGGATGGGAATGATTTTTTTGATAAACGGTTAAGTAAATATCGGAGTGGTAGAAAGAATGTACAATCAAGGTGCTGTTGAGGGTGCTGCCAGTATAGAATCAGGTAGCCGCGTCTTCGTTTACGAAGTGGTTGGTCTGCGTCAGAACGAAGAAACTGATCAAACAAACTACCCAATTCGTAAAAGTGGCAGTGTGTTCATCAGAGTGCCTTACAACCGCATGAATCAAGAAATGCGACGGATCACTCGTCTAGGCGGCAAAATTGTTAGTATTCACCCTATAACAGTTCTAGAACCAGTTAATGGTAAAGCTGCTGTGGAAAGTGCTAACAGCGAATTCAGCGAGTTAGTTACACCAGTGAGCGCTAACAGCGAAGTCAGCGAGTTAGTCACGCCAGTGAATGCTAACAGTGAGGAAAATGGTAAAGCCACACCTGTGAATACGAATAGTGAAGTCAAAGGCTTCGCTAAATCACCTGCTAAGGAAAAAAAAGGCAACACCATGACTCAAGGGAAAGCCAAACACGCTGATGTTCCTGTAAACACTTACCGTCCTAACGCTCCGTTTATTGGTAAGTGTATCTCCAATGAACCTTTAGTTAAAGAAGACGGCATTGGTATTGTTCAGCACCTGAAGTTTGACCTTTCTACTGGTAATTTAAAGTATATCGAAGGTCAAAGTATTGGTATTATTCCCCCAGGTGTTGACAAAAACGGTAAGCCTGAAAAACTCAGACTTTACTCGATTGCTTCAACTCGTCATGGCGATGATGTAGATGATAAAACAATCTCACTATGTGTTCGCCAATTAGAGTACAAACACCCAGAAAGTGGTGAAACAATCTATGGTGTTTGCTCTACTTATCTGACTCAGCTTAAACCAGGTGATGATGTAAAAATCACAGGGCCTGTAGGTAAAGAAATGTTGTTACCTGAAGATCCTGAAGCTAATGTAATCATGTTAGCAACAGGAACAGGTATCGCTCCTATGCGGGCTTATCTGTGGCGGATGTTTAAGGATAATGAAAGAGCAGCTAATCCAGAATACCAATTTAAGGGATTCTCTTGGTTGTTGTTTGGAGTACCCACATCTCCCAACATTCTTTACAAGGAAGAACTGGAAGAAATGCAACAAAAGTATCCAGAAAACTTCCGCCTCACCTATGCTATCAGCCGGGAACAGAAAAACCCCGCAGGTGGCAGAATGTATATCCAAGACCGTGTAGCAGAACACGCTGATGAACTGTGGCAATTGATTAAAAATGAAAAGACCCACACTTACATCTGCGGTTTACGCGGTATGGAAGATGGTATTGATGCAGCTTTGACTGCTGCTGCTGCTAAGGAAGGTGTGACTTGGAGTAGTTACCAGAAGGATCTCAAGAAAGCACACCGCTGGCACGTAGAAACATACTAAGTACTGAGTATCAAGTACCGAGTGCTGAGTTTTCAATTCTCAGTTATAAATGAGTAGGGTGGGCAGTGCCTACCCTACAATTGTTTTATATAAATGTAGATAGCTGAGGAAAGAGGACTCAGTTCTGGGGGGTAAAGTATTAAATACTTTTGACTACTCAGCACTCTAAGCCGAGGCACTTAAAAATGAATTGGATGCAAAATCTGTGGGTGTAAAACTAGGAATATTAGGTTTAGGGACTGTGGGAACGGGTACTGTACAACTGTTGCAAGATACAGCAGGTCGTCACCCACTATTAAAAGAGATAGAAATATATCGAGTGGGAGTGCGATCGCTTGATCAACCCCGTCAAATACAATTGTCTACAGGAGTATTAACAACTGATTTAGAAGCAATTGTCAATGATCCAGAGATAGATATAATTGTTGAAGTCATGGGGGGATTGGAACCAGCCAGAACACTTATCCTCACAGCTATTAAAAATGGTAAGCACGTAGTCACAGCCAATAAAGCCGCAATTTCAAGATTTGGGGCAGAAATATTTACCGCAGCCAATCAAGCTGGGGTCTATGTGATGCTAGAAGCCGCTGTTGGTGGTGGTATTCCTGTAATTCAACCGCTCAAGCAATCGTTAAGTGTCAACCGGATTAATGCCGTCACTGGGATTGTGAACGGTACAACTAACTACATCCTCACCAGGATGCAAACAGAGGGTAGCGACTTCAATGATGTTTTAGCTGATGCTCAACGCTTGGGTTATGCTGAGGCTGACCCCACAGCTGATATTGATGGCTTAGATGCCGCAGATAAAATTGCCATCTTGGCATCTTTAGGCTTTGATGGCCGCATCAACTTACAAGATGTCTATTGTGAGGGAATCCGTCAAGTCAGCAAGACAGATATTAGCTACGCTGCCAAATTGGGATTTGTGATTAAATTATTAGCAATTGCCAAACATCAAACTAGTGATTACTCTCAGCTATCAGTCAGAGTTCATCCTACCCTAGTGCCGCAAACTCATCCTTTAGCTAGTATTAACGGTGTGTACAATGCCATTCTTGTTGAAGGAGAACCCATTGGACAGGTGATGTTTTTTGGGCCTGGTGCAGGTGCAGGTGCTACAGCTAGTGCTGTCTGTTCTGATATCTTGAATCTTGTCGCTACTCTGAAAACTAATACCCCCAAATCAAATCCCCTGTTAGCCTGTAGGCATGAAAATTACCTGCAAATTTCGCCAATTTCTGAACTTGTAACCCGATTTTATGCTCGATTCTTAACAAAAGACCAACCAAGCGTGATTGGTAAATTGGGTACTTGCTTTGGTAAATTTGGCGTAAGCTTAGAGTCTGTTGTTCAAACTGGTTTTCAGGAACAACTAGCAGAGATTGTGGTTGTTACCCACGATGTGCGAGAAGGAGACTTTAGGCAAGCTTTAGCTGAAATTCAAACCTTGGAAGCAATAGATAGTATTCCTAGCATCTTCAGAGTGCTTTGAGGAGGCAGGGAGCAGGGGAGGAAGTCAGTATATAGCGATGAGTAACGAGTAATGAGTAGGAAGGAGAGTCAACGACTCGGTACTCGGTACTCGGTACTCACAACTCTTCTGACTCCTTAAAAATTAAGATTCTGAAGTTTCTTGGCCAACAACCTGTGATTTGAGAGTTGTAATTTCACTAGTTAACTCTTGCCGAGTTGAAGCTTTGAGTAAATAGCGATAAACAAACCAGGCAGAATAACCAATACCAATCAACTCAAAGGTAGGTGCTACCAAAGGAATATCATTGAGAGAATCTAGAACAGCCAACAGTACCTTAACAGCTACAATTGTTGTGATCAATAATCCCAGAGTAACTACAGGCTGCTTGTATTGATTAAAGAAATTGCCTATATAGTCAGGTAATGTACCTAAAAAGCCAGAAACTTGCTGTCCATATTTCAGCCATTGCTCTTGAGACTGTACAGGAGGCTGAAGTTTGGTAATACTTCCTGTTTGGCTGTTGATATCTGGAATTGTTGTTTCTTTTGACTTGGTGTCTGTGTATTCCGGTTCTTGCATTTTCACTTCCATAATTTTGACATTTGAGTTTTTTATCCGCACAATTCCAACCATAAGGTTGTTGAGTAGGTAATTGATCCTAGCATCAGTACGATTGGGTTGAGCTTACAAAAGGGTTTTAGTGTCCTATAACCATAATTGCCCCATTACCTCTACTGCATCAACTACAGGGTAGAACGTCAGTATGAGGATAGAAGTTAAAAGGCAACAGGATGTATTAACATCAGCTTTCTGAGTTCTGTTTTGTAAATTAACTGGAATTCTCAGGTTGTGATTATCCCATGCCATGTAATTTGCTCATCGAAGCACAAATCATGCAAAAATCAGTCCACCTCTCACTCATACAAGTCTAAACGCTGATTTTATCTGATATTAAAGCTATCTTTAGCCGCATTCGTCAATTAAGTTTTTCATATTGATACTAATATGTAACAATTTGATTGTCTGTTCATAGAGACTAGACATAAAAGTGACTTTATGATATGCAGTGCATTTTAGCTAAAAAATTTTTCCACACTATAGTAGAAAATTCTTAACAAAATTGCATGAAAGTCTTTCTGTGTCTGAGTTGTATAAATAGAGTATGAGAATTACCCGATTCGGCAACCCCTCTATCAATTCCCCATAGGTAAATTTAAAGTATAAGTCTATTCTATAAAATAGATAAAAATGATTTACTCCTATTATCAAAGAAAATAAAGTCAATCTTCATGAGATTAGCAATGATGATAAAGGCTAGACTTGATGGGTGATATTTTGGGATTGATCAACTCTGATCTTGCACCATCATCTTATTGCTAAAATTCCCACCCAAAAACCTAATAATTTCGTAAAGTGAGTAATGTTCACTGTAATTTATTGAGAATTGTGCAAGAAGATGTTAGTAAAGAGATTGCCAGGATGCCAAATCAAAAGCCCACCCTTGTTGACAAAAGTTTACAAAGCAAAAAAGTGTCAACTGAAGAGCCAATAACAGATGAATTACCGACTATAGAATTTCCCTCCCGTGGGAAACTCAAAGCCAGTTCTTGGCGCATCCATCAAAAAATTGGCTATGGATACTTTGTGGCTATTGGCATTGGCTTTTTTGGCTCCCTGACTGGATTGGTACTGGCCAACTATTACCGGGGAAGAGAAGTCAGACAATTTAATCAAGCCAACGAGCAAGGACAATTACTAAATAATTATAAAAATGCGGTAGTTGGGGCGCAATTGCATAGCTCTAACTTAGTAGCTGTTTTAGAAGATACACCAAAACTACGTAAGAAAAAGGCAGCATTTCTCTATTCTGTTTCTCAAGCTCAGAAATTAGAGCAAAATATTGCTGGCTATATAAATAGTAAGCCTCAGACATTAGCCGCAACTAGTGCAACTTTAGAGAATTTATTGCAGGATTACTCAATTAACTTAAAATCCTATATTAATCAAATTGATGTTGTTTTGCAGCAACTTGAGGCTCAAGAGGTAAAGCCCCAACAAATTACCTCAGCCAGAGAGCAGTTACTGACAATTATGCGTGGTGAAACGGCCATGCAGCTAGAGAATTTGTCAGAAAAATTGACTAATATTCTCCGCACTGCTCAAATGCAAGCGCAGGAGCGACAGAGAGATGTAGAGCAAGCTAGATTTGTGGAGAGATTAATTGTCATCGTCAGTATGCTCGTATCAGTGGCTATAGCTGCTGTTGTGGCATGGCGTACTAGTCGAGCGATCGCAGAACCTGTAATCACAGTAACTCAAGTAGCTGAACAGGTGGCCAGAAAATCTAATTTTGATTTACGCGCTCCTATCACCACTGATGATGAAATTGGCTTACTTGCTAAATCTCTAAATCGCTTAATTGAGAGAGTATCTGAGCGAACTAAACAACTACAACAAGCAAAAGAATTAGCGGAAGCTGCCAGTAAAGCCAAAAGCCAATTTCTGGCCAATGTCAGCCATGAGTTACGCACACCCCTAAATGCAGTCATTGGTTTAAGTCAATTGTTACAAGATGACGCTGGTGATATTGGTGTATCTGCGGACTTTATCGCTGATTTAGAAACTATTAATTCGGCTGGGAGACATTTACTAGAACTAATTAACGATATCCTCGACTTGTCGAAAATTGAAGCGGGGAAAATGACTCTCTACCCAGAGACCTTTGAAATCATAACTTTGATTAACAACGTTGTTCACACAGTTAAACCAGCTATCGAAAAAAATGGTAACACCTTAGTCATAGATTGCGATGAACCACTAGGGATGATGTACGCTGATCAAACAAGGATGCGGCAGGTGTTATTAAATTTACTCAGTAATGCTGCCAAGTTTACCACCAACGGTAAAGTGACGCTGACTGTTAAGAATGAGAAAACAAACCTGCTGAAAGAAACCGCTTTAGGTGTGATTAGTTTTACTGTGACTGATACAGGTATTGGACTGTCACCTGGTCAAGAGCAGCATTTGTTTCAACCCTTTATACAAGGGGATACCTCAACTACGAAAAAATACGGTGGTACTGGCTTGGGATTAGCAATTAGCCGTCATTTTTGCCAGATGATGGGAGGTGAAATTATTGTCAAGAGTCAGCTTGGTGTTGGTTCTACTTTTACTATTCGTCTACCGTTGACAGTACAGGAATAAGCAGGACAACAAGAAGGGTGTAGGGAAAAATTAGTGGAGGCTATGACACCAAAATGGTTTGGGGGTTTCAAGATGCGATCGCAGCCAAGGGAAGAATTTTAATAACTATAGAAAAAATATTTTATACCTGCATTTAGCAATACTTAGTTTTTCTTAGCTTTGCAATATCTAGACAAAAAATTGATTTTATGATAAATTTGCTACATACAGTTATCACAAATCACTTCTAAGAAATCTGAATTATTGTTAGTATCTCCAGGACTTATCTATGCAAATTTTAGTAGTCTAAAATAACATTCTTAAAATTATGAATATAAATGAAATTAATAATCAAAATAAAAAGGTAATTTCTAGCATCAACCAAGACCAAAAACTACCTGTTTTATTAGAAGAAATATCACTCCCTCAGGAATTACCACCAATTGTTCTCCTCGCCTTTACTCGTCCAGATCTTCTCCAACAATTTCTTCCGGCTATAGCTCAACAAACTTTGCGTCCATCACAGATTTTGGCTTTCATTGATGGACCACGTAATGCTAAAGATCAGCCTCTCATTGCAGAGTGCATTAGTTTATTAACAGAATTTTCTCAGACTATTCCTGTTAAAATTATTAACCAGCAAGATAACTTAGGTTGTGATGCCCACGCTATCTATGCAATTACAGAGGCTTTATCCCATTATCCTGCTGTCATTTACTTAGAAGATGATACTCTTCCCAATCCTTATTTTTACGATCGGATGTGTCGGCTATTAGAAGCTTATCGTCACTGTCCTCAAGTATTTTCAATCACAGCTTATGCCAATTTTCCGAGTCAAATACGTGAACTGATATCAGATGATTTTATGGTATCAAAACGTGTATTTGCTTATGGTTTAGGAATTTGGGCAGATCGTTGGCAAAACTTAAATCTTGCTCATCATCCCCAAGGTTATAATCCTTTTGGTCATTTCTATCAAATTCCTGCAACCATACAAACAAAATATACAATTATTAATCAATTTTTTATAGAAACAGAAAACAAACAAGATTGGGTTATTACTCTCACTGTAGCGGCGCTACATCAGGGATACATACACATAACACCCATGGTATCTTTAGTACATAATATAGGATTTGGACATCCTGAAGCTAAAACATACAACCAAGGTGGAGAACCAAGTTGGGCAAACGCCCATAGTAATTCATCTACCTGTCCGAACACATTACCTTCTAGCTTGGAACTGATTGATGCTTTAGCAGATCCTCTTGATGGAGTTGAGTTGGCTAGACATTTAGAAAATTGTCAGGGTTTATGGCTTTCTCCATCAGGTATGTGGTATTTATTGGGGAAATACAGTGATTGGCGCAGTCGAATCGCTTTTTTGAAACTTTTCTTTTCTAGAATACTGATTCTAATTAGACGTTGGCGTTCTGGAAAACCAATTTGAAGAATAAGGTAACTTTTATTCTGCTACACGAATTTGTTGTTGAGTCTCCTGATATTGATCATGAAAACCTGCTACTTCTGAGTACGTTTTTTTGTGCCTTTCTACTTACTCGACTTTGATTTTCATTTAATAAACCAGAACTCTTGGTAAAAACAGCCAGTCCGCAACTAGCACTAATACCTATAATTAAGTTAGGATAATATAGCAACAGACAGGGCGGTTAGGACACCAACTGATTATAAAACCTAGACACCAAAAGACTTTTCAAACTGTCACCTGTCACCTGTTCTCTGTCACCTGCTATACCAGATATACCGTAACTCGCCAAAAGTTTTCCTTGATTTTTACAGGACTTCTTTAGCTACAGTCTTTCAACAGACTACAGAAATTTGCAGACATGGACTTTTTGAGAACAGCTGTGATGTCTTCATCTTGCTCAATTTAGTCTAAAAAACAACTAAGCATACTTTATTGACCAATTTTTCATAGGAAAAAGTATTGAAAGGATGTTTTAAAATTGATGTTACCCCTTCAGCCAATATACTTTGGGGTGTAAGTCTCAAAGATCGCGCTTTCATCTCTATGACGACAAGTATTGATTTCCTCAGTCACCTCAACCCCAGCCAACGTCAAGCCGTCGAACACTACTGCGGACCATTATTAGTGGTAGCTGGTGCTGGTTCCGGTAAAACCCGTGCGCTGACTTATCGGATTGCGAATTTGATTATCAAACACCGTGTAAATCCTGAAAATATCCTGGCTGTGACTTTCACCAACAAAGCCGCACGGGAAATGAAGGATAGAATTCAAAGGCTATTTGCGGAACAATTAGCAATTAACCAATACGGTAAAAAGTTGGATTTATTACCAGAATACGAACAAACCCAGTTAAAATCAAAGGTTTACCGCACCTATATCAAAGATATGTGGTGTGGCACTTTCCACAGTTTATTTTCTCGGATTCTTCGCTTTGATATCGAAAAATACCAAGACGAAAAAGGACGACGTTGGAATAAAAACTTTTCTATCTTTGATGAATCTGATGTTCAAAGCTTAATCAAAGAAATAGTCACTAAAGATTTAAATCTCGATAGTAAAAAATTTGAACCTAAATCAGTCCGTTACGCGATCAGTAACGCTAAAAACCAAGGTTTTTCACCCCAAGAATTTGAGCGTGAACAACCCAACTATCGCGGACGAGTAATTGCTGACGTTTACAATCGTTATCAAGATAAATTATCCCAAAATAACGCTCTTGATTTTGATGATTTAATTCTTGTTCCTACTAGACTATTTCAACAAAATGAGCAAGTGTTAGGTTATTGGCATCGTAAATTCTGCCATATTCTTGTCGATGAATATCAAGATACAAACCGCACTCAATACGATTTAATTCAGCTTTTGGTAACAAACGGTGAAGAGCGTAAACATGAATGGAATTGGCAAAATCGCTCAGTGTTTGTTGTCGGTGATGCTGACCAGTCAATTTACAGTTTTAGAATGGCAGATTTCACTATTTTGTTAGAGTTTCAAGAAAACTTTGGGGATGGTTTAGCAGATGACGACACCCGCTCAATGGTGAAATTAGAAGAAAACTATCGTTCTTGTGAAAATATTCTCCAAGCTGCTAATGAACTGATTGAAAACAATACCCAACGTATTGATAAAATTCTTAAAGCCACAAGAGATACAGGTGAAAAAATATATTTCCATAAAGCCGATGAAGAAATGGCAGAGGCTGCATTTGTTATTAATCAAATCCGTACATTAGAACATCAAAATCCTGAATTAAGTTGGGGTAGTTTTGCCATACTTTATCGCACTAACGCTCAATCTAGACCTTTTGAAGACTTGTTAGTTAAATATCAAATTCCTTATACAGTAGTAGGAGGAATGAAGTTTTATGACCGCAAAGAAATCAAAGATGTTGTCGCTTATTTAAGAGCAATTAATAATCCAGCCGATACAGTTAGTTTATTAAGAGTTATTAATACCCCTCGTCGGGGCATTGGTAAAGCTACTATTGATGCTTTGATGAATGCTTCCCAGCAATTAGGGACAACTTTGTGGGAAATATTAAGTGATGAAACATCAGTAAATACCTTAGCAGGACGTTCTGCAAAATCTGTAAATAGCTTTGGTAAATTGATTCAAAAATGGCAAGAACAAATTTCCCAAGTTCCGGTTACTGAGATTGTCCAAGGAGTATTAGAAGATTCTGGTTATGTCCAAGACTTGCTAAATCAAGGTACAGATGAAGCTAGTGATAGAGTCAAAAACGTTCAGGAACTTTACAATGCTGCACTGCAATTTCAAGAAGAAAATGAAGGTGAAGATATTTCCTTACAAGCATTTTTGCAAAGTGCAGCCCTGAGTTCTGATTTAGATAATTTAAAGGAAGGAAAAACAGTAGTTTCCTTAATGACATTACACGCTTCCAAAGGGTTAGAATTTCCGGTAGTATTTTTAGTAGGTTTAGAACAAGGGTTATTCCCTGGTTATCGTTCTCTACAAGATCCGTCATTATTGGAAGAAGAACGCCGTCTGTGTTATGTGGGTATTACTCGCGCTCAAGAACGTTTGTTTTTATCCCACGCGAGAGAACGACGTTTGTATGGTTCCAGAGAACCCGCAATGCGATCGCAATTTCTCGACGAATTACCAGCAGAATTATTAACTACTCAAAACCAAGTTAGCCGATCTTTTACTAAAACTACACCTGCAAAAACTAGTACCCAAAATGCTACAGGAAATTGGCAAGTAGGAGAAAGAGTATTACATAAATCCTTTGGAATTGGGGAAATAACCCACGTTTTTGGAGCAGGAAATAAGATATCTGTGGCGATTAAATTCGCTAGTTTAGGACAGAAAATTATTGACCCCAGAGTAGCACAATTGCAAAGAGTGGAGTAGAAATTTTTTATCTCACGCAGAGACGCAGAGACGCAGAGAGGAATCAAGATTGTTAGCTAATACAGTTCGATTAAGTATTTTTCTTCTCTCTGTGTCCTCTGTGGTTTGTTAAACTAAAACTTGCGTTTTTTCCTCTTCCAGTTTTACCTGCGCTTCTGCTTTCAGAAACTCAGCCACTTGAGCCTCAATTTCATCACGCACAATCTGACGATATTCCAAGAAATGCTCAATTTGAGCGCAAACAGCTAAATAACTACTGATACCACCTGGATTATGCTTGTACATATTCCACAAATTACGCCAAAATTGCCAACGGGTATTACGTAATAAACCTTGTCGCCAGCAAATAGTCAAAAACGCCCGTAATACCTTCCAATTCACTTGTTTTTTAGCACCTTTGCCCTTTTTCGGATAGGTTGCTTCGCCCAAAATGCGGTAGTGACGATAAGCACGATCTAAAAACCGTGATGGTTCGTATAATTCCCAAAACGCTTCTACATATTCACTAGCAATTTCTTCTAAAGGCCGGGTGGGGACAAAATTCATCAATGTAGTTTGATTGATATTCGCCGATTTACTGCGGAGTCGGTTCTCCTTTGCTAATCTATGCCACAATGCTGTATCAGGAAGGGCTTGGAGCATACTAAACAAAGCGGTGGGAATTGATGTCTGTTCCACAAACTTCACAATTCTCGCCCCAGCGCCTGTTTTTTCGCCATCAAAGCCAATGATAAAACCTGCCATAACTCGCAACCCGGAACGCGTAATTTTATGTACCGCTTCGCTGAGGGAATCTCTTGTATTTTGGAATTTTTGAGTAAAAGCGAGGCTTTCTTCGTCGGGGGTTTCAATACCTAAGAAAACAGAACCGAAATTACACCTTACCATTGCATCCATCAATTCTTGATCTTGGGCTAAATCAACGGAAGCCTCAGTCGCAAAAGAGAAAGGATACTGATGTGCAACCATCCAAGGTTCTAGTTCTTTCAAGAATAATTTGACGTTGCGTTTATTACCAATGAAGTTATCATCTACCATAAAAATACTGCGTCGCCAACCTAATTCGTAGAGATAATCAAGTTCTGCGAGGAGTTGCGCTGGTGTCTTGGTGCGAGGTTTACGCCCATAGAGAACGATAATATCGCAGAATTCGCACTGGAAGGGACAGCCACGGGAAAACTGCACCGACATTTCCGCATAAGCATCAAATTCCAGCAAGTCAAAACGAGGAATAGGAGTATGGGTTACATCTGGTTTTTCACCACCAGAACGAAACATCCCTGAAGATTCACCACGGGAAATTGCATCTATAAATAATGGTAAGGTAATTTCTCCCTCGTCCAAGATCAAATAATCTGCACCCACATCTGTGACTTCGTTGGGTAACGCTGTCGGATAAGGGCCACCCACCGCCACACGCTTACCACGACGCTTCGCTTCCTGAATCTGTGCGAGTAAATCCTCTTTTTGGACAATCATTGCTGACAAAATCACCAAATCAGCCCAAGCCCATTCTGCTTCCGTAATTTGGCGAATATTCCGGTCTACGAGCTTAAAATTCCATTCTTGGGGTAAAATTGCAGCTACTGTCACCAAACCCAAAGGTGGTAACATCGCCTTACGGTCTAGCAGAGCCAGTGTTTTTTCAAAAGACCAAAAACTTTTTGGAAACAGAGGATATATAAGTAAAACATTCATTATCTTAATTGCAAACCCTGAATTTTGCTTGTAGGTTTATTTCAAACAAAGACGGAAATAGAGAAATATTGTTCACGCTTCTTGATCTGAATTATAGAATAATTACTGATATCTTTGTTTTTGATCTCCTTTTTTGATAAATTTTTGGATTTAAAAATATTCAATTTCAACAGATAGATATTTTTTATAAACAGGATATTATCATAAAATCGATCATTATATTGACTCTAAATTTCTTCAAAATGTTCAACAGTAGGAAATGGTTCATAAAAATTGTGAAGAAGCTTCTTCCACTCTTGATACTCAGCAGAACCCCTAAATCCCACAGTATGATCTTCTAAAGTTTGCCATTTAACAAGTAATAAATATTTGCCTTTGACTTCTATACACTTATGAATTTCATGGGATAAATATCCATGCATTGATGAAATAATAGCAGCAGCCTTTTTAAAAGTAGATTCAAAATCAGACTCCATTCCCGGTTTAACATTTAGCATCACAGCTTCAAGAATCATGAGATTTTCCTGGAAATTATAAGATTTTATATAACACGACAAGCACACTATACTAGACTAGATTAAAAATAACTCTTAAGGATATAGATAATTGCAGAACAAAATGGCGTATATTTTCCAGTTGAATCAGGTAATTCATAACCCAAAGCTAATCGCTGTACTTCTTCCTCGCTTAAATTTTCTAAATCGAATAATGCTGCCTCAATTGCAGCCTTACGCAAATTTCGTAGCTTGTCAATATCAAGTGCAAGATTTTTTATTGTTGTTTCAGCAGCATCTTTTTTATCTAAATCATCTGTTGGAAGAATTTCACCAGAAGCAGGATATTTAAAAAAATCTGCACAATTTGGTTCTAATGGTGAAACCATTAGATTTTCGTCATACCACTCCTTTTTTTGATGTCCACAATGCACGGGAACAGTAGGTTCATCCTCATCTTCTCCTTGACATGAAGCCATGAAGTTTGTATATTCTAGTGCCAAATCTGGATACTTACTACGCGATTGTAGGTGTTCTATATGACTAGTTTCTTTAAAAATACGTATTCCACAATAACAACATATATAACCTTGTTCTTTTAGTAGAGCATCATGAACTACAGGTTTTTCTGGTGCTTGAAAATTAGTATATTTAGTATTCCAGTAAGGTTCCCAATCATCATTTTTTTGAGCCTTCCAAATGGTGAATATTTCTGGTTCCTTACCCTTTTCAATATATTTCATCGCTTAAGAATTTCCTTTCTACGGATAAGTACATCTGCTTTTACAAAATCTGGTTCGCTTTCACCAATTTTTTTAGCTAATTGTTGACGTAATTGTCTAGCACCTTCTATATTTCCAGCATCAATTAACCGAAAAAGTGCTAATAGCTCGTCCTTAATTTTCTGTGGACGTTCTGGAACATCCATTAAGTCTTCTAAAATTCGATTACTATCTCTTCCAAAGGAACTTTCTGGACGTTTAATACTAACACCTGAATTTGTTTTTTCTAAAATATAAATTCTCTCAGGTTTTACTTCACTAATTACTTGAGGTGAATGGGTAGTAAAAATAAATTGACAATTTGGAAATGTTTTTATTAAAGCGGGAATAATATCTCTTTGCCATTTTGGGTGTAAATGTAGTTCAATTTCATCAATTAAAACAACACCATAACCTTGAAGTGGATCTTCTAAACCTGGATTAGCAATTGCTAAACGTCTGGCTAAATCTCCTACCATTGCAAGTAGGCATTTTTCACCATCTGATAGTTGATTAACTATAAGTTCTTCACCATACTTTTGTAAAGTCATTCTTAGAGTTGGAGAACGACGCACACGCAAATTAGAAAAACTTGCTATTAATGAAGATATAGCTTGTCTTACTGCTTCTAATTGTCGATCTCGATAAGCAGTATTATTTTCTAGCCGTAATTCATTCTCCAAATCTTCTTGTTTTCTAAACCATTCAAAGAAAATTCTAAAGTCACTTCTTTCTCCCATCAGTGCATTTTCATATGTATCTATAGGTTCAAATGAATGCTTTGTGCGAATCTTTAAAGGAATATCCAGTACTGCACGATTAGTAGAATAATAAACTACAGTAGGTAGATTATATTCATCAGATGATGATAATTTATTTTTTATATTTTCACTAATCTTGATTAGTGCTGATAGATTACTACTTGTATCTTTAATCCGTCCTTTTTTTACCTTTGTTAAAGACCAAGTAACTTCTTCTGACTCGAAAGAAATAATTATCTGATTATGAGTTTCATTTTTTCCATTTTGAACTTCTTCTTCTTTAAATAACCTTCCAGAAGATGTAGAATGTTGAATAGCACTGGTAAAACGAGATAAAAGAATAGCAAGACAATCCAGAATACTCGATTTACCTACCCCATTAATACCAACAAGCACCGTTGGCTCTTTTTCATCAAAATCCAACGTCAAATCACCAATACCACGAAAAGATTGCATTTTAAGCTGCTTGACTCTCATAACTCCAACCCAATTAATTTCCTAAACACATCTCAATCATTCCTCCTCTCCGCGCCTCTGCGTCTCTGCGTGAGAAAAAACCTCTATATCTAAACACTCCTCAACTTAATCACACCCTGATCAAAAACACGATTATCAACACCAATACCACTCACCTCAATTCTATCTGCATACACATCATAAGCCGCAAAACTCAAATTACTAGTCGAATATTCAGTGAACTCAGAACGACCAACAGGACGATTACCCGCACCAGCACCACAAATTAAATAACTTGTCCCATTAATAGAACGAGTGCGTTCATAATTATGTTCATGACCATTGATATAAAGTTGAACATTGTATTTTTCAAACAGAGGAGTAAAAGTTTTAATGAAATTTGAATTACTCCCATACTGACCAGATGAATAAATCGGATGATGACCAAATACAACTTTCCAATCAGCTTTACTTAAACTTAATTCTTTCTCTAACCAAACCAGCTGATTTTTCCAATCAGCATTACCATTAGTATCTAAAGCAAAAAACTGAACTTTATCTTGACTAAATGTGTAATAACGTCCCTTCATATTAAAGCCAGCATATTTGACTTGAGGAACACCATTATCAGTGCGAATATCATGATTACCTAAACAAGCATGAAATTTCACACCTTTTTTCAGCAAAGATTGATAAGGACGTTCAAAAACTGCATTTATTTTCTCAATTTCGCCGTTGTTGTAAATGTTATCACCAGCTAAAACTACTACATTATATGGATGTTTCTGGTGATAATAATTCATGGCTTTAGCTACAGAATACTGTCCTCTAGCACCAGTACCAGTATCAGCTACAGATACAAAACGTAATAATAAATCTTTCTTATCTGGGGTAGCAGCAATTACTGATTCACCAAGAATATTTTCAGAATTTTGATTTCCTAACTTCCAGGTCAGAATTCCAGAAGCAATACCACTGATTCCACTTAAAAATAAAAATTGACGACGGTTGAGTTTCATAAATCAATAAATCCAATAAATGGCACAATAAATGTTTATACTCAAATGTACTTTCTGTGTTTTTGATTCGCTAATTTGAGGAAAATTTCCATGTCACCAGACAACCGACGAAAACAAAGGAATGAAGAAAAAACTCAGCCTTCCCAACAAGGATACCAGATAAATCAGCCAATTTGGAAGACGACAATTATCCAAATTTTGAGGGGAACGATAGGGGTTTTAGAAACCACTGTGGAAAATCTGGAGACTGAACAGACTCTTACTGCTGAGAAGAAGCCCAATTTTTTACAAAGGATACTGTCGGGGTGGGATGGATTTTTGAGGACATTTCGTTTATTTTTACCATCAAATATATCAAATAATTTGTCAGATACAGTTTTGACAGGAATTTTTGCGGTAATTGCTGTGGGAATAGTGGGAACAACTGCATTTTTATTTACTTCTAAACCTGTTGAAGTAGCAACTCTTCCCTCAGTTGAGGAAGTTCCCGCACCCATACCAACTGTAACTGCGTCCCCAGAACCCACACCCACGCAAGAACCAGAACCCACACCCACACCCACGCAAGAATCAGAACCAGAACCCACACCTACGGAAGAACCAGAACCAGAACCAATTCCCGAACCCACACCAACACCAGTTATAGAATTAACACCAGAGCAAGCTTTAATTGCGGCTATTGAAAATCAGTTTTCAGACATTAGTATTCCCTTAAAAAGTAGCGAAAATGAAAGCATTGATTCTAAACTGATAAAATCTATTCAAGCTAATTTCCGTACCAGTGATTTAACTATCAAAATTAGTGATGTTTGGTATGATCTGGAAAAATCCCAACAAGATAAATTAGCTGCGGAAATATTACAACGTTCTCAAGAACTAGATTTCAGCCATTTAGAAATTATTGATTTTCAAGATAAGCTAGTAGCACGTAGTCCAGTTGTGGGTAATCAAATGCTAATTTTTAAACGATGAAATTTGATATATTGAGAATTTGTTAACTAGTGACAATACTAAAAAATAATTTCTAATTATGCAGTTGTTATTAGTTGAATATGAAAATGATTAATGCAAATTGTTCTTCTCGCAATACTGGTGGTTCGGGGTTAGGTTTAGCTATTGCTTTGGCTATTGTGAAAACTCACAAAGGCAAATTAGAAGTCCAAAGTCATGTTGATCATGGCAGTACATTTACTGTGATTTTGCCGCTCGTTTCCAAAGTAAACAGGTAACTTCTACTAACATAGATGTAATCATGGCAATAGCGGCAGATATTGCCCCATTCATGCCTTTATTAATAGCAAAACTAGCAATTATTAATAAAGTTCCTGTTCCTAACCAAGTAGATAGATTTACATGACCTGTGCGATTTTCGCTGACTAAAAAACCCTGAGTTGCATTTTGCAAAGCTACAAATAATGGCACAATTGTACAGATTAAAAGAACAGGTTTAATGCTTTTAGCAAGGGTGAGATCATTACCGATAAAACTTTGAACTATGCGATCGCCTATCGGTGTTAAACTCATCAATAACAATAAGGTAGAACAAGCTCCACCAACACTGATAGCAAAAGTCAGCAGTTGTTGATCGCTTACTTGATGACGATATTTAATCACCATTTGCTGTACCATACGGGTAGAATTGGCAATTACCAGAACTAACCCCCAAGCCGCAGACCAAGCAGCAATGGCAATTGTAGCATCTTCAGCACGGGCGAGAATGCTAATTAATATCGCCCTTCCTCCCCACACCACCATCATAGAATTAGCTAGGGGTAAATAGAATTTCCACACCTGTGCTAAATTGCGGGGTAAATTAGGTTGTTCTATTTGTGGCGGTAAGGTTGCACCACTGCGACGAGCAAAAATTGTTACAGCTATAGCTTCAACGATCACCCCACTTATGAGGGCAAATCCGGCAAGTATACCCCCAGATATTTGCAATAAAAATCCGGCTGTGAGAACTATTGCTAATGTGAATAACCTGAAAATACTAGCTTTAGCAACAGCGCGGGACTGACCATGATAAATTAATAATCCTTGAAAATAACGCCGCCAAGCGATCGCAAACGGCCAACCACCCATTAGTAATAATACTTGACTAACTGTAACTAACATTGCTGATGGTATGCCCAACAGACTCACACCCACAGAGTTAAATATAATCGGTAGTCCCAACAAACTTAATAAAAAAGTTAGTCCTCCACCTACCAATAATGTAAACCGCCACAATGCTTTGCGTGAATCTTGAGAACCCGCTAAAGCGTTAGCAGCGTGCAGAATCATAATAATCGGACTTTCAAAAAATATCGCCAAAGATTTAGCAATACCTACAGCCGCAAGGTTAATTTGAGCATCAGGAAGATGAGCTAATGTAGTAGTCATCATCGGATCACCGCAGGCCATAGTCACATCACTGAGAGATAAAGGCAAAAACTCCCGCCATAAAGTTCCTAAGCTAACTGGTTGAGATTGAGGTTCTTGTAATTTCACTCTTGACTCCTACCGACAATATTCAATGGTACAGGTAGAAGATTCGCAATTGCTGTCGTCAAATTGGTGTTTTGGAGGATGTTAATTCCTTGCTCTGTTAACCAATCGGCATTGTAAACTGTTTCTAAGTACCTATCTCCTCGGTCAGGATTCAGCAGTAACATAGTTTGAGGCTAAGTAAATCTTTGAGTATCCGCTAAAGCTGCGGCGACAATTGCACCAGTGGAAGCACCTAAAAGCATACCTTCCTGTTTAGCCAAAGCATCATCCACGCTTCCTCCTTTGCGTCTAACGCACTTCGTGCTAAAGCCTACGGCTTCCGTTAGGGATACGCTTCGCTGGGGCGCGAAACTTTTATTAAAGTGTGGTTCATTTACCTGAAAATAGCTGTAATACTAATCCATAAAATAAGATTTTAAGAATAATTGAACGCAGATAAACGCAGATAAACGCAGATAAGGAGAGATGAATTAATGGATTTCATTATTCTGTGCAGTTTCACCTTACATAAAATTTGTATAAGTAGGTTGGTGTTATGTATGATTAGGCAAAAAGTTTTGGAAAATTTTATTTTTACAATACGGAATTATAAGCTTTAACTAACAAATCAATCCCCGTAATTGCTCCACCAACAACAACAGCATTAGCACCTAAATCTAAAGCTTTCCTTGCCATTTCTGGTGAAGAAATACCGCCTTCACAAATTATAAAAGTATCGAGATTTTCTACTATCTGCGTGAGTAATTCCCAACCAGGAGGAGCAAAAGTTTTTGTTTCCGCTGTGTAACCAAAAAGAGTAGTTCCCACTATATCAGCACCAGCATCAACTGCTAATTTTGCTGCTGCAAATGTATCCACATCTGCCATAACTGGTTTACCCAATTCTTGATGAATACGATTAATAATATCAATTAATTTTTCATCACCGGGACGATTTCTAGTAGTTGCATCTATAGCAATAATATCTGCTCCTGCTTTCGCTACAGCAACAGCATGGTGAAACTGTGGTGTAATGTAAACATCAGAACCAGTTATGACTTGTTTCCAAAGTCCAATAATTGGTACTTGTACCTTTTCTCTTACAGCTTTAATATGATTCGGCGTATCAATTCTCACCCCAACAGCACCATTATTAACAGCAGCTTGTGCCATTGCAGCAATTACATAAGCATCATGTAATGGAGAATCTACAGGTGCTTGACAGGAAACAATTAATCCTTTTTGTAAATTAGTCATTTTTGATTTTTATTTTTAATTTTTTAACAAATTCGGGGAGTTTAATTCAATTTACAAATTACGTATGCCTAGCGGCACCGGAGGCATTATTACGAATTATTTTAATTGATTTGGTATCCAAACCGTAAAAATTGAACCCATACCTACAGTAGATTCTACTTCAATTCGACCCCGATGAAGTTCTACAAGTTGTTTAGTTAAAGCTAAACCAACTCCCGTACCTTCGTAGCGACGACGATAGGGTGTATCCAGTTGCTGAAATTTCTCAAATAGTAGTGGTAATTGATCTTCTGGTATGCCAATACCAGTATCTTCTATTTGAAAAATAGCAGTGTCATCTTCAACCCACAAACGCAAAGTGACACTGCCACTTTCTGGGGTAAACTTGATGGCATTAGTTAATAAATTCCAAAGAATTTGTTCTACTCTTCCTGAATCGGCTGTAAAGCGATCGCGCGAAGGGTTAATTTGCAAATCGAGTTTGAGAGTGACTTTTTCGCTAGTTGCTTTTTCTAATAAGCATTCTATGGTATTCTCGGCTATCTTGACCAAAGAAAATTCAGAAATATTTAATACTGTTTTACCAGCCTCAATTTGCGATAAATCGAGGATGTCATTAATCATTTCTAATAAATGTTCGCCACTATCATGAATAGTTTGTAAATAATTCCGTTGTCGTTGGCTTAACTCACCCAAAGGCCAACGTAATAATGTCGAAGACATCCCAATCACATAAGTTAAAGGTGTCAGTAATTCATGGCTGATTGTAGCCAGAAATTCACTTCTGAGGCGACTTGCAGCTTCAGCAGCTAGTAATGCTTCCCGCAGTGCCATTGTTCGTTCAATAACTCGTTGTTCCAGAGTTTGTTTTTCTTGAGTGAGGGTTCGCGTAGCCTCTTGCAGAGAGTCCATTAGCTCAGTTTGATGAATAGCGATGGCTAATTGTTCTGCAATTGAGTTTAACAAGTTTTTCTCACTTTCCTGCCACTCACGGGGAACATGGCACTGATGAGCAATCAATAACCCCCAAAGTTTTTCTTCAAACATAATCGGGGCTGCCAATTTTGCCCGAATTTGGTTTGTCCTTAAAAAATTTAATAAACACTCTTCGAGTGCATAGGTTTTTTCGACATCATCAACAGCTAAGATAAAACCTTGACGATACTTTTCCCAACAGTGAGAAATGCGCGTCAAACAGTCTTTTTCTTGAGAATTTAATACAGAGGTAATATTATCTTTAGCCAGTGCTTCATAAACTATACAACCCCAGCTATTGTGGTTATCTGGTTCTAAAAATTGAGAATTAACTGAACTTGAGACTAAATCTTGTGTATGTTGAGTCTTGACTGTAAGCGGCTCAAATTTATAAACTACTAATCGGTCTAATTCTAGAAATTCACGTACTTGTGTAATTGCCGTAGCCATAATTAGTGGCAAGTTTAGGCTTTTGCGGATTTGCGTTGTTACTTGATTCAACAGACGTTCCTGAGCAATCTGTTTTATCAAGGCGTTTTCCACCGACTGACAACTAAAATCCTCTGGAGGAATTGAACTTGTCGGTGCTGTTAAATCTGGGTTGAGATCAGGGAGCAAATATTCTAACAATAACAGTGTGAATTTACTTTGGAGGGTGACATCATTAGGAGCAAGAAGTTGCCGATAGTGTTGAAGATTTTGGTATGTGTAGGAATTACAGCCAAACAAATCTCCCAATTTCGAGACAAAAGAAGCGATCGCTTCTTCATTAAATGTCAAACTAGTATTCAGGGCTGAGTCAAGTTCTTGCTTCCCCTGCTTTTGGGTTCCCACCAACAGTGCATTAAATCCCTGAGAAACCACCAGCTTAAACCTTTGCCCTTGCCACTCTACAGGCAGTTTCATCCGAACCAGTACAGCTTCTGTCAGCACTAAAGCATCACTTTCTACCGCTGGAACCATTTGCTGTAATAATTCTCCAAGCTGATTAAATACACTTAAAGGAAAGATTCGAGAAAAGCCCAAATCAGGAGAAATAAGCATTTTCAAAAATGTAGTGAGAGGGGCTGAATGCTAGATTGAGAAGTTGTTTTTGATTGTGTACTAACCAACAGTGTAAAACGGTAAAAGAGAATTATGCATCGTATAAGTGCCACACCAGGGGGATGGAATCAGTCGGAAGGCTTAATTTTCCTTGAACAAACCCCGTCACCATTCGTGTTAATCACGGCTGCTGATACTGACATTCAAACCCTAGCAGCTGTGGTTACAAAATTACCTGCCCAATTTCCACAAATTAGAGTAGCCAACCTATTACAACTACAGCAACAAATAAGTATAGATGCTTATGCTGAACAAGTATTAGAATCAGCCCAAGTGATTGTTCTCCGTTTAATTGGAGGCAGTTCCTACTGGGGTTATGGCTTAGAAGTCGTACAAGAAATTGTGCAACGTAATAGTACAACCCTTATTGTAATGCCAGGAGACGACGGACTTGATCTTGATTTAATCTCTAAATCTACGATTTCTTTAGAAATTGTTAACCAAATTTGGCAATACTTTCAGGAAGGTGGTATAGAAAATTTCCTGAATGCCCTCCAATTTATCGCTGATACAGCCCTGTCTACCTCGTTTAATCCCCCACCACCACAACCTGTTCCTCGTGTGGGAATGTATGGAGGCAGGGAGCAGGGGGCAGCCCTTCGACTTCGCTCAGGAACCAGGGGCAGGGAGCAGCCCTTCGACTTCGCTCAGGAACCAGGGGCAGGGGAAGAGTTTTCCCAATTACCAATTACCCATTACCAATTACCCATTACCAATTACCCATTACCCAAAGTTGGTATTTTGTTCTACCGCGCTCATTATTTGGCAGGAAATACCAAGGTGATTGATGCTTTATGTGCGGCTTTGGTGGAAAAAAATTTACATCCTGTGCCAGTGTTTGTATCGTCATTGCGTGAACCTGGTGTGAGCGAACAGTTGTATGAGTTGTTTCAGCCGAAAGATGGACAGCATATTGATTGTTTACTTAATACCACCAGTTTTTCCCTAGCGCGGTTAGAAACAGAAACACCGCAAATCGAACTTTGGGAAAAATTAGATGTACCCGTTTTACAGGTAATTCTCTGCGCTAGTTCCTTGGAACAATGGGAGTCTCAGTCACAAGGTTTGACTCCCCGCGATATAGCTATGAACGTGGCATTACCAGAGGTAGACGGACGAATTATTAGTCGGGCTGTGTCTTTTAAAACTTTGCAAACTCGCAATCATGACTTAGAAACCGATGTGGTAGTTTATGAACCAGTGAGCGATCGCATTGAGTTTGTTGTCCAGCTGGCAGCTAATTGGGTTCGATTACGCCAAAAACCACCCCAAGAACGCCGCCTAGCTCTAATTTTGGCAAATTATCCCAACACCAATGGTCGCCTTGCTAATGGCGTAGGACTCGACACTCCCGCCAGTTGTGTGGAAATTCTCAAAGCTTTACAGTTAGCTGGTTATGAAGTGGGAAATATCCCAGATACAGGAGATGAATTAATTCAACTGCTCACATCTGGCGTTACCAATGATCCAGAAGGAAGAGACTGGAAACCAATCCAGCAAAGTCTTGCAGCCGAAGAATATCAAGAGTATTTTGCAACTTTGCCAGAAACGGTACAACAAGAAATTATTCAACGTTGGGGAGAACCAATTTTAGATTCAATCCAAAATCCAAAATCCAAAATCCAAAATTGGGCAATTCCCGGTATGCAATTTGGTAACGTTTTCGTAGGAATTCAGCCTTCACGGGGTTATGATCTTGACCCTAGTTTGAATTATCATGCGCCGGATTTAGAACCAACTCACGCTTATTTAGGTTTTTACTATTGGGTGCGGGAAAAACATTCCAGTTGTTTTGGGGCAGATGCGATCGCTCATGTCGGCAAACATGGCAACTTAGAATGGCTACCTGGTAAAAGTGTGGCTTTATCTAAAACTTGTTATCCCGAAATTGCATTTGGGGCAATGCCGCACCTGTACCCGTTTATTGTCAATGATCCTGGTGAAGGTTCCCAAGCTAAACGACGCGCCCAAGCGGTAATTATTGACCATCTCACACCGCCGATGACTCGCGCCCAATTATATGGCCCCTTGCAACAGGTAGAAAATTTAATAGATGAATACTACGAAGCCGAAAGTTTAGATCCTACCCGTTTACCAACAATACGCGATCGCATTCAAGAACTAGTCATCAAAGAAAATCTCTATAAAGACTTAGGAATTACCGACGAAAAAGACATCGCAAACTTTGAAACCCTAATATTAAACTCCCTAGATGGCTACTTGTGCGAACTCAAAGAAGCCCAAATCCGCGACGGACTGCACATTTTCGGTCAATGTCCCCAAGGTACACAACTACGAGACTTAATTATAGCGATCGCTCGCCTCCCCAACCGCCATTCTATCGGCATTACCCGCGCCATAGCCCAAGAATGGGGCTTAGACATAGACCCCCTCACCGACCCCTTCTCCACCCCCTTTACCCCACCGATCACCCACTTTGCTCCTCTGCGCCTTTGCGCGAAACTTAACTCTTCCCACATCATCGGCGACGTAGTAGAACTCCTAGAAGAAGAAGCCGCCTTTTTAGTTGAAGAAATTATTGAGGAGTCAGGAGTCAGGAGGAGGCAGTGCGGTGGACGGGTTTCCCGGCATAAAGCAACTGCCGTTCAGGAGTCAGGAGAAAGAATAAAATTACCAATTACCCAAACTCTTAACTGGATAAAATCGAAACTCCTTCCCGCACTGCAAAAAACCGACGAAGAAATCACCAACTTCTTACGCGGACTTGATGGAAAATACATTCCTAGTGCCGCTGCCGGCGCACCCACACGCGGCCGCCCCGAAGTCCTCCCCACAGGGAAAAACTTTTACGCCGTTGACATTCGCGCCATTCCCACAGAAACAGCTTGGGATATCGGCAGAAACGCAGCCGAAACTCTTATTGAAACCTACACCCAAGAACATGGAGAATATCCCAAAACATTAGGTTTATCATTATGGGGAACTGCTACCATGCGAACTGGTGGCGATGATATGGCCGAAGCTTTGGCTTTAATCGGTGTTCAACCTGTTTGGGATGGTGCAGCCAGACGAGTAGTAGATTTTGAAATTCTGCCCTTATCTATTTTGGGTCGTCCCCGTGTGGATGTAACTTTAAGAATTTCGGGATTTTTCCGAGATGCTTTTCCCAACTTGATTGATTTATTTTCCCAAGCTGTAACAGCCGTAGCTGCATTAGATGAACCCGCAGCAGAAAACCCCTTAGCAGAAGCAGTTCGTCAAGATACTGACTTATGGACTCAAGAGGGTTTAAGTTTAGAAGCGGCACAAGAGCGATCGCAATATCGCGTCTTTGGTTCTAAACCAGGTGCTTACGGTGCAGGACTCCAAGGCTTAATCGCCTCCCAAAACTGGCAAGATGATCAAGATTTAGCCCGCGCCTACATGAATTGGAGTTCTTACGCCTATGGGGAACAGGGAACAGGGGAAGAAAATACAAATCGCCAATCCCCAGTCCCGAATTCCGCAGCATTTGAGCAACGCTTGAAGCAAATGCAAATTGTGTTGCACAATCAAGACAACCGGGAACACGATTTACTCGATTCCGATGATTATTACCAATTTCAGGGTGGCTTAACCGCAGCGGTACGTTCTCTCCAAGGAAAAAATCCTCAAACCTATTTTGGTGACAATTCCATTCCCAGCCAGCCAAAAGTCCGCCAACTCAAAGCAGAAATTGCCAGGGTGTATCGTTCCCGTGTAGTTAATCCTAAATGGATAGCCGGAGTTATGCGTCACGGTTATAAAGGTGCATTTGAAATGGCCGCGACTGTAGATTTCTTATTTGCCTACGATGCTACCGCTCAATGTGTAGAAGATCATATGTATCAGGGCATCGTCCAGGCATATTTACAAAATCCAATTGTCTGTGAATTCATCCAAGAAAAGAACCCGTGGGCGTTGCGTGATATTTCTGAAAGGCTACTAGAAGCAAATCAGCGCGGTTTATGGCAGGATGTCAGCACACAGACATTGGACGATTTACGAAACCTAGTACATCAAGCTGAAGCAGCAATTGAAGAAATATAAAGTGGTGTAGGAAACAAATATGGAAAATATAGCGTATTTGCACCTAGCTTTTGCCTATGAAGATAGTGAATTCGGTGAATTAGCTTCTCTATTTCACCCAGCAGCTGTACCAGACTGGAAACGTCTTTCTAGCAAAGCTTGGAAGTATATGCTTCCCCTTGTTTTAATTCTCTCTATTTTCAGTGCTGTTGGTAGCGTTGTGGCATTAGAAAAAGGCGATCAAGGTCCTTCTGTCAAAAAACTGCAACAAAAGTTAAACACAGTCGGTTTTTATCAAAATCCCATCACTGAAGTCTATGACTCTCCCACAGAAGATGCTGTCCGACAGTTTCAAAAAGCTGTGGGTTTACCGATGAATGGTGTTGTTGAAGTTAAAACTTGGCAAAAATTAGAAAGTTGGCAAAAAAAGCCTGGGAGTACAAAAACTAAAACTGCTACAGCACCGACGCAAAGAACTACAACCAGTACTCCTCGTTCAGCAACCAACAAGCGCCAAAATCAACTCCTCATTACTAAAGGTGATGAAGGTGAAAATGTGAAAGTTTTACAAGCACGCTTGCGAATTGCTGGTTTTTATTTTGGGAATCCTAGTGGCATATTTGGTCCGATTACCGAAGAAGCTGTCATGAGATTCCAAAAAGCTTATAAATTAAGCTCTGACGGTGTTGTTGGACCAACTACACTAGCTAAACTACCCCCAGTAGATGCAGAAAGTGGGGAAGATACTTCCAAAAAGGAAATTAATCGAGATCAACTCAGTTTAGGCGATCGCGGTGAAGCCGTCAGAATTCTCCAAGAACAATTAATCAAAGCCGGATATCTAGACGGACCGCCCAATGGTTACTATGGTTCCTACACAGCAAATGCTGTTAGTCGCTTTCAAAAAAATCATCACTTAGAAGCCAACAGCATTGCTGGAACTACTACTCGCTCTAAGTTACATAACTTAGTCAAAACTTCACCCAAAAGCGATTTTAGTGTCTTGCAAGTTCAAATACGACTACAGGAGAAAGGTATCTATAAAGGCCCAATCAACGGCATCATGACAGAAGACACCAAAAAAGCAATCAAACGCGCCCAAGAGTTCTATGGCGTTAGCCCCGGTGATATCATCAGTGGCAACTTCTAGCACAGTACGGCAGAAATAGCTGTTCCAGTTACAAAAAGTTAAAAAGCTGATGAAACAAACTTTATTTCCTCCAGTAAGACTGCCTCATTCCCATTCGATTCGCTTAAACTAACTAGCTGTTAACTCCCACTAACTGATTATATTGTGTCTGCTTGAATACTTATAATTAGGCGGACACGGAGATGGGGAGGTTTTTTGTCTAGTTATCCCACCTCAGTGCTAAAGCGGCATTAATGCCCTTTGGCATTTAGGACAGACTGCATGAATGGTCAGTTGACAGTCAAGTAGGTGAAACCCTTCTTTTTGGGCTGTTTTTGTGCCAATTTTTAAAATTGACTCGTTTTTGAACTCAATAGTAGCGTTGCACTTGACACAAATGAGGTGATGGTGATGATGGGGGTAGGGCTGGTTAAGTTCATAATGTTTATGCCCTTCACCCAGTTCTAGTTCCCGTAAAATCCCCATTCTCGCCATCAACTTCAAAGTCCGATAGATAGTTGATAGACTTATACCTTCACCGTCAGTTTCTAAGCGATGATAAAGATCCTCGGCGCTTAAATGTTCACCTTGCGGAAGTTCTTGGAAAATGTGTAGAATTGTTTCTCGCTGTGGAGTTAAACGCCAGCCTCGGTCGTTTAGTTCTGCCTTGAGTGAACCAGTTGTGTAGACAGTCATACTAAATTTTCTCAACAAAGCCTGTTAATTGAGAATATAGCAAATTTTAGGCTGGATTTGCAACAATCACAACTTATTGATAATATTTGCTATTTGCTCAGTTGTCCGGTGACAATCTCAAATCTCAAGGTTAAAATTTGATAATGATAGCCGTTGCTAGTTAGCTTATTGATATAAGCCGGCAATAAAAACCATATACCAAAAGACTTTCCAGCCTGTTCGTAGTTAAAAGTTGCCTGCTCTAGTAGGAAATTGCCAAAATTTACTTAAATCCAGAAAGGTAGCAAAAGCTGATGTCACCAGCTTTTCACCTTCTGTATTCGGTCTTAAGTTAGAGACTCTAAATAGTCGCGGATCAGGTTACGGCGTTTGGGTTGGCGTAACTTCTGCAAAGCCTTGGATTCAATTTGCCGTACACGTTCTCTGGATAAGTCAAGGGCGCGGCCAATTTCAGCTAATGAGTAAGAATGACCATCGGATAAACCAAAGCGCATGAGGATGACATCACGCTCACGACTAGTTAAATCTTCTAGTAGATTTTGCAAATCTTTTTGTAAAGACTCTCGCATCAACATCTCTTCTGGAGTAACACTATCCGTCTCCAGCAATTCACCCAACTCAGTATCTTTATCTTTGCCGACTTTGGTTTCTAAAGAAACAGAGCGAGGTACACGCAACAAAACTTCCCTGACTTGGGCAGGGGTCATATCTAATTCAATTGCTAAGTCTTCTAAGGTAGGAGTGCGACCTTTTTCTTGAGCAATTTTACGTTGGGCTTTTTTAATTTTGTTAAGTTTCTCTGTAATATGAACAGGTAAGCGGATTGTGCGGCTAGAAGTGGCGATCGCTCTGGTAATTCCCTGCCGAATCCACCAATAAGCATAGGTACTAAAACGATAACCCTTGGTGGGGTCAAATTTTTCTACGGCTCGCTCTAAACCTAGAGTGCCTTCTTGGACTAAATCCAACAATTCTAAGCCACGATTTTGATACTTCTTGGCCACAGAAACCACGAGGCGCAGATTGGCCTTAATCATATGTTCTTTGGCTTGGAGTCCTTGGGACTGAACTTTTTCTAGTTCTTCCACCGTCAACTTAGCAATTTCTGCCCAGCGGCGTTTACCTTCTGATAAAGTCGGCTTGAGATCTGCTAAGTTCACACCAGCAGTAGTAGCCCACCTTTCTAAAGACGGCCGATGTCCCAATTCAGATGCTAACCGCTCCTGAACTTCGATTAACCGAAGATAGGGGGCAATTACAGTATCACCTTCCTTAGCAGCGTTAGCAAGCACTATTCGTATCCGCAAATATCGCTGTACTTTTTGGGCTTCTGCAACTTCTTCATCTCGGCCTAATAACCGCACTTGACCAATTTCTTGAAGATATAGACGTACTAAGTCTGTACTCCGACGGTTGTTGTTAGCAGCATGATGAGAATCAACAGCAGCTATTTCCAGATCTTGTAGATCATCTAGCGACAAATTGCTGTCATCAATAGTTAGATCAGAGTCTAATGTGGGTCTAGACTTTTGGGAATCGTAGGCGGCATCTGTGTAAAAAGATGTTGCTGGCATAATGTCTTAATTGCTCCAGGTAACAATAGATTACGGTCAGCTAAAATTACGGTCAGCTAATCAACTGTTGCTATTGTTCCCGTAATTCACGATGAACTAACATTGTTGATTTTTACAGTACAATTTTTTGCTAATTTTTGTACTAGTTATTTTTGTTACATTTTACTTGATCGGCAACTATAGTTTTTTGATTTAACCAATAGCTATTTTGAGCTACAGCTATTACAGCGCCGCGTCAATCAGTCACTCATTTGAAATGTCTAAAGCCTTGGCAGAACAGTAATTAAGAATTACGAATTCCACAAAGCGGTACTAGGCTGTAAGTTATGAATTACTGAGTTAACATTATATTTCCAAGCCAAATAAACTGTTATTTTTATAACCCGGTATAAACATATTCCTAGTAATTTTGCTGTTTATAAAGTACATAGTTATATTTACACGACTAGGGAGGTAATTTCCTGACGATTTAACACTTTTTTTAGTGATTATTTGGTCATGGGTCGAGATGAGTTACGAAATAATGCTGATAGAGCAGCTAGGCACGAGCCATAACTCTATTGGTTATATTCTGGCTTGATATCTCGTAACATTAGTTCATCCAGTGCTTCTTGAGGTGTCACCTCAGCCTCAAGTAACCGATAAACTTGTTCAGTAATAGGGATAGGGATATTTTGCTGCTGGGATATTTGCATCAAAACCCGGCAAGTGTTCACTCCTTCAGCGGTTCCTGGTAAAGCGGCGAGAATTTCTATGAGCGTTTTGCCACTAGCTAGCTGGTATCCAACTTGGTAATTGCGACTTAAAGGGCTATTGCAGGTGGCTAACAAATCCCCTAGACCCGATAAACCGTAAAATGTTTCCGTCTTTGCACCAAAGATGTTACCAATGCGAACCATTTCTGTCAAGCCACGAGTGACTAAAGCCGCTTTAGCATTGGTTCCTAGGTGCAGTCCATCACATACCCCAGCCGCGATCGCTATGACATTCTTGATTGTACCCCCCAGTTCTACACCCACGGGGTCAGGATTCGTATACACTCGAAACCGATTGGAAGAAAATACTAGCTGCACCATTTGGGCAGCAGCCATATTTTTGCTGGCTACTACTGTTGCAGCTGGTAATTCCTGTTCGATCTCTTGAGATAAATTTGGACCAGACAGGACAACTATTGGATGATGAGGAAATTCTGTTTGCCAAATTTGCGACGGTGTGCTGGTAGTTTGCGGTTCTAGTCCCTTTGTGGCTGTGACAAAAATTGTCTCTGGAGATAAGGGGAAAGACTTGACTAAGGCAGCTACACTGCTAACTCCTTTCATGGAGATAGCAGATAGGATTATTTCGGCATCTGATAACACTGTTTCGAGAGTCTGGGAACCCTGACGCGACCACAAGCACACTTGATGACCGTTTATCTGTGCCAAATTTGCTAAGGCTGTACCCCAAGCACCAGCACCCAGAATAACAACAGATTTTGGATTTTCGATTTTCGATTTTCGATTAGTCATTACTCAAATCAAGTTGCTGTGATTGGGAATTGGGGATTTTTTCCGCGTCCCCATGTCCCCGCGTCCCATTTTCTATCGGGGATAGCGTTCTATTAATTCCCTAACCTGCTCTGCATGATATGAGCTTCTTGTCAATGGCGAAGAAACAATTTGTAAAAAACCTAGTTCTTCCCCGTATGCTTTCCAATCTGCAAATTTTTCTGGAGTAATAAAATCTGATATTTGCAAATGTTTTTGACTAGGTTGGAGATATTGCCCAATTGTCAAAATATCACAATTCACCGCTCGCAAATCTTGCATGACTTGGCGAATTTCAGCATCAGTTTCACCTAAGCCCACCATAATACCGGATTTGGTATAGGTGCTGGGAGAAATTTGGTGCGTTCGCTTTAATAATTCTATGGTTCGCTCATAATTACCTTGAGGACGTACCCGACGATACAAGCGTGGTATCGTTTCTGTGTTGTGGTTGAGTACCTCTGGTGCAGCTTTCAGAATGATTTCCAGTGCATCCCAATTTCCGCATAAATCAGGAATCAGCACCTCAATCGTAGTATTGGGCGAGACGCTACGAACTGCGGTAATACACTGTACAAACTGAGATGCACCACCATCCACCAAATCATCCCGATTGACAGAAGTAATCACCACATGATTAAGTTGCATTCGCCGTACAGCTTCGGCCAGTCGCGTCGGCTCGGTAGGATCTAATGGTTGAGGTTTTTTCTCAAAATCAATATCGCAATAAGGACAAGCCCTGGTACAAGCTGGCCCCATAATCAAAAATGTAGCAGTACCAGCCTTAAAGCACTCACCAATATTCGGACAGGACGCTTCCTCACAAACCGTATTGAGGGCTAAATCCCGCAAAATTTCTTTAACGTTACCAACGCGCTCCCACTGAGGCGCTTTTACCCGCAACCAGTCTGGTTTTACAGTCACAATCCACTCTTACCACTGAAGTTCTACACATCTAATCCTAGCAAGCAAAGACCTCTGTGAAAGATAGAAGATTTGTGATTTTTTGGTGATTGTGGTATACTGTTTTTACTCTGTCATATTTATAGCGGGATGTGGCGCAGCTTGGTAGCGCACTTCGTTCGGGACGAAGGGGCCGCTGGTTCGAATCCAGTCATCCCGATTTTTGATGTAGAACAATAAATTATTTGACCGCGTTTTTAAACTCTAAGAATTCACAATCACATTTAATGAATAATTATTCTGTGATGATTTGTAATCGCTTCAACATAAATTCAATAATTACTAAATATAGTCATTGAAGCCTGGAATTATTTTGGCATTTTCTGGTAATTTCGCATCTCGTTGTCCCTGAGAACGTGCATTAGCAGTAAATAAACCAATAGGAGTATCTAATAAGTCAACAACACCAGCTTTACCAATAACATTTTTAATAATTGCTGTTGGTAATTCTTTCACTAACCAACGTAAGACGCGATAACGATATTCTCCTGGTGTCATCTCTCGCATTAAATCTACACCATGCAATTCATGTAAATAACGATTAGAACGTCCATAACGTCGCCATTGACTGGCTAATTCTTTCATTGTCACTCGGTGACGGTGCTGAACAATAGCATTTGGCACAAATTCTAATTTCCCCAAATTACCTTTGAGAATGCGCCAACAAATATCTGCATCTCCCCCTGTGCTAAGATAGGGACGAAATAATCCTGTAGTCTGAAAGATGCTACGACGAATTGCTAAATTTGCAGTTTGTCCATAGGGGCAAAATTTATGAGCAAGGGTATGTTTTTGGGATAAAGTTTCCTGTTTATCTGCGAATTTTTCCAGGATGTTTTTTCCTGGCAATGCCTCAATTTCACCAACGACAATTACTACGTCTGTGTTAATAATAAAAGGCTGAATTAATGTGTTTAGCCATTGGGGTTGAGGACGACAATCAGCATCGGTAAAAGCGATAATTTCACCAGTGGCGGCTTTAATACCTGTATTGCGAGCAGCGTAGGAACTTTGAATATTATTTTCACTTAAGGGACGGATAGTAATGGGGGAATTTTCAGCGGTTGTGTTGAGAATGGAGAGAGTGCGATCGCTACTGTTATTATCTATAAGTAAATACTCTACCCTGTCTTGGGGATAAGTTTGCCCTAAAAGACAACTCATTAAATCTGGTAACTCTGCTTCACCATTATAAATAGGAATCACCACCGAAACTTTGGGGAGAAAGCTTTGAGAGGTATTTGCATCAACTGGCTGATTATTCATAATCTGAAATTATCTGACTGATACCATTTTAGATTTTGGATTTTGGATTTTGGATTGTAAAAAACTTAGTGCTATCTTTCTATCTTAGAATTTACGCGTATTAGATTTATAAATCTATATCAGTATGTATCTATAAAAATCTATATTTGGTTGTTTTCAAAATCTAGAATTCCTAATGAAATCCCACCCTTGATTCTAAGAGTGGGAGCAAATTAATCACAAAAATACATGAACACCTGGTCACAAAGCTTAAAATTTCAAGTCTTCAGCACGACTACTCAGAGGTTGTGAGTTAGGAACTGTCACAGGTTGAGCAAATTTGCTATTAGAGAGAGCAGCAATAGCACGGGCATACTGAGGATCACTCTGAGTCCCGATTAAATCTGGATTAGAAGCCAATTGACGCTCTTGTGCTTCTGTCAACTCTAGTTTGATATCGGGAGTAATTCCCTTATGGTTGATATCTGTGCCTTTGGGGGTGTAATAGTGGGCAATAGTGACGGCTAATCCTGAACCATCTGCTAGTTCATGCACTGATTGGACTAAGGCTTTACCAAAAGTTTGACTACCTACAACTACTGCGCGTTTGTTATCCTTGAGTGCGCCAGTCAAAATCTCACTCGCACTAGCGGAGTTACCATCAACTAAAACTGCCAAGGGACGATTCGTTAAAGCTGTGCGATTGGCTTTTGTTTCTTCACTACTGCCTACACGGTCTACAGTCTTGACAATTCCACCATTGTCATACCACATCCGCGCAATTTCTATGCTCGCTTGCAGTAAACCTCCTGGATTTCCTCGCAAATCTAAAACATAGGAATCAGCTTTTTGATTGTCCAAGTTGCGAATAGCCCGTCGCATTTGATCAGCTGCGTGGGCGCTAAATTCTCTTAAGCGAATATAGCCAATCCGACGACCACCTTCTTGCTTGAGGGTATAACGGACTGTGGGGACTTCAATTGTTGCCCTTGTCAGTTTCAAATCAAAGGCATTTTTTCCGGTTCTTCCCAGTTTCAAGGTGACGAGGCTACCGACTTTACCGCGAATAAGACTAGAGGCATCATCTACTTTCATTTTGAGAGTAGGTTTACCGTCAATTGCCAAAATCTCATCACCGGCTTGAATACCTGCTTTGAGGGCGGGGGAATTTTCGATAGCTTCGATGACAGTTAAACGCTTGGTTTTTTCATTTATTTCCATGCGAATGCCAATTCCGGAAACTTCCCCAGATGTTTGGCTGGTTAGGGTTTCAAACTGTTTAGGGTCCATAAACCTTGTGTATGGATCTCCCAATTTTTGTAGGGCTTCGCGGATAGCTACATAAGCTTGTTCGTTAGAAGTATAGTTTTTGCTTAACAGGCTCTGCCTGGTTGCTTGCCAATCTTGTTGATTAAATTTACCATCAACATATTCACGATTCACAAGTTGCCATACTTGGTCAACTAACGCTTTGGGACTATCTTGTAAAGCAGCGTGAACGGAGCGAGTCCAAGCTTGACCAAATACAGATAAAGTAGCAGTTGTAGCGATCGCTCCACCAATTAAGGCTGCTTGGAGCGGTGAGTGACGTTTCGCAGATTGGTTCATGTATGAGAATAGTTGTATTGTTGACAGTTTAACAATCAGGCTTTCCTGAGATTTTCAAGTTTTTATACCCTCAATTTCAGCTATGCTTAATTCATCATTTTTTCCTTTTTAAATGATGTGGATATCACTGTCTATGTTATTAGCAATAATCGCTTGTTATTTTCTGTTTTACAGTAAAAATAAACACAGCACTCTTGTGACACGTGTCACTGCTTCATCTTTACACCCTAAATTCTTTTACTAAGATAGCACTTTGTTGACTTGATGGCAGAATTTTTCAATATTAGATAATAAAGCTTTAATTTTCTATGTTATGAAGCATAAATTTAACATTAATTTATTAATTTCCTTAAGGCGTAGATTTAGGAAATTCTGGAGTTTGTCAAAATACATTGTTTTGGCTTTGTGTTTTATCCTCATTAGTTGGCTAACTTTCACCACTATAACCTTAATTTCGGCTTCCTCACAGCAGGTAGATGCCTTATTTGTGCTAGGAGGCAGCATTCGCAGGGAAATTTATGTAGCCCAACTAGCAAAACAATACCCACAAACCCCAATTTTAATTTCTCATGGTTCCCCAGAACCCTGTATTTGGCTAATTTTTCAGCGAGAAGCAGCCGATTTGCAACATATCTGGTTAGAGAATTGCGCTAATTCTACCTTTGAAAATTTTTGTTATGGAATACCAATTTTGCGGGGTTGGGGTGTGCGTAAGGTAAAATTAATTACTTCAGGAACTCATGTATTCCGAGCTAAGTTGATGGCACAAATCATCTTAAGCGCTCATGGTATCTGGGTAGAGCCTGATGTTGTTAAGGAAAAAGGTATTCCAGGTAATCATGAATCTTGGCTAAAAACTTTCTTAGACGTTATCCGCAGCTTATTGTGGGCGATTTTAAGTCAAATCATTCAGCCCCAATGTTCGCAAATTACAAAACTGGTTGATGTCGATATGCAAGCTTGGGAACAGAGAGGTTTTCAGTGTGAATATCAGGGGGGAATAATTAACAGGATTAAAAATTAAAAATTAAAAATATAGTCAATATGGTTGTGTCATGAGTTAGTTTTGACTTGCGTATCTTTGCGGTTAATGCCTTTGCATAGAAAAAGTATAAAACGACCTTTTGTCAAACCTTTCAAAACTTAAAACTTTTGGAAGCAATACCATGTAAACAAATATTACTGTATATCCTAAATAGGTATTTAGCTCTTTTGCGTAACTCCCTCAAAGAGTATGGAAATTTTATCTAATACCGTAGCGTTATCACGGTTGCAATTTGCATTTACGGCGTTTTTTCACATGATTTGGCCTGTATTAACTACAGGTATGTCTATCTACTTAATTGTAGTGGAAGGATTATGGTTAAAAACCAAAAATCCTACTTATTATCATCATGCTCGTTTTTGGTCAAAACTGTATTTATGTAGGAATTATAATCATTATTACATAAATGGTAAAAATTGCGATCGCATCTGGAGAAGGTTCCAAGCTATAGTTCGCATATATGCTAAATTAAGCGCATATAATAAAAATCTACTTTCAAGTCAAATAAAGACTTATAGCAATTTTATGTGAGGCTGCATAGAATCATGAAATCCATTAATTCATTCATATTTATCCGCGTTTGTCTGCGGTCAATTATTCTAGAAATCCTATTCTATGCAACTTCATCCTAATTTGGTATTACAGCAGTTCTTAGATGACTGGAATAGTGAGTCTATAACCTTCCTTGGGTACTCACTTTTGGATGCTCAAAATAGCCATATACTACCTGAGAAACTTGACGAATAAAATCTTTTGCTCTAGCATCATGATTCGGTCTTCGCACGAAAATTCCTGCCAAATAACGCTTACCTGATGGCGTTTCAATGATACCTGCATCTCCTAATATAAACCGAAGTGTCCCTGTTTTGTGAGCTATCTTAGCACCAGAACCTAAACCAGAAGGTAACAAACTTCTATTATGACAACTATTCATAATACCTATTACTTGTGATTCACTCGTATCGGAAAGTAACTGATTATTTTCCATTAAAGCTGATAGTTTTACCAAATCTTTAGCGCTGGTTTTATTCGTTCCTTTAAAATCTCCCAGTCGATTTCTCATGACAGTATTTTGCAATCCCCAACTGCGAAATTTTTGATTTAATTTATTAATACCGCCTAAACGATCTATGATCATATTTGTTGCAGTATTGTCGCTAATAGTCATCATCTTAGTTGCAGTTTCTAAGAGACTAAACTTACTTCCTACCCGCGCATACTGCATATTTCCAGAACCACCAACGATATGTTTCCTCCCCATTACCAAAGTTTCATCTAATTGAATTCTTCCAGCATCTACTTCCTGAAATAAAGCAATCAAAATAGGATATTTAATTGTACTAGCTGCTGCAAAAGATTTGTCTCCATTAACGTTTAAATAATCTCCTGTTTCCAAGTCCATAAAGAAGATTCCAGGAGAGAGAAATTTGTAGCGAGCCATTAATTTTTTAATGGGAGTTTGTAGTTCTAAAATTTCTCTTCCCAGAGGAACTATACCCGTGAATTTACTAGTATTTGTTGGCTGGACATTGCTGATGGTATCTGGGGGAATAAATTTAATTTCTGGTAATTGTACAGATAATTTATTTCGACTCCAACTAGTTGGGTTATCAACTTGATTGGTGTTGGTATTTGCCTTAACTGGTGAAGATAACAGAAGAGTACTTGTGATGCTAAATAGGAGTAATGAACGTAGTTTCATGGAGTTTTATGAGGAGAGTATTTAGAGATATTTTCCAAACAAGTAAATAAAATCAGGATTAATTGACACTTGTAATTGTAGAGTGACTAACTTGAGTATCGACATTACAAATCACAACTCCTCTCCCAAATAACATAAATCCCTTCCATGCTGTGTAACCTATTACCAGTAGATTAGTATGAATAAAGCTGTTTTGCCAGTAGCCAAAATTTCCTTGCCAAACACTATTTTCCGGTCGCATTTGCCTGCCCCTATAAAACTCTAATCTAGATAAATCCAGTGATTAATTAACAACAACTGACGTTTAAATTTGCCCACTTATTGAGTGGGGGAATTTTTGCTAAAATACCTTTTTTCAAGGCTTCTGGACGTTCTGACCAAGGTAATAAACCATCTGCTTTAGCATAGTAGAGATTTGCACCTTCTAATATTGCAGATGTACTTCCATCTACGGGTAAATCACCAAAGAGATAAGTTGATTTTCCCTCTGCGGTAAAAGCAATGACGCAAGAATGACTACAAGCACTCATACATTCAACCCCCTGAATGCAGAATTGATTGTGCAGTTCGCTATTTTGTGCAAGTTCTTGAAGCTGTTGTAGTAGTTGTTCACCTTTACTTTCACCAACCCGCTTCCCGTCTTGCCACTTACCACCACAAGTCGTGCAGACAAATAGAGTATGTTTTTGATTGGGCATTGATTTAGAAATGTGTAAGAATCAGTTATAAACGCAGACATGAGAGTTTTTTACAGTACGGCTAGTGCTATATGTCTAATAGCTGCATTCATGTAAAAAAAGAATAATTAACCACCATGCCATCTTTTCTATTCTTTTCACCAGATATAGCGGTTTGCAGTTGGGTAAAGTACACTTTTAACCTGTTTCCTACAAACAAATAGTGTTTGAAATCATCCCTTCCCAAGCCAAAAATAGGACTGATGTCAATTGAGATATTTTGATTCAATTGAGAACCGCTGTGTCTATTTGAAATTTGGAGAAATCTATTGAAGATAGCCGTAAGCGTCAGTTATATACGCTTCCCGTCTTCTTCGGTGCAAGGTTGCAAGAAATTCAATTGACTATTAACACTCCCAGAGTAATACACAATCTGTAGAGAATCTCTGGAGCGAAACTGATTAATTTTGATAGAAATATTCATGATTTTACTCATCTGTACCACGCAGATGGATGTGAGTTGTTTTACTTTCGGCGGGCATTCTGACTTAGAGACGTAAGTCTCATTACAGCTGCGGGACAGCGCTGGATTTACACCAGACTTTCCCCCTTGCGTTTAATGGTTGTTTTTCATTAAAACCGATATACACATGAAGCTACTATACTTTTTGTCTATTGTCAACAGGCATGGCAGGATAATATTTGTTTATCCTTTTTGTGAAGGGTTTTTTGGGAATAAATTAATCATGATGATGCGGTATTCTATAGAAGAATTGTAGTCAAATTGAGCAGTACTTTGGAGTAAAAAATTTTGGAAAGGACTTGTAAATTTAAATTTATTTGAATCCGTAGCTTGATAGTTGAATGTGAAGATAAATTTCCCAAACGAAATACTCTCCAATATTACACTCTATAACTCTGCACCACTGGGGGCTATGATAATTTCATCGCACACAAATCAGCCAATTCACAAACATTACAACCAGGAGAACGAGCTTTACACACAGCCCGTCCGTGATAAATTAGACGAATTGACCAATTCTCCCAATCTGGTTGGGGTAATAACTTCATTAAATCTTTCTCAATGCCTACAGGTTCAGTGTTTTTTGTTAACCCCAAACGCTGACTCAACCGCTTAACGTGAGTATCTACAGTCACTCCCGCATTGATACCATAAGCATGAGCTAACACCACATTTGCAGTTTTCCGCGCTACTCCTGGAAGTTTTAAAAGTTCTTCCATTTGATTAGGAACCACAGAATTAAAATCATTGACAATCATTCGACACGCGCTTTGAATATTCTTAGCTTTGTTGCGATAAAAACCAGTCGAACGTACCAATTCTTCTAACTCTGCTAAATCAGCATTTGCTAAACTTTCAGCATCAGGAAACTTACTAAATAATGCTGGTGTTACCTTATTCACGCGCTCATCTGTACATTGTGCAGAAAGAATAGTTGCTACTAGCAGTTGTACAGGTGTTGAATAGTCCAAAGAACAAGTCGCATCTGGATAAAGAGACTGGAGACGCGAAAGTATTTCTAAAGCACGTTGTTTTTTAGATAATGATTTAGGAGTCAATCAATTTTAGATTTTGGATTTACGATTTTGAATTTGTTTTCTAGTTTAAACTAGATGGCTATATTTTTTTTAGATTGGGGATTTTTAATGATTTAATCTCATCTCAAATCCTCAATCTAAAATTACGTTATGATTACTGTAACAGTTTTTGCACCCAATCTAACTGGAAGGTTAACTGAGTGGTTTCTTTAACTATCAGGAAAATTCCTAATCCTAAGAGTAACACCAAACCAGTTTGCATTACGCCTTCTTGAATCTTGGTCGGTAAAGGTTTACCAAATAAACCTTCAATGAGCAGGAAAGCCAATTGACCACCATCTAAAGCTGGTAAAGGCAAAATATTGATAACTGCCAAGTTAATGCTAATAATTGCGGCAAAAGAGAATAAATTAGCAATATTATCAGATGCTAATTTTGCCCCAATTTTGACAATATTAACTGGACCTGAAACTTGTCCAACGGTTTGTTGAAAGTTGGTAGCTAACTGTCCAAAACCTTTGACTGTGCCGACGATTAACTGTTCAAACCGATTAGCTGCAAGGGTGAAAATCTCACCAATATTTTGGGGACGACGATAAACTGCTTTACCATTAGGGCCAAGTTCAATCCCAACTAAACCTTTACCATCTGCACCCTGTTGAGGAGTTAATGTCAAGGTTCTTTGTTCGTTTTGATGTTGAACTTTTAGGTTGATTTGCTGATTGGGATGAGTTTGGATTTCTTTGGTTAGCAATAAGGTGGAATTGCTACCAGCAACTAGTTCTTGACCATTAACAGCCAGAATAATGTCTCCTTCTCTAATACCTGCTTGGTAGGAAACAGATTGTTCATTCACAGGTTTGACAATTACACCTGGTTGATATTGGAATTCCTGGGGGATACCGACGATACCAAGTTGCAACGCCAACATCAAATAGGCGAAAATTAAATTGGCGATGACTCCGGCACTAATGACAATGGCTCGATCTAAAACTGGACGGTTCCGCAGCAGATTTGGGTCATTGGGGGGAACTTCACTATCTGGGTCATCATCAGGAAAGCCGACGAAGCCACCCAAGGGGAAAGCGCGGATAGCATATTCCGTTTGTGATCCTTGGTACTTGAAAATCACGGGGCCAAAACCCAGGGAAAAGCGGTTAACGTAAATACCTTGAGAACGAGCGGCTATAAAGTGTCCAGCTTCGTGTACCAAAATCAAAATAGCCAAGACTGCGATCGCTGCTAAAACTGACATAGAGCAAATTAGTCAAAATATTGAAATATATATTCTTATTGTAGTTTGCTTGGCAACGGTCAGACAAACCCTGTTGGCGGTGTTGGTTCTGTTTCAACTTGATTTCAATGTTCTCATGTAGTTATGGTAATCGGATTTTCACGGGTGAGTGGACATTCTTTTTTTCGCGCATTAGCGAAGCGTATCCCTGACGGGAGCCGTAGGCTCTAGTAGGAAGTACGTTAGTTGCAGAGGAAGAGAAGATAGCTTTTTTACCTCACGCAGAGACGCAGAGAACACAGAGGAAGAAGCGATAGGGAAGATGACGGAAGGTAATGCATAACTTTCCAAACGTATCCTATGACAAAGTTACAGGTTTTGATAAACTTCACCATCATTGCGCTTACCAACCCGAAAAATATCAACTAATTTATTATCATCATCAATGGTGTACAAAATTCTGTACTCACCTTGATCCAGACGATAACCACCTTGATAACCTTTTAAAGCTGCATAGTCTTGAGGACGAGGATTACCCTGAAGTGATAGTATTTTAGAAACAACTTGTTTATATTGTTTTGGTTGTAAATCTAATAAGTCTTTTTCCGCAGTTTTCGCAATCCTCAATGTATATCGTTCAGTCATTGGGGCGTTTTGCTATTATTTCTTCTATGGTGGTAAATCCTGTGTTTTCTTCTATTGCAAGTCGCAATTTAGCAGAATCTATTGCATCTTCTATTGCTTCTAGTAGTTTTAAATCTTCAATACTAATTATTGCTACCGCAGGTTTACCATGACGTTGAATTAATATTCTTTCTCCACGATATTCTGCACGGTTCATAATATCTGGAAAGTTAGCACGCGCTTCACTTGCACTGATGACTGACATAGCGCCTCACAACATTTATAGGTTTACATAAGATTATAGACTATTTGTATGTTTTTTGCAATTTGTACAAAAATTAAGTTTTTGAGCGATCGCACTTCTTCAACTCCCAAACAGCGATACCTTTCCTGCGGAACGCTACGCGAACGGTAAGCTACGCATAAATTTCTTATGATTTTTGATGTGATATTTATGTTTATTTATTCCAAGAAATTGACTATGAAAATCAAAGCAATTATTTGGGAAGAAGATGGTGTATGGTGTGGTTCTGTACCAGCTTTACCAGGATGTCATACCTGGGGTGAAAGCTACGAACATTTATTAGAAATGTTGAAAGATGCTGTTCAAGGTTGGTTAGAAGTTGCTAGTCAGCAAGAAGAAATTGAACCACAAAAACAGTTGCTTGAGCTATCTTTATGAAATCGGTTTGGTGGTAAGTCAATCAAAAATATTACAACTAACTAATTTCTATGTTAAATTTAGAAAGGATTACATTTTATCCAAATTGAAAGGCTGAAGTAATATGGAAACGCAAGAAATCCTGCAAGCTTTGCCAAATCTAAGTATAAGCGATCGCTTAAAAATAGCTGAATTAGCTTTGCAATTGGTGACTCAACAAAAAGATTCTCTCACTCAAGATGAAAAAAAAAGTCAATTAGCATTAGCAGCTATGACAGCTATTGAAGATTACGCAAATGATAGTGAATTAATTGTTTTTTCTGATGTAGATGGAGAAGATTTTTATGACTATCCAGATGAAGATTAACAGAATTTGTAAAACTTATGTATAGAGGTGAAGTCTGGTTAGTAAATTTAGATCCCACTGTAGGAACGGAAATTAGTAAAAAACGTCCTTGTATTATAGTTAATGATAATGGAATTGGTATTTTACCTTTAAAGGTGATTGTTCCGGTTACAGATTGGAAAGAAGGATATTCTATCAGACCTTGGATGGTAAAATTAGAGCCAACTACAGAGAATAGTTTGGCAAAAGTTTCTGGTGTTGATACTTTTCAAATTCGTTCTGTTTCGGAAACAAGATTAATCAGGAAATTAGGTCAGCTTTCTGAGTCATAAATGCAGATGATTTCTCAAGCATTAGCTGTGGTGTTAAGTCTTTCTCTGTCAACTTGAGATCGCATTCCCTCCAATTTCCCCAAAAGCGATACCTTATTAAACTGGTACGTCTGACTCCCCCTGCGGTAAAATATGCTTAGTTTAAGGAATTGGCTATGAAAATAAAAGCAATTATTTGGGAAGAAGACGGTGTATGGTGTGGTTCTGTACCAGCTTTACCAGGATGTCATACCTGGGGTGAAAGTTACGAACATTTATTAGAAATGTTGAAAGATGCTGTTCAAGGTTGGTTAGAAGTTGCTAGTCAACAAGAAACTATTGAACCAGAAAAACAGTTAATTGAGTTATCTTTATGAAATCGGTTTCTGGTAAGTCTCTGTGTAGAATTGTTGAAAGCTATGGATGGAGTTTGAAAAGGATTACAGGTAGTCATCATATCTATGTTAAGGAAGATATGAGTGTGATTCTTTCTATCCCTGTTCATGGTAATCGTGATTTACCTACTGGTACACTCAGAAGTATTTTGAAAGATGCTGGTTTGACCGAGGAAGATTTAGATTAATTTCGCTGATCGCACCCCTTCAATTTCCCCAAACAGCGATTACACCCCTTTAACTTCCAAACAGCGATACCTTTCCTGCGGAACGCTACGCGAACGGTAAGCTTCGCTAACGCACCTCTTCAACTTCCCATCATCTCTTTTTAAACGAACCGCAGAGACGCAGAGAACGCAGAGGAAGGATCGCTCATTTTCCCCAACATCCTTTTTTAACGAACCACAAAGACGCGAAGAACACGAAGGAAGAAGAGAAGAGAGAGCGATCGCATACTTTCCCCCAAATATCCTTTTTACCGCACAAAAAAAAATTAGTAGTTTTAAACACTTGCTTTACTAATAGGGTGGTGTGTTAGACTGGATTAGTATTATATGAGAATAGTGATATCACTTATCATATAATAATTGCGGAGTCTTACTTAAATACACCCAAAATAAACAACGCAAAAATTAGTAAATATGAGATTTAGCTACATTGAAATCAAAAACTTTAAAGGTATTAATCATATTCGTCTAGATTTAAACTCTAAACCTCGCAGTAATATATATACTCTTGTTGGTTTAAATGAAAGTGGTAAAACCACTATTCTAGAGGCTATTAATTTTGTTAGTTATAAACTAGAAAATCTAGATCCTCTTAATTTACCAGGATATTCTATAAAAGATGTACATAACTTAATACCTATTGGTAAACTTGCTAACTTTAATGGAAATATTTCGATTGAGGCAGGTTATATCCTTGACCAAGATGATCAAAAAAAAATTAGAGACTTCTGCTCAGAAAATTTTGATTTTAAATTAACTAGAGAAATTGCTGATTTTTATATAAAACGCTCTTATGATTTTTATGATTCAACGCAAATTACACCAAAAAATGCTTGGAATATGGAATTATTTGGAAAGAAAAAATATGCTAAAATGGAAAAAAAATTGGAAGGACAAGAGTGGCAAAAAGCAGTAGAATATGTAAAAACACTAATGCCTAGTGTTCTATATTTTCCAAGTTTTTTATTTGATTTCCCTGATAAAATCTATCTTGAAGAGAAAGATAGTAATACAAAAAAGCATGAGTTTTATAGAACAATACTTCAAGATATCTTAGATGCATTAGGAGGACAATTTAAGCTTGAAGAACATATTCTGAAGAGGGCAAAAAGTAATGATCTTTATTCTCAGAGGTCTCTTGAAAGTGTACTTATACAGATGGGAAGCGATATAAGCTCTAAAGTTTTTAGCAAATGGAATACTATTTTTAAACGTACATCTGGAAATAAAGAGATTGTTATTAAATGTGATAAAGATGAGGCAGGATTATGGTTTTTACAACTTAGAATTAGAGATTCTAATGAACTTTACACAATAAGTGAGAGATCCCTTGGATTTCGTTGGTTTTTTGCTTTTTTACTCTTAACTCAATACCGAGTTTTTCGCAAAGATAGTCCTAATAATGTACTTTTTTTAATAGATGAACCTGCGTCTAACTTACATTCTTCTGCACAAAATCAGCTACTTGAGATTTTTAGCAATTTTCCAGAAGAATTTTCTATTATCTATACAACTCATAGTCACCATTTAATAAATCCAAAATGGCTGGAAAGTACGTTTGTTGTAAAAAATGAAGGTTTAGATTATGAAGCTGAAGATAAATATAAAGCTATAGATACTGATATTAAAGTCTATAAATATAGAGATTTTGTATCAAAGCACCCAGATCAGACCACATATTTTCAACCCATTTTAGATGTTTTAGATTACAGTCCTAGCAGACTGGAGAATATTCCTAATGTAGTTATGATTGAAGGTAAGAATGATTTTTATACACTAAAATACTTGTATGAAAAGATTCTTAGTTGTACAACTCAAATTAATTTTTTGCCTGGAGGTGGAGCAGGTAGCTTAGAAGATATTATTCGCCTTTACCTTGCTTGGGGACGTGAATTTATTATTTTGCTAGATGCAGATGAAGAAGGTTTAAAACAAAAGAAAAGATACGAAGAAATATTTGGAGTTATTGTAAATAATCGAATTTTTTCTCTTCAAGATATTGATAAGACATGGGAAAATAAAGGGACAGAGTTTTTGTTTGAAAAAGAGGAAATAACGAAAATTCAAGAAATTATTTATCCTTCAACACAAAAATTCAATAAAACACATTTTAACCGAGCTATACAAGAACTATACTTAACTAATAAGCAAGTTGAAATTTCAAGTAGTACAAAAGAAAAATTTCAGAAGATTTTCAATTTCTGTGTAGGCAAATTAGGATAATTTATCCTGATTAATTATAAAAATGTAAGAAAGGGTATGTTTTTCATACCCCTTGAAATTCAAATATTTAACTTAAAGTTGCTTCACCTCACTCACCAACTTAGCCACCATATCCTTAGCACTACCAAACAACATAGTCGTCTTATCCTTATAAAACAACTCATTATCCACACCAGCAAAACCCGCACTCATACCGCGCTTAATCACAATAGTTTGCTTTGCCTTATCAACTTCTAAAATCGGCATTCCATAAATAGGACTATTCGCATCACTACGCGCCGCAGGATTTACCACATCATTAGCACCAATCACCAACGCCACATCCGCTTGTTCAAACTGGGGATTAATATCCTCCATATCATACAACTGCGTATAGGCCACATTAGCTTCCGCCAATAATACATTCATGTGTCCCGGCATTCTCCCCGCAACCGGATGTATCGCATATTTCACATCCACACCCATGCGTTCAAGTTGATCTGCCAACTCGCGGACGCTATGCTGGGCTTGAGCAACCGCCATACCGTAACCTGGGACAATCACCACAGAACGGGCATAACCCAACATCATCGCCCCTTCTTCGGGGTCAATACTGCGGACTGTTTGATTACTTGCACCAGCAGCAGCGCCACCACTTGCAGTAGTAACAGAACCAAAAGCACTAAATAAGACACTGAATAACGACCGGTTCATAGCCTTACACATAATTTCGGTAAGGATTAAACCCGAAGCACCCACTAAAGCACCAGCGATGATTAACATATTGTTCATCACCACAAACCCAGCCGCAGCCGCAGCCACACCTGATAAAGAGTTTAACAGGGAGATGACTACGGGCATATCACCGCCACCAATAGGCAGTACAAACATTACACCCAATACCAAGGAAACAGCTACCACCGCTAAAAAGATGGGTAAGCTATCCGGTGAGATGATTAAATATGCACTTCCGGCTAAATATGAACCCAATAGCAAGAGGTTAAAAGGTTGTTGCAAAGGAAAGGTAATGGGTGTACCACTTACTAAACCTTGCAATTTCGCGAAAGCCAGAAAACTACCTGTTAAGGTGACACCACCGATTAACACATCCAACAACATGGAAATGTTGACATCGAGGGGGATAGGTTGAGAACTTCCTAACAACCGCCAAAATTCGGCAACTGCAATAAGTGCAGAAGAAGCACCACCCAAACCGTTGAGTAAACCCACCATTTGGGGCATTTCGGTCATTTGCACTTTGTAAGCTGCGATCGCACCAATAATAGAACCTATCGCCAAGCCTATCAATATCATCTCGTAATTTAAGACTTGCTGATCTAGCATTGTGGCTACAACTGCTAACAGCATCCCCACCGCAGCCACAAGATTACCGTTTCTAGCTGTAGCTGGAGAACCGAGTTTTTTCAAACCGAGAATAAATAATGATGCAGCGACTAAATACGTCAGCTGAATCCCAGTTGGTAAAAAGTCGCTCATGCTTTAACTTCCTTTTTCTTGAACATTTGCAACATTCTGTCTGTGACGAGAAAACCGCCGACAACGTTAACCATTGCCAAAATTACGGCAATTAAACCGAGAATTACAGATAAACTGGTGTTTTTCTCCCCCGCAGCTAATATTGCCCCAATTACGGAAATACCAGAAATGGCGTTGGAACCGGACATTAAGGGAGTGTGGAGTGTGGGAGGAACTTTGTTGATGACTTCAAAGCCTATGAAGGAGGCTAAGACGAGTACGAATAAGGCCGCAAGTAATGCTTCTGTCATTTCGATTTTGGATTTTGGATTTTGGATTTTGGATTTTTACCTCACGCAGAGGCGCAGAGACACAGAGAGTAAGAGCAATCTATGAGTCTGCGTAGGCGAACTTTACCTGTGTATCCGCGATTTCAATCGTTTGGGCTAAACTGCTACCGCTTGCAAAGCGTCTTTTACTCGTTGGTTTCTGATTTCTCCGGCGTGGGTAACACAAGCTGCGTCTACGATGTCGTCACTAAAGTTGATTTGCAAGGCTTTGTCTTTGATTAGCAGTTGCATTAACGATGTGACGTTTTTTGCATACAGTTGGCTGGCGTGTACTGGCATGGATGAGGGTAGGTTAATAGGGCCAATAATTGTTACGCCGTTCCAAACAATATCTTTACCTGCTTCTGTACAAGCGCAGTTTCCACCTTGTTCAGCAGCTAAGTCTACTATTACTGAACCTGGTTTCATCTGAGCTACCATTTCTTGGGTAACAAGTTGTGGCGCTTTTCTTCCTGGTACTTGGGCGGTGGTAATTACTACGTCGGAGTTTTTGACGTGTTCGGCGACTAGTTCTTGGGTGCGTTTTTTGCTGTCTTCGGAGATTTCTTTGGCGTAACCACCAGCAGCTACGGTTTCTTCTTCTAGTTTGACTTCGACAAATTTCGCCCCTAAGCTTTGTACTTCTTCTTTGACGGCTGGGCGAATGTCAAAGGCTTCTACGACTGCGCCTAGTCTTCTGGCTGTGGCGATCGCTTGCAATCCGGCTACACCTGCTCCCATAATAAATACTTTGGCGGGAGCAATTGTCCCCGCAGCGGTGGTTAACATGGGAAAATATTTTGGTAATGCCGCAGCCGCAATTAATACGGCTTTATAACCCGCTAGTGAGGCTTGGGATGATAAAGCATCCATGCTTTGCGCTCTGGTGGTACGGGGGATTAATTCCATACTCAAAGCTGTAATTTGGCGATTTGCCAATTTTTGGGCTACGACGGGATTACCTAAAGGGTTGAGAAAGCTAATTAATACAGATCCTGATTTGAGTAAATCAATTTCTGATCGTCCATCTTCTCTTTCTTGAGGAGGACTAACTTTGAGTAAAACATCTGCTTCTCCCCATAATTGGGCAGTATCGCTGATAATTTTTGCTCCTGCGGCTTCATAAGCAGCATCACTGAAAAATGCTTTTTCTCCCGCACCTGTTTCTACAAAAACCTCTAAACCTTGTTTGACTAATCTGGCTACGGTGTCGGGAATTAAGGCTACACGACGTTCACAAACTTCAATTTCTTTAGCAACTGCTATTTTCATGCAATCTCCTGAAGATAAATACCTAAATATCTACTAACTATGGAATTTCTCTGTTGATGAAGGATTTGCCGCACTTATAAAGCATAGGTGAGTAATCTCAACCCTCGTTTTTCTAGTAGATTTCACCTTTAACTTTGTCTTTCCCACTCTTATTTTCTCCAAGCAAAGCTTCACTCTGCCGCTTACATAAGTCAAAATTCCAAATATTTGCACACAAACTATTTTACTTACTGCACATCTTATGGTGATTTCCTGATGTTATATCTATGTCTTCAGATTATTTTCGGGATTGATAATTTTTGGTATTGGTTTCTGGCATCTTGCAGTATTCATCAAATTTTGCCAGATTAATATTTTTTCAATTAATTCTTAATTATTGAGACTTGCTTTCCTGTTGTTAAAAACTTTACAAAGTCCACAAACACTGACAATTTATATTTGGATCAAAGACAAGGGGAAGCTCTTAGGTGATTTACGTATAATAAACAAGGATGTTTATACTAAGGTTGCGTCCAAATTAGTTTTGGCAGGTAGGGGAAGCAGGAGGAGAGAGAGCCTACCGTTTAGAGCAACTTAGGATTACGGAATGACTTAAGACAGGATATCGTGAGTTTAGTGACACTTGGAGAGTTGGAATTTAACCAATCTATCGCCATTTAACTAGCGATCGCAATGCCCCTATCCACCAGCATAACTAAAGGTATAGTCCAATTTTTATGGAAAAAATAAATTTAAGTACACTTATTTCGGCACTTTTGGCTGCGATTTAACGTCTATTTTCACTCATACAGTAGTAAAGTTTATTTACGAATACTAAACTCTTTGTTACGTAAGCTGATAAATCTACTATCCACTAAAGGAAGCCCAACTATGAAACGCGTATTTTCTGCCTTAGCTGTAACTAGCTGTTTGTTGACTAGTTTTTCAGCTACGACTTGGGCGCAGAGCCTACCTGGTTTGACACTGTTTAGCGGTGTCAAAAGCGAAAATCAACTGCCGTTTCGGTTAGATTTTGGCGGACAAACCAATAGCACAGATCGTTATATACTCAGAGTCCCAGCCCAAAAAATGAAATTGGCAGTTGCCCAATTTGCCATTACCTACCCAAATTATTACAAAGGAACTTTTGATCCCAAAAAGGTTGAAGTCAGAGTTAGAGGTAAAAAAGTTCCCCTGTCGGAAGTGAAATGGGACAAGGAAGGCCGGGTGTTGGAGATATTTCCCGAAGAACCAGTCCCAGCCGGTAGCGCTGTTGAGTTAGTCTTATCCAACGTCCAAAATCCAGCCTTTGGGGGAATTTACTATTTCAACTGTCAAGTTCTTTCCCCTGGTGATGTACCACTATTGCGTCGCCTTGGAACTTGGATTATCAGCATTTCTTAAGAAGGGAATAGTGAATAGGGAATAGAAGGTAAGAGGAAAATAAATATTTTCCCCAATTCCCAATTCCCAATCCCCAGAAACTCCATCCAGAAATATGTTTATATTGCCTGTAAAGTGGTAATATTGCAGATTGTGACTTTTTATAAAAATCGTCTAAGAGGAGAAAGGTATGCAAAGAACCCTGGGCGGCACTTGCCGTAAGAGAAAGAGAACCTCTGGATTTCGCGCCAGAATGCGGACACCAGATGGCAGAAACGTGATCAGCGCTAGAAGAAAAAAAGGTCGTCATCGTCTGAGCGTTTAGGGTAAATTTAGCAAACAGAGCAACTGTGCCTTTACCCAAAGCACATAGATTAAAATCCCGCAAGGATTTCCAGGCAGTTTTCCGAGAAGGAATTCGGCGACATAGTTCTCATTTTACGTTGAGAGCCTTAAGTCCGTCGCGTTCAAAAGAGCCTTCTTTGGATACTGCCCCCAAAACTCCACAACCAACTGGCTGTGAAAGTTTAGCCAGCACGCAAATTGGAATTTCCATTAGCACCAAAGTTAGTAAACGAGCAGTAATTCGCAACCGAATTAAGCGGCAAATTACAGCAGCTTTGTATAAATTGTTGCCTAGATTATCCCCAGGATGGCGGTTAGTGCTAATTGTTAAGCCAACAACAGCAGAATCTGAGTGCGTAAGCCAACAATTTCTGCAAGAATTAGAGCAGTTGTTGGCAAAAGCTGAGGTCTTTCATGGGCATTCGTGAAGAAATTTATTATGAGGGTGGTCCCCATATAGGCGATTTAATTCTCAACCTGCTCATAGGGCTAACCCTCATTGGTATACCATTGACGGTTGGGGCTATCGTGAGGGCATTGTGGCTGCGCTTCCGCATCACCGATCGGCGAATTTCTGTGATTGGTGGTTGGATGGGAGGCGATCGCACTGACGTAATCTATTCAGAAATTGTCAAAGTGGTGAAAGTCCCTCGTGGCATTGGCCTGTGGGGAGATATGGTACTTACCCTCAAAAATGGAAGTCGGTTGGAAATGCGGGCTGTTCCCAAGTTTATGGAAGTCTATGACTACATTAACGAAAGAATCACTGCTAAAAATCCCGAATATAGCAGTGCCAATTAGTAAAAGTTCTGAGCTTTCAGTGATGAGTGATAAGTTAAAAGCTTTCTCTTATGCGGCTGTTTTACACTTTCACTACTTACTGAATCAGCACTCATTACTCTCATTTAGAATTCTTTTTTTCAAATCATGTGCGGCTATCCGTAGCTTGTGATAGTCGCGCCTAAATCACGATTTAGATAAATTAGATTCAGTTCAGTTTACAGTACCTCAGGTTGAATTCAGAATAATGGATTTTGGTATCGGGTTTCTCTCGAACAACGTGATGCTGCCAATCATAGACTTTTTCTATGGTTTTTTCCCCAGCTATGGATTAGCGATCGTTGCCTTGACATTGATAATCCGCTTTGCGCTCTATCCCCTGAGTGCTGGCTCCATTCGCAGTATGCGACGAATGCGGGTTGTCCAGCCTGTCATGCAAAAGCGGATGGCGGAAATCAAAGAGCGCTATAAGGATGATCCGCAAAAGCAGCAGGAGGAAATGGTTAATGTCCAAAAAGAATTTGGCAACCCATTAGCAGGCTGCTTGCCTCTGCTGCTACAGATGCCAGTACTACTAGCACTGTTTGCGACTTTACGGGGTTCGCCTTTTGCTGGTGTTAACTACTCAGTTAACCTAGAAGTCTTTCCCTCTGAACAAATTGAACGCATTCAACCCCAAGCCTTTGCCACTGCCCCACAAAACATCTACATTGCCGATGGGGAACACACAAAAATCACTGCGATTTTACCTGGTGGCAACAAGTTGGCGGTAGGAGAAAAGACCAAGATCCAATATCAGACAATGGAGGGCAAACCATTTGATTTGCTCTTAGCAGAACATCCAGAAACTAAATTGACCCCTGAATGGAAAATCATCAAAGGGGAAGATCGAGTTAAAATTGATGCAGAAGGTAATGTAGAAGCCTTACAGCCGGGAGAAGTGACAATTCAAGGCTCTATCCCTGGACTGGCCGCAGACAAAGGATTTCTGTTTATTGATGCTTTAGGTAGGGTAGGCGCACAAGATCCAGATGGAACAATCCACTGGGATATTGTGGCGATGATTGTCTTCTTTGGTATCAGTCTTTACGTTAGCCAATTGCTTTCTGGGCAGAATTCCAGCGGTGGCAACCCACAACAGGATACAGTGAATAAAATCACACCAGTTATTTTTTCTGGGATGTTTTTGTTCTTCCCCCTGCCAGCTGGTGTGCTTATGTATATGGTGATTGGTAACGTTTTCCAAACTCTGCAAACTTACATTCTTTCCCGCGAACCACTACCAGAAGAATTACAAAAGCTGGTGGAAATACAAGAGAAAGAAAAAGAAGCAGCCAGCGCCGAACCCAAGAAATTGCCGTTTGAACCAAAAAGTTCTAAGAAAAAAGCTACAGGCTGATCATGACTAATATTCCCATGCAGCGGGGTGAGCAGTGGTTAAAAACACTGCTGCATTTCACTAATATATCTACCGAAGTCAAGTGTAATTTAGAAACTGCTTCGTTGTTAGACGCAGAGTCTCCGCAAACTGATAGCTATTGGTTGACAATTGATCAAACCAGCTTGATGTCAGAACAAATTAGAATTTTAATTGGTGCTGATGGTTCTGTGTTAGATGCGATTCAGTATTTAGCAAATTCGGTTCTCAACTTGAACCAACCAGAGGAGCAGCAAGCATCTTATACCATAGAGTTGAATGGCTATCGTGTCAGACGAGAAGCGGAAATTCGCACTTTAGCTGAAGCGGCAGCCCAAGAGGTACGCTTGACTGGTAAAGAAGTGGAAATTAAATCGCTTAGTTCGGCTGAACGGCGACAAATTCACACGTTTTTCCAGGATTTTCCTGATTTAGAAACCTTTAGTCGGGGTAAAGAACCTCATCGGCTGTTGGTTGTTCGTCCGGCGACGGAATCACCAACAGATCCGGGCTATGAGAGCTAAAATCAGAGATGTAGTATCAGCACAATTGCTGATCATCAACCCTACTTTTTCGTGAGGATGTCTCACAAGTCCTATGGACGCTATTTTTATTCCGCAGCTAACTAAAGCCCCGGAGCGAACAGAGGAAATTCAAGTTAATGAGTCTCTGCCTGGTTTGGAAACTTTAACCCCGGTGCGTGGCACTATCCGTGTGCAACATCTAGGTACTTACTTAGAAGTTTCCGGTCAGGCAGAAGCAATTATTACTTGTACCTGTAACCGCTGCTTGCAGCAATATAATCAACGTTTGGCTGTTAATACTAAAGAAATAATTTGGTTAGAGAAAAATGCTAATCAAACGGAACACTTGCCTTTAGAGATGGAAGTAGCTGTAGAAGATTTAGTGGAAACTCTATCACCTGATGGTCATTTTTACCCCACAGAATGGCTGTATGAGCAGATGTGTTTAGCAATTCCTCAGCGTCAGTTGTGCGATCGCAATTGTCCAGGTATTGTAGATGCTGTGGCTGCTAGTTCTGAGGAGATTGTTGATAGTCGTTGGGCTTCTTTACAAAGCTTGAAAAAGCAACTTCCAGAATAGTCATTTGATAGAAAGTTGCGAGGCGAAAAGGGTTTGAAATGCTGGATTAATCCTCATTTCTAACCTGTATATTCGCTATTTTTATAGGTTATTATTGTCTGGATTAAAATATTTATTATTTAACTGATTCTAGAGTATATTCTGGTTCATTTTCTGCATAACATTGATTTAAGTTATTTAAAGAAAAATTTTTCCAATCTTCTCTTTCTTTTGTATCGGTTTCTAAAACAATAGGAATAATAAATACTTTTGTTCCTTCTGGAATAGATATGGGATCTACTAATTCTATTTTCCCATTTTTAACAATTGCTAAATGTCCTGATGTCATTATTTTATCTCCTTTTTAGCATCTTTAATATCAGCGATATCTACGGTAAGCTAGGCTAACTCTATTCGTCATTAACATCTGTTGAGTGTCTAACACACCACTATACTGACTTTATTTAATTTTACTTGGCAAATTAAGTGAAATCGCCAATAATATAATTAACTGAGTAAATAAACGACACAAGATGTATATCAAGAAGCTGCGAGTATTTAATTATAAATCTTATTTCGACTCTGGGGTAATGGAATTTTCACCAGGTGTCAATATTATTGTTGGACGAAATAATGCGGGTAAAACATCTTTACTTGAGGTGCTGACTCTGGATTTTGAAAATCAGCCGCATAGAATTCTGGATTTTGAAAATCATCCTCGTAGAATAAAGAGATTACCAAATAAGAGTTCTAGGATAAAAGACAAATCGAGGATAGAAATTACTTTATGTATAGAAAAAGAGGAATTGCAAAATTTTATTAAGGAGATTTATTCTAATACTCATATTGGTATTCCTCAACTATACTATGATGATTATGAATATCATTGTGCAACTTCGCCAGGAGAACCATTAACGCAAGTAGAATTTTTTAATGACAAAACAAAGGAAGCATTTAAAAAATTTCAAGATTTTCTAAAAAACTCAGATCCTTGTAAATTAAATTTAACTTTAAATAGCTCTAAACAATTAGAGACAACAAGTCTTATTAAATTACTTAATTTTGATTCTTATGAAACAACTTTTAATTTTGATAGCGGAACATTTTACAAACTTAATTATGATGATAATGGAAACTTGAAACTTGAAACTATTGAATATAATGAATATGATCATGGATTAGAAGGAGAATTTTCTAATTATAAAGGAACAATTGAGGACAGCATAGGCAAGAAATTATTTGACATTTTTGTAAGCCGTAGTTATAGATTTAAATCTGAACGTCTAAATATTGGTATTTGCAAGTCTGAAAATAATGATCAACTAAAATCAGATGCTTCTAATCTTGCTGAAGTATTATCTATATTGCCGGGTAAAAAACCAGGGACTTTCTCGCAGTTTAATAAAATAGTTTCAAGCATTTTAGAGGAAATAAAGTATATTTCTGTAGTAATGGGAGATAATTCAGAGGTTGAAATTAGAGTATGGATTACCGAAGAACTTAACAGAGATGATTTATCACTTCCTCTATCTTCATGTGGAAGTGGAGTTAGCCAAGTTTTAGCAATTGTATATATTCTAGTTTCTTCAGAAGAACCTAGAACATTAATTATTGATGAACCACAATCGTTTTTACATCCAGGTGCGGCTAAAAAGCTGATAGAGACTATTAAACAATTTCCACAGCATCAATATTTTATTGCAACTCATTCCTCAGAAATTATAACAACGGCTGATCCTTCTAATATTATCAAGCTGCAATATGAAAATTGTGAAACAACTGCATCAGTCATAGATGCAAAAAATATAGAGTTGCAAAAAGAAATTTTATATGAACTTGGGATTAGATTATCTGATGTTTTTGGTGCTGATAATATCCTTTGGGTAGAGGGAAAAACTGAACAGATATGTTTTCCACTAATACTTGAAAAGGTATTAAAAAAGCAGTTGAGAGGTACTAAAATACTCGGTGTGATTAATACTGCTGACTTTCAAGGTAAACGTGCTAGTCTTATATTTGATATTTATCAAAAATTGAGCGGGGGAACAGACTTATTTCCTCCTGCAATTGGCTTTCTGTTTGATAGTGAAAATAGAACAGAAGAAGAAAAGGATAAGTGGCAGAGGCAAAGTGGAAAACCTGTTGAATTTTTGTCTCGACGGATGTATGAAAATTATTTACTCGATTCAGAAGCAATTGCAGCAGTTTTCAATGAAGATAATCAATCTCGACCAGAACCATTGCCAATAAATCTTACAAGTGTTGAAGTTGAAGAATGGCTAGAGAAAAAAAAGCAGGAAAAAGGATATTCAGAAAAAGAGTGGTTATCTGAAGTTCATGGTTCTCAACTTCTTACAGACTTATTCAGAGAATTATCTGGGTCAAAATTAACGTTTCATAAAACAAGAGAACCTTATAACCATTCTTACAAACTTACAAAATGGCTAGTTGAAAAAAAACCTGATTTCTTGTCTGGACTTGCTAACGAAATTGCAAATATGCTTAATTATGAAGAGTGATCGCACCGACAACCATAATTATCGACTATCGCCCATATCCGCCTGAGATTGAAATCTCAGGCTAATAGCAAAAGTCGTCTAAAGACGACTGAGAAAATATTGAATTTTTGATAATTATTTAGTCGGTTTTAACCGACTTCCGCTATGAGACTGGGAATTAATTCCCAGGCGGATAAGACTAAACTCCTCCTTTGCGCCTTTGCACCTTTGCGTCTTTGCGTGAAACAAAACTCTTCCTTCGCTTCCTTCGCCCCTTCGTGGTTCATTACCTTAAAAATAGGAGAATAACAAATCACCAAACAACTACCTTATGAACTTCCGCGACGAATTTAAACTCCTCCTCCGCGCCCGCTACCCGCTGATTTACATCCCCACCTACGAAGAAGAACGGGTAGAAGCCGCTATCCGCGAAGAAGCCACAAACCAAGGAAATCGCCCCGTATATACCTGGGATTTTGTCGATGGTTATCAAGGAAATCCCAATGATGTGGGCTTTGGCAAGCGTAATCCCTTACAAGCTTTGGAATTTATCGAAAAATTACCCCCTTCCGCCCCAGCAGTCTTAATTCTCCGGGATTATCACCGTTTTTTAGAGGATGTGGCTATTTCTCGTAAACTCCGCAACTTAGCCAGACTCCTCAAATCCCAACCGAAAAATATTGTTTTATTATCGCCACGTATTGCTATTCCTGACGATTTAATGGAAGTGTTGACGGTGGTTGAGTTTCCCTTACCCGCAGCACCAGAAATTAAAACCGAGGTAGAACGATTATTACAAGCTACTGGTAACTCACCTTCTGGTAAATTTCTTGATGACTTGGTGCGTTCTTGTCAAGGATTATCTATGGAACGGATACGCCGAGTTTTAGCCAGGGCTTTAGCATCCCACGGAGAATTACAACCAGAGGACGTGGATTTAGTTTTGGAGGAAAAACGCCAAACTATCCGCCAAACCCAAATCCTGGACTTTTACCCCGCCACTGAGCAGATTTCTGATATAGGGGGACTTGATAATCTCAAAGACTGGCTGATTCGTCGGGGTGGTTCATTTACAGAACGAGCGCGACAGTACGGATTACCGCACCCCCGTGGGTTAATGTTAGTGGGAATTCAGGGAACTGGTAAATCTTTAACAGCCAAAGCGATCGCACATAATTGGCATTTACCTCTGTTACGCTTAGATGTAGGGCGTTTATTTGGTGGTTTAGTCGGTGAATCAGAATCCCGCACTCGCCAAATGATTCAAGTAGCAGAAGCCCTCGCACCTTGTATTTTGTGGATTGATGAAATTGACAAAGCCTTTTCCGGTTTGGGTAGTAAAGGTGACGCAGGAACAACTAGCCGGGTATTTGGAACATTTATCACCTGGTTAGCCGAAAAAACATCCCCCGTGTTTGTCGTCTGTACCGCTAACGATATCCAAGCCTTACCTCCAGAAATGTTGCGGAAAGGGCGATTTGATGAAATTTTCTTTGTCGGTTTACCCAGCCAAGAAGAGAGAAAAGCCATTTTTAACGTCCATTTATCCCGATTGCGTCCTCATAACTTGAAAGGCTATGACATTGATAGGTTAGCTTACGAAACCCCTGATTTTTCGGGCGCAGAGATTGAGCAAACCTTAATTGAAGCGATGCATATCGGATTTAGCCAAAATCGTGACTTTACCACCGATGATGTTTTAGAATCTGCTAGTCAAATTATACCTTTGGCAAGAACTGCGGTGGAGCAAATTCAAAAACTGCAAGAATGGGCTGCTGCTGGGAGAGCGCGTCTGGCTTCCAAGCATAATCCTTTTAATGATACCTTCTCTTCGAGACGTTAATTTTTTCTTCAGCGCCTTCAAAGCATTCAATCCCAAATGTCATCATGCAAAAAGGCAGTCTGGATGGAGGCTGAAGACAGCCAAGTAGTAGGGAAGAAGGCTTGTTCATATCAATTCACTTAATTAAAGCTACAAATGAATCTCCGCGTCTCCTTCCGCGTCTGTTCATTTGTATCAACCTGAAAGTGAAACGGTATTACTCATCTGAGTAAACCTTTTTTAAGTGGATAGTGATTTTCGCCCTGCTGCAATAATAATTTAGTCAATCCTACTTAATCAATAGTTCGTAGTTAATCATGAATTAATATGGACTATTGATTAAAAAAGGCAACAGGGAACAGGAGACAACTGATAACTGTTAACTAATAACTAATAAATGACTAGAGGTTATAACTATGCTTTCTGGCTTACTTAAATTTATACTTGGTGTTGTGCTAGCGATCGCAGTCTTATTGGGTAGCGGACTGACAGTAGCCCTCTATTTTGTCAATCGCACCTCTGTACCCCCAGCAAGACCCAAATTTGCTAACGATAATCCCAAACCCAAACCTGACAAACCGAAAGTAACTCCGGTAAAAACTACATCCACTCCCAAGCCTACACCTAAGACAGAAGCTACTCCCAGTCCCACTCCTACCCCCACAGAATCACCTGATTCATTACCACCAGGGGCTTACCAAGGTATTGTTACTTGGTCTCAAGGTTTACGTTTGCGAACCGAACCGAAACAAGATGCTGAACGTAATGGTAGTGTTGGTTTTAATCAAAAAATCATCGTTTTAGAAGAAAGTTCGGATAAAGTTTGGCAAAAAATTCGCGTTGAAGGTACTAATCAAGAAGGTTGGGTAAAAGCAGCTAATATTAAACGATCTGAAGAACAACAATAAATCAGAACCTAATTTTATCCAACTAGAAAAGAGTTCCTAACTCTTTTTGGTTGATATTCTTTTAGCATAATTGTAGCATCATCTGCTGATAAGGGATAACTAAAGAGATACCCTTGCATAACTTCACAATCGAGAAGTCGTAATAAATCAAATTGTTCTTGAGTTTCTACTCCTTCGGCAACAACTGCTAAATTCAGTTCATTAGCTAAGGCAATTATCGCTGTTATAATTGCTGTATCGCTATTGCTATTTGCTAGATTGCAGACAAAAGAACGGTCAATTTTTAATGCATGAATCGGAAAATCTTTCAAATAACTTAACGAAGAATATCCTGTACCGAAGTCATCTATCGAGATAGTAATTCCTATATCCCCTAATTCACTTAAAATTTTTTTAGTTAATTCAACGTCCTGCATGGCAGCAGTTTCAGTAAGTTCTAGCTCCAAATATTTTGTTTTTAATTTAGTTTCCGATAATATTTCTTTAATCATACCAACTAAGTTTGGTTGCTGGAACTGTCGGGTTGATAGATTGACGGCAATTGATAGAGATGGCAAATTCAAATCATTTTGCCATACTTTAGTTTGTAAACAAGCAGTTTTTAAAACCCATTCAGAAATTGGTAAAATTAATCCAGTTTCTTCAGCAATAGGTATAAAATTTGCTGGTGAAATTAAACCTATTTCTGGATGTTGCCAACGCAATAGAGCTTCCATTTTTATAATTTCACCCGTAGAACTATTGATCTGCGGTTGGTAATAAACTTCAAGTTCTTGTCGCTCTAAGGCATTATGCAAGCTATTTTCTAACATGAACAATTCAGAAGCTTGTGAATTAATACCTGTGTGATATAGTCCGTAGTTATTGCGTCCCTGTAATTGCACACAATATAAAGCTGCATCAGCATTTTTTATCAATGTTTCTGCATCTTTTCCATGCAGAGGATAGATAGCAATCCCAATACTGACGCTGATATTTAAGTGGTGATTTTCAATCTGAAATCCTTGTTTAAAAGCTGCAAATATCTGATCTTGAATTAAATGTACATCCTTGATATCACTAATTCCTGGCAACAAAATAGTAAACTCATCACCTCCCCAACGGGCAACAATGTCACCCTCACGTAAACATTCAGTTAAGCGTTGGGCAACCATTTGTAATAATTGATCACCAATAGCATAGCCTAAAGTTTCATTGATTTTTTTAAAGCGATCTAAGTCCAAAAAACACACAGCTAATTTACCATTTTTACGGACTTTTTCTAAAGAAGTAATGAGCGTATTTTTGAATAATTCCCGGTTTGGTAAATTCGTCAAAAAATCATATAAATTTTGATAATTCACTGTGTCTGATACTAATTTTTCGACTGTGATATTGCGAAAACTCCAAACTCTTCCAATTTTTTTTTCACTAATATAAGTCCACTGGGAATAAGGTTCAAATACTTTTCCATCTTGAAAAAAAATGGACTCAGTGATTTGTGTATCCGGATCTTGACTGATTTTTTTTAATATCTCCAAATAATGTCTGGGGTTTTTGAGTTGTTTGATGGCTAATCTTAGTACTTGGCTGTAATTTTCAGACTTAATTAATAATTCGGGAATCTGCCACATTTGCAGAAAAGTTGGGTTATAGGCTATAATTTTACCTAGATTATCTACTATTAAAATACCGTCCGCAGTTGAGTTGAGTGTCGCTTGTTGTAAAGCTAATATTTTTTCTAATTCTAGTTGAATGCGCTGGCGTTCAGCAATTTCTAATTGCATCTTCTTTAATAAATAATCTTCAGGTTTATTAAATAAATTATTGTTTAATAATATTTGATTACGCAAGTTAGATAATACAAAATTTAAGATGCCTAAAACAATTAACTGAATTCCCAAGCAGATTAACACCCCGAATATTACAATCATCATATTAGCCTTTGCTCTAGTAGAATGCTTATGTTTTTTTATTATTTATTTTTGATTCTGCATGAATAACCCTGATTTATAACCTAGTACAGCATCCTAAAAGTTAAAATAATCTACTGTATGTCTACACAATTCAATATGCAAAAAGCTGATAAAATTGGCTTTTTGTCTCTTTGGTGGGTGGCTTTCCCATAGTAATATGTATTTTAATTGCAGCTTTTATCTCCTAGCAGAGATGAGTTCAATTACACACTCTGTAAACAGATTAATATGTTTTTTGTAATTTAAACTTATTGTATTAAATGCAACAACATTATTTGACCCTATTCAAATGCTTCAGGTGATTTATTGATAAGCTAGATTGCATATACAATCAGTTTCTCAAACAGTTGTTTTTTAAGGAACACTATCATAAATAGGGAAGAGCATCACAGGCTTGCAGTAATCTACAGTCTGTACAATATTATTGCAGGGTAATCTGCAATATTGAATGCTTGTTATATCAATTCACTTAATTAAAGCTACAAATGAATCTCCCCGTCACCGCGTCAGTCCATTTGTATCAACCTTAAAGTGAAACGGTATTAGTGGACGTTTAACTCTAGCACCCGTATTATTACTAATAAACTTACACAATGTCAAGTTATATCAAATCTGACTAAATTGTTGATCAAACACACTCACTGTATCAGAGTGTCACCGCGTCAGAGTGTCAGCCCTAATTATAAGTCTTTAAACGAACACCAAAGCCGAGTTATGATTTAGTAAATTAAACGAGTAAAGATAGCTGTGAACCTTGCTGAGTCTTATTTACTTCAATCCGGGCTTGAAAAGCTTCTTTGAGGTGGGGCATATGGGTTACAGTGAGGATACAGGCGAAATCAGTAGCGATCGCATTAATCGCCGCAATCAAGCGATCGCATCCTTCCCCATCCTGAGTTCCAAACCCTTCATCAATAATCAACAACTGTAACGCCGCACCCGCACGCTGCGCCAATAATTTCGCCAACGCTAACCGAATCGCAAAGTTAATTCTAAAAGCTTCCCCACCAGAATAAGTTTCATAAGCTCGCGTTCCCCTAGCATCAGCAATTAAAATATCTAATGTATCAATTAACTTGGCATTTTTCTTACTAGACTTCCCACTCCTTCCCGCCTTCTGCGTCACAAATTGTACGTGCAACTGATTTGCACTCAACCGCGAAAGCAGTTGATTTGTCTCAGCTTCAAGTTGAGGTAACACATTTTCAATCATCAAAGCTTGGATACCATTTTTACCAAAAGCCTGCGCTAATTCCTGATAAACACGCTGCTGCTGCTTACAAGCTTGCAGTTGTTCCTGCTCTTGCTCATACTGACTTTGCAGCATTTCCAATTGGTGCGCCATTTGTTCTAAACGCCCCAACTTAGCGATTTTTTCATCAAGTTCGCGCCTACGAATTGCTAATTGCTGCTCTAAAACCTGAATTTGGGCGATGGGATTAGCTGTTGCTTTTAACTGCTCCACAATAGCGTCAATTTGTGCGGCAAAATTTTGCCGTTCTGCTAATCTGCTCTGTTGAGAAGTTGCCAAATCCTGCAATTTCGTTTGCAATTGAGGATATTGCTCCTGAGCAGATAATAATTGTTGATAACGCAAATGCCAAGATTGAAGCTCACGAACAGCTTGACGCAGGCGATTATGTTCCTCAGCACTGTAGTTAAGTTCTGCAATTTCCTCAGTTAAAGCTTCTATCTGTTTAGCAATATCAGAATCTGTTTGTTCTTCTTGAATTCTACTTTTCAGTTGGGCAATATTAGTTTGCAGTTCCGGCTTTCTAGCAGCTAATTTAGTTTGACGCTTAATTGCTTCTTTAATTTGCCCTTGTTTAATTTCTGCCCACCGCCAACGCTCAACTTCACTTCGAGCTAAAGCATGATCTTGTTCACTATAATTAAGTTGTTGCAAATATTGGTCTAACTGTTGAAGTTCTGCTTGTTTCTCAGGGGCGTAATTACCTTGTAAAGAACGCTCTAAATGTTCTTTTTCCAACGAAATTTGTTGTAGTTGTGTTTGGATATCCGTTGTCGCTTGCAACTGTGCCGCTAATTGTCCTCGTTTTTCTCTTAAAGCATCATAAGCTGATAATTGCTGAGATATATCTCGATATTCTTGTCTTAATACCTGAATTTCCTTATCTGAAACCGCCATTTGTTCTCGCACTACCCAAAATTGTCCTTGGGTATCGTCGTATTCAAGTTGAGTTTTTTCAATGACTCGATTCCAGTGATGTTCATCTAAAGGACGTTCGCATAATGGACACAGTGCATTGGGATTTTGGAGCATTTGCAATTTTTGCTCTAGTTCTGAAAGTAATTTTTCGTAGTCCCGTTGGTGAGCTTGCAAACGTTCGATAAAGTGTCTGCGTTCCTGTCCTTTTTCTTGCACTCTCTGTAAATAAACCCGTTTTTTCTCTAATGCTTCAATTTGCACACCCACATCCATTACAGCTTGTTGTAGCTGGGGTTGACGACGATGTTGATTTTGGAGTTGGTTTTCTGTATTTTGCAGTTGTTCTAGTCGCGCTAATAATCCAGCATGAGTGCGATCTAATTGACTTTGTAAAGTGGCTCGTTGTTGTAACAAAGGATTCACTTGCATTTGCAATTGATCCAAATTAGTCAAATGATTGCGTGCGGTAGCTAATTGCGCTAAAGCTGCTTCTACTTCTGAGGATTTGGTGAGAGTTTGCTGAATTTCTCGCTCTTGTTGTTCTAAAGCTTCTAATTGAGCTTCGGCTTGTTGCAGTTGACGTTCAATTTCTTGAATTTGTTTATTCAGCTGTTTTTGCTGTTGTTGTTGTAAACCTGTAGCGCGGGTATGTTGTTCAAATTTGGCAGCAAAAACTTCTTCTTGAGAGCGCAGACTTTGATATTGACTGTATCCAGCTTTAATTTCGGCTGTTTGACTAAGAATTGCTTGTAAATCTGCAAGTTGGGATTTTGCAGCTAATTGGTCTTGATGCAAGCGATCGCAATCTTGGCTAAGATTCTGATATTGTTGCCGCACAAAACTCAGTTGTTGTTCCCAGTTTTGGTGTTGGTGTTGGACAACTTGTAAACTTTGTAATTGAATATTGTCCAAAGCTTGCATCTGTTGTAGGTTATTCAGTTGGGTTTCTAACTCTGCTCTTTGCGTCTTTGTGATCTCCCGTTGTTGGAGTTGGGTTTTAATTCCCTCCAAAGAACGCTCCAAATCCTCTATTCTAAATTTGTACTTTTTAAAACTATCCTTTGCTCGTTCTTCTAATTCATCATATTGATTGAGTTTTAATAACTCCGCTAAAATTTCCTTGCGCTCATTGGGACGTTTGAGCATGAATTCATCGGCTCGTCCTTGACGTAAGTAAGCCGAATTAATAAAAGTATCGTAATCGAGCTTGATATGTTGTATGATCACATCCTGGGTTGCTCTGACTCCTTTACCAGTTAGGGGACGAAAGCCCGCAGGTGTTTCAATTTGAAATTCTAGGATGCTATTTCCACCTCGCAGACGGGTACGAATCACCCGATATTTTTGTTGGTTATTATGGAAAGTAAAATCAACTCTGACTTCTTTTGCTCCAGAATAAATCACATCATCTTCCACCGTGGCACGGCTTTCACCCCAAATTGCCCAAGTGATAGCCTCCAGAAGAGAAGATTTACCCGCACCATTGGAACCGCAAATACAAGCCGTATGCAAACCGCCAAAATCTAAAGTTGCATCACGGTAACTAAGAAAGTTTTTGAGGATAAGTTGTACTGGGATCATTCAGGCTATAGCGCCACATTTACAATTTTAATAATTAACAGTACAGATGCACTTCTTTGTTAGTTTAGCGATTCAAACAACAGGTTTCTAGTCTTGAAGACATCTATTTTACAAAAATTTACAATACAGAGACTGATTTTTTCCTATTTGATGGTTCGATGAGAAATTAATCAAGAAAATTGTCGGTTAGGTTAAGGGACAATGGACAGACACGGGGACGCGGAGAAGGGGAGAATGATTTGCAGCTTTAATTAAGTGAATTGATATAACAACAGCTTTGATGATTTTGGGTTTCTGTGCGTCAACTTAACCTACGTAGACTAAAAACGGCTAATATCTGGACTTGACAGTATTGCATAAATCAGAGAGCGAAAACTTGAACAAAAACTCTGCGTACCTTTGCGTTTACCTCAGCGAGCCTCTGCGTTTAAAAGTAAAGTTCCCAGCCGTCTTTAGTATAATTTTGATACAAATGGACAGACACGGAGACGCAGACAGTTTTTTTGAGCAGAGACGGACTTGATAATATATGCATAAATAAGCCATAGAAAAAACTTCAGGAACAATCTCTGCAAACTTACGTCATAGAATACTCTAATCAGCCATTACTGCACCCACATTAGTAAGCTCAAAATTTAGTGTCACGATCATACATTAACCACATCATTCAGACTGATCCACTGGGGAAAAAGTGGAATCTAAAGTTGAAAAAATATCAGAAACTATCCCCATAAATCCACGTCACAACAGATATCAATCAGACATTATTTGGAACCCACTTTATGAGTCGTCTTCATCGTTGGAAATCTAGCACCGCTGCACTCATGGCAATAGCAATTACAACTGGTGCAGCTACGCCCTTATTTACCTTTGAGCCTGTTCAAGCACAAGGATTCAATCTGAATCAATCCAGAACAACAACTATTCCTGCAAGAGTCACCTTTCCTGTCACTTACGAAAAAGAGAAAGTAATTGTCACTCCAGGGGAAACTTCCCCCCTAACATTGAGAATACGCAACGACATTATCGACAGTAACAGAAATGTTTTAATTCCCGCTAATACAGAAGTTGTTGGACAGCTAGAACCTGTTAACCTGTACAATAATTATCCGAACGGCAGCAATAATAATAAAGGTGTGCGTTTTGTAGCCAGAGAATTGGTATTCTCCTCAGGGCGGCGGTTACAAATTAATGCTAATTCTCAAACAATCTCCCAAACTGAAAGAATCTCCAAAGGTAGCGATACTGGACAAATATTAACTGATGCAGCTATTGGTGCAGGTGCTGCTAGCGTCATTTCATTGTTGACAGGTAACAAAAGGATTGAAGTGTTAGAACCTATTGCTGGTGGTGCTGCTGGTGCTTTAGCCAGTGTACTGTTGCGGAAAAAATCTGTTGATGTCTTTGTTCTTCAGCCAGAAGATGATTTATCTATCACACTTCAGTCAAATTTGGTGATACCTCGTAACTAGACTTAACTGAAGTCGTGACTCTAATAACTCTTAAATAGCGATCGCTACTGTAAATATTGTGTGCGATCGCTTGATTTTGTATACTCAGTCATGTCTACTTACCTTATCGCTAAAGACCAACAGCCCAAAACTTATACCATAATATCCGCCTTTTCTTGCAAGTTTCTGTATCAATTTCAATGATTAAGTATTCAACCAAACATGATACTATAACCAATGGTACAGAAGCTATAAGTAAAAGTAGTTACCAAATATATAAACTGGTGGGAACCGTTTATTGTCAAAATGGTCTAAGTAGTTAACAGATGCAGTTAACAGAAAGAAAAAATAATTTTAGAGGAGTAATACCAATGTTTACTTTAAATCAATGGCAATCAAAAACAGCCCTCATCATGGCTTTGAGTGTGACAGCAGGTTCAGTAGCACCCTTATTTACAGCTACACCCACATACGCTCAAACTAGTTTTTCTGATGTTTCCTCTAACTACTGGGCATCACAGTTTATTCAGCAATTATCCCAGCGAGGTGTAATTGCCGGATTTCCTGATGGTACATTCCGTCCAGAAGAGCCGGTCACACGCGCTCAATTTGCCGCGATGATCAATAAAGCTTTTAACAGATCAGCACAACGACCAGCAATTAATTTTAATGACGTACCCAGCAACTACTGGGCATACAACGCCATTCGTCAAGCCTACACCATCGGTTTCTTATCTGGATATCCTGGCAACCAATTCAGACCTAACCAAGCTATTCCCCGTGAACAAGTTCTAGTTTCCCTTGCCAATGGTTTGGAATATGTTAGCACCGGCAATGTGGAAGCAACTCTGCAATATTTCAACGATGCCTCTAATATCTCCGGCTATGCTCGTAGTCCCATAGCTGCGGCTACTCAAAAGCAAATTGTCGTCAACTATCCTAATGTCAAGTTCCTTAATCCCACTACTACAGCTTCTAGGGCGCAAGTAGCCGCGTTTATTTACCAAGCCTTGGTTAGTTCTAATCAAGCCTCAGTAATTAACTCACCTTATGTTGTCTCTCTTCAAGTTACCCCACCCCCACTCACATCTGTCACCATTCCGCAAGGAACTACTATCCCTGTGAAGTATGAACAGGCAGAAAAAATTCTCGTCACTAAAGACGAAACTGCACCTTTAACTCTGATAACATCACAAAACGTAATTACCCAAGATGGAACAGTGGTGATACCCGCTGGTAGTCAAGTTATTGGTAAACTCAAACCGGCTCAAGGTGGTTCTCAATTTGTTGCTGAAAAATTAATTTTGACCACAGGTAAAGAATATAACATTAGTGCTTCTTCTGATGTAATTACCAAAACTGAAACTGTCAAAAAAGGCAGTAATATTAGTTCAATTCTCCAAAATACCGTATTGGGAGCAGCCGCTGCCGCAGGTGTATCTGCGGTTACAGGCGATCGCGCTATTGCCACTGAAGAAGTTTTAGGTGGTGCTGGTATTGGGGCATTAATTGGTCTGTTCTTTGGTAAAACTAGTATTGATTTAATCGCCATTGAACCTAACACCGATTTAGATATGAGAGTCGATCAAAACCTCGTAATCTCTCTTCAATAGTGATTGGTTATTTGCTCATGTCCCATAATTCATGACCAATAGCGAATATACAGAAGAGTGAGAAATACCAAAAAAAGAATAATTAACCGCAGATAAATGCAGAGAAAATGCGCTTTTTCTGGGTTTCTCTTCTTGATTAGAAATATCTAATTAATAACTTCAAGTAACCAAATAATAACTGTGGTTCCTGGGGTTGAGAATGTAGTCAAATCTGATGGGAGTGCAGGGCTAAAAACCTCAATTTTGCCCTGCATTTGCTCTATTAATTGTTTAGCGATCGCTATCCCTAAACCCGTACCAGGAATTTCTGTTTGCGCCTGAACACCTCGGTAATGTCTTTCCCCCAAATGCTCTAAATCTTCTGGGGGAATCCCAGGCCCATTATCACTAATAGCTATACCTTGAAAATTTCCTCTTTTTTGTCCGGCTTGAATCCCAATCTTGCCGCCAGCCGGAGTATATTTTAAAGCATTATCAATAATATTACTCAAAACTTCTCGTAATGCTTTGATATTAGCTTGTACAAATGGTAAGTTGTTAGGAATATCTGTGATCAATTGCAGATTTCGCTCTTGGGCAATGGCTTGAGCCGATACTAATAATGGTGTTAACAACTCTGCTAATGAACAATAAGTCATCTTTTCTCCCGTACCAGGCAATAGTAGTACCTGCTGGGGAGATTTTTGCACAGATGCCTCAACAACAAACTCAGATTCTGGCAGAGAAATTGCAGTTAAATCTGCTTCTGTTAAATCAATGACTTGATCAAACTGTTGCAGCAACTCTTGGAGGCGATCGCTCTCTCGCACTATACTAGTCGCTACATCTCGGTTAGGATCTACCTGTCGCAGTCGCTTAAATAGCAGTTTACCAAAAGTTCTGATAGCTGTTAAAGGGTTACGAAACTGGTGCAAAAGGTTATCTAATAAATCCCGTTGCTGTTCTTGCAGAATCTGTTGTTGATGCAGCTGCTGCTGTAACCAAGCTCGACGTTGATCTAAAATACAAGCGATCGCCATAGTCTGAGCTATCCGCTGGATTTGACTTTCCTCCCGTTCATTCCAGGCTCTGTCTTCCCTACCAGTCACCAATAAACCCATCATTACACCTTCATAAATCAAAGGTAAAACAATTTGATTGCCAGTGAGTAGATATTCCTCCTGGAAATTGCTTTCATCTGTATTTCTCGTACCAGATTCCTGTGATGGATGAGGAGAAAATCCTCCTGCTGTCAGTAATTTTCGGCGATTCGGTAATGCCAAAACATTACCAGTTTGTATGTGCTTGTTTACAGTCCCCTCAGCCGATTCATCCCCCTGCCTTAATACTCCCGTCTCTGGATAGACAACCACAGGAATCAATTGCGCCTCACCTGTTGACGTTTCTACCAATTCTTGAGTTAAATAGACAACACTCAAAGAAGCTCCCAGCCCTTGAGTTAGTAACGATATTTGCTCTCGACACAGAGCCATAAAATCCGAACTGGCAGACATTAACATTTTTTCGCTCTTGCTCAGGGTTACAGAATTGCCGGGAAAATTAAAAAAGATGCTATGTTTTTTCCGACCTCACTTAATACAGCTTAACTAAATCTTCTCTCTCATGGTTGATTCTGGGGAATGATATTACCACTGCAATTTATTAGCAAAATGGAAAAAAGCTGGTTTTTTTCAGAGGAACTATGCTGATTATCATTTACACTACATCAGAGCCTAAGAGCGTCTTTCCCAGGCTGGGATTTGGCAACTTCAAGGCACATTATCCTATGCCCACGACACCCTAAGTTAACGCTAAGGCTCTTAGCTTGCCGGAGCTTGCCGGATGATATATTCTATTCGCCCAATTGTTTCCAACTTTCTCGCGTTTGGGTAGCGTGCCTGAAAAGCAGATGATTGAGGATTGCCATAGTTTTTCTTTGAGCAGGTGTAATAGGTACTGAGAATTACTCTAAATTCAACCATATTACATTCCTTGTATCAAAACATTAAAAACCATTGATTTTTTAAACTATAACTTATATAATTACGACGGGTTTTGTAGCTATCACTACAATCTTATAGCTTGAAAGAGGAGGACAATAGGTTGGCAAGGAGACGTAAAAGGAAGAGTCGTCGTCGCCAGGAAGGACGACGAATTCTGGAGCATGTGCCTCAATATAGCATCGAAAGCGGCGAAGATAAACCTGTGACAGCAGCAAGAAAGTTCATTCAAGCTGAAGGTATTTTGCCACCGGCCTTGCTACTTGTAAAACGCAACGAACACACAACAGACCGTTATTTCTGGGCAGAAAAAGGACTGTTTGGCGCTCAATACGTAGAAGAGAATCATTTCTTGTTTCCCAGCTTGCGAGTTCTAGAACCTCCGACTGGACAAGAACTAGTTGCTGTAGCTAGTCGATAACCTGTAAATGGTTATTTACCGTCTTGAATGTGACTTCTGACTTCTAACTTCTGACTCTGACAATAATTAACTGGCCAAATTGATCAGTTTATGCAAAAATTCCATTTTTTTTAAGTTTGTAGCTGAAAAACCGCCAGTCGAGCTTCTCCACATTAGATGATCAACTCCTTTTCAGCCTGCTTAGTTGGGGGAGTTGATATCTATCTAGTATGCTGATGCAGCGGGGAGTAGCGACAGAGTCAAAGGCATTGAAAAGCGAAGCGTAGAGTGGTACTCTCAGAGCTTCAATCGCCCACACACTCTACCAACGAATCTCAATTTTCCTTACGAAACTACTCGTCAGGCAAACTGGCAATCCCCGATTTGTTTTGCCTCCTCCCTACTATTTCATGTCCTCAAAAGTCAGTCAGAAGTCTCTCTCATCATTAATTGAGTGATGATCTGAAAACCCAACCTTCAGTCATCCGTCTTTAACTGTAAAGCCCTTTGTAACTCAGCAAGTTCATCTCGATGGGCAGTAACAGTGATTTTGGTTGAGGAGTGTTGTTCCTCCTGGATTGTTTCCAATTTGAGTGACACTTTCTCAATTCTTCCAGCTTTTTGCCAATAGAATAACCCGCTCAAAGGTGAAAGCAGGACTAGTAACAACAGAAATTTACTTTGGCTAGAAAAAAGAAACGACAAAACCAGTGATAAGCAAACAAGACCCACCGCTGCCAGTAATGTCAAAAATATAGCTAAAAACCAGCTAGGTCTGACAAAACCTTCAAAAATCACTTGGTTCTTTTCTCTGTCTACGGATGTGACTTGGTAAGAACGGGAGCGAAAATACTCCTTTAATTGGTTCATCAAAGTCGTTTCATCTTGCTCAGAAACTAATTGCGCTCTTTCGGTCCGGTCTTTGGTAGCAGCACGAATAAAGAAAAACAATCCAATCGATAATAATAAAGTTAGCAGCAGGGTAGATTGCACAATAGCAGTATCCATAAATAATTCTTAATTTTTGACTGTTCAGATTTATCTATTATCAATTATTCTGGAATTTACGGACAACAGAAAAAAATCCGCAAATAGAAATTTTCGGGAACTTTTAATTTTTAATTTTTAATTTTTAATTTATCCCCAGTCCCTTATGTCACAAAATTCCGAAGCTCCATCCTCTAATCTCCGGATCATTGCCCAAATTTTTCGCTTGGCAGGTTGGATTAGTTTTTGGATTCAACTAGTACTGGGTGTTATCTCTGGGATCATAGTTTTATTATTCGCCATATTCAGTCAAAGAGCAGGTAGTCCCAACAATAATCCAGGAACTGGATTTGGTGTATTTCTGGCAATTTGTGGAATAGTGGTGTTAGGTGGGGGCATTTACCTAGCCTATCGTTACACTAGAATTGGCAAACAACTAGAATCCCCCAATCCTAGCAACCGCCCGCGTAAACTTGAAACTATGCAGGTAATCCGCTTGGGACTATGGGTGAATTTAGGAGGAATACTAGTGACTTTGTTGGGGGCGCAAGCAATAGTCGGTACACTAGTAGCGAGGTCTATATCTCCCCAAGCTGTAACTACCCAACTATTTGACCCCACCCGGATTATTAGCGGTTTAGATATGCTGGTAGTGCAGGCAAACATAAACACTGTCTCAGCCCATTTTGCCGGACTGGTTGTGTCCCTGTTTTTACTGAATCGCATTACTAAACCATGAAAAGTATGGATTTAGCATAATAATATTCATATTTTCTCCTCACAACTGACAACTGACCACTCACAAAAGATTGAGAGAAATTTGTGCTGGATATTAAGCAAATACGGGAAAATCCGCAATCGATTCAAGAACGGTTGAGCAGTCGTAGTGGTAAGTACGACATCCAACCCATACTAGAGTTAGATCAAAAGCAACGGGAACTGGAGGGAAAACGGAATCAACTCCAAGCCCGCAGCAACGAAATTGGCAAATTAGTTGGTCAAAAGGTGAAATCTGGTGTTAATCCTCAAGATCCAGAAATTCAAGCTTTAAAGGATGAAGGTAACTCTCTCAAAGCTACATTAAGCGAATTAGAACCCCAGGAAAAAGAACTAAAAGCCCAAATTGAGCAACTGGTTTTGGCGCTTCCCAACTTACCTAGTGATTCTACACCTATTGGTAAGAGCGAAGATGATAACCAAGAAGTACGCCGTTGGGGTGATGAATATCTGCCTCAAAACCCAAATATTCTCCCACATTGGGAAATTGGCGAAAAACTAGGTATTCTCAATTTTGAAAGAGCCGTAAAAATTGCCCAAAGTCGGTTTGTCAGTCTTATCGGTGCTGGTGCAGCTTTAGAAAGGGCGTTAATTCAATTTATGCTTTCTAAGCATATTGAAAATGGGTATATTGAGGTTAGTCCACCGTTGTTAGTAAATACAGATTCTTTAACGGGAACTGGACAATTACCGAAGTTTGCGGAAGAAAGTTTTAAATGTGCAGATGATGAATTGTGGTTAATTCCCACTGCGGAAGTTCCGGTTACTAACTTTTATCGGGGCGAAATTATTAACGCAGAAGAATTACCAATTTATCACTGTGCATATACGCCTTGTTTTCGTCGGGAAGCGGGAAGTTATGGACGGGATATGCGGGGTTTAATTCGGTTGCATCAATTCAATAAAGTTGAGTTGGTGAAATTAGTAAAACCGGAAAATTCTTTTGATGAATTAGAGAAGTTAGTTGGAAGTGCAGAGAGTATTTTACAAGCTTTAAAATTGCCTTATCGGGTGATTAATTTATGTACTGCTGATTTAGGTTTTGGGGCAACAAAGACCTATGATTTAGAAGTCTGGTTGCCATCTTCTGGGAAGTATCGAGAGATTTCTAGTTGTTCTAATTGTGTTGATTTTCAAGCACGACGGGCGGATATTCGGTTTAAGGAAGCTGGTAAGAAAGGGACGCAGTTTGTGCATACTTTGAATGGTTCTGGTTTGGCTGTGGGAAGGACTATGGCGGCGATTTTGGAGAATTATCAGCAAGCTGATGGGACGATTAAAGTACCGGAGGTGTTGCGATCGTTTTTAGGGAGGGAGGTTTTGTAACTGGAAGTGGTTGAGACTGGGAATAATTCCAAATAACATTAAGGGATATACGTAAATATTCTGTGTTGAATAAGTACGGTTATCCCTATATCGCTATTACTATTACTACCACTACATCAAAATTAGCCGAGGTTTAGAATCAGGTAAATTGCGCTATACGGAGTTAAATAATGACTCAAATATTTAATTGGCCTTTGGGTAATGGTGAATCCCTGAAATTTGAAGTTGTTGCAAATACAAATAACTACAGTTTCAACTGGAATAAAGTTCCTGGATTATATATTTTTGCATATTAGCAGGGAAATATGTGGTATCCACTATACGTTGGACAAACAGATGATTTTAGTTCCCGTCTTCCAAACCATGAGAGACTTCCTCAAGCTATACAAAGAGGTGCAACTCATATTCATGTAGCTATTATTACTCAGCAACGTCAGAGAGATATCTTAGAGAAAATGTTAATACCATACCTTCAGCCTCCATTAAATGATCATTATAGATAAAGTCTGATCGCTCATCTCGTAGGGTGCGTTACATTTCATTAACGCACCTGTTTTTATTAAAATTTAACTGTCAGAATCAGGATAACCAGGATTAAAGGATTAACAGGATTATATTTGATATTGATATTCTGGGATGTTTGGATTAGTGCGATTTCTGAAGATGTAGATGAATTTTAATAAAACATCCTGTACATCCTCAAATCCTGTGCATCCTGATTCTGACAAAATGCAATTTCAGAAAATGTAGATTAATTTTCATAAAACATCCTCTACATTCTCAAATCCTGTGCATCCTGATTCTGATAAAAAGTGAAAATCTATAATATAATTACATTATAATCCTAAAGGTGAAACTATGACTATTGAACAAGCAGTTTTAGAAAACTTCCGAGAATTACCAACAGAAAAACAACAAGAAGTTTTAGATTTTATTCAATTTCTCAAACATAAATTACCAACAAAAAAACGCCGTACTCCTCCTGATGCTATCGCTGGTAAAGGTAAAACATTAGGTGATATTGTTAGTCCTATTGTCAATGAAGAAGAGTGGGAATGTCTCAAATAATAGTCCTTGATACTCATATCTGGTTCTGGTTTATTAATCAGGAATTTCAAAGATTTCCTACCCACTGGAGAGAAGTTATTGAAACGGCTGACGAGGTAGGTATTTGCGTTATTTCCTGTTATGAAATAGCACTTGCACAACAACGAGGAAGATTAGAATTACCTTGCACTGCTAATCAATGGTTTCAGGAAGCATTAGAAGCATCAGGTATTACATTATTTCCCTTGACTGCGGAAATTGCTTGTCGTGCTGTAGATTTATCTACTGTTCACAAATATCCATTTGACCGTTTAATTATTGCTACCACACTAGAGTATCAAGCAAAACTAGCCAGTATTGATGGTTTATTTTCTCAATATCCTGAACTTAATACTTATTTGATGCAATAGTTGGCTCATCTTGTAGGGTGCGTTAATGAAATGTAATGCACCGTTTTTTATTAATATTTAACTGTCAGAATCAGGATATCCAGGATTAAAGGATTAACAGGATTATATTTAAATTTGATATTATGGGATATTTGAATTACTGCGATTTCTGAAGATGTAGATTAATTTTAATAAAACATCCTGTACATCCTCAAATCCTGTACATCCTGATTCTGAAAAATTTGGTATAATTAACATAATCATTTACTAATTAAGTAAACTATGAAAACACTAGACATAAAAGTAACTATAACAAATGATGGCAAATTATTAGTCAATTCTCCTGTAGATATACCAATGGGAGAATATAACGCTGTTCTTGTATTAGAAGATAACCCAATTGATCATCATGTTCAAACTTCTGTACAAAATGCTCAGACTATTTTTAGAAAATATATTCCTGCTAATAGACAACTTTCTGAAGAATTAATTCAGGAACGGAGAGAGGAAAGTTTAAATGAGTGAAGTTGTTGTAGATGCTTCTGCTATTTTAGCTTTACTCAATCAAGAAACTGGTAGCGAAGAAGTTTTAAAATTTATTGGTAAAGCTGCAATTAGTACAGTGAATTTATCCGAAGTTATAGCAAAATTAGCCGATGCAGGAATCCCTGAAGAAGATATTAGACAGATTATTTATAATCTCAATCTTGAGGTTATTAATTTTAATGAAGAACAAGCATTAAAAGCAGGAATGTTGCGCCCAAATACTAAATCAATTGGGCTTTCATTTGGGGATAGAGCTTGTTTAGCATTAGGTATTATTCTTAATCAGCCTGTTCTCACAACTGATCGGTTGTGGGGTAGTATTAATGTGGGGGTTGAAGTTAGAGTAGTGCGTTAGGTGTTAATAAAATGTAATGCACCGTTTTTTATTAATATTTAACTGTCAGAATCAGGATATCCAGGATTAAAGGATTAACAAGATTATATTTGATATTGATATTATGGGATATTTGAATTACTGCGATTTCTGAAGATGTAGATGAATATTAAAAAAACATCCTGTACATCCTCAAATCCTGAGCATCCTAATTCTGACAAAAAAATGATTTTCAGGATTAATTTTCATATCTTTATCCTGTACATCCTCAAATCCTGAGCATCCTGATTCTGACAAAAAAGGATTTACAGGATTAATTTTCATATCTTTATCCTGAAGCTCCTCAAATCCTCATTCAGACAGTAGAAAAAATCACGAATTTTTTAGCTAAAATTAAAGGATATAAAACTACCATATTTGCTCATTACTCTAACTAATCGTGGAAAAGGATTACAGGCTACAGGTTTACTCGATACTAGAGAGGTGATAAATCATGACAGCAGCATGGAATGAACTGGTATTTCAATCGCCATACTTAGCTGTGGTAAAGGCAAAGCAATTGCTACAAGAGGGAAAAATGACAGAAGTTGATGACATTTTGGAGAATTTATTAGAGTCAATGGGGCGCTCAGAAAAAAGGGCAGTGATTAGTCAATTAACTCGACTGATGCTGCATATAATTAAATGGAAATGCCAAACTGAAAAACGTAGTCCTAGTTGGGTGATTTCTATTCGTTCAGCAAGGAGAGAAATTGCAGATAGTCAAGAGGAAATGCCAAGTCTCAATCGAGAGTTTTTAGAGTCAATTTGGGATAAGTGTTTTACATCTGCGAAACAGGATGCTAGAGATGAAATGGGTAAAAAACCAGAAATTATTGCTTTAAGTTGGGATGAGGTTTTTGAAGAAATCTATACACTTTGGGAGGATTAGAAAATTTATCTCTAGGAAAAAACGATTTTGGCAAAGAGTTGGAAAATTACTCATTACTAAAAGCGATAGCTACGCTTGCCGAAAGCATCGCTCATCTCGTAGGGTGCATTAATGAAATGTAACGCACTGTTTGCTATTAATATTTAACTGTCTGATAGCGTAGCGTGGCGCAAGCCATATCAGGATATCCAGGATTAAAAGATTAACAGGATAATGGTATTTTATGATACTATAAACAGGAAAAAATCTTCTATTCTGTTAACGATGAAACTTTACTATTGCAAGTATCCAGAGGGCAGGCAAAATTTTGGAGATGCGCTTAATCCTTGGATGTGGGAGCAGCTGCTTCCAGGGATTTTGGATGAAGATCCCAGTTCTGCTTTTATTGGTATTGGTACTCTAATTAACGACGCACTGCCAAGACGCACTCCTCAGGCAAAACATAGAGTTATCTTTAGCACTGGTGTAGGTTATGGAAAAGATTTACCTGTAATTGATGAGTCTTACCACATCTACTGTTTACGAGGACCAAACTCAGCAAAAAGCCTAAATGTAAGCAGTGATTTGGCAATTACCGATGGCGCACTCCTACTACGTAAGTTAATTGATCAAAGTTCGGTTGCTAAGAAATATAAATTCTCCTATATGCCTCACTACGATTTGGCAGGAGATGGCTGGCAAAGGGTTTGTGATCAACTGGGGTTTGGCTATATCAGTCCGTCCTGGGAAATAGAGGATATTTTGACAAAAATTCGGCAAACAGAAGTACTTATTTGTGAAGCAATGCATGGAGCGATCGTTGCAGATGCCCTAAGAACACCGTGGATTCCAGTCAAGACAAATTCCTCAATTCTGCCCCTCAAGTGGCAAGATTGGTGTGCTTCCATGCAACTTGAGTATCAGCCTTATTCCCTTGGACGCTTCTATCAACCTCGTTCTTCAACAGGTGGATGGGCTAAAGTCAATACTTCTATTCCGTGGGATCATCTCCTGACTCCAGCCCGACGAATACAAGAGTGGCTACGACAACAAAAAACAGCACAGGAACTGTCTAAGTTGGTAAAAACAGCCAAGCCCATTCTGAGTAGTGATGCTCGTATTGAGGAAATGTTGACCCGATTAGAAAGCTGTTTGGAGCAGTTTAAACTTGATTTTGCTGAAGGTAAGTTCAAGGTTTAGGTAGAGCAAGCTTGAAGAAGGCAGAAGTGCTATCGCTCATCAAATCCAATCATCTAAAATGCCGAATCACCTCAGCCACAGACCAAGCTTGAGCGATCGCACCCCTAGATATATGCGGTGCATCACCATCAAAAATTTCCGAAACTGAATTAATACAAGCACTAGAGAGAAAATGATTAATTAGCGGTTCCCAATTAAAAGGTAATTTTTCCTCTGGGTAAAAACGTTCCCACGCCCGGATATAAGCACCAATCAACCAAGTCCAGACAGTACCTTGATGATAAGAGCGATCGCGCTTTTCTGAATTCCCCTCATATATCCCTACATATTCTGGATCACCCGGATCAAGACTACGCAACCCATAGGGAGTCAACAAACAGGAAGTAGCCAAATCTAATACTTGACGACCTTGCTGCTCAGAAAAACCGCAATAGTGCAAAGATAACGCCAAAACTGCATTAGGGCGAATTTGCGAATTCCGTCCATCATCTGGATCAATAAAGTCGTAAAAATAGCCTAACTGGGGATTCCAGAACTTTTGCAACGAAGCTTTTACCTGTTCTGCTTGCTGTCCATAGCGTTGGGCTTGATTATTTAACCGTACAGAATTGTCTAAATCTATTTGGCTCAAACGTTCTGCCCATTGACTCAACCAACATAAAGCTGAATACCATAAAGCATTGATTTCTACTGGTTTACCACGACGGGGAGTAATAGGTAATCCCCCAATTACCACATCCATCCAGGTAAGAGCCACACCATTAGCATCCCAACAAATTAGCCCATCAATGGCATCCACCTGGATATTGTAGCGAGTACCACCAACAAAGGCTTTGTGAATTTGCTGCACAACTGGGAATTGCTCTACTAAAAACTGCCAATCTTCAGTAGCTTCTAAATAAAGTCCTAAAGTTTCAATCCACCACAACGCTGCATCAATACTGTTGTAAAACGGTTCGCTGTCAGCATTGGGAAAGGCATTGGGAATCAGTCCATGACGACAGTAATGCCCAAAAGTTTTTAATATACCTTTAGCTAAATCAAAGCGTTGTGTAACCAGTGTCAATCCCGGTAAAGCAATCAAGGTATCTCGTCCCCAATCATTAAACCAGTGATATCCAGCAATTACTGTCGGCCCGGCAATGGAAGCACGATAGACTATAAATTGATCACTGGCTTTAAGTAGTTTTTGCCAAATTCGGGACTGGTGATTGGTAATTGGTAATTGGTTTTTTTCCCCCTGCTCCCCTGCTCCCCCTGCTCCCCTGCCTCCCCTGCCCCCTGCTAAGAGTTCTCCTGCTTCTTCTCGTCTCCAGCCAAAAATTTGCGAAAGTCTCTCTTGTTCTGCTTCTACGGCCTCTGCAAAGCTTTCCGAGGAGAGCATCGGTTGTTGAGGATTGGGTAAACCTACGTTTGCTTCTAGGGTGATTGTATCTCCTGGTTGGAGATTAGCTATTAAATAACCGGGACTATAGAGGTCTTCTCGATCTCCTAATCCCCGTTTTGTTTCTTCTGGTAAACCATAATTCCAATACCAAACTCCATCTGCTTGATATTCTCCTTGTGTCCAACGCAAATGCCAAGGTGTACCAAATTCCCCACCAAAGTTCGCTTGTAGACAAACTAGGTGTTGACTAACCAATTGGGAAAATTGTAATTTCTCGTTTTCAGTTTGCTGATGATGAAAATTGCGATCGCCTATTAACAGTCTTAACCTTAAAATCCCTACATCCTTACCCTCATAGCGATACTGGATTAAAGTCCTTTGGGCATTGAGCATTGGTAATTTCTCCCTACCTTCCTCTACCCACCCATAAGGCATCACCAACTGTCTACTTAACTGCCAATTCTCCTCACCCCAAAGCCATTTGGGAACCGGGTTAACATCAAAATTGTGCAGCATTGTATAGCCTTTTGGCTCAATTTGACCACTACCCCAAAAATTTGTTCCCAGTGCTATAACTTTTCCTGGTATTTCTAGACTTGCTTCCAAGTGAGAAAGCAGTAATTTTCGTCCAGCAGGAGGATTTGTAGCTGCAAACAACCAACCATGATAAGTTCGTGTCCGAACATCAGAAATTGTACCACTGGCAAAACTACCCAAGCCATTGGTAAGTAACCATTCTCTTGTGTCTAAATCAGTCATTAGCTACTCAAAATCGTTATGACTATGATATAGTTGTAATAGATCGTAATTAAACTGTGATAGCTTGGCTGGGTGAGTTTTCACTGACCCAAATTACAACGCTAAAAAATGGATATAAGTTGAAGGAGAACTAGGTTAATGACCCTTACTTACGGAACAGAAGGAAGCCTCCGCGTTGGCCAACAGGCTCCAGACTTTACAGCAACAGCTGTAGTAGATCAAGAATTTAAGACCATTAAACTTTCCGACTATCGCGGCAAGTATGTCGTCCTGTTTTTTTACCCCTTAGACTTTACCTTTGTTTGCCCCACTGAAATCACAGCATTTAGCGATCGCTACGAAGAATTCAAGAAGCTTAACACGGAAGTACTTGGTGTTTCCGTTGATAGCGAGTTTTCTCACCTAGCTTGGATTCAAACAGATCGCAAATCTGGTGGTGTCGGTGACTTAAATTATCCCCTAGTTTCTGACATCAAGAAAGAAATTAGTAGCGATTACAACGTCCTCGACCCAGCAGCTGGTATTGCTTTGCGTGGTCTGTTTATCATTGATAAAGATGGTGTTCTCCAACACGCTACCATCAACAACCTAGCCTTTGGTCGCAGTGTTGATGAAACCCTGCGGACACTACAAGCACTTCAGTACGTTCAGTCTCACCCCGATGAAGTTTGCCCCGCAGGTTGGCAACCAGGTGACAAAACCATGAATCCTGATCCAGTGAAATCCAAAATTTACTTCTCTGCTGTTTAGGAAGTAGCAGGCAGCTATACTAGAGGCAGGAGTTTTTTAACTAATTACTAATTCGTAATTCGTAACTCGTAATTAAAGAGGGTACAAGCCCCCATTGATTGTAACTACGAATTACGAATTATCAATTACGAATTATGTTGACTTATTCAATTAATTTTTATGCTTACCTCAACAGATTTTACTGGTTTATTTAATGAGCGCTTCTTCCGAAATTTTTTACCAAAACCAGCATTAGATGAGATCAGACTGGGAGTAGGAACGCCAGATTTTAAATTGACAGATATTACAAATAATCGCACTTTAAAACTATCAGATTTTAAAGGCAAACAATCTGTTGTAATTGCCTTTACGCGGATTTTTACCGAAAAACAATATTGTCCATTTTGCTATCCCCACATCAAAGATTTGAATGAAAAATATGAGCAATTTCAAAATCGCGGCATAGAAGTTTTGTTGATTACTAGTACTGACAAAAAGCAAAGTCAAATAGTTGTCAAAGATTTAAACTTGAAAATGCCCCTGTTAAGTGACCCAAGCTGTTATGTATTTCGTACCTATCAAGTAGGACAAGCTTTAGGAGCGCCTTTACCAGCACAGTTTGTATTAAATCAAGAAGGAAAATTAATCTATCGACATTTATTCTCCTTCTTAGATCACAATGCTTCTGTAGAGACATTGTTAGAACAATTTAACTAATTGCAGATATATCGAAACTTGAGTCAGATACAGTCAGTAAATCGCAAAACTTGTAGGGGCGGGGTTTCCCCGCCCTTGATTGTGTTATGTACTGTATTAACGCACCTCGTTCAGACTCTCTAATTGCTTGGTAAACATTTCAGTAAACAAACTCATTACTGTTCTTTCTTCACGCACTTTAATATTGGCAGTAATGGACATACCCGACTGTAAAGAGATGTTTCTACCTTGCATTCCCAGGGATTGTTTATTCAAACTGACTTTAGCTGGAAATCTGTAAAATTGATGATTTTGATCTGGAGGTAAAGCATCTGAAGCAATATCAATTACCTTACCTTTGATATCTCCAAACTCGCTGAAAGGAAAAGAGTCAATTCTTACATCTACGTTCATACCTTTGCGTACAAACCCAATATCTTTATTGGTGATAAATACCTCAGCTACATATTTATCATTTGGCACGATTTGCAGTAGCTTTTGTGTGGGGTTAGCGACAAAGCCAGGGTTTTTAGCTTGCATATCAAATATAGTTCCCGCAACAGGAGCGCGGAGTTCTTGATATTTGACATTTAATTGTGTTTGGGAAATCTTGCTGGTGATATCTGCCAAACGCTGCTCGTTATCGAGAACAACCTTCATAAACTGACTATCAATTTCCGCAATGCGTTTTTTGTTGTCACCTATCCTATCCAAAACGTTTTTATCAGAAGCTGCTACTGTATTAGTTGCTTCCTGTTGTCCTTTCTGAATATCAAACTGGAGGCGTTTTTCTTCTTCAAATAATTGTGAAATTTCTGCCTTGAGAGTTTGTACCTGTTGTTGCTGATTCAGGTATTGAAGCTGAGAAATTCCCCCTTCTACTGCTAATATTTTGAGTTTATCTAAAATACCTTGTTGAATTACCAAACTATTTTGAGTATCTTTTCTTTTTAGGATTGTTTGAGATAGTTGTTTTCTGGTTTTTTCAACTTCTAACTTAGCTGCGGCAGACCGAGAATCTAATTCTGTTTTAGCGGTAATGAGAAGTTGTTCTTCATCGATTCCGTTTCCTGGATTAGGTACTGAATTTCTTAATTGAGCGCGCAGTAGTTCATTTGCTGCTACTAATGAAGCTCGACTTTTGAGAAGAAAAGCAGCTTCGGCTGGCAATTTACTCTGTAAAAAGTCCAATTCTGATTCTATACCTGTACTTGCTCCCATTAAGCGTCGATAAATATTATTTTCTTGAATTAAGGCACTGCGAATTTTATTTAACGAACTTAATTCAGCTAAGGTGGCAATAGAATCGAAAGTCAAGAGTAAGTCTCCTGGCTTTACTGATTGTCCATCTTTAACATAAACGGCTTTAACAACACCGCTAATAGGAGCTTGTACTTCTTTGACTGTTCCCTCTGGTTTTAATTGACCTGTTGCGGGAACTGTTTGCTCAATTTTCGCAAAATTAGCCCACACAATCCCAAAACAGGCTAACCCCATTAAGGTGATCATGATGGTACGTGACCACATGGGAGATTGACGCAAGACTACAGACTGATCAAAGCTATCCTGATAAGGATTAATTAAAGAATCTTTTTTAACCTTTTTTGGAGGTGTTAGTAGTTGTACAGTTTGCTTTTTTCCGTTGCCGTTACCGTTGCCGTTACCGTTGCCGTTACCGTTGACGTGATTACCATTAAGTTGAGTCATAACAATTTTAGATTTTAGATTTGAGGTTTGGAATTGAAAATTTAAGTCAATAGTTTAAATAAGTGATTTCCAGGGTGAGGAAACCCCACCCCTAAAAATTACAAATTGACTTCTTGCTGTTGATAAAGGTAGAAATAATGCCCTTTAGCCGCCATTAATTCTTGATGGCTACCTTGCTCCACTACCCTACCGGCATCCATGACGATAATCGCATCTGCATTACTAACAGTATTCAGACGGTGAGTAATAAAGAAGACGGTAGTACCTTGAAATGCTCTAGCTAAATTGAGTCCTATTTGTCTTTCGGTGGGATAATCTAAGGCGCTGGTGGCTTCGTCCAACACTAATAATTTGGGTTTTTGTAAAATCGAACGAGCGATCGCAATTCTTTGTCTTTGTCCACCAGAAAGGGCTGAACCTCTTTCACCTACTCGTGTGTTGTAGCCATTGGGTAAGTTCATGATAAATTCATGGGCTACAGCAATCCGCGCGGCTTCGATAATTTCCTCGGTTGTCGCTTCAGGATTTGTCAGAGCAATGTTTTCTTGAACTGTGCCATCAAACAACAACGGATCTTGAGGAACGACACCAATTTGCCGACGTAGGGAATAAAGTTCTACTTTGCTAATGTCGTAACCATCGATTAAAATTCTGCCGGACTCGATGTTATAAAGTCTCAGCAGCAACTTCATCATTGTGCTTTTACCTGAACCACTCTGTCCAACAATACCGACAAATTTACCAGCCTGGAAATCGAGGCTAACATTGTTCAGTTGCAGTGGTCCACTGGGAGCAAATCGGAAAGAAACGTTTTCATATTTAACTGCACCAGAGATTGCAGGTAAGGGAATGTTGTTTTTGTCTATTTCTGCTTCTTGTGGTGTATCAACAATGTCGCTGAGACGTTCTAAAGATAACCCAGTTTCTTGGAAGTTTTGCCAGATTTGTGCCAAACGTAATATTGGGCTAGTAACGTAACTGGAGATAATTCTAAAGGCGATTAATTCCCCTAGGGTTAACTCTCCTTGTAATACCAAATAAGCTCCTACCCACAAAACTAGTAAGCTGCTGAGTTTGTTGAGAAACTGACTAGTTGAATTAGCCAGGGTGGAAGTGATCACAGTTTTAAAGCCTGCGGCCACAAACCGAGCGTAACGTTCTTGCCAGGAAAAGCGCGATCGCAATTCGATATTTTGCGCTTTCACTGTTTGAATGCCTGACATGACTTCGACCAAATAAGATTGAGTCTCGGCGTTGCGTTCAGCTTTGGCTCGTAACTGTCTGCTGACTGTGGGGGCAGCAATTAATGTAATCACCACAAATAGGGGAATTGTTCCTAAACCGACTATGGTTAGTTGCCAACTGTAAAACAGCATGACAACGATATAAACTATCGAGAACAATGCATCTAATCCCACGGTTAACGCCGTACCTGTGAGAAACTGGCGAATATTTTCTAATTCATTGATGCGAGTAGATAGTTCACCAACTGGTCGCCGTTCAAAATAGCGGAGTGGTAATCGTAGTAAGTGGTCAATAATTTGTGACCCCAAACTCATATCAATGCGGTTGGTGGTATCTACAAATAAGTAAGTCCGCAATGTAGTTAGTATTGCTTCAAATACACCAACTGCTAGTAGTAAAACCCCTAAAACATTCAGGGTACTAATACTATTTTGGACGATGACTTTATCAATAATTAACTGAATAACTAGGGGATTGGCTAAAGCTGCTAGTTGTACGAAAAAGGAAGCAATGAAGACTTCTATGAGAACGCGACGGTATTTTGATAAATATGGTAAAAACCAGCGCAAACCAAAGCGTTCTTGGGGTGTTTCTTGGGTAGCACTGAGCAATAATACCCTGGCTTGCGGCTGCAAATTACTGTCATCAGTTTCTAATTCTTCTAGTAGTTTGCCCGGTTTGCAGCGGATAATCCCTCTAGATGGCACACCCAAAACCACTGTATTGGCATCTACTGCATAGATAACTGCATAACTATCACTATATTGAATTAGTGCTGGTGTAGGAATGCGTGTGATGGAAGCAGCGGGAACATCTACTAATTGAGATCTGAGTCCGATTAATTCGGCTAAATAAGCGCAAAGTTGAAAGGATATGCCAGTTTGGCGTTTAATTTGCTCATTTAAGATGCGACGAATTACCTCTTTCCGCAAGGGAATTTCTAAGTGCTTGGCAACCATTTGGAAGCAAGCAAGGGTAGAATTTAATTCGCCCTGTCCGCGAAAAAATGGGTAGTTTTGATGTTTTTGCTTAACTTGTGGTGTGTCGGAAGGTGATGGTAAAACTTCCTCTGTTGTGGCGTAGGGAATTTCTAACTCATCGATAATTGCTCTTTGATTGGCTGGAATTTCCGGCTCTATTTGATGATCATCCAGGAATAATAAATCTATGGGATTGATACCAACTAAACGAGCGGGAACATTCCCCGTTACTTCCAAAACATCTTTGGCGCTGGTAGATTCTAACCGAGAACCGGGGGGAAAATTAGTTACTATACCACCACCGCTAACAAACCAGATACTACCACTGTCTAGTTGGCTAAAAGGGGTTTTTCCTGGTGGGAGTTGATGTATTTTCGCGCCTAATAAAGCTTGTTGAGAGATTTCTTTGAGATTTAAACCAGCGTTAGCTTGTTGGGCTAATTGCGGGCTAATAACATCGAATAGTTCTATCAGGTGACTAGAGTTTTGACGCGCATTGGCAAATGCTGGATTCTGGGACAGAAGACGTAAATAATCTACTGTGCTGAAAGTTAAGCAGATGACTTCGGTGGATGCGATCGCTGTTTCACAAGCAATCTGCCGCAATAAACTAATCTCGCCAATGATTGCTCCGGGTTCTAGTATTTTTAAGGTAATTGGCAATTGTGTTTGGGGATCATATGCCAACAGCCTGACTCTTCCTTCGTAAAGAATTGCTATGCGATCAGGTAGTTTTTCTTTACTGATTATTTTTTGACCTATCCGGTAGCGTAAAGCTTGCTGTTGTGATAATAGATTGTTTGCTTCCGCTGCTGATAATTGCTCAAATCCTTCAACAGTGATGAGAAAGTCTTCAAAAACGTTCTTAATATAAGTCATGTTTATGAAAATTAATTTACTATGGTTAATATTTCAGCCAATTCATCCTTCTGATGGTTGAATTTGCCAGTTTTGTGCAGCTATTTGTGTTTGTAGCCAACCCTGGAAACGTTCGTTTAGCAATCGTTGACGCGTCGGTCTATCCAGTTGAGCGGGTAGTAGTCTTTCTAATCTCACAATCACGATCCGATCTCCTATTTGAGTCGGCGGAAAAACTTGCTGTGGTTGGCTAACAGATAAAATTTTGACTAGAGATTGATGAAGAGATTGTAATTCTACAGGACCGACTAAACCATCTGTTTGAGCTTCAGGGCCTTCGGCGTATTCCCGCGCTAGTTGAGCAAAGGACTGTTCTCCTTCTTGAATGCGGAAGTAGATTTCTTGGGCAATACCGATATCAGAAGTGGTAATTAAAGAATAGATAACTCGATCCAACTGCGCTTTGCGTTGGTAAAAGTAAGAGTCTAAATCTAGTCCCCAAGTCGCTTCTTTAAACTTTTCTAGTTTTAATTGGCGAATAGCGACAGTATTTAACTGTTCGGAACTTATTCCCTGTTCTTGTCGCCCTTGATATTGTTGGGCTAACTGTTCACAGGCCAGTTGCTCTTCTTGTGGCGTACACTCAATCTGTGCGATCGCTTGATCAATCACCACCTCTCTGAGCAATAGTGGCATTAACTGGTATTTTGCCAATGATTGCAGAACTTCTGAGGCTGTGAGTATGCTATCGCCAAATTGCAGTACTGAATTCATATCACTTGTAAGCAGAGTTACCACCGTTATTAATTGTTGTCCAAAAATATAGTAGAAACAGATTGCAGGCAGTTTATCTATGGGTTAAGGTTACGTAGTTATCTATAACTTCGTCCCATTTTTCTTACTACGCGCTTAGATGCTTGCTATAAATCATAGCAATAACCGAATATGCTCTTGTCAAACTTAATAACAAGGACATCCGTATTTGGATATTATCGTACCAAACTATCACAATTTTTTGAATTTGCAAGCTTAAACTGGCAGTAAATCAACAAAACTTTCAAATCTAGCCGGTAACTTCACGAAATCAATTATCTCCTAACAATACCTTCACCAAGTTCTGAAAAGCTTTACTGAATCAGCGTCTGTGGCTAGACAAACATCGGATCAGCCGGAGATGAGGCTGGTCTTATTGTGTGGCTAAAAGCCTTACAGCCAGAGGAGATTGGCTTTTTGCTTAGACCCCCACTCTGTTAAAGTGAGGGCTTGTTGGTGAAGGTTTTGTGTGTATAGCCAGGACTAATATGAAATTAGACTTCTTTCATTAGGCAATAACAAAGAAGTCACTATTACTAAGAGTAGGTAGTCCAGAGAATATGGCAATTTGAATCTTATTACCAGCGCCATTCCCGTCAGCATCAAAGAACAATGCACCATTGCTAGTGTTGTAAATAAATCTTTGTGCGCCAGTATCAGCTGTTGTTATCCCTGCACCAGAACGGAAAGCAGAAACATCAAGAACCGCATTTGCAGTCAAAACATTACCAAACCCACTAGCAGATATTTGAATAACGTCAGTACCTACTAATGAAAAGTCTTGAATTCTATCAATCCCTTCATTTGTGCTATTGAAGCGGAAAATATCATTACCGGCACCACCAAACAGGGTGTCATTACCCAAACCACCAATTAGGGTATCATCACCTGCATTACCGTAAAGATAGTCGTTGCCACCATTACCCGTTAGGATATTATTGCTAGCATTACCTGTGAGATTGTTATTTAGGACGTTACCTGTACCGTTGATATTGTCGGTTCCAGTTAAAGTTAGACGTTCTACGTTGTCGCTTAAAGTGAAGTTGACAGAGGAGTTAACTGTGTCTATGCCACCATTAATATTTTCGGTAACTGTGTCACCCACATTCTCAACAAAGTAGGTGTCATTGCCGTTACCACCAATTAGCTCATCAGCACCTTCACCACCAAAGAGGTTGTCGTTACCATCACCACCAATTAGGGTATCATCACCAGCTTCACCGTAAAGAGAATCGTTACCACCACGACCATCAAGAATATTATTGCCACTATTACCTGTGATGTTGTTATTCAGGTTGTTACCTGTACCGTTGATATTGTTGCTTCCAGCTAAAGTCAGACGTTCTACGTTGTCGTCTAAGGTGTATGTGACTGAGGCTCTAACTGTATCTGTGCCACCATTCAAACCTTCGTCAATTTCGTCACCTATATTATCAACAACATAGTAATCATCGCCGATATTCCCAACAAAATTGTCTCCGGTAGTTGTATTCAACAGCACCGAAATAGTGTCGTCGAGTTCGTTACCTACTACGAGATCAAGTTTGCCATCATCGTCAAAGTCTGCTACAGCTAAAGTGCGAGAACCATCTGCGGCTGCATAGTAGGTGGCAGCGCCGAAATTGCCTGTGCCATCGCCTAATAGTAATGAAATATTATCATCATCACTGTTTGCTACTAATATGTCGAGGAGTCCGTCACCATTGATGTCGGCTATAGCTACTGAGCGAGGTTCTGTTCCTACGGTGAATTCAGCGGGAGTACCAAAGGAAACTGGTTGACCAAAGCTACCTGTACCTGACCCTAATCGTACAAAGACTTTGCTTTGACCAGATCTGACCTGTGCCAGGTCTAAAATGCCATCATTGTTGAAGTCAGCGAGAGCGATCGCACGGGTAGTATTACCAATATTATAATCAAAAACAGTTGAAAAGTTGGATACACCATCGCCCAAGAAGATTGAGACATTATTGCTGGAAAGTGTACCTGCTGCCAGGTCTAAAATGCCATCATTGTTGAAGTCAGCAAGAGCGATCGCATTCAGTCCACTCAGTCCAGAAACATCATAGTTGGGATAGTTGGGGTCTGAGTTGAAAGCACCTGTACCATTACCAAATATGATGGAGACATCACTGTTAGCAACAGAAAGATTTGACAAGTCTAAATTTGCTGATGCTAAGTCTAGGTTGCCATCACCGTTCAAGTCTAATACAGCTATGGAAACCGGATTCCATGTAGACCCTACACTATAGCTACCGAATAAGTTGAAACTACCTGCACCATCACCCAATAAGATGGAGACAGTTTTATCACCAGTATTTGCTACTGCTACATCGAGCTTGCCGTCTTTGTTAAAATCTGCTACCGCTACAGAATAGGGGCGATCTCCAGCGGATAAATTGTTGGGTGCGCTAAATGATATTGTCATTTATTTGTTCCTTATTACAGTTTTAACACTGTATTGATTTAAACTGAAAGCAAAATTTGTCCGGATGACAGTCACTTAGACATTAATAGTCTTACTTCTGGCTCTTGACAAATCTTGCTTTTTTTTAATTTCTCATCAATTACTGTAGGATGAAAACCTTGAATAGTCGAGACATCGCATGATATTTTTACTAAAAATTTATACTAGTCAGTTTTTAAAACTAACAACAGGCAAAAGCTTCTTTATAGATACATACAAAGAAGCTAAAACTGTATTTATTAATAATTATTTCATCGCCAACAAGCTAATTAAGATACAGCATACATCAGCGGAATAACTGAGGATTGAGGATAGTACGGTTCTGTGGTGGAGACTGACGACGGATAGATACTCCATTTCTGAGATTTTTCGCTGTACCACCATCTTTGGGATCTAGGAAAGGTTTCAAATTAATGCCACTTTTGGATGAATTTACCCGGTTGTTACCACCTAGGAGGGTGCGACCTAAATTGAATAATTCGTTTGTGCCTCCTCTAGAGCGATTAGTATAAGTATTAACAGCTACGGTTTGCTGTCCGTTGTCAGCATTGGCTAAGTTGTTGAAAACACTGCTGCGAATAGCGTAGGGGTCTTTATCACGGGGGACTGTGAGCAGAATTCGACAAGCGGAGTTAGCTTCAGTAGTGACGCAGATGATGTTTTCGTTATTTTCTCTGGCTATATCTAGTTCTTGTAAGCCATCGGGGCGATATAATTCTAAGCGAGAAGCGATCGCTTCACAACGCTTTTGGGGAGTCCAACCACCACCGAGAGAAGCAGGTGCAGCCCAAGCAAAGAATTGCCCTGGTTGACTTTGTGGTTGATACATGACAGTGTACTTGCCATCGTAGAATTGGCAGCTAAATCTTGCCCCAGTAGCAGATGTGGTATCAATAGGCGTATCTGTAGATGTATCAACTGGTGTTGATGAGCCTGATGGTACTGTTGGTACAACAACACTGCCAGTTTGGGCAAAGGCTACAGAATTACCAATAAATAAGGATAAGCTCAAACTACTCAAAAATAAAACCTGACGTGGTGACAATAACATAACTCAACCTCTAAAATCTCTTCATATCTCCAGTGACGGAGAATTTTAGAATTGGTTCATTTTAGAAGTGTATTTTTTCTTCTTGTTGAGAACTTACGCAGGAGTTACGGAATAGCTAAATGCAGATAAGACAGAATAAAGGACGGAATAATGAAGAAAGGGAGAGTTTTTGCGTAAGTCCTTTTTTAATTTTTAATTCCGACAAAACGGTACTAGTGCCTTAACTCTGCATGACTGCATCTAACAACACACCACCACCATAACGCACCGGATCTGTACAAGGTAGACCGGTTTCGGCTATAGTTTGAGCGATCGCATCCTTAGACCCAGATTCATCTAAATATCTAGTATTCAAAGCTATCCCCACCACAGGAACTGTAGCAAAAGCACCCCCCGCACTAGCCACCATTTCATACATCCGAATTACTTCTGGTAAAGATGGAATGGGGACATGAGGATTATTGCGGTTATGAGTTTGTCCAGCTTGATGAACTAGTATTAAATGCGTTGGTTGAGAACCACGAATTAGAGGTAAAGTGGCAGTTGAACCAGGATGTAACAGAGAACCTTGTCCTTCAATTTGCAGAATATCGTAGTGTTTACCAAACCGCATCACCAGCTGTTCTACAGCACCAGCAGCGAAGTCTACACGTACAGCATCCAAAGCCACACCATCACCTTCTAACATTAAACCAGTTTGACCAGTTGCCAAAAACTTGGAACGCCAACCTCGCAATTTTGCAGCCCAATGTAATTCTAAACTAGTGGACATTTTGCCAATAGCCATATCTGTACCCACCGTCAATACCCGACGACAGGGAAGAGTCCGTGCTAACCCCGAAGCTACATCTAAATTAGCTGGTTCTTTTCTTACATCCCAAATGATTTGTCCTGGTTTCAGTAGGGCATTTAAATCCGGGATATTAGCTAGAGGGGTGTGTAAACCATTTACTAAAGACATTCCTGCTTTTAGAGCATCTTTAATGTCAGGCCAGTAATCGTCTGGGACTAAACCACCTTTGGGAGCGATACCAATTACCAGCACTTCTGGCTGATACTGTAACGCTGCGGCTAATGATGCCACAATCGGCACATCGCGCTTGATACCTGTTAATTCTGGTAAAGATTTACCAACAGATTCCCGATCTATGACTGCGACAACTGGGGCTTCACTGTAGCGTAAAATTGATAACCCCGTTTTACCATTAGCCCCATTCAGCCCTTCATGCAGTAAAATTGCTGTTTTTTGATTAAGCGGCAAACGCACTATATTGTACCCCCAAACCAGGTAAATCGTTCGGCAAAATTCGCCCTTCTTTGACTAATGCACCCGTAAATGGGTCATCAATTAAGTTAAGGTGACTATCTAAATCTAAATAATCAGCTAGGGGTGCAAGCTGTGATGCTGCTGTATTTGCCAGAGTACTATCAGAATAACAGCCAAACATCACTTTTAAATCATGCGCCTTTGCTGTATGTACCATTCTCATTGCTTCACTCAATCCCCCAGATTTCATCAGCTTGATGTTGATACCATCTACATAATTGGCTAATTCGGGAATATCTGCGCTAGTAAAGCAACTTTCATCGACAAAGATGGGTAAAGGTGAATGCTCCTTGAGAGTGGCTAGATGTGTTTCCTGTCCACGTGGTAATGGCTGTTCTATATATTTTATACCCAAATCAGCTAACCAAAGAGACATAGCGATCGCATCTGCTAAACTCCAACCTCCGTTAGCATCTACAAATAGCTCTTTTCCGGCAATTTCTTCACGCACAGCTAATAGCATTTGTCTATCGGCATTTATCCCTTCGCTCGAACCTAACTTGACTTTGAACAAACTCACATCCATAAATTGTAACCAGTCTCTCGCCCTAGCCGCTGCACCTGCTGGGGAATTAATGCCAATTGTTACCGAAGTGGGGACTATAGCATCTCGATTTAACCCCCAGATTTGCCACAGAGGTAAGTTTACACACTTACCCATCCAATCATACAGCGCCATATCTACAGCCGCCCTCACAGCCGAAGGAACCCGCTTTTGAGTTAATAATTCTTCAATTTCCTGCCTTTGCCAAGGGTGGAATTTTTGCAATGTCGGTGTAATCTGCCGCAAACTCTCTTGGATTATCTCAGTAGATTGTCTATGATTACCAACACCAAAGGGTGATGCTTCTCCCCAACCTGCAATTCCATCTTCGGAAATTTGCAGCCATACATTTGTCGTTTGTGCCGTTGTTCCTCGACTAATTGTTAAGGGAAACCGTTTGTTAACAGTAAATATTTTGACATTTATTTGCATAAATATACTATTGTACCGAGTTAGGGCAAGAAAACAGTTTAGTTCCTGATTGTAGATTATTTAGGGTGTCTGTTATACTTTTTTACATTTTACTATCAATTTTTTATACAACTATTGATAATTTTCTATTTTTGCTAGAGTGAGAGGTATCAGCAGTTTTGTATGATTTATAGTTAGATATTATCTCTATACTTGATCAGGTTGCAAAAGATGTTCACCATTGAAATGAATCAAATGAGTTGCATCTTCCGCTACCCATACATCAGTTTCCCAGGAAATTTCTGATAAATATTCTTTTATTGTTTTGCGGTTAAGGAAAGCTGTCACTATTACCAGCGGTATTTTAGAATTTTTGAACAAATTTTGTAGTTCATTTTTGCGCTTGACATCAATTAGACCATGTGATGTCACAGATTCAATTAAAACTGACCAGTAATGATGCAGTAAACCTTATTGAACAGGTCATTGAGAGTATTCATCAAATTTTGTAGGGTATTCAAACCAGATCCCCGACTTCTTATTTAATCATTGCAATAACCTATGAACAAAAAGTTTGGGAGATGAAACTTTCCCAGAGAAAAAACAGTCTCTATTAATATACCAAAACCACAGGAGTTTCTGATGTTGAAACTGTCAAAATTTATCGCTGGGAACTTAGCAACCCTAACCTTATGTTCTACATTTGTAGTCACTCTCTCAAAACCCGCAATATCTGGTGAACTAATTATGGATAGAAATTGTGGTTTTAATGAGAGAACCAAAGAGACTTTTACAAAACTAACTCCCCCAAATAGAGGATATATTTGGTTAACAGATCACTTTAAATCCAATAATCGGCCATACTACTTACAAGTAAATACATTTCCTGACAATACAGGAGTATTCTGTTTAGGAATTGGTAGACAGTTATCCAAAAGACTGAAAAACGCTGAAATACTGCAAAATAAATTGATTGAAAAATTTGAGCGAGACAAATCTAAACTCAACCATTATATAGTCACAGTTAAAGGGAACAAAAACGAAGATTTTTTGAGAACTACCTATAGAGTAAACCTGAGTAACCCCCAAAATCCAAAAGTAACCCCAATTCTGAGGGTATATAAGAAATGAGGTGTTTTTTCTGAAGTTAGGTATTCAATTATAAAACTCAAATCCCCGACTGCTTACACTGGTTAATCATTTATTGAAATCATTAAATGAGAAGTCAGGGATCTTAACCTTCCCCCAACCACCCCCCAACTTAGATACAATCTATAAACTGACATCACTCTGACTAAAGCAAATGACAAGCATCTCTACACCTATCCTGAAACTCCCCGAACTCCTAGCACCTGCGGGTAATTGGGAATGCGCGAAAGCCGCAGTAGAAAATGGTGCAGATGCGATTTACTTTGGTTTAGATAAGTTTAACGCCAGAATGCGGGCTGAAAATTTCACGGAAGCAGATTTACCTGAAATAATGGAATTTCTGCATCTGCGGGGAGTCAAAGGTTACGTCACCCTGAATACCCTGATTTTTCCGCAGGAACTGACGGAAGCACAGCAATACCTCAAAACTATCATTTCTGCGGGTGTTGATGCTGTCATCGTTCAAGACGTGGGTATTTGTCGTCTGATTCGTCATCTTTCTCCTGATTTTCCCATTCACGCTTCCACTCAAATGACAATTACCAGCGCTGCGGGGGTAGAATTTGCAAAATCTCTCGGTTGTCAATTGGTAGTTTTAGCGCGGGAATGTTCGATTACAGAAATTAATAAAATTCAACAACAAATTAGCCAAAAAAATACTTCTTTACCTTTAGAAGTTTTCGTCCACGGTGCTTTGTGCGTCGCATATTCAGGACAATGTTTAACCAGCGAAGCATTAGGAGGACGTTCTGCAAATCGGGGAGAATGCGCTCAAGCTTGCCGAATGCCTTATGATTTAATTGCAGATGGGGAAATTGTCAATTTAGATAATCGCAAATATTTACTTAGTCCTCAAGATTTAGCAGGGTTGGAAGTTTTACCAGAATTAGTAAAATCTGGAGTTACTTGTTTAAAAATAGAAGGACGTTTGAAAGCACCAGAATATGTTGCTAACGTTACCCAAGTTTATCGAAAAGCGTTAGATAAAATAATGAAAACGAATGTAGAGAAGTTTCATGAAACATCTCTACAACAGAAATCATCAGGGTTGCGTAAAGACCAATATAATTTAGAAATGGCATTTTCTCGCGGACTTTACACAGGTTGGTTTGAGGGAATTAATAATCAAGAACTTGTTCACGCCAGATTTGGAAAAAAACGCGGTGTTTATTTAGGAGAAGTTACCCGCATTTACAATGAACAAATTACCGTGAAACTGGAAGCACCAGTTAAACCAGGTGACGGGATTGTTTTTGATTGTGGACATCCAGAAACCAAGGAAGAAGGGGGAAGAATATATGCAGTTATCCAAAAAGGTAAAGACGCAATATTAAGTTTTGGCAAAAATAATTTGAACTTTCGACGGATAAATATAGGTGATAAAGTTTGGAAGACAAATGATCCAGAACTAGATAAACAAATCCGTCAAAGTTATGCTGGAGAAAATCCTCAATTTCCTAAACCTATTAATATAGATGTGTATGGGGAAATTGGCGAGAAATTAATAGCGATCGCTCGTGATGAATTTGGTAATATAGTTCAAGTAGAATCAGAAATATTGGTGGTAGAAGCACACACCAAACCCCTGACTACAGAGAGGATAAAAGAACAATTTGGACGTTTAGGGAATACTCCTTTCTATTTAGACACTTTCATCAATCATCTCAACGGTAATATCATGTTACCCGTGAGTGAATTAAACCGAATGCGTCGGGAAATAGTCTCCCAATTAGAAGAATTAAGAAAGAAACCCAAACTTTGGCAATTAAATCATCACGCAAAATGGCAAGATTTAATTACTTCTAAATCTACACCTATCCCAGCTTTACCTTCCCTGATTGTTTTAGTTAGAAATATCCAACAACTCAAAGCAGCATTAACAGCAGATATCAAAACAGTTTATTGTGAATTTGAAAATCCTCGCAATTATCAAGAAGCAGTAAAAATAGTGCGGGAATATGAAGAAGATGTCAGCATCTTTGTCGCACCACCCCGGATAACTAAACCTGGAGAAACTTGGATTTTAAAACAAGTTCTCGCTGCTAATGCTGATGGTTATTTAATCAGAAATTATGACCAATTAGAATATTTTGCCAATGAAAGATGTATTGCTGACTTTTCCTTAAATATTGCTAATCCCTTAACAGCAGATTATTTAAAACATCGCTTTAATTTAGAAAGATTAACAGCATCATACGACTTAAATATTAACCAACTCGAAGATTTAATTACAAATTACCCAGCACAAAATTTTGAAGTCACAATACATCAACATATACCCATGTTTCACATGGAACATTGCGTGTTTTGTGCTTTTCTCTCTACAGGAACAGATTACACCAACTGTGGTAGACCTTGCGAAAAACAAGAAGTCAAAATTAAAGACAGAGTAGGTAGTGAACACATCCTCAAAGCCGATTCAGGATGTAGAAATACAGTATATAACGGTACTGCACAAACTGGTGCAGAATATGTACAAAGATTAATAAGTTTGGGTTTACAAAATTTGAGAATTGAATTTCTCAATGAAACCCCAGAACAAGTGATCAAAACAATAGATTATTATCAACTACTTTTGCAAGGAGAAATCACAGGTTCTCAAATTTGGAGAGAGTTGAAATTGCAAAATCAATTGGGTGTAACTCGTGGTTCTATGAGGGTGATGTAGCTAAATTAAGTGGTGAAAAAGAGGTATAATATTTTGGGTTCAGGGTTTTTCTGTTTTCACCCAGGATTTATTTTTTCACGCAGAGACGCAGAGGCACAGAGAGGGAGAGATATGGAAGATAAGTTTAAGTTGATAGAGTTTAATGATGATGATGTGATTGAAAGCAATGATTGGACTTATAAATTTAGTAAATTGAAACAAGCGTTAGAAAAAGTGAGCGCTAATACTAGCTTTTTGACAGCTTTCTGGAATGTATTAAGAGAACAAAAGATTTACTATATTGAAAGGCATAACTATTATAATACCGAATGTTTTACAGAAGGTATGGATGTCAAAATACTAAACTTAGGTTCTCAATCTTGGAAGAAAGGTAAATTAAAATTTAAACTCAGCATTGAATTTTACGTTGAAGAAGAAGACACACAAATCCAAGAACCAGAATCACCTCTTGATGACTTACGACGCATGATAAATGAAACTACATAATAACTCTTATTTTCTCTCTGTGTCTCTGCGTCTCTGCGTGAAAAAACATCATGACCAAAACTCCACGAATCCCCATACCCCCAGAAGTCAGAACCTACGTTTTCCAAAGGGATAAATATCAGTGTCAAAGCTGCGGTAAAGTCTCTGGAGAAACTCATCTCAGCATTGATCATATTATCCCTTTGTCTCGTGGTGGTAAAAACGATATTAGTAATTTACAAACTCTCTGCTTAACTTGTAATCAGCAAAAAACAAATAATATCGACAATCGCTTTCACCGACATTTCGATATTTAACCCAAAATGCAACCAGTACGCGGTGGAACGGTTAAACCCATCAATTTACCATTCCATTCCACCTCTCCATTACCAAATAAAACTTGATGAGGTTGAGTTTGTAAACTACTACAATCTACATTACCCTTTGCAGTTTCTGTACCCACATTCACAGCAATAATTAATTCCTCAGTTTCTAAAGTTCGCGCAAAGATATATAATTCTCCTCGTGCATAAAGAACTTGATATTCACCAATTCGCAAAGCTTCGTATTTGTGACGTAGAGAAATTAATTGTTTGTGAAGATTGAGAATTTCTAAATTCCAATTTTCTGCTGACGGAAAACCACGACGACAATCGGGATCTAATCCACCAGGTAAACCAACTTCATCACCATAATACACACTTGGCGCACCAGGAAAAGTCAATAAAAGTAAAGTTGCTAATTCAAAACTTGCAATATCACCACCAGCAATGGTTATTAATCTGGCTGTATCATGACTTGCGAGTAAGTTGAGTTGTGTTAGCTGAATTTCCCAAGGATAAAGTTTTAATAAATCCTCAATTTTGGCGGCATATTCAGTCGCAAATAATGGTGGATGGGTTTGATAATCACGTCCTTTTACTTCTTTTACGTTTACACGATCTCCTGCTGTAAATGCAATAGTTGGACCAGTAAATAAATAATTCATTACTCCATCAAATTGCGTTCCATCTAACCACTCGCGGGAATCTCTCCACACTTCTCCGACAATATAAGCATCGGGATTTATGGCTTTGACTCTTTGCCGAAATTCTTGCCAAAAACCAGGAGTTTTGATTTCAAAAGGTACATCCAAACGCCAACCATCAATACCGAATTGAATCCAATATTCGGCAATTCCCATAATGTATTCACGTACTTCTGGGTTATTATGGTTAAATACTGGTAAAGAACGAATTCCCGCCCAACCTTCGTAGTTAGCCGGTGCATCACCTGTGTATGGTGCAAGTGGCCAACCTTGGATTTTAAACCAATCTACCCAAGGTGAATGCGGTCCATTTTCTAATATGTCGTGAAAAAAGAATATACCCCGACTCGCATGATTAAAAACGCCATCCAGAACTACTTTAATATTGCGTTTATGTGCAGCATCTAGCAATTCTTTAAATGCTTCATTTCCTCCCAAAATTGGATCTACTTGATAGTAATCATGGGTGTGATAGCGGTGATTACAAGCAGATTGAAAGATGGGGGTAAAGTAAATGGCGTTAATTCCTAAACTTTGAATATAGTCTAATTGTTCTAAAATTCCCCATAAATCCCCACCTTTATAACCTTGGAGTGTGGGTGTTGCATCCCAATCTTCCCATTTTGCATTATTTAATAATTGTTTATGTGGTTGTTGGCTTTTAGCGAATCTATCGGGGAAGATTTGGTAGAAAACTGCGTGTTTAACCCAGTCTGGTGTTTGAATCTGCATAATTAGTGGATATAAATTTACATGATTGTCACAAATTTTAACTTTTATAGAAGAAGATGAACGCCGCTGTTAAAATTTAAATTTTATTCATCTATCCTAAGATAGAGTGTGATTAAATAAAATCATCACACTTATTAAAATTTTAAGAAAGGTTAAATTCGTGAAACGCTTAATTCAATTTCCCTTAGAAGATGGTACCTACATTCTCGTAGAAATAGACGAACCCGAATCAGAAGAAGGACTGAGACGCATTGGTAGAGAAGAGGATATTCTTCGTAAGACAGAACAGACTTTTGAAGCTGCATTGGAAAGAATTAAACCCATCGCTAATACGATCATGAATAAGCTACATCAATTAAATCAGCCTGCTGACGAGGTGGAAGTTAAGTTTGGTATCAAAATGAGTGCTGAAGCGGGGGCAATTATCGCCAGTGCTAGTGTTGAAGGTAACTATGAAATTACACTTAAATGGAAGAAAAGTTAACCATTTATGAACACTTCGTTTGAGAGAGCAAAGCAAGCTGTTGTCAGGATTTTTACTTATAAAGGTACAGTAGTAGGTACTGGTTTTTTAGTCCATGAAAACTATGTCATTACCTGCGCTCATGTCGTGGCTCAAGCATTGGGAATTAATGCAGATAGTAAAACCAGACCTCATGAAGATATATTTTTAGATTTTCCTTTAATTAAGTCAGATGTTAAATTAACAGCTAATGTGGTTTTGTGGCGGCCTATTCCCCCCAAAGGTGATACTTCAGTTACAGGTAAAGAAGACATTGCTGTATTGAAATTAAATAATCCTCCACCTGCAAATGTTAAACCTGTAAAACTATTTGTAGAAACAAATTTACGAGGAGATGAATTTCTCACTTTCGGTTTTCCTTTAAACCACGATGATGGTTTAGAAGCAAGTGGAAAATTAGGAGGAAAACAAGCCGCAGGTTGGGTACAAATAGAAGGTGGAGAAGTGGGAACAAGACTAGAACCTGGTTTTAGTGGTGCGCCTGTTTGGGATGAACAACTTCAGGGTATAGTCGGAATGGCTGTTGCTGCTGATGAAAGGCGTAAAGAAGCTAAAATTGGTTTTATGATTCCTGTGGAGGAAATTGTTAGAGTTTGGCCAGCTTTAGGTAAGTTGACTCATCCTCAATTGAGTTTAGATAAAAGAAAAAACTTAAAGTTGAGGTTTTTAGTAAGTTTAGTTTTATTCCCTGTTTTCTCCATAGCAGTATTTTACTTTATATCTAACTGGGTAAGTAACCCAAACTGTTTTGAAAAAGCACATCGAGAAGGGAGAAAGGCGATTGCCATTTTTGATTTTCATACATCTTCTGGTAATTCTGCTCTTAGTCCCTTGTTAGAAAGTCAAATTCAACAAAATTTACAGTCATCCCCATTAATGAATACTAAAGTTTGTTATATTAAAACACATACATCACCACCTAATAATGCAGAAGATGCTCAAAAACAGGTTAGTCAAGCTGATGTAGTTATTTGGGGAACCCGTGGTGGTTCTACTATACAAGTATTTGTGACTACAGTTAAATTGAAACCTATTAAATATTTGTCTAAGCTTTCTTTATCAACAGCTAACTCTGATTTGCAAACGGAAGACTGGCAGTATTTGGTATCTATAATTACTGCCTATAACCTAAGTCGTATTTATGTAGATCAAGGCAATTTTTCAGAAGCGACTCAGTTACTTAGTTTAGCTCTTACTGAGCAGCAAAATATAACAGATTTTGACTTAAAAAAGCCAGAAAATCGACAATATTTAGCAGAAGCATATTACTGGTTAGGTTGGTGGTATGAACACGAGGGTAAAATCAACTGTCTGATTGATAAAGATAGTTGTCACAAAGCCTTAGCAGCTTATAAAGAAGCATCTAAATTTTCTCCCCAAGATTTTACATTTTGGATAAATCAGGCATTAATTCTTACAAATATGGAAAACTTATCTGAGGCAATCAAAATTTACACTTATATCATTACATCTAAATTTGCAGAAGAAGACAAGTTAACAGCCATGATAAATCGAGGAAATTTATATTTGCAAGAAGAGAAATTCCCACAAGCTATTTCTGATTTGACTATTGCTTGCAATCAAATGTCACCAAGTCTTAATTGTTTACGGTCTTTGGGTTTGGCTCAATTACAAGCAAAAAAATTCCCAGATGCTAATCGCACATATAAAATAATTATCGCGGAAATATCTAGTAATTCCCATAACAAGGCTGAGATAATTAATGAATTAAAAACTTTGGCTGCTAAAAAACCTCAATTGGCAATAAATATTAATCAAATTATTAATACAACCCAATAATCTGACTGAATTTAAACTCATTCTTCTCTTTTTTATCCTCTCCTCCAAGGTTTTTTATTTCCAAAAGCATCTAAAACCCAATCAGATGCGTCACCATTGCAGAACCATCTTTTATAAAGAGTACCTTCATAATAATCAGGTTTAATTACACAGCCAGAAAATAAAAAATTCCTAACTGAATTTATAGTTTCTCCTAAATCATCTAATAAAGCTAGAGAATTAATAGGAAGACTTGCTTTCTTTTGTGTCATGGAGAAAAGAATCTTAAACGACGTTATTCTTCCATCCTCAGTTAATTCGCTAAGTTCATCTAATCTATGAGAAAGTTTTTGCAAAAATTCTAATTGCAAATAACTACTTTCCTCATGAGCATCAATTTCTGCTTTATCATCTTTTTCTTGTTCATCTTGCTTATGCCATTGCAAATAATATTTTTCTTTAAAAGATTCTTTATTACCACTCAATACATATTCCAACTCAATACCAGTAATTTCTACTTCTGCATCTCCACTATCTACCAATTGTTTCATATCTATATGGTTCTTAGCCAGATACTTAATTACTTCTATAATTTTTAGTAAATCCAGTGCATTAAGCTTTTCTCCTACTTTTAGAGAATCTATTTTTAGTAAATTTTGGAAAGGTTTTTGATCTAGAAAACTCTTGTTTATATCAATTTCTGATAAATTGTTATTTGGTTTCATTTTTAGGGATTTAATTAAATTAATTCAGGTCTTCTTTGATTTTATATCAGCAAGGTTATTTGTAAATAAAGTATTTTAGATAAATACGCATAAATTTAATAATTTTAATGTAGATAATATTCTTTTATTTCAATTTAAAAAAATATATGCTAAATAAATACTTTCGCTATAGTGATCGGCTAGTTTTGAACTTTACTCCTTTACTGTGCGATCGCATCCCATTCTCCCCATCTTTCCCCATCATTAATACATCAGTTCTACTTTCCGTACCTAAGCCCCATCTCAAAAATTCCTTCCCAAGATTCTTTGATCCCCCCTTATCAGCTGCCACATACAGTCCTAAACTGTAGGTGAGAGTTGAAAGGCAGTTCGGAGAAATTTTGTGAAAAAAGTCTTAGCAATCATTCTTGGTGGGGGTGCGGGTACTCGGCTTTATCCGCTAACCAAACTCCGTGCTAAACCAGCAGTACCAGTTGCTGGGAAGTACCGCTTAATAGATATCCCTGTTAGCAACTGCATCAATTCAGAAATCTTTAAAATCTACGTTCTCACTCAATTTAACTCAGCTTCTCTAAATCGTCACATTGCCCGTGCTTACAACTTCAGTGGGTTTAGTGATGGTTTTGTGGAAGTGTTAGCAGCACAACAAACCCCAGAAAACCCGAACTGGTTCCAAGGTACGGCTGATGCTGTGCGTCAGTACATCTGGATGCTACAGGATTGGGATGTAGAAGAATTTCTGATTCTTTCTGGTGATCACCTATATCGGATGGATTACCGTCAGTTTATCCAGCGCCACAGAGATACAAATGCTGATATTACCCTTTCTGTCATCCCCATAGACGATCGCCGTGCGTCGGATTTTGGCTTGATGAAAATCAACGATTCTGGTAGGGTGATTGATTTTAGCGAAAAACCCAAAGGTGAGGCTTTAGCCCAAATGCGTGTAGATACTACCGTACTGGGGTTGACAAAAGAACAAGCCGAATTACAGCCATATATCGCCTCGATGGGGATTTATGTCTTTAAAAAAGATGTTTTGATCAAGTTATTGAAAGAATCTTTAGAACGGACTGATTTTGGCAAGGAAATTATCCCTGATGCGGCAAAAGATCACAACGTTCAAGCTTTCTTGTTTGATGATTACTGGGAAGACATTGGAACCATCGAAGCTTTTTATGAAGCGAATTTAGCTCTAACCCAGCAACCAATGCCGCCCTTTAGCTTTTACGATGAAAAAGCACCAATTTATACTCGCGCTAGGTACTTACCCCCATCGAAACTGCTAAATTGCCAAATCACAGAATCGATGATTGGCGAAGGTTGCATTTTGAAAAATTGCCGGATTCAGCATTCAGTGTTGGGAGTGCGATCGCGGATTGAGTCAGGCTGTGTGATCGAAGAATCCCTACTCATGGGTGCAGATTATTACCAACCATCTGTAGAACGCCAATGTAGCCTAGAACAAGGCGATATCCCTGTAGGCATTGGTACAGACACGATTATTCGCCGTGCCATTATTGATAAAAATGCCCGCATCGGTCATGATGTGAAAATTATCAATAAAGACAATGTGCAAGAAGCCGAACGAGAAAGTCAAGGCTTCTACATTCGCAGTGGTATTGTCGTTGTACTGAAAAATGCCGTAATTCACGACGGTACAATCATCTAAAAGTGCTGAGTCATGAGTCATGAGTAACGAGTCATGAGTAACGAGTCATGAGTTATGGATCAAATTTCTAATTATTCTTCACTCCTAACTACTCACTCAACACTCCCAAATTTGCACTCAGTACTCAGTACTCAGAACTTGGTACTCTTGTTACTGATTGGTCTTCCTGGTAGCGGTAAGTCAACGTTAGCAACACAATTACTAGCAGAATGCCCCCAGATGCAGCTAATTTCTACGGATGCTATCAGGGGGCAACTCTTTGGTTCAGAAGCGACTCAAGGGGCGTGGCTGTTGATTTGGAGAGAAATACAGCGGCAATTTCAACAAGCTATAAGCGCAAATCAAGGGGTAATTTTTGATGCTACTAACGCCAAACGATGCGATCGCCGTGAACTCATTACCCAAGCCCGTAATTTTGGTTTTACTCACATTACTGGAATTTGGGTCAAAACCCCAGTTTGGCTGTGTTTAGCACGCAATCAAAGGCGGATTCGCCAGGTTCCAGAGGAAATCATTTTCCGAATGCATCGCCAACTCCGGGATGCACCCCCCAGCGTAGAAGAAGGATTAGACAGGCTCATTTACATTCCTTAAAGCCCAGGAGTACGGGAATTGCCCTGGCAGTATGAGCGAGAACCCCACTTGAGTTTTGAGATTGTTTGCTAATTTAATATCAGAATCTTTTGCCCAGAATTATAGTAGCTGGACAACAGTAAATCTCATATCTTAGAAAAAAACATAACAGAAATTTGTATAGGAGGCTGGTAGATGGCTGCAACCGACTTTAAAGACTATTACGCAATTTTAGGAATCAGTAAGACTGCCACTCCAGAAGAAATTAAACAAGCTTTTCGTAAACTCGCCCGCAAGTTTCACCCAGATGTCAACCCTGGTAATAAACAGGCAGAGGCAAGCTTCAAAGAAGTTAACGAAGCTTACGAAGTGTTATCAGACCCAGATAAGCGCAAAAAGTACGACCAATTCGGTCAATACTGGAAACAGGCTGGCGAAGGCTTCCCCAGTGGCGGTGCTGGCGTTGATATGAACGGTTTTGACTTCAGTCAATACGGCAGTTTTAATGACTTTTTAAATGAATTATTTGGTGCTGCTGGCCCTCGCAGTGGACGACAAAGTTATTCTTATCGCACTTCTACCAGTAGACCTAGTAGTGGTGTTGGCGGTTTTAATGATTTTGGGTTTCCCGATGCTGGTGTAGGTGCTACCCAAGATACGGAAGCGGTGATCAAGTTAACTTTTGCAGAAGCATTTGCTGGAGTGCAAAAACGTTTTAACTTAGGTAACGAAACAATTGATGTCCGCATTCCCGCTGGTGCTAAATCTGGTACTCGTCTCCGGGTGCGAGGTAAGGGTCAAATCAACCCCATGACTCAACAACGAGGAGATTTATATTTAAAGGTGGAACTCCAACCCCATTCTTTTTTCCAAATTGAGGGTGATAATCTAGTTTGTGAAGTGCTAATTACACCAGATGAAGCTACATTAGGTGCGGCTATTGATGTACCCACACCCGATGGCAATGTCAATGTTAAGCTACCGGCAGGTGTGCGTTCTGGTCAATCTCTGCGCTTACGTGGTAAGGGTTGGCCTCTAGCTAAAGGTGGGCGTGGTGATCAGCTTGTAAAAGTAGCGATCGCACCTCCAAAAGACCTCAGCGCCCAAGAGCGGGAATATTATGAGAAAATCCGGGCTATCCGTACATATAACCCCCGTAGTCATTTGGAGCAAGTTAAATTATAACCACCATCAAACTGAACCATTTTCGCTAGTTCATCTTGGAGACGGGAAATTTCCCGTCTTTATATTTTTTATATTTGTAAAGTTTTGTAAAGATATAGATAACATAACTCTGCTTTGACAGAAGAACTCATAGAACCAAAAATTAATTCCCAAAATCTATGAATCTTCAACCAGCAGAATTATATCAACGCCTTCAAGAATTTTCTTTAGATGAAAAAAATGTTTCTTTCTCTTTTAGTCAGAGATTAGCAAGGGAAAATAACTGGACAATTGAATATACTCAGCGTGTAATTGATGAATATAAAAAGTTTGCAGTTATTGCTGTTTTCGCAGGACATCCAGTTACACCATCTGATCAAGTAGATCAAGTTTGGCATTTACATTTAACATATACCCAATCTTATTGGGATGATTTTTGCAGAATATTGGGTACACAACTAGATCATGGACCCACTCGTGGTGGTGACAAGGAATATAATAAATTTAATAATTGGTATCTGAAAACTGTAGCCAGTTACGAACAGTTTTTTGGAGAAACTCCACCCATAGATATTTGGCCAGCTTCTCATATTCGTTTTGATAAAGAAGCTAATTTTCAGCGTGTAGATACTCACAAAAATTGGGTTGTACCCAAACCTGTATTTAAGTTACCAAACATAAATATTTCTCGTTTTCTTCCCCAAAGATTTTATCTAGCATTTTTGTTTACCTTGACATTAATCCTCACCAATTCTCAGATTTTATTAGCATCAAATAATAACAATTCCCAAAATTCACAAACTTCTGTATTACCCTTGATTTTCTTCCTAGGTTTTGTTGGTTTATTGATATTTATCATATTTGGTTCTCGCCGTGGCGGTGGTGGTAGTGGTGGTAGTGGTGGTGGTGATTACTCTACTAGTGACTACTCTGGTGGTGGTGGCTGCGGTGGTGGTGGTTGCGGTGGTGGTGGTGGTGGCTGCGGTGGTGGTGGTTAATCGTTTTCTAGGCTATTGATTTTTGTCTCACGCAGAGGAGCCAGTGCGTTGGGCGGCTCTGCCGACTTATAGCAACTGGCGTAGCGCAAAGAACGCAGAGAAAAGGAAAATATGAATAAATTTTTGATGAGAAGAATTGGGTTTTCTTTAATAGCTGTATTAATGACAGTTCTGATTACATTTACCCATGCTGTTGCTCAGGAATTGCCATTTTATTGGGACTATATCAATGTTAACATCGACGTGCAATCGAACGGAGATATGTTAATAACAGAAACGCAAAAGTATGTATTCAAATCTGATTACTCCACCCAAAGATATCGCTATATTCGTTTGGATAAATTTGATGAAATTAAGGATGTGACGGTTGAAGAAAATAATCAAATTATTCCTAGTGAAACCGGAATTGAAAATAATCAATTTTGGATTCGTTGGCAACATCAATTAAAACCACTAGAAACACATATATTTGTTTTAAAATATCGTGTAGTTGGTGGGTTACAAATTAATAATGATAATACTCAGGTTTACTGGAAAGCGATTTTTGCAGATCGCAAAGCCCCAGTTCAAGCAGCAAATGTGCAAGTACAATTACCGGAAGCGTTATCTGGTAAAGTCTTGGAATTTAAAAATTTTGGCACTGCGGCTACAGCCCGTCAAGTAAATCCGAAAACATTCGAGTTTGTTGCTACTCAGCCTATTCAACCACAAGAAAACTTAGAAATTCAGATTACATTTCCTAGCAACATTCTCAATATCACTAAACCTAATTGGCAACAAGGTAACTTCTGGAACATTATAAGCTTTTTGTTTCGGATAATTATGATGATTTTGCTTGCGCCATTAGCCATTGTTATAGGTTTATTTATACTGATGGTTGTTGTGCAGATTGTTTTTTTCATAATACAATATATTGCTATGGTGATTGTTATGGCAATCATGATAATAAGCAGCATTATCGGTAAATGATGTACAGATGTATATGATTTCTAGATTTATAGCAATCTCAAAAAAATGGTATTATGTATCACGATTAAAAATAACCTAATCAAATGGATGAATTAGAAGCAAAAATCCTCCAACTTATTCAAGAAACCTGTCAACATCCTAGCGGTAGTCTTGCCCGTCAAAAAGGACTCAATCAGATTATTTTACTGATTCAACAAACAGGTAAATTATTGCGCGGAGTTGGTATACCTGATGCAGAAGAAGCTTTGCAGGAAACTTGGTGGTTTTTTTGCCGAAATCTTTGTGAAGCGACTACCGCAAAAGAATCTTATAATCCTGAAAAAAGTAGCATTATCACTTGGATTAATAATTACTTAAGTTATCGTTTACAAGATAAACGAATTAATTATTATGAACAAAAAAATAAATTAAATTTATTCCTAGAAGACAATGAACAACAAATAGATCCTACAAATTTAATTCCTGCACCACCCGAACCAAGACCAATATTAAATGAAATTAACGAATGGTTAAAAACAAATTCTCTAGAACTACAACGTATTCATATAAGAGATCGTCCTGATGTTAATTGTTACGTTTTAATTGCCCGTCGTTTACCACCGGAAACACCTTGGATAGATTTATCTAAAGAGTTTGCTATACCTGTAGCAACTCTGAGCAATTTCTATCAACGTCAGTGCTTTCCCCGTCTCCTCAATTTTGGTAAATCCCAAGCTTATTTTGATAGCGAAGGTTATTTTGATATATAGTACGTTATGAATTATCCTACTGAACAGCAAAGCATTTCTATTCCTATTTCTGCAAAGTTCCGAGATACAGCCTTAAAATTTGCCCAAGAACAACCAACTCAAGAAAAAGCTAAACTAGTATATCTGAATACTTTAGCTGTGCAAGTTGTAAATAATTACTTGCAAATGTTAGATATTTCTACCGCAATAGAAGCTAGTTATAGTTGGGACTGTTGGGGAAGAATGGGTGGAGATGTGGCGGATTTATTATTAACTGGAATTGGACATTTAGAATGTAGATATATCAGAACAGGAGAAGAAATTTGTTATATTCCTCCTGAAGTTTGGCATCATCGTTTTGGTTATGTGGTGGTAGAAATTAATCAAACCTGCCAAGAAGGTAAAATTAGAGGATTTTTACCCGAAGTTAATACAACCGAAATAAATCTAGAACAGTTACAAACATTAGAACTTTTCATAGAACATTACCATGATTTTTCAGGTGTGCAATTAAGACAATGGTTAGAAGGAATATATACATCCCAATGGGAAAGTATTGAGGAATTAGCTTTACAAAAAAGTCCACAATTAGCCTTTCGTTCTTTAAAAGTGCGGGGGTTTGAAATAGACACACCCAAAAAAGTTTGGCAAGTTATTGAACAATTATATCCTCAGCGCAGTTGGGAAAAAATCTTACCATCAACATTATTACCTAATTTAGATGTAGAAGTAACAGATATTCTTGTTCATCTTTTACAAACTAGCAATGATGAAGAAATTCGTTGGACTCTAGCAGAAGTTTTATGGACAATAGCACCAAATCATCCTGTAATTACTGCTAGACGAATTATGGATTTAGGAATGCAGTTAGCAGGAAATCCTGTGGCTTTAATGGTGGCTATTTTACCCAAATTAGATAAAAGTTTTGCTGTGCTTTTGCGGGTATATCCAATGGGTAATCAGACTTATTTACCAGCAGATTTACTATTGTCAGGATTATATGAAAATGGACAGCCTTTTTTAGAAGTGCAAGCTAGACAACAAAGAGATAATTACATTCAATTAAAATTTTGTGCTGAACTAGGTGAAAAATTCCAAATTCGGGTTACTCTAAATAATGCAACCATTACAGAAAAGTTTGTCATTTAATCAGACGAATCAATTAAGGTAACAACAGTGGGTAAGCTGGTAATATTCGAGATTGGGGAAGGTAGTTTTGAAAAAGGATTTCCTGTCAAAATCAGAATTAGGGAAGACGGTAAACCTCATTTTGCGGAAATTTCTGGTAGATTTCCAGCAGATTTAGAAATTCCTCAAACTTATTATGAATGGCAATCAGCTTATTATAAGTTACCTGGGAATTGGTTAATTACTGTTCCGCAAACGCAAATAACTAATGTATCTACTACAGAAGTTTGTGATGCTGCTGCTCAAAAATTCCAATCTAGTTTTCATGATTGGTTAAATCAACCATCTGTAAGAAAATTAGAAAGGCAATTTTTACAAAAAATCGGTGAATGGGATAATGTCCGCTTTATTTTAGAAACACAGGATTCACTGTTAAGAAGACTTCCTTGGCATTTATGGGAGATATTTCATACCAGTCATATTCAACCAGAGGTTGTGATTAGTTCAGAGTATAAACCATCGAAAATTAAATTAAAAAGTCCAGTGAAAATTCTGGCTATTTTAGGAAACAGTGAAGGAATTGATCTTCAACCAGATTTACAAGCATTGACAGCAAAATTACCAGGTGCTATTATTGAACCTTTGCTGCAACCTTCACGTCAAGAAATAGTAAATAAATTATGGCATCAATCTTGGGATATTTTATTTTTTGCTGGACATAGTTCTAGTCAAGAAGGTGATAGTTGGGGAGAAATTCAAATTAATGATAATGAAAGTTTATCACTTTTACAGTTGCGTCATTCTCTGGGATATGCTGTAAAAAAAGGATTGAAATTAGCAATCTTTAATTCTTGCGATGGTTTAGGATTAGCACGCAATTTAGCTGATTTGAGAATTCCTTATACAATTGTGATGCGAGAACCTGTCCCGGATATTGTCGCTCAACATTTTCTAGAATATTTTCTCACAGTTTTTGCATCTGGTGAGTCTTTATATACTTCTGTTCAACAAGCGCGTGTGCGTTTACAGGAAGAGTTAGAAAATCAATATCCTTGTGCTTCTTGGATACCTGTAATTTTTCAAAATCCAGCCGCAGCATTACTTAAATATCCCCAACCTTGCAATTTACAAAAGATCGCTTTACAGTCAGTTATAGCTACGATGTTATTAGTAATAATGGGTGCTGTTTTATGGTTGAGTTTAAAGGAAATTAAATTGCAAAATCGGTTTAGTTATGGAGAGAAAATATTATTTAGTTCGGTGATTAATTTAGATAAGGAAAAAGCTATAAAAGCATTTTGGTGGAAAAATTACAATCAAGCTATTAAAAAATTTACTACTTATTTACAAGAGTATCCCAATGATCCAGAAGCGAGAATATATTTAGAAAATGCGAAGATTAGTAATAAAGAAGTAATTAAAATTGGTGTGGCTGTACCGATAGGTAGTAATCCTCCGGTAGCGCAAGAAATTCTCCGAGGAGTTGCACTAGCTCAACAAGAGATAAATAATGATGGTGGGGTGAATGGTAAGTTTTTACAAGTACAAATTGCCAATGATGATAATAACCCAGAAATTGCTCAACAAGTTGCTCAAAAATTTGTAAACAATGCAGATATTTTAGCGGTAGTTGGTCATAATAGTAGTGATGCTAGTCTACCAGCTTCTAATATATATCAGGCTGGAAAATTGGTGATGATTTCACCAACTAGTAGTTCTACAAAATTAACTGACCGTCAAGACCGAACTAATGGTAATTATATTTATAGAACTGTAATTAGTTTCACTGCAACTGCGGAAGCTTTGGCTGAATATGCGAAAAAAACTGGAAAAATTAAGATTTTAATTTGTAGTGATTCTAAAGCCGCAGATCAGTCTTTTGAACAAGTTTTTGTTAATGCCATGAATACGAGAAAGTTGGAGTTAATTAATGATATTAAGTGCGATTTTGCTGCTGATAACTTCCAAAGTGAGAAGATTATTCAAAGTGCAATTGAGCAAAATGTAAGTACTATTCTGCTTAATCCTCAAGTTGACAGAATTAATCAAGCTATTGAACTCGCTAAAAGCAATCAAGGCAAGTTTTTATTATTAGGAAACCCCAGTTTAGAAACCAAAAAAACTCTTGCTGCTGGTGATGCAGTTAATGGTATGATTATGGCAGTACCTTGGAAAATTGATGTTTTGTATAATCAGGAATTTGTACAAAATGCAAATAGGCTTTGGGGTGAACAAAACTTAATTACTTGGCGTACAGCTATGGCTTTTGATGCTACTAAAACAGTGGCTATTGCTATCCAAAAAAAGGGTAGTAGGAGAATAGATATTCAACAAGCTTTAAGTAATAATTTCTCTTTTCCAGGTGTTACAGGGACAATTAGATTTTTATCATGGGGCGATCGCACGGGTGATAGAATCGGTAAAGCTGTTTTAGTCCAAATACAACCAGATTCCAGTACACCCACTGGTTACAACTTTGTAGCAAAATAGGTAATTGGTGAAAGGACGGGCAAGATGCCCATCCCATAAGATTAGATAATTTATTTTCTGAACAAAACCCTAAAGAGGTTAAAGGTAGCTCAATTATCTCAAATGATTACGCTGTCACCTTTTGACTTTCAAGACGAGCCAAACGCTCTGCTAGTAGTTGTTCTAAAGAAATCAAAGCCTTAGTAAAACCATCAATACCTTCTGCAAGTTTATCAGATGCCATCCGGTCAGAGGCGTGCATCTTGTCGAAGGTAGCTTTATCAACAGAGATTTTTTCTATTGACAAACCTGTTACCTTTGCGGGGTCAAGTTTGCGTGGTAATTCGGCTTCAGTGTTTTGCAGTTCTGTTAACAAACCAGGAGAAATGGTTAATAAATCACAACCAGCCAGTTCAGTAATTTCGCCGATGTTACGGAAGCTGGCTCCCATAACTTCAGTTTTGTAACCGAATTTCTTGTAGTAGTTATAGATTTTGGTGACTGACAATACACCTGGATCTTCCGCTGCGGGGTAGTTGTCCCGTCCGGTATCTTTCTTGTACCAGTCAAGAATGCGACCGACGAAAGGAGAAATGAGAGTGATACCAGCTTCAGCACAAGCGATCGCTTGGTGAAGACCAAATAGTAAAGTTAGATTACAGTGAATACCTTCTTTTTCCAAAACTTCCGCCGCTTTGATACCTTCCCAAGTAGCAGCAATTTTAATCAAAACCCGCTCTTTAGCAACACCAGCAGCTTTATATTGAGCAATCAAATCCCGTGCTTTAGCTATAGTAGCTTCTGTATCATAGGATAACCGTGCATCAACTTCAGTAGACACCCGACCAGGGATAATTTGCAAAATTTTCAATCCAAAGGATACCGCCAAACGGTCAAAAGCTAGAGAAACTACCTCTGATTGGGTAGCACCTGCACCTGCATCTTTTTTAGCTTTGAGTAAAGTTTGATCAACAATTTCTTGATATTCCGGCATTTGTGCCGCAGCTGTAATCAGTGAGGGATTGGTGGTAGCATCTTGGGGCTTGAACTTGTCGATAGATTGGATATCGCCGGTATCCGCTACTACTACGGTTACTGCCCGCAATTGTTCCAGTAAATTCTTAGGCATAACATACTCCGTGATTTTTTTGGTTTAGGATTTACCCAATCCCCAATTATTTAAACTCTTTGATCTTCCACAAAATTCCGATTCTGGCAATTTTTCTTAACGATTGCCTAATGAAAGCCGGTTAAGTAAGGTAGAAACTGCTTTCTTCCTCAGCCCCATTTTAGATGCCTCATGCCGTAATTGGCTGTCCAATCGAATGCACTTTAATTAAACTAGTTGTTCCTGATTGACCAACTGGGATACCAGAGGTAATGACCACTTTATCACCGTCCTCAGCAAAACCCCCTTCCACAACGCTGTTGACGACTTTCATAAACATTTCTTCCGCACTATGTACAGGTGGAATCAGTAAAGGTTCCACACCCCAAGATAGTGCTAACTGACGGTAAGCAATAGCCTCCGAGGTAAGAGTAATAATCGGAGTCAGAGGACGATATTTAGAAATCAGTCTGGCTGTATTCCCGGAAGTGGTGTTACAGAGAATTGCTTTAGAACCGGTTTCATAAGCAATCCGACAAACTGCTTGTGCTACAGATTCGGTAACGCTCAGACAACCAGCTTCATGATTCCAGGAATGTCTACTACCCGGTTTGATAGCCTTTTCTGTTTCCACAGCTATATTGTGCATCATCTGCACAGCAGCAATGGGATATTCTCCCACAGCTGTTTCTCCAGAGAGCATGACGGCATCCGTACCATCTAAAATAGAGTTAGCAACGTCGGTAGCTTCTGCGCGGGTGGGATCTGGGGCGCTAATCATCGACTCTAGCATTTGGGTAGCGGTAATGACCGGCTTACCAGCTTGATTACAGCGACGAGTAATGTCCTTTTGAATGAGAGGTACTTGGTGGATAGGTACTTCTACACCCAAATCACCACGAGCAATCATAATTGCGTCAGCAACTTCGAGAATAGAATCTAGCTCTTGTACAGCTTCTGCGCGTTCGATTTTGGCAATGAGGCGAATTTTTGCACCAGCAGCTTCAATCATTCTTTTAGCGGGTTCGAGGTCTTGAGGCGATCGCACAAAAGAAACTGCAACCCAGTCTACACCTAACTGAATCCCAAACCGCAAATCCATTAAATCCTTTTCTGTAATCGAACTCACAGGTAAAGGAGTTGCGGGTAAATTCACACCCTTATGAGTCGAAACCAAACCTCCAATATTGACATGAGCGCGAATTTTATCAGCATCACGACTCGTCACAGTCAGTTTCACCCGACCATCATTGATTAAAATTGGTTCACCAGGACGCACCATAGCGAACAAAGTCGGAAGCGGTAGCGGTAATTCATCAATAGTTTCACCCTTTTCTTGCAACAAAAAGGTCACTTCGCTACCAGATTCCAGCATCAATCCTTCCGGTGGTAACTTACCCAGACGGATTTTCGGACCACATAAATCTTGCATAATAGCGATCGGTCTTTGTAACTCGCTACTAATGCGTCTTAGATGGTGAAAAGTTTCAGCATGGGCTTCATAAGCCCCATGAGAAAAATTCAACCGTGCCACATTCATTCCTGCTTCTACCAAAGCTTGTAGCTTCTCAGGTGCAGAAGTAGCAGGGCCAACAGTACAGATAATTTTAGTTCGACGCATAACAAAAATAGGGAGTAACGGTAAAGTAGCGCACCCCGTTAAGCCCGTTTCACTTTAAGATTGATACAAATGGACAGACGCGGGGATGGGAGGATGGGGAGATGGGGAGATGGGGAGAATAACCTTCTAACTCTTGCCTATTCCCTGTTCCCTGTTCCCTGTCATCTAAATCAACCCTTCCTTCCGTGCCATTGACAACATCAAATCAACAACACGATTGGAATAACCCCACTCGTTGTCATACCAGGAAACAACTTTGAAGAAGTTGGAATTAAGTTCAATTCCTGCACCAGCATCGAAAATGCTAGAGTGGGCATCACCTTGAAAATCAGTGGATACCACCTCTTCATCGGTGTAACCTAAAACACCTACCAATGTACCTTCAGCAGCTTTCTTCATCGCTGCACAGATTTCTTTGTAACTGGTAGCTTTAGCAGTTTTGAAAGTCAAGTCAACCACCGAGACATCGGGTGTAGGAACTCGGAAAGCCATACCAGTTAACTTACCTTTCAACTCTGGTAACACCAAAGCCACCGCTTTAGCAGCCCCTGTAGCAGAGGGAATAATATTTTGAGCCGCACCTCTTCCACCGCGCCAGTCTTTTTTACTGGGGCCATCTACCGTGGGTTGGGTGGCTGTTGTCGCGTGGACTGTAGTCATCAGTCCTTCAGTTAAACCGAAGTTATCATTAATAACTTTAGCAATAGGAGCCAAACAATTTGTAGTGCAACTTGCATTGGAAACAATTAAATCCTTTGCAGGGTCAAACAGATGATGATTTACACCCATCAACAATGTTTTAACCTTGTCTGGTTCTTTTGTAGGTGCAGAAAGTATTACCCGCTTTGCACCTGCTTTGAGATGGTTTTCTGCACCAGCGTAATCTGTGAAAAGTCCTGTAGATTCCACAACATAATCTACACCTAATTTAGCCCAAGGCAATTCCGCTGGATTTCGCACTGACACACAAGGGATAAAACGACCATCAATGACCATTCCATCTTCCTTCGCTTCTATCTTGCTCTTTAATTTACCGTGTGTAGAGTCGTACTTTAAGAGATAAGCAAGATTATCTGGTGGTACTAAATCATTAATTCCCACAAATTCAATGTAGGGGTTAGTAAGACCAGCACGAAGCACAAGTCGTCCAATCCGACCGAATCCATTAATACCAACTTTCAACTTCGTCAAAATTAAACCTCCTGTTTTTGGAACTGCAACCAAGGATGATTGGCCGGGTTAATTCTAATCTGACTTAGCTAATCGTTACAGTCACAAAAGGCATAAAGCTGATTTAGCTGGCATATTTTAAGGTTTAGTTATTAATCATTGATTGAATACTCAGTTTAACTATCTGTGTATCTGTGTTAATATTTCACCTTTTATCTAATTTCCAACGCCTCTGAGTAACTGTGTCAAATAAGCGATGTCTACGACAGGCTATTCGGTATCGCACTTTTGGTAATGGGGTGGATGTGGGCGATCGCCTCCGGTTAGTGTTTGCATAATTGCTCAACAAGCTCTATTCTGTCAGAGTATCAAGTTTATCCAGTATTCTTAATCCTTCCTCTGGGTTACCAGTTGCAGCCATTGCTTTAAATCTTGTGTGGGCATCAAATTCTGCTAGAGCTATGGTAGAAAGTTCTTCAATCAATTTATTGACACTGATACCTTTGGCTTGAGCAAGTTCTTTCAATCTATTATGCTTATCATCTGGTAAACGAATAGTTAAAGTTGCCATTTTTGTTTAACTCCTAATAATTTCTTCGGGTCTTAATATTGATAAGTTAGGAAATAACAATTCAGCATTTTGGAAATCTTTGACATTATGAGTGGCAATAATTTGAGCATTTCCGGCAACTGCTAATTCAATTAAGTGATTGTCACCTTCGTCTTTTAAATTAGGTCGCCATAAGTAATAGATATAAACCCATTGATTTATGCTCACGAATGATGCAAGTAAAGCAGAAATTTCTTCAGTAGTTAAAGGGCATTTGGCGATAATTTGTGAGCGATGAATAACTGACTCATACTCCAAAAATAAAGCATTTCCCATCAAAGGCTGATATTCTCTTTGCAAACAGCGTCGGATTAGTTCTCTACTAGAACCTTTAGAGCTAATCAGCGCACTAATAAAAACGCTGGTATCAACTACAATTTTAATCGCCATGCATCTACGATAGCATATACGCTGTCATGAAATTCATAACTAACAGGACTTACGCAACTGGCACAGCGATAGCGAAGCGATCGCATAAACCTAAGAATACTGCTCTGCCCAAATTAATCTGCTTCGTTCTTCTAAACGCTCCGATTGATTAAATTGGAGAATTGCAACAGTTACTCGTCCAATTGCTGTCAATGCTGCAATCTCTGCTCCATTCAGCTGAAAATGGTCGCTCCATTTTTGAGTCCTGGGATTGAAAAAGGGTGTTAGTTTACCCGTTTCAGGATCGATTGACCCCAAATCAGTACCCTTTGCACGATTACAGTATGGGCAAGCGAGAGCTAAATTTTCTGCTTCAGTAGTACCACTATGTTTTTCGGCAATAATATGTTCCATCTCAAAGCTAAATAATGCAGCACTCTGAGGAAATAAACAGTACTCACACCTTTGGTTCGCTCGTTCAATTACCAGTTTCCGCAACTGGGCTGATACATAAGTCATGGGTTTTGGCGTAATTGCTCGAAAACATGAGCTTTTGCCATACGGACAAGATGTTCTATGGTCAGATAGCGTTCTAGTTCAGCTTCACTTTTGGCTGAAAGCGTTCCTGCTTTACTTTGTGAGAGCAAATCGCTTACACGAGTCTGAAATTCCGGTGAGGGTCTGATTCCCAAAATTTGTTCTGGTGTAGGCTGACTAGCCAGCAACGCAATAATCTGTTTTTCATCGAGAAAATTGCCAGACTTTTCGCTCAATAACTCTTGTAAACCGCGTTCTACTATCTCTTGTAAGCGGTCTTGGAACTGCTGTAATTGCTGTCCTAGTTCCTCAGATACTTCAACAGTGATTTGCATCATCTAGCTCTGTTGTTTTTAAATTTATCTACTAGCTTAAGTCTAGCTACAAATCAATCTATTAGTTGAATTTTATAGGTATCGTGTATGGCTAGTTACTGCGATCGCACTTTTGGTGATGGGGTGATGTGAGCGATCGCTAATACCTCTTTTTTAGAGGAGGTTACAAAATTTCATCAACCAAAACAGTACCACCTTCACAGAAATCTATGCTGAGGTGATAATCTTCAAGTAGTGCCGTTCCCAGCAGGGGACGACGACCCATCGCCAGCACTACAACATCACGCTCAATACCGTTCCATATAATTTTTATTGCATAAGCATTTGTCGCCACCTTGGAGTTATCGGCGAGATTCGCTTGAATCTTAGCAATGTAAGGCAAGCCAAGTTCTGCAACCATATTGGATGGTAAGGTGAGGAAACCTTCAAAACCTGTATCGACAACGAACTCGATTTCTACATCTGAATTTCCTTCTGAACAAACCAAAACACTCATTCGTGCTTGAAGTCCAACAACCATTCCGTGTATCACTGCATAGTCCTAACTAATGAACCACCAACAGCATACACGGCATCATAGCCAATTCTTTCTGCCCAAATTGCCGCATCAGCCTGTTTAGCTTGCAAACGACGGCTTGTTACTATCAGATCGTCGCCTATCTCATATTCACCGGTTTCAACATTAATGGAGATCAGTTTACCAATATTCTCTGTTATCTCAACTTGGGGACGAATATGCATTTGGTATAGTTCTTTACCGCGTTGGATAATTTCCTCGTCACTTAATTTAGGGTAAGGCATATACAAAACCTCTCAGGTAAATCAGAACTTCATCAGCATCTCTAATGGTGACGATGGGCAACTCTATGTTAGCAGGTAATCTCAACCGTAAACTGTTGCAAGTGCCATCTGCAAAGTAACGAAATCAAGCGATCGCATTCTGAGCAACTATGTCAAATGAGCGATCGCAGTTTTGCTGATGGGGTTGAAATAAGCGATCGCATTCTTAGCCAATGTGTAAAATAAGCGATCGCAGTTTTGCTGATGGGATTGATGTCGGCGATCGCACTTTTGATGATGAGGTTAATGTGGGCGATCGCTCTCTGGGCAACTATCTCAAATCAGCGATCACACTTGTGATGATGAGGTTGAAATAAGCGATCGCATTCTCAGCAATTATGTCAAATAAGCGATCGCACTGCTGATGATAGGGTTGGTGTGGGCGATCGCACTTTTGATGATGGGGTGATGCGATCACTCTCGTTTTTTATAAAAACCTTAAGTTGAAATTAACTTGCTAAAGTTGCCTTGAATAAATAGAGGAAAGTACGCAAACTAGAATATGTAACAACTACATCACACTGTACAAATAAATAGCCCAAACTACAAGAACCACTATTTATTTTAGTGCTGATTGGGAGTAAGTCTTACAAAACTTTCTTGAAGGTGTATTTTATGGTAGTAGAACCTCTAACTGCGGCAGTAGTTGTCTCTTTATTTTTCTCAGAGGCAATCAAAGAAGGTGGAAAAAACTTTGGTAAAGGTGTTACAGAGACATTTACTAAACTGGCAGACACCATTCGCAACAAATTTAAAGAAGCAAAATTGGAAGGCGTACTGATAGAAGCGGAAAATGACCCTAATGAAGAGAATAAGGCAGATTTTCAAAAGAAATTACAAAAACAGATGGATTCTGATGAAAAGTTTGCTAATCAACTTAAGGAATTAGTAGAGCAACTAAAAGAAAAAAATGAAGGGGTGTTTCAAAAAATTCTCAGTGCTAATGAAGCAACTAGGATAGAGGCAGAAAACTTAATTCAAGAAGCTCAAGGGAATGGTCGGACTACACAAGAAGCTATCAATAATAACAAAATTACTGGAGAGATTATTGTGAAAGGTTTAACTCAAAAAAGTTAAAGCCACAATTATTCTATTTTATCTCAACTGGAGTTAAAACTAAAAACGCATTTTTTCTTTGAAATTGCCATACCTCCAATAGAACCTACCAGTTCACTATATCTAGTTTGGAGGCATTATGTGCCTCCAATATGTGAACTTTTATCGTGATGTTACTAAGAGATGGAAGTTAGTATATGAATAAAAATAACACAAATCAATCTGCTGTTGGTAACAATGAAGTTGGCGGGAATTTAGTAATTAAAGGACATCTAAAACAGGATTCTCGTGATTATTCCATTAACATGAAATTAGTTGAAAAGAATAGTTATGTATTTGCTACACTTTATCCTGAAGAAACATATCCTCATGATGATGAGAAACACTTCGGACTACGGAAAATTGAGAGAGTTGCGGTAGACGCTTATAATTGGTTTACTGCACATATTGACATCATTTTTAATAATTCATATCCAAATGGAGAGCTTAATACATGGAATTTTGAATACGTAGAGGAACTTTCTTACAAAATATATAATGCAGATTATATTACAGATTTTGGAATTGATTTCAGTATTGATTTTCTTCCAGATAATCTGCCAGATAACTCTCATAAGATAGGAATTTATAATCCACATACAGGAAAATATCACTGGAGAATACGGTTATTTCTAGAGGAAAATGGGAATGTAAGGCATATAGAAAGTATTAAAAATACCTGTCCTGTTTCTCCAGGTGATAAAACTCCCAATTTCCTGGAAGTACTATTGCAATTGGGTGATAGTTTTTTAGAAGAAACATTTCAAGTTATTGAACTAGGGTGTGAGGAAATAGCAGAAAGTTTAGAAAAAAACACAGAAGCAATTGTATCATTTATTGATTCTGTGTTTAATGATGACTGGTAAAAACAATAGAACATCTACAGACATTGAATCAAATGTAGAATAAATGATAGACAGCATCAGCAATATTTTTGATGTTTAAGTATGAGTTGATATATAGGACTCCTATTTGAATTTTGAACAGAACTCCGTACATACTGAAAGTCTCCTTCCCTATTCCCTGCCTCCATGAAAAATTCATGAATCAAATCGGATCACTATAGTATGCAAAAAACTTAAACATAGAAGGAATTATTAAATTATGGAATCTATACCTATTCAACCAGGCGATCATATTGGGTATTTTAGTCACACTCACTATCATCATGCTATTTACTGTGGTGATATATCTTATAGAAATAGACAATACAAACAAGTTGTGATTCATTATGAAGGTAAAAATAAAAGGGGACAAATTAGAGGGCTTGCCTTCCACAAGTTTGCTCAAAACCGGGAAATATATATTTTTCCGTATAAAAAAAATGCTTGCTTTGCACCTGAAACAGTCATTGAAAGAGCTATAAGCAAACTAGGTGAACCAGAATACAATCTCTTTGGAAATAACTGTGAACACTTTGCCCATTGGTGCAAAACGGGTAAAACTATTTCAGGGCAAGTTAATAATGTTATTTATCTTCTTGGAAACTTGGGAGGTGGTGTACTAACAGGAGCATTTCTACCGCTTGGTGTTCCCGTAATTGTTGGAATGGGAATTGCTATGGCTGTTGGATGTACAAGTGGGCATTTAGCAACAGAGTTATTGATGGGTTCAACAGATTACGATCTGGAATAAAAAATTGGTGCTTAATAGTAAGTGATTTACCAAATATGATTTGATAACGTAAATAATCTCCAGATCTTTAGTTAAGGCGATCGCTCTCTTCCCAACTTTATCAAAGAAGCGATCGCCCTCTTCCCAACTCTCCCAAAACCCTACCCCAAACCCTCCACCGCCCCCAAAGCCAACAAAGCCGATCGCTGTGCTGCTGTTAACCCAGTCACCCCCCTGATATTCATCCCTTCATAAAGGCGATCAACCTTCAGAGTTTTCATATACTCAAAAGTTTCCATATCCCAAAATTTAATTCCCCCATCTTGACTAGCATGAACCAAGATATTACCAACAGAATTAAAGGAAATAGAACATACTCCACTACTATAAGTATCCAGCACCTTTAAACAAGTAAAATCACTGATATCCCATAGGCGAATTGTTTGATCAGAACTCGCGGATGCCAAGATACAACTATCTGGACTAAAACTCAATGACCAGACGGTAGAAGTATGTCCTGGCAACACTTTTACGCAAGTAGAGTTACTGGTATCCCATAATCGAATTGAGCCATCAATACCACCACTAGCAAGTATTTTACCATCTGCACTAAAACTCACTGACCAGACTGCATCAGTGTTACCAGACAGAGTTGTTATACATTTACCTTCACCCACATCCCACAACTTAACCAAGCAGTCCTGACTAGCTGTAGCTAAAGTATTACCATCTGGACTAAAACTCACTGACCAGATTTCACCTGTGTGACCTTCTAGTGTTTTTATACATTTATGCTTGTGAATATCCCACAACTTCACGCTCGCGTCCCTACTGGCACTAACCAACGTTTGACCATCTGGACTAAAGCTAACTGATGTTACTCCACCGCTATGACCATATAAAGTTGTAATACAATCACCAGAAATAACATCCCATAGCTTAATGCTGGTGTCATCACTGCAACTTGCTAAAATATTACCATCGGGACTAAAGCTAACTGACCATACCCAATCTGCATGACCTGGTAAAGTTTTAGTAGAGTACCCAGATTCAACATCCCATAGCTGAACTAAACCATCACAACTACCAGTTGCCAACAGACTATCATCAGGGTGAAAACTGACAAATTGCGCCCCACTGGAATGACCCTGTAAAGTTCTTACACACACACCTTTACTTACATCCCAAAAGCGCAACTGAGAATCTCTACCAGCACTAAATAAAATGTGATCATCTGGACTAAAAATAACTGAGTACACTTCACTGGTATGTCCGTGTAAAATTTTAACGCACGTACCTTGCTGCACATTCCACAACCTGATACTGGAGTCATTACCACTTGTAGCTATGGTTTGACCATCTGAACTAAAGCAAACTGACCACACCCAATTTTTATGACCATCAAATGTTCTGATGCAAGTACCTTCACTCACATCCCATAACCGAACAGAGTGGTCACTACTACCACTGGCAAGAGTTTTACCATCTGGACTAAAACGAACTGAGCATACCCTATCATCATGACCTGACAGAGTTTTTATACAGATACCTTTATTGATATCCCACAAGCGAATATCGGAATCTTGACTACCACTGGCTAGGATAGAACCATCTGGATTAAAACTAACTGAAAACACCCAACTATTATGACTTTGCAATATTTTGAGACATTTACCTAAATGGATATCCCACAAACGAATTGAATTGTCTTGACTACCACTTGCTAAAGTTCGACCATCGGGACTAAAGCTGACAGACCATACTATCCCTGTGTGTTCATCGAAAGTTTTTAGAAAGTTTCCTGTTTGTGTATCCCACAATTTAATTAATCCATCAAAACTACCACTTGCTAAAGTTTTTCCATCTGGACTAAAGGCGACTGTCCAAATAATCCCTTCATGTCCTTTCAATGTCAACAAGTTTTTTCCATCTGCGATTTGCCATAAATGAATTTGCCCATCCATATCACCTGTAGCTAATAGTTTTCCATCTGGACTCAAGGCAAGTGAAAAAATACTCTTCAAGCTTGCAGCAAATACAGACTGATCAAAAGCAGTATGTTGGAAATTAACTCCAGCTAAATTTACACGCTGTAAGTCAGCTTGCCTAATGTTCAAATTTGAGAAGTCATACCCCTGTAAATTTATTTGCAAATGCGTTAACAAGTTGAGAACATTGCCCCCTGCATACCCAGTTAATATTGCAGCTTGATGTCTTTGCTGCTCCAATACATCCTGCAACAAAATTACCAGCTGTTGTTGAGAGCCTATGTCTAACAACAATTGCTCCAGCAAGGGTTGTACAATTAATTGCTTTTGTGTCTCCCGGATATAGTCTTTGGCTGTTGCTTTGATTAAAGCATGGGTTTGGAATAAGCCTAAACGGACAGACTTTTCCCCTACTAATTGTTGACAAACTTGTTTAACCAATCGCTGTGTCGTATATGCCATCACGACTGGTTGTAGAAAGAAATGCTCGCCGGTTTTTTCAATTAATGATCTTTGTAATAGAGATTTAATTGCTGAAGGTACGAGACGTTTAGAAGAAGATGTCACTATATCAGCAACTAACTCGGCAATGGATACAGGCTCTCGATTAATTGCCAGCCAATACATTACTTCCTCTTGTACTGCTGACAAATTATAGAACTGCCGTTCTAATAAGTCGCCAATGTCCTCAAAAATTAGTATCCCATGTTCCACACACTCTAAAACCGGGGCAATTCTACCGTCGAAAAGCTCTTGGGTTCCGGCTGCTACTATCTTGAGCGCTAAGGGATTACCCCCGTAATGCTCGATGAGTACTTGCCATTGTTGTTCTGTACCCGTGAATTGTCCTTTTTGCTGGAATAACTGTTGTCCCTCGGTAGGATTTAATCCCTTTAATGGGAACGATCGCACTCCTGCTCTTTCCCCTTCTAACGGTACCATTTCTCTAGGTTTTTCTCTGGAAGTGAACAGAAGGCAACTAATATGGGGTACTTCCCCAACGCGCTTCAGTAATTGACCGTATCCCTCATAACCAGGACGACATTGCCCTGCTTGACCACCAGCGAGAATTGTCTCTACATTGTCTAAAATCAGCAGACATCGGTTTGATTGCAAACATTCCATCAGCTTTGCTAGTTTGCCATCAAAGCTTTCGGGTATCACCATCTCCTTTTGCAACGCCGACAGCAAAGATTGCAGGATGTTGGTTATTTGCTCCTCTACTGGTGGTGCATTTTGCAGGCTGCGCCACACCACTACCTCAAATTCGCTTTGAATTTGCCGCCCCAACTTCACCGCTAAAGTGCTTTTACCAATACCGCCAATTCCCAGCAGTCCAACTAAACGACACCGTTCTTCTAATATCCACTGTCGTAGCTGCAATAATTCTTCACTGCGACCAAAAAACACAGATACATCCGGTGCTTCTTGCCAATCATACTGTGGGTTTGCTTGTCGAGTTTCCAGTTTTTCTAAGGTCGAGGTAGGCCGGGTATAATCTCTTTGAGATAACTCCAAACCAAAGGCAGCGAAGGCAAACTGCAAGGAACTTTTATCTACAGGTTCCAAGCGTGCCAAAATTCTAGATATAGTGTGTAGAGCTAAACGAGTGCGATAACTAAGTTCTTCTAAAGAGAAACTATCTCCACCATTTTCGTCAAACTCGGCTTGAGTTTTGGCAGCTTGAAATTTATCCCAGCCTTTGAGGGTGAGGATTACACCCCGCCTACGTCTGCTTGGTTGTTGTCTCATCAACGTTACCTAAAACGGAGTAGATGCGTCGTAACTAAACGATACTGGGGTATTCTAACGATACATTCAAAATTCTGCCAAATGGCGTAAAATAGCTTGTTTACTCATCCCCTCTAACTCACCAACAATAGCCAAAGCATCGGTATAACGTCCTTGTAAAATACTATTTCTGCGGTCTGTTAATTCCTGCGTCATATTCGATTACCTTTTGCCTAACTTCCAATCTTCACCACCAGGTAATTGAATTAAAAGTTGAGCAATAGCGGCTGGTAACTCCTTAATAGAATGTGCATAAGTCAATTCTATAAATTTAAAAGCAGTGGAAATTATCTGGTTTTTATCTACCATTTCCGCCAATTGAAATTCATTATAAATTCCATTTAATACTTCTACACTTGCATCACGAATAGCTTCTTCAAATTCATCTTCTAATATTAAGTCCCATTCATCTATTTTTACGTAATAAGAGGTTTTGTTATCTTGCAAATTCATTTTTTTAATTTCTCGGAGGGAATTGCGAATAGAAGCAGTCCAAGAATTTGTTAATTTTTGTTCTATTTGATTTTTAATCAAATGAATTAACATAACTTTCAAAAATGATTCAATATTCCGTAAAATAGCTTGTCTACTCATTCCCTCTAATTCGTCAACAATAGCCAAAGCATCGGTATAACGTCCTTGCAAAATACTATTTCTAAGATCTATTAATTCCTGTGTCATTTTTATAACCTCCAACCCGACTAATTATAATATAACAAAAACTCCGCGTTCCTCTGCGTTTAAATATTTCCCTAAATTTCCCCTCAAAAAAAGTAGAGACGTTTCAGGCAACGTCCCCACCTTCTCATCCTAATAAGTCCACTTCCAATCGCGGATTTCTGGCATATCTTCGCCGTGAGTCTCGATATAATGCTTATGTTCAATCAACTTATCTTGCAGTTTTTGCTTCACATAAGCTGCTTTATAACCTAATTTTGGTACACGATCAATGACATCCATAACTAAGTGGAATCTATCTAAATCATTCATCACCACCATATCAAAAGGTGTCGTTGTTGTTCCTTCTTCCTTATAACCACGGACATGAAGATTTTTGTGGTTAGTATGACGATAAGTGAGACGATGAATTAACCAAGGATAACCATGAAACGCAAAGATAATCGGTTTATCGGTTGTGAAAATAATATCAAAATCTTTGCTGCTTAAACCGTGGGGATGTTCACTTTGTGGCTGTAGTTTCATCAAATTAACTACGTTCACTACCCGCACTTTTAAATCTGGGAAGTGCTGACGCAAAATATCTACTGCTGCTAAAGTTTCCAAAGTAGGAATATCCCCAGCACAGGCCATGACTACATCTGTTTCTCCATCTAAATCACTACTAGCCCATTCCCAAATACCTAAGCCTTTGGTGCAATGTTTAATTGCGGAATCCATGTCTAAATATTGTAGTGCAGGTTGCTTGCCGGCAACAATAACATTGACATAATGACGACTTCTTAAACAATGGTCAGTAACAGATAGCAAAGTATTAGCATCAGGTGGTAAATAGACGCGCACAATTTCGGCTTTTTTGTTCATTACATGATCAATAAAACCAGGATCTTGGTGAGAGAAACCATTGTGGTCTTGTCGCCAAACGTGGGAAGTAAGCAGATAATTTAAAGATGCAATTGGTCTTCTCCAGGGAATTTCACGAGTTGTTTTCAACCATTTGGCGTGTTGGTTGAACATGGAATCAATGATATGAATAAATGCTTCATAACAGGAGAAGAAACCATGACGACCTGTAAGCAGATATCCTTCTAACCAGCCTTGACAATTGGTTTCACTGAGGATTTCCATGACTCGACCGTTGGGTGATAAATGGTCGTCTTCGGGGAGAGTTTCGGCAACCCAAGTACGGTCTGTGACTTCTAATACGGGGTCGATGCGATTTGATGCGGTTTCGTCGGGGCCAAAGACGCGGAAGTTGCGGCTTTCCTGGTTGAGTTTCATGATATCCCGCAGGAACTTACCACTAACTTTAGTCGCTTCTGCGATCGCTTTCCCAGGAGAAGGAACAGGTACAGCATAATCTTCAAATTCGGGCATAATCAAGTCACGCAGCAAAATACCTCCGTTGGCGTGGGGATTATCACCCATGCGGCGATGTCCTTGGGGCGCTAGTTCTGCGAGTTCGGGAATTAGTGTACCGTTAACATCAAAGAGTTCTTCTGGTTTGTAACTCTTCATCCAATCTTCTAGAAGTTGCAGATGTTCCGGTTTACCAGCTATATCACTAAAAGGGACTTGGTGCGATCGCCAATAGTCTTCTGTTTTCTTCCCGTCAACTTCCTTCGGACCCGTCCAACCTTTAGGAGTCCGCAAAATAATCATCGGCCATTGCGGTCTTTCTTTGAAACCATGTACCCGTGCTTCTCTTTGGATACCTTGAATTTCGGGAATGATGGTATCTAATACTGCTGCCATTTTTTGGTGAACTTCAGCCGGGTCGGAACCTTCCACAAAGTAAGGTTTATAGCCATAGCCAATAAATAGGCTTTCTAGTTCATCGTGGGGTATCCGTGCTAATACTGTAGGATTCGCAATTTTGTATCCATTTAAATGCAGAATTGGTAAAACCGCACCATCAGTAACAGGGTTGAGGAATTTGTTAGAATGCCAACTGGTAGCTAATGCACCGGTTTCCGCTTCTCCGTCTCCGACAACCGCAGCGACAATTAAATCAGGGTTATCAAAAGCCGCACCAAAGGCGTGAACTAATGCATAACCTAATTCTCCTCCTTCATGAATAGAACCGGGGGTTTCTGGGGCGACGTGGCTAGGAATACCACCAGGGAAGGAGAATTGTTTGAACAGTTTTTGCATCCCTCCAGCATCTTGGGAGATGTTAGGGTAATATTCGCTATAAGTTCCTTCTAAGTAAGTGTTGGCGACGAGTCCGGGGCCACCATGTCCGGGGCCTGCTATGTAAATTGTACTTAAATCGTACTTTTTAATGACTCGGTTGAGGTGGGCGTAAATAAAGTTGAGTCCTGGGGTAGTTCCCCAATGTCCTAATAGTCGGGGTTTGACGTGTTCTTGTTTGAGTGGTTCTCTCAGTAGAGGGTTGTCGAGGAGGTATATTTGTCCGACTGAGAGATAATTGGCTGCACGCCAGTAGGCGTTGATTTTCTGTAATTCTGTATCTGATAATGGCTTTATTTGTGGAGTGCTGGTAATGGTCATTTTAAACTCCAAAATGGTATTTGCACGATTGGCGTCAGTGTATTGATTTGCTGACTCTGTGTCATCTTACCTGTGATTAGTTTTTTCGGTGGGATGTTACAGATTTTTTTTATTTCACGCAGAGTCGCAGAGTCGCAGAGAGAGGAATTAAGATAAGTTTTCTAATAACCGCCAATTATCTAATGTTAATGAATAGCCTAAATGTTGAATTCTTTGATATTGTTTACGTTTTCGCCAACCTAATTTGTTCCATGATGAATTTGACCTCTATTCTATGGGTTTATCTAATTGTATGATAGTAGTTTGGGACTCATGTTAAATTTAACTAACCAGTTCTCACCTTTTTATCAAGGCGTTCAGCCAGCCATAATTTAATAATAGAATCAGAAGTTACACCTAAACGTTTTGCTTCTTGTTCTAATGCTTCTATCATCCACACAGGAAAATCAATATTAACTCTTTTTTTTGCATAACCGGGACGACGTGCTTGAGATAGGTCTAAAAACTCAGTTATATCTTCATCATTATCAAATTTAGTATCAAATTCTTCAGCTTTCATAAATATTTACCTCTTCAGTACGAGAACGACAAACAGAAATAATCCTTATTTTATCACTCCGATAGGTAATGACTGCTGACCAATGTTTATCAGCTATTTTACCAATTACTAAAAATCTAGTTTCATCGGTTGTGCGTGCGGGTATTTCTAGACGATTTGGATCTGTCCAAAGTTTTTGTGCTTCAATAAAATCAATGTTATGTTTAGTTTTATTTGTGGCACTTTTGTTAGGATCAAATTCAAATTCCATAACTTAAAACCCTAACATCAAAAATTACTGGTTCAACTAGCAATACTGACACGGAATTATATTAATAATATTAGGCTATTGTCTGATAAACAACATTAATTTTAGGTTGAGATTTTTCTGTTTGTTGATTTGTTACCATTATTTCTATATTTTGTCCTAATTGTATTAAGTAAGTTAATAAATTTTCAATGGTAAATTCTTTGAGAATACCATTGCTTAAATTATTGATTTGTTCAAGTTCTAAGCCTAAAATTTGTGCAGCTTGTTGTGGTGTAATTTGTTGCTGTTCTAAAATATCAGCAATGACAGAAGCTAATTTAACTTTGGCTAGTTTTTCTTCTGCATTCGCAAAACCTAAATCTTGAAAGATATTGCCAGAACTGATTGTATAATCTAACATAAACCTTGTAAAATTAATTACAGGGTAAGCTCATCTAATTTGGTATAGTATGAACTTGACAAAAGAAACAAGATAAGCAGCAGGAAGCAGAGAAAAATTTTACTTGACATGACAGCAAAAG
>NZ_JACJST010000019.1 GCF_014698305.1 Anabaena lutea FACHB-196 | reverse complement strand
GGTTTACTACGGTACGAAAGATGAACAGGGTAAATTTAAAATCAAAACAATCCGAACAACTAAAGATGAAGTAATTGGTATTCTGCCAGGAGTGCCATCACAGGAAATTACAATCCAAATGATAAACATAGTGGCTTTGAAAGAATCGCCGCTGACAACTTTACAGGTCGGGGATGAGGTGGTAATTCTCACTGGGAAGAAGAAAGGACAGAAAGGCGTAGTTGAGCGAATCGACCTCTGCTGTTGGGTGAAGTTTCCGAAGGCAACAGTTGCTATTAGTTTCTACTCTCATCATTTGAGAAAATTAAAATAATAGCGATCGCCTTACTACATTTTTGGGGGAATAAACTTCCAAAAGCCTTACAGGTAATGGTTTTGGAGTGGCTACAAAAATACCGCAGCGCATTCACCCCAACACCTCAGACACCTGCTTCCTAGCCAGCGCACTTTTCAACAACTCAACCTCAGCCCTTAACCGGGCATTTTCTTCCTTTAGAACCTCAATATCATCCAGTTTATTAACAGCCAACTTGATAACTTTTTTCCGATTCTCCAAACTAAACCACTTCTGATAAACCTCAGTGTGAATCTCTACTGAATGCCCCAAATTATCAGCAGCAGCCTTAATTGGTACACCCATGATATGCGCTCTAATCGCCCAAGCGTGGCGTAAATCATATGGTGTAAAGGGAACGTTTACCCGTCTAAACCACGATGAACAATTAACTCTAATCGTGTTGATGTCAGTGAAACTGGTTCTACCATCAACCTGACTTTTCAACAGTTCCAAAAACTCAGGATTCTTTAAATCAAACAACTCAACCCAATCAGGATGTAGAGGTAAAGCCTCTCTATATCCTGTCTTCGTTTCCGGTGCAACCTTCCAAGTATTATCAACATTTTCAGAACTCAACCACCAATCAACCTCAGGATTTACAAATACTTCCCGTGGTCGTAATCCATATGTGGCAAGCATTCCATAAACCCACTGCCACATCTTCCAACTGTTTAAACAAGTTAGTTTGATAGTTCCTTTCCTAGAAACTGAATAGTTATAAAAATTCTGAAAATATTTAACCACATCCTCATCACTAGGAATATCCCTAGCTTGAGTTTGTGGTTTTTTAATTTTGATATTGTCTAAAGCAAAGGTAGTGATATTTAAGGTATTCCTGAGAACCTTCAAGGTTTTAACCGCATTTTGTTTCGCGTGTTCATTCTGTAAACTTGCTATTACCAAATCTATTGATTCCTGGTTTAACGGCGTGTCTAGTCCCACGTACCGCTTTAGATAATCTAAGTAGTAAGAGAATGTATGTTTACTTTTTTCCGTTAACTTGTGAGATTGAAAATATTTAATCTCAAAATCTTTTAAAGTATCGCCAACAGTTGAGATACCATCTTTAACTTTGGCAAGTTTACCTAAATATTTATCAGTCCACTCAAACTGCTTACGAGCAATTAACTTCCCTAACTCCTGCGCTTCCTCCTCAGCCGTCTTGACCCCATCCAAACTAGCGGGGATGCCAAGAGAAATTTTGTACTGCTTGTACCCGGTTCCATTACGGTCAACATCCCCAGACTTTACTGGTAAGGATGCTTGCAACTGAATAGAGTCCTTTGCCACTACCAAACCAACTTTTACCTTCCCTGCCTTGAGTCGAGTTTTAGCCTCAGCTAGAGCCTTTTGAAATTTCTTCTCTAAATGTTGTTGAGTTGCTGCCATCTGCTTTTGGATTCCTCTGTAACTACCATCAGTAGATGCAGGTGGCTCATACCCATCAAAAATGCCCTGATCAGAAATTTTCATTGGTGTCTTAAATTTGGCTTAAAATTTAGTCCATTTTCTGTCCCCTGGGAACACTGTTCAAGTTGAGCAAAGTTAGACGTGGACTAAATCATGGTTTACAACACCATTAACTCATGTTTTGTACAGGGTATACCGTAGGCCTCTTCCATGTGACGGCTGATGTAGTTCATCGAGCGGTAACAGTGGATGAGGTTCATCTTCACGTTGGGGGTCATCAACATTTCGTTGATTGTACCATCACCAGACCATTGAGCAACAACGCGCAAACCGATTTCTTCTAACAGAATCCGGCTGGCCCAAGCATCACCACCGATGTTGTAGTCACCAATGATGGCTACGTCATAAGGAGTGCTTTCAAACTTCAATGTACCGTCTTTCTTAGCTTTGTCGGCTCTGGGGAATACCCAGTCACGAATCATGTCGTTAGCGATGTGGTGTCCTAAAGACTGAGACACACCACGGAAACCTTCGCAACGGACAGGAATAACTGGCTTACCGATTGTTTTAGCTGTCTTCTTAGCTACTGCTTCGATGTCATCCCCAATTAGACCGATGGGACATTCAGATTGAATAGAAACCCCACGGTTTAAGGGGAATAATACATCTAATTCTTCAATTAACTTGGTGAGTTTCTTGTCTCCACCGAATACGATGTCGCGTTCTTGGAAATCAGAGGTGAAGTGCATGGTACCGAAGGTGTCAACACCTGTTGTACCAATGTAGTAGTTACGACGACCAGACCAAGACCAGTAACCGCAACCTACGGGACCGTGGCTGATGTGGATCATGTCCTTAATAGGACCCCAGACCACACCTTTAGAACCTGCGTAAGCACAACCACGAGCGGTCATTACACCAGGAAGAGATTTGATGTTAGATTTAACACCGCAATCTGCCTTACCTTCTTCGTATACGTTTAAGTGCTTTTCGCGCTTTTTAGCAGCTTTTTCGGGGTAAGCTTTGAGAACTTCTTTAACTAGTTCTTTTCTTTGTTCAACAATCTTCTTGTCATCTGGAGGAGTCATATTCTGTCTCTCTTGCTCCTAAGGAACGGGGATAGGGATGGAGTTTGGGGACTTAATGTCCCCTGTAGGGAGGAAAAGGAAGGTAAAAAGGAAATTATGTAGAGTTTTCCTTTTTCCTGTTCCTAAATGATTAATTACTACTTGGTAGCACCTGCGGGCTTACCAATGATTTCAGCGTGCTTGGTGTCATCATCAAGAATACCGAATTCAATCAACAATGCTTCCAACTCATCCATTTCAATTGGTGTGGGGATGGTGAGGTTCTTGTTGTTGATGATCTTCTTAGCTAATGCACGGTATTCATTACCCTGATCGCTATCAGGTGCGTACTCGTTAACTGTCATCCGACGCAATTCTGCGTGTTGAACGATGTTGTCGCGGGGTACGAAGTGAATCATTTGAGTGTTCAAACGTTCAGCCAAGGTTTCGATCAATTCGATTTCCCGGTCAACCTTACGGCTGTTACAGATCAAACCACCTAAACGTACTCCACCGGAGTGAGCATATTTTAAAACACCACGAGCGATGTTGTTAGCAGCGTACATCGCCATCATTTCACCTGATGTAACGATGTAGATTTCTTGTGCTTTACCTTCACGGGAAAGAGTAATAATGTTATTCTAATAGCCTGAAAATGTTTATCTTCTACAATGTTTGCCGTGATCATTGTTGTGAGTAAACAGTTTTTTTATTAGGGTAAATCTAGGGTATGGACAGAACACAGGAAGCATTTGCCGATTTTCACCAAACAGCTATTACCGATGGGGGATATTTAGGCAGAATGCAAGCAGTAGAAAATCAAGAAAATCATCTAACGGCAAAACTGACAACAGAATTAAAGGCAATTAATGCTAGACTAAAAGCCGCTAAGGTGAGTGTTTCTGTCAGAAAATCAGGTAATTCATTACAGTTAAGAACTACCCTCCCTATTAAACCAGGTGATGTTGATAAAAACGGTATCGGCACAAAGCAATATGATATTTCTTTGGGAATACCATTTAGTTTTGATGGTTTAAATACTGCGGAAGAAGAAGCTAATGAATTAGGAAGATTGATTGCCAGAAAACAATTTATCTGGACTGATAAATATTTAGGCAAAACTAGATTTAAAGCTAAATTCATCACAATCGGAGAATTGATTTCTGAGTTTGAGCAAAACTATTTTAAAACTAGAAAACGCACTCTCAAAAGTAACAATACATTTAATAGTTATTCCTATATTGCTAAAACACATTTGCCAAAAGATAAATTAGCCATAAATGCCAATTTTATTGATGCTGTGAAATTCTGCACTTCATCGGATAGTGTCAAAAATGAATTAATTAAGGTAATTAGGGTTTTGTGTAAATGTTCTGGTTTAGAAGTTCCAGAATTGAGTAATTTAAAAATAAAGGCTACTTCTCAACGTAAGCGTGATATACCTACTGACGCAGAGATAGAACAAGAATATCTGAAGTTTGAAAATTATGCTATTAATCGTTCTAGTAAGTTGATAACTAGGGAAGATAGAAATAATTGGCAACTTTGGCGTTGGGTATATGGGATGTTAGCAACTTATGGATTAAGACCAATTGAAATTTTTGTTAATCCTGATCTAGATTGGTGGTTATCATCAGAAAATACGATGAATACATGGCGTGTTAATGAAGAATGCAAAACTGGAGAAAGGGAAGCATTACCATTATATCCGCGTTGGGTAGAAACTTTTAATTTAAAAACAGATACAGAAGCAATTAATTTATTAAAAGCGAAAATTAAAGATAAAGTGACGAGTAGAGAAATCAACTCCGCACGACATGGTACAGATAGATGGTTTAGATTTGTCGGGATTCCTTTTCAACCCTATGATTTACGGCATGGTTGGGCAATTCGAGCGCATTTAATGGGGATTCCCATTAAAGCTGCTGCTGATAATTTGGGTCATTCTGTGAATATGCACACATCCATTTATCAAAAGTGGTTTAGTTTGGAAAATCGCAAGGTTGCAATTGAGGAAGCAATTAAGAAAAAATCGAAGGTGGAAGATTTACAGGATATGGTGATTAGATTGGAACAAGAAAATGAGAGGTTGAGAATTGAGAATGAACGATTGAAGTTGCAGATGAAACACAGTTTGATGAAAATTGAGTTAAGATAAGAGTTAGCCTTACGCAGAGGCGCAAAGAGTAATATTTTAAAATGGGGAATGTTACAAGATATGTCTTATAGTCAATTTACATCTATTGGTAAGGTTAAAGAAGCTTTTGGTTTAAAAACTCAGGAAGGTGGGCGTTTTATTCCTGTTATTGAAAAAATTGAACCATCTGCGACGCTAAAAGCATATCTTGAAGAAAGTTTGCCGCTGGCTGGTTCTGCTAGTGAAAAAGCACGTTCAGAAGGGATTATTTACCCAGTTTTGTTAGAAGTCAGAAGAATTTTAGATCGGCAAATTAGTTTATTTTCAGGTGAAGATTTTACAGTTGATGAGTCAGTGGGACTTAATGGAATTTGCGATTTTCTATTAAGTAGTTCTCCTGAAGTGTTAGAAATTGAAGCGCCTGTAATTGTCATTGTCGAAGCAAAAAAGGCTGATTTAAGAACTGGGCTTGGACAATGTATTGCAGAGATGGTGGCCGCACAAAGATTTAATGCTGCTAAAAATAATCCCCCTAGCGTTATTTATGGTGTAATTAGTAGTGGTACACAATGGCGATTTTTAAAGTTAGAGGGTGATACTGTTACTATTGATTTGATGGATTATGCTCTCCCACCTGTGGAAGAGATTTTAGGGATGTTGGTTTGGATGATGAAAAATGGGAGATAGTGAAGCGATCGCTCTCCATAACCCACAACACTGAAGAATACAGATTAAATGAACCGCGAAGACGCGAAGGACGCGAAGAAAGAAGAAGATTAGTATTCTTGCACTGGGAAGAGAGTATCAATGACATATCCCAAATGCGATCGCATCCCTACGACGCACATATCCCAAATGCGATCGCAAACCTCACCGCAAGTATCGCACTCCATAACCCAAAACACCGGAAATGCGATCGCTCTCATCACCCAAAACACCGGAAAAGCGATCGCTCTTATAAACCACAACATCAAAAAAGCGATCGCAAACCTCACTGCAAGTATCGCACTCCATAACCCAAAACACCGGAAATGCGATCGCTCTCACAACCCATAACACCGAAAATGCGATCGCACCTCACAACCCACACACCCAAAAAGCGATCGCATTCATAACCTACAACACCAGAAATGCTATCGCTCTCATACACTCATCAGGCTAAACCCTTTTTTGCTGCCACACTGAAATCGTGCCATTCTCATAACTACTTACTAAAATTTCTCCATTACCACTGAAATCAAGCGAAGTAACAGTATCACTCCTTAAGGTTTCTTCAAGGATACAAATCTCGCTGCCAGTTTTTATATCCCAAAGTCTAATACTGTCTGATCCAGTAAAAGCAGTAAAAGCCAGAATTTGCCCATTGGGACTGAAAGCCAAGCAACTTCCCCAAGGAATATGGTCACGATTAATAGTCTGTATTTTTTCTCCAGAACTAACTTCCCATAGGGTGATATTTTCATTTCCTGCAATTGCTAAAATTTCACCATCTGGACTGAACAGCACTGGATGTAGATCGTTAAAGTGAGGATAACTACCGTCAGGGTCATAAATATTGATATTACGAATCAACTTACCAGTTGCAAGCTCCCATATTCTAAACTTAGATGTAATAGACCTCAACTGATCATTAATATTCTTATCATCAATATGCCGAGTAGCAACAAGGCGTTTGTCTGGACTGAAGATAATTTGCGATGGTAACTGATATTGGAACTGATAGTCACCAACAAGCGTACAAACAGTTTGACCATTAGGAACTTGTAGAACTTTAATTTGTAACTTTGCACCATCTAAACTTGCAGATTTTTCACTAATTGCTAGTAAGTCTCCATACTGATTTAAATCTCTTGAACCCCAAGAAGGAAAGTTATAATCATCAGCATCAGGATCAGGTATCATTGCCTGAATTTCCCTACCTGTTGATATTTCCCATAGGACAATCTGTTTTCTATAAACACTAACTAAAAATTTACCGTCACGACTAAAGGTGATTTTTCGAGCATAATCCGGATGAGACTTAGATTCAAAGGAACGAAGGAAAGATCCAGTCTGTGTGTGCCAGAGTCTAATCATGTAATTGTCGCCACTACTAGCGATCATCTTTCCATCAGGACTAACAGCTACTTGGTCACGTTCAAAATTAAAACCACTACAGGACAGCCTAACGGCTGATACCACATGACCAGCAAAGGTTTTAATTTTTTTCCCACTGTTGACATCCCACAGAGTAATCCCGCTATTGTTGTCACCGTGTCCAGTAGCTAAAGTTTGTCCATCTGGACTAAATACAAGACTTCTGATAGGTTGTTTGGAAACGCTGGTAAAAGTATGAATCGCTGTAGGTAGTTCTGATAATCCCTTTTTCAGTTCCCATAAGGTAATTGTGCCATCATTGTCACCACTTGCTAAAAGCTGATCATTAGGACTGAATGCAAGGGATACAATTTTTTTTGGCTGTATTGAGCTAAATTCCTTGTCTAATTCTAGGCTTTTTAGTAAACTCTTATACATTTCCATTTCAGACAGCTTAGGGCTGAAAATCAGGAGAAATTTATTGAAAGCAGAAGATATAAATGTTTTTAAACCCACAGATTTTTTCTCTACAGATTCTTCCTCTGCAAGTTTTTTATCTACAAAGTCTTTCCATTCAACGATTTTTGGAAACCTGCAAATTTCTTTACCCGTAAGAGTTTCTGACAAAACAATAACTGTTTTCTGATCAGATCGAGAGTTATTATCTTGAGAATTACTAGCTAAAATTTGACCATCTGAACTCAACGCAATAACACCAGTATATTTATTGAATGCTGTAATATTTGGCACTGTGATACTACAAAGCTCTTTCCCTGTTTCGACTTCCCACAGTGTTATTGTTTCATCGTCCCCCCCCACCCAGATTAAACTGGCAGAGATTTTTCCATCTGAGCTAAACTGACGGCTATAACTACCCCTTCGCTTGTACCCAAAAGAAAAAGCATGAGTTACTTTTCCAGTGGATGTTTCCCACAGCTTGATGATGACAGGGTATTCATTGGTTGAGACTGCTATTTTCAAATTGCAAAACAAAAAATCCATCCCTCCGTCAACTTTTTGAAGATCAGCCCAATTAGCGGTATAGAGTTGTTGACCAGTTGCTACATCCCAGAGTTTGATTGTTTCAGTTGATCTGTTATGGAAGCTGGCTAATATTTTTCCATCAGGACTGAAGGCAATTTGATCTACATAGTTGGAAGAAGTGGGTAAACATTCCCAAACTTGATTGTTATTTTCAGAATGTGGTGGTTGTGTATTTGAGTCCATAAAGATAAATTCTCCTCTCTGTTGGTAGATACTGATCCTTGCTAAATCTAATTATAAATCACCAAATTAGTAACTCATTTATCAAAAATCATGTATCCCTATTGACACTAGGGACAAAATAGGGTAAATAAAAGAATAAAAACAAAACAAAATGCCCATTTACCAAAAATTTCCCAGGGCAAAAATAGGGCATAAAAAACCAAAATCCTCAAACAATAGCATTAACAAAAACCCTAGACAAAATAGCTTAATCTTCACGGATAGGCATAGCAAAACCACCACATACAACGTCACCTAATACGTCGTAAGATACGAAATCTAAGTCTTGGTAAGCGCCGTTTTCTTCTAGGAAGTTAATAGCGGTGATGATACCACGACCTGCACAACCTACACCGGGTTCTGGACCACCAGATTCTACGCACTTAACACCACGGAAACCGGTCAACATTACTTCGTGGAGTTCCAAATCTTCAACAGCACCTCTTTCAGCAGCCAAGGAAAGAACGGTGGTTTGAGCCTTGGAGTGAAGCATCAAACGGGTAGAGTCAGCTTTAGGGTCGCAACCTACGATCATGATGCGTTGACCCATTTCAGCCATTGCTGCGAGGGTGTTTTGAGAGGTGGTAGATTTACCGATACCGCCCTTGCCGTAGAAAGCTATTTGTCTAATACTTGCGTCAGTAGTCATTGTTCGTGTTTTCCTAGAATTGGTTGGTGTTTTGTCTTTCGTTTTTTGGTTCTCACGGCCAAGTTCTACGGCGGTGAGCGTGTGTAGAACGTCGCTATGGAGGCGATCGCTCTACAGAATTTAGAATCAGTGTTGAGTGCATTGTATTTATTGAGTTGTGAGGATTTCTGGTTGTTTGATGGGCGTTGAAAACCCTGGTCTAGGAGGGCGGGGAGACCCCGCCCCTACACTGCTTCGACTATGATTTCTTTGTTGATGCGATCGCGTAATCTCGCTTCAATCGCAACTTTCAATGTGGCTGTGCTGCTGGAACATGAACCGCAAGCACCTTTGAGAATAACTTGTACTTTATTGCCTTCTATATCGTAGAGTTCTACATCTCCACCGTCGGCAATTAATACAGGTCGGACTTCTTCATCTAATACTTTTTGAATCAGGGCAATTCTTTGCACATTAGTTAATGGTCTTTGTTGCCCCCCATTCAACATTGAACTAGCAATTTCTGTAGTAGCTTTCACGCCGTTGGTGTTGAGAGTTTGATTGGCGGTTTCTTGCTTTACTTCTCTTATTATATCATCAATTTTCGTTAAACAGGAACCGCATCCGCCACCAGCTTTTACATAATTTGTTACTTGCTCTGCACTGAGGAGATTATTTTGTGCAATAGCCTTTCTAATCTTGGTATCAGTGATACCAAAACAGCTACAAATTAGTACACCTTCGTCATCATCATCATGGGCAGCTAAAGGAATGCCTCGATAATTATAGATAGCAGCTTCTAGAGCTTCTTGACCCATAACTGAGCAGTGCATTTTCGCTTCTGGCAAACCGCCCAGATAATCGGCAATATCTTTATTAGAAACCTTTAAGGCTTCATCTAATGTTAAGCCTTTTACCATTTCGGTTAAAGCACTGGAAGATGCGATCGCACTGGTACAACCAAAGGTTTGAAACCGAGCATCGAGAATCTTATCAGATGCAACTTCCACTTTTAAATGCAATCTGAGAGCATCACCGCAAGCAATACTACCTATCTCTCCAGTTGCAACCTTAACACCAGCTTCACCTGTTTCTTCAATTGCACCCTGGTTTTTGGGATCGTAAAACAATTCTAATACTTTATCTGTGTAGTCCCACATGGCTAATTTTGGATTTTGGATTTTAGATTTTGGATTATAAGAACTAATTGAGGATTGAGTAGGGGTTTAGCATTGCTAAACCCTGACAAGATTTAGGAGACTTTTACTAATGATTGTTGTTGTAACCAACCGGCATTATCATTTTTGAAGGGAGATAAAGCGCGGAGACGTTCAACAATTTCTGGCATAACTGCAATAACTTGATCGATTTCAGCTTCTGTGGTGTAGCGACAAAGACTGAAACGAATCGAACCATGTAAAGTGGTGTAGGGTAAACCCATCGCTCTTAAAACATGGGAAGGTTCTAGAGAACCAGAAGTACAAGCAGAACCAGAAGAAGCACAAATACCGTATTTATTTAAGGAGAGCAGAATTGCTTCACCTTCAATATATTTGAAACCAATATTTGTGGTATTTGGTAATCTATGACTAGGATCACCGTTGACTTCACAATCGGGAATTTTAGCAAGGAGAGCTTTTTCCAAGCGATCGCGCAACCGACTTTCTCTCTTGGTTGCCTCTTCTAAATGTAGCATTTCCAGTTCCGCAGCTTTACCCAGAGCAATAATTCCGGGAACGTTCTCTGTACCTGCTCTGCGTCCCCGTTCTTGGTGTCCACCCAGGAGGAAAGGACGGAACCGAACTCCACGACGCACATATAGAACACCAATGCCTTTAGGTGCGTGGATTTTGTGACCAGATATAGTTAACATATCTATGGTGCTGGTCTTCATGTTCAAGGGTAATTTACCTACCGCTTGGACTGCATCGACATGGAAGATAGCGCCGTATTCCTTAACTCTAGCACCAATCTCTTCAATTGGAAAGATAGTGCCGGTTTCATTATTGGCATACATCACGCTCACCAAAGCGGTGTTACCTGTTAGGGAAGCTTCCAGTTCATTTAAATCTAACTGTCCCTTCGCATTTACTGACAAATAGGTAACAGTATAACCTTGGGTTTCTAACTGTTTGCAGACATTCAAAACTGCGGGGTGTTCTACCTGAGTTGTGATGATGTGGCGTTTTTCTGGTTGAGCTAATAATGCACCACGAATAGCAGCATTATCTCCCTCAGTTCCACAACTAGTAAAGATAATTTCTGATTCTTCTGCTCCTAATAAAGCCGCAACTTGTTCTCTGGCTATTTTCACGCCTTTACCAAGTTGTCCACCAAAACTGTGCATACTAGAAGGATTACCGTAATAATCCGTCAGATAAGGCAGCATCGCCTCTAAAACTGCTGGATCTACTTTGGTGGTAGCATTGTTATCGAGATAGATGCAATTCTTTTGCATTTTAGTCATTAAGTTATTAGTTATTAGGTAATGGGTGATTGGTAATGGGTGATTGGTAATTGGTAAAAACCTCTTCCTAGTCCCCAATTCCCAATCACTTAAATCACTACTTGATGCTTTTGCAATTGTTCAGAGAATTTCTGGGAATAAGTATTCCGCCAACGTTCCCAGTAATCTTGTTTATTTGTCAACTTTGCTAAGACGCGGTTGTAATTAGCAAACCAACCTTCCCAATAATCGCCTGATTGTTTAACGCAACCATGAGCAGTGGGACAACCGGCTTTACATTGAGGTACAGTGTGAATGCTGCCAACACAGTTTGTGCAAAGTTCAGAGTCAATCCAGTGAATACCGTCAACTACTTTAATTGCACCGGTGGGACAAACAGACAAACAAAGCTTGCAGGAAATACACTGGCTAGTAATTTTATAAGCCATAATTATTTGCCTTTGTGTGAATTGGTGATTGGGTACTGGGTACTGGGTACTGGGTATTGGGAAAAGTTTCTTTCCTAATCCCCAGTCCCTATTCCCCAGTCCCTATTCCCCAGTCGCTACATATTGCTCGTAAAACTCTAAAGCAACCTTTTCAATTACGTCGTAAGCTTCAACAGTCTGTATCCCGGCTTCGTGCAGTTTCTCTTTAGGACAGTTACCGATTTTGGATACCAAGACTGCTTTACAATCTGCGATCGCTTTCATGATATTATCTGCGGTGGCTTCTTCGCTGTAACCACCTTGACAATATTGGTCAATCTTGCGATGACTGACAAAGCGCACTTCCTTACCATCAACTTCATACACTTGGAATTCTTTAGCGTGTCCGAAGTGTTGGTTAACTAATCCACCACCTTTTGTCGCTACTGCAACTAAGATTTTGGGTTTGTTTTGTAGAGATTTACCATTGTTACTCTCTACAGCAGTTGCTTTGGCTTTATCTTTAGCTGCTTTAATTTCTTCTCTAAATTTCTCAATACCTTCGTGAACTTCTTGGCGTGTTTCCAAGTTATATTCTGGAGCCATTTCCAAGAATTTATCTTTGGTGAATTCTTGGCTGCGGTCTTCTCCTAATAATCCTACCGCATCTGCTCGGCACTGACGACAGTGACGCATCATTTTCATGTTACCAGAACAGTTGTCTTGAACTTCTTTGAGTTCTTTACCTGTGGGTCCCCGTTGACCGGTTAAACCAAAGTGTGTACCATGTTCCGGTGCAGAAATCAGCGGCATGATGTTGTGCAAGAATGCGCCTCTCTCACGAATTGCTTTGTTAACTTCTACCAAATGTTTGTCATTAACTCCAGGAATCATCACGGAATTAACTTTGCACAAGATATCAGCTTCTTTGAGAGCTTGCAAACCTTCCAACTGCTTTTCTAGGAGAATTTTTGCTCCTTCCACGCCTCTATAACGCTTACGTTTGTAATGAACCCAAGAATAGATTTGTGCGCCTATTTCTGGGTCGATGGTATTAAGGGTGATAGTAACGTGATCTATATTTAATTGTTTGATGCGATCAACATATTCTGTTAACATCAAACCGTTAGTAGATAAGCACAGTTTAATATCTGGTGCTTTGTCTGCGATCAATTCAAAAGTACGGAAGGTTTTTTCTGGATTAGCCAAAGGATCACCAGGCCCCGCAACTCCCAAAACAGTCATTTGGGGAATTTTACCCGCAATTACCAACACTTTATGTGCGGCTTCTTCAGGTGTGAGCAACTCACTTACCACTCCAGGGCGACTTTCATTAGCACAGTCATACTTGCGGTTACAATAGTTGCATTGAATATTACAAGCTGGTGCAACTGCAACGTGCATCCGGGCGTAGTGATGATGAGCTTCTTCACTATAGCAGGGATGTTTGGCGATGCGTTCTATAAGTTTTTCGTCCATTTCTGGAGTTGTGCTGCTATCGCAACCACAATTACCAGATTTAGCTGGGGTGATAATGGATTCCTGATTGGAGGAGGTGAGAATGTTTGTAGCAGGTAGTGTCATTGAATTTCGCAAGGTCGGTGGACTAGAGAGCCACTGTGGGAGATGCTGTTACTACTGCCAATGCCTATGAACTGAAGTCGCGTCTTATACTCATTTTGTTTGCAGGAGTATGATACTAATTGTGGATTATTTAGTGTTATTTGAGATCATGGCAAAAGTCATTAATTAAGACTTTTGATCCAAAATCTAAAATCTAAAATCCAAAATTTCTCCAAGGTTCGGCTGGTGTGTGTCAACGTTTGGGTCTGGGGTAGACTTTGTGTGTACAGCCGCGACTTCCATTCACTTCAGGCATGGTGCTATCTCATCCCTCCACTCACTTTTGGCTTCTAACTTTGTTAAGGAGCGTTAAGTGATTGGCGATAAATGATTTATAGCAGCCGTTTCTAGATAGGTGGTTGGGCTGTCTAGGATAGGATTTATTGGATATATTATGTTTGTACTCAAATCTATAAACCCCAATCATTGCCAGGGTTACAAAAATTAAATAAAATTTTTTCGGGTAGAGGTTCTAGTATTTTTCAGTTGGGGTACGAGTATTTTTCGAGTGGGGTTCAGGATTTCTTTGTACTCAGTCAAAACCCTATATCTGTCAGGGATTGGGCAACATTTTGGTTTGTTTTAAGCTACATTAATCATGTACTCAAACACTTCTCAAATCCTGCTGAAAGCCATAATTTGCAAGGGATTTGAGGTGTAAATCTGGAATAGAAAACGTTGTCATAGTCCAGATATCTGCCAATTTATATTCTGTATCCAACATATCATTTTTTTTGAGATAAAAATGCAGTTCATATTTTTTTAAGCTTTCGATGATTAATGATGTGAATTGCACTTCTAACCTATGTTAAATAAGCATTCTGGCTTTAATACAATGATAACTCTTAATGCAGATCATTTGCAATAAATTTAATTTTTAATATCAGTTTTTATCGGTTTGACGTTCTTAAAGCTGTTCGGGAATGATAAATAATGTCAATTTAAGGAATTGGAAATAGCAAAAAAATTAATCGTTCTGAACTTTTGGCATCGCTACACTATATATATGGCGAACAAGTCAAACAGGGGAAATGTAATGAAAGCTGTAGTTATCCGTCGCTATGGTTCTGCTGACGTGTTGCAGTATGAAGAGGTGGAACAGCCGAAAATCAAGCCTGAGCAGTTACTTGTGAAGGTTCACGCTAGTAGTGTTAATCCCATTGATTGGAAAATCCGCCAGGGAATGTTGAGTTTATTAACGAGAAACCAATTCCCAATGATTCTGGGGTTTGATGTAGCTGGGGAAGTGGTGGAAGTTGGTTCGCAAGTGACGCGCTTTAAAGTAGAAGATGCTATTTATGGCAGCACTAGCTTTCCTGGGGGCGCTTATGCAGAATTCGCTGCTATCCCGGAAAATTTTGCGGCTCCCAAACCCACAAATATGAGTTATGAAGAAGCAGCCACTGTACCTTTAGCGGCGCTAACGGCTCTACAAGCCCTGCGAGACTTGGGAAATATCAAATCAGGTCAAAAGGTATTGATTAATGGCGCATCGGGCGGTGTAGGCATTTTTGCGGTGCAAATTGCTAAAGCTTTGGGGGCTGAAGTGACAGGCGTTTGCAGTACTAGAAATTTGGATTTGGTGAAATCTTTGAATGCAGATTTAGTGATTGACTATACGCAACAGGACTTTACAGAAGGTAATGTGCAGTACGATATTATTTTTGATGCTGTTGCCAAACGAGCATTTTCTAATTGCAGAAAAGTTTTAAAGCCAAATGGGGTTTATGTGTCCACGTTGCCTAACCCGGAAGTGATTGTGCAGAGTTTTTTAACTATGTTTCTGCCTGGTCAAAAGGTAAAATTTGTGTTGGAAAGACCTAATAGCAAGGATTTGGTTTATTTAAAAGATTTGATTGAAGCGGGTAAAATGGGAACTGTGAGCGATAGCGAAGCGCTCCGTAGGAATCGCACCTATCCTTTGCAAGAATTGGTAGAAGCTCATCGGTATAGTGAAAGTGAGCGTGCGGTGGGAAAAATTGCGATAGTGACGCTTGCCGCAGTTTCTGGTTAAATCGAGATTTTTGGTCTATTAGCGACAATAAAATCCCAAATAACAATATTTTTTGTTAAAATACTAGTTGTATTTAATACAGGATAAATTAATGAGGCAACATTTAAAAATTGCGTTACGCACAGCATCAATCCAGGGGCTGATATTGTTACTCCCTATTTTGGGAAATTTATTCTATTTAACTGGTGCCAGAGCAGATTTTAAGAGTAATCTCACAGTTAATGTGGATGGACTGAAAAACCAAACCGGAAAAATTTGCGCTAGTCTTTTTTATCAAAGCAAAGGATTTCCTAGTGACAGTAAAAAAGCTTTACAATCCCAATGTGTTGATATCACAGAAAAGCCTCAAAAATTGATTTTCAAGAACTTGAAAGCAGGCAATTATGCCGTTGCATTGATTCACGATACCAATGCAGACGGTATCCTCAATAGCAACTCTTTTGGTATTCCTACAGAAGGTTTTGGTTTTTCCAACAATCCATTGATTCTGACTGGCCCACCCAAGTTTAATAACGCGGCTGTTTTAGTAGCTGGTACTAACACTGATATTCAGGTTCAGTTGCAATACCTTTTGGGTGGCTAATTTAAATATTGGCGTTGCATAATGACAATATAAATTCAGCAATACCCAAATATTCTTGTTGTCCTAAAAACAATGTAATCAATTAAAACATGATGATTACCACCGTTGAGCGTCGTTATAGTTTGGATGAATATCGCGTCATTGAAGAAAAAGCGGAAGGACGCAGCGAATATCGTGATGGAGAAATTGTACCAATGCCTGGAGGATCACTCAACCACAGCCGTATCAGTGGAAATATATTTGCTTTTCTGAAGTTTCTTCTCCGCGATACTCAATTTGAACCAATTAACAGCGATTTACGGTTATGGATTCCTGAACATAAACGCGGAGTATATCCAGATGTGATGGTTTTTGAAGGTGAACCGCAACTAAATGAAAATCGCACAGATGAAGTTTTAAATCCTATTTTAATTGTTGAAGTATTATCCCCCTCCACAGCAGATTATGACCGTCAAAGTAAGTTTCGGATGTATCGTTCAATTCCTAGTTTTTGTGAATATTTATTAGTAGAGCAAGATGAACCTTTTATAGAAAAATATAGTAAGCAATCTCAAGGTTGGTTATTGAGTGATTTTAATGATTTAGAAAAATCTATTTCTTTAGAGTCAGTTGGGGTTGAATTACCAATGGCGGAAATTTATCGCGGTGTTATTTTTGACTGAGAAATCTTGCTAAAATCATTATAAATTGCATTGTTTGAAAAATATGAAGCTAACAGTAATTCTAGAACCTAGTGATGAAGGTGGCTATACCGTTTATGTTCCCTCCTTACCTGGTTGTATCAGCGAGGGAGAAGATGTAGACAAAGCATTAGAAAATATTAAAGAAGCTATAGAGTTATATCTTGAACCCGTAGAACATGAGTTTTCCTCTCAGGAAGGTATTATTGTTCGAGAGTTAGTTCTATGACTAAAGTTCCTAGTCTTTCATACACTCAAATCATAGCTGCTCTAGAACGAGATGGATGGCTTGTGGTTCGTCAACGCGGTAGCCACATTAGACTAGAAAAACTACTGCCTGATGAAGTCCTTAAATTGACAGTTCCGGCTCATAAACCTAGGATAAAATAATTCGCTGTTGTTGAAAGATATTAAACTGTTATTGACTAAAGTCTAAATAGATATTTGGGGTCTTTTAATTTCTACGGTGATTTATTATTTGCCTTTTTCCGCTGTACGCAATCAATGTTATAATAACATTAATTCTTGAGTATCCTGTTATGAGCCAAATTCTAACTCTGGAACTGAGTGATAAGATAGCGATCGCTATTCAGCAACAAGCTAATAATGTCGGTATTTCTCCAGAAAGTTTAGCAACAGCATTGCTAGAACAGCATTTTAGCCAAGTTTTGCCAGTATCTACAGATGTGCAAAAAGAATTAGCACAGGCAAAATTTGAGCATCATTTTGGCACACTCAATATCTATAGTAGTACAAATATTGATAATGAAAGCATTGATGCAGATTTAGCAAGAGAGTATGCTAATAACCACGAGGACGATTAATGCTAATTGATACCTCCGGGTTACTTTGTTTACATTATCCAACTGAGCCACTTCATAGTCTAGCTTGTACTGCATACAAAAAGGCTACAGTTAGACTAACTCACAGTTACATCATTGCTGAATATGTTGCTTTAGCAAATGCCAGACGCTTTCCTCGCTCATCCATACTTGCTTTTGTTGTTGACTTATTGGATAACCCAGATATTGAAACGGTTTGGATTAATGAATCATTGTACAGAAAAGCAATTGAGCTATTGATGATAAGGCAGGATAAAAGTTACTCTTTATGCGACTCCATTAGCTTTGTACTGATGCGTGAAAGAAGTATTAACGAAGCTTTAACAACAGATCGACACTTTGAGCAAGAAGGCTTTATTCGTTTACTGCATCCAAAATCATAATAAACATATTCATTATTTTAATATATCAAAATATCATCGTTGCTGAGTCATTGCCATCACGGTTGCGACAGTCAATTCTAAAATATTGCCAAGGCTGGGGAGTGTATCATTATCGGCATAAACGAGTGGTAATTCTTGATTTTCCCAAACCCAGATTTGCTTTCTTTGAATATCAATTAACCAAGCAATCTGTGTCCCGTTACTCAAGCAATGCAGGATTTTGTGTTGTATATCTAAGGTGCTTTGGTCGGGGGAGCGAATTTCAATTAACCAGTCTGGTGAACCTTGTAGCGGTCCATCTTCATCAGTAAGACGTTCACTCTTAACAACCGCAATATCAGGTACAGGAGACATGGGCGGTACGATACACCGGAGTTCTTGGATAGCTTCGTAGGCTGTAGTTTGGCTGTTGATGGCGTTAACAAGGTTACGTTGGAGGCGGGAATGAAACAGCGTTGGCATGGGCTTTTGCTGGGCTTGTCCCTGGATAAACTCCCAGGCAGGAGAGGCTTCAATATTGGGTTGCCCAAGAAAATTTTCTAATGGGCTAGTGAGGGTAGTAAATTGCATAGTTGCTATTATTTATTGTTCACATTTTTGGGAAGTTCAGTAAATTCAATCTTTCCTTTTTAATAAATGCAACATGGAATATTCTCATCCTGTAAATCCTTTAATCCTGGACATCCTGATTCAGACAAAAATTATAACACAAGATAACTCAATAACATCCATCTCCCTATAGTTCTATTTTGTATTTCCACATACAGCAAACAAATCCTAAAACAAAATAAAGAAATCGCTTTTTTGACTACCAAAACCCTACACTAATAATAGTAGCTGAGTATACAGAAATCCAAGTTGTAATCCCTTCTACCTGCTTCGTTTAGGCAATGAGTACAACTGAATATATAGCCAATTATCTTGCCTAAATCGCTGTCAAGCCTCACAGGTAAAGAGATTTATCTTGAGTACAAAAAAACTGAATCCCTACCCCAGAAATACCAGTACCCCTGTTATAAAAAGCTAGTACCCCTACCCCAACAGAAAATGTAAAGTTCTGTTAAATAGGGGTTTAAACCTATTGAGTACAAACGTAATAAATTTAATAAATCCAATCGGTATCTGCGGTTGTGTCTGCTTTCGAGTCACCTGATATAAGCATAAAAATACAACATGGCTCTTTTAACCAGACAGTACCGATGCAACAGTCTTTAGACAGTATTAGTAATACCACAACTGCAATTACAGACTTGCGGAAAAATCAACGTTCTGGAGGTTTTTGGGAGCCATTAATGAGCGATTTTCGCATCATTTTTGAGCGTGATCCAGCAGCACGTAATTGGTTAGAGGTAATATTTTGTTACCCTGGATTTCATGCTCTGTGTTTACATCGTCTCGCGCACTGGTTACACCTCCGTAAAGTGGGTTTTATCCCACGTTTTATTTCTCACTTGGGACGGTTTTTCACAGGTATTGAAATTCACCCAGGTGCAGAAATTGGCAAAGGTGTATTTATCGATCATGGCATGGGTGTTGTGATTGGTGAAACTGCCATTGTGGGAGATTATACGCTAATTTATCAGGGTGTAACATTGGGTGGAACGGGGAAAGAAAGCGGTAAACGTCATCCCACTTTGGGTAATAACGTTGTTGTGGGTGCCGGTGCGAAAGTTTTGGGAAATATTCAAATTAGCGATCGCGTCCGTATAGGTGCAGGTTCAATTGTCTTAGGTGATGTTCCTCCAGATTCCACTGTTGTGGGAATACCTGGACGCATTATTTCCCATAAACAAACCAAACGTCTCTCTCCTTTAGAACATGGAAAACTTCCTGATGTTGAAGCAGGTATAATTCGTTCTTTGCTTTCCAGAATTGAGAAACTTGAACAACAACTGCAAACCCTGACAAATCATCAGCAGCACGAGGATAGTTGAATTATGTTTTCACTAGGAGAACAAGTTTTGCAAATTCCTTTGAGCGATAGATGGCAAATTTATCACCGTTTGCAAGAGTTAATGATTACTTGTTCTTGTCCTCCAGATGGTTCTTTGCGAGTCCAAATCAACAGTTTGCAAGAAGCCATTCTTGTCCGCAGTGCAGTTATGCAATTTCTAGCTTCTCGCTGTGAGTTAGTGACATGGTTAGAAGATTGTTGGCTTCACAGTATTGAGTAAAAAGTGTGTGAGTAATCACACTTTACAACTTCTAGAATGTCTAATCAAGAGAATATCAGAGCATAATTCATGATGCAAGCATGATTCAGACTCTGAAAACCTCAAAGTTATTGTTCACTCACAAATTAGCTTGCAGACTGAAGAGAATTAACCTAAGCTTAGGTTTCACTCACTTTGCCAAATCTGCTAAATCTACTAAATCTAAAAATTCTCTGACATATTTCATTTCTGAATAGAGTGAAATTAGCAACTAGCGCTGGGGATGGAATTTGAGAAATTATTGTCTAACTTGATATTTTCAACGTCAAATTATGGTACAGCGCAACAGCGATAAGAAATTACTTCATTTTTTGCATAATGAACTGGAACTTTCAAAAGCGGATATTGCTGTCGCATTACGACATCGTGAGTTAGATAGAGGACCAATACCGATGCTACTTTGGCAATATGGTTTTATTGATTTAGATCAGTTAGAAAAGATTTTTGATTGGTTAGCAGAACACGCTTAAACAATTAAAAATTAAAAAATCAAAAATTAAAAAACTTAGGGAATTCTACAAGTATTCTGAATCCTGAATTCTTACAAATGAGGCTACTACTATGATTGCTACTTTAATTGCTGGACTGAGTATCTTATTGTTTACAGGACTTGCTAATAGCTATATTAGCTACCAGCTATTTGTAGAACATCCAAATCAGAGCCGGAAAAAATCTTCTTAAATTATACCAAGATTTGGTTTTCTGTCATACAGATGTGGTGTGAGTTATTGAGCAATAATTAAAGTTCATAACCCCTGTTTAATAACTAGCGCTATTTTTAGTAGTTCAAATTGAAATTTTAATATTTGTTTTATATCTATTATTACTAGGGATTGTAGGGTTAAAGAGTATTAGTAAAAACTCCGCTAGAGGAATATTTGAGATGAGTCAAATCATTATTAATGATACTACATTACGTGATGGCGAGCAAGCAGCAGGTGTTGCTTTTAACCTAGAAGAAAAAGTAGCGATTGCTCAATTTCTTGATGCCATTGGTGTACCTGAATTAGAAGTCGGTATTCCCGCAATGGGAGAAGAAGAAATACGTGCAATTACAGCAATTGCTAACTTAGATTTAGATGCGAAATTACTCGGTTGGAACCGCGCTGTTATATCAGATATAAAAGCTTCTATCGCTTGTGGACTTCAACGAGTTCATATTGCTATTCCCGTTTCTGGTATTCAAATTGCTGCTAAATTTCATGGTCAATGGAGAGTAAGTTTACAAAGACTAAAAGACTGTATTAGCTTCGCAGTTGATAATGGTCTTTGGGTTGCAGTTGGGGGAGAAGATTCTTCTAGAGCAGATGAAAATTTCCTCGAAGATGTGGCATTATATGCTCAAGAATGGGGTGCATCAAGATTTCGTTTTTGCGATACAGTTGGAGTTCTTGATCCTTTTGGAACTCATCTAAAAGTTAAGCGGTTAGTATCTACTTTATCAATTCCCGTAGAAATTCACACCCATAATGATTTTGGTTTAGCAACTGCTAATGCTATTGCTGGGATAAAAGCCGGAGCCGTTTCCGTTAATACCACCGTTAATGGTTTAGGAGAAAGAGCCGGAAACGCAGCTTTAGAAGAAGTTATTATGGCTCTAAAATGCATCTATGGTGTTGATTTAGGGATTAAAACCCGACACTTATTAGAACTATCTCAATTGGTAGCTGCTGCATCAGGTGCTAATGTTCAACCTTGGAAAGCAATTGTCGGTAAAAATACCTTTGCTCATGAATCTGGTATTCATGCTCATGGTGTATTACAAAACCCAGAAACTTATGAACCCTTTGCTCCTGAAGAAGTAGGTTGGGAAAGAAGTTTAGTCATAGGTAAACATTCTGGACGGCATTTAGTATCTAATTTGTTAGAACAATATGGCATCTTTTTGAATTCAGAAGAAACCCAATCTATATTAGATGCAGTACGTCAACAATCAACACTAAAAAAACGTAGTCTCACTACAGAAGAACTGTTGAATCTAGTACGTGAACAGAGGTATTCTCATGCAGCGCGATGAATTAGAACTGGACTTACCCCCCGCTTTTGAAATTGGTCAAAAAGTACGAATTCGTAAATTGATCAAAAATGATGGCACCTTTCCTGGTCAAGACATTGGTGCAGTTTTGGCTCAAAAGGGAGACATTGGTTATGTGGCAAGTATAGGCACATTTTTACAAAATACCTATATATATGCTGTGCATTTCTTAGATACAGGGTTCGTCATCGGTTGTAAAAAGAAAGAACTAGAAATTGTTGAGGAAAATAATGAAAGTAATGCTACGAATGAATGATGCTGGTACTTTAGTTGTTTACGTTGCTAAAAAAGACCTTGAGGAAGAAGTTATAAAACAAACTGATAGTGATGCAGGTAAGGTTCTCACTTTAGCTAATGGTTGGGAATTAGAATTTAGTGAGTTACCAGCTACAGAAAAATTACCCCTCACTGTAGAAGCTAAACGCCTCTCTTAGAAATTTGATGGTAGGGAGATGGTGAAAATCTATCTTGGAAATCATGTCAAAATAATTCGTAATTGATAAGCCTTAATTTGTAATTCTCATCATTGAGAAATTGAACTGGTTAATTGATGGTGTCGTTTAATCTCTTCAATTACGAATTACGAATTACGAATTACGTTCGCGCAAGCGTGCCGTAGGCTCTATTACGAATTAGACATGATTCACCCTATCTAACTCAGTTTGACTAAAAGTTAATTTTGTAATTTTGAGTTATTAACATGGGTGAAAAGTATCAGTCGTTATCAGAATTGAATCTTGAGGGACAGTTTTTAGGTTTTGTTGGTGATAAACCAGGAAAATATAAATATTTAAGTTTAGCGATTCCCTCTGGGAAGGTGAAAGTTAAACTACCTAAAGATTTGCGCTGTTCTCCAGTTTCTTCTTTAGTACCTGGGGAACAAATTCGCGTTGGTGCTATCAGTAAATTGAACCCACGTACAAGTAAGGTTAAACTCAAAGCTTATCAAATAGAAGCAGTTGGTTTATGTTTCATTGAAAATCGCCAACCTCAAACCAAAGCTAAGATTATGGTTTGTCAAAAATCTGGTTGTATGAAACGGGGTGGAAAGGGGTTATTATCAGACTTAGAGAAAACTTTGTGCGATCGCGGTTTATCTGATAAAGTGACAATTGAACACACCGATTGTCAGAAGCGTTGTAGCAGCGCTCCCAATTGTGTTTTGATGTTGGGTAAAAAGCAATACAAGAAAATTCATCCAGAAGCTATAGCCTCTTTGTTAGAGAATCATTTGAGTTAAGTTGTCAAAATATTTTATGAAATTATTACAAAGGTGAAAGAGAAAACTCTCATTCACCTATTTTTGCTGTCAAGAGTTAACATAAAAATAGCTTTGTAATTCTGTAATTTTTATGACTGTAGTTACTGCTTGTGTAATCTTAACCTGTAAATTTTAGATTATCAATTTTTCCAGAGTAACTATTGTTATAGCCGATTTGAATACTTTCTAATGCCAGACGTAAATCTTCTCGTGAACGAAACTCTTCTAATCGCTGCTTGACAATACCATTTTCAATCAGCAATAAAGTTGGTAGGGACTTAAGCCTATAAGTATTAGATAGTTTAAAATTTTGCTCGGCATTAATCTCAACTAATTTTATTCTATCACTGCATTGAACTTGAAATTGTAGCAACAAAGGATGAATAATTTTACATAGTCCACACCAAGGGGCTGTAAAGATTACCAATACAGGGATAGGAGATTCTAAAACATTTTTGGTAAAGGTTTTTTCACTGATAGATAATATAGTTGGTTTTCCGTCAGATGCTGGAAATAAATGTGCGACTCCAAATAACTTTCCTACATGAGATTTTTGCAAAAAAGCTTGTCTTTGAGCATAGGTCATGATCTCTTTTGAACCTGCTTTAATTTCATTACTATTCATATAACTTTGCTCTTCCCCACTGACTTTCGTGTCGCCGACAAAATTCTGCTGCTGCGGCTCTTGAAAATCTGAAGCCATATAAATCCTCTCCAGGAGTGCTACGTGATAAACCCAGATATTCCATTTCCACCTTATCTCTATAGTATGACACAGCAGTATCTAAAGCTTCTAGAATAACTAGCGGTTCTTCTGCCTTTACCTCACAAAACTCGAAAGCAACTTTTATTGCATACCAAATCAACCATTTACCAATAGGTTCAATTAGTCTTCCAGTAGCATCTCCTCGACTCGTAGGGTGTGCTTCTATATTATTTATTTCCATAAATATGGGAGGAGCGGGTTCAGGATCGAAATATGGATAAAGACTATATTTCACCAATCCCCAAACTTGACCCCTATAAACCAGCTTAACTATATTTTGGCAGTAAAAAGCGGTTTCATTCCAAATATTTAACCAGTTACAAGACCAATTTGTGGGTAGATCATCAATATTTGCTGGAGAAATAAAAGCAATTTCCTCAGTGTTGGATTCAATTAAAACTTTTACCTGATAACTTCCAATTGTAGTCAATTTGTTTTTCTTACCTAGTTAAAATGAATTTTTAATCTCCTAAATTATACATTTAAATAATGCTTTATTCAATTAATGCCCTTAATTAAGTCTGCGGAGTATTTCTCTACATTAATTGCATTCTATCATCAGCAGATAAATCACAAGCTAACATCCTGTAAATCCTTAAATCCTATAAATCCTGATTTAGACAAAGAGGAAACAATACAAGATTCCCCAACGTCATCAATAATTAATCATCTTGGTATTTTTTTCAAAAATAATCATGAAAAACATCATCATATTAACCACAATCCTATCTTTGTGTAGCTTGACAACCATTCCTGCTATTGCTAATCCCAGCCAACAACACCATCAAATTAATAACGGTAATAAAATCAAACCTGTCATAATTCCTAACAATCAATTACCAGAACCTTTAACCAAAGAAGTAGTATTTAGAGAAATTGCTAGTGGAGGAATAACAGGGAGAACCTATCAAACCGTTTTACTTAATGACGGTAGACTAATAAGAGTATCAATAGGAGATGCTAACGACTCACAACGTAGTGTTTTGAGAGTTTCTAAAGAAAAAGTAAGACAGTTTGAACGCTTACTAAATAAAGCCAAATTTGAAAAATTCAACAAATTGAGTTATCCCGCACCTCAAGGTGCAGCAGACTATATTACCTATACCCTAACTAGTAAAACCACCACAACACAATACAATGATATTTCTCAATCTCAATTACCAAATAAATTAAATGAAGTAGTCAAAGCATGGAACGATTTAAAAAATAGCGCCAAATAAATAACCCAAATCCTCAACTTCAAAAATTGAGGATTTAGATCACACTCTGAATTTCTCTCGGTGACTCTGCGTGAGAAAAAAAATCATCCCTTCTCAACCAAACCCTCCAAAACCTGCTGTAAATCACTCGTCAACTCAGACACCGCTTGTCTAGCAGCAACCCGACTACTTTTATAACCCGAATAACGTTCAGAAACAGATATCGGTTCACCCACAGTTATCTTCACCTGCTGCTTACCCAATTGCGGACGCGGTAAAGGATTGATACCCTTAATTTTATTCACCATATTCCATAAAATTAAAGTCGTTTCCGCAAATCTTTCTACCGTTGGCTTTTCCCGAATATAAATACCAGAAACAGCCACAAAACTCTCAACTAACCTCATGTGCCACATCCGAAAATATGCTTCTTCAGCTATTCTATCCCCCAAACTTTTCTCAAGGGGAGATAATGATTTAATATCCTTAAAATCTTCTCTAAAGATATAATTCCAACCGGCTTGTTCTACCCGTCTACATCTATCAGCCCAATTTCCCCTAGATGGTAAATCAAAATACTGTTCAGCAATGAATAACGCAATATTCATCACAGCTTGTAAGCGATAAGCTAAAGCTTCATTTCTATCTAAAATTTCCCCATTGATAATCTTATCATCTGGCAATGTTTGATGATAGAATCGAGTATAAAATTGCTCCATTATCGATAATAAATGTTCTGATAAAGTCAATAATCGAGGATAAAGCACATCAAAAGAAGTACTATTTACTGACTTGACAGATAAACCACTAGCTGCTTCTAATTCAGTTAACAAATTTGCTATATTATCCCAAGGTTGATTCACATAACTATATTTAATTCCAATTGGTAAAATTAAAACTTCCTCATTTCTCCCCGCTTTTTGCAAATCTTCTGCACACCAAAAACCCATTTGAGCAATACCCGGTTCCAAAGGACTAACAATCTCTGATAACCCATTTGTCGCACCCTCTGGCGCAGCAGCCATGGGAAACTTACCATTAATATATAAATCCCGCGCTGAACGTAACCCCGTCCAGTCAGCCTTACCGCGTTGAATGGGAGTACCACCTAAATGAGAAGCAAGCCAACCAATATGTTTACCCGCCCATAGAGGAATTCCCCGATCATAGATAAAATGGGCATGAATCGGATGCTGTAGCTGTACACCCCGCCGTCGTGCTACCTTTGGCACAAGTTGGGAAAACAAGTAAGCTAAACAAAGTGGATCTTCTGTTTTAGGATGACGAAACGCCAGCATAAAGCGGATTTTCCCTTCCTGAAATTGCTGATAAAGATCAAGCAAAACTTCCACATTTTCTGCTTCAATTTGGCTAATAGGAGTTTTCCAGCGTATCCAGTCGGGTAAAAAAAGATGAACAAATCTTAATAGTAAGGGGTTCAGCGCTGGCGGAATAAATTCTAAAGGTGGTTGTGCTTGATACATTACTTCAGACAAGATAGTTATCTCCTCAAGTTACATAGAAAAAGCAGAATTTGGTTAGTAGTAAGGACTTTAGTCCTCACTAAATGGAAACACTTTAAACATAACCGATTGGAAAAGTTAGGAAGTAAAGGTAAAAAACGATGCGATTATCACAAATGTTATTTGTTACACTGAGGGATGATCCTGCTGATGCGGAAATCCCTAGTCATAAATTGTTACTTCGTGCCGGTTATATCCGTCGCATCGGTAGCGGCATTTACGCTTATCTTCCCCTAATGTGGCGGGTTTTGCAAAAAGTTTCCCAAATTGTACGGGAAGAAATGAACGCTACCGGCGCACAAGAATGTTTATTACCCCAACTACAACCTTCTGAATTATGGAAGGAATCGGGACGTTGGGATACATATACTAAGGCTGAGGGAATTATGTTTTCTCTCGTTGATAGACGAGAACAACAATTAGGACTTGGCCCAACTCATGAAGAAGTAATTACAACAGTTGCCCGTGATATGATTCGTTCATATCGTCAATTACCTCTACATTTATATCAACTGCAAACTAAATTTCGTGATGAAATTCGTCCCCGTTTTGGTTTGATGCGTGGCAGAGAATTTATCATGAAAGATGGTTATTCTTTCCATGCTGATGAAGAAAGTTTGCAAAAAACTTACCAGGATATGTACAAAGCATACAGTAATATGTTGCGACGTTCTGGTTTAGCTTTCCGAGCAGTAGAAGCTGATTCTGGTGCTATTGGTGGTTCTGGTTCTACAGAATTTATGGTATTAGCAGATGCAGGAGAAGATGAAGTTCTCTACACTGAAGATGGTAAATATGCCGCGAATGTAGAAAAAGCGGTTTCTTTACCTGCTGATTCGGAAACTTCACCTTTTACAAGTTACGAAAAACGGGAAACTCCGGGAACTGATACAATTGAAAAACTTTGTAATTTCTTGAAATGTTCTCCTACTCAAATTGTTAAAAACGTTTTATATCAAACTGTATATGATAACGGTTTAACGGTTTTGGTGTTGGTAAATATTCGCGGAGATCAGGAAGTTAACGAAGTCAAATTACAAAATGAATTGACTAAATTAGCTCCTCAATTTAGTGCAAAAGCTATTATTGCTTTTAGTATACCTACTAGTGAAACAATTGCCACTTGGGCAGCAAAATCTTTACCTTTAGGTTATGTTGCACCAGATATTGCTGATGATTATATCGCTGCAAGTAAACAGGTAAATTCCCAGTTTGTGCGCTTGGTGGATAAAACCGCTGTGGAGTTAAAGAATTTTGTCACCGGTGCAAATGAAACTGGTTTTCATGTCGTTGGTGCAAATTGGAATGAGCAATTTAAATTACCAGTATTAACCGTAGATATTCGTAAATCCAAAGCAGGCGATCGCTCTCTGCACGATTCAAACCAAACCCTACAAACAGCTAGAGGTATCGAAGCCGGTCACATCTTCCAACTGGGGACAAAATACTCTGAAGCGATGGGTGCAACTTATACCAACGAACAAGGGGAAGAAAAACCTTTGATTATGGGTTGCTACGGTGTAGGTGTGTCTCGGTTAGCACAATCAGCCGTTGAACAATCCTATGATAAGGATGGCATAATCTGGCCAGTTGCGATCGCACCCTATCACGCCATTATCACCATTCCTAACATTAAAGATGCCCAACAAATAGAAGTTGCGGAAAAGCTTTACACAGAACTCAACTCTTCAGGTGTAGAAACATTACTTGATGACAGAGATGAACGCGCAGGTGTTAAATTCAAAGATGCCGATTTAATCGGAATTCCCTTTAGAATTGTTACCGGCAGAGCGATTAATAACGGTAAAGTTGAAGTAGTAAAACGCGCAACTCGTGAATCTCAAGAAATCCCGATTGAGGAAGTTGTCAATACGTTGCAACAGTGGATTAAAGAAGCGATAGAAGGGTAAGATTAAACGCAGAGGGGCGCTGAGGTAAACGCTGAGGTACGCAGAGGTTTTTTTCTTGGTTAGCCCCCTAAATTGTCAATCTTGTACATCCTTTAATCCTAAAAATCCTGATATGGCTACGCCACGCTATCAGACAGTCAATAGTAGGTTGGGTTGACGGATGTTACCCAACATTTCCCAAAATTATGAAAGGTAAAACAAAATGGCTACAACAGAAATCAAATTTACCCTCACCTTACCCGAAGTCCCAGAAATCCATCGTTTAGAAGCAGAAAAAAAAGCCAAAGAAGCATACATCATGACATTATTACGTCATGGAGATATTAGTGCTGGACGTGCAGCAGAATTATTAGAAATTGAACGTTGGCAAATTTCTGAATTAATGGATATTTACCAAATATCTCCCTTCCCTACCCAAACCAAGGAAGAACTACAGGAAGAAGTTACTCAAACACTAGAAATTTTAAGCCAGTATAAAAAGTGATTATTGTCTCCGATACAACTCCCTTAAGTGAATTAGCAAAAGTTGGACAACTCAATTTACTGCGGGATATTTTTGGTAAAGTTATTATTCCCCAAGAAGTTTATAATGAAGTAACAACAGGAACTCATCCAGCAGTTAATTTAGTCAAATCAGCAGATTGGATAGAGATAATAGCAGTTAGGAATTTCAAACAACTATCTAATCTAAAAAAGGCAACAAATCTAGGTGCAGGTGAATGTGCTGCTATGATTCTTGCTGAAGAGTTAGCATCTGATCAATTATTAATGGATGATTTGGATGCTAGACGAGTTGCTTTATCTCGAAACTTAAAAATTATTGGCACAATTGGTATTTTATTAGTAGCAAAACAACAAGGTTTAATCCCCGCAATCAAAGATGTTTTAGATAGTTTAATTGCCGAAGGTAAACACATTAGTTCACGACTCTATCAAGAAGCTTTATTAGCTGCACAAGAGTCAGGTGCTTTCACCACAAATTTTTCATTTATTGTGGCACAGATGCCGTAATTGGTCGTTACGAGGGCGGTTTCTGGGAGTTTCCCTGCCATTTGTAGGCTTTCCGTCAGTGCAGCAGCTAAAGATGGTTGATTGACATTATCCACAGGTTCATCGTCTAAAATGAAGTCTTTAGGCAAGAGTTCCCAGGTAATTTTTTGGGTTGAAGCAGTGACAACCATAGCAACCACAAATGAGGGATCGATTATTGATTATAATATAACGTTAAATTATTTGATCTCAGAGGGTAGGATGTTATCAGTTAATTACCGCGTCTAACCTAACTGACAAGATATCTATTAATTTCAGGAAACTGCCCTTGAGAACGTGATTAATATATTAAAGGATTAAATTCAAGGAGCAAGCAAAAGTACACATAAGTTGAAATAATTCATACTTTTGGATCTTTAATTTCATCAATAATGAGGATGCAGGGTATTAATTGAGTATTAAATATCTTTCCGTACACCATCTTTATATCCGTATTTCAAGAAACAATTATATTTACATCAAAATTCCGGTGACGGACTAGAACAGTCAACCTAAAATTAAAGATGAGATAAAGTTACTATGGGTGCAAGATTACAAAATGCTGAAATAGCCTAACCAAGAGGATTATTAATCTAAAATCCCCAATCCCAAATGGGTATGAAACAGGCAAAATTAAAATCAGCAGGATTTTCATACATTAAAGCATCTATCGATTTTAAGAACTAAACCATGCATCCCTATTATCTTTAACCAGGTTTCTCCTCTCATTAACACTATTTCAGCCCTTTGTCAAGTAGGTTTTAGATATGAATGACCAACAAAGAACTAACCGTAATATTTCTTCAGGTGTAATAGCAGCCGTCTCAGCTGCGGTTGTAGCGGTAAGTGGTGGAGTAGCTTGGTTAACTTCCCAAACTCCCAATAGTTCCACACCAGCAAACCCCTCTCAAAGCATCAAACAGCCAGTAACAACCCAGCCCGGTAATGAACAAATTGCCAGTATATATTGGCTTAGACCCACGGAAAAAAGCGTTGAGTTAGTTCCTCAGCCGATAAAAATTGCTGCTGCACAACCCAACCAAGCTTTAGAAGCCGCTTTTAAAACATTATTAGCGGGGCCCACTGAATCTACAGATTCTACAACCATACCCCAAGGTACTCAGCTACTGGGACTAAAAGCTGACAAGAATGAAGTCCACGTCAATTTATCAGCAGATTTTACTAGTGGTGGTGGTAGCACTTCCATGATGGGTCGTGTCGGTCAGGTTGTCTACACCGCTACAACTCTCAATCCTAACGCCAAGGTTTACATTGAGGTAAATGGCAAACAATTGGATGTTTTAGGTGGTGAAGGTGTGGAACTAGAACAGCCTTTAACTCGTGAAAGCTTTAACAAAAATTATCCGCTTTAGCAAATCATCAATGGTCAATGGTCAGTTTACCCAAAAATAAACTCATGACCAATGACCAATGACTAAGACTTATTTAACACCCTCAAGTATTCAGCGACTTGTTGCACTAGTTCTGGTGGTACAGGCAACGTTTGTTTCATCAGGATTAACCCGCAAGGACTGACTAAGTGTTAACAGTAATCAAAATAATTAGTAATCCGTAATTCGTAATTAATAGAACATACTTACTTAAGTTATTGATAGAAAAATGCTTTTTCCTAGATTTCAAGCAAGCACTTTTTCAGTGTGGGGCAAGAATTACGAATTACGAATGATCAATTACGAATTATTTTGACTAATTTCATATAGATATTAATACTTAATCAGGGTTAATTCGCATCAAAGGTTGACCATATTCTACCGATTCGCCATTCTGCACCAAAATTTCCATCACCTGTCCAGAAACTTCGGCTTCAATTTCGTTCATTAGCTTCATGGCTTCAATAATACAGACTGTTTGACCACTGCGGACGCGATCGCCCACTTCCACAAAAGGCCCTTCAGTTGGTGCTGGTGCGCGATAAAAAGTTCCTACCATTGGGGACTGCACCTCTACCAATCTAGCAGCGGGCGTATTCACTGATAACGGTGATTGCGCCCCAGCCACGGAATTATCACGGCTTGTCGTTACTTCTGGTAACGGTGTGGGTGCGATCTGATTTCCTGTCGTTACCGATGTCAATCCCGAACCCACCACACCACCTAGCGTAGCTTGACTTACCGCGAGTACATGATTACCGATAGCTTTCCGTACTGTTAACTCAAAATTATCGCTTTTGAGCGTTACTTCTGCAATATCCGTTTGTGCAATAGTTGCCAGTAGTTGGCGGATTTCATTAAAGTCTAATGGCACAGTTTTTTTTACCTCGACCTAAACGTAAATGAAAATCTTAAGTGTGGCAGGGATTTAATCCCTATATAAACAAGGGATTGAAATCGGTAATACCAATTTTGGATTGGTAATTGGTAATTGGAGAATGATTACCCATTACCCAGTCACTATCCCAACTTGGTATTATGAAAATTATTCCCTGCCTAAATATTTATCTTCTCTGGTATCAATTTTGATACGTTCTCCTTGGGCAATAAACAAGGGAACCATGACAGTAGCACCAGTTTCCACAATTGCGGGTTTAGTGCCACCTGTAGCAGTATCACCTTTAACGCCAGGATCTGTTTGGATAATTTCCAGAACTACAGAATTAGGCAATTCTACTTCTAGAACTTGTTCGCCCCAACGAATGACATTGACTTCCATACCTTCTTTGAGGTATTTTACGCGATCGCCAATTTCCGCTACGGTCAATCTGCCTTCTTCGTAGGTTTCCATATCCATAAAGACCAACTCTTCGCCCTCTTTATAGGTATGCTGCATCGTAATTTTTTCCAGAGTAGCTTGTGGCACAGATTCCCCAGCCCGGAAAGTTTTTTCGAGTACTTTCCCCGTTTGGACATTTCTTAGTGTTGTTCGCACAAAGGCAGAACCTTTGCCCGGCTTAACGTGAAGGAAATCTATCACTCGCCATACAGACCCGTCTAAGACAATAGAGACACCGGGTCGAAAGTCGTTACTAGAGATCATGAAACTTTAAATTTTTGGAAGACAATCGGCATTTATTGTACCCTTCAAAGGTGGTCAGTTGTTAGTTGCTCTCCAAGAAGTGACTGAGAAACAGCAACAAACTACCGATAAAAAACTCAGCCCTCATAACTCAACACTCAGGACTGTTACTGTGGGAAGATTATTCATGGGTGATTTCCTTCTCAACAATTTAATGCTGCATTTGAGCTATCCCATGTTTAACTTATTTAAGTCCTGGCTAGATAACAGCCTCAAGGCAATACTCCTGGTAACTATATTTTTAGGCATAATTACAGCTGGGTGGACTCCTTCGGGTCACGCAGCCCTGCCATCTGGAAATGCAATTACCGATGGCAAAGCTTTGTTACGGTATGCACTTCCCATCGATAACAAACCAGTACGCAAACTGCAAGTCAGTTTAGAGGATATTTCTAACCAACTGCGGGCTAATAAGCGATGGGGCGCAGTTAATAATGACCTCAAACAAGCATCGCGGATACTCGATCAACCTTCCCAAATATTAGCAAGCGTTCCGGAAGAACGCCAACCTCAAGCCCAAGCTTGGATTACTGAGTTGAAATCTGGTATCGCAGAACTGCAAGAAGTAGTTAAAACCAAACAAAAAGAACCTATTCTTAACGGCAGAGCCAAATTACTAAATCTTGTCAGCTTGTTAGAAGAATCAATGGTGAAGGAATTCCCCTTTGAAGTTCCTGCTGAGTACAGTAATTTGCCTCAACTCAAAGGTCGTGCCACTATCGCCATCAAAACCAATAAGGGCGACCTTACCGTAGTTGTAGACGGCTACAGCGCCCCTGTAACTGCTGGTAACTTCGTCGATTTAGTCCAACGGGGTTTTTATAACGGTTTAGAGTTCACCCGTTCTGAAGAATCTTACGTACTCCAAACCGGAGATCCAGAAGGGAAAGAAGTCGGTTTCATTGATCCCAAAACAGGTAAATATCGTGCTGTTCCTTTAGAAATATTAGTAGAAGGCGAAAAAGAGCCAACCTACGGCATTACTCTAGAAGATGCTGGACGTTATCTGGATATGCCAGTATTGCCTTTTTCTTCCTTTGGTGCATTAGCAATGGCGCGTCCTGAAAGTGACGTAAACGGTGCTTCTTCTCAAATTTTCTTCTTCCTCTTTGAACCAGAACTTACTCCCGCAGGACGCAATCTTTTAGATGGTCGCTATACTGTGTTTGGCTATCTGACCGAAGGTAGAGAAATTTTAGATAAACTGAACGCGGATGACAAAATTGAATCTGCAACCGTTGTTCAGGGCATAGAAAATTTAGTGCAGCCACAGACAACTTAATTAATTTCAGATTTTAGATTTTGGATTAATTCTGAAATCTAAAATCTATTTAGTTTGCTGTCGTTTACTTTTTTATTTCTGCTCTTATTCTTATTAACTTTAAGCCTTTAAGCCTTGGTTTAAATTATATTTATATTTTTAATATTAGCAAATTAAAATTAAACTTCCCAATCTTCAAACTGCAACCCATTTACCCGGCTAAATTCTTTGACATTATGCGTCACCAATATCAAATTATTTGCCATAGCAATAGCTGCAATTTGTAAATCATTAGAACCAATCATAATTCCTTTTGCTGATAATTCTGCACGAATTCTTCCGTAAATTAGAGAAGCATCATCATCAAATGGCAGTGAAATAAACAACTTGAGAAAATCTTGCTGTCTAGCAAGGGTTTGTTCAAGATTATTGCTTTTCATTGCACCATAGAATAACTCACCTTTAACTACAGAACAAACTGCAATATCCGTCAATTTTGTTGAGCGTAAACGCTGCCGAATTGTCAACGATTTCCCATTCAGATAACGAGCGCAAACATTAGTATCTAGTAAATAAATCATGCAGCTTGTTCTTTTTCTTCAAAATTATCATCATCATCAAGAATAATGGGATCATCCTGACAACTACCATAGGTCTGTTCAAAAAAACTAGGAGGCCAGCCTAATTCCTCTGGTGATTTTTGTTGAGGTTGACTTTTTGCGTCTTTATCATATTTTTGTGATTTAAACTGTAAAAACTCAATAAAATTTAACACTTCTTCCTGTTGTTGAGGCGTTAAACTTTCGATAATTTCTAAGATAGATTTAGGCTTTTCTATTGCTTGAGTCATAATTAAAAATCCTCATCATTTGTTACAAACGACCTTTGCTGATTATATCTTATTTTTTAGCCGGTTAATCCGGTAGGGGTAAAGTAGGGACGTTTGAGTTTGATTAAACGTCTCTACTTTCTAAAAGAGACTCTAGCCTTTTCTACTTGCGGTTAGCAGTAATAACGTCTTTCAATTAGTTCTTGAGTGTATCCATTATTTTCTTTAATTTAACTAAAACTTCTTTTTCTAAACCTGTAGACCAACGATATTTATAGCTTTCATGCTTGTATCGACTAACCTTTTCCTTATTGGGACAGAAACTTGCTCCCACCAGCAATTAGTAGTGAAAAATCACAAATAATTTAAATGTACTATGAAATCTGGGTAATTGCAAAAAGTTTTCTGGAAAAGGTACAGATAAATTAAGTCATAATAGCTTTTCCTAATCGTTTTAAAATTTGCAAAACTTCAGCTAATTCATGTCGGCGGGGAAATAGGGAAAATGTGCGTGATACTTCGTATTGAGGTTTGTCTGTGATAGCTATTTTTATAAATATAAATTCATCGCCATTTGTAGCCATACCAAATACAGATTTATCTCGGTGGGGAGTAGTTAACATATAGGCTAATAACTGCGGTATTGCTGCGACAACTGGAATACTATTTCGTTTAGATTCAACCACAAAAATCCAAAGTTTTTCCTGTACAACTAGGACATCAATAAAACCGCGAATTGTTTCTTCTGGTTCTTCAATTTCTAAATTTATGCCATAGGGTGAGCGAATTCGGTAAGGTGAATCTAGAAAACCTGCAAGTTCTAAAAGTGGCGAAACTACTAAAAGATTAATTGTCCCTTCTAATAATAAACCATCAACACGATGATAATCATAACGCTGTTTAATGCGAGTAACACCTGATTGTTCTTGTTGATTGAGTTGGGGTAAGTCTGTCAACCATTCATTAAAAAAGTTTTCATCTTCTGCTGGATGTAAGTTGCAACGAGTTTGTAAATCACTCAAGCTTTTAATGGTGTCTGTGATGCCAACGATAGAAACCATTTGCTGTTACCTCATTTCTAATTTCTGTGGTACTCTAACCTAGTATTTACACTAACTACGCCAAATTACCCGCATTGAAAACCTGCTCAACTGTAATATTCAATTCTGTAAAAGTCTGCGATATAATTTTTTGATTCACAGTAAAAACCGTTTCTTCATAAAGTCCATCTTCCAACAGCAATACAGAAATCTTAGATTCTAAAGGATCTACAATCCAATATTCAGGAATTTCTAAAGCAGCATATTCAGAACGTTTCTGGCGATAATCTCTTTTTACTGACTCTGGGCTTACTACTTCTACGGTTAATAATGGTGGTGATTGAAATACCGCTGATGAGTTGGCCAATTCTTTTGCTTGTTCCAACGTCACTACAGATAAATCAGTTAAGCGAGATTTCTTTTTCCCTGTTCTGACTCCAGTTTCTCGAAAACACAACCAAGGTAAAATCAAACGCTGAATTTCAGCATCTAGAATTTTTTCGAGAAATTTGACAATCAAAAAATGTTCAATTTTTGGTGGGTTCATCAGTTCCAACTTACCATTTACCAATTCATACTTAAAATCAGTACCATCATCATAATTTAAGTATTCCTCAAAGGTAAAATCTTTTACTAATGTTGTTACCATCTCAACAGCCTCCTAGATGATACTTTTATTTTAGTTTGTAAAGTAATGCGTAAATTTTATGATGAATAGTGATTTATCTTGCCTACAAGTAAAAGATATTGGTGAACAAGGTCTTTTAGAAAGATTACAACGCTTCTGTCCACCAGATGTAATTGGAGATGATGCCGCAGTATTAACCACTAACCCAAATCAATCTTTGGTAGTAACAACAGATATGCTCGTTAATGGTGTGCATTTTAGTGATGTTACCACCTCTCCCGAAGATGCAGGTTGGCGGGCGGCGGCGGCGAATTTATCAGATTTAGCCGCAATGGGTGCTTTTCCCTTGGGGATCACCGTTGGACTGGGTTTACCTGGGGATGTCAGCGTTAATTGGGTAGAAAGACTATATCAGGGAATGACAGAATGCTTGCAAAAGTATCATGTGCCTATAGTTGGTGGTGATATTGTGCGATCGCCCATCACCACTTTAGCAATTACCGCCTTTGGTGAAGCTACACCCGATTTCATTATCCGTCGTTCCGCTGCACAGATAGGAGATGCGATCGTTGTCACAGGCATTCACGGAGCCTCCCGTGCAGGCTTAGAACTACTCTTACACCCGGAAATAGGGCAAAACATCAAAACTGAAGAAAAGGCAGCTTTAATCACAGCCCACCAGCGTCCCAACCCACGTTTAGATGTTATACCCATACTCAGGGCAATCTTAAAATCACAATCTAAAATCCAAAATCCAAAATCTAAAATTGCCGTTGCTGGTATGGATAGCAGTGACGGTTTAGCAGATGCTGTGCTACAAATCTGCCGAGCCAGTCGTGTCGGTGCTGTGCTGGAATATAGCCAAATCACCATTCCCAAAGCCTTTGAAAAATGGCTAACCGCAGAACAAGGGCGAGAATATACCCTTTATGGTGGAGAAGACTTTGAATTAGTGCTGTGTTTACCCCAAGATACAGCAGAGACTTTGGTAAAACAACTCAGCACAGGTGCAGCCATTATTGGCACAATCACACCAGGTTTGACAGTCTTATTGCATGATCAAGAGCAAAAATTACGTGACCAAATTCTCACCCTCAACCAAGGATTTAAACATTTTACCAAGTAGGGGCGGGGTTTTCCCGCCCTTTTCCGTCGTCAAGATTTTAGGAGTTAGTTATTACTGTCACCAAAACAGTGCTGAGTACAACTGACTCTACCCCCAATCAGATAACTATGCCCACTTCGCAGCTACTAATTCCGCCAAATCTAGAACTCGTTGGCTATAACCCCACTCATTGTCATACCATGCCATAACTTTGATCATGTCATTGCCCATAACCAAAGTTAAGCTGGCATCAACAATAGAAGATTCATCAGTACCTTGATAATCAGATGAAACTAGTTGCAGTTCGGTGTATCCTAAAATGCCTTTGAGATCACCTTCAGCCGCATCTTTCAACGCTTGGTTAACTTCTTCAGTAATAGTACGCTTCTCAACCTGAACCACGAAGTCTACCATTGACACGTTGGGAGTGGGTACACGCAAAGCAACACCATTCAGCTTGCCTTTTAGCTCTGGAATTACCAGCGCTACTGCCTTTGCCGCACCAGTAGAGGTAGGTACAATGTTGATAGCAGCCGCTCTTGCCCGACGTAAATCACGGTGAGAAGCGTCTAGCAACCGCTGGTCACCAGTGTAGCTGTGGGTAGTGGTCATCGAGCCTTTAATGATGCCAAATTTATCATTTAACACCTTGGCAATAGGAGCCAAACAGTTCGTAGTACAGCTGGCGTTACTGATGATGTTGTGGATGTTGTGGTCATAATCATGATGATTCACACCCATCACAAAAGTGCCATCTTCGTTTTTACCAGGGGCTGTAATCAGAACCTTTTTGGCTCCAGCATTTACGTGTCTCATTGCCCCTTCTTTGCTGGTAAAAACACCAGTTGATTCAATAATCAGGTCAATGTCCCACTCTTTCCAGGGCAAGTTATCTGGGTTGCGATCAGATACGCATTTAATCGTCTTACCGTTAACGGTGATGGAGTTATCATCAGCACTAATGTCAACACCCGTTAACTTCCCTAGCATCGAGTCATATCGTAGCAGGTGAGCATTGGTTCTGGGATCTGATGTGTCATTGATAGCAACAAGATCTATGTTGCTATTTTCTCTACCCACCCAGCAGCGTGCAAAGTTCCGTCCAATGCGCCCAAAACCGTTGATTGCAACTCTAATCACAGTATCTTGCCCTCTGTATATATGCCTATAAGTTGATATCGTTGACCCCAATCATATCGCAAAGGGGGGGAGTGTTTATAACCATAAAGTGTTAGATCTAAAAAAAAACACATAATTTATTCAGGATTATGCGAGTAAAGGTTGTGAGTGGCGATGTACGATCTCACCGATTCCGGTACTAAATCAATGATTGAATGGCTTTGGTAACAAAGTTCACGGATTATACTTGACGAAACCTTAACTAAGGGTGTATTCAGTAATTGCCAGTTGATGGTGTGAGACTGCTTTCTAACTTGTTCCTCAACTTGCTTGCAGATTAACTCACTTTGAGCTATAGTCTCACCACCTAGTAGTCGGGGTGCGATTAACCAATCGCACATTTGTGCTAATTCATGTCCACGATACCAACGGGGTAAAGTTTGGAAAGCATCCAAACCTATAATCCAATACCAATGAGTATTTGGGTAACAAGCAGATAAATCGATCAGGGTGTTAATAGCATAGGATCTCCCAGAGCGTTCTCTATCAATTAGTGAAACAGTAAACGCTGCGTTATTCCTTGTGGCTAGTTGCAGCATTACTACTCGATGCTCAAACAAAGCCGCTTGTTTATGAGGAGGATGTCTTGATGGCACCCAAATTACCTGTTCTAGGTGTACTTGAGATAAGGCTGTTTCAGCTACAAGCAAGTGTCCCCAATGAATTGGGTCAAATGTGCCACCAAAAATTGCTAGTCGTTGCATCCAGTCCAGGGATTGGGTTAAAGGCAGCAGAAAGGCTGAAAAGCTTTTTTACCGGGACTACTCCATTGAGTAAATGAACTTCTTGCTCTAGGAGTTGAATAATATTTTCACTGTCAATGTACTATTGTAGTCAATTCATGGTGAGGCTTGATGCACTTTCTCATCGGTTTCACAGACCTTAGCACTTCCGTAACTATTTCCAGTAAAACAATCAAAAATATGTATTTAAGATTACAAGATTTTTTTTCCCGATGTAGCCCCAATTTTCAGAATAGTCATAAGAAGATATTAAAAATAGAAAAAATCTCTTATGAGGGTAATATCTTTCTGAATAAGCAAAAACAAACTAAAAAATTAACCCTTTATTCAGGTAGGAACATCTTACAAGGACAGTATCAGTAAAAATCAAAATCCTGTTATGATACGCGTGTCATTTGTGATGATTGTGTGGTGTGGTGTAAGAGGAATAAAAAATGAGTAATTCTATAGATTTTAGCGGTAGACCATTTCATTTCATTGGGATTGGTGGGATTGGAATGTCTGCCCTGGCTCATGTTTTGGCAAAACGTCAATTACCAGTATCCGGTTCTGATCTGCGTCCTAACCAAATAACCCGCAAGTTAGAATCTCTCGGCGCTCACATTTTTAGTAGACAAGAAGCCAGCAATCTTGAATTCTTTCTGCCTCAAGTATCGGCTAATGGAGTATCGTTAAATTCCCAAGAACAATTGTCTGATGACAAGACAATACTTCCTCAAGTAATTTGTTCCACAGCTATTAACAACAATAATTTGGAATACAAAGCAGCCTTAGAATTGGGTTGCCCAATTTTACATCGTTCTGATGTCCTAGCTGCCTTGATTGCTGATTACCATAGTATTGCTGTAGCAGGAACTCACGGCAAAACTACAACAAGTAGCATGATTGGTTATATGCTCTTGCAAGCTGGTCTTGATCCTACCATTTTGGTAGGCGGTGAAGTCAACGCTTGGGAAGGAAATGCTCGACTAGGCGCAAGTCAGTATCTGGTAGCTGAGGCAGATGAATCAGATGGTTCTCTGGTCAAACACGCTCCAGAAATTGGGATTATCACTAATATTGAACTTGATCACCCTGACCATTACGACACATTAGAGGAAGTGATTGACACTTTCCAAAAATTTGCCCAAGGTTGCAAAACTTTAATAGGTAGCATTGATTGTGCCACAGTGCGCGATAGCTTGAAGCCAACCATCAGTTATAGCTTAAATCCAGATACCAACGCTGACTACACCGTCACCAACATTGACTATCGCGCTGATGGTACAACAGCACTCGTTTGGGAACAAGGTAAAGCATTAGGTGTATTAAATGTGCGCCTCTTGAGTCGGCATAACCTCAGCAATGCTCTGGCAGCAGTAGCTGTTGGACGTTTACTCGGTTTAGAATTCGGGGAAATTGCCAAAGGTATCGCCACCTTTGAAGGTGCAAGACGGCGCTTTGAATTCCGGGGGGAAGCAGCTGGTATTACCTTTATTGATGACTATGCCCATCACCCTAGTGAGATTCGTGCTACTCTAGCCGCAGCACGTCTCCAAGCCAGACCAGGACAGAGAGTAGTCGCCATCTTTCAACCCCATCGTTATAGTCGGACACTGACATTTTTAGAAGAATTTGCCGAATCCTTTACCCATGCTGATTTAGTAGTCCTAACTGACATTTACAGTGCAGGTGAACCCGATTTAGGACAGATTAGCGGTGAACAACTGGCAGCCGAAATTGCCAAGCAGCACCAGCAGGTAATTTATAAACAATCTTTATCCTCAGTGTGCGAGTTCTTGTTGTCAACACTGCGTCCTGGCGACTTGGCATTGTTTCTTGGTGCCGGTAATTTAAATCAGGCGATTCCTGAAGTCATTGCCACACTTGGTGAACTGGCTACAGCCACATCCTAAGTGAAGCCAAATTGCTAGGTTTTGTTTTGTGAGTCCATTCTCTATCTAGCAATGGTTTCTTAGTTAAAGTTATTACCGGATCTGATCGGTAAATAAATGTCATAGAAATTACCAATAAAAGCAACGATGACAATCTCCCAGGCAATTGGAAACGTCTGTACTATTTCTGCTTTGACTACCAAGAAACAGGAAACAATTAAGGCGGTCGATAGTAAAGTAATTTACTTACCCGGCACTGATTGTGCTATCAAGCCTCAGGCTTCTTTATCAGCGTTTACTTCCTACAGAGTTGGGGGCGGGGCTGAATGGTACGTTGCCCCTCGCAACTTAGAAGCGCTACAAGCTAGTATTGAGTATGCTCAAGAACTGTCTTTACCAGTAACTATATTGGGAGCAGGTTCTAACTTATTAGTCAGTGATCAAGGAATACCCGGTTTAGTTATTGCTACTCGTCATTTCCGCTCTAAGCACTTCGACCCACAAACAGGTCAATTAACCGTTGCAGCCGGAGAATCTATTCCCAGCTTGGCATGGGAAGCAGCAGATTTAGGATGGGAAGGCTTAGAATGGGCTGTTGGTATTCCCGGAACCGTTGGGGGTGCTGTTGTTATGAATGCAGGAGCGCATAATAGCTGTATCGCAGATATGTTAGTTAGCGCTGAAGTACTCTCACCCGATGGTACATTAGAAACTCTCACCCCATCTGAATTAGGCTATAAATACCGAACTTCTTTATTGCAAGGCGGCAAACGTATAGTCACGCAAGCTACCTTTCAACTCCAACCAGGTGCAGATCCAGCAACAGTTATAGCCACAACCAAACAACACAAACAGCATCGGCTTAGTACCCAACCTTACAATTTTCCTAGTTGTGGTAGTGTGTTCCGCAATCCTAAACCTTACACAGCTGGGTGGTTGATTGAACAAGCTGGTTTAAAAGGCTATCAAATCGGTGGAGCGCAAGTAGCACTACTTCATGCCAATTTTATCGTTAATCGTGGTGGGGCTAAAGCCAGCGATATCTTCTGTCTCATTAGGCATATTCAACGTGAGGTAGAAGAACGTTGGTCAATTTGGTTAGAACCAGAAGTGAAAATGATCGGCGAGTTTCAACCTGTTTGCTGATAACTGAAAGGTGACAGTGGGATGGGGTGATGGGGTGATGGGGAGTTAATAACCCAATTACCAATAACCCATTACCCATTACCAATTACCGACCACATCTATAATTGAATTTGATTTGTTATTCCCCGCACAAGTGAACAATTAATTATGACATCAGGAAAAGGACAGGGCTTTGGTTTTGGTTTAGGAAAAATGAAAGAACTGGCTGACGCTTTCAAAAAAGCCCAGCAAGTTCAGGAAGGTGCAAAACTTCTCCAGGAACAATTGGAGCAAATGGAGATCCAAGGAGAATCGGGTGGTGGTCTAGTTAAGGTGATTGTCAGTGGCAACCAAGAACCTAAGCGGGTAGAAATTGCCCCAGAAGCTTTGGGAGAAGGTGCGGAAGTACTTTCTGATCTTTTGACAGCAGCCATGAAAGATGCCTACAACAAGTCCACTACCACCATGCGGGAACGTATGGAAGAATTAACCAGTGGACTGGAACTGCCTGGATTTTAGTCATTAGTCATTAGTCATTAGTTCAGTGGTCAGTTGTCACTAGCAACAACAACTGACATCTGACAAGTGGCACGCAAAGCAAAATTTATGCCTTACAAGTTACTATTTGTCTGCCTGGGTAATATTTGTCGCTCGCCCTCGGCAGAAAATATTATGAATCATCTGATTGAGCAGACTGATTTGGGCGCTACTATTCATTGTGATTCTGCTGGTACTTCTAGCTATCACATTGGTAGTCCACCTGACCGGCGCATGAGTGCTGCGGCCTCTACAAAGTTGGGAATTAAACTACGTGGTCAAGCTCGCCAATTTGAAAAGTCAGACTTTCAAGAGTTTGATTTGATTTTGGCGATGGATAAAGACAATTTTGAAAATATCCTCGCTGTTGACCGTTCAGGGCAATATCACCATAAAGTTCGCTTAATGTGTGATTTTTGCTCTAGACATACACTCAAAGAAGTTCCCGACCCCTATTATGGCGGCTCAGAGGGATTCAATCAAGTTATTGACTTACTGCTTGATGCTTGCGAAGGTCTACTGGACTATGTTAAAAGTCAACAACTTTAGGGAATAGGAGTCAGGAGTCAGGAGGCAGAAGAAAGATGAAATTATCCCTCATTTTCTCCTGCTACCCTGTAATTTATTCCACCAGACCATGCTTCATGGCAAAACGCACGAGTTCGGCTCGGTTGCTGGTTGAAGTTTTTCTCAATAAACTGCTGACGTATTTTTCTACCGTTCGCGCACTCAGGTGTAGCTGATGTCCCATTTCGGCATTAGATAAACCATGAGTCAGTAGTTCTAGGACTTCTTGTTCTCTGGTAGTCAGTGATGAGAGTAGTTGGGATGAATGGATTTGAGTAGACAGAGAATTATGTCCGTTTACTGTTTTTGTGAAGTTATCTAAATTGTCTTGATGAGAAAAACGGTACTCTGTTTGGATGATTTGCGATCGCTCTAACAAATTACGAATAGCTGCGGCTAATTCTTCTAGTTCAAAAGGCTTAGGCAAATATAAATCGCACCCTGATTGGTAGCCCAGAATTCTTTCTTGGGTTTTTGTTCGTGCTGTTAACAAAATTACGGGTAGTAACCTAAATTCTGTTTGTTGACGCACCCGACGCACCAGTTCATAGCCGTTCATCCTGGGCATGACAATATCTGTGACAATCAGATCAGGATGGTATTGGTCAACCATAGCCAAAGCCTCTTGACCGTCATCAGCCATGATCACCGAATAGCCAGACAGTTCAAGATAATCACTAATAGACAGACGAGTGCCCAGGTCGTCATCCACTACAAGGATCTTCAAGGGCATGGACAGTACACCCTTACCATTTTTGTTACTCAGCAATTTGCTTTTGTGAACACTATCAATAGACACTGGCAATATATAGTGTTCTTATGTTTCATAATATGACAGAATTACCTACTAATGACTGCCTTAAGAGTTATTTATAAAGAAAATCTTAAATTGTTTAGAAGTTTTTAGGACACTTGATGCAAATTAGACTCTCTGTGCTGACTAGTATTGCTTTCTCGGAATTAAAAATTGAAACTTAAAAAAGCCGTTTAAACCAGCTTTTCTATAATTGTTAATGGTTGGTTGACTTACTCCATGATGTACTCAGTAGTGAGAGTTTTGTAATTCGTCACAATTAACTGAGCATATGCAGCAATTCTTCCCCCATCAAAAAATTATTTTGATTATAATATATAAGCACGCATTTATAATGCTATAATAGAGGATCACGTTAAATGTAAGCTTGATTAGGCTCAAGCCCGTATTCAACTGAAAGATGCATCTTGAGTTTATTTACACTTAAAATTACTACCTCCATAGATTGATAGAAAAGTCTCAAGAAATTTTTAGGCATATTTAACACAAACAAGATTTTCAATGAGTGACAAAAACGAAGGTTATAAAGTTATCACCGACAATCGTCAAGCCCGTTATTTGTATGAAATCCTGGAAACCTACGAAGCTGGAATTCAGCTAACAGGAACAGAGGTCAAGTCAATCCGTGCGGGTAAAGTAAATCTCCAAGACGGTTATGCGTTGATTCGTAACGGTGAAGCATGGCTAATAAATGCACATATTTCACCGTACACCTCTAGTGGACAATATTTTAATCATGAACCGCGCCGTACACGTAAGTTATTGTTGCATCGCCAAGAACTTCGGAAGCTAATTGGTAAGGTAGAACAGCAGGGTTTAACCCTAGTCCCGTTGAAAATGTATCTTAAACGCGGCTGGGTAAAAGTGAGTATCGCCTTGGGTAAAGGCAAGAAACTTCACGACAAGCGAGAAGACCTCAAACGTCGTCAAGACCAGCGCGATATTCAACGGGCAATGAAAAACTATTGAGCGAAACTGTCAATCAAATACCACAGCGGACTGAGAAATGTCTTCCAGCAAAGAGAACATTATATATCCTCAGCCTGATTTGTGATGAAACCTAGTTTATAGCCGCAGGTTGATTTGGCTTATTGTGAGAATCGGTACAGTAGTGATTATCTGAGTAAAAGATGAGGCTTTCTGACCATGAAAAGTAATTTTACCAAAGCCGTTGGCGCTGGGGTTCTCACTTTGAGTATGGGGATTTTACCCTTAAGCTTTCTACCCGCACAAGCCCAAGTAACTCAACCTAGAACTGACACTGACCGCACTACGACTGTTTATGATCGCAACGATGTAGATTGGGGTTGGCTAGGATTGATTGGTCTATTAGGTCTAGCGGGTTTAGCGGGTAAAAAGCGTGAAAATGAACCAACCCGTTACCGAGACCCCAATACCCCAGGGGCCAGCACCTATAGAGACTAGTATCAATTTTGGATTTGGGATTTTAAATTGGGAATTGGGTATAGTGAGTGTGAGTTGGTTTTGGGAATTTGTCATCGCAGTACGACCTATCCCAATTGGGTATGAAAATAAAATAGTCAGTTGTCAGTAGAAAGATATTGACAACCAGACTTATCCGCAAATGAACATCAAATCCTCATACAGTATAGGCTGACATCAAACTTCCGAATAATTTTAATTTTACTCAAGAAAATCAGTTGGTTGCGGTTTCTGGGTTGGGTTGAGCAGTTTCTGGCGCTAAAGGTGTCCAGTAGCTGGCAATTAAGGCGACCATAAACCACCAGAGAGTATTAACGGCTGGACGATACCAGACAGTATCTACTGTGCCATGAGCGAGCATACCCAAAATAGTAGCGATCGCTCCCATTACCCAAAATCCCTCTATATTTCTAGATTGTCGCAACCGTTGCATTTGCATAAATGCGGCATTAATGGTGACAATTATTAACCACAGAAAACAAGCTAAACCCATAAAGCCAGTTTCTACAGCAATCTCCAGAAAAATCGAATATGCACTCAAAGCCGTAAATCGGGGTTGTTGGTAAAGGGGATAGACCTGATTAAAAGAATGGTGTCCCGGTCCAATACCAATAATTGGGCGATCGCGGATCATCTTAAAAACAGCATCCCAGACATTACGACGAAAATTATTACTACTATCTTGGCGGTCTGCAAATATACTGAGAAACCGCTGTTGTACTGGTTCAACAAAAATCACAGCCAGCACCAATACCCCAACTAAACCGCCGACAATAATTGGCAGTGACCAAGTACGCCAAAAAGGTGGCATTTCCACACTCCACCAATAAACTAGCAATGCCATCACAGTCAACAGTGCCACCAATAAACCAATCCAGCCGCCACGACTATAAGTGAGAACTAAGCAGGAAATATTAACAACAAACATCGTTACAGCTAAAGCTTTTCTAATCCAGCCGGTCCAAGCAAAAATAGCCACTAAGCTGAAAATCACGGCGGGTATCAGGTATCCTGCGAGTAAATTGGGATTGCCCAAATAACTGTAAACTCTTGTAGTTTGGGATAGAGGAGACTCAGGATCAACCCAAGTTGCCAAGGCTTTAGCGCCAAAAAACCATTGTCGGATGCCATATACGCCGACAATCAGTGATATATGTAAGTAAAGACTAATCAGCCAAGATCGGAATCGGGAAAACCTCAGCACCCTAGCGCATAAGGTAAAAAGTAACAAATAGAGTGTTAATGTTGCCAAGTCATTCAATGCTGCCTTTTTCACTGGTGATAAGGCTGTAGCGATCGCGGCTATACCCCAATAGAGTAATACCAACAGATGAATCGGAGTCACAGATGCTGGATTTCCAGAATTTTTTTCATCTGATAAAGTTAGCAGCACCCAGAATCCTATACAAGCCACCAACAATACCAGCATTAAACTACTGGACACAAAAGGTGCAAAACCATAGATGAGACTGAGAAGAGCCGCTGCTATTGTATCTCCCCACTGCATCAAAATACTAGTTTGCCGCCACGGACGCAAGATACCGACCAGAAACCGATGCAGGTAGCTGGTAGTCAAATATTCTTTCAGATGTAAAGAGGATAAAGTAAATCTTTGCCAGACTAAATTCATAGAAATGTTATGACCAATTAGCAGCTACAGCAATCCTAGCGGAGGTTGTGAACATTGTGTAGTTTGGCTTTTTATGCAGTAATTAACTGATCACGCTCATATACTAAGTCACCCAACATCCACTATTAAGATGTCTGTTCACAATTCCTGACGGATCGCTGGCTTTAATGATAATCCGGGTCGCCATACAAAGATCACCGTCAGGATGAACAATTGATTTGATCTTTGATACTCCCCTTGGTCATCAAATGTTATTCATTAATTGCGAAGAAGTTGCCGATTGCCGTGGCAAAGTAATCACATAACGATATCCTGAGTCTGGGGAACCTTGAATCGAAATTTGTCCTCCGTGCAGTTCTGCCAGTTGACAGCTAAGTAACAGACCTAGTTTCTCACGAGATAGATTACCAGCTAAAGTGGCTAAACTCTGATCAGAAGCGCCAACCAAAATTCTTAAGTGATCATTAATCAATTTTTGTGACTGTTCCCATATTCGGGGATAAGTCTCCTGATTTTCTAAATGAATATCATACTTTCCTGCCGAGCGTACCATTTCCAACATTGGCAAGGCCTCGACGTGCAAGTAAGGATCAATCTCGCTAATGCCATCTCCCAACCAAGGATGGGAAACCCAAACAGTAATACAGAGTGTATCTTCTTTATAAGCAACGTGAATACGAACAATACTACTTGTTGCAGAAAGTTGAATCACACTAAACATCAAGTGATACAGCATTTGCCGCACTTTGTCTTTATCCAAAGGCCAAATGCGATTGCGTCCTGGTTCTATAGATAAGCGAATATCTTGCTCACGGCGACCAGCTACTTCTGCTAGGGTATTAATAGCTTGTTGACACAGCATTTCCACATCGACAGGGACTAAGTTCAACTCATTTGAACTATCATCCATGATTCCTAGCTCAGTAATTTCATTGACTAAGGAAAGTAAGTAACGCCCACTGTTTTGGATAATCTCCAGATATTCCCGCTGCTTAATCGTTAAAGGCCCATAAATTTCCCGGCCCAGAACACCAGCCATCCCCAGTACAGATGTTAAAGGTGTACGTAACTCTTGAGTTAGCTGGCCTAAAAGTTCGAGTTTGAGTTGCTTAGTAGAATTAGAGCCTTGTTCTAAAATGGGTGGGGCAATTTTCAGATCTATTGTTTGGTCTTCTAAAAATGAAAAGCTAGGAGTTTTGCGGGTAGGACTTTTTTCTGATTTTCCTTGTAGCAATCGGTTGCGTTCAAATTCACTCATGCTCCAACGAGCAATAATTTGCAAAAACTCAATATCTCGCTCTGAAAAATTGCGAGGTTTGCGATCCATAACTGCCAATGCACCTAAGCAATACCCAGAAGCATCAATTAATGGCACTCCTAAGTAGGAGCGGATGCCATAATTCTGCACTAATTTGCTAGAAGCTATTTCTGTATCGTTAATATTTTTAGTATCATTAATTACTAAGACTCGTAATGTCTCTACCACTTGGGTGCAGAAGGAATCTCGGCGTAATAATTGACGGCTTTGTGCTAGATCATTCATTAGTCCTAATCTTGATAAGCCTACCGATGATTTGAACCAGTGGATTTCTTGATCTATAAATCCCAAAATGGAAATTTCTGCTTCCAGAAAGTGGGCAGCGGTTTGAGTAGCTTCTTCAAATACTGGAATTGTTTGGGGTTGCTTCAACCCTAATTCTGACAATATTTTGAGGCGTTGTTGTTCTTTAGTTGGTAAAGAATTCCAACCATCATTAGGGACAAATAATTTATGTTCATGCTCTACCATTGCCGCTGCTACCTTGATACTTCCTAGATACTGTAAGTTTTATAACCGCTGTGATGAGGTTACTAATTCCTATTTCTCAGCATTCCCAAATTTCACCTCCGATTAACAAATTTGGCAAAAATTTATTATTTATATCAAGTCCGGTTAATTGCTGATCAAAAAAACTCTCCGTATCTTCATGTAAGAGCGTCTGTGCGCGGTTCCCTAATCATAAGTATTTAACCGGACATAATATGAGTTATGGGAGACGGAGAAAAAGTAGCTAGGACTGATTAAGTAGGTCGGCATTAAAAATTGTCGTTCTTCTAAGGCAGGGGGCAAAAGGGTTTTAGCCTTGTTTACTTTTCTTTACACAGTTCGGTTTTATTCTGCCCACCTACTTAATTACTGGTAGTAAAACTTTTACTGGCTTTTACTGAGTTTCAGGATTTTGACTTTTTGAGCTAGGATATTGCTACTTAATTTTTAATACTACGTGGTAATAAATCAAATGACGATTAAAGTTCCTTTTGTAGACCTGAATTCGCAACATGAGCCAATTCAAACTCAATTACAACAGGCAATTCAGGATGTATTCGCAAAGGGAGATTTTATTTTAGGTCAAGCTTTATCGGATTTCGAGACAGCCTTTGCTGCCGCATCTGGTACAGAATATGGAATAGGTGTGGCATCTGGAACCGATGCGATCGCTCTTGGTCTGCAAGCTTGTCATATCGGTGCTGGTGATGAGGTGATTTTACCAGCCAATACCTTTGTCGCCACATTGATTGGTGTAGTTGGTGCTGGAGCTAAACCAATTTTAGTAGATTGTGATCCCAAAACAGCCTTAATTGACTTGGAGGCAGCCTCTCAAGCCATTACACCCCAAACCAAAGCCATTATTCCCGTACATCTATATGGGCAGATGGTATCACCAAGCCAATTATTAAACTTTGCGAATACTCACAAAGTCTTAATTTTTGAGGATGCAGCCCAAGCACACCGGGCTGAACGGGAAGGATATAAGGCAGGTTCAGTGGGTATCGCTGCTGCCTTTAGTTTCTATCCCAGCAAGAATTTAGGGGCATTTGGGGATGGAGGGATGGTAGTAACCAAAGATGCAGACGTAGCTGCAAAAATGCGACGTTTGCGAAATTACGGCTCATCTCAAAAGTATGTACATATCGAATCAGGTACGAATAGCCGTTTAGATACATTGCAAGCCGCCATTTTAAACCAAAAATTACCCTATTTATCTGGGTGGAATAGCGATCGCCTGACTATTGCCCAGATGTATGATAGAGAACTAGCACCCTTAGCTGCTGCTGGTATTATTCCTATGGAAAACCAAAGCGGCACAGGACACATATATCATCTTTATGTGATCAAAATAGATGATTCTTGCCCTCTAGAACGTCAACAATTACAAGCACAACTGACCGCAGCCGGAATTCAAACTGGCATTCATTACCCAATCCCTTGCCATCTTCAGCCCGCATTTAGTTATTTAGGTTATCAACAAGGAGACTTTCCCCAATCAGAAAAGCTATCTCAACAAATACTATCTTTACCAATGTATCCAGGTTTGAAAAATAGTCAAATAACAGAAGTGATAGATGCTATCAATTCAAGCTTGAAATTAAAACAAAACTGAGTTGAATTTATTTTATTTACTCACCAATATCCAGTATTCCTCGCAATTTTTAATTTTGAATTCTGAATTACAACTATGGCACTCCAGCAACAAATTAAAAGCAGAAACACAGCCCAATTGTTAAGTTTCGGAATTTTCGGAATTTTAATCCTGCTTTATGCTCCTATATTGCTACATTGGTTAGATGGTTGGCTGCACAAAACTATCAGCATAGAACATGAGTATTTCAGCCACGGTATTATCGGTCTACCATTTGCTGCTTATCTGGCTTGGACAAACCGGAAACAGTGGCAACGTTTAGCTAATATTACCCATCCCGTTGGACTTGGCTTATTAATAATAGGGGTGATTTTTTATTTAAGTGGAGTGACTGAATGGGTTAATCTTTCCTTGCCCATCATACTGTCAGGACTTTGCTTATGGTTCAAGGGAATACCAGGGTTAAAATTACAAGGATTTCCCCTAATACTAGTATTTTTAGCTACTCCAACAGCATTACCTTACTTGATAACTCCCTATAGCTTTCCTCTCCAAAGCTTTATTGCTGGTACAGCTGCCTTTATCCTCAATCAATCTGGGATGACAGTAGTAGTAGATGGTATAAATTTATATATAGGAGGGAGAATCGTGGAAGTAGCCCCCTATTGTGCAGGCTTGAAAATGTTATTTACCACTCTTTATGTGAGCTTAATGCTGCTTTATTGGACAGATGCTTTATCTTCACGGCGGATAACTTTTGGTTTTCTATCTCTTGCTGTGGTCATCAGTGTAACTGCTAATATCATTCGTAACACTTTACTGGCATTCTTTCACGGTACAGGCCAAGATGGAGCTTTTTCATGGCTACATGAAGGTTGGGGTGGCGACCTCTACTCTGGTTGTATGTTGTTATTACTTATACCTTTGCTAAATTGGATGAATAGTTATTTCTCAGAAGAATCAGCAATTAAGTCAGACGAGGAAGTGGGGGAGGTTTAAAAAATTCAAAATTCGGCGTTGCTGAATAAGGAGATGATTGAGGCTGACGCGGAGACGCGGAGACGCGGTGATTATATATTGATGCAGATTCTCAAATCATCCCGCAATTATGCAATGCCCAAAATTCAATAAATATAGGAGTGAAAAAGGATGTAGCGACTTTGTAGACAACGTCTCTACAAGGGTTTTGGAACACGCATACATATTTGAATTAAAATCTCTCCGCGTCTCCCAATCTCCTGAATCCTGCCGTAGTTATATTTATTTGTGCATTCCTACTTGTTTGCAAATATTTCCACATTTAATGGAGTATAATGCAATCTAAGTGTGAGAAATTTTACTAATGACTTCCTTATCCAAGTTTTTCAAAGAACAGCAATGGAGTCAGGTAGCAGTGCTAATATTGCTGATACTGCTGTTAGGTATAGGAGCAGTTCCTGGATACCTAACAGGAAAATGGTCATGGAAACAACCACCGCCAGTAAGAGAACTCAATGAATTGAAAAATATCCGCAAAGTGGGATTAAGTCTTCCTGGGTGGCAAACTATTAAACAGTCAGAATCACAAATTGGCGAACATAAATGGTCTTTACAGATACTCAAGCCAGAAGATTCAGCAATTGAGGTTATACTGCTGTTGCTACCACAAAACGGACCGAGAGATCAACCAGAGATAGAGTGGACAGATATTAACGGCTGGGGGAAATTAACTTGGGGACAGTGGAATATAGCTCAATATCGGGATAGTGAATTTACTGTTAAACAGCCTTCCACTCCAGAGTTAAAAGTGACCAAAAAAGTTGAAGCTAGATTTTTTCGAGCGACGACACAACAACAAACTTTTGCTGTTTTACAATGGTACGCGATGCCAGATGGCGGAACTTCATCACCAGTAAAGTGGTTTGTGGCAGACCAATTAGCACAGTGGCAAAAAAAGCGCGTTCCTTGGGTGGCTGTAAGCATTCTGATACCAATTGAGCCTTTTGGGCAAGTGGAAACATCTTGGACAAAGCTTCAGTCTCTGGGTGCAACAGTGCAAACTGCATTGATGGCGAAGGCTCTTTAAAGTAAATTATTTAACTACACTCACTGATGTTTATAGTTTCCAGTTCTCATATGCGTAAATTCAGCGTCTTGTGTGTTTTAACTCTTCAGGTGAGTGTTAGCTTAACTACATCTATCTCACCCGTTGCAGCCCAGCCTTCACCTTCAGGTGAACAATTACCAGAACAATTTACCGTACCTCCTACAAGTTCTGATGTGATATCTCCTAATGAAAATGACGAAATTTCTCCGCAATTCAACCGCTATCTCTTAGGGATAGGAGATGGAATTACCGTTGTGGTTCAGCGTCCTCCTGGCCCATACAGGTTAGGAGTTGGCGATGCTATTGCTGTAACAGTTGAGCGTTTTCCAGACTTAAGTTTTCAAGCTGCAATTAATGTAGAAGGAAATATTGCAGTACCCCTATTGGGGATTATCTCTTTACAAGGCTTGAGTTTGCAAGAAGCACAGGAAAAAATTCGAGCTGGTTTAGATCGTTATGTCATTAATCCCAAGATATTGTTATCACTGAGTGGGCAACGTCCCGATTTGAGTTTTCAAGCCACAATTAATCAAGATGGCAATATTGTCATCCCACAAGTAGGGAAAGTTTCTATACAAGGCTTAACTTTGGAAGAAGCCCAAGAAAAAATTCGCTTGGCTTTGAGCCGTATTACTACTGATATAATAATAGTATCTTTAGCACAGATGCGACCAGTACAAGTTACTATTACTGGGGAAGTATTTCGTCCAGGAATTTATTCGGCGAGTTCGGGAATGCCTCGAATTAGTGATGTTTTACCTTTAGCTGGTGGTTCCACCTTGACTGCTGACCTACGACAAGTGCTAATTCGTCGTAAATTAACTGATGGTTCCATAGTTTCACAAAATATTAATTTATATGCAGCTTTGCAAAATGGTGGTTCACTACCTAACCTGCGCTTACAAGATGGGGATGCAATAATTATACCTCGCCGGGAACCTGGTACTGATGACGGTTATGATCGCAAATTGGTGGCACGTTCAACTTTAGCGATTCCCCAGATTAAAGTCCGAGTGTTAAACTATGCCGCAGGAGGAATTGCTACGCAATCACTGCCGAATGGTAGTACATTTCTAGATGTGCTGGGAAATGTTCCTCTGAATACTGCTAATCTTAGGGATATTGCCTTGGTTCGTTTTGATCCTGAACAAGGAAAAGCTGTTACTCAAAGACTTGATGCCAAAAAGGCACTTGGTGGTGATGCTTCTCAAAATGTGGCACTACAAGATAATGATGTGATTGTTGTGGGGAGAAACCTAATTGGTAGAATTAGCAATTTATTAAATATCATTACTCAACCCTTTTTTAATGTGCAGTCATTTACTCGCTTTTTTGAAAACTTTGGTAGCGGCTTCTTCGGCGGTGGTGGTTCTTCAACAAATAGATAATTTTCAGGAAGAAGTTATGACTAATAACTAAGAATTAATAACTAATTAAATACTATGACACCACCAATTGTTAAACGCTATATTATTGCCTTTGAAAAGTATAAATGGATTGGACTGGCTAGTTTTTCGGTAGTAATAGCTGGTTCGGTAGTAGTGGCAATACAACCAGATCCACCAGTTAGTTACGTAGCAGAATCTGCTTTGAACTACGTTAGTCCCACAATTTCTTTCTCCAAAACTGGTACGGAAATTCAAGAACAAGGTAAAGAACTGACACAGGAAATTTTATTATCCAACCAAATTATTGAAAATGTGGCAGCAAAGGTAAAAACTAAACCAAAAACCATTGGTGCAAATGTGTCAATTAAATTGCCTAAGGCAGACAAAACTGGGAAATTAGACTTTTCAGGTATTATCCTTAAGTACGTAGATAGCAATCCCAACCGAGCCAAAGAGGTATTGGATGAATTGATGAAGTCAATGGTTCAGTTGAGTGGCGAGATTAATACTGGACGATTAAAAGCTATTATTAAAAAACTGAATGATCGCTTACCAGAGTTTAAGCAAGAACTCCAAGCTGCTGAGAATAAATTAGAACAATATGATCGCCTGGAGCGACCAGCAATTTTAGCAGCGGAAAATGGAAGTTTGCTAAATGGTATTACTACTAGCCAAAATCAACAAAGGCAACTTAGATTTACCATTTCTGGGATTGATGCCCAAATGCGTAGTTTAGAAAATAAGTTGGGGTTAACAGTGGGACAGGCTTATGTTTCTTCGGCTTTGAGTGCTGATCCAATTATTGCCAACTTGCGATCGCAAATTTATCAAGCTGAATCACAAATCGCTGTTCTCAGGAAAGATTTACGACCTGAACACCCGACAATGATTCAATTACAGCGCCAAAAAGATGCCTCGGAAGAATTACTCCAAGAACGTGCTGCTGAGGTGTTAGGTGGTGGTGGGATTGCAGCCCCTATCCAAGGTAATGTTCAGGGTATTCGTACCCAAAGTAGTCTAGACCCCACGCGGCAGGCATTAGCAAACCAAATGGTGGCTTTGCAAACCCAACGAGAGATGCTAGAACAACAACTAAAACAGCAAAAGGAACAGGAGGAACAATTAAGACGAGAATCTTCGCTTGTACCCAATAAACAATTAGAGCGATCGCGTTTGGAACAGGTTGTTGGTCTGAAAAAAGCTATCTATGACCAAATGCAAGCAAAGCTCACTGATGCTAAAACCGCAGAAGCAGAAACTGTAAGTAGTCTTAGTATTGCCAGCCAGCCCACAGTTAGCACTGCTCCTATTAAACCAAAGAGTGTCCCTGCGACATTGGCTATCGGTGGTTTTTTGGGTGTGGTCATTGGTGGTGGTGTGATATTTTTGTTGGGGTCACTGGAAGGAACTTTCAAAACCAGAGAGGATATCCGCGAAAGTCTCAAACAAAAAGAAGTGCTACTCCTGGGAGAATTGCCTTTCATCCCAGTTGATAATTTAGATCCAGAAGCCTTACCAGTGCTACTTTCCTCAGATTCGCCCTATTTAGAGTTTTATGAGAAGTTTCGCAGTAATTTGCGCCGGATAGGCGGTAAAAACTTAAAGGTGATATTGATTACTAGCGTCAGTAGCCAAGAAGGTAAAACAGTGAGTGCTTACAACTTGGGTATAGCTTCCGCACTGGCTGGGAAAAGAACCTTGATTATCGAAACAGATTTGCGATCGCCCTCCCGCGCTTCGTCCCTGAAAGTTGCGCCTGACTCCTATGCCACTATGGAACCACTGATTTATTATTCCAGCTTGAGTGACTGTATTCGCTTAGTTCCCGATGTCGAAAATTTATACATTATTCCCAGCGCCGGCCCTGTGCGTCAATCTGCTGCAATACTAGAATCGAGCGAAATGCGCCGCTTGATAGAAGACGCACGCGAGCGCTATGATTTAGTAATACTAGATACTAATCCTCTCAGCATTTCCAATGATCCATTGTTAATCCAACCTTATAGTGATGGTATAGTCCTGGTAGCACGACCAAACTATACACAGGAAAATATGTTGGGTGAAGCCATTGATCAGTTGTTAGAAGATGAATTAGGGCTGTTAGGATCTATTATTAATGGTGCTGACATCAAAGTTAATCTACCTGAAGAACTGATAGAATTACGCACCTCTACGCCTGATATAGACCTGGAAGTGATCGAATCAGCAGCGGAAATTTCCTCTATTTTCGGCAAAAAATAGCGCCTACTCACCCTGAAACAACCTAAACAGAGGGGCAAAAATCATCCCGAACACAAAGCCGCCGATGTGCGCCCAGTAAGCAACTCCCCCAGTTTCTACACTCATATTGGCAGATGCTTGCAAACTGGCAAAACCAGAAATGAGATTTTGAATAAAGAAAAGACCAATCATTACCACTGCGGGAACATTGATGATAGTGACGAAAAACCCCAAAAAAACTAAGGTTTTAATTTTCGCTTGAGGAAACCAAAGAAGATAAGCACCTAAAACCCCAGCAATTGCACCACTCGCCCCCAAAGAAGGAATAGCAGAATTCATGCCAATAAACCATTGACATAAGGCAGCAGAAGCACCACAAAACAGATAAAAAATTAGATATTTAAAATGTCCTAAGCGTTCTTCAATATTGTTACCAAATATCCATAGATAGAGCATATTGGATATGAGATGCCACCAACCACCATGTAAAAATTGTGAAGTAAATAACGTTGTCCACTCCCCAGCTAAGTTGTTTGTGAACTCTCGTGGTATTAAGGCATATAGCTGAAAAAACTGCTCCAATTGTCCACTAGACAAACTTACTTCATGCAGGAAAATGACAATATTCATGCCAATCAATCCGTAAGTGAAATACGGAGTGATTCGCGTTGGGTTTTCGTCGTAAAGAGGAAACACAGGCGTTTTTTCTCATGATCTATTAATTGCAATATAGCCTGACTAGCTGGAAATTGGTCAGCGAAAAAGTGAAAATAATTCCGTGTATGTACTGTAGCCATCTCTATCTCCAGTTGTTTTTTGAACTTGCCAGATGAGGGTTAATAGACCGATAATCTAAGTATGCAAATTTAACTAAAATCTAAAATATGGAAATCAACCGAAATCCTCTTGAATCGCTAACCGCTAAGGTGCAAGCAGCAGTTACCGATACTCAAAATTTGGCTAACCAAGCCATTTCTAAAGTTCAAGAAACTACAACTCAGATCGTCGATTTTGCTCAAGCAGCGCCCAGTTCCATAGCTAGTGCTGGTATAATTGCTACTCAGGAAGCTTTCAAAATAGCCAACAATATCCGGTTTGAGAACTTGCCAGCAAGTTTGCAACTCAAATTTGCACGGGCTGGTGTGCGCGGTGGAATGCGAAATATTCAAGAAGCAGCGAAAGTATTTGAAAGCATTCCGGCACAAATTCGCGCTCAAGGCCCAGAGGCAATTCGTGAATTTTGTCAAGATAAAGACTGGAGCCATATTCAAGCTCATGTCAATGGTGGCGGAAGCGAAGCTACTAACGGCATTTTTGAGCAATTTTGGGTTAATCGCGCCCGTGGTGGTGTGGATATGACTCCAGAAGAACTAGCAGTTGCCAAGCAGGTTTTGGCTGATGCAGCATTTAAAGCAGCAGTTGCAGAGGTAGTTGGCGCAGTTATCAAAGGAGCAGTTGCCGCCGCAGTAATTGAGTTAGTATTCTCCATATTGGAAAACTCATTATTATGGGTTGAAGGGAAAATTACACAGCAGGAGTTAGTGCAGAAAGTCGCCATCGCTACCGCCAAAGCTGGCATTTCTGGTGGTGTAATTACAGGAATTCTTTTAGCAATCTGCATGATATTTCCGCCAATTGCGGCACTTTTAGGCGCAGCAGCAATTCCCTTGGCAGTTGCAGGTATTGGTTTTATGGGAGTTCGCGCTTGGGAAATATTCTGTCATGCAGATAGCTTATTTGGTATCACCGCACAAACACAAAAATTCTTGGGAATGACCCAAGCAACGAGTTAAATCCAACTTTAAAAAGATTCTTCCTGAGATCTATCGCTAAACAAACCTAAAATTGGCCCCAGAATCGCCCCAAAAATAAAACCACCGGCATGGGCCCAATAAGCGATTCCGCCACCCTCCATGCCGATGTTGGTAGGTGCTTCTATCGTAGCGACTCCGTAAAAAGCTTGTTGGAGAAACCAAAATCCTAAAAAGAAATATGCAGGAACACGAAAGGTAGGGAAGAAAATACCTAGAGGAACCACACCAAGAATTTCAACGTTGGGAAAACGGAAAATGTATGCACCCATTACACCAGCTATGGCTCCACTCGCACCCAACGAAGGAATGTTAGAGTTTTGAGAAAAGTACCATTGGGTTAATGATGCTAAAACACCGCAAGATAAGTAAAAAAGTAAATATTTAAAATGACCTAATTTATCTTCGACATTGTTACCAAAAACCCAAAGAAATAACATATTTCCAGCTAGGTGCAAAAAACCACCGTGCAGAAACTGGGAAGTAATTAAAGTTGCCCATTCTGGCACTGGTTGATGAACAGAAATTCCTGCAAAGCTTAAAGTAAGTTCCTTTGGTACTACAGCCGCAAGATGTAAAAACCCATTTAATGCTTGGGGAGGAAGACTAGCTTCATAAAGAAAAGCGAGGACATTGGCAGCAATTAGCCCATAAGTCACATAGGGCGTAATTTCTGTAGGATTGTTGTCTTTAAGGGGAACCACTGGCGTTTTCCTGATTTTTGATCCACTAGCTTCAAGGTAACGAATTTTGCCAGTAGTCGCTTCTATCTAGAGGGCAATTTTTGTCTAAAACACTTTTCAGTCTTTTACAGTTTATGATTTAATTATCACAGGCATTACGATAATCTACTTAGAAAGTGACTAATATGGACTTTGTTATCTTAGATACTGAAGGCAACCCAAATTTAAGTGAATTAGCTATTGTTAATAGTCAAGGTGTGGTAATTTATGAAGGTTTTTGTGATGGTAATTCTCATGGTTTTGAAAATGTCTTAAATCTCAAAAGTCTGAAAACATTATTAACGGAATTTCTGACTATTGTTGAAGATAAAAAAATCATCTGTCACTATGCAGAACATGATATTGATATCCTCAAACGTAGTTTTCGACAAGTTGGTTTAGCTTGGGAAAATTTACAATTTGATTGTACCTGGATTCTAGCTAAAAACTGTTTTCCAGATTTAGAAAGTTATTCTTTAGAGTATTTGAGTAAATATTTTAATCTTCGAGCTAATAATCAATATTTTCTTCCTAATATGGCACATACTGCTCGCTATGATGCCACTTTTACATACCATCTTTATAGGAAAATTATGTTAGAAAATCTCAAACAAAAACCTAATCCATTTAGTAGCAGTCGAGTTGATACTCCTTTCCAACATCATCCAGATTATCTTGATACTTATCATCGAGAATTCCAGATTTTACAAACTGCTTTAAATAGCATCAAATCAGATTCTAATCATCAGAGTAAAGGTGTAGTGGTGATTGGAGAACCAGGTACTGGTAAAACTCATTTAATGATGCGACTTGCCAATGAGAGATTATCCAGTAATAGATTACTGTTTATTCGTCAACCAAATAATGCTCAATCTGTACTTTATCATATCTACAGTAGAATTTTAGAATCCCTAGTTGAAAAAGCAGTAAATTTACCTCAATTAGACTCTTTAATTATTAACAGCTTTCGCAAAATAGTTAGTCTGAATGATAGAGAAGTTAAACAAAAAGACATAGAGATTATCAAAGCTTTATATGATTTAGAAGATAATAGTATTAATGCTCTGGGTAAAGAAAATACTCAACGTAAACGGGAATATTGGCAATACATAGAAAAAACTATTAATGAATGGTGGATAAGCAATTATGCTGCCGGAAGTTTTGCTTTATCTATCATTAAAGGAATGGTTAAATATTGCAGCTATACAGATTATAAATATAGAAATGTCATCACTCGCTGGTTAGCAGGAAATATTTTAACTGACGAAGAAGCCGAAAAAATTAGTTTACCAAATTGGGGAGAGGAAATTAGTAAAGAAGCTTTTTCTCTAGAAGCTATTTCAGTTTTAGGTAAATTATCTACTCTCGATGAACCTTTAATTATTATTTTTGATCAATTAGAAGGTTTAGGACTTTCTCATAATCAAGAAATTTTGTTAAATTTTGGAGAAGCAATTAAAGAAATTTTTACCCATGTTCCGAATAGTTTAATTATATTGAATTTATTTCCTGACAGGTGGGAAAAGTTTCAAACAACATTTGATCAATCTATTATTGGACGAGTAGGTCAATATCAAGTTTCTTTACGTCAACCTACAGAAGTGGAAGTTAAATCTATTCTCAAGGTGAAAATGCAATCTGTAGATATTACCTTAGAACAGCTATTTTCCCCTGAAGATTTAGAGGATATTTTAGGAAAACAACCTATTCGTGCTGCTTTAAATCGTGCGGCTAAATACTATGACTATAGAGTTAATGGTATTCCTTTACCAGATGAAAGAAAACCCATCCGTGAATTAGATAGTAATGAAAAAATAGAACAGCAATTAAAATTTCTACAGCAACAACAACAGACATCAATAGAAGTTTTGAGTCAACTAATTCAAGCTATACAAACATCTAATTCTATTGATTTCAGTAACTTACAGGATCAATTAGCACCCTATTTATTCGGTGAAACTGCTATTCCTCCAAATCCGGTGATTGAATATTTAAATGAACATGGAACAGAGTTGGAACAAAAATATCATAATGCAGCGATTATTAGTGATGGTGATGATATTGGTAAATTGAGGAATATTGCTGAAGCTTTAACTCACATCCAGTCATTTAAATTAACACAATATCGTTTAGGTAAAAGGGTATTACCAGAACATATTGTCATAGAACATGGGCAGAAACATCATGTAATTGCTTTTCTAGAAATTAGTGGAACTCCATTTACGAGTCGTATTAATAATTTCAATGAATTAGTTATTAATAATCCTCAAAGTAAATTTGATTTAATTAGAGATGAACGTCAACCAGAGATTACTGGTAAGGTAGGCAAGGAAAGAATCAAACAACTAGAAAATAGTGCTAATGGGAATTTTATTTTATTCAATAAAAAAGATAGAATTCTCTTTGATTTGATTTATGATCTCATTATCAGTATTTATAACAAAGATTTAGATGTAGATTTGGAATCAGCTTTAACTTTTGTGACTACTCATCAAGAATGGTATCACTGGATTTTTTCTATATTTGGTTTTACTCCACCCAAAAAATAAAATATCAGGAATAATGGTGGGTTACGCTGCGCTCACCCACCCTATAATTTTTGTTTTTGTTTTGGTTTTGGGTAATTTATTTTTTGGTGTTCCCTTAGAGGATGTTTTAAAAATCGCCAAGTTTACTAGAAACCCTTCTCCATAGACGCGAAGCAGCTTTCCCTAGGGTATCTCCCACAGAGAGCGAAGCTTTGATTCTTACTCCCATTACCTGGTAGGGAAAGGGTTGGGGGTTAGGTTTCCAGCAATTTGATATCTAAATAAAATACTTTGAAAACATCCTCTAAATTTTCTAGAACTTAATAAGAGTATTGTACTTATTAAGGCTTATACTAGATTAAGCTGTATATATTTCCTCTGTATCGGTTTTCAGGTGCAATTAGACTATGCTACTAGGTGGACGTTATGAGATGATCGAAGTCTTAGGAACTGGTGGTTTTGGCATTACCTATAAAGCTACAGACACCCAAAAACCCAGTAAACCTATATGTGTGGTGAAGGAACTTCTACCTCAACACCATTTCAATACTCGCATTGCCAATTTTTTTGAAAAAGAAGCGAGAATATTAGAAATGTTGGGTACACATCCCCAAATTCCTCACCTACTAGCGTACTTTGAGGAAAACCAAAAATTCTATATAGTGCAAGAATTTATTCAGGGACGGTGTTTAGACAAAGAAATTCTGCGGGGTAAGCCGCTGAGTGAAGGTTATGTTACTAAATTATTACAGGATGTTTTAGAAGTTTTAGCTTTTGTCCACCAGCAAGGGGTTATTCACCGCGATATCAAACCGCCAAATCTGATTCGGCGACAGCAAGATGGCAAAGTATGTCTAATTGACTTTGGTATAGTCAAGGAAATGGCTTCCCAAATCGTGAATAGTCGTGGTAATCCGCAAAGTTCCATTGTGGCAGGTACTTATGGTTATATGCCATCAGAACAAGCTAGAGGAAAAACGGTTTTTCAAAGTGATATTTATGCCGTGGGGATAACCGCTATTCAAGCATTAACAGGCTTAAGCCCGCAAAGTCTCGAAGAAAACCCGGAAACAGGAGAGTTAGAATGGAAACAAGAAATTCAGCTAAGTGATAATTTAGCGGAAGTACTCACAAAAATGGTGCGTCGTCACTATAGTTTACGCTATGCCAATGCTCAAACGGCTTTGGATGATTTAAAAAAATTCACTTCTTCTGTACCTTCAGCAATTCCAGCACCCCCAGTTATTGTTAATCCTCCCAGAAATATATATTTTCAGGAAGTGGCTAGTCGCGCTCAACAAAGTCAGGGAGATTTTTCTGTTGTGGCGTTGAAAGTATTGGAACTAAAAAGAATTGAGTTAGGTTTATCTGAACTCGAAGCACGGGAAATTAGAGCAGAAGTTTTACAACCCTATCGCGAGTCTCAACTTCATCAACAAAAACTGCATCAAGAACAAGAACGCAAGTTAAAAAAGTATGAACAAATATTTACCGCTGCTGTTAATCAAGAATATCCTTTTAGTGCAGAGATGATTAAATACCTGCAAGAATATCGTCAGTATTTAGGGTTAAAAAATGAATATATATCTGTTATAGAAAAAAAAGTTCTGGCTTTAAAAGAGGCAGAGTATGAACGTCAGAGACAAGAAGCCAAAAAATTTCCTCAAAATCAGCAACTAGTTTCAAAAACAGAGGAAAATTATAAAACTGAAGATCGAAATAGACAGGAACCTCTAGCAAATAAATTGAGTGATAATGCCCGATCTTCATCCAATTTTAAAACTAGCTTATTTGAGTTTGAGACAGCAAAATTAATTTTAAAACCTGGATTTTTTGGTTTAGGAATAAAGTGGGAAATTCAGCGCCTTAGGAAAACAGCAGCTTTATTTTTAGAAGAATTAGAAAATGGCATAATTTTAGAATTAGTTGCAATTCCTGGTGGTAATTTTTTCATGGGTTCGCCAGAAAATGAACTGGAAAGCACGGATAGGGGAAGTCCTCAACATCCAGTGACTATTAAACCTTTTTTTATGGGAAAATTTACTGTCACCCAAGCACAATGGAAAGCCGTTTCTAGTTTACCAAAAGTTAAAATAGATTTAAACCCAGACCCATCTCATTTTAAAGGTGCTAACCGACCAGCAGAACAGATATCATGGTATGAAGCACAGGAGTTTTGCGCGAGATTATCACGGAAAACAGGTAAATTATATCGCTTACCCAGTGAAGCAGAATGGGAATATGCTTGTCGCGCAGGTACAAATACACCGTTTTATTTTGGCACTACCATTAGCACTAATTTAGCAAATTACAATGGTGAATATGTTTATAATAATGGCGCAAAAGGTGTTAACCGCAAAGAAACTACAAATGTAGGAACTTTTCCCGCTAATGCTTTCGGTTTACATGATATGCATGGTAATGTATGGGAATGGTGCGAAGATGGTTGGTATGATAATTATATAGGTGCGCCAATTGATGGTAGTGCGCGATTGAGTGGAAGTGATAATCACCCTCGTCGTCTGCTGCGCGGAGGTTCTTGGTCTTACCGTCCTGTCTACTGCCGTTCTGCGTATCGCGTTAGTTACGTTGCGACTTGCAAGGATTTCAATCACGGTTTTCGTGTTGCTTGTTCTGCTCCGTCGAGTTAGTAGTTCTTTATATTCCTACTTCACAAAATAAGATTTTTCAATTTCACAAATCATGTTTTCTACCAATTCTCTAGAGAATCAACTTCAACGCTGGAACGAAATTATTCGTAATCAACCAAATAATCCTAATGCTTACATTCAGCGAGGGATGTTTTACTTTAAACTGGCTAAAATTGAGGAATCAATTCAAGATTTTGACACCGCAGAAAAGTTAGATTCTAGAATCACACCCTATCTTTGGCAACGGGGTTTATCTTATTATTATGCCCAAAGATTTGCTGATGGTGCAAAACAGTTTGAAAGAGATTTAACTGTAAATTCTCAAGATGTGGAAGAAACAGTTTGGCGATATCTTTGTATTGCTCGTTTATCAGGTGTGACAGAAGCGCGTAATTCTCTCTTACCTGTGAAAAATGACTCCAGACAAATTATGCGCTCTGTCTATGATTTATTTGCAGGAAATTGTACAACTGATGATGTGTTAAATGTTGGGAAGTTGCAAGGAGTAAAGGGTAATTTTTACAGTCATCTTTATTTAGGTCTGTATTACGAAGCTGAGGATAATATTGAATTAGCGCAAGAGTATATTGTTAAGGCTGCTGATAATTATAAGATTGATGATTATATGTGGTATTTAGCGGTGGTGCATAAGAATGTGCGAGGATGGTTTTGATAAAATACTAAAGTAGGGGAATCGAGCAGTTTGAGTCAAAAAGATAGAGCTTCTCAAGATGATTATCAACTTGTGGAAGTTGTGCAATTGGAAATAACTAATCCTAATATAGAAGTAGGAAGCGGGTATGAGTGGACAGGGAAAGGAGCAGAACCACAATGGGACAACTTTAAATCAACCAAAGCCTATGATCATATTGAACGTCATCATGGACCGAAACTAACACCAGAGCAGTTAAGGGGAAGAATGGCGAGTAAAAATAAAAACCAAGGTCAATGGTTAAATGCTGATGACTGGGTAAAAGCACAACAGCTTACCTAAGTATCCTGGTAGATACATTATAGATTTTAAACGTCCTATTGGTAGGGTTTATCACCCAAATGGAACTCTAACGGAAAATGTAACTCGTGCATTTGTACAAAGAAATGATGATGGAACCCTTAACTCTGCATATCCTGTACCAGATAGCTATATTTTGACATCATTAAATAGGAGTGACAAAAGTGAATAGTACACAAAAATTTTCTATTCAATTAACTGAACGTTGTTGTGAAAATTGGTTTCTACCTCCTGAAGATACATTGGGAGAACTTTCTCATTTAGAAATGGGACTAAGACGTTTTTGTTTTGAGCATAATCAAAAAGTATTACTAGAGATGGGAGACAAAAAACAAGAACTTTTTTTAGATCCTGATATTATTCTTATTTTGGATGAACTACCAGAAAAAATATCTCAACTTTTGAGTAATCAAAAAATTGAATTAAGCTTTCCTGAAAGTTCGATAGTCATATATTTAGAACCTATAGATTCTCTAAATATGAATTTTATATGGAAAAATTACGGTTATTCAGTCTCAGAACAAAATTTTCTGGTGGAAAAATATGATGTCATAAAAATGCTCAAGAATTTGCTAGGGAAAATTATAAATCAGGCAGTGCTAACAGGTTATATTACAGATAGTGAAAAAGAAGAATTCTATAACCGCACAGCTAGTGACACAAGACAAGTATTAACGTCATAAAGTTTTATCTATTGGGTGAAATATTCCCGTTTCCGCCATTTGGTGATATTCTGTAACGGTAATTTGACGAATGTTAGTTAGCATAAGATTTAGTTAATTTTTTCCTGTTATCTACCCAACATTTTATCTCGAAGATGCTTAATGCGATCGCGCAATTTTGCAGCATCTTCAAATTCCATCTTTTTCGCTGCTTCCTTCATCTGTTTTTCTAACAAAGTAATTAACTCTGGAATATCTTCTAACGATAATTCATCTAAATGTTCATCCACCACCTTTAAATCACCTGAATTTAACCGCCGAGATACATCTAAAAACGACAAAATTGCATTACCTGATTTTTTCACAATTGGTCGCGGTGTAATTCCGTGCATTTTATTATGTGCTATTTGAATACCCCTTCTGCGGTCGGTTTCCTCAATAGCTTTAATCATGCTCTGTGTTAAATTATCAGCATACATGATTGCTTTTCCGCGAATATGACGTGCTGCGCGGCCAATGGTTTGAATTAAAGAACGTTCCGCACGTAAGAAACCTTCTTTATCTGCGTCCATAATTGCAACTAAAGAAACTTCTGGTAAATCCAAACCTTCTCTCAGCAAGTTTACCCCAACCAACACATCAAATTTACCTTCGCGTAAATCTTGTAAAATCTCAATGCGTTGAATTGAATTAATCTCAGAATGCAAATATCTGACTTTAATCGCTTTGTCTTCCAAATATTCAGTTAAATCTTCCGCCATGCGTTTAGTTAAAGTAGTAATTAACGTTCTTTCGTGGCGGTCAACTCTATCTTTTATTTCTCCTAACAAATCATCAATTTGTCCTTCAGTGGGACGGACAAAAATTTCCGGGTCAACTACTCCCGTGGGTCTAATTACTTGCTCAACTATATTATCTTCAGAAATTTCTAATTCCCAATTTCCAGGAGTAGCAGAAACAAAAATACATTGATTAGGCTTTTGCCAAAATTCCTCTGCTTTTAAAGGACGGTTATCCGCCGCACTGGGAAGGCGAAAACCATGATCAATTAATACTTTTTTCCGGGCTTGGTCGCCGTTATACATCCCTCGAATTTGGGGAACAGTAACGTGAGATTCATCTATTACTAATAACCAATCTTTAGGAAAATAATCAATTAAACATTCTGGTGGTTCTCCAGCTTGTCTACCTGCTAAATGACGAGAATAGTTTTCTACACCGTTACAATATCCGACTTCCCGCAACATTTCTAAGTCGTAACGGGTGCGTTGGTCTATGCGTTGTGCTTCTACTAATTTTCCTGATTCTTCTAATAATAATTTTTGCTGTTTTAATTCTGCGGAAATATCCTCACAAGCAACTTCTAACCGTTCTTCTGGAGTGACAAAGTGACGTGCAGGGTAAATATTTACAGCTTGCAAACTACTGAGAATTTCCCCAGTTACAGGGTCAATATAGCGAATTGCGTCAATTTCATCACCAAAAAATTCAACGCGAATAATTCTATCTTCGTAAGCGGGGCCAATTTCTAAAACATCACCTCGAACGCGGAATTTTCCCCTGCCCATTTCTATATCGTTGCGGCTATACTGCACAGATGTCAAATCGCGCAAAATCTGCCTTTGATCAACTTCCATACCGATCTGAAAAGGGATGGCTGCTTTTAAGTATTCTGCCGGCATTCCTAAGCCGTAAATGCAGCTAATGGAAGCCACAACGATGACATCCTTGCGTTCAAATAGAGAACGGGTGGCGGAATGTCGCAACATATCTATCTCATCATTAATCGCCGCTGTTTTTTCTATATAAGTGTCGGTGACAGGAATATAGGCTTCTGGTTGATAATAGTCGTAATAGCTGACAAAATACTCAACAGCGTTGTTGGGGAAGAACTCCCGTAATTCATTACATAACTGCGCGGCTAGGGTTTTATTATGCGCCAAGACTAAAGTCGGTTTCCCGATTTTCTCAATCACTGCGGCGATGGAAAAAGTCTTACCAGTTCCCGTCGCACCGAGTAAAGTTTGGTAACGATTACCTGCTTGGATGCTGGCTACAAGTTGTGCGATCGCTTGAGGTTGATCGCCAGTTGGAGTAAAGGGAGCTTGAAGACAAAATTCCGTCATACAGTTTTGCTGAAGATACCCTTTACCATAGTAGCTGCCCCATCTGTTACCGTGGGGTTTGACAGCAGAATTCTTGAGTCAGTAGGGGACGCGGGGATGGAGAGACGCGGGGACGCGGAGATGGGGGGATGTGGGGAAATAGGGAGAACTCAGCAGCGGATTTCGCAGGAAAATACCCTTGATACCTGATTTTTGGTTGAAATTTTCTACTGCATTTACCTGCAATCTGCCGTATATGAATTCACTTAATTTAAACCTACAGATGAATCGCCTTCCTCGTCTATTGATTTGTATCAATCTAAAAGTGAAACAGTATTGGTAATTAAAGCAATTATTAGCAATAATTTTTAACAAAATTTGACTCTTTACATTTACTTATGTATCAGTTGTAAAGAAACTTATCTTTAAAGGAGGTTTTTTAAGGTTACACTCTCATATATAGGAAAAAATATATCTTTCCTTACTTATTGTAAAATTCACTTAATAAGCCATAGGTGTTAATTTATCAAGCGCCTGAGCTTCACAGGAGACATAACAGTGGAAGAAAATAACCAGAGTAATAATTCAAACACAGAAGAAGGTTCTCAGGGAACAATTATAGTTGCTGGAGAGCGTCCCATTGGCAGCAGTGGCTTACAAGTCGCAGAAACAGTCTCAATCGCTGGGTTGCGTCCTATTGGCACGAGTAACTTGGAAGTGGTTGACACCTATAATGCTATGGGAATTCGTCCCGTCGGTGCTAACACATTCCAAGTCGTTAGTAGTATTAACCTGTCTGGTATTCGTCCTATTGGTTCCAGTTCAATAGTAGTTTCTGAAAATTATTCAGTCTTCGGTAATCGTCCAATAGCACCAAATATTGTTGATGATTCAGAAATTCTGATGGGTTTTCTAGATTAGAGCCGATCTAAAATTTTTTGGGCGGATATAATAGTGCCTCTAGCAGGCTACGATTTAGCAGTTACGTAGTTTGCCGGAGGCATAATTACTTGAAAATAATCACGTTTTAGCGATAATTAGGTTTAAATAACCAATCTTAAAAGTTAGTTTTATCGTTCCCATACTCTGTATGGGAATAAATTCTAGAAGGCTCTGCCTTTAATAACCGCTTGAGGCAGAGCCTCTGTGATCACATTACCAGTCAGAGACTGGGAACGAGATATATAACGTTTGACACTAATGGGCAATGCGCTTTACCCCTACAGAAATGATATTAGTAAAATTAGGGAAACAGCTATAAAATTTACGTAAATTTTCTATAGTAGGTTGTTAGCTGTATATGTATTAATCTTAATAAATAGCTGGCTTCTGCCCTGAATATGTGGATAATAACGTGGCAGTCTGCCTAGAGTATTAGAAAAATCGACATTATCAGCAGGGTGAAGATCAGCAATGGGTAAGGCAATAGGAATTGATTTAGGGACAACTAACTCTGTCGCTGCTTTTAAGTTGGCAGAAGTGGAAGTAGTGACAGCAAATGATAACACGCCTCCAGAGAGGAAACTGACGCGTTCTGTCGTTGCTTACGACCAAGGTAAATTTTTGGTCGGAGAACAAGCTTACAACCAGCTACGCCATGACCCCGAAAACGTGGTTATTTCGATTAAACGCTTGATGGGTAGGGGTTTTGGTGATTCAGCAGTTCAAAAGCAAAAATCAGAATTTGGTTACAAAATTTCCCAACCGACACAGGGAACAGACAACAGCATTGCGGTGTGGTTAGGAAATCAAGAATATCAACCAGAGGATATTTCAGCGGAAATTATCAAAAAAGTGGTGCAAAATGCCCAAGCTTATCGCCAAGGAATTGGTAAAATCGACCAAGCTGTAATTACTATTCCAGCTTATTTCAACGATAAACAGCGCTATGCTACCCGCACCGCCGCACTTAAAGCCGGACTAACACCCTTGGAACTGCTACCAGAACCGACAGCAGCAGCGATATCTTACGGGTTTTCACCTAATAGCGACGATGTTAAGACGATTTTAGTTTATGACTTTGGCGGTGGGACATTTGATGCTTCAGTAATTACCGCAGCCGGAACTTCATTTATTGAACAGGGGAAAGCAGGAGATTTATGGTTGGGTGGCGATGACATCGACTCCCGGCTAGTGAAGTTTGTCAAAGAGCAAGTTGCTCAACAAGAAAGAATTGGCGATATTGAGGAATTAATCGCCAAAATGCCCTACTACCAACGGGTAAGGTTTAACGCTGATTTAAAGATAGCGGTAGAAAGGGCAAAAGTAGAATTAAGTAGTTTTACCGTGGCGATGATTGCGCCTTCTACGCAATTATTTGATGAATTGGGAATTGCAATTCCCATTGAGGTGAAAATCACCCGCGAACAATTTGAAATCATGATTAGTGATTTGGTGGAAAATTCGCTGCAAATTTGCCGCCAAGCTTTAGAGTATGCTCAATATCACTTGGAAATGGTAGATGTGGTGCTTTTGGTTGGTGGTTCTTCTCAAATTCCTTTGGTACAAAGCAAACTCAAACAGGCTTTTGGCGCTAATAAAGTAGTTTTGCATCCCCGGCCTATGTACGCAGTGGCTGAAGGTGCGGCAATTGTAGCGGCTGGACAAACAGATAAAGTCACCACAGTATCCCGCGATTATGCCATTAAATTAGCAGATGGCAAGTATACAAAAGTGATTAATCGGGGTGATATTTTGCCCGTAAGGACATCCCACACTTTTAAAACTATCGCTGAGGGACAACGGTTAATTCATTTTCAGTTTTTCAGTCCAGATGAAAATAATAATTATGAAAGAATTGGGGAGATGTGGTTGGGTTTAGATGAAAAGTATCCAGCCGGAACCGAAATTACAGTGTATTTAGAGTTGGATGAAAAGAACAGCGATTTGCGAATGACAGCGACTTTGAAAAATGATCCTTCAGTAAAAGTTAGTTGTACTTTTTCTCGTGGTCGTTCCGATGAGAGAATATATCAAGATTTAGAAGATGCGATCGCTCAACTCAATCACCAAAACCTGACTATATTCGGTGTGGAAGAAGCGCTGAAGTTAGCAGTACCAGTGGTGCAATTAACTAATCAAATTATTAATCCTGTCACAGGAGAAGAACGCAGCGACTTACGTCTACGGGCTGGGGAGAATTTGCAAAAATTCCAGGTTTCTATGTGTCCAGAACGCCTAGAAGCAGAAACTCAGATGCATGAGTGCGATCGCATAGTCAGACTTTGTGGGTTTATGATTCTCAAACCCCAGCAAGAACGATTGCAAACACTAAGTCAAGAATTGGAATCTGCAATTAACACCAATAATCGCTCCGCAATGGAGTATCACAGCGAAGAAGCAAGACGAGAACTCACCAACCTACCCGAAGAAGTACAGGTAATTCAAGCTTGTATTATCGCCATCCAACAAGCCAAACCAGTCGCACCAACTCAAGCAAATGCGATGTCTGACAAACTTTCCCGCACACTTTTAGCAATGTCCAATGGTGATAGTAACGAAGCCGAACGTTTGTTGCGTGAATTGCAACCAGATGTCCAACATTGGCTAAATCAAGATTTACCAACTAATAGCATTATCACAGGACTGACGCGATGAATACCAAGCTCAACTGTCCTGTGTGTAGTTATCAAGAAATTGAGGGTAATATTTGCCCCAACTGTGATACTGATCTTTCCCTAATTCGCACACTTCAAGATTTACCTCAACTAGAAAAACCGCTTTCACAAAGCAAATTTAGTAAATGGACTTTGACTGTAGCTTTGCTAATGTTAATGATAGGTATTGGGTTAGGTGCTGGGGGCAGTTTTTTGATTTTAAAATCATCTTCTCCTACTTCAACTATAGTTAGTACTCCCAAACCATCTGTCAATTCATCGGTGACATTGAAACAGCCACAAAAATCAATTACTTACACAGTCAAACCAGGAGATAGCCTCAGTTTAATTGCTGAAAAAATCTGCCGTAAAGGAATTACTTGGGAAGTTATAGTTGAAGCTAATCCCCGATTAGAAAAACGGGAAAACTACTATATAGATCCTGGTGAAAAATTAACGATTCCTCGTAGTTGTCAGGAGAAGAATCAATGAGCCTTCTTGACAGCATTAAGGAAACCAGTCAGAAAGCCGAAAAACTCGCCCAACACAAGCAACTGCGAGAAGCTATTACCGTTGCTCAAACTGCACTCGCTGTTTGGGCAGAAAAACCTGCTTTTTGGGAACGTTGGCTGGGTAAATTATTCATCGGTAATCTTGTAGATAAGCTAGAACAACAATTAGAAGATTGGCGTAAACAAGTTGCACAAGCAGATAATTTAGCTCATCAAGCTCAATTGATTCTTCAACGAGATCATGGTGATCCTTTAGAAACTCAAGCTTTATCTAGTGCGATCGCACTTTATCATCTTCATAACCGAATTCTTCACGATAAGCAGGTATCATTAGCAATTCAAAACAGCCAACAGGAACTGGAAAAGCGAGAACAATTTCAAGTGTTGGTAAAACAAGCACAATCACAGGCAGAAAATCGCTATTTTATCAATGCACTCACCACATATCAAGAAGCTGAAAAGTTATACTCTACAGATTTAATAAAACAAGCTATTTCAGATATCCAAATCCAAGTTCACCAAGAAGAAATTTACACCTCATCCCTAGAGAAAGCAAAGCAAGCAGTATCTGAAGGCAGATTACGGGGAGCGATCGCACTTTTAGATTTTTCTTTGACAAACTTTCCTCGTTCCGACGGCATAAATTTACTCAAAAATATCAAATCAATAGTCCAAGGTAGAGAACTATTCCGTCAAGGATTAGCAGCCGAAAAAGCCGGTTATTTACCAACAGCTAAATCTTTGTATGAAAATGCAAAATCCCTTTTACCTGATTTTACAGATTGCCAAATTCGTTTAGGTTTAGTCGCAATTAAAATGCAAGATTGGGAAAATGCACTATCTCACTTACAAGGTTTATCAGGACAACAAGCCGCTTATCTGCGAGGGTTTGCACTAGCTCAACAAGCAAATTTACAATCAGCTTATCGAGAATGGCAAGATGTATCTGCTGTATCAATAACAGAACAACGAGAAATTATTAAACGCATTGCTCAACATCAACGTTTACTATCTTTACAAAATATTGAAGAGTTAGTCAAAGCTGAAAATCTAGCAGCAGCTAAAATAGCCAGTACAGAATATATCCAAAAATTTGGTGCTAATTCTGTAGTTGAAGTTAATCTTCAAGAACATATTCAACCAAGTTTAGAAGCCGCAGTTTGGAAAGATTCGGACTGGACGAATATTGCTAATGGAATGAAAAATATCTGGATTGCTAATCCTAATATTACGACATTACACAATTGGACAGTAGCAACTTATTATTATTCCCAAACTAACTCTGATAAATTATTAGATTTAATTATTTCTCTATCAACTGCAATAGCAAATTTAACAACAGATCCAACTCTTGAAGATGTACCTTGGCTGGGAAATAAAGCTGTTGATTTTACTTCCATATCTTTAGAATTAAAACGCCGTTTAGAAGCAGCAATTGATAATATCAAAAATACCAATATTGAAAATTATGAAGCTTATTTAAATCTGCGCGATTACTACCGTTGGGAGTTAGTTGCACTCAGATTTATGGGTGAACCTGCAAATTCAGGAATGCAAGTTAATGATGTATTTATTACTCCGGGCTGTTATCAAAAATTTAGTTCCCACTGGCAAAATATTATCATAGATAAAATACATTCTAGTCAAAAAATTCTCCGTTCTCTCTATACCCCTTGGGGTTTAGCTGTAGCTGCTTGTTTAGAAGGTGATAGTCAAAGAGCCATTGAAATCAAACCGACAACTCCACCTACTAATGAAATCGAACAATTTGCTTTTAACTTCATGGCTTATTATCAAGGTTGCTATTACTTACAGCAACAAAAATGGCAATTAGCAATTCTACCGTTGCAAGATGCTAAAGCCGAAATTCAAGATAATCAAGATTGGCAAAAAGAAATCGATAGACTTTTTAGTTTGCAACGTCAAACCATATCAGAATTTTCAGAACATTTAAAATTTGCTCAGTTTTGGTATGATATTTTCAGCAGTAATGCTGCTAAAAGTTATTTAGCTGAATATAAAGCCGAAGAAATCAGAAAGCAACTGATTAATGAAGAAATTACCGCAGTCAAAGCTTTAGAAAAACTGCAAGAAATTAAAAATATTGATGACAGTAATCCTGTTGTCATCAGCATGATCGAAAAAGTTGAATTTAACCAAGATTTGGAAGCAATTGAGCAACTTTTTCATCAAAATCGTTTTGAAGAAATGGTAAGTAACGCTAAAAAATCACGCTATGATAGAGTACGTTATATTGTCGCCGAACTTTTTATTGATTTATTAATTAATGGGATTAAAAATGATACTTTAACTGATGGTGAAGCCATGCTTAATCTGGGAAGATGGGCTTATGAAATCTGCCCAGATGAACCTGCATTCCAAGAAATTTACCGTAGCCTAAGATTGTGTTGAAAAAGGGTGAATGATGAAAAGTAATCCCTACGATATTCTCGGTATATCTCAAGCTGCATCAAAAGCCGAAATTACCAAAGCTGTAGCTTTAGCAATGAAGCGCAAGCAATATCCTGTAGATGTGATTGCTAAAGCGCAAAAAAGCTTAATGAAGTCAGAAGAAAGAATAATTGCTGACTACTTGCGTCCAATATTGCCAACTATTAAGCGCTTCAAGTATAGTAATTTAGAGGCGTTGACACAAACAGCACCGTCACTAACTTTATTATCAGAATTTGATAATTTAGATCATGCGATCGCTCAAGCCACCCAACAAGAAAACCTAGAACGCGAACCTTTACCAATTCCCTTATCAGAACTGTTCACCGAAGGCATGACAGCCTGTAGAGAAGGACGCTACCCCAAAGCGATCAAATACCTAGAAGACTACTGTCAAGGCTGTAAAGAACACAATAGTCAAAACTATCTGCAAGCGCAAATGTGGTTGATTAAAGCCTATCAAATGGGTGGACAATTACAAAGAGCGAAGGCCATTTCGCAAATGTTGAGTAATCATACTCATCCTCAAGTCAATACTTGGGCTAACAAAATCTTAGCTATGTTATCTAAACAAACGTAACCGTGTCTGAATTACCTCCAACTTATCCTCTAAGTCAAGAGTTACGCGATTTACTCATCCAAAAACTGGGTATTCTCGGAAAAGAAAATGTTGTCTTGCAACAATCTCTAAGAGAACAAAAAACTCAAACCGCAGCCCAAACTGAAGATTTATTTTTAGAACTGTTAGAAGTTGCTGATGCACTAGAAGCATTATTAGACTATCTGGAAAATAACCCCAACCCCAGTCCAGAATTTATAGAACGCTTACCCCGTTCCATAGCCGCAGTTAACCGTAAGTTTCTCAGTGTACTAGGAAAACGCCAACTTTTACCTATAGAATTGACAAGTACAGAACCAGATTTTAACTTGTGTCGAGTCATAGATCGAGAAGAAAGAACTGATGTTCCAGACCAAACAATTACTAAAATTGTCCGTCGCGGATTTCGTTGGGGTGAGAAAATTCTCCGTCCTACAGAAGTAATTACCGCTAAAGTAGAATCAAATTTAGATGATAATATAAATGAAACTATAAATGAAACTATAAATTAATATTCAGATTATTTATTTGTAAAGGTTCGCACAGAACCAAAAGTACTAATAAATATACATTTAGAGTCACAATAGTCAAGGTAGTTCCAAATTTAAACTTGCTGAAAAATACTATGAATCCTGACAAAAGTAATATTAAAGAAACTTCCACATCCGCAAAAACATGGCATGGTTGGCAAGAAAATCTGACGTTAATTGCGATCGCACTCACCTTAGCACTACTGATTAGAACATTTATCGCTGAACCTCGGTTAATCCCATCAGCATCAATGTACCCCACCTTACACACAGGCGATCGCTTGGTAGTAGAAAAAGTATCCTATCGTTTTCACCTTCCCAAAACTGGCGATATAGTCGTTTTTTCCTCACCACCAGAATTGCAACGTCGGGGATATGAAAAAAATCAAGCCTTTATCAAACGGGTAATTGGTATGCCCGGAGAGGTAATTAGTGTTAATCAGGGTAAAGTTTACCTCAATGGTCAACCCTTACCAGAAGACTACATCGCCGAACCTCCAAATCAGCCATTCCCACCCGTAACAGTCCCAGAAAATGAATTTTTTGTGATGGGAGACAACCGCAACGATAGCAATGACTCTCGCTACTGGGGCTTTTTACCACGCAAAAATCTCATCGGTCGCGCTACCTTTCGCTTCTGGCCTTTAGACCGTCTTGGGGTAATTTAATCATTAGTCATTAGTCATTGGTCATTGGTCATTGGTCATTAGTCATTGGTCATTAGTCATTAGTCATTGGTCATTAGTCATTGGGGAAAAGGTAATTAAATTATTCTTAATTGTCTCCGCGTCCCCGCGTCTTCCCATCTCCCCATCTCCCCATCTCCCCATCTCCCCATCTCCCCATCTCCCCATCTCCCCATCTCCGCGTCCCCGCGTCTCCCCATCTCCCCATCTCCCCATCTCCGCGTCCCCGCGTCTCCCCATCTCCCCATCTCCCCATCTCCCCATCTCCCCATCTCCCCATCTCCCCATCTCCCCATCCCCTAAAACCGCAGATAATACATTAACTGAGCGATCGCTTCACCAGATAATTCTAGCCGTTGTTGAAAATCAACCAGATTACGATAAGGCCCAGCAGTGGCACGATTCTGCACTACTGCTTGGGCTAGGGGTAAATCGATAAAGGGAATTTTTGCCAAACTCTCTAATGTTGCTGTATTCGCGTTCAGCAAATAAGTAGGTTTATCTAGAGATTCATCATCATAGTAACTAAAATTAAGTAGAGGTTTTAGTGGTTCTAGCCGCTGTACAGGCACACTCAAAGCCGCAGCAATATCCTCAATACAATAAAATTTAACACCAGAGCGGGAAAGTTCCACAAGCGATCGCCCTTGATGAATAGACAAACCAGGTAAACGCAGCCAATCATCAACAGTTGCTTGATTTGCATCAATACGCATACCCAGTTGTGCCGCCATCTGAATTTCTTCCCCAGATTGGAGACGATAGTAGGGATCGTTGAGCAGCTTGGCGCGGAGTTTTTGCAATTTCAGATTTAAAGGTAGCCAGTTGTTCATCGTTTGTGCTTGCCTTAAGAAATCTGGTCTAGGAGATGGCGGCGCTTTTGCTCAAATTCATACTCCGAAATTAAACCATCTTGGCGCAGAGTATCCAACTCACGTACAGCACTAGCTACTGATTCTACTTGATTACTGACCTGAAGAGAAACCTTAGCTGCTGACGACTTACCGAAATTAAAATTCCGGTCAAAAGCCTCTTCATCTTGGGCTAAATACCAAACTCCCTCTATGGCACTAGCCACCTTAGGGATTGGTGTCCAAGACAACAAAACATATAAAATTCCCCATAGTGGTTGTCCTAAGTAAAATTTATGTAATCCTGAAATTGTCATTGTGCCAGAAAAGGCTAAAATAGCAGCAATGCTTCGGCTTTTCCGTTTGTTTAAAATCATCTCCATCAGTCTCCAAATACCACAACTCCTAAGACAAAACCGTCATCATAGCAAATCCACTTAGATTAATTCAACATAGTGAACTATGAAACAAAAAATGCATATCTAAATCTATTTTATGGATTTAGTCAATAGTTATCGGTTACTCCTGACAAGTTAAGTAAATTCAAACAACTAAACTATGTACAATTCCTGTTTAATTGTTGGAAAAAAGCAAACAACATCTTTATTTTCTAACCTTCTGCCTTCTGCCTTGTCATAACTACAATTTTTAACGCCAACCTACTTAACTCTTAACAAAAAACAAGGGAAATCCGGGTACTGAGTTGTTTAAGCCCAGCCAGAACCCAAACCACTTTGGCTCTATCTTGGGTGGCCTTAGCCATACACTCCCCTCAGGTATACAAAAAAATCACATATAACTGCTATATGTAGCATCACAAACCCTTGGCATTAATTCACCTAATTCAACATTTCTGAGTCTGCACTTAGCTTTGCTGCCACCTTAAAGCTTTTATATGCAAATCTTACTAAAATGTCACAGAACTCCCTGCCACCAGAAGTACTTGAACTACTCATTGACCCATATGCTGTTTTGGGAGTTTCTGTAAATGCGGATGATCATCAAGTTCTTAAACGTTATCATGCCTTAGCAAAGCAACTACATCCTGATAACTATATCAATACGAATAATCGAGATGCTGAATTAGGCAGAGTCATATTGACCCGGTTAATTAACCCAGCTTACCAGGAATTAAAACAGGCAAAAAAACGGATTAACCTAGTAGGGACGTTGCGCTCAAAAGCGACAGACTTAGACAAACAGGCAGTTTCAGTTCTTCAAACTGGACTCAATGTCGATATCATGTCCATGTCTCCCAATGAGGCTGAGTTTTTCTATGAAAAAGCCATCACTTCTTATGCATCTGCCCAATATAAATCACTCCCGCAATCACATCAAGTTACTAAACAAATCAGTAAACTGAATTTAGTTTATTTATCCTTACACAAAAATAATGCTTTAAACACAGAACAGTGGACAACTTCATCGAAATCGATCATCCCCCGACCAGAAATCAAACCAGTCGGACTGAAATTACCTCAAGACAAAAATCTTACCCCGGTTCCGATCAACTATGCTCGACGTAACTATGAGCGGGCTGTTCAGTATGGAGAACAAGGAAAATGGGATCTAGCAGTACAAGAACTGCGCGATGCTATCAAGCTAGAACCAAATAACAGTGACTATTATGCTTTACTGGGGGTAGTACATTTCCAACAGAAATTCCTAGGAATGGCTAAAGTTTACATACGTCAAGCATTAAAACTAAACCCCAAGCAACCCCTAGCTTTGAAATACGCTGCTCAACTGAACATTCAACCTACTGAAAACGGTAATCCTAAATCAGTCGCCAAAGCTTTGGGTATTGCCGCCTTATTAAATCGATTTTTGTCTAAAAAAGATTCTTAAAGCCTCACAAGACAGGGGAAAGGTTACGTGAAATTTCGTAGTTGCCAGTTTCCCCTCAGCAGTTCTGGGGAATTTTCTGAAAGTGTCCACCTGTAACCACTAATTTGAATTTTGAATTGATTTGTCCCCTAGACTAAAATAGAAATAGAGGCAAAATTTGAAGTTACCGAGTAATCACACTCGGTTGAATAGAAGCAAAATGGGATTCTTTGATTCTGAAATAGTTCAGCAAGAAGCCAAACAGCTCTTTGAAGATTATCAAGCGCTGATTCAACTTGGCAACAACTACGGCAAATTTGACCGCGAGGGCAAAAAGCTGTTTATTGAGCAGATGGAAGCAATGATGGATCGATATCGCGTCTTTATGAAACGGTTCGAGCTATCAGAAGACTTCATGGCGCAAATGACCATGCAGCAGCTTAAAACTCAGATGGGTCAGTTTGGTGTCACTCCGCAACAAATGTTTGAGCAAATGAATGTCACCCTACAGAGGATGAAAACAGAGCTAGAAAAACAATTATGACTAGAGATGCGGGGACGAGGGGACGGGGTGATGGGGAGATGGGGAGATAGGGTGACGCGGTGACGCGGTGACGCGGTGACGCTCAAGATGGGGTGAAATAATTACCTACTGCCCCCTGCTACCTGCCCCCTGCCCCCTGCCCCCTGCTCCTTGCCTCCAGTAACACTAATTTGATTTAGGACGAGTAAACTGGGAGGGTGACTTGAACTTTTCTACAGGTACATCCTTGAGAGCTTTTACCATAAAATCACGCCAGATGGGAGCCACCATACCACCACCTGTTGCACCACTGGACAATTGACGGTTATCGTCCCTCCCTACCCAGACAGCAGTTGTGAGTTGTGGTACTGTACCCACAAACCAAATATCTTTTTCAGAGGAAGTTGTTCCCGTCTTACCTGCAACGGGTCTACCTATAGCAGCGCCTTTACCTGTACCACTTGTGACTACAGATTGCATGACATCAATAATTGCTGCCGATGCCCAAGGATCAAGGACTCGCTGCGGCTTGGGTGTGTTGTCGAGTAACACATTTCCACTGCTATCTGTGACTCGCACAATTACTGTTGGTGGCGACTGCCAGCCATAATTAGCAAAGGTAGCATAGGCACTAGCCATTTCTAGAGGTGTCACACCAATTGCACCTAAAGGCAAAGAAGTTACAGGTTCCATTGGACTCATAATGCCCAAAGTGCGGCAGATTTCAATTACTCTATTCATGCCCACAGCTTTACCAAGCTTAATCACGGGGATATTGCGAGACTGGGCAAGAGCAGTGCGAATTGACATGGCTCCGCTAAAGCCGCCATCATAGTTTCTCGGATAGTACCAACCATTACCATCTCGGTAGCTGACTGGGGAATCTACTACTGTGCTATCTGGGCCATATTTGCCAGTGGCAAAGGCTGCATAATAGACAAAGGGTTTAAAAGAAGATCCTGGCTGGCGTTGAGCTTGGGTGGCGCGGTTGAATTCACTGGCTTTAGGATCTACACCACCCACTAGGGCTTTGACAAAATGTGTCCGGGGATCAACTGCCACAAGGGCGAGTTGGTTCTTGTATAACCCTTGTCCCAGTAAAGTTTTATGCCACTTGCTGACCGTTGCCTCAGCCATTTCTTGAAATTTGGCATCAACTGTGGTTTGCACCCGCATTCCGCCTTTTAGCAGCGCTTCCCGCCCAAACTTTTTCGCCAATTCTTGGGCTACGGTATTGGTGATATAAGGTGAAGCACTGCCTTGAAATGACCTAATTCTACCAAGTTTAATTTCTTGCTTGAGAGCGTCGTCGTATTCCTTTTGGGTAATCCAAGTCAATTCCAGCATCCGCCCCAGAACTTCTTTTTGTTTATGTTTTGCCAGCTTCATATTGGCAAATGGGCTGTATTCTTCTGGGGCTGGGATTAAACCCGCAATCATTGCTGACTCAGCCAAAGTTAAAGTTTCTGATGACTTGTTAAAGTAACTGCGTGCAGCTGTTTGTATACCGTAGTTGTTATGACCCCAATAAACTTGATTGAGGTACATTTCTAAAATTTGGTCTTTGGTGAGAATTTGCTCTAGTCGAATTGCTAAAACTGCCTCTGCTAACTTGCGGGTAAAAGCACGCTTTTGAGATAAAAACAGGTTCTTCACCAACTGCATGGTGATGGTAGAACCACCTTCTTTCACACCCCCTGCTACCAAGTTGACTATCACAGCCCGCCCAATACCAGTAGGGTTAATACCGTGGTGAGTGTAGAAGTTAGCATCTTCACTGGCTAATACTGCCCGTTTGAGATGGGGGGAAATTTTATCTAGGGGTACAACTTCTCGGTTTGCTTCCCCGTGAACACTTGTTAAGAGTTTACCTTTAATGTCATATATGTATGTAGTTTCTGAAGGAGAAAAGTTACGTAGTTGTCTCACATCTGGCAAATTGCGGAAACTAATGGCTAGTCCAACCAGTCCTCCCGCTACAATAGAGCTTGCCAGCAATGTGATAGATAATAGAGTCCCGCCAGTTACCTGACCTACTCCTTTGAAAAACTCAAAACCAGATGAAGCCTGATCTGGTGGCTGTTTATCTTCAAAAGTCCTAGACGACACGGCGATCTCACTTCCTCACTTGTAAATTTAAATGTAATTCATTCAATGAAATCAGACGGCTAATTTTTTGCAATTATAGTAGTTTGGCAGCGCAGAAAACGGATAATTTGCCAGTGAACATAACTAACCTAATTTCTAAAGTGCAAAGTGTAGTTAATAGTGAATTCCCTAGTATGGCTCAAGATTTCTCTTGGCTGCATCGTGGTGTGGCAGAAATTTTTCCGGAACCCCATCATGATACTGAAACTGAAAGTCTAGAACAGCGTTTAGCAAATGCGAATCGTCCTTTAAGAGTCAAGCTGGGTATTGATCCTACGGGTGCGGATATTCATCTTGGTCATAGTATACCAGTACGCAAACTACGAGCTTTTCAAGATGCTGGTCATACAGCGGTTCTGATTATTGGAGATTTTACGGCACGTATTGGTGATCCTACTGGCAAATCTGATGTGCGTCGTCAACTGACTGAAGCTGATGTAGCACAAAATGCCCAAACTTATCTTGACCAAGTGCGTCCTATTTTAGATTTTGACACACCTGGCAGGTTGGAGGTGCGTTATAACTCGGAATGGCTTTCCCGTCTAGATTTGGGGAAAATTTTGGAGTTGCTCTCGACTATGACTGTTGGGCAGATGTTAGCCAAGGAAGGTTTTTCGGAACGTTATAAAAAGGAGAATCCAATTTTCCTTCATGAGTTCCTGTATCCATTAATGCAGGGTTATGATTCTGTGGCTGTTGATGCTGACGTGGAGTTGGGCGGAACTGACCAAAAGTTTAACATTGCTGTGGGGCGAGATTTACAACGCCATTTTGGTCTAAAGCCTCAGTTTGGGCTACTGCTGCCAATTTTGATTGGTACTGATGGTGTACAAAAGATGTCTAAGTCTTTAGGTAATTATGTTGCTTTGGGAGAACATCCTTCCCAAAAGTATCAGAAGTTGCAAGGTGTGCCAGATAATTTACTGTCACAGTATTTTGAGTTGCTGACAGATTTACCTTTGGATAGTCTGCCAGAAAACCCGCGCGATCGCCAAGAATTTCTCGCTTGGGAAATTGTCCGTCAGTATCACGGCGAACAAGCAGCTAATGAGGCGAAAGAGGCGGCAAAAAGCGGTGGGAAGGAAGGTGCTGTTCCCGAATTTTCTCTGGCTGCTATAGCCCAGTTTCCGGTTAAATTAGCTTATCTTCTCGGTGTTACTGGTTTGTGTAAAAGTACCGCAGAAGGTAAACGGAAAATTCAAGAGGGTGGTGTGCGATTAGATGGTGATAAGGTGACTGATGTGGATACGACTTTTGCCGAACCTGGGGATTTATACGGTAAGGTTCTGCAAGTTGGTAAAAAGAATTTTGTTCGTCTTGTACCATGATTAAGTTAATGAAACGCAGATAAACGCAGATGAACGCAAACGAAAGAGTTATTGTCGCTTTAGATGTACCCGATTTAGAAAGTGCGATCGCTTTTGTTGATAAACTTCCTCAAGTCACTTTCTGGAAAGTTGGTTTGGAGTTGTTTACCAGCACTGGTCCAAGGATTCTGGAAATTCTCAAATCACGCCAAAAGCGGATTTTTCTAGATTTGAAGTTTCACGATATCCCCAACACCGTTGCGGGTGCTTGTCGTGCTGCGGCTAGTTATGGCGTGGATTTATTGACAATTCACTCTACTAATGGTAAAGATGCTCTCAAAGCTGCGGTGGAAGCAGTGCAAGTAGGAGCAGAAAAAGCGGGGACTAAACCACCAAAGTTAATCGCTATTACTTTGTTAACCAGCATTTCTACAAGACAGTTGGCGTTTGATTTGAAAATTCCTTTAGAATTGCCGGAATTTGCTTTACAAATGGCGCTTTTAGCTCAAGAATCTGGTTTAGATGGGGCTGTGTGTTCTGCCCAAGAAGTGGGACAATTACGAGAAAGTTGTGGAAATGACTTTTTACTAGTTTGTCCAGGTGTCCGGCCAACTTGGGCTGAGAAAGCAGATCAAAAGCGATCGCTCTCCCCCTCTCAAGCTATACTTGCAGGTGCAGATTATCTAGTTATTGGTCGTCCCATTACTGCTGCGGCTGAACCTGAACTAGCTTGGAATCAGATTGTTGAAGAAATCAAAACACTCTCATGAAAGCAGGAATCAGCTGGCTTGTAACTTCTGGCTGCTGGCTTTTAATTTCTAATAGCCTTCATTATCCTGCATTTTCCAAAACTCTCACCCCAGATAGCAGCCAGGGGGAAAATGAAAAAACCGGTTTTTCCTGTTCTGAGCAAAGTTTAGAAACAATAACTACTCAGCTATTGCGTGATTTACCAAGTTATGCAAACCGTACCACCCAACGCGCCCGTCGTCTGGGACGAAGTGTAGATATTTTTCCTTATATTGTGGCAGCAGGTAAACCGGAGTTTCAATCTCTACCTTTAAATCCTGGTATTGATGCCGTCAAGTATGAATCAGAGGGAGTTGAACAGGTTTTCTTTACTACCTTGGAACGACAGTATATAAGTAAGAAAGCGATAGAGTTGCAACAATTTCACAGACTGTTTTTAACGAAAACTAAAAATGGTTGGAATGTGGTCATGATGTTGACTCAAACTGCTGCTTATCCAGCCAAATCAACTATTGCACCAGCAAAAGATAGTAGTAACGGTGCGATCGCTCAAGGTGTTAAACTTTGGTTACGCGATTGTCAAGCCGGAACTGTGCGAAGGCGATAAATTCATAGACTTCAGTTCCATCAGCCGTGATTTCGGATTTCATCAAACTTCGACCGCACTGCCTGTATATCCTGCCACATCAACCATTTAGGAGAACCCTTGTCTTTAGAAGGATTACGCAACAAGTAGGAAGGATGGAAAATCGGCATACATAAACGCCCTTCCCACTCCAGCCATTGTCCACGAATTTTCGTAATTCCCTGCTTACTTCCTGTAATGCCTTTGACAGCAGTTGCACCTGTTAATAAGATAATTTTCGGGTTAACCAGACGAATTTGTTCTAATAAATAAGGCTTACAAGCCGCCATTTCATCAAGTGTGGGAACTCGATTTTCTGGTGGACGGCATTTGACAATATTACAAATATATACGTCGTTATCTGGATTTAATTCTACAGATGCCAAAATTTTATCTAGTAATTGCCCTGATTTACCCACAAATGGTAAACCGGTTTCATCTTCTTGTTGCCCCGGTGCTTCCCCAATAATCATGATTGTAGCTTGCAAGTTGCCACGTCCCACTACAGCATGAGTGCGAGTTTTCCCCAATTCACAACGTTGACAGATCTGACAATGCTGTGCCAAATCTGCCATTTGGGGATAAGTTTCGGCAGGAATGGGAATTTTAGAATCTGTGGGAATGAGATCTTTTTGGTTAAAGCTTGATTCGTTAAAAAGGCTAAGTTGGGTATCGTTGCTCATGAAAATTGGGATTTTGGCTGGGCAATTTTTATAAAGTAGGTGCTTATTTAAATATTATTGTATATGAGTATTAGGGTTTTTATTTATTTTCTGTTGTGTTTTTGAGTGTATATTAAATTGATGTATAACCAGTATTCGGAAATTCAACTATTGGCTAAGGGAACACCAAAAAATAAATTACCCAAAAATCGTAGGGTGGGTTAGGTAGTCCGTAACCCACCATAAATTTAGGGGATAGTAATGGTGGGTTAGCGCAGCGTAACCCACCCTACAAATTGGGGATTTTTTTAATTGGAAGTCCCTAAGTGAAAACTTCCTGAGTTTTAGGACAATAGCAAGTTAACCAGGAATACTGACTTATTAGGGTGGCAAAGAATGAACAAATTAACCTTTTATATCGTTTTGTTACACAGTTTGTTTTTAGGAATGGGAACTGCTGGCGCTAAGTCACTACCAATCAATCGACTCAAACTAGGAACTGAAGCAGGGGTAAAAGTGGCTGAGAACACATTACCAACATCAAAAGTATGGGTGATTGATCATAATAAACAAGTAAAAAAACAACCTTTTATGTGGGTAGTGCAAGATCCACATAAAGCCAGACAGCAACCATTTTTACAAATTGCTAAAACTCCTAATCAGCCGACGAAAAAGCCTAACCCTACCACTAAACCCGCTAAACCGGACGAATTAGAGCAATTTAATGAACTAGTAAAAGATGCTGAAAAACTAGAAGGGATGTTTACTCTTTATCGTCAAAAAGAGAAAAATAAAATATATTTAGAGATTAAACCAGAGCAACTACAGAAAAACTTCTTAGCTACAGCCACCTTGGAATCTGGTATTGGTGAAAGAGGTATTTACAGTGGGATGCCATTACAAGATTTTTTATTTTATTTCCAACGAGTAGATAATAACTTACAATTTATCGTCCGTAATGTTAATTTTCGTACCCGTGAAGGAGACCCCCAAGCGCGATCGCTCTCCCGGTCTTTTAGTGACTCTATTCTATATACTATCCCAATTAAAAGTATTAATCCAGAACGCAAAACCGTTCTCATTGATTTAGGTGACTTGCTGCTGACAGATTTAGCGGGATTATCTGCGGGTTTAGAATTGGCTGCTAGTCCTGACCAAAACTATTTTGGAAATGCTAAAGTTTTTCCAGGAAATGTGGAAATTGAATCGGTTTTCAATTTCTCTAGCAGTGGTAAAAGTGGCAATAATCAAAACCAGAATTTTAGTGTGCTACCTGATAGTCGGGGCTTTACTCTGCGAGTTCATTACAGTCTTTCGGAATTACCTAAAAATAATTATCAACCCCGGTTAGCAGACGATAGAGTCGGTTATTTCCTCACGGCTTATCAAGATTTATCCACAGATGATCGTAATGATCCTTTCGTGCGTTATATTAATCGCTGGAATTTAGAAAAACAAGATCCCCAAGCAGCAATTTCTCCACCCAAAAAACCGATAGTTTTCTGGATTGATAATGCTGTACCTTTGGAATACCGGAGTGCGATTAAAGAAGGTGTCTTGATGTGGAATCAAGCCTTTTTAAAAGCGGGATTTAAGGATGCAATCGAAGTCCGACAAATGCCAGATAATGCCACATGGGACGCAGCCGATATTCGTTACAATACAATCCGCTGGATTAATACTGTAGATGGATATTTTGCGATGGGACCATCTCGTAGTAATCCTTTGACTGGAGAAATTTTAGATGCAGATATTCTGGTAGATGCAAGTTTTGTCCGGGTATTAAAAAAGGATTATCGTCAAATTGTTTTACCCAACCAAACACAAACTCGTACTTCCTTATCAGCATTGATGCAAAATCGTCTGCTTTGTAACAAAGGTGATAAAACGGCTAAAGGATTATTAGGTAATTTATCCAAACTAGCAGGAGAGTATGATTTATGCTACGGAATAGAATCTGCTAACCAATTTGCTTTTGGTTCGCTGGCAATGTCACTGTTGCCAAATATTACTCCGACCAAAGAGCAGGTGCAAGATTATATTCATCAATATTTACGTTTAATTATTGCTCATGAAGTTGGTCATACTTTAGGTTTGCGGCACAATTTTCGTGGCAGTACTCTCTTACCACCAGAGGAGATGAATAATCTAGAAATTAGCCGTAGCAAAGGCTTGACATCCTCGGTAATGGATTATATTCCCCCCAATATTGCCCCCCAGGGTACGCAGCAGGGAGATTATTTTCCCAGTATGGTGGGAACTTATGATGATTGGGCAATTCAGTATGGCTACAGTCCCTCTGACGCGAAAACTCCCATTGCGGAAAAACCATTTTTAGATAAAATTGCTGAACAATCAGTAAAACCAGAGTTGAGTTATTCTCCTGATGAGGATACATCTGATATTGATCCGACTTCGGCGGCTTGGGATAATAGCGGCAATGTGCTGGTTTATTCTCAATGGCAGTTGGATAATTCCCGTCTGATGTGGCAACGTTTAAATCAGGGTTATCCAATGGCTGGAGAAAGTTATAGCGATTTAAGCGATCGCTTTGAAACTGTATTAGGTAATTATTTACAGCAGCTATTTTATACTAGTAAATACATTGGTGGACAGTCTTTTTACCGAGTTCATCCCAGTGAAGGGAAAGGAAAATTGCCGTTTGTCGCCGTTCCAGTAGAACAACAAAGGCAGGCATTAGCAACGCTGCAAAAGTATGTTTTTGCTGAGGATGCGCTCAATTTTTCCCCAGAATTGCTGAATAAATTAGCACCTTCTCGATGGCGACATTGGGGTATTACTCCCAAGACAGGACGTTTAGATTATCCAATTCATGATTTGGTGTTGTTTGTTCAGAGTGCTGTGTTAGGGGATTTACTTTCAGGTGATCGCCTTTCTCGTCTCAAGGATATGGAATTGAAAAGTAAAGCTGGGCAATCATTGACTTTACCTGAGTTATTCGATACTTTGCAAAATGGAATTTGGACGGAAGTTTTACAACCCAAAGGTAAATTAAAAATTTCTAGTTTGCGGCGGGGTTTACAACGGCAATACCTGAATCTGTTGATGGCTATGGTGTTGCGGAAAGAAGGTGTACCAGAAGATGCTCGGACTTTAGCTTGGTATAAACTCCAACAATTGAATAGCAAACTTAGAGGAGTGAATTCTGAAGATGAATATACCAAAGCTTTCGTATTAGAAACGCGCGATCGCATTGAAAAAACATTAAACGCACCATTGCAAGGGAATTAACATCTTTCTTAAGACAGCGGTTTTCATCTAGCCTCCTATTGATTGCGGCAGATGGGGATTACTATATGAAGCAGGATTAAAAAACTTCCTTCGTCTATTCCTTAGTCTATAAATTGTTTATAACTTTTGTTAGATGAACAACTAGCTTTTTATTGCTAATTTTGAATTGTGGTAGTGGCGGCTAAATTGGTGATCAAACCAATATGATTTTGCTCAATCATTGCTAATTCAGATTATTAGCTAACCAATAAAGCTCTGCTAAGTGACAAGTTTATTTACATTGAATTGATGGAGTAAAATGATGGCAAATTTACTTACTAAAGCACTAGAGACTATTAAGTTTATATATCAAAGCTTGGAAATTAAACGCTTTTTTGCTGTTGCTTTAGTTGGTTTTTTAGTTCTAGCAACAAGCTTAGATTCTACTATTGAATCTGGACGTGGCAGCAACTCTGTAACCAAAAGACTAGACAAAGTTGTACATCAGGATGATGCTGATAGACCCAAAACTACAGGCGAATGGAACAAAGAAGCTCGTCAAACAGAAAATGCTGCTGGTGAAAGAGCCAAAAGAATTGCTAAAGAATCTGGCGAAGCTCTAAAACAATGGAGTTCTGTGTATCCAGACACTGCTAAGAGAAGTGCTAAAGACCTCGAAAACAGTAATCAGTAGTAGTGCATAATAAATTGCATATTGAGTTGAAGGAACAGGGAATAGTGTAGGAATACGGATTAAATCTGTACTGTAGAGACGTTTGATCAAACATCTCTACATTTTCCGCCCTTTAACTACTCAAAGCCTTGATAAAACGTTGCAAACTCTTAAACACACTGGGTTTTTTTGCAGGTGTTCCATCTGTGGAGTTTACTGGTTGTCCCTTCATGAGAATCAGATCTAACTCATCACCTGCGGGTCTTTTTGGTAATTCGGCAATTTTTTGATATTCGCCTTCAATTTCTAACCATACTTCCCACTGTCCAGGATAGCTACGCAAAACGGCGCTTTCGTCATCCACAGGGCGGAGGTAATAGCAAGATTCAATGGTGCTGATAAAACGGCGACGGGTTTCTCTAGCAGCGTAACCAATACCGACGACACCCGAATCTTCGAGACGAGGATTTAACATGATGAAAGGGCGCGTACCAATTATTTCACATAGCTTTTCTAATTGCGGTACTTCTACGGAAGTTGGGGCGATAAAGAGGAAAATTTCATCTTCTGGCTGAATTTTGGTTTGTAAAGAAGCAGCCCTACCTGTACCAATATCCTCAATTTTAAAGGGTACATCTTGCCAATCTCTACGGGCTAAAGCAGCTGCACCCGCATCAGCAAAAAAGACTTTCAGACGGGATTCATATTCAGCCAACACAGGCAGAAATTGTTCTGCAACTGGCATAAATTTGAGTTCGGGAAACAGAAAATCAACTTGAATGCGAGTCATGCCATCAGCTAAAGCAGATTTTACAGCTTCACGGGATTGGGCGATCGCATCTTCTAACGTTTTGGGTAGTTCTGGCATAATTTAGATATTCGATCAAGTCTCTGGATCAATATTCAATTCTCTCAGTTTGGCGGCTAGACGTTCAAATTTTTGTTTTTCCTGTTCTATTGCTGCTTTTGGTGTGGGTATTAGCTGTGCTTGTGAGGTAATCAGGTATAAATTTTGTCTGAATCAGGATAGCCTGGATTTAAGGATTTACAGGATTTTAATTAATAATTATCAATTTTGTATTGTTATGTTCAGTAAAGAAAATTAACCCACACAGGTGGGTTTTGTTTATGTAGATGCAATTTATAACCGTCCTAATATTATAGCGTTTCCTAATCTAATGAGGTACAAAGTTATCTGTGTTTATCTGCGTCCATCTGCGGTTAATTATTTCTTCGGTGTACCTCACTTGAATGAAAATTGCTATCTCATAAAATCTCAACCATTTTTATTTATAAATAACCACAACGATAAATACATAATTATCCTGAAAATAATTGAGATGTTGATTTATTTAATCCTGTAAATCCTTAAATCCTGGACATCCTGATTCTGACAATCATATTTTTCAACTCTTTAATAATTCCACATTTACCAATCTCTGCAAAACTTGTTTCAACACCATCGCTGTCCAATCAATATCAGCTGCTGTTGTCTGTTTCCCCAATGTCAACCGAATTCCTGACAAAGCCGCTTTTTGAGAATAACCCATTGCTAATAAAATCGGACTGGGGCTTAATTTTCCACTATGACAAGCAGCACCAGCACTAATACCAATCCCCGCCAAGTTTAGCTGACGTACCAATGTTTTCCCGCTGATTTTTTCCCCGTCGGCGTATTTTAAATAAAAACTGAGATGATGAGGAAGACGGTGGATTAAATCACCCGTAGGAACTAAACCGGTCACATCTGCTAAAAGAGAAAATAAGCGATCGCGCAATCCGATCAATCTTAACCTTTCCCCCACCAATTCTTGCGCCGCTAATTCCGCAGCCACACCAAACGCAGCAATAGCGGGTGTTGCTTGCGTACCAGAACGCATTCCTCTTTCTTGTCCACCTCCCCCCACCAAAGGCATTAAATCCACACCAGGACGCACATACAACGCCCCTGCACCCAAAGCACCATATAGTTTATGACTAGATAGACTTAGTAAATCTACAGGTAAAGTCTGCACATCTATAGGTAAACGTCCGGCAACTTGGACTGCATCTGTGTGAAATAAAGCACCATGTATTTTGGCAATTTTACCCAATTCTGCAATCGGTTGTACCGTCCCGACTTCACTTTGTCCGTAAATGACGGAGACTAAAACCGTGTTATGACGCAAAGCTGCTTTTAAATCTAGGGGATTGACTCTACCTTGATGATCAACACCCAAGCGGGTTACATCCCAACCCCAACTTTCTAACATTCGTGCCGGTTCAGAAATGGCAGAATGTTCGACACTAGAAATAATAATATGTTGGGGGACACTGTAACATCGCGCTACCCCCATCATTGCTAAATTGTCTGCTTCCGTTCCCCCAGAAGTAAAGATAATTGATTCAGGAATGGCGTTAATTAAGCCTGCAACTTGCATTCTTGCCTGTTCCAGAACCAAGGCTGAACGGTTGCCCCATTCATGTAAACTGGAAGGATTACCCCACTCTTGGGAGAGAACTGCTTGCATGATGGCGATCGCTTCTGGACGAGTGGGAGTAGTTGCACTGTAATCTAGATATATTTGCATAAAATCAATAATTGAGTTATACCCGGTTCGCCTATTTATTTATACTCAAAACGGTTAGGAATTTTACTTTCTCTTGACTAAAAAACTAGGTTCTAAGCCTCTCCCTGTGGACGGGGAGAGGTTTGGAGAGAAGTCAAGTTTTAAGCCGTTTACAGTATATCAAACAATAATTTCCCCATCTCCGTATTACTGAGTCAGTTCTAAATGCGGATCTATCCCATTTTGACGCAGTGGGTTTTCTATATAATTCGACATACACCTTTTGGGGAATAATAAAAACGTTAACCCTTAATTCACTTTGAGCAGATTACCGTGTCTATTTTCCCTCATCAAAGATATTTTTATTATATTTTTTTATTAATCTTCACTCTTTTTGGTTGTCAAAAAGTCAAGTCTTCAAATCAGCGTTTAGCACCATTACCCCAAGATCCATTAATTCAAGTTTACTTTAATCATTCCCAATCTTCAGAATATCAGGAAGTTTACCGTCAACAAACCCGCTTAGGAGATGACTTAGAAACACAGATTGTTGATGTTATTTCTCAAGCAACATCTACTGTAGATATAGCAGTACAAGAATTGCGTTTACCCAAAATTTCTCAAGTCCTAGCTGCTAAACATAAATCTGGGGTAAAAGTGAGATTAATTTTAGAGAATAACTATTCTCGTCCTTGGAGTAATTTCACATCAGCAGAAATCCAGAAATTAGCAAAAAGAGAACAAGACCGATATCAAGAATTCCGTAAATTTGTTGATATCAACCAAGATGATAAAATCACACCTGAAGAAATTAGTCAACGGGATGCTTTAGCAATTATCCAAAATGCCAAAATACCCTGGATAGATGATACCGCTGATGGTTCCAAAGGTAGCAGTTTAATGCACCATAAATTTGTAATCGTAGATAATCGTTTTGTGATTGTTACTTCCGCAAATTTCACCTTAAGCGATACTTCCGGTGATTTTACAAATCCCAGCAGTTTAGGAAACGCCAACAACTTATTAAAAATAGATAGTCCCGAATTAGCAACTTTATTTACAGAAGAGTTTAACATGATGTGGGGTGATGGAGTAGGAGGAAAACCAGATAGTATATTTGGTGTGAAAAAACCGCTGCGTTTACCCAAACAAATCACTTTAGCTAATACTAAAATTACCGTACATTTTTCACCGACTTCAGCAACTCAGATTTGGAGTAATACTAGCAATGGGTTAATTGGTAAAACCTTGGATACAGCAACTAAATCTGTAGATATGGCATTATTTGTATTTTCAGATCAACTATTAGCCAATATTCTAGAAAAGCGCCATGACCAAAATGTACAAATTCGGGCTTTAATTGAACCACAATTTGCCTATCGTTTCTATAGTGAAGCTTTAGATATGATGGGAATTGCTGTCAGTGATAACTGTAAATATGAAATTGATAACCGTCTTTGGAAAAATCCTATTTCTACAGTTGGAGTTCCAATTTTACCCAAAGGAGATTTTTTACATCACAAATTAAAACTATAGCTTTTAAAAACAATTCTTTAAAGTAAACAACAACAATCTTGACACCAAAACCTATTCATTGTAGAATAGTAAACATTAGCAATTCTATAAAGTAGACGTAATCTACAAAGTGAAGTGAAAGTTCAAAAAGTAAAACTTCCTAATAGCGATAAATTTACTTGGATGGTTTTAGGAGACGATTACTTACCGATTAAACCAATCCAAGAATTCTTGAGCTATTTGAAAAACGTTGAAAAATCTCCTAACACTATTAGATCCTATGCTTATCACCTAAAGCTTTATTGGGAGTATCTTGAGAACACGAACAAAGACTGGACAAAAATTAAAGAATCAGATATTGCTGATTTCATAGCTTGGTTGAGAAGTCCACAACCAAACATTGCTTCTATCTATGAGCAAAAAGCCAAAAGAACCGAATCAACAGTCAATCTAATTATTACTTCAGTGGCAATGCTCTATGACTATCAAGAAAGGCTAGGAGTAGTTGCAGGTATTCCACTTTATACATCGAGGATGCAGCCAGGAAGGAAATATAAGCCCTTTCTTCATCACATCAGTAAAAGTAAACCCATTAGAACTAAGCTGATTAAACTGAAAGAGCCAAAGCAATTACCCAAAACTTTATCAAAAGAAGAAATTCAGCAATTGATTACTGCGTGTCATAGATTAAGAGATAAATTTCTAATCTCTTTACTTTACGAAAGTGGTATTCGCATCGGACAAGCTTTAGGCATGAGGCATTCTGATATTCAGTCTTGGGATAATCTTATCTGGATTGTACCAAGAGATGATAATGCTAACGGAGCTAGAGCAAAAACAAAGAACAAGTATTCTATCCACGTTAGCCAAGAACTAATGGGTATCTATTCAGAATATTTGCTTACAGAATTTAACGATACAGATAGCGATTACATTTTTGTCAATCTTTGGGAAGGCAAGATTGGGCAAGCAATGACATACGGTGCTGTCGCACAATTATTTTTAAGATTGAGCGAAAAAACTGATGTATATGCTCGTCCTCATATGCTCAGGCATAGCCACGCAACAGAGTTAATTCGAGCAGGATGGGATGCTGCTCATGTTCAGAAAAGATTAGGACACGCTCAAGTTCAAACCGTCCTCAATACTTACACTCACCTCAGTCAAGATGACATGAAAGAGGCTTATCAAGATTATCTAAATAAGAGAGATAAATAATGGAAGCATTGCAAATTAGATGGTCTTTAGAAAAGCAACAAAAATTAGCTGATCAACTTCAAGGTTATTGGGCAGAAGATAGATGGCATATTGGTAGCTGCCCAATCCAAGATAAAACTTCTCTAAAATATCACGGCAATAAAAATGTCTACTTCAAGTGTCTATCTCCATCGCTAAATGCAGAAATAAAGTATGCCTGTTGGCAAAAAATGGAGATAAAAGAATGGCAGATTGGTACTCTATGGCGTAAAGCTGCTGAAATCAAACAAATTTGTTGTTGGCTAAATACTATATCTGATAAATTTTCTTCTTTAATAGAGCGCGATGTTCACTATTTAGCAACATCATTTCGTTCTTATTTACTTATGAATGGTATGTATAGATCCGGTAATGGCACTGCATTACGCAGCAATCAACAATTAGTAGAATACTCTACCGAAGATCCACGCATCTATACATTAAGTCAAATATATAAGTTTGTTCAAGATTTTTATGATGAAAGAGATGAGTATGTAAAAGATTTGTGGGATATTGGTAAACTTGGCATAAAATGCAATCCATCACGTTCCATACGTACTCTGAATTTTTCTCGCATTCAGCAATTATGGCTGCGTGATGGAGCAAAAAGATTTATAAAATATACTTTAGCCATATATTCTTTGCAAGAAGCTATGTCTAGATTGCAAGGATTAGTCAATTTTTCGATTTTTGTTAGCAAAAAATATCCTCAACTATTGCCAGAAGAAATTAACCGTTTACTAGTTGAGGATTATTTAAGTTATTTGTTATCATCCAATTTAGCAGAAGCGACTAGACACAGAAATATTAGTATACTGAAGGCTTTTCTAGAGATTTGTGTGAGAGAAGAATGGTTGAATGTACCGGATAAGCGTCTAATTTATCAAGAGGACTTCCCTGGTATTCCTAAAAGACAGCCTCGCTTTATTCCTGAAGAAGTGATGCAGCAACTAAATCAAAATTTAGACAAGTTAGAGCCTACTTTTCAGCGAATGGTGCTAATTATTCAAGACGGAGGAATGCGAATCAGCGAATTATGTAGGATGCCATTTAATTGTTTGACTCAAGATTTAAGTGGCGATTATTTTCTTCATTACTATCAGTATAAAATGAAGAAAGATCATAGTATTCCCATTTCTTCAGAAATAGCTGCGGTAATACAAGAACAGCAAAAAGAGATTAGAAGACAGCATGGTGACTACCCTTATCTATTCGCCTCCACCTATCATTCGCACAAAAAAGAGGCTATAAAACAGGGAGCATTTTCTAAAGCAATCAATCAACTAGCTTACGATTGCAATATTTGTGATAAATCAGGTACACCTTGGCGATTCCAAGCACACCAATTCCGTCACACAGTTGGTACTCGGATGATTAATCTTGGCGTTCCTCAGCATATTATTCAACGTTTTTTAGGGCATGAGACACCGGAAATGACCAGTGTTTATGCACATATTCATGACCAAACCTTAAAAGAGGAATTTGCAAAGTTTAAACACAGGATGGTTGACATAACTGGCAAGGTAGTAGAGCCAGATAATATTAAAGCTGAAATGACTGAGGGGATTGATCCAAACAGTATAGATGAGCAGTGGATGAGAAAGAATATCCTGGCTCAAGCCCTTCCTAATGGATTATGTGGCTTGCCAATTGTTCAAGGCGCTTGTCCTTATGGGGCTAACAAGTGTTTAAGTTGTACGCACTTTAAAACTGATACTCGATATCTTGATAAGCACAAAGACCACTTAAACCGTACCACCACAATAGTTGAGTGGGCATACGAAAATCAAGATAGCAAGAGGTCTAGAGAGATTCTTAAAGAAAACTTACCTGTCAAAGAAAATTTAGAGCGCATCATCACTGCGTTGGAGGCAGAAAATGAAGCATGAAAGGAATACTAATGGCTTGAAGGAAAATGCCACTAAGAAAAGGGATGAAGCTTTAGCAAAAACCGATAAAGCTATCCAGCAGTTGATTAAGGATAAGAAAAAAATCAACTTTAACACCGTAGCTGAAGCTGCTGATGTTAGTAAAGCTTGGCTTTACAAAGAACCAGTAATTAAACAGCGAATTCAGTCTCTCAGAGAACAGTGTTTGGAAGAGAAGAAATTGCCACCACAGGAAAGAACATCTGAATCTTCGTGGAAGGCGAAATATCAAACCTTGAAAGATAGGCTACAAAGAGTTGAAGCTGAAAACAGGGGATTAAGAGAACAATTAGAGGTTGCCTATGGGCGAATTTTATCAGTCTCGGAGTTAGAACACAGAGTAGAATATTTGGAAAAAGAGAATTTGCATCTGAGAGATGAACTAGATTTACGCCAATCTCAGTCACCTAAAAATTCATCACCCGAAAATCCGAATATTTTAAATCTTTCAGCCAAAAAGTCGGTAGGTGTAATTAACGACACTATCAAAAATGAGTTAGAAGTATTGGGTATTCCAATGAATTCTACATTGCAAAAGTTGATTAAGTCTACGCCTGACGAAGTAACGCTTAAAGCTATTGCTACTCTTAAAGAACAATTGTCCAAAGAAAAAGAAGTTCCAAATATGGCTGGTTTTTTAGTTGCCGCCATCAAAAATCGTTGGATTCCTAATCAGGATTATGAAGAGAAACTTGAAAATGCTGTTTTTGATGAATGGTATCCACTAGCCAAATCTCTTAAGCTAATTGCTGCGTCTACTAAAATCGAAGGACTCCTTCATGTTTTAACAACTGAGGAGCAATGGATACCATTCGGTCAAATGCTTGAGAGATACCCTTTGGATACGCTAAAAACGTTACAGAATGTTAAGCATTAGTTGACTAAAATAATAAAATAAGCCACATTAGTTTACTAGTATATACGAGTAAACTAATGTAGGGTGTATGGCTGTTTCCTTGCTAGAACAAGCATTTCATGAGGTTTTCCCAAAAGATTGGTGTCAAGACACTCTCAGGGCTGTTGCAAAGGCTTATGAAAAAACTATGGAACATTGCGTTCCACCTCTGTTCGGACAAGATGAAGCGCACGATGTCAGATCGCATTATTGCAGGGGCATATTTGAAGCAGAATGGCGAAGGCTATCGAATAAGTATCCTAAAATTAAAGCTGAAAGTAGGCGGAATAAAGCTGGGAACTACTCTCATACATATGTCAAGTCGGGAAACATAATTTTGACTGCTTCTGCTGTCCCAAGCCCTGCATATAAGCCGAGGCGTGCGGATTTTAGAGATACCTATAACGGGAATGGGCAATTAGGGCTTTTTGAGCAAGACAGTATTGCAGATGCAGAAGATATTTATGCGATTTTACTCTACGGTCCACCGCAATCTGTGTCTCCTGGATTTGTCACAATCGCCTTCCCAAGCAACCATTGGCATTCGTATGTTGAACGAATTAATTTATTGGCACTACATCCCAATATCATTAGTACAATTATACCAGAAGCAGATCCGATTGAGGTAAAAGAGCCGATTATTCAACCGATTAGAGTATCTCCAGAAGAGAAGATTGAAGAGCCACTGCAACCTCAAATCCGTCGCTTCAACAAGCAAGTAGGAGAAAAAAGGCAATGAAACCGAGTACGCCAGGTTTTATGGGAGCAAATTTAAGGAGAGCGAGGAAAGCAAGAAATGTCACTGCTGTATCTCTTGCAGATAAGCTAGGAGTAACAAAGCAAGCAATATCAAATTACGAGAGTGGACGGCAAACTCCTAGTCCAGAAATAACAGAAAAAATCTGCGAAATCCTGAACTTTCCTGTATCTTTCTTTCTTCAAAAAAGTAGGGAAATAGTTGTAGGGGAAACACCTCACTTCTATCGTTCAATGAGTGCAGCTACAAAATCAGCACGAGAAATGGCAGAAGAAAAATTTCACTGGTTACTAGATTTTGTAACGTTAACAGAGATGTTTATAGAATTCCCTTCTGTAAAGTTTCCTAACATCAATCCTCCCGCTGATCCTACTAAGATATCAGATGAATATATAGAACAAGCATCTTTTCAAGTACGTCACTATTGGGGGCTTGGGGATGGACCAATCAGTAATTCTGTTTGGCTGCTTGAAAATAATGGAGCAATTATTGTTCGACGCTCCTTAGAAGCTGAAACACTAGACGCTTTTTCTCTTTGGGTTTCAGGTCGTCCATATATAATCCTTGGGACAGACAAAAACTGCGCTGTCCGTTCTCGATTTGATCTAGCTCATGAATTAGGACATTTAATTCTTCACCGTAATATATCTGATATTTACTTAAATAATCCCAAGTATTTCAAGTTAATTGAAGACCAGGCTAGTAGGTTTGCTGGAGCTATTCAGTTTCCATATACCTCATTTAGCAAAGAAGTAAAGAAGACAAACTTAGAGATGTTTCGCTTATTAAAGCGCAGATGGAAGCTATCTATAGCTATGATGATTAAAAGAGCAGAACATCTTGATTTTTTGAATGAGGAGAAGGCGCAGTCTTTATGGCGTAGTTATACTAGAAGAGGCTGGCGAACCAATGAACCTTTTGATGATGAGCTAGAAATAGAAATACCAAAGCTAATCAAAAATGCTGTTGAACTTTTGATTAAAGAAGGCATTCTGAGTGGTGCAGATATTTCAAATGAGTTAAATCTCCACCATTTAGATATTGAGGATAGTGCTGGTTTGCCAATTCACTTTCTTAATCCTCAAGCTGGCGAGGTTATTAATTTACGTCATCGCTTTAGTCAAGAGCCTAAAGACTTGTTTAATGGTAAACCAGGTGAAATTGTTCAATTTCCTTCGCCAAGCAGATTACGGAAATAAATTAAAAGGAGCAGCGGATAATCGCTGCTCCTTTTAATGGCAATCATGGGCGATGCGGGCTGCCAGTCGTGCCTCCTAAGCTCCGTGCTGAGGGGTTCAATTCCCCTATCGTCCACAACTTCTTATTCTAAAACATTATTCTTCTTTAAACTTCTAAAGTTGTTAATTACTGTATTAGTCTTAAAATCAAGGCTTACAGACAGTTGTATCTTAAATTTCACAACCAATCACAAAAAGTTAATGACAATGACTGTAACACTTATTTAGCAAGGTTTTGAAGAGGATTTGCAGAAGTATTTAGTATAATAAGTTATGAAGAACCCTAATTATCAAATTCTTATATTCAAGACGAAAGGTGATCTAGATCAAGAGGATCGCTCTGAATATATTCTTTTGCTGTGATATCTTCAAAAGTAATTACTTGTCCATTAACCGATTTAAAGCGATCTGATTTAGGCACTAAATTCAACCATTTTGTCATTTGTTCATTCCATCCAGTGCCTTGAAAATCCAGTTGCTCCTCATCCCTAATAAACCAAAACATAATTTCAACATCAGGAGCATCCCAAGAAGGTAACGCTTGTACCCGAATTTCACATAAGGCGCGTAATGCTGCTCCTTCAGTGCTATTTTTATTATGTTTCTTTTTGAATTGGTCTGTAAGTTGTGCAACCAGGTTAATAAAATCATCAGGGAAAGCAAAACGCATTCGTTTTCGTGCAAGTGCTTTACCGAGTTCTCTGATATCTTGATCACTTAAACATCCTCTTTTCCGATCCCATCGCGTAATTACGGATTTTTCCAAAGTCATCACACGATCAAGGTCGGCAACGAGGCAATATTCTCCTGCCCCTGGAATAAAAGCGTAGCGTGGTCGTCTACACCGTTGAATTTCATTCAACTGTTCTTGAGGAACTTCCACAAGAGGCATTACTTCTACAAAAGGACGTTCAGAACATGAGCGCACAATATCGCAAGTTTGCGTAACTACAACAAACCCCTTGACCGCACTTTCTACGATATTAACTCTTGGCTTCTTGGAAACTTTTTTAGAAAAGTCTGTCAATGGAAATTCGGGATCAAAGCGATGAGAAAAAGAATGCTCATCGCCAATTACGTAATCACCTTGCTGCCATTGTTGGAGATTAGCATCTATTTTCTCAAAATCAACATCTACTCCTTTAGTTAGTCCCCACAACTTTGGCAGTTTTAGCTGGCCAGGAACGCCCAATATCGCGGTGGATCGTATCTTGTAGAGCGCCGACCAAATTTCCTGGATTAGACGGCATACGTGAAGCTTCAGCATCTTTAGATAATGGAGTCAATTGTGGTTTTTGAGGGGCATTACCATTTCCAAGAAGCTGTTTAACTTCCTCAAACTTACCTATTGCTAAAAGCTCATAAGGAGTTTCGCCATCAAAAGAATTTAGCAACATATTCCGGTTAATACCTGCGCTACCTCGGTTGATGTATCTAACAACTTCCAGTAATTGAGTGAACCTTTCTCTGTCGGAATATGGTAATGGTTCTCCACTTGCCCAAAGATTGATTTTTTCAAGTGAAACACCAAATAGCTTGGCAAGATGTTCCCATGTTAATCCACTGATTTTTCTAAGCTCATGGAGTGAATGCCTTATTCCTTCATTGTCAGAAGCAACAGAACGCAGCTGTTCAAATTTTTCGTCTTGCTCGTCAATCAGAATTGGTTTCCGTCTTAAAACGCAAGGCGAAAGCTTACCATGCCCTGGGATGCTAACTTCTATATTTTCTTTAAGGTTAGAAAAGTGTGATGTAAGTCCTTCCTCACATATATTACTGAATGAAAGTGAATGACTGGCGACAGAAGAACTATTCCTTAGATTTTGTTTTGGTGATCTTGGTGAGTCAAGTTCCAAAATTTTAGGTTTTGTTTTCATCTTGGCTCCGAAGAAAGTTTATTTTAACTGGTAAAGTTAAACGAGCAATTTCAAATTCTTCTAATTCAACAATAATTAGTAGTTCATTAGATAATTCATCCTCCTTAACGCTTGCCGGAATAAATAAGTCCTCTATATTAACTATAAAAAAAGTGGAATCTTCATTTTCGTCTATTGATAATTCTAATTGCTCAATAGATGAGCTTTTAACAATAGATGAACTTTTAACATTAGATAACTGAATATAAACCGATAAAGTTTCAGAAATTGCTGTTAAAAGTTGATCTTGTTTTTTACAAAAAAAGAAAACCGAAGAAAAGTTACCTAATTGAATAGGTATAACATCAGGAAGTCCTTTTGGAAGGCTTATATCTAGTTGGATCGAAGGAGTAATATCAATCAAAGATATTAGCTTAGTATCTGTATCTACTATTGCTCTTTTGCAGAAAGTTGCCCAATTCAACTCAAATAATATATCTTTAGACATCTATCCGTGCCAGCTAAATGCAAATAGGGTTTAACAAATATCGAAGATAAAACTAGATGCCCAAATTAAACCCAGATTAATCTACACATACAATTTGCTTTATAGTCTTACCTCCAATTCTTTTTTAGCAATCTTTGACTATATATTCCATATATCTTGTGACGGTTTTTTTAAAAGAATGTATTTTTAGATACACATTACAATCATACGAGAGTTAGTATAACATCGTATATCCCTAATACACAAAACTTCACATAATCTTTAATAAACGAATATTAATCTTCCTCGACTTCTAATTGATAAACCCGTAGAGATGGATGTTCTGTCATCAGTCGCCAGAAACAATGCTCCGGTGCTGTCGAAAGTTGGTCATTGTAACGATAGATGAACAATGGCTCATCTTTCTTTCTAGCAGATTTCGTCCATAAAATCTGTTCTTTGTTGAATACACTGCTCAATATTTTACAAAATCTTTACAAAAGTACAAGTATTTTCGGTAGATGTGTGGTAACAGAAATTAATGACTACCCATAAATGAGGATCAATAGTTAAACTTCTGATGTACTATCATTTTGCCCTGTTTCTATTTGTCTAAATTTAGCTCCTGAATTGAGGGATTCAGGCACAAAAGAGGAGGAATGTCCGGGCAGACAGTATCTATCTCTGTTTAAAATTGCTTTGTAATATTCCTGTCTTGAAGTTTTATATTGGTCAACCCACAAATCTGGGTTGCATATTTCTAAGCAAATTTGAATAATTTTGTCTTTGACATAAAAAAATTGGTTTCCGATGTCACCTTGTTCATCTTGATAGGTTTGCCTTATAGCTGGATAAAGTTGATTCCAAACAAAATCATCTAGTCTTACTGCATCTATATATATTTTTTCAATATATTTTTCATCAGCGTGTTTTTGAACCTCATTCAAAGCTTCTAGACCATCTTCTGTAATGCCGCAAGGAGAAATGAACTGAAACACTAATGAAGAAGAGGGCATCACTAAACGCGAACGATGAATAAATTGATTATAAGCTAAATCAATATATCTTTTAACTTCATAAGCATATTTTACATCTTCATAATCAATATAATTTGATTTAAACTCATTAAGTATAACAACATTGCTCAGTTTTTTATACATTGAGACTTTTGGCTGGAATAGCAAATCGAATCTTCTAGCTTTATTTTTTGATGTTTTATAATAAGTTCTTTGTGCTACTTGCCTCCACGGGCTAAGATTTGCATAGCTCGCAAGCGAGACTATTAATTGCTCCATAATATCTTCACTCCCAGCCCAACCATAACCATTTCTAATATCTTTTGTTATTTCTGTAATTGGGTTGTCTTTTGACCCTAATGGCGGCTCTTTAAAAGAAGCTAGATATTCAAGCTTTAAAATCAATGTATCATTCGCAACCAAGGAAGGAAGTGCCTCTATCATATCTAGAGCAACATTTCTTACCTGCTTTGCTATTTCTGAATCTCTAAGGGTAAACCCCATACGCATAACTGCACGAGGCGGGAATAACTTAATAGAAGGAGCTTTAGAGGATGTCAGGTTCATAATGAACCTGACATCCTCTAAAGCTTTGCCACGTAAGACTTGTACGCCATCAGACTGAAATTCATCTCTATGCCGTTTAAAGCTTGTATCTATGGTTTCTTCAGGAACTTCATAGAATTCTGCAACTTGCTTTGATGCCATCCATCCTTCACCGTCCCATACAGCAAAAAATATTTGTTTTACCTTATTCAAGATATTTTCTGCTTCTTGACTAGAACTTGTTGATAGTTGATTGTCACGAGCGGTTCTAGATTCAATAAAAATTTCTTGCGAGAATCCCATATTATTCTTAATTTAGCTAGATATAAATGCTTACCTGTATTCATATACTAAGCTAAATTTATAACCTATACCCTTCGTTATTACGAAAATTACCTATTTTTACTTAAACTTCATAAAGTGTAATTTTGTCGGGCATATTTCAGCAAAGCAAGCTTTTTATTAATCTTCCTCGACTTCTAGCTGATAAATCCGTAGAGATGGGTGTTCTGCCATCAGTCGCCAGAAACAATGCTCCGGTGCTGTCGAAAGTTGGTCATTGTAACGATATATAAACACTGGCTCATCTTTCAAAAGCGCGGTCAATGCTACCTGCCTCCAATCTTGACCGCCCAAATCCCAAATCAAATGCGATCGCCCAACGTATCCCGCATTTAACAAACTAGCAAATAACCATTCCATGACTGCTTGAATTTGTTCTGGAGGCAGAGGACAATCTGCTTGTCCGTAACCTTCAATTGTTGATTTTTTGGGCTTGAATACCGAGGACAAGGATTTTAGTAGATTCTTCATAATCATTTTTATAGATATGTCTGTAAAACGTAGTCTATATTTGGTTTAGCAGTAAATTACTCGTGGTTAATACAGTAATTTACTGCTAGAAAATTTAATTAGATGCAGTCAGATTTTAGCCAGTAAATTTATTAGTATACTGACGAGTTTACAACAAATAAACACTTATGGTTTTTGTCCGCTACGTCCTCCTATTACCCACTTATTGCCATCACGCACCCCCCAGTTCCAATCACTATTAGGTAAATCGTCAGGCAGATCCTTGCCCGCACGTCTAAGGTCGCTAGACGAATTTTTTCTATCACCATAGATAATACCGTTGCCATCTTGTCTAAGCCAATCCCAGGATGCTGCTATGGCAGCAGAAAGAGCGTTAACACCTCCTGCGACACCAATCAGTAATGCTGGTGGAACCGCCCCACCTCGAAAAGATTCTTCCTCGGCCAATGTAAGGTTGGTAAAAAGCTGCGATTCGTTGGTTTGCTTCATATTTTTATCGTCTTATATACTTGGCAATAGATAAATTCATAAAAATTCAACACAGAAACCTGGTTGCGTTCTGAGATGAAAGCTTATTAAGTCCAGGAACTTAAACAGCTTGCGTTTTTATGAAAATCTATAAATTTAATAATTAATTATTTAGAAGAATAGTCCGTACTTCTGTAGGTATAAAAAATTAATTAATTCGTACTAAAATGGAGTGAAAAAGAAGATTGCTGCAAAAGTCAATTAGAAGTTTTTAGCTTTTTAAAATATTGAATAATGTCAAGCCGTTATTGGTAATTGCTGTAAAGATTTAATGTGAGCATAAGCTTGGGCGAGAACCGTCTTATGAAAAAGTGAATTGTACATTGTTTATATGTCTACAAAGTAAAGCTATTGTATAGCAAGGTTATGCAGATATTAGCTATAGATAAAAACTTTGCTGTAGTTGACAACCAAACTGTAATTACAGGTTCACATAATTGGTCAGAAGCAGCTAATCATGGTAATGATGAAACTTTAGTAGTCATTGAAAATCCTACAGTAGCGGCTCATTATCAACGTGAATTTAATCGACTTTACACAAATATTAAACCAGGTTTACCGCCAAGAATTCAAACTAAAATTGATGCAGAAATCAAAAAATGTCCCCAAATCAAAACTCCTTCATCTTTGGAAAAGTTAGAAACTGCAACAATCAATCTCAACACAGCAACCCAGGAAGAATTAGAAACTCTCCCCGGTGTAGGGAAGAAATTAGCCGAAAGGATAATTATTGCCCGTCAACAGCAAAAATTTACATCTTTACAAGATGTAGAAAAAGTTCCAGGAATTAGTGCGAAAACTTTAGAAAAATGGCAAGAACGTGTAACTTGGTAATGTGAATAATCTGTATTTTTTAGATCAAATGTAAATAAAAATTTTGGAAGATACCGCAGAATATGGCTTACGCCACGCCATCAGGAGTCAGGAGTAAAACTGGCTTGGTGTCTAGGTTTCAATTTAGATTCTGTACCTCATTGATCTGCAATCTGCTGTATAGCATTTCCTAGTCTAATGAAGTACAAAATTATCTGCGTACCCTGCGGGAAGCAAGCTATATCTGCGTCCATCTGTCTTGAAAAGTTTCCTACGCCGGGAAACCCGGCTACGAGGAACTTTTCGCTGCGTTTAATTATTACTTCTTATACCTCACTTTAATGGGAATTGCTATAGTATTTTAATATTTGTCGATTAAGTGAAAAAAATAAAATTGTATTTGTTGGGTTGCGCTATCACTTAACCCAACCTACAAAAATTATTAACTGAAAAGTATTAGATGGTATTTTACCAATGCAATTAATTTTTGCCAGTTAAAGGTAAAATAACTAAGTACATAAAGAAAGTGATTATGACACCGACTCAACTCTATCTAAAGTATAGTCACGCAAATATCTACTGATCGAAAGAGGAAAAATAATCACTCTCATTAGTAACATAAACCTAACTTAGATCAACGGAGTCGGTTTATGCCTTATAGCAAAATAGATGAATTACCTCAAGACATCCAAGCACGACTACCAGAACACGCACAACAGATTTTTGTTGCTGCTTTCAATGCTGCACAACATGATGGAATGAGTGAAGAAGGTGCAACGGAAGTAGCTTGGAATAGTGTTCACAATGAATATGAACCAGATAGGGAAGGTAACTGGCGTAGAAAACCAGAAGATCCTGCTATACATCATAAAGCTGTAACATCTGGTGGGAATTAATTATCTTTTAAATCAATGTTGCATTGCTGACGGTTTATAATTTATGTAGACCGTTTTTTTATAGCCATATTGAATATGCTAATTATTAAAGACGAAATTAAACTTCGTCCTATGCAAGATGATATATATGATTATGAATTAATGGAAAAGTGGCGCACAGATGAGCAAGTATTAAAATATTATGGAGGACGAGATGATCCTCATTACCTAGAAAAAGTTATCGCCACCTATCAACCTAGAATTCAGGGAAAAGAACCTGTAATTCCCTGTATCTTCTCCTATAAAAATCAGGATATTGGTTATTTACAATATTATTGTCTCAATCAAATACCAGAAGAAATTAGACAAATGTATTGTTTAGAGAATACAGATAATGTCTATGGAATTGACTTATTTATCGGCGAAACTCAATATTGGAATCAAGGAATTGGTACACAAGTGCTTTCATCAGCCGTAGAGTTCATTTTTACAGAACTACAAGCTGTTAGAATAGTAATTGATCCAAGTGTAAAAAATCCCCGCGCTATCCGCTGCTATGAAAAATCTGGGTTTGTGAAAATTAAGCTGTTACCCTCCTATGAACTGCACGAGGGTAAATATCAGGATTGCTGGCTAATGGCAATAGACCGCAATAAATCATTACACTAAAATAAATACCTGGCTGGGATTTAGCTTTCTATAAAAAACCATGACTCAACCAACTACAAGAATTTGTATCCTAGGTGGCGGCTTTGGTGGCCTCTACACCGCCCTTCGTTTAAGCCAATTACCTTGGGAATCTAGTTCCAAACCTGAAATTATATTAGTAGATCAGAGCGATCGCTTTATCTTCTCTCCCCTACTCTACGAACTCCTCACCGGCGAACTCCAAACCTGGGAAATTGCCCCTCCCTACCAAGAACTGCTACAAGGTACAGGAGTGCGTTTTCATCAAGCAGTTGTCTCAGGAATTGACATAGACAAGCAACAGGTACAGTTACAAGATGGTTCAGGAATTTCCTACGACCGGCTAGTATTAGCTTTAGGTGGCGAAACACCTCTAGATTTAGTACCAGGCGCGACAGAATATGCCTATCCCTTCCGTAGCATCACTGACGTTTATCGTTTAGAAGAACGCCTGCGAATTTTAGAAGAATCAAATACTGAAAAAATTCGCGTCGCCATCGTTGGTGCTGGTTATAGTGGCGTAGAATTAGCCTGTAAACTCGCAGATAGAATTGGCGAAAAAGGACGCTTTCGCCTCATTGAAATCAGCGATCAAATTTTACGAACTTCCCCAGAGTTTAACCGCCAAGCAGCCAAAAAAGCCTTAGATACCAGAGGCGTGTTTATTGACTTAGAAACCAAAGTAGTATCAATTGCAGAAGATACCATCTCCCTAGAGTATAAAGATCAAATAGACGAAATTCCCGTAGATTTGGTAATCTGGACAGTAGGAACAAGAGTCGCCCCGGTAATCAAAACCCTCCCCCTCAAGCAAAACCAGCGTGGCCAAATTATCACAACACCTCAACTGCAAGTATTTGAACATCCAGAAATTTTTGCCTTAGGAGACTTAGCCGACTGTCTTGACGCAGAAGGAAAGCAAGTACCCGCCACAGCCCAAGTCGCCTTTCAACAAGCCGATTATACAGCATGGAACATCTGGGCTTCTTTAACCAATCGTCCCCTACTTCCCTTCCGCTATCAACAATTCGGGGAAATGATGGCCTTGGGAGTAGACAACGCCACCTTCACAGGTTTAGGCATCAAACTAGATGGTTCTTTAGCATACCTCGCCCGTCGTCTAGCTTATTTGTATAGGCTACCAACTTTAGATCATCAACTCAAAGTAGGCTTTAACTGGCTAATTCGTCCGATTATCGAAACCATTTCTTAGTAAATCACTTTCGATCTGTTGAGGCTGGGTGTGGGGTGTAGGGAAAGAAAAAATTGGTAAATACATTCAACCGTAGGGTGGGCATTGCCCACCTAAATCATTGCTGCGGTTGGCATTTCCCACCCTAGGAGACTTAAAATTTTATGGCAACGCCACGCAAGCTATCATATCCTGTCCGGTTGAATACTTATCATTTAGACTGACGCGGAGAGAGGGAGACGCGGGGACGCGGAGATTTTTTTTGCCTAAGTCCCGTTAGACGGACATGATATCAGATATCATTGATAATTCCTATATCAGTCCTAATTGAACCCTATTGATTTATACAGCAGAATTCAGGAGTCAGGAGACGCTTCGCAGACCTCCGGTTCAGGAGTAAAACTGGCTTGGTGTCTAGGTTTCAATTTTGATTCTGTACCCCATTGATCTGCAATCTGCTGTAAGTAATTAGCATTAGGTACTATTATTATTTATTATGAAAAAACCGAAAGTTATTTTTGTAGATGCTGTAGGTACACTCTTTGGTGTCAAAGGCAGTGTAGGTATAGTTTATAGTCAAATAGCTCAAGAATTTGGCGTTGTGGTTTCCCCCGAAATCCTGAATAAACAATTTTTTAAAAGCTTTAAAGCTGCACCACCACCTATATTTCTGGATGCAGATATTAAGGATATTGCCCAACGGGAATTTGATTGGTGGCGAATCATAGCCCTAAATACCTTTGAAGGTGCAGGTGTTCTCAAAGAATTTTCTGACTTTTCTGCTTTCTTTAGTGAACTCTATATCCACTTTGGCACTGCTGAACCTTGGTTTGTTTATCCAGATGTTCCCCTAGCTTTGGTGAACTGGCGACGGTTGGGGGTAGAATTAGGTGTGTTGTCTAATTTCGATTCTCGACTGTACTCAGTTTTACAAAGCTTGGGACTCAGAGATTATTTTAAATCCATTACCATTTCTACTCAAGTGCGTGCAGCTAAACCAGATCCGCAAATTTTTCAACTAGCCCTGCAAAGCCATAGCTGTTCCCCAGAGGAAGCATGGCATATTGGTGACAGCATTACAGATGATTATCACGGTGCTAAAGCTGCCGGAATCAGGGGGATTTGGATTAACCGCGAGCAAAATTATTAAATTCTTCGTAACTCCCCTCAACTTTTTTACCCAGGAGAAGATTAGGGGAGAGAATTGTCAAAAAAGCGCAAATGACGCAATTATGACTGGTACCGGCGGAAACCCAGTTACCATCTAAAAGAGGCAAAAAGCTGATGAAACAAGCTTTTTTAAGTTTTTATTTTTATTTTTAATTCTCAGAAAGCGGTACTAGCCTCTACCAATAAAGATATATTTAAAAATCTATCCCGTACAAATTCACTGTTTGTTTTTGAATCTATGAAGTCTTATTTAGCCGCCGCTATTCAAATGACCAGTGTGCCTGATCTACAGAAAAACTTGACACAGGCAGAAGAATTAATTGACTTGGCTGTGCGTCAGGGTGCGGAATTGGTAGGTTTACCAGAAAATTTCTCCTTCATGGGAGAAGAAAAAGACAAACTCACACAAGGGGAAGCGATCGCTTTTGAATCAGCAAAATTTCTGAAAACGATGGCACAACGCCACCAAATTACCATCCTTGGCGGCGGCTTTCCCGTCCCTGTAGACGGCACAAGCAAAGTCTACAACACGGCTTTACTAATCAATCCTAACGGTGAAGAACTCGCCCGTTACCACAAAGCACATCTATTTGATGTCAATGTCCCTGACGGCAACACTTACCAAGAATCTAGCACTGTTATGGCTGGAAAAGCTTTACCCCCAGTCCATTTTTCCGACAACTTGGGTAATCTAGGACTTTCTATTTGCTATGATGTCCGCTTCCCCGAACTGTATCGACATTTGTCAGACAAGGGAGCGGATGTTGTCTTTGTGCCTGCGGCTTTCACTGCTTTTACAGGTAAAGACCATTGGCAAGTACTACTACAAGCTAGAGCCATTGAAAATACTTATTACGTAATTGCACCAGCCCAAACCGGTACTAACTACGCCCGTCGTCAAACCCACGGCCACGCGATGATTATCGACCCTTGGGGTGTAATTTTAGCAGATGCCGGAGATAAACCAGGAGTAGCGATCGCAGAAATTAAACCCACCAGACTAGAACAAGTACGTCGCCAAATGCCATCTTTACAACATCGAGTATTTTAGAATCTAGATAGGGCTTGCTGAGAAAGTCTTTCCGTGAGGGGATAGGAGTCAGGAGTCAGAAGTCAGGAGTCAGGAGGAGGTTTGAAAATTCCTTTCCCATCTCTCGAAATACCAAAAAATGCACACTTTTTGACGTATACCCTTCAAAACCCTTGCACTTTTTTCCTATTTATCAGCCTCAAACTTTTGATTTATCTGCGTTTTGCATTTTTTCAGCAAACCCTAGATAGAAAACCCACTTCTGTGGGTTTTAAATTCTCTTTCATAACCTAGCTAACAGTGATATTCACGTTACCAGAATATGCACAACAGCTTAGTATTTACACTAGCGTAATATTACCGGAAATTCATCAAAAATTAAATAAACTTTTGCAACAAATTTTTATTGAGGCAAGCAAAATCACAGAACAACAGTCTTTACTCAGGTTTTATAGCCAGGAAAAAGATGTTAGTCAGTATATTTAATTGTATTTTTTCTGTGAAGATAGCTACAAAGAGTTGACAAGACAGTTAGAGTATGAAATTATTCTCTCAGTGAAGTCACTGAAACGTGCAAATCACATAATTATCAGTATAAATTCCACTATTTATTTTTAGGAACGAATTGAATGACAACTTTAAGCCTGCTTCAAAAAATTTCGGTATTAGCTGCGACCTCTGCAATAGCAGTAATGGCTACCACAGGAAAAGCATCAGCTACCACCTTCTATCTGGGAAATGGACTGAATCTACCTCAAATAAGTTCCAGCTTTAGCTACAGTGAAGATGGTATTTCACTAGTAGCAACAGGAACTCAAAACAGTGGTGCATCTAGAAATGTTTACCAAAGCATATTAGGGCTAGGAGTAGCAAACAATAATAATATATTGAATGTAGGAGGGAATCAGATTGATGGGGGAACTGGCCTTGGAGAAACACTCAAATTGACTTTTACTAACACAGCAGTAAAACTACTTTCTGCCACCTTTAGTCGTGTCGGCAGCAATGACAGCTTTAAACTGTTAGTAGATGGAAATCAATTTATTGCTGCTGATATTCCTGGTGGTAATTTCTTGGATCTTGACATTAGTAAGTTCACCTTTAGCCCTTCTCCAACAGGCACTGTTTTTGGATTCACTGTTACCGATGGTAATGATGACTATTTAGTGAAATATGTTGAAGTTGAGGCTGTTCCCGAACCCGCTTCTGTATTAGGTCTTTTAGCTTTTGGTGCTATGGGTGCAGGATCTATGATTAAGCGTAAACAGCAACAAAAAGCAATGGTGAAAGCATAGCAATTATCCTTAAAAATCAAAGATAATCACTGAGAAGAAACATCTTGTAAATCCTGATATGGCTTGCGCCACGCTACGCTATCAGACAAATAAAGCGATTAAAGAATTTATTTGTGCCATTTTCTAACCTAAAAACAAAAAACCGGGAAACAGTAACGTCACCCGGTTTTTACTATATGGGCATAGCATCGCTACACCCTAATTAATTATTGCTGAAAAAGATTAAACTTTAGCAGCTGCTCTCATTACCAATTCACCTTTAGCATACTTAGCAGCAAAATCTTCTAAAGAAACTTGCTTAATCTTGCTTGCGTTACCAGCAGTACCAAACTGTACATAACGGTCAGCACAAACCTTCTGCATATATTTAATAGAAGGCTTGAGGAAGTGACGAGGATCGAATTCCTTGGGATTAGCAGCCAAAGCTTCACGCACAGCCGCAGTGATAGCCAAACGGTTATCGGTGTCGATATTTACCTTACGAACACCACTCTTGATACCTTTTTGGATTTCTTCTACAGGTACACCGTAGGTTTCAGGAATAGCACCACCATATTGGTTAATCAGTGCAATCAAATCTTCAGGTACAGAAGAAGAACCGTGCATTACCAAGTGGGTGTTAGGTAGACGACGGTGAATTTCTTCAATGCGGCTGATAGCCAAAATTTCGCCAGTAGGCTTACGGGTAAACTTGTAAGCACCATGACTTGTGCCAATAGCCACAGCCAAAGCATCTACTTGAGTTGCTTCTACAAAGTTAACAGCTTCGTCGGGGTCAGTTAACAGTTGAGAATGGTCTAGTGTACCTTCAAAACCGTGACCATCTTCAGCTTCACCAGCACCAGTTTCTAGAGAACCCAAACAACCTAGTTCACCTTCAACACTCACACCCAAAGAGTGAGCTACGTTGACAACTTCGCTAGTCACTTTAACGTTATACTCGAAACTTGCTGGGGTTTTAGCATCAGCTTCTAAAGAACCATCCATCATCACGCTGGTGAAGTTGTTCTTAATAGCTGAATAGCAGGTAGAAGGAGCATTACCATGATCTTGGTGCATGACAATGGGAATCTCTGGATAGGTTTCTACCGCAGCCAAAATCAGGTGGCGCAGGAAGTTTTCACCTGCATAATTACGAGCGCCGCGAGAAGCTTGTAAAATTACGGGGCTATCTGTGTCAGCCGCCGCCTTCATAATTGCCTGAATCTGCTCTAAGTTGTTTACGTTAAAAGCGGGGATGCCATAACCGTTTTCAGCAGCGTGATCCAAAAGCAACCGCATTGGTACAAGCGCCATATATAATCCTCCTAATTTGGGTATCAGCCAGTCAGTTTAATAGAAGCGTAATCTTTATTTTAATGTAATTGTTACGCTAATCTTAAGGTTTTTTTCAACTTATAGGAAATTATAACTAGTAGCGGATGCTTATGCTGAAAAACTTTGCGACCTTACTATATCAAAATAATCTATCATTTCCATGTACTGCTGTGATATTCGCTACCTTAAACTCAGAACGTTTGGTCGCTGGGCATACAAGAGGCAGAGTACAGGGGGAAAGATGGTTTTACCCTAGTTCATATTTTTCTACTTAGTTTGGTTTTTTTGCTGTCTTGTCAGACTAGAGCATTTTGCTCAATAACACTTCTTTATTATGAAAACAAAGATTACAAACTAAAATAAATTCAATGCTGACCCGAATTAAAGACTTAGCCACCACTCTAGCACCCCGCTTAGTGGAAATTCGCCGCCATATCCACTTACACCCAGAACTCAGCGGACAAGAATATCAAACATCTGCTTTTGTTGCTGGTGTATTGTCTTCTAGTGGCTTACACGTAGAAGAGGGCGTGGGGAAAACAGGTGTCATTGGTGAACTACAAGGCACTAAGCAAAATAATCGGGTGTTGGCAATTCGTACTGATATGGATGCTTTACCGATTCAAGAGCGTAGCGGATTGGACTATGCTTCTCGTATAGAAGGTGTAATGCACGCTTGTGGACACGATGTTCACACTACGGTAGGGTTAGGTACGGCAATGGTACTATCCCAAGTGGCGACAGAGTTGGAGGGTAACGTCAGGTTTTTATTTCAGCCAGCAGAGGAAATTGCCCAAGGGGCAAACTGGATGGTAAAAGACGGGGTGATGGATAATGTTTCAGCTATCTTAGGGGTTCATGTTTTCCCTTCTATTCCTGCTGGTTCCATTGGTATTCGTTATGGGGCTTTGACCGCAGCCGCAGATAATTTAGAGATTATAATTATTGGTGAATCAGGACATGGTGCGCGTCCCCATGAAGCAGTTGATGCAATTTGGATTGCGTCCCAAGTGATTACGGCGCTGCAACAAGCTATTAGCCGCACTCAAAATCCTTTACGTCCTGTAGTGTTGAGTATTGGACAGATTAATGGTGGCAGAGCGCCGAATATAATTGCTGATAAAGTACAATTGTTGGGGACTGTGCGATCGCTCCACCCAGAAACCCGCGCCCAACTACCAAACTGGATTGAAGGCATTGTCTCTAATCTTTGCAATTCTTACGGTGCAAAATACCAAGTTAATTATCGTCAGGGTGTACCAAGTGTACAAAATGATTATGCTCTGACACAATTATTACAATCATCAGCAGAAGAAGCTTGGAGTAGCGAATCTGTCCAAGTCTTACCTGAACCCTCTCTTGGTGCTGAAGACTTTTCTGTGTATTTGGAACACGCCCCCGGTTCGATGTTTCGTTTGGGTGTCGGTTACAAAGATAGAATTATTAATCACCCCTTACATCATCCTCAATTTGAAGTAGATGAGTCTGCGATTATTACCGGTGTTGTGACTTTAGCATATGCAGCTTACAAGTATTGGCAACTAAAATAAATGCCTCTCCCAGCAAGGTTTTCACTCGCCGTCAAATTATTTTTGAGTAGTAAATGAGTAGTAAGATTCTCAACAACTCAGCTGCTTATTGAGAATGGGTTAGAAATCCGGACAATCAGCTTCAACGACGTTGGGGTGACAGTAGTGCTTCAAAACTGTGGCCACTTCATCCCCAATCCATAGCGCTACTTTATCTGGGGTAATTCCCGATGCGATCGCCCAAGTCGCAAAGGTGTGGCGTGTGGAATAAGGATTTGATCTTGTTGAATATAAAATTTTATAGATACTCAAAATAAATCCCTGGTTTTTGTCCAGGGATAAACTGTTACATTTCCTCTAAATCTTCTTCTTCAACCTCTGCCCATTCGCTATCCTCCAATATCCAATCTGGGTGATCTTCTGGGAGGTTAACCGCATATACCCATTCAGCACCACTAAACCTAAGTCCATCTATATATACAGGATGGAGGATTTCACCGTTCTTTTTCCTGATCCTGTGCAGCAAGGACTACCAGAGATAAAGGCAAGGCTGCAAGAATTGTCAGAAAGAACTGGAATTGAATCTAGTGAGTTAATATATGCGACTGGTCGAGGACATGGAGCTACTAGGGAGCAACGCGATTTTGTGAGGTAGGGCAAAAAAAGTGCGATCGCCAAGTTAAAAACAGGCATCACTAAAAAATCTTTACCGTACAAAAAAATGATTTTACACATAACAAATAAATAATATTACT
>NZ_JACJST010000018.1 GCF_014698305.1 Anabaena lutea FACHB-196 | reverse complement strand
TAACAATTATATGATTCGAGTTCTCAGTTCCTGTTTCATTGACTCTACATTAGATTCCTCTCATCCCTTATGTCAAGCCTAATTGAGATGCTCTTACCCTGAATTCTGAATCGTGTTAAAAGATCAGTAGTAATAGCTAAAGACTATTCAGGTCCAGATAAGATTTTATATGTTTTTGAAGAAACAAATGGTTCTAGCAACGCTCCTCGTGCAATTTCAGAAGAAATCAACCTACACAAGTTTTCTCTGCCTATTGGTATTCAGTATTTCGCATCTCCAACTAGAACCTATGAATTTTTTCAGAATGAAATTTCATCATTTGCAAATACTTACTACCCAATAGATTGTCTGACAGCCAAACTCTTAAAAACAATTGATGACCTTAATAATAAAGAAAGTGTGGTAGTTGATGAAAAACTCTTAGAGAAATATAGAGAAGCTTTTCTAGAATTTTTTACAAATCTGAGTAAGGTTTCAGAACAAAAAATAGACTTGGATAAATTTTTGGCTAAAATGTCAGATCATGAGTTTGCAACCTTAAATGACAAATTTAATGGTAAACCTTGTAATGACACAGAGTTTAACTCATCTGTTGCAAAAATATTTGAGAATCTTATGAATGAATTTACACAAGATTCTTGTTTGTAGTTGATAGATTGGTTTAAGTTAAATACACGCCAACACATTTATTATTATTGGTTGATGTTGGGTTTCCTTCCATCAAACCAACCTACAGATTCTATATTTTTTTGTCAGAATAATTCATTAGTAGGCGATCACTTTCTACTTTAGCTCCATTTCTTAACCATTCAATAGGTTGTTCTTCATCTACTTTATCTGGATTTACCCATACAATATCCTTGAGTTCATCAATTTTTACAGATGCTTCACTAAAAAATTTTCTAGCAGTATTATCATCCAATGATATAACAATTTTATCTGTTGCTAGTGCTGCTTCTATTAAACATAAATCTTTTGTCATTTCCGCAATTCTTTTATTACTAACATTAGCAGCAATACTTTCTATCTCAGTCCATAAACTATCATTTATTGATATTTCCAGATAGTTCCATTTTTTCCTGGATATCATTTGAATTTGCCATTTTCGGGCATAGGATGATTGATGTTTATCCCATTCTGCTTTTATAGCTGGTGTCATAACAATTTGATGACAAATATCTAAAACTGCTAATAAAAATTCACGACAATGAACCGACTGGGGAAAAGTAGCATTTTTATCACCAGCAGAACGAGCTACAGAAGCATCAATTACCAAACGTTGAGAATTTACTTTAGCCACCATGTACACCCTGCATTAAACGAGCTTCCGCAGCACTTAAATAACGGTTTTCTAATTGTAGAGATAAATCACCAAAATCTTCTGGCCAATCTCCAAAAGCGCCAGTTTCATCTAAATCAGCACTATTGACATTTGTTATACCATTTTCTTGGCGCGTAAACCAGTGCAGTTTTACTATATCTGGTGATAAATTACCTTCGGCAACTAAAGATTGAATTGCTAGAATTAATTTATCGCTATGAGTTTCTACAACTACTTTAACACCTCTTTTTGCTGCATTAGATAATATTTCTGCCATAGCAATTTGAGCGCGAGGATGAAGGTGAATTTCTGGTTGTTCAATATATACTAATTGTCCTGGTTCTGCTACTAATAAAGCAACTAAAACAGGTAATGTTTGGGAAACACCAAATCCAACATCGGCAATATTCACCATATCATCTTTAGCATCAGAGTTGCGTGGTAAACGACCAACTCTAAGCTCAACTTGTGTATCATTAACTTGTCTTGCTTGTACTTTACAAGTTAATCCTAGTGTTTCTAATGCAGCACATAATTCTTTGATAGTTTTGTTATTTTTACCCTTTTGCCAATAATTGATCACACTAGCAACGTAATTTTCAAATGTACCTGGAAATTCATCACCTATAGCTGTAATTTTATAATTTCGTTCGGGATTTCCCCTTAATCCAGGGACATGGATTATTTGACGGATATAATTACCAAAAACTTCCGAAGGACTGGAATACAAGAAGTTAAATAATGGATTTTGAGAAATAATATTATATTTTTCTTTTGTAGATAATGAAAACTCTAAAAAACACCTATTTCTGTTAACAATCCATGTCATTCTATTTTTTAAAGTTTCTGTATCTTGAATTGCATCATATATTTCTATATATGGCTTTGGTAAAACATTCATTACATCTCCTGGCAACATATCTGGTAAAAGGGAAAACTCTTGTTCATTTCCTTTATATATCATTTCAACAATTTCTATGGCTTCTTTTTTATGTGTTGTAAATACATTACTAATAATTTGATCATTCTCTATACCAATACCAACGGTAAACTTATTATTAGGTTTGATTCTAGATATTTTAGAGAATAATTGTGTGGCTGAAGTAAACTTAACATTGGGTCCATTAAGTAATAATGCACCAGGATCATAAGTTGCTTCTAGAGTTTGTTTCATCAACAATAAGGGTTGCATGATGCTAGATTTTCCCGAACTATTAGCACCTGCAAGAATTGTTAACGGGCGTACTTCAATACTGCATTCATCATAAAGTGACTTATAACCACTGACAGAAATTTTTGTAATTCCTTTGACATTTTTGTTTTGTTTGTCATTATTGGAATCAGATTGATTCATAATTCGACTTTCCCTAATTTCAGTTTATATTATAATAATACTCTGTGATTTCTGATAGGTTGCGTGGTGCAGCTATATTTACTTGTGTGGGTAATTAACAAAGTTTATTGCTTTGTTATATATCACTACTGGTAGATTTATTGTGGTGGTTTATAGCAGTTTATCACAAAGAGAGAAAAATACACCAATTTACTACTATGATTGATACATAACAGATATCCTTGATCAGCATTATGACTACAGTTGCTATTATACCTACATCAAATGCCAGTGGAGAAAGGTATTATCGCGCTATTGCTGGAGATAAACAGTCTGTTGGCAAAACTGCCGATCAAGCTTTAGATGCTTTAACTACACAGCTAGGTGAAGTTGAATTTCGGGCATTATTAATTATTGATAACTTTCGTCCTGATCAATTTTTCACTAATGAGCAAAAACAACGTTTATCCGAACTAATGAGTATGTGGAGAACAGCACGAGATCAAGGACAAACACTTCCCTCAGAAATACAAATTGAATTAGATAATCTTGTTAATGCTGAACTCAATGCTGCTACAGCCAGAACTGCATCTTTAGCACAACAAAAGTTTTCATATTTATTATTCCCACAATTATCAAAAAAATAGTCGGCTTAAGCCGACTTTTACTATTAGCCTGGGAATATGGCTTACGCTATCATTCCCAGGCTCAATTATTAAGCAACTGAAGCAATGGAAAAATTGAATCGAACAATTAGATCATTGTAATCTGCATCACCACCACCAGGTAAATCTTCAAAACCAAAAGTGTTATCTCCTAACAAACGAATGTGATCTACTCCATCAGAATTTACTCCCAAATAAGGGAAGTAAACTTGAGGATCATTACTAGTGTTACTATCGGTTAACTGGGACAAAGTCCCATTGACAATTATCATCGGAGCCAATATTGAACCACCGGCAATCATGGCGCTGTCTGTAAATAAACCTTGGTTAGCAACAGCAAATTTGATGATTTCACCAGTGTCTGCATCTTTAATGATATTGTTGATTGCAGCTTGCAGATAATTGGCTCGATTAGCTGCATTTGCTTGTAGACTACCAATTAATCCTTGAGCATTATCTACTTCATAAAAGTAGACTTCGTTATTAAATGCGGCTTCTCGATAAACAGAGAAATCTGCTTTCACCTTACCTGATATATCTTGAAAATCAATTAGTTCTGCTTGGTTTTTCCCTTGCAATGCTGTACCTGTAGTTAAGGATTCATCAGTGGACTGAATATTAACTACTAGAGAATTGAATTCTGTAACAGTGGTACTTTCCTTCCAAGAAATTGTGAAACCATCATCTTCTTCTGTAATTCTTTGGGTGGAAGAATCTGCAAAGATAATGTTTGTAGCTGATATCTTTCCAGCCCGGAAGGAGTCAATTGTACCGTCTTTTACTAAGAAGAATTTCAAGTTATGACCGGAATTAAATTCCAGCAAGCGTCTCAGATTGTCAGTCTCAAACTGATTTGGACGATTAGCAATAGCAGAGAAAATCGTTTTACTTTGGCTTCTGGCACGATTTATCGCTGCTTGGTTATAACCTTGTTCTCCAGGTGCAATACCGTTGATTCTTCCTTGAGCATCGTCAACAATAAATACACCTAGTTCATTGACAAAACTAGAATTGCTTTCGAGAAGAGTGGCTTTGAGTCTGACTGTGTCACCAATACCTTTAATGGTAAAGATGTTGTTGTTAGTAATAGCAGCTAGTGGAATATCTTCGTCATTGATAGTTCCCTGGGTTGTACCATTTGTAGAACCTATAACCGCGCCGTTGGTAGCATTAATTAACTTGACTGTGAAAGTCTCATCTTCTTCCACCCGGAAATCTTGTTTTGTTTGAACAGTAAAGATTTTCTGGGTTTCACCAACTGCAAAGGTAAGATTTTCACTTTTACTAGTAAAGTCATTATTACTAGCTGTATCGCCGGCGTTAATAGCTGTGGAAACCGTTACTTTCTGTTCTGTTTGAGCATCCCCTGTACGAGTAACAGTAAAGGTGATAGCATTTCCTTCTGTAGCTTCAGCAGATGCGATCGCAAATACGCTGACATCATTAACTACTCCAACTGCTATATTAACCGTTGCATCTGTTGTCGCGTAGACAGTTCCATCAAAACCATTCCAGCTAAAGCTAGTATTACCATTGAAGTTAGCTGTGGGAGTGAAGACGAGTTTAGCAATATCAGCAACTACGATTTCTTGATTAACTGTAACCGCTGTACCGTCTAACTTTAAAGTTCCGTTCCCAGGTAAACTGGTAATTTTAATCTTCGTCAGACTATCACTGTCTATGTCAGTGAATGCAGATGTGAAGTTCTCAACGGTGAAAGTGATATCGGTGTCTTCGGTTCCAGATTTACTGATGTTGGTGATAGTAGGTGCATCGTTAACTGGTGTGACTCCTATATTAACCGTTGCATCTGTTGTCGCGTAGGCAGTTCCATCAAAACCATTCCAGCTAAAGCTAGTATTACCATTGAAGTTAGCTGTGGGAGTGAAGACGAGTTTAGCAATATCAGCAACTACGATTTCTTGATTAACTGTAACCGCTGTACCGTCTAACTTTAAAGTTCCGTTCCCAGGTAAACTGGTAATTTTAATCTTCGTCAGACTATCACTGTCTATGTCAGTGAATGCAGATGTGAAGTTCTCAACGGTGAAAGTGATATCGGTGTCTTCGGTTCCAGATTTACTGATGTTGGTGATAGTAGGTGCATCGTTAACTGGTGTGACTCCTATATTAACCGTTGCATCTGTTGTCGCGTAGGCAGTTCCATCAAAACCATTCCAGCTAAAGCTAGTATTACCATTAAAGTTAGCTGTGGGAGTGAAGACGAGTTTAGCAATATCAGCAACTACGATTTCTTGATTAACTGTAACCGCTGTACCATCTAACTTTAAAGTTCCGTTCCCAGGTAAACTGGTAATTTTAATCTTCGTCAGACTATCACTGTCTATGTCAGTGAATGCAGATATGAAGTTTTCAACGGTGAAAGTGATATCGGTGTCTTCGTTTCCAGATTTACTGATGTTTGTGACAGTAGGTGCATTGTTTGTAGGTGCAACAAAGTCGAAGTCCGCTGCTGTGAGAGTATTGGCTTGAACATTTCTTAAAATGCCAAAATCTCGTACAGAACCATTGATAGTGGCTTTGACAATTGTATCAGCCCCAACTTGCACTAGGATGAGGTCTGCAAATTCTTGAACTTCAGGGATGCCAGCAACTACAACCTTATCTGCACCTTTCGTGAAATCTAATACTTCCCCAGGGGCTTCGGGAACTGCGCCATTACCCAGGAAAAAGCGGTCTAACCCAGCACCGCCGGTCATTTGCGTACCTTTGCTACCAGCGAACAGTGAATCATCACCAGATTCACCAAATAAGCGATCGCTTGCTAATAACCCAAATAAAGTATCATCATTGTCACCACCATAAAGGCTATTGTTACCTGTTGTGCTGGATGTACGTAGTAAATCGCTGCCAATTCCACCTCTGAGGGTGTTATTGCTACCTTCTATCACAAAAAGCTCATCGTCTCCAGCACCACCATCAAGGGTGTTATTAGTACCTTCGACTACAAAAAGCTCATCATCTCCAGCACCACCTTTGAGGGTGTTATTGACACCTTCAACTACAAAAAGCTCATCATTTCCATCACCACCATCAAGGATGTTTCCACCCAAAATACCTTCAGCATATAAGCTGTCATTTCCTCCCAGTCCTTGAATTTCCTCACCCTGTTGGGCATATAACTCATCGTTACCCGCAGTACCCAATGTGAGTTGAAGATTATTAGGTAGTTCGAGAATTCCTAGTTTCTCTGGAATCGTTGTACCGGCAACATTGAAATCGTTATCGTTCATCAAAGCCAAAGTGTTCGGTGCAACTAACGCCAAACCCTCTAATTTTTCAACTCCGGTGTAACCAAGTTGGGCTGCATTTGCAATCAAACTTTTGCTAACAACAGTAATCCCAGCCGCAGTTAACTCCGCAGGAGATAGTTCTTCAATCGTCTTCCCAGCTGGCAAAGTAAAATTAGCAGGATTATTGATATTAGTCGCTGCGGCTAAATCAATTTTGTAGATGAGTTTATTAGAAGTGTTATCACTTCTGTCATCTCGTTCCACAACGGCAAATTTACCATTACCTAGGGAAACAGCATCACCAATCTTATCTGTTTTCGCAGTCCCACTACCTGTAATATCGTCGAGAAGATAGAGATACTCACCTGTTACCTGTTTAGTAACTATGTTAAATTCCAGAATTCTGAGATTACGAGAACCTCTAGAGGTTGTATCACCAGCATTATCTGGATTATCAATGGGACTCTGAATAAAAGCATAAAGCTTGTTGCCTTCTAGTGCTACAGCTTCAAACCCTCGGTTATTCCGGCGTTGGGCGTAAACTGCTGGTAATACCTCAGTTCCAAATGTTCCTGCTGGTTGGTCTGGTTCGGTTGCTGTGGCTGTTCCTTGGGGAATAAAACGCTCAAGTAACTTCCCATTCACATCAAAATGATAAATCGCTGGACGGTATTCATCCACCAGCCAATAGTCGCCATTTTCAGCAACGACAATTCCCTCTACGTCTGCACCAAAAGGGTCATTAGTTAAAACTTGACCATTTAAATCAACAGCAATTTCATCAGTGTAAGCTGTACCACCTTCCCCAGCTTGCACATTAGGAAGTCCAGTTAACGGAGTTGTACCATCAGCACGGAACAAGCCCGTTCTATCGGTAATGGTAATTGCACCTGTCGTTTGATTAAGTTCAAAACTGACTATTTCTGGTTGAAAATCGGGTAATAAAAATGGTCTGTTTTGACCTGTGGGTTCACCATTAGGACCACGATCTGTATGGGTAACAAATTTCAAATTACCGTTAGCTGCTACTCCTTGGAAATACAACCCCGAAAATCCACCTAAGAAGATATCTTGACCTGCGGAGGTTGTCCCTAATTTGGGCAAGTTGGTAAATTCGTAATTAGTTAATCTGGGTTGGGCTACGGGGTTGCGAGGGTCGTAACTAGTGGTATCAATTTTTAGAACATCGGGTAGGGTATTAGCGATATTTTCCCAAGGTACAAACTTAAAGTTGCTGCTGATGTTTTCTATTTCACCATCATCTTCAACTAGAACAGCCGGATCATTATTACCATCTTGGGTAACAAATAAACCATTGGGAAATGCAGTTCCTAAAGGTACGTTAACGACATCTGCACCGTCTGACTCTTGTACACTGTCAATTCCCCCATTATTACCAACACCAAAACGCCCCAAAAAGTCGTTATTGCCTTCGCGGGTGTATGCTGCAAAGGTATTATCACCTTGGCTGGATGCGAGTAAGTAGCCTGTACCATTTGCACCGTAGTAGATAGTTAAACCTTCTACGTCATCGACAAGATTATTACCACCCAAAGCTTTGACTTGATCAATGAGTTTGCCTGTGTTGCTACCATTGGGTTCGGCATCAAATTTCCAAATACCGACATTTTCTTGACCAATGTAGAGGAAACCTGTTTCTTGGTCTGCAACCATACCCTCGGTTTGGGGGTCAACATCACCAAACTCAGCCGGAGGAGTAATAGTAAAATTACGTACTCTTTCTGCACCTATTTTACCATTACCCATATCAATGAGTTTGAATTGGGCAACATCTCCAGTTTCACGACGACTGGTAAAGACGTAGTAATCATTGGTGAAGGGGCTACGATAGAGAGCGAGTCCATAGGAACTACGAGATGATGGTTCGTAGGGAAGATCAAAGGGTGCTGCTTGAAAAAGAGTACCAATGCTGCTATCGGTGATATCTTCTAAATAGTTGCCGTTGCTAGAGTTGGGGTTAATTTTGAAGATTGCTAGTTTATCATTATTGCGATCGCTTGCTACTGCAAAGTCTACCGTTTCACTACCCAGTTGGAAACCATATTGCAAGTCAATATTGTTGTAACGAATCCCACCCGGATTAACTGTTTGCAATAATTCACCAGACAAGTCATAAACCCGCAAACCGCCATTTTTTACCGAAGTTAATACCAAGCTATCAGCAGAATCAGTAGCATTGACATAAATAGCTGGGTCATCAGCATCAGCCCTTTGATCTACAGGCAGATTATCATCATCCAACAGTGCCGGCGTGGTTTCTACTGTAGGTGTAGCACTGGGAAGGATTTCATAAAAGCTCACAGTATTACTCACTTCATGAGAAACTGCCAGCATTGGTTTAGCATTAGGACTATCTTGTGCAGAGATAAATTTTAGACCTTCAGGACTAACATCACCTTCAGTTGTAATATACTGAACAAATTCAGGTGCAGTCGGGTCACTCAGGTTATAAACCATCACCCCACCACCAGCACGTTCTAAACCCACAAATCCATAAGGTACATCATCAATCACACCAACAACTACACTTTCTGGTTCAGGACCCTTATTATCGGAACGAGTGTCAACCTCATCAGCAGATCCATCATTAGCATTGAAAAGTGTCGGTGTGGCTTGTGACAGAATTTGTTCAATCTGATCGCCGCTATCATATACTAATTGACCTTGATCATTCCAAATTGAGAAAGAACGACCACCGAAAGCATAAAGTTGATCAAAATCTCCGTCTCCGTCTGTATCTCCCAGAGTATTGGTAATAATCAGACGACCCAGATTTTCATCCTTTTGTAATTCAGCCGCATCGGGAAAAGCTGTAGGATCAAGTATGACATCCTTAACTCTTGTTTCTTCATTGAAAATGTCACCTTCTCCATCATTAGGTGCAGGTAAAATATCATCACCAGTGGGACGAATGCGAGCATCTCCTTCATTGGCTGTGATGTAATAGGTTTCATCACCAACTTGAAAAGAGCTAATTCCATCCGGTAGATACATCCCCAAGACAGGCCAATTTTGGATATTGATGCCATCGTCTCTATCACTAGCATCTAGACCATTTCCAGGTAAACTATGGTCTTTAAAACCTAGAGGTACAACATCAGTAATAGTCCCGCTGGCAATATCAAGAATAGCAACAGCATTATTTTCTTGGAGAGTAATAAAAGCAGTTTGATTATCATCAGAAACTGCAATATACTCTGGTTCAAAATCTTCAGATGCTGAAGCATTAAGTCCAAAAATCCTGACTCCTTCTGCTTTTAAAGTTGCTTCCTGTCCATTAAATGCAGTGAAATCAGCAGTGGTAACTTTACTATTATCTAAACTGGCAATATCTCCAGAAACATCAATAATGCTAACTGAACCTTCTGGATCAATAGTATAATCTTCACTTGGTTCTCCTTCATTAGCAACAAGTAATTTGCTACCATCAGGAGTAAAGGTGAGCATATCAGGTAAAGCGCCTACATTCACTTCAGAAAGTTTAGTGAGAGTAGTAGCATCATAGAAAGCAACTTTACCAGCATCGGTACTGTTATTAGCGGAAATGGCAACAGCAATAATGCTATTTGCATTTCCTATTCCTTGTCTAACAGCGACACTCTGAATTCCTCCACCTAAGCTAGAAAGATCAATATTAGTAATCTTAGTAGGATTGTTTGGGTTAGAAGCATCAATTACTTGAATAACTGGTTTACCTTCAAATTGCCCAGTCACAAAAAGGCGTTTTGATTTGGGGTCAAAATCAGAAATTTCTGCACCGTCTAATTCAATTGTGCCTAGTTGATTAAGTTGAATTGTATTTGTCATTGTTATGTCTAGAATTAGATTTTGAATGTTACTGAGTTTGTAGTCAGGACTTTAGTCCTCTGGAAATTTCGCCAAAAGGGTTAAAACCGTGACTACAAACCAAAAGCTATCCCAGCAAAATTAAGAAATAAATAATAACACGTTAAGAACTCAGTGAATTCAAAATAGAGTCTACGGCTTCTTTGCAGAAGGAGTTGACACCAGTCAACAAGTATGTCACTATTGTGCTTATATATTTTAGTCACAAAACAGAATCATCTTTAACTAGTCTCATATCCGCAAAATTACGATTTTCATTGTACTTCAACCTGTATGTATTATACATTTGTCCGCATTGGTGATGGCACAATTGGTAATACTGGTTTTGGAACTGGTCAGTTATTAGCTACTTTATCAGGTACATCTGGCTTTATTGATGCTGATGTGAATGTCAATCTGTTTGCATTTTTTCAGCAAACCCTAATTAGTGGTTGATATTGTTGGTGGGTTTCGTTCCATTGCTACGCGAAAGTTCACGTTCCACAACCCAACCGAGAATACTGGTAATTGAAGACAGAATTTTCATCTTCATCCTGTTCATCCTTAAATCCTGGAAATCCTGATTCAGACAATCAATTTAACGCTGAGAGAGGAAGAGAAGTGTTGACATGGAGTTTTATATGTGTTATCCTTATCTTGATAAGGAAGAACTATTTTATTAAAAATAATCAGCATCAAGAAAGCGATCGCACTTCATCTACAATGCGATCGCTTTTAATATCCTCTTTTTATTTGCCTACACTAATTTATGATTCAAAAACGAAATTAGCAGCAGTCAAACTAGTGGTATTCACTCCTGTGAGAATAGCAATAGTTTTGTCACCAACGGCAATACTGTTACCACTCAGGGTCAAGTCTGCAAAGTCAAAACCTGCACCTTGACCAGCAATACCTAACACATCAGTACCGATTTCAAAGTCAACAACGGTGTTAGCAGCACTGGGTAAATCACCGTTGAGAATCCAGAATTGGTCAGCACCTGCACCACCAGAGAGTAAATTACCACCACCTTCAACAACGTAGAATTTATCATTACCTACACCACCTAGGGCGCGACCATCTGCACCTAAGTAGAATTCATCATTACCTACACCACCAGAGAAACGGTAGCCACTGGCATCAACAGCATAGAATTTGTCATTTCCACTGCTACTAAAAGCGTCATCGCCATCAGCAGCAAAAATTTTATCCTCACCACTACCTGTAAAGATGCGATTGTTACCAGCTAAACTGCCGCCAAAAGGAACATCTACTGTATCGTTCTCTGCACCAGAGAACACTGTGTCATTGACTCCATCAAAGTCAACTCCAGCTACTAGGTCATCTTTACCCGGTGTTCCTGTAACTAGGTTATTGGTCTCTTGACCTATACCAGGTGCAAGGTTAAGGGGCTGATCTAATTTGAGCAGAATGATTTCGTTGTTGTCAATGACTGGATTTTGTGGATCATTACCCGGACGACCGATTGAGAAGGGATAGTTGTTATCATTGGCAACTAAAATGGTATCTTTGTCAACAACCAAAACATTTTCAATCGTCACAAATGGGAAGTCAAAGGTTGTTTGTCCATCTCCATTGAGGTCGTTGGGGTCTTGGATATTCAGAAGGTCAGCTACTTCTACTTTTTCTACAAAGCCGTTAGCATCTTTTTTGGACAAATCAACTTTGTAGACTTTCTTAAATTCAGCAGTGCTTCCCTGACCATTATCCCGCTCAATCACTAAATACTCATTATTATTAATGACTGTGAAATCACCAATAGCATAGCTGGGGTTTTCCAACTTGTAGAAGCCTTGTAAACCCTGGAATTCCTGAGAAGCGACATCAAATTTATAGATTCGTAGTGAACCTGCGGGATCACCGAAAACTGTTCCTTCCAGTAAAGGATACAAGGTTTTTTGGTCGGGACTAATAGCCATACCTTCAAAACCTTTTGAACCACCAAGATTGGAAACAACAGCTTCACCTACAAATTGGTCACGCACCAAATCTCCTGTACTGGGGAAGTCGGTAAAGTAACCGTCAATTCCTAGTTCAATAAACTGTTCATATTCCTTTTTGGGATCTCCGTTGTAGTCTGATGCGAGGAAAACATCTTCGTTACGGAAGGTGTAAGGGTGGACAAGCAATTCGGCATTATGGGCATCTTGGACTAGAGTTGTGGGAGTACCAAGAACTCTATCAGCTTCGTTAATTGTTCCATCCCCATTCAGGTCATCTGGTTGACCATCACCATTGTTATCTACGGTGTTAGCAGGAATAATTAAACGCTTGCTGGGACCAATACCAGAGGCATATTCGGCAATTTTAGCTAGTTCTGCTGGGGTGGTAAGATCTCCATAGGTGCGAGAATCTCCACTAACTACGAAATCATAGGGCTTTTGTGTGGCTCCGCCATATAATTGAATTAGTGGGATGTCAATATTCTTCGCAGGCATAAGAACATTATTGAGTTCTTGGAGATTGCCTACTTCAAAAGATTGAATAAATACCCGCGTTGGATCGGTGAAGTTATTAGCAACTAAGGTGTCAACTAGTAACTGTCCTAAATTGGTGTTGATTTTGGTAGTACCATCTAGGCGTGTACCTTCAGTTGCAAAGTAGGTGGGGTGTTTGGTTTCTGGATAAATACCAATTTTGCGACCTGTTTCTGTTTCTACCTGTTTGACTAATTCAATGATTTCTTGCAGAGTGGGAACTTCTAAGTTGTCGTTATCATATTCTGTTCCCCGCAGATCTGGTAGACGTTCGATCGCTTTGAGGGTTTTAATTTCTGCTAAAGTCAAGTCTTCGGTAAACCAACCGATAATGGTGCGACCATCAACAACTTTGGTGGTTTTACGGTCTGCAAATTCTGGACGGGTAGCAATATCTGTGCTGGTATCTGTGCGGTTGATTGTACCATCAGCATTGAGAATTGCTAAGGCGTTTTCGTGACGGGCGATTAAAATTCCGTCTTTGGTAGCTACCAAATCAGGTTCAATAAAATCAGCCCCATCTGCGATCGCTAATTTGTAAGCTGCTAGAGTGTGTTCTGGACGTGAACCACTTGCACCTCTGTGGCCGATTACTAAAGGTGCATTACCATCTAAGGTATTAAACTCGGTTTTAGCAAGAACATCGGGGTTTTGGGGCGATCTTACAAATTCTGCGGTAATGCGATCGCGTGCTAAGTCACCTGTACCGGGAAAATCGGTAAAATATCCATCAACACCTAAATTGATAAACTGTTTAAATTCTTCCTGTGGATTGCCATTATAATCTGAGGCTAAATAACGTCCTTCATTGCGGAAAGTGTAGGGATGTACCAGCAAACCCGCATCATGGGCATCTTGGACTAAAGTAGTAGGAGCAGTCAGAGTTTTATCAGCATCGTTAACTGCACCATCACCATTGACATCATCCGCTAAACCATCGTTATTAGCATCCACACCCTTAACAGAAACAATCATTCGTTTCCAGGGGCCAATACCATCCGCATAGGTAGCAATTTCCTCTAACCCTGCAACTGTCCGCAAGTCTGCATAATCGCGGTTGTCACCACTAACCACGAAATCGTAGGGTTGAACTTCTTGCAGAGAACCATCAAGATTCACATCATAAGCATCCAACAACTGAACCAGAGGAATATCAGTTATCTCATTTAGTTCTTTGAGGTTAGCAACTTCAAAAGATTGAATAAATATCCGACTAGGATCTGTGAAATCTGCTGCTTCCAGAGTTGCTAACAGCGGTTCTTCTAAAGATAAATCAAGATTATCGTGAAAAGTTGGATGTTTAGTTTCTGGATAAATACCAATTTTGCGACCTGTATCTAGTTCTACCTGTTTAACTAAATCAATGATTTCCGCCAAAGTAGGAATTTCATACAAATCATTAAACACTTGAGTGCGGAAATTTTGGGGCATTTTTGCCCGCAGGGTTTTGATTTCTGCCAGAGTAAAATCAGAAGCAAAGTATGCAGTGACTTCTACACCATCCAGCATTTTCGTAGATTTACGGTCTGCACCAAAAACTTCTGCTACGTTGGTAGTATCATCTAGCATTGGTTCATGACGCGCAATTAGCACACCATCTTTAGTAGAAACCAAATCTGGTTCAATGAAGTCTGCACCTCTTTCAATTGCTAACTTATAAGATCCCAGGGTATGTTCTGGAAGTTCACCACTAGCACCCCGGTGTCCAATCACAATTGGCGCTTCACCATTTAAGGTATTTAGTGTGACTGTGTTAGGTGTAGGAATAGGTGCATCTAACAGCTTACCACTAGCATCAAAATGTAATAGATAAGGCCCAAATTCGTCACCAATCCAGATTGAACCATCTTCCGCAATTACAAAAGATTCAATATCAAAATCTGCACCAGTTAATAATCTTGCGCTAGTTCCCTCATTCACAATTGTGAAAGGAACTTTGTTATTAGGGTCAGACAATTGAATGAAATCTAAAGTATTAACAGTACCATCACCATTTTCTGTTCCCTTAAAATTGGGATCTACACGATGGATACGCAGCAAATAATCGGCACTATTATCTTTGCTTCCATAACCATTATCTGATAGGAAATACAAAGTATTATTTTTAGCGAATTGTACGCCGCTAAAACCTTGGATTGGCTGTCCGGGAAAGGGTCCAGTTCTACCATTTCCAGAGATCCCATTTCCCGAATCAGGACCCTCAGCAAAGGTATCAGCAGGTAAAGAAGCAAAACCGATTAACTCTACTTGGGAAACCATATATTTAGTATTTCTCTTCTTGCTTTTTGTGTTTTACGCATTATTGAATTTCTCTTTACATCTCTGCGGTGATTAAAAATTAAATTCAAATCCGCTAAATTTGAGTTTAAAAAATGAGATTTTTAATTCAAATTCATCGAAGTTAGTATGAAGAAATTCAACTAGCAATCACAATAATTTCATTGAAAGATTAAGGTAAAAATAAATTCAGTAAAATAAAAGGTTAAAATAAGTTTATATATATAGTTAAGACTTACGTAAGTATTCAGGATAGAGAATACTCCAAGTTAGGAGAATAAAGACTTTTCGAGTCAAATTTAATGATTTTGATAAAATCTTGCTTCTCTCTATTCTTCATTTCATAAGCATTCTGAACCAAAGGTCTGCGAAGCGTCTCCTGAACCGGAGGTCTGCGTAGCGTCTCCTGACTCCTGAATTCTTACAGACTTACGCAACTGTCACAAATTTTTATACCAATTAAACCCTCTGGATTTTGTAGGTCTCAAACCCTTGCAGTACCGTTAAATTTTAGTGAACCAAATAAATTACACTTTAATTAATACAAATATAGAAGATGATCAATAAACCCGATTTCCAGCCTTGTTACTCCGTTGAAACCATAGAACCAGACCAGGTATTTCTCTTATCCGAGAGAGAAGCAGTTTGGTTGAGCGATCGCTTTTCCTGTCGCATAGCTTCTTTAGTACGAGATGCTCATCTTAGCATAGACGAAATTATCGACATAATCCAACTCGAACTACTGCAACAACAACCAACTGATCAAGAAACAACCGACTTTTTCCAAAATGCTCTCAATGTCACTATCAAGACCCAATATGCCCTATTTCAAATGGAACAACAGGGCTATCTGGTAGAACAAGATGACTCACTACCCTCCCACCTAGCCATCTTCTGTCATCATCTCAACATTACTCCCACAGTCGCTGCTCAACGATTACAATCAGCCACAGTCGCAGTCAAAGCCATAGGTTCTCTTCCTAGCGACGACTTCATAGCCATCCTCAAATCTCTGCATATTCAAGTAGCTGATACAGGAGATTTCACAGTAGTCTTAACTGACAACTACCTCCACCCTCAGCTAGAAGAATTTAATCAACAAGCATTAAAGTCACAATCTCCTTGGATGCTAGTTAATCCCTTAGGAACAATTACCTGGATGGGACCGATATTTTCTCCCCACAAAACCGGGTGCTGGGAATGTCTAGCACACCGTTTACGAGACAATCAACCAGTCCAAAGTTTTATCCAAAGACATAAGAAGAATTCCCCCTCATTTTCCCCTCCTCTAGGGTTTCTCACTTCTACAGTGCAAACAGCATTAGGAATGGTAGCTACAGAGGTTTTTAAGTGGATTATCCAAGGTGGAAATCAACAATTAGAAGGGACTTTATTCACCTATGATACGCTGACTCTCCAAACCCAAAACCATATCCTCATTAAGCGTCCCCAATGTTCTAGCTGTGCAGAGATAGCCAATGGATTGAACAACAAACCCCTACCCATTGTTCTAGGACACCGTAAGAAAAATTTCACCGCAGACGGAGGACATCGTTATTGTTCACCCCAAGAAACTTTCAGAAAATATCAACATCATATTAGTCCTATTACGGGCATTATCCGAGAACTACAAAAACTACCAGGAAATGGGTTAACTCATACTTATTTAGCCAAGCATCATTTTCTCAGTATCTTTGACGATTTAGACAGTTTACGTCAAAACATCGGCGGTAGAAGTGCAGGAAAAGGGAAGACTGACATTCAAGCCAGAGTGAGCGGTTTCTGTGAAGGTATTGAAAGGTATTCTGGAGTATTTCAGGGAGATGAAATTAGACACAAAGGCAGTTATCAACAATTGGGAAATACAGCTATTCATCCCAATGTCTGTATGAATTTCAGCGAACAGCAATACCAGAATCGGGAACAATGGAATGCCAAAAGTAAAGGTTGGTTTCAAAAAATCCCTGAACCATTTGATATAGAAAAAGAAATCGACTGGACACCAGTTTGGTCTTTAACCCATCAAGAATTCAAATATCTGCCAACAGCTTATTGCTATTATGGCTATTCTCAACCCCATAAACCTGACTGTTGGGCAGACTCCAATGGATGTGCGGCAGGTAATACCCTCGAAGAAGCTATTCTCCAAGGATTTATGGAATTAGTTGAGCGTGATTGTGTAGCCTTGTGGTGGTATAACCGTCTACAAAAACCTCAAGTAGATTTAGATAGTTTCAACGAGCCTTATTTTCAAGAACTCAAGAAATATTACCAAGCCATTAACAGAGAATTATGGGTTTTAGATATTACTAGTGACCTCAATATTCCAGCTTTCGCTGCAATTAGTCGCCGCACAGATCAAGAAACAGAAGATGTTATCTTAGGCTATGGAACCCATTTTGACCCTCAGATTGCCATTAGTCGAGCTTTAACAGAAGTTAACCAAATACTACCTAACGTTTTATCGGCTCAAGCAGATGGAACTACCCAATATCCCCCATCGGCTGATCCCTTAGCAATAGAATGGTGGAAATCTGCGACTGTAGCAAATCAACCTTATCTCCTTCCTGATACTCTCAGTGTCCCGAAAGTCTGTGCAGATTATCCGCAACTAGCCAGTGATGATCTTCTCGAAGATATTAGGCTTTGTCAACAAATAGTTGAAAAAAATGATCTGGAAATGCTAGTTCTAGATCAGACTCGTGCCGATATTGGGCTGAGAGTAGCTAAGGTAATTGTGCCAGGAATGCGACATATGTGGAAACGCTTAGGTACAGGACGGCTTTATGAAATTCCTCTCAAAATGGGTTGGTTGAAAGAGTCTTTGACAGAAGACCAACTCAACCCTTATCCGATGTGGATGTAGTTTAACCTGAGAAAGCATTGTCGGTCTTCGAGAATAGAGACTTCCAAATAAAAAAATCTCCTGTAGGGTGGGTTAGGACTAAAGTCCGTAACCCACCATAAATTTAAGGGATAATGGTGGGTTATGCTGCGTAACCCACCCTACAATTTTTGGGTAATTTATTTTTTTGTGTTCCCTAAACTTTACAACTCGGAGGCTTTTGGCATCTGCCATACCTGAATTAAACTGAATTAAACTGAATTTAACTTAAGTAAACTGAATTTAGTTAATTTTTAATAGTCCTGATTTTAACTCAACTCTTGAGGTGAAAAACCAAAGATACTATAGTAGTCCGGTTAAACTTCTAATAGCTTGCGTGCCTTAGGCATACTAACTCGTAGAAGCTATTCCTAAAGTTTGTTCACCTTTCATTTTTCATTTAAGATTGCTGTACTTGTATTAGGACAGAATTAATTACATGATTTCTATCAATTCTTTATCATCCAAAGATTTCAGCCTAGATTTTGTGTAATTAATTTTGTCTATTTATTTAAATAACCTCAAATTTTTAATTCTCTGTTCGCATAGTAAACTGTAGAGAAAGCTTTGACAGGTAGCAATATGAATGATGTTTGCTCAAAGTTTTAAACAGGATAATTTATACTGATAACTGTCTGAAATTTTCCAGGTTTTATGCTGCACGGATATAAAATTATTGATGCTGATTCCCATGTGATTGAGCCGCCGCAGATATGGGCTAAGTACCTAGCCCCGGAATTTAAGCATTTTGCACCCTCCCCAGACATGAAAATTCACGGGGAAGATATTGTAGAAAAGATATCTCTACAAGTGCGAGAAATGGGCAATCAAGAGATGATGCAGGCTCATCCCCATGCTTATCTTCATCGCTACGATCCAGAATCTCACCTCCAAGCAATGGTGCAGATGGGGGTCGATATAGCGTTTATTTATCCAACTTACGGATTGTGGCTCTTTGCCATTGATACCATGCCCGCCGAAGTGGTGGGAGCGTTTACCCATGCTTACAATACGTGGTTATACGAAGAATTTTGTAGCTATGCTCCAGACAAATTGAAAGGAGTAGGAGCGATTAATCTTCATGCACCAGAGCAAATGGTATCAGAATTATATCGTATAGCTGATTTTGGCTGGAAGGCGGTGTTTTTACGTCCTAACCCCGTTAAAGGGCGACTCTTGAGTGATCCTGCCTATGAGCCATTTTGGACAGTCTGCGAGGAGTTAGGCATAGCTGTAGGAATTCATGAAGGAACCCATAGCCGCTTACCAACTACAGGTGCAGATAGGTTTAATACTCGTTTTGCCCTACACGCTTGTTCCCACCCTATGGAACAGATGATGGCCTTGTTGGCCTTAATTGAAGGAGGGGTGTTAGAACGTCATCCTCAGCTAAAGGTAGGGTTTCTAGAGTCTGGTTGTGGTTGGCTTCCTTATTGGCTCTGGAGAATGGATGAAGAATATAAAAATTTACAGTGGGAGGTTAAAAATCATGTAAAAATACCTCCATCGGAGTATTTCCGTCGTCAGTGTTTTGTGTCTATTGAACCATCTGAACCTTATCTAGCTCAAATTATCGAGTATATCGGTGATGATAACTTAATTTTCGGCTCTGATTATCCTCACATGGATCATAAACCGGACATCGTGAAAACCGTTGTCGAGCTTGAAGCGAAGTTATCTCCAGAAACAGTGCAGAAGATCGTTTGGGATAATCCGACTCGATTCTATTACTGTACATAAATTAAGATTTGTTTGTAATTATCAAACATTAATTAAACTGTTTGGTATTTATCCAAAAATAAATCTTTCCATTTTTATCGATAACATTTACTAAATCATAAAAGGAGAATCATCATGTTTGGAGGCAGAAATTTTGTGTCAAAGTGTAGAGAGATACATGAGAACGAGAACAACATCGAAATAATACCAGTAAAAGAACTATTGCAAATGAGCAAAAAACTTTCTCAAGTTATTGCTTATATATGGCTGAATCAAAATAGTGAAATTGCGAAAGAGTTAAGTAAATACTTCACAGACACTCATATAGACGGTGATAATCATGATAAAATCTATTACCTGTTATTTGCTCACGAGAGTGGTGAGAGAGAATATCAGAAAGCATATGAGTTACTATCGGAAGCCTTTGGAGATCGAGAAGGCTTTCTTCCCATATTCAACCCATCATATAGGGAATATTGGGGTACGAAAGTCATATATAATGCTTTTGAAGGTTGTATTTTGGATGTTGATCGCAATGACAAGCAGACGTTGGTTTGCCACATTCCCTATCCTCCACGTCCTATAATTTCAGATAGCGAATGTGATAAAACGGCACCACTCACTACAGGAGAATTGGCAGAATGGATAGAGCAACCTTTTAATATACCTCCGTACTGTTCACCAAACCCTTATATTCCTACAACCTGCACTTAAATGAAATAATCAAGGTGTTGTAATTTTGAGTATTAAGCTTGTTACCGCGTTTCCCTAGTACATGAAAGCCTGTAAAGCTTATAAATCAAGGGTTAGATTGTACTTAACTCAAACAGGAACTGCGATAAGTTTAATAACGAATAGGGGTAATATTTAGTGATTATTGCCCCTCAAAGACTTACCATCTGACTTATTGAAACAGTCTGTAAAAAAAAACTTTTGTACTTCTTGATAAAATAAGACTTAACAAGTATTAAAATTATCTAATATAAAAAATTATGATTATTAAAGACCCTCAGCAACTTTTACCAAATCAAAGAAATTGTGATTGGGCAATACCAGAAATGATACTTGAAATTCCCGCTCACAATGTTCCCTTACATCCAAAAAGTATAGAAAAACTGTTAATAACAGCAAACGCAAAAAAGCAAATAATAGCTTTTCAACCTATCCTGCCAGTAGCATCAGAATTAGGTTTACCCTCCTATCCCATACTGGCATATTTATATCCGCAAGAATTAAGTCATATTTGGCATCAATTACGCCAAAAAATTGAACTTCAAACTCAAGAAAATTTATTTACTAAAATATCTTATACTCTCATTTCTCAAACTGATATTGATGAGCAAATACATTACTTTGCTAACTATTATGGAGTAGCAGTTAAACCCTCATATGTTAGAGTAATTGTCGGGAATACTTGTAATCTCAAATGCGTCATGTGTCCTTACCATAGTGCTGTGATAAAACCCACCCATAGCACAGACTTCTTCAAAGGTAACAAAGCAATGTCTTGGCAGATGATGCAGAAACTAGCTAAAGAGTGTGGAGAAGCAAAAATTGGCATCTTAGTTGGTAGTATTGAAGAACCAATACTTCATCCTAAAATTGTAGAGTTTGTCCAACTCTGTAAACAGCAAGGAGTTCCCAGAGTCCATATCACAACCAATGGACAATTATTAGATAAAACTTGTTCTCAAGCATTATTAGAAGCTGGTTTAACAAGTATTGATATTAGTATTGATGCTGCTACTCCAGATACTTATCGAAAAGTTCGGGGAGCCGATTTTAACAGAGTTATATCTAATGTTATTAATTTTATTCAACTCAGAGATAAATTGAATATTAACTGTGAAATTAGAACATCTTTTGTGAGAAATAAAAATGTATCTCTTGAAGAAGAAGAACAGTTTCGAGAGTATTGGTTATCAAAAATAAATAGTATTTTTATATTGAACCTTGCCGAGTATAAAGAAAGTAATATGCGTCTTAAAACCATGAACGAAATTGGCAATAGTTCTTTACAATATTACAAACAAAAAGCGGATGGACGTTGGCCTTGTTTGTTCCCTTTCACTGAAATTGTAGTTTTACCTGATGGCGCAATATACTACTGTATTGAAACCTTGTTTAGACTTGGGTTTGAACAAAATATCGAAAGTTTAGGAAATTATAATGAACAAACACTAGAAAATATTTGGTGTGGAGATTTATTTAACAGACTGAGACAAAATTTAATACTTAATCAGTTAGAAAATACACATATATGTAAAAACTGTGATACGTGGACATCACAAGTAATGACAACATATATAGAAGAAAAATATCAAGTTTTAACAACTACAATTACAGAAATTTACCAGAAAATGAACTCTAATGATAAAGGTTATCTATCTAGAGGATAATTAAAATTTTAAATATGATCAAATCAAGTGCATAAAAAAATGGATGGCTACAAAATTTATGGTTAATATAGCAGAATATCAGACAAATGAAAAAATATATGAAAGTGCTAATTCACTAGTTTATCGAGGCATTTTTAAGCTCAATAATCAACAAATTATTCTAAAAATCCTTAAAGATAATTACCCTACTCCTTCAGAATTAACTCGATATAAACAAGAATATGAAATCATTAGTTTATTGAACGATAATAATATTATTAAAACCTATAACTTACTTCGATATCAAAATAGTTTAGTAATAGTATTGGAAGATTTTGGGGGTCAATCTTTAAAGATATTAACATCCAAACATCAATTTACCTTAGAAGAATTTCTAACTATCGCTATCAAAATTACTGAGAGTTTGGCAGCTATTCATACTGCTAACATTATCCATAAAGACATTAATCCTTCTAATATTGTCTATAACCCAAAAACTGAACAACTTAAAATAATTGATTTTGGGATTTCTACCCGTTTATTTCAAGAAAATCAGACAGTTGACAACATTAATCAATTAGAAGGAACTTTAGCTTATATCGCTCCAGAGCAAACTGGTAGAATGAACAGATCAATAGATTATCGTGTTGATTTTTACTCTCTAGGTGTTACTTTTTATGAACTGTTAACTCATCAACTGCCCTTTGTAACTGATAACCCAATTGAATTAGTTCATTCTCATATCGCACAACAACCGCAAAGACCTCATGAACTAATTTCTTCTATTCCTGTGCCAATATCTAATATTGTCATGAAATTATTGGCTAAAACCCCAGAGGAAAGATATCAAAGTGCATGGGGAATTAAAGCCGATTTAGAAACCTGTCTTCAGCAATTAAAAACTACAGGCAAAATTGCTCATTTTTCTTTAGGTAATCAAGATATTGCTGATAAGTTTTATATTACTCAAAAACTCTATGGACGAGAGCAGGAAATTAATCAACTATTAACCACTTTTGAGCGAGTCAGCCAAGGTAAATCGGAAATAATTCTGGTTACTGGTTATTCAGGTATCGGTAAATCTGCCTTAGTCAATGAAATTCATAAACCCATTACGCAACAAAGAGGATATTTTATTAATGGCAAATTTGACCAGTTACAGCGAGATATTCCTTACACAGCAATCACGCAAGCTTTTCAAGGTTTAATCCGCCAACTTTTGAGTGAACCGGAAATAATTCTACAAAATTGGAAAGATAAAATATTAGCAGCTTTAGGAAATAATGGTCAAATAATTATTGATGTCATTCCTGACTTAGAAAAGATTATAGGTAAACAGCCATCTGTTGAGCAACTAGGAGCAAATGAAGCGCAAAACCGCTTTAACTCATTCTTTGCTAGATTTATTCAAATTTTCAGTCAAAAGGAACACCCTTTAGCTATCTTTTTCGATGACTTACAATGGGCAGATTTATCATCTTTGAATTTACTTGAAAAATTAATTACCAATGCTGACAGCCAATATTTATTAATTATAGGAGCTTACCGAGATAATGAAGTCAGTCCTACCCACCCTTTAATGCAAACATTAGAACAAATTAAAAAATCTGAAACTACAGTTAATCAAATCATGCTTCAAGCTTTGGGAATCAGCGATGTTAAACAATTAATTGCTGATACTTTAAATTGCTCCAGGGAATATATACAATCTTTAGCAGAGTTAGTGACTAAAAAAACTGCTGGTAATTCTTTCTTTATTACTCAATTACTCCGTACATTATACAAAGAAAAACTCTTGGTATTTAACGTTCCTCAAGCTCCTATTAATCAAGGAGAACATAGCCGAGGTTTTTGGCAGTGGGATATTCAGCAAATTCAACAAGTAGGAATAACTGATAATGTAGTTGATTTGATGGTTAGAAAAATTGAAAACCTAGACTATAATACCCAGAACGTTTTAAAATTAGCTGCTTGTATAGGAAATAAATTTACTTTAGAAGTTCTTTCCATTGTCAATAAAAAATCTCAAACACTTACTTCTCAAGAATTACAGCCTGCACTCAAAGAAGGATTGATTATTCCCTTAAGTAATGATTACAAAGTACCCTTGCTATGGAGTCAGGAAGAACTTTTAAATACTACTGCCAATATATCCTCTAATTTTATTCCAAAATATCCTAAATTTGTACATTATAAATTTTTACATGACAGAGTTCAACAAGCAGCTTATATTTTAATTCAACAAGACGATAAAAAAGCAGTTCATCTAGAAATAGGTCGCCATTTATTGAAAAATACTCAACAAAATGAATTGGCAGAAAACATTTTTAATATCGTCAATCAACTGAATGAAGGAATAGATTTGATTAGTGACCAGCTAGAGAAAAATGAGTTAGCTAGATTAAATTGTCAGGCTGGAAAAAAAGCAGAAATGTCAGCAGCTTATGAATCAGCTTTAAAATATCTAGAAAATGGAGCAAAAGCATTAGCCTTAAATAGCTGGGAAGATGAATATGAATTAACTATTGAAATATATATAAAATATTTGGAAGCTATTGCTTTAACTACAAAATTTGAACAAGTAGAAGAATTGTCTAAAATAATTCTCAAATATGCTAAACAAAGTCTCGAAAAAACAAGAGTGTACCAGATTATAAACTTGTCATACTATGCTCAATTACAACCAGAAAAAATCATAGATATTGGACGAAAAGCTTTAGCAGAATTAGGAATATATTTACCAAGCGAAGCAAGTGAAATAGAAAAAGAAATTAACCAAAAACAAAAAGATATAAATTGGTTATTAAATCAAATAAATATAGAAGATTTAATTAATTACCATTTAATGAATGAGTTAGAGCATACTGCCATAGTATCAATACTACAGCAGATGAATACTGCTACGCTTACCATAAATTTTTCCTTATTTATTTTAGTTATATTAACTCAGGTACATCTCTGTCTTCAATATGGAAATCCTCCTCAATCTCCTAGCATATATATTCTTTATGGAATGATTTTATGTTTAAGGGGAGATACTGATTTAGGATTTGAGTTTGGTAATCTGTCTCTAAAACTACTTAAAAAATTTAATATTTTTAAATTAGAAGCCTTGGTAACGCATGTTTACTATTTTTCATTATGGCACTGGAAAGAGTCTATTCAAAATAGAATTGTAGAAGAAAAATTACTAAAAGCATTTCAGATAGGTATAGACACAGGAGACTATGAATACGCTAGCTACACAGCCATAGACTATTGCCTTATCCGGTTTTTTAGAGGAGATAATTTAGATGATGTTGAGTATAGCTATACGAAATATACCAGACAAATATTAAAATTGCGGCAAAGATATTCACTTAATTATATTAAAATATGCCAAAGCATCGTAGTGGAATTAGTACGTAAAGAAAATATCTATTTGGAAGATTTAACGCAAGATAATAACGAATGGTTGTTATTTATCAGATACTTTGCTACAACAACTTCCTGCTATTTTTTAAAAAATTATATTCAGGCTGCTGCTAACGCAATTAATGCAGAAAAATATGTTAAAGCTTGCGGCGTATTTTTACCTGCTACACAGCATAATTTATACTATTCTTTGAGTTTAATTGCCTATTATAATACTTGTGAGAAAAATCAGCAAAAGGAATTTATTGAGCAAGTAGACAAAAATCAGGAGAGTATGAAAATATGGGCTAATAATTGTCCAGCCAATTTTCAACATAAATACGATTTAGTTGCAGCTGAGAAAGCACGAGTATTAGGAGAAAATTGGCAAGCAGAAGAATTGTATGAAAAAGCTATTCAAGGTGCTAAGAAATATGAATTTATCCATGAAGAAGCTTTAGCTTATGAACGAGCAGCAGAATTTTATTTAGAACTGGGTAGGGAAGAAATAGGTCAGTTGTATCTGAGAAATGCTCATCATTGTTACGCTCGCTGGGGAGCTAAAGCCAAAGTCAAACAATTAGAAGATGAATATCCAGAATATTTTATAGGAATTACAAACCAAGGGAAAGTTAAAAGCCTCAGCACAACTATCTCTACTAGCGGTAGTAATGGAGAAATCCTCGATTTAACAACAGTTATTAAAGCATCTCAAGCCCTAGCAGGAGAAATTGTTCTAGGTAAGTTGCTGGCAAAGTTAATGAAAATTGTGATTGAGAATGCAGGCGCTCAAAAAGGCTTTTTGCTTCTACATTCTGATGATAACTGGGTGATTGAAGCAGTGGGAGCAATAGATTCTGATGATATTACCATACTACAATCCATCCCAGTAGAGTCACCAGATGCCTCTACCCAGACTCCCTTACTCTCAACCTCTATCATCAACTATGTAGCCCGCACTCAGGAAAATGTAGTTCTCAATGATGCCTCTCAGGAGGGACAATTTACCCGCGATTCATATATTGTCACTACTCAACCTAAATCAATTCTCTGCACTCCTTTACTGAACCAAGGGAAACTGAGCGGTATTTTATATTTAGAAAATAATCTCACAACCGGGGCATTTACACCAGAGCGTGTTGAAGTCTTAAATATCCTTTCTAGTCAAGCTGCTATCTCGATTGAAAATTCTCGCCTTTACACAACCTTAGAAGAAAAAGTAGAACAACGTACTCAAGAGCTATCACAAACTCTGGAAATTCTCAAAGCAACTCAAGCTAAATTAGAATTTGAAAATGCCCTGCTAAAAAGTGCCGAAGAAAATTCAATTTATGATTATCAAGTTGGCGGTAGTTTGCCAATTGATGCTCCTACTTATGTAGTGCGTTCTGCTGACCGTTATCTTTATAAAGCATTAAGAAGTGGAGATTTTTGTTATATTCTCAATACCCGACAAATGGGTAAATCAAGTTTGATGGTGCGGATGATGCATTACTTGCAGCAAGAAGGTTTTTGCTGTGCTGCTATTGATATGACTCGAATTGGCAGTGAAAACATTACTCCAGAACAATGGTACAAGGGATTGGCGGTGGAATTGTGGCAAGGTTTTGACCTGCTTGGTAAGGTTAATTTAAAAGCTTGGTGGCAAGAAAATATCGAACTTTCTCCTGTACAGCGATTGAGTAGATTTTTTGAAGAAGTTCTGTTAAATGAAGTTAAATTATCAGATAATACTCCTGCACCTAAAATAGTCATCTTTTTAGATGAAATTGATAGTATTTTAGGTTTAGATTTCTCAGTTAATGATTTCTTTGCCTTAGTTCGCTCCTGCTATAATCAGCGCGGTATTAATCTAGAGTATAAGCGGTTGTGCTTTGTTTTATTGGGAGTTGCTACTCCGAGTGATTTAATCACAGATTATCGCCGCACGCCTTTTAATATTGGTCAAGCAATTCAATTGCATGGCTTCCAACTTCACGAAGCTCAACCTTTGCTGCACGGGTTCTCAGACAAGGTTAGCAACCCGCAAGCGGTACTTAAAGAAGTTTTATTTTGGACTAATGGCCAACCTTTTTTAACTCAAAAAATTTGCCGAATGATTTGTAGTTCTTCAGCTGCTATTCCCGAAAAAAATGAAAAAGTCTGGATTGAAAATTTAATCCGCACAAATATTATAGAAGATTGGGAAGCTCAAGACGAACCAGAGCATTTAAGGACGATTAAAGATCGCATTCTCAAAGGTGAACAACAAGCTAAATCACTGCTAGAACTCTATAGACAAGTTTTAGAGTATGAAAAGGTGAAAGCAGTTGATAGTCCTCAAGAGCGAGAATTGATATTATCTGGGTTATTGGTTAAAGAACAAAATTATTTAAAAGTTCACAACCGAATTTATGAAGCTATATTTAATAATAGTTGGATTTCCCAACATACAGCACTTTGCAACTAAATGAGGTACAGAACCAAGGATTCACAAATCAAATTATTCTTCTTCCTCCTGCCTCCTGCCTTCTGCCTCCTGCCTCAAAACCAGTGACTTTGTACTTCATGCAAAAGAAAACTGCTGTATATGATACGCTTGGCAATAATAAATCAGCAAGCCCTTATTACTTAGTTAACTTTATTTGCGAAATATTAAATTGATGCTTTGTTGGTTGCTGGCGTTACTTAGCATCATATATGATTCGTTTATTGGTATATATTTAGTCACTTTAGTAATAGTATCAAAATATTCTGCTTCTCGTTGCTCGGACAAAGGGTCAGGGTGAGGACAGTCTTTTTTGGTGACCACTAAATTGAAAATCTTAATGGATGTTTCGTATTCTAATCTGTAATCAGCAGTGTAGCTATTGCATACTGTAGAGCCGTTAAGCGTCCTTTCACCAAAATTGATACTAATCGGGCTATATCCTAGTGTTCTTAGACCACCTAAAAGGTTATAAGTATCATTAATACGATTAGCAAAAGCTTTATCAGTCAAGCCAGACGGATAAACAAAAGCGAACGGTAAATATAAGGCAGATTTAACAAAAGAACTACTCATAAAGTCCTTTGAATATTTGGATTGTTAAATTTAGAGTATATTTTGTTTTATCAATTAAGAATTGAGTTAAATTCAGGATCATCAAAATTCAGCTTAATTCAGTTAAATTTATATATTATAGAATTCCGTGTAGTATTATATACGTAACTTAGTCTTAAATTTCCTAAAAAATACCAATGTTTACCCAAATCAACGCCACTTCGTTATGGTTTTTAATTTAGATGAGGCAATTAAAATTGCTAACTATGCAGTTTTGGCAAAGTTCAATAGAGCCTTAACGGATATTGAGATAATTGTACTTAAAGGAGCTTGGCAACGAGAAGAATATGACCAAATTGCAGCTAAAAGCCAGTACACAACAAGTTATATCAGTCAAGATATTGCACCAAAGCTTTGGAAATTATTAACAGAAGCTCTAGGAGAAAAAGTTAAAAAAAGTAATTTTAAGGAAGCTTTAAAACGACGTTGGGAAAAGCAATGTTGGGATAGGCAATTTACATCTGAATATTACTTACCAAACCCAGAATTAATAACGACTAACAGCCAACAGTGTCACAGCAAGCTGAAAGAAGCTCGTCCTCAGACCTATTTAACTCAAGCTAAACACAGCTTACCGATTTCAGAATTATATGTGGAGCGTTTTGGCATTGAATTTCTCTGCTATGAAACTCTGTTGCAGCCCGGTTCCCTGATTCGGATCAAAGCACCTAAACTAATGGGTAAAACTTCCCTCATGGAACGGGTGTTAGCTAAAGTGGCAAAGCAGGGGTATCGTACAGTCAGTTTAAGTTTAGAAATGGCAGATCGGCAAACTCATCTGACTCACCTGAATAAATTTTTACGCTGGTTCTGCCTCAATCTTAGCCGAGAATTGAAGCTACCTAATCAGTTAGATGAATATTGGGATGAAGAAGGTATGGGTGCTAAGGTAAGTTGCACAACTTATCTAGAAGAATACCTCTTAGCAGCAGCAGATAGTCCTTTAGTTTTATACTTAGATGATGTGGATGCACTTTTTCCTTATCCTGAAGTTTATGAAGATTTTTTTGGGTTGTTGCGTTCTTGGTATGAGAAAGCCAGAAGCCGCTCAAACTGGAAAAAGTTGCGATTAGCGATCGCACATTCCACCGATGTTTATATCCGCCTAAATATTAATCAGTCTCCTTTTAATGTGGGATTACCCATTGAACTGCCAGAATTAACTAAAGACGAAGTTCAGGTATTTGCTCAACAATATGGATTAGCTGATAATTTATCTTTAGTAGATCCTTTAATGCAACTGGTAGGTGGTCATCCTTATTTGTTGCAACAAGCATTTTCTCACCTCAAAAGTTATCCTAACATCACTCTTGAGCAATTGTTAGCAGAGGCTAGAACTGACGCAGGTATTTATCGCCATCATTTAAGAGAATTTTGGTTGAGTTTACAACAGGAACCAAAACTGATGACAGCGTTTAAAACAGTGATTTCTGCAACTAAGCCTGTGCGATTGGAAACAATATCAGCTTATCAGTTACAGAGTATGGGGTTAGTAAAGCTTGCGGGTAATGAAGTCGAGCCGCGTTGTCAATTGTATCGGAGTTATTTTGGTGATGTGATTAGGAGTTAGGTGAATGTAAACTATCTTTTTCGCGCTCTTGAGCGATCGCAATTTCTATAAAGCAACTTTTGTCAATTAGCTAAAGTATTCAAAATGTTTGTAGTTTTCTACAAATTCTCCCTATTCTCCTGTGCAGACAGCCTGACAGATTCTACGTCAACTTTTACCGATAAATTAAGCGTGGGGTAGGGGTTTAGCAGTGCTAAACCCCTACGATAAATATGATTTTTACGGAAATACATATTCAATATTTTTTGTCAATGCGTAACTCCTAGCTTTACTTATCGCTCTTTGGTTAAAATTCAGCTAAAATAATTAAACAGCACAAAGCAGGTGTAATGATCATGCAGGCTATTTTTTGGACTGTAGAAGAAGTTGCCCAAAGAGCTAAACAATTTTACGAAAATGGCATTCGGCAACAAGTAGAGTGTGATGATAACATTGGCAAGATGATTGTAATTGATGCGGAAACCGGCGAATACGGAATTGATCAAACTGGTGTAGAAACAGCATTAAAGTTAAAGCAGAAAAAACCAAATGCGAGATTATTTACGATGCGGATTGGTTATGATGTTGCTGTCAGCTTTGGGGGAGCGATTGAGCGTACTGTCAAATGATTTACGGGAGATTGATTGACGGTAAAGCAGTAGTGCCAGTAATTTTTCGTTTACCTACACAACCAGATTTTTCTGTTGATTTTATTATTGATACTGGATTCAACGACCATCTTACCTATAAAGTGGTCATTTCACTGTTACAATCCTGTAAATAAATGGAATGTGAGATATAATTAACTTGTTACTCAATCAATTTATATTAACTGGCTATGGATTCTTTCAACCTACGCACAAAAGTTATTACAGAAATAAATCTTGTCCCATCAGATAAATTAGAAGAATTATATAATTTTATTCATTATTTTCGATTAGGTATAGAAGTATCTCAACCTTCACTTAAAAAAAATATGCAGTTTGCTGGCTGTTGGAATGATATGACAGATGAAGTATTTGCTAACTTCAATGAAGAAATGATCACACGTCGCCAGCAAGCATTTTTAGGAAGAAGAAGTGATGAAGCCAGTCTTGATTGACACAAACATTTTATCCTTTTTCTTCCGAAATCATAGTCTAGTTGTTGAGCGTTTTCAAGCCTATCTGAAAGAGCATAACAAAATCAACATTAGCATCATCACTTATTATGAAATTGTCAGTGGATTAAAACATCGTGACGCGCAAAAACAACTTATATCTTTTTTAGAATTTGCTTCATACAATACGGTTTTACCCCTAACGACAGGTTCTGCAACCATCTCTGCTGATATTTATGCCAATTTAAGAAATAAAGGAACGCCAATTGACGACATTGATATTCTGATAGCAGGAATTGCCATAGCCAACGATTTGATTATGGTCACAAATAATATCAGAGATTTTGGAAAAATAGAAAACTTAGAAATTCAAGATTGGAGTCAGTAATATTACAATTTGCTACGCCTATTACTTATGATTGTAAATAAAAGGCGATCGCACTTCTCCCCACAAAACAGCGATCTGCTTGCAGCAGCGCTTCGCTATCGCTCTCTGGGACAGGTAGGGCGATCGCATTTCCAATTTCCCCAATGCGATCCCCTGGCTAATTGATGATGGTTGCAGGGTACTGCGAAAAAATAGCATCAGCAGAGATGAGAGGAATATTTTCGGCTATGGATTGAGCAATAATCAGCCGATCAAAGGGGTCTTTATGGTATAAAGGTAGATGAGTATTAACATAAAGGTGGTTTACTTTGATGTCAAGTACATTAAGACAACTTTGAATAATTTCTGCCTCCACAAACTCTTGATATGAACTCTCAAATTTTAGCTTTCCTAAATTATGCTTAATAGACATTTCCCAAAGACTAGCAATACTCAAATAAATAGTATTATTTTTATCTTCGATTAAATCTTTTAGACGATCGTTCAGTTGCGGATCGTCATTGACGAACCAAAGAAATATATGGGTATCTAATAATAACTTCATTCCATATAATCCTGAAAGTCTTCGAGAGGCTCGTTAAAATCTGATGACATCCATACTTTCCCTTTAGCACTGCCTCGTTTTAAGGGGTGTTGAATTGGGGAAATCTCTGCCACTGGTTTATCATTTTGGGTAATAACGATCTTCTCTCCTTTGATTACCAAGTCGAGATATTTACTCAAATCAGACTGGAATTGATTTATTTCTAGTTTAGTCATGATTAGCAATTCTCTTAAAAGAAGTGTGAGATTCGTTTTTTTGCCTATCGCTAGTGTAGCCCATAAATCGTCAGCGATCGCACTTCTCCCTACAAAACAGCGATGTCTACGACGGGCTATGCCTACGCATTTCCTATTTCCCCAATGCGCTCACCCTTCTCCTCACAAAAACGCGATGTCTACGACGGGCTATGCCTACGCATTTCCTATTTCCTGAAAGCGATCGCTATTAAATCCATCGGCGATCGCCCTAAAACGTAGGGTGGGTTAGCAATAGCGTAACCCACCGAGATAGGAATGGTGCGTTACTTGCTTAATAAAGCTAAAACTTAGATATATCAAGAGTTTGAAGGTGAAAACGGTGAATCAGGTGCAAGGAATAAGCTCTGAAACTAGAAAAAACCTATCACTTGAACAGATTCAAGACGATTCTTGTCTTCTTCTAATTCTTCCTCCTGACTCCTGAACCGGAGGTCTGCGAAGCGTCTCCTGACGGATGTATTCTGACTCCTAGCCCATGACTTACGTCACGCTGCGCGAACACAGATAACTTTTATGCCTACGGCACGCTACGCGAACAGCAAACCCTAGTTACACATGAACAAGGATCTGAACCTTAATTTATAGCAATCCTAAATGATTCCTAAACACTAAGCTCCCCGACTTTTTCAAAAAGTCGGGGATGTGAACACCGAAAGAGCGTCGGTTCACTAACAATCAAGACCTTGATTCTCGGTTATCAATGAGCGCCGAAATGCCCATTTCTCGTCATGGGTTGGATTACTTGCCAGGCGGTTTAGCCCTCAATAGATCGGAAAAGTCGTTTCCGTCGATACCTGGGTCGGGCGGATTGAATCCTGCATCTATATATTTATTGTCTTTATCAATTAACCACATTCTTAGATACTGATAACAGGTTTCAACGTCCCCACCTGGTGCTTTAGTGTTGCAGAAAGTCAATATTCTTTGCTTCCTGTCTGATTGCTTCCAAGCCGCTTCAAATTCTGCGATATAAACAGATGAATTAGGCATCATTCTAAGTAGAGAACCAAAATCAAATGCAATTAATTTAGTATCTGGTGTTAAATTTAACTGCCTAGATGGAATACTTTCAACAGGAATTTTAACGGTGACTGACTGATTTTTTCCTGGGGTAATAGTGTTGGTAGCAGCAAAGCTGCTGACTGATGTAGATGACCACAGGAGAATTGCCCCAAGTGCAATCTGTATTTTGCGGGATGTACTCATTTTGTGTTAAGAAAGATGTAGCTATGTCATGGACTCTAAGCGGTTTTCTCTGACCGCTTACTTAATTAGACGTTCGCCAACCCCAATTTGGGAATTTTTCGAGTTACAGGCAAATTTTCTCCCAAAAAATCCACCCTAAACTCCTAGAACTCTTTCTCACATTGCTTTTGAGCCGTTGCAAAATCTTCTCGACTTCCCCACGCGCCGCCCAACTTATCAGCTACGCCCTTGGGTTTACCTGGGGGATGCTACGCTTTTGCGATCGCACTTCTCCCTAGAAAAAAAGCGATTCCTGCGGTGTTCTCGTTGCGATCGCTCTCTGGGACAGTTAAGGAAATGTAGGTTGGGTTGAGCGACAGCAAAACCCCACATTAACCAACAATAATAAATAAGTTGGGTTGCATTTCATTTAACCCAACCTACGATATAATGACTTTTCGAGGCTTAACCGAGCAGTAATGTAGGGTTGGAGTAGTAAGCGTAAATTATTCAGTCGGTTATTCCAGCCAGAAATTTTGTTCTACCAAGGATGTTGGCGCAATTTTAATAACAAGTTTTTATCTGAATAATCATTACTAGTATTTTCTGGCTGATTGATGCCAGAGAATTGCAAACTTATCATCAAAAATGCACTGGAGACAATTTCCCACCACCGCTCAATTTGATGGTAATCAGTACAACGAAAATCTGCCCAACCTAGCTGATTTTTATATTGTTTAAATCCATACTCTATCCAAGTCATTAAACCATAATTATTGCCAATTACAGACGGAGGTGCATCTGATAAGTTGGTCATCACATACCAAGTAGAATTATCAGGTAGGTTATTTTTATCTGTTGTTATTTGCCAATATCTCCAATTTCTACGTTTGCCAAAAATGATTTCTCTCATATAGCAGTTTGTACTTTTACTATTGGTAAAAATTCGCTCAAATTCTTTCCATTTATTGACTTTAACCCTTTGCTCATTAGGCATTAAGACTGCATGATTACTTCTAATTGCCATGATAAATGGCAGTTTATATTGATTCAATATGCTCAAGAATGTTTCACTCTCCTCGTAAAGACTGTCTGCTAACACCAATTCCAATTTCAACCCCATTTCTTGCAGTTCTGTAATTATTTCTGCTACTAGTTGCGTTTTCGTTTTATAGATATCATTCTCTTTGAGTCGCTTTTTAGGTTTATACACCTTGAATAGTAATGGAAATGTTATTCCCTGCCAGATTCCATAAGCATTTACCGATACTATTCCATTTTCTATTTTCCCTAGATTTCCTATATACTGTCTATCCACATAATCTGTTGTTTTTCCCTTCTTTTTATCTCCAGTTTCATCAAGAATTAAGACGATTTCTTTCCCTCCTAATTTCTGGAGAATTATCTCTAGTCTTTGTTTTCTTATTTCCTCTATAGACCAAGGTGATTCTGTTAGGAAATAAACCAATGATTCTTCGTTAATTAATCCTACTGCTTTGGCAATTGCTGGTAACGTCTTCCTCTTAATTTCTGCTGTCATTCCCAAATGTAATTGCTTGAATGCTTCGTAACTTTTCACTTCTGGGAAGAATTTTTGGTAGACGGTACAATAATTATCTATAAAGCTGACTGTCGTGTTAGGAATTCTTGGCTGTGTCATAGTAACAGAACTCCTTGTAGTTTGGGAGTGGATTCCAGAACCTAAACCTTTGGCTTTATGGTTTTTGGACTACCTTAATATGAGTTAGACGTTTCCCCACCGCAATTTGTGAATTTTTCATGTTACGAGCAAATTTTCTCTCCAGAAATCCACCTTCAAACCCCAATATCCTTTCTTTCATTACCTTTTGGCTCTTGTAAAATCTGTTCAACTTCCCCAAAAGCCGGAGAAAACTGCGATGTTTGAGAATATTAGGCTATGAAAGGCGAACTGCTTGCAGCAGCGCTAGTTCCTCGCACTTCTCCCTACAAAAAAAGCGATTCCTGCGGTGTTCTCGTTGCGATCACTCTTTAGGGTAAGGTGAGTTAGCGACAGCGTAACCCACCGAATTTAATCATAGGAGTAGTAGCGTACTTTCCGATTCAGAGCGATCGCACTTATCGCTTTCGGAAAGGTCGGTTAAGTTCCAGAGTGATGTGAGAGAAATCTGGTCAGCGTTTAATGCACTGGTGTTGAAAGCGTTGTCTATTGTTCTATTTGAGGAATTACAACCTCACCTGTCACCTCACTGCTTTCATCTTCTCGCCAGAATTGGAGGACTTATATATTATATCACATCCGGTTTCCTCATCTTCCTCTCCTTACTTATCTAATTAATTGTTTAAGCACAATTACAATTTCTTTCTCCCCAGATACTTGTATTAGACGATCGCAATCATCAAGCACTGCTCTATTGATTCTGCAATTTGTAACCGCCGCACGATAACTCGCAATTACTGGGTTCAATCCTGACCCCGAATAATTGTTATTCAACTCTTTGCTTACGAATTCCCATTTTTTATAATCTTGTTGTACTCGATAGTTTTTCTTCTCTATTTCCTGCGCCACCCTCCTAATTTCTCTTATTACTATATACTCCTCCTGCCTCATTTGTTGCCACAGTTGGGGTCCGCTTATTGGAAAGAAATGGTTCACCATTTGACGCGGATTCTGGGCTACATTATCTACTTTATATATCCTTCCACTTGTCACCTTAACTTTCTGTTCATATAGGTGCGCTGGGGCTACCATCCCTTGTTTGAAAAGATCCTCTAGCTTATTTCCTACTTCCATCGCATCTCTTCTGACTTCTTGCTTTGCTACTGAATGATACATCAGGCTATTTATAGGCAACGCCTCCGCTAAATGGCAATATAAATAATGATGTCTTTGCAGCGACATCTCTATTTCTACTCTCAGCTTATTATTGTTGGTCGCAACTACTCTTACTACATTGTTATTGTCGATATCTACATAAGGCATATCTTTCATCCTTCTTGTTTAGGGGTCGGTTTTTCTGCTTTGTACTTTAGTGTTTTCGATTTTTTTTTACTTGTACACACACCAAGATCATGAGAGTACGTTTGTCTCGCATATATTCCCACAAAAATAACGATGAATTACCCAAGTTCTACCGGCTTCCTATCTGTCCTCATCTAGATTATTTAACCCACTTCTCTGTTCGCGTGATACAACTACTTCTGTTACAAATCAAACTTCTTATGCTTTTGGATGTTTTCATTTTGTACGTTGACTGTTTGTAGTAATTCCAAAGCAGATTTCGACGCATTCCGATCCATATTTAAAGTCAACAAACAACCCGGACATTTGAACTCAGATTGAGAAAGTAAGCTGTATATAGACATTTCAATGAAAAAATTGCACTTCGGGCATGGGATACCAGGAGAACGGGGCTGTGAAGGTGTTGCAGACATAGATTAAATCCTTGCAAAAAAATATAAACTAAAAGATTTCGGCGTTAGAATGTGTCTGGTGCAGAGGCACTCCAGGCACAGAGAGGAAGAGTTAAGAGGGTGGAATGTTTGTACTTTGGCTTACACTATGCCACACTAACATACCCCAAGCAATGCTAGATTTAGCCACTCAATAGTTTAGTTAACCAGCATTAGTAGTTCCTTCCTCTGGAGACGTTTCTGGAGATGTTTTTTCGCTCTCGGCTTTTTTGAGGCTGTGTTGTGTAACAAATGTAGTACTATTAAATACTGTCATTAAACTGGCTAATCCCACAGGTAAATCTGCTTGCTTCATTTTTACAGTTACCTTCATATTGGCATCCAGACTGGAAGTTACTTTACCATCCTCCGAACGCCCAGCGGAAGGAGACAAGCGAGCCTTAAACCCCTTTAATTCTCCAATTTCGTTCGTATTAGCTTTCTCCTCCACAGACTTAACACCATTTTCCAAAGCACCCTTTTGTCCAGCAGGTTCGCTTTTGTATTCAATTTCCGAAAAAAGGCGAATGTTAAAATCAAAATCTGCTTGCTGAATTTGTAGCAGTGGTAGTGGAATTAGGGACAGCAGTGGAACTTCAACGCGGAAATAATCATTTTCTCCCGTTTTAGGGTTAGCCTGAGTATACCAGAATGTCACCATTTTGAGGCGGCCGAATGGCTTTTTTGTCTGTGGATCTATCGCAATATCTGGAACATTTTCATCAGACAATTTTTCCATGCCATACTCAAGCATATACTCAACAAAACGTTGAGATGCGGTAAAATCAGCCTCAATTGTGGCGATGAGAGGTCCACCAATCAAATCTCGAAAATTAATCAGCTTATCGTCTTCTACACTACTCATAATCAATTTACCTAAAAGAATTGTAAATTTCTAGTTAACTTCATCTAGCTCCTAATTCTACTCTTGGACTTTTTGCAAGCTTTGGCTGCTTTCAGATATCATCCATCGGTAGTTATCCAATTGTGCTTTAATTCTGAGAGAGGAAATCATTTCTGGAGGTAGTTCTTTTAATTCAGTAGGGTTGACAATAATATTAGCATTAGAACCTCCGGGCATTAATGTAATTAATTCTTTAGTATCTCGCCTACTCACAACACTATTAGCAACTTCATTAAATAACTGCCTTAAACGATTCCTGATATCTTCTGTATCTCTATTAAATATCTCTTGTGTTTGTTCTAGTAACTCTTGAATATCTTCATGTCCTATTACGCCATCTTCAAGTTTATCTGCAATAATCTCTTTCACATTAGCTTCAGTAACACGACTATTACGCAAATAAAGATTTTTTCCTCGTTCAAAAAGTTCTTGAGCAATAATTTTTTGCAAAAATTTTGCAAATTTTCTATCGCGCATATTTTCTTTGACTGATTGCCAAAAATTGATTACATCACGTCGCTTTTTTTCTTCGTTAGAGATTGAAGATTCTGATTCCGTCCGAGAGACTAAGGGTGCTACTGTAGTAATTTGCCCCGTTTCAGTTTCTGGTATGCGATTGGTTATACCCAGTTCGCCCATAAATTTTATCACCGCTTCAATTGCCTGCTTAACTGCTTTACGGGCAATTTCATCGCAATTTTGCCGTGTTTGTTCAATATCAAGGGTAGAACTATCTTCTAAAGTTTGAATTGCAAATTTTAAGTCAAATTCAATTGCTTGTAACATCCCCACCGGGACTTGAAAATTACTCAGGGTGTTTTCTTTCCCATCCTCAAATTTTTTGTATTTGTGGCTCAGTTGACTGGAGTATTCATTGGCTAAGTCTTGAGCCGTTGTCAAATCATTAAGAATTGAACTTACAAGTTTGCTAAGTAACATTTGATCCTCGCTATTTTACAAGACCTTACCCTCTGACCAGATAATTACTAATTCGTAATTCGTAATTCGTAATTAATGGACAGAGCAACTCAATTTATTGATGGAGATAAAAACATTATTCCTTTTTTTTCAAGCCCCCGACTTGAGTCGTGGGTTAACAACTACGAATTACGAATTATCAATTACGAATTATTTTGACAAACTCATCTGCTGATGCCAGTTGTATAAGTCATCAAAAATATTTGCAAAAGCATTAAGTAGAAGAATGGGGCTTTCATTCTTCTACTTAGGGAGCAATTTGTACCCAAATCGACTAAAGTCTTTACAATGGTAACAAAGTCAGCAGCAAGCCACCAGAATTTGAAGATTCAGTAGATGAGGACTTAGCTCCTAGTTGCTCCTATGGTTTGGCCGGGATAAGCACAGTAATGGTTTTTGAAGCCTTAGGATCGGCACATTCAATTTTCAGTTTAATTTTTTGTAGCTCTGTTTTTTTGTTAGTGTCAGGGTCATAGGTTAAATTGAACTCGACAATACCGTCTTCGTTTGTAGTACCAAGAGTAACTGCTAACCCAGTATCGGTGAGAGTCGTTGCAGTAGTAAGCTCCTTGCCAGCAACACGTAAACCTTTGTCGTCAAACAAAGTAGCTGTAATCTCTACTGTTTCCTTCTTGTCTCCAGACTTAATAGCTATGACATCCGGTGATACTTGTATGCTTGGCTTAGTTGATGTTGGTGCGATGCTACTTTCTAAGATGTTGAGAACTTTCGCCAGCCCCGCAGGCATATCATCTTGCCCCGCATGGATTTTTAGATCCATAGTGTACTCAACAGAGTATTTGGATTCCTGTGTGGCCTTAGAATCCTTTTTACTGGAATAACTGGCGTTGAATTCAGTTGAACCCTTGGCAAACCAACCCCCAAAGGTCGCCGATGACTTATTGCCAACACTAGTTTCTGAGGAACTATTATCCTCTTGGTATGTGGATGCCTCAGCCTTGATGTTGGCTTTGAATTGGATGTCAACTGAATCTACTGCTAAGTAAGGAATGGGAACAATGGTTAGCAAAGGAACCATCAGTTTAGCTTCTTTTCCGTCAACATAGTAGACAAACTCTACTTGAATAGGACGACGGTTATCGGCAGGACCTGTTAAACCAACATTCTGAATAAAATCTACTGTCGCACCTGCTGCTTTGACTTGTGCATCAACCGCTGCGTTCAAAGGTCCTCCAATCAAGGAAGAAAATGGAATACCTTGTAAGGCACTAGTTGCTACTGTTGAAGGACTCGTATCAATTGGCATTGTCGTACTTAACCTAATTTTAAACCTAACTATAGATAGAGACGTTTTCCCACCCCAATGTGTGAATTTTTCAACTTACAGGCAATTTCTCCCCAAAATCCCCCATCAACCCCTAGAACCCTTCCTCCTCTTACCTTTCAACCTCTGCAAAATCTTCTCAACTTCCCCACGTGCTGGATACAACAACTGCTGACTCAAAGCACCTTCATAAACTTTTATCGCTCCCGACTTATCCCCCAACCCTAATAAAGCTCTCCCTAACCAGTAATCAGCCATAGCCGGATTAAACGCTCTCAACTCCTGACATCCCTCACCAGCCACTTCCCACCATCGTTTACTAACTCCAACATCCCCCAACACTCCGTAACTCTCCCCCAGCCACACCGCAGCAGGTACAGATTGCAGATAACCCCATGCTGGTAAAAAATGCCATCCTTTCTCCAACGCCGGAACCGCTTCCTGATGCTTTCCAGCCAACGCTAAAACCCGTCCATGACGAAACCAAGCATCAGCTAATTGGGGTTGTAGTTTTGTTGCCTGTTCTGAAACCTGACACCCTCTTTCAAACTCCTGAAAGTGTTCGACTAACACTCGTCCCGCAGTCGCCCAAACACTCCAACGTTCAGAAAACCGCCTTAGCATTTCTTCCACTACGTCTTCCAGGAGAGGGGCTAAGAGACTTATTCTATCTACAATTTGATCCCCCCTAGCCCCCCTTTTTAAGGGGGGAATCGGATCACTATTCAAAGTCCCCCTTTTTAAGGGGGGAATCGGATCACTATTCAAAGTCCCCTTTTTTAAGGGGGAAATCGGATCACTATTCAAAGTCCCCTTTTTTAAGGGGGGAATCGGATCACTATTCAAAGTCCCCCTTTTAAAGGGAAGCCAGTCGCTTGCGGGGGTTCCCCCCGTTGTGCGAACTGGCGTGGATTTAGGGGGATCTGCTATTACAAAAGGTAAAATTTCACACAACGCCCGATAAATTTCACAATCATGGGGATAGAGATGATAAGCTTTCCCCATCATCTGCGCCGCCTGCTGATATTCCCCTATGTCAAATAAACACCGTCCGTAGTAATACCAACCATAAGGATGATTTGGATGTTCGGCGGTAAACTCTGCTAACACCTCCACACCTTGCGCCCAATCGCCCCGGAGAATATGATAATATGCCAGGGATTTATGAGCCTCAGCCCCATGCGGAGTTTGTTGTAGTAGAGAGGTAATCATCTTTTTAGTCTGTTTTCCCTCCTGACCAGATACAAATCTCATCTGACAACATTGATCAATTTGTCGTTGCAGCACCCGAAAATCATCCCCAGCTAAGGCTATAACCCTGTTCAAACGCCCTCTAGCTGTTTGCATATCCCCCACCGCCATCAGTGCGTCATAGCTGTAAATCAAGGAAAAAACATCATCTGGGTTGATGGATAAAACTTGCTCCAAGGCGCTGAGAGTACCAAGAGAATTTTCTTTATGCTGATGCACCTGTGCCAAAGCGAGCCAATGAACTACTTTGTCAGGTTCTAAAGTTGCTGCTAAATTAAAAGCGACAATTGCCTGGTTACTATCATCTTGACAAACTGCAATCAATCCTTTGATATGATGCTGAGTCCCTTCATTTTCCGACCACGATAGGGCTTTTTGATATATTTGTATAGCCTCTTTTTCCAGTCCCATTAACTGCAAGATTTTCCCTAATTGCAGATGCACATTAATTAATTGAGGTTGTCGCTCAATCACTCGCTGATACTCAATTACGGCTTCTTGCAATTTGCCCATTTCATAAAGTAAATTAGCCAGTTCTAATCTTTTTTTCCATCCTTGGGGATATTTCTGGACATACTTATTTAATGTGATGAGTTTCTGTTCTTGTCTAGCTGATTTTTTTTCTAAGACAAGGTGAAAATTCATCTGTATTCCAGAAGATTGGCAGAACTGTACCAATGATGTGGTAAGCTTTACAGACATATTACAGTGATTTAATAGTTAATTTTTTTCGTCTTTGCTTTTCGTGGTGATTGGTGATTAATAATTAGATTTAGGACAGCTATATTCTAGAGAAGTAACTAAACATAATTTTTTTTATAAAAATAGGAATAACGGTTGGTAATCAGATTGGGGGTTAAGTACGATCGCATACAGTAAGTGTTTCACCATTATCTCTCTATAAAAGCGATCGCTTTTTTGAAATTATTTAAGAAGTGCGATCTGCTTGCAGCAGCATTGTAGACATCGTACCGGTAATTGAGAAGGTGCGTTACGAAGAGAGTCAACGCACCCTACAAGAGCAAGCGATTAGAACCGCTAGTAGTTTTTTTTACAATACTCATACGAAAATACCTTTTTTGTTACAATTTACGTTGATTAGTAGTTTTCTATTTATTGGACGTTTCCGCACTCCAATTTGGGAATTTTTCGAGTTACGGGCAAATTTTCTCCACCAAAATCTACCTTTAACCTCCATAAAGCTTACTCAGCAGACTTTTCAATCCTCTTAGAGGTTGTTTGATAGCTTGCGTGGCGTAGCCATAAAGTTTCGGGTGGTATTTAACACTTGTAGATCCCCCTAAATCCACGCCAGTTGCTCATAGGCTAAACCCCCAAGACCGCACTGGCTAACCTTTTTAAGGGGAACTTTGATTCCGGGCTAGGGGGGTCTGAAAATATTTGATACACAATGAGGGACTTTTCCATCCTCTAAGAGGGTGTTTCAAAAGTTTTTTGTTGTAATATGAGACACTTATGATCCCCCCAACCCCCCCCTGACAAGGGTAGGTTTTTAATATTATCTGTTAAGGCAGGACTAGGAAGACAAGGAGGGAAAGTAGACAAGGAAGATTTTCTCCGCACAATGGTCTTTTTGTTACCAAGAGAATATGATTTTGTACGGTTTTCCTCCCTTGTCCACTGTCCTTCCTTGTCCCCCAAGTCTTGCCCTCACGACAATGTAAAATACCTACCCTTGTGAGCAACCCCCCCCTTGAAAAGGGGGGCTAAATTCTTCAAAGTCCCCCTTATGGGGATTTAGGGGGATCTGAAAATATTTGATACACAATCAGAGACTTTTCAATCCTCTAAGACAAGGTGAAAATTCATCTGTAGCCCAGAGAATTGGGTGAACCGTACCAATGATGTGGTAAGCTTTCCAGGCATATTACAGCTACTTGATAGTTAATTTCTTCCTGCTGGGTTTTTGTGGGTATTGATGATTCCCAATTACAAATCATTGTTTCATTAGATTGAAACTCTTCCATTATCGGAATTACGTTTTTTAAGGATGATGAAAGGGAATCAATAGGAGTGTTATCTTCCCCTGCAAGATAGCTATTTAACTGCTTTTTTAGAATCTCTCGTGCTTGTTGAATGCGTTTGCGAACATTCTCTTCCGAGAGGGCGAGTTGCTTGGCGACATCTTGATAGGATTTGTCTTGGCAGCAATGTAAAATAAAAGGATAACGCAATCTCTCAGGTAAAGATTCAATTTGATGGTACAGATATGCTCCCATCTCCAAATTCAAAATATTGGTTTCAGGAATTTCTAGCTGAGAAGCAAATCCTGGATGATCTGCAAATTCAATATCTTCAATGTTTTCAATTACTTTGGCTTCTCGTTTGCGTTTTCGATGCAAATCCATGCAGAAATTATAAATAATTTGTTTTAACCAAGATTGGGGATATATAATTTTATTTATCTGTTTTGTCCATTCGTTACAGGCTTTGAGCATTGCCTGATTTAGTACATCTTCAGCATCATGAGAATTACCTCCCATCCACTTTAGACAAAGATTGTAAAAATCATCTTGATATGATTCCCATAATTGCCAAAAATCCCCACAATTATTTGAAGATAAATCTCTGAATTGGCTTTTTTTTGGCAAGACATTCCTGAATTCTATCTCTGACAAGCCGAATAAAAGTTCTTGTTCTGGGTTCGCTTGTATATATGACTTCCTGTTCATTATTTAAACCCTGAGTGATTATGCACCAGACAAAAAGCTGGAAGATTATGGATATATATAATGGGTGTTCAAATAATATCTCGCTTGTCAATTCCATAATTCAGTTAAATTCAGTCATTCAAAAACCTAAAACCATGTGACAATTAACACTGAACCAGGGTTTAAGTTTCTAAAAAATACCAATGTTTGCCAAACTCAACGCCACCTATCAACCAGGTGGTAGTCTCCCGCCTGATGCCCCTACCTATGTAGTGCGACAGGCTGACACCGAACTTTACGAAGGGTTATTAGCTCTTGAGTATTGCTATGTTCTCAACGCTAGACAGATGGGGAAGTCTAGCTTAAGAGTACGAACAATGGATAAATTGCGAACTCAAGGATTTGCTTGTGCAGAGATTGAATTAAGCGGTATTGGTAGCCAACAAATTACTGCGCCCCAATGGTATGGGGGAATTATTCAAGAATTAGTCAGCGGGTTTAAGCTCCAAATAAATCGGCGTAGTTGGTTAAAAGAACGGGATGATCTTTCTCCTATTCAGTGCTTAAATCAATTTATTGAAACTGTATTATTAACGCAGATTCAAGCAAAAATAGTTATCTTTATTGATGAAATTGATAATGTACTGGGTTTAAAGTTTTCCACTGACGAATTTTTTGCCCTGATTCGCCACTGCTACGAAAATCGAGCGCACAAGCCAGACTACAGGCGATTATCTTTTGCTTTGTTGGGGGTAGCTACGCCTTCAGATTTAATTCAAGACAAACACTATTCCACTCCTTTTAACATCGGTCGAGCTATTGAATTGCAAGGATTTAAAATCAAAGATAGCGAACCTTTAGCAAAAGGATTAATAGGAAAAGTTAGTAACCCAGAAGCAGTGTTAAAAGAAGTTTTATATTGGACTAATGGGCAACCTTTTTTGACTCAAAAACTGTGTTGGTTAATTGTAAATCGCTGCAATAACAATACAGAATTTTCTCCTCGGCAAAATGGTGAAGAATCGCAGTGGATAGAGCAAATTGTCCAGAACAAAATTATCAAAAATTGGGAAAGTCAGGACGAACCAGAGCATTTAAGAACGATACGCGATCGCTTACTTCGTAATACTCCCAAAAGCACACAATTATTGCAGCTATATCAGCAGATTATACAAAAGGGAAAAATCCCTGATCACAACTCCCCTGAGTATCTAGAATTGCGGCTATCGGGACTTGTCGCCCAACATCAAGGAAGTTTAGTAGTCAAAAATCCAATCTATGCGAAAGTCTTTAATTTGGATTGGGTAAATCAAAAGCTGACAATACAAATCTCTAATTCAGGGTTGAATAGGCTCAAAGACACCTCAGAAACCGTCTTTGTATCCATTAGCCCCTATAGTCCTTTGTCTATAGAAAATATGGATAACTCCCTCTATTCTCCCTGTTACCCAAGTGGTGCAGTTCCCCTTGATTCTCCTTTTTACATCAAACGAGCCGCAATTGAGAAGCAAGTTTATGAAGAAATTAGAAAACCTGGAGCTTTAGTCAGAATTAAAGCCCCTAGAGAGATGGGTAAAACATCTTTACTACTAAGAACCTTGGATCATGCTACTAACCAAGGCTATCGCACTGTTAGTTTAAATCTAGAACAAATTGATGATGTAATTTTGAATGATTTGAATCGATTTTTGCGCTGGCTATGTGCCAATGTTACCCGTCAACTTCAGTTGGAACCAAAATTAGAAGACTATTGGGATGAAGATATCGGTAGCAAAATTAGTTGTTCTCTATATGTTCGCAATCATCTGTTAAACCAAATTGATACTCCTCTCGTTTTAGCCTTGGATGAAGTCAACTATATTTTTGAACATCCTCATGTAGCAAAAGATGTTTTACCTTTGTTTCGTTCCTGGTATGAAGAAGCTAAAAGACAACCAATTTGGCAAAAATTACGGCTGATTATCGTTCACTCAACTGAAATTTATGTACCTCTTCAGTTAAAGCAATCTCCATTTAATGTAGGATTGCCAATAGAGTTAAGTAGCTTCAATTTAGAACAGGTGCAACAGTTAGCTCAATGCTATGGGCTGAACTGGACTGATAACCAGGAAGCTAGAGAACTTATGGCTTTGCTAGAAGGACATCCAGCATTAGTACATCTGGCTATTTATCATCTCAGCCGGGGGGAAATGACCTTTGCTCAATTCCTGGATACAGCAGCGACATCAAAGGGAATTTATTCCTCTCACTTACAGCGTCATCAAGTAACATTGCAAGAACAACCTGAATTAGCAAAAGCGTTAAATACAGTTATCAATGCAAAACAACCGATATCGTTAGATCCACTCACAACTTATAAATTAAGCAGTATGGGACTGATCAAACAGTTAAAAGATAAAGTGATCCCAAGTTGTGAATTATATCGGCAATTATTTGACATCCAGAAATAGCAAACGGGAGCATTCCATGTTGGCAGATATAGCAGGAGTCAGGAGTCAGGAGTAAAACCCTCTTGTAGTGAGAGTTTCATTATCAATTGATGTCCTAACCACCCTGTCCACGGCTATACATAAAAATAATTCTGCAAGAGGTCTATTGATTGCTAAAAAAAATGGGAAAGGGAAGAAAACTCTTCCTCTCCCAAGTTGCCTAAACTGTTAAAGCACCGCCTAAATCAACCCCGTGGTACTAAATTAATTTATGATTCAAAAGCGAAATTAGCAGCAGTCAAACTAGTGGTATTCACTCCTGTGAGAATAGCAATAGTTTTGTCACCAACGGCAATACTGTTACCACTCAGAGTTAAGTCTGCAAAGTCAAAACCTGCACCTTGACCAGCAATACCTAACACATCAGTACCGATTTCAAAGTCAACAACGGTGTTAGCAGCACTGGGTAAATCGCCAGTCAGAATCCAGAATTGGTCAGCACCTGCACCACCAGAGAGTAAATTACCACCACCTTCAACAACGTAGAATTTATCATTACCTACACCACCTAGGGCGCGACCATCTGCACCTAAGTAGAATTCATCATTACCTACACCACCAGAGAAACGGTAGCCACTGGCATCAATAGCATAGAATTCGTCATTTCCACTGCTACTAAAAGCGTCATCGCCATCAGCAGCAAAGATTTTATCCTCACCACTACCTGTAAAGATGCGATTGTTACCAGCTAAACTGCCGCCAAAAGGAGCATCTACTGTATCGTTCTCTGCACCAGAGAACACTGTGTCATTGACTCCATCAAAGTCAACTCCAGCTACTAGGTCATCTTTACCCGGTGTTCCTGTAACTAGGTTATTGTCTTGAATCAGGGAAGTATTGGGAGCAATAAGGAACGCCAACTGACCACCTTGTACCAGGTTTTCGTTAGCAGTTGCGGTTCCATCTCCATTCCCATCAATGTTGGTGGCGGTAATAATGGAGCCATCACGAAGGCTGTGAGCCTGCACATCAAAGATAAACTGTGTACCAGGAGCGTTACCGAACAGTGTGGAAACATCAAGAATACCGGAACTTTCCCAGTTACCAATATCGGTGGGGCTAGAATCGGTTTGGCCTGAAGGTACTCCAGAGCGATCTATTTGTGCTATGCGGGTCGCAGTTGCAGCAGGATCAGCAGCGGAGGGATCAATAGTCCAGATAGAAGCTTCTTCCCCAGAAGTTGCACCAAAAAGGTCAGCACCAATAGCGCGGTCTTCTTGAAGATAGATTAAACCATCATCAGCCCAATCTAAGTTGTCAGGACTACGCAGACCCAAATCTTTCTTACCTTCATCGTTACCATCGTAAAGGATGTTCAGGTTAGCTTTGATTTCAGTTGCGCCAAAGTCAACATCAACTTTATAAGTTGTACCCCAGGTATCTTTACCATCAAAGATTTCTGGACGGCCAGTGGAAGCCAAAACTGCTTGAGTACCATCAAAGGGGTTGGTAGCTACGTCTTCAGGACGAGAGAATAAGAAAGCATCAACGTCTGCTGCTAACGCATCTTGTTTCTCTTGGGTAGCAAAACCTTGAGCATCGTAACCTTGAGTACCAGCTAGATCAGGACGGTAGTAGTCAATTTCCACAAATTGACCATTTGTGCTGTTACCGCTGCCATTAAAATCTCTAGGATCAGCTTCAATTGCATCTGAAGCATTTGCTGTATCGTCAGCAACCCAGACATATAATTTGCCTTCAGCTAGTCCATTGCGATCTAAGAAACTGCCATCACCATTAGCATTCTTTTCGCCAACGTATAGAATTAATGGAGCCGGTCCACGATCATCACCTATCAACAAAGCTACTTTATCAGTGCTGCCAGTATCAAGTTCAGTTACGCTTTCCCAAGCAGCACGACCCAACCAGGGTAAAGCCCACAGTTCATTAGTAGCAGTATCTAAAGCAAATAATGACCCACCATCGGTTTCTTCACCAGTAAAATAAATGCGATCGCTAAAACCCTTACCAGTGCCAAAATGGTTGGCTTCAATCAAGTTCGCTGAACAAAAACGGTTAATACCCTCAAATTCTAGGTCAGATGCTTCTTCTACAACGTCACCAGCGCGGTTATAAATGGTGTCATAAGCCAAACCTGAATCCACTACTTGCAGTGTGCGTTTATCAATATCAAAATAGCTGATTCGTGCGCCTGGTAGGGAAGCACCGCTTTCTAAGGTATACTTATAGCCAACATTATTAGCCAATTCATGGTTAACCAGGACTCGAACTGTAGTTTCATTTAGTTCAAACGCACCTGTACCATCGAGAATTCCGGGAGGAGTATAACCGTCTATGGTTTCCCCAACTGTAAAGATAGGATCTACGGTATAACCGTCTAGTCCCTGTACTTGAGCCGGCTGAGTTGTATCGAATGATGCAGTAGTCATAAAATTCCTCAATTTATAATTGCAATGCTTTTTAATCAATTAGTTCAAAAGCATTTATCGACAATATCTAATAGTTGTAAAAATGAGTTTTTCTAAAATTGTATGTATTAGATAATTTTAAGAAAAACTAAATTTACTAGCTATTAAACATCGCCTATAGTATCATTCGATTTTTAGGTTAAGGGAAAACTATGACTTAGGTATTTATTGATTAAAAAAAGTTAAATTTACGGCAATAAAATTAACTCCTACATAATTAGTTTAATAAAACATTAAATTCTCATAAATATTAAGTTAAAATTGAATATAAGAGTCAGAGTTCAGCATCTTGCTCTTGATTTGTGCCAATACATAATCACGCTTCTCTACAAGATACTGATGCAGAAAGTCTTTGACAATCCCAAATCTAAAATCTAAAATCTAAAATCCAAAATTGTATTACCAATTACCAATTATCCGCCTTAAAAGTATGAAGGATAATTTTGAAGGTTTTTATGATAATATCTATTCAAAGCTTTGTGGAATCTCCGCTTCGTAAAAATCCTCTGCTTGTAGAAATTATCACTGATTCTTCAAATTACCCTCATGAAACGTATCACATCACTACTTCTCGCTACCTTTATAGCGTCTATTTCAGTGTTGGGTATTGCAGAAAATGCTGATTCTGCAACTCATAATTATCGTCGTCATACAACTACCCAAGTTCGACGTTATCGGACTTGTTTTGGTAGAAATCGTTACAGATATTATCATGGCAGGTATTATAGATGTCGTTATTATAGAAACAATAGACGACATCATTAGACCTTTTGCACAAATAGATGATCCTGTAGAGACGTTGTATGCAAGGTCTCTACATCCTTTTTCTATGGATTTTACTTCCTCGTATATCGGTGTTTGACACCAATAGGAAAATACTCTGCATCTCCATTTGCAGTTAATGTCACCTGTGGTGTTTGATATTCTGAGGGAACATAATTAGCAAACTCGCTATTCAAACGCAACAATTGGGAAAGAATGGAAGAGGTTATAGTTTCTTTCTTCTTTTTGTTACTCTTCACTCCTGGTGCTAATTCCACAACTACAGATAAAAACCGATTTTTGTCCGCGTCTTCTTTTACTTGTAAAACAAATTTACCTGTTACCCATTCTCTAATTATCGGTTGTTCTAATCCAACTGTGACATTTTCTGGATAGATATTGGCACCAAAATAGGAAACTGTAAAATCTAACCTTCCGAAAACATAGACGAAAGGTAATTGATGAATTCCTCTGGGTGAGTCGTGAGTAGAAGAAGAGAGATTTTGATCTTCTAAGGGATTAAATCCCCATTTTGCTAAAAACTTTAGCATCTCTTCGTAACTAATTAACCCGCCATGATCTAAAATGTTATATCTAATTAAGGGAATGCCATTGTCACCAGAAAATAGCAAATTCCCATCTTCAACTTCAAAAAAGCGAATACAGGGGTCATACTGTACTAATGTGGGTAATCGAGATTCTCCAAATAATGCTTTAGCAGCATCAGGATTTTCCGCTAGAAACCGCCGAATGCAGATACTCAAAGGTGTTTCATTTCCTAAAACTCCTGCGTCTGCTGTTCCATACATGGAAGCAAAATCGTAACAGGGATTTTGAGAACCTACTCTTTCACCAACTAAACTTCGCCATTCTTCACTAAATACTTCTCCGGCCATCACTAATTTAATCTGATATTGCTGCCATTGCACACCAGCAGCAATACCCGTATCAATAACATCTTTGAGAAATGGCGGATATCCTAAGAGGACAACTTGCTCAAAATGATTACCTAGTTCTTGCACAACTCGCAATATTTCGGTTTTGTTGTTGCCCGGAGTAATTACTGTGATAGGATAGCCCTTGGTAGCGAGATGACGACAGCAATTAGTGGTGAACATTCCCCCCACCCATGTTCCCAAGGTGAAACAAACTACCGCTAAGGTGTTTTTGGTGTCTGCGTCAAAACTATCGTGAAAAATTTGCTCAAACCTGGTGGCTATTTGTAGTTCATCTGTATAAAAACGCGGCCAAAATGTGGGTTTGCCCGTTGAGCCAGAGGAAGCCGCGATCATATCACAGCTTCCTAATTTTCCATTATTACACAATTGGGGTAAAGAATAACGGGAAATATAATTTTCTTTATTGATTGTAGGAATTTTTTGGAAATCTTCGACAGTTTGAATAGTCTGGGGATTGATGCCTCTTTCTGCTAAAAATGCTTGATAAGCGGGTACAGTAACAGCTATATGTTGAAAGAGTGCGATCGCTAATTCTTCGCTGGGTATATCGAGATGCTCTACTAGTTTCTCTTCTAAGGGAGTAGACAAAAAATTTTCTAATGCCAGAATTGCCCTTTCCGTCGGTATTTCGTGCTTCATAAAAGTTGTGCGTGGAAAAAATCTGGTCGCTGTTTGTGAGTATTTTATCTATAAATGCAATTTTCCAGCTATCTTTTAGAGGTGATGCAACTCCGGTAGAGGCAATAGCGCTGAGTCCTGATCAAAAAATTCTAGCTAGTAGTAGCTTTGGCAACTCCCAGAATAAATATTGGCTTTTTACCTACTGTTAATTAATCCTTTAAGATGAGATGGGACATATCAAAGTTGTTTGAACTCTTTCTGGAGAAATATCAATGACCATTTCCATGTACAAAGCTACAGTACCCGTATCTATTCACTCACTGAATAACCTGATAGCTATTCTTGAAAAAGGTGCTGAATATGCAGAAACAAAAAAAATAGATCCTTCTGTGTTGATTAATAGTCGTCTATTCCCAGATATGTTTCCATTATCAAGACAAGTACAAATTGCCTGTGACGTAGCAAACAGAGGTACTGCAAAACTAGCAGAGATAGAAGCGCCTAAGTTTGAGGACAATGAAACCACATTCCCTCAACTTATTGACCGAGTTCAGAAAACTATCTCTCAGTTAAATACGCTTAAACCTGAGCAAATCGACGGTTCAGAGGAAAGAACAATTACCTTAGAGGCGGGTGGTAGCACTCTATCTTTTCAAGGAATGCCATTTCTCCTGTATTTTGTTTTACCAAACCTTTATTTCCACGTTACTACAACCTATGACATTCTCAGACACTGCGGTGTAGAACTTGGCAAACGAGACTTCCTAGGTCAGCCCTAAATAGCTCAAATTAGCCCCTACCAAGGGGTTAAATTTTAGATAATGCCCATTAGCCCAATGGGTTGATTCAGGAATTTCTAATTCTTGTGACAGAAATTTATTCCTGAGCGATGCCTACGGCGTATTCCTCCGGGGAAGCTACGCGTAGCCTCTCGTAGAGATAGAGAGCGCAGCTATAGTTATAATAGATAAATACCATGATTCCCTATTATTATATTATGACGACAAAATTAATCCAAAAAGTTATAGAAACAGTTAAAACTTTACCAATAGAAGAACAAAGTAATATTCTTCAACGTTGGTTATATGAATTAGAAACACATAAAAATGCTCAATCAAATCAATCTCAAGTTAAATTATCGGAATTACTTCTTTTACCTGAATTAGAAGAAACTGAAACGTTGTTTGAACGAGATCAAGACACAGGTAGAGATATTACATTATGAAATATTTATTAGATACTTGTGTTATTTCTGAATATGTAAAAAACAACCCAATCAACAAGTTATTAACTGGATAGATGAGCAAAAAGAAAGTAGTTTATTCATTAGCATTATAACTATAGCTGAAATCAAAAAAGGAATTGTGAAAATAGAAAAATCTCAACCAAGTCGCTATCAAAAACTAGAGCAATGGCTAAAAAAACTTGAACAAAGATTTAATAATAGAACTTTACCGTTAAATGAGAATATTCTTGATACTTGGGCAACAATTTGTGGTCAATCTGAAGCACAAGGGAAAAAACTACCAATTATGGATAGTTTAATAGCTGCTACGGCATCTGAAAATAACCTCATAATTGTTACTCGTAATATTAGTGATTTCGGTTTCTCATCTGTTAATGTTTTTAGTCCTTGGGATTAATATCTGACAGGATGGTGAGGATGTTTATTTTACCAAACCTTTATTTCCATGTCACAACAGCCTATGACATTCTCAGACACAGTGGTGTAGAACTTGGCAAACGAGATTTCCTTGGTCAGCCATAAAAAGCTTCAATACGCTTCATAGCAGTAGAGAAGAGAGTTATTGTTTAGTCAATTTTCTCTCGTTCCCATACTCTGTATGAGAATGGATTCTAGAAGGCTCTGCCTTCCATGTAAAGTAGAGGCAGAGCCTCTTGTTTGCATTCCCAGTCAGAAACTGGGAACGAGATCAGTATTTAAACAGCTTTGAATATTTCTGCAACAAATCTGCGTAAAGTGCTTTTTACCTGTTGTAGCCATTAATAATATCTGGAAATATTGACTTTCTGGGAAAGGGGAACTGGTAAAAACGTGAAAAGTCTTTACAGTTACAACCTGCTTTATGTCATATTGTTTCCATCTGATACAATCTAAAATCCCAAATCTCAAATTGGTCAATTTATCCTTCCGTACCATGCTGGTATATTGCAGTAAAAAACACGCAAATAAGGGCAGTCACAGTTTTTGCACTCACTGCGGGGAAGCATTACCGCTGACTGTGGGACAGGTGATAGATAATCGCTATGAAATTGCGCGTATACTGGGGCAAGGTGGCTTTGGACGCAGTTATTTAGCTATTGATAGGCAAAAATCACGTCAAAAGTGCGTATTAAAGGAATTTGCACCTCAAGTTGTCAAACCACAGGATTTACAAAAAGCCAAAGAACTGTTTGAACGAGAAGCAAGTGTATTAAAAAAAATTCAACATCCTCAAATTCCGCGTTTTCACTCGTCGTTTCAAGCCAAAATTGGCACTAAAGATTTTTTCTTTTTAGTCCAAGATTATATTGAAGGTGATAATTATTACCAATTATTTCAACAACGTCAAAGTCTGGGGAAATCTTTTAGTGAGGAGGAAGTTGTTAACCTCCTGCATCATATTCTTCCTGTGCTGACTTACATTCACTTTCTAGATATTGTTCACCGCGATATCTCACCAGATAATTTGATTTTACGCCAAAGTGATAATTTACCCGTGTTGATTGATTTTGGTGGAGTGAAACAATTACCAGCTTCTCAGGGTTTTTGGCGAACCCAGTTAAGTGGTGAGGGGACTTTATTGGGTAAAAAGGGCTATGCACCTGAAGAACAGTTAATTCAGGGGAAAGTATTTAAAAGTAGTGATTTATACTCTTTAGCTGTAACGGCTTTGGTTTTACTGACGGGTAAGGAACCACAGTCACTTTACGATAGTTATAACGGGACTTGGTATTGGGGAAAGGAAATTAAGGTTAGTCCCAAACTAGAAACTGTCTTCAAAAAGATGTTGGCATATAAACCGAGCGATGCCTACGGCGGGTTACACCAACGCTATCAAAAAGCTGATCAAGTTCTCAAAGATTTACCCGCACCATCTTCTCTCCATACAGCAAATACTATACTAAATCCTGTCAAAAGCCAGAATACTTATATGACTAAGCTGAAAACAATGGTAGCTGCACCAGGTATAAAAAATGCTAAAGCTATTAGTAGTAAATTCCATAGCCAGACTCAGTCTGTGGTTCAACAAATACCCATGCCGGCTTGGCTGCGTCCTTTTGCTGTCAGCTTTTTGGGAACTAGCGCCATTGTTTTAACTGGTGCTGGTGTTTGGGCGGCTGGAAACTATGTTTTTCGTTCAGTAACATCAATTACAGTTCCAGAAATTTCCCTACCGCAAATTCCCTTAGGAGGAAACCCAGCTAGTCAACCAGTGAGTAACAAAAACGGAAAGCGCAACATTAACGAAGTTTTTAGTCGTCTCAAACAATTAGAAATTTCTTCCAGCTTTTTTACTAAAACAGTAAATGAAATATTTTATACTCGCAAACCAGAACTAAAAGGACGCAGCTTGAGTGGAGATCCTCAAGATGCAGGATTACGTGATGAATGGAACAGTATTGCTGATGATTTGTTAAAAAACATAGAAAAGGCAAATCTCAGTGAATCTGCGCGGCGTAAATTGGGAAGTTATACTAAAAAAGATTATGATCAGTGGGGACAATTAGCGAGGGAAGGTAAGTTAAAGAAGTATAAGTCCCTTGATGAACTCAAAGCAGAAACTTATGAGAAATTTGAACCGTTGTTTCCTGGTCAAGAGCGTGGGAAACTAAACCAACAGACCTTTCTGCAAATATGGTATGCGATCGCAGCTGATAAAGTAAGTCAAGCGCGTAAAAATTAAAAACTAAAAATTAAAAATCAGCAATTTCCCTGTTCAACATGACCAATGACCAATGACTAATGACCAATGACCAATGACCAATGACCAATGACTAATGACCAATGACCAATGACCAATGACCAATGACCAATGACCAATGACCAATGACCAATGACCAATGACCAATGACTAATATGTATTGTTCTCAAGGACATCAAAATCCGTCTGGTAGTAAGTTTTGTCTCCAATGTGGGGAGAAAATATTAGAGAAGAGTATAGCTTCTGGTATTCAAGCGGGACTAACTTTAAGCGATCGCTATGTTATTGTACGTCAACTCGGACAAGGAGGGTTTGGACGTACTTATTTAGCTGAAGATATCAACCGTTTCCGAGAACCTTGTGTTTTAAAAGAATTCTCTCCCCAAGTTCAAACTCCCTACGTTGTCCAAAAAGCCGAAGAACTGTTTCAGAGAGAAGCAAGTGTTCTTTATAAATTGCAACATCCCCAAATTCCCAAATTTAGAGAACTATTACACATCAATTTGCAAGGGAAAGAACACTTATTTTTGGTACAAGATCATGTAGATGGGGAAACTTATAATTCTTTATTAAATAGCCGTAAACAGCAGGGTTTAAGATTTACAGAGATAGAAGTTCGTCAGCTATTACAGCAAATTTTACCCGTATTGGAATACATTCACTCAGTTGGTGTAATTCACCGGGATATTTCTCCTGATAACTTAATGCTTCGCAATGCTGATCAATTACCAGTATTAATTGATTTTGGTGGTGTCAAACAAGTTGCTGCAACCGTCGCTTCTCAATATTACCAAACCGGAGCAATGGCATCTCCCACACCTGCAACTCTATTGGGAAAAGTCGGATTTGCACCCCCAGAACAAATGCAAACCGGGGTAGTGTCTCCCCAAAGTGATTTATATGCCTTAGCAGTGACAGTGTTAGTTTTACTGACAGGTAAACAACCTCAAGAGTTAATTGATACTTATGATTTATCTTGGCAATGGCGGCGGGAAGTGAGCATTAGTCCGGCATTGGGACAAATAATAGATAAAATGTTATCGTCAAACGTGAGCGATCGCTATCAATCAGCCCGTCAAGTTATTCAAGCCCTTAACCCGCAACCGGTTAATTATCCCGCTACACAACCACCTACCCCCACACAACCCCCCATATCTGCAACTGTTGCAGTTTCTCCTCCCAAAATCCCAGCACCCCAACCTGTGCTTACTCCCACTCCGCAAACCCCAAGTATTTGGACAGCAACCAACGTCTTTATTGTTACCTTAGCCTTATTTGCCAGCGCAGGTTTACTGTGGTGGGGATTCCATAGCCGCACAAGAGATATAGGAGAAAGCAACCCGACAATTACATCTAGTCCTACCCCGACTGAAACGGAGTCACCCGAACCCGAAGTCAATTATTCACCAGAGGAAAAACAACGCAAAGAAAAATTGAGCGCTCGCCGTCAACAATTAAGTATAGATTATAACTTTTATATTAGTTTAGTTAATCAAGTATTTAGGGAGAAAAACCCCAATTTAAAAGGACGTACCCTCAGCAATGATCCAGAAGATGAAAATTTGCGGGCAGAATGGGATAAAACCGCCGCCCAAGTCCTAGAAAAGCTGTCAGCAATCAGTTCTGACTCCCGTCGTCAACTGGGAACTTACACAGCCGCAGAACGCGATCGCTGGAAAGTAGAAGTTAATAAAGTCAACGTTGGTAGTCGTTCTTTATATGATTTAGGTGATGCTGCATTTTTACGTGAATTTCCTGAACAGCGAGGTAAAGATTTTATTAACCAACCCATTGGGCAAGTTTGGTACGGATTTGTAAATGATCAACTTAACGCTATTCTTGCCAACAGCGCATTTCAAAGAATAGTCTTTCCTGAAGGTGGTACAAGTAAAACAGTCAGTGGAACTCTCCAACCAGGAAGAGGTAAAGTTTTCATTGCTGGACTAGCCAAAGATCAAATTATGGAAGTTACGCTAGAAGCAAATTCAAAAATATTACTATCAATTTATTCTCCCTCTGGGAAAATCGTATTTTTAGAAGATTCCCAACAGCGGACTGTATCCAAGACATTACCAGAAAAAGGATTTTATGAATTTGTCGTTGTTTCCACAGCCTCAGAACCCGTAGATTATCAACTGACTGTCAGAGCAGAAAATCCCCCAGAACCAGAACCAACAGAAACACCAACGGAAACACCCACAGAAGAACCCACACCTACAACCACACCAACACCATAATTCGTAATTCGTAATTCGTAATTCGTAAACAGGGAACAGGGAACAGGGAACAGGGAACAGGTAATTCTTAATTTTCCCCGCGTCTCCGTGTCTCCGTGTCTCCGCGTCAGTCTAAATGACAAGTATTCAAATGGACATGATATTACTCCTGACTCCTGCTGTAATTACATCCGGTTACGTTTATAAATAAGATTTAATTCCTCTTGATGTTGCCAAGCCCAATCTGCTAATACGGCGATGGGTTCAATTAATTTTTCACCAAAGGGCGTAAGTTTATATTCTACTTTTGGCGGTACGACTGGATAAACAGTACGTTCAACAATTCCGTCTGATTCTAACTGTCTGAGAGTTTGCGTCAGCATCTTTTTGGATATTCCCGGAATCTGGCGTTGAAAATCACCATATCGTATAGTTCCAGAACGCAGGATACACAAAATTAGTGGTGTCCATTTATCTCCCACTATATCAAGCATTTGTCGTACAGGGCAGTCTTGACTCAGGAGAATTGGACGCTGTTCCTTGGGAACCATAAAGTGCCTACTTGTCAAAAAAATTCCATTCAATCAGACTACTGTAGTGCTGGAACTGGAGTAAAGACAATGAACTCATTAGCAAACAAAGTTGCCCTAGTTACGGGTGGAACTTCTGGAATTGGACGCACAAGTGCGATCGCATTTGCTCGTGCAGGGGCTAAGGTTGTAGTGGCTGGTAGACGGGAAGAAGAAGGTAATGAAACTACCCGTCTCATTCGTGAAGCTGGTAGCGACGGTTTATTTGTGAAAGCAGATGTAGCTCAAGAGGCAGATGTAAAAGCACTCATTAACTCCACAGTGAATACCTTTGGTAGCCTTGATATCGCCTTTAATAATGCGGGACTGCTGGGGGAAAATGCCTTGTTAGCAGACCAATCAGCGCAAGCTTATGACCGACTTTTTGGAGTTAACGTTAAGGGTGTTTTTCTCTGTTTGAAATACGAAATTGCCCAGATGTTAGCTCAAGGGAATGGGGGAGCGATTGTTAACACTTCATCTATTAACGGTTTCCGTCCATTATCACCTGGACTTTCCCTGTATGACACCTCAAAAGCTGCTGTGGTGATGCTGACAAAATCAGCTGCATTAGAATATGCAGCCCAAAAAATTCGGATTAATGCGATTGCTCCTGGCCCTATTGAAACTGAGATGCTAAATCAGGCTACAGGCGGCAATTCTAAAGCTTTTGAAAGTTTTGTGCCGGCTGGACGTTTGGGACAACCTGATGACATTGCTAATGCTGTTCTCTGGCTTTGTTCTGATGCTGCTGATTTTATCAATGGTCATACTCTGGCAGTAGATGGTGGGATTTTGGCTGCTTAAATATCTGTTTAGAAAAACAAAAGGAGCTTAATTATGAGCAAATTAGCAGGTAAAGTCGTATTTATCCCCGGCGGTGCAGGTAATGTAGGTGAAGGCATTGTGCGGTCATTTCTCAAAGCTGGTGCGATCGTTGCAGTCCCATCTCGTAAAGCCGAAAAACTAGAGGAACTACGCACATATTTAGGTGACATTGCCACACCCGACAATTTTATTCCCATCGTCGGAGAAATTAGCCAAATTGAAGATGCAGAACGCATTCGTGACCAAATACTCAAGCAGTTTGGTAAACTTGATGCTGTGGTTGCTTCCCTTGGAGGTTGGTGGTTTGGAAACAAGCCGATAACACAGGTATCAATCGCTGAATGGCAACAATACCTGAATAGCAATTTAACCAGTCATTTTATCACTGCTCGTACTTTTCTGCCTCTTTTGAAAGAACAAAAGGGCGCTAGTTACACACTCATAGGAGGAGCAGCAGCGGAAAATCCCGTTCCTAATGTTAGTTTAGTCAGCATTCCAGCGGCTGGACAACTTATGTTAGCTCAGATATTGATAGCTGAAAATAAGAATAGTGGTGTGCGAATTAATGAAGTTATTATCCATAGTTGGGTAGCAACTCGTGTTAGTCAAGAACAGAGTCAACCAAGTTGGATTACAACTGAGGATATTGGTGAGTTTACCGCTTGGCTTGCGTCTGATGCTGCATCTATGGTGAATGGTAGTCTTTTGCGTTTATATGAAAAGCCTGCTGTTTAAATTTGGCTTGGGGTTGTTTTAAATATAGTCGTAGGGATGAAGTTTCATGCTTCATCTTTTACACTTTTAATTATACTTAATCTAAAGCAGTAATAAGTAGGTTCAAGGGGAAATAACGACGAGGAATACTTTATTCTAATTTGAACACTTTAAGATTGAATAATTTTTTTGATTGAATTAATAAAGTAATAAAAACTGCGGGAGCGTGTGTTTTCAAGATTCAAGTAAGGTGCTATGATTCTTGAGCCGTTTATTTTCTGGTATTCAGGCACTAGCGATTTTAGTTCTTTTGATGGACTTTCAAGAATATCAGGATTTCGGAATTTATTTTTATTTTGCAGCAATGAAAGATTGGTTTTATCATAAGCTTTTTCCACCGCCTCTAAATCAGCAATATACCAGCTTTCTAGTTCACGACACGCAATACACACAATAGATTGAAACTTATTTGCTGATTCGCATTTTTGTTTAAGTTTGGTTTTAATTATTTGGCAGTCGCCAGAATCCTGATCACGTAAAATGATGAATGTTGCGTTAGGATTATTATATCCTTGAAGTTTTCGTGTTATCTGTTTTTCCAAGTCTTGTTTACCCTCAAAAACAATATACCTAACATTTATATTTGCTTCTAATATTATATTTGGTAAAATTCCTTGAATCATTGCTCTTGCGGATGGTTCTTCTAATACAAAAACAAGCTCTCTCATAGCGGGTCTGCCCCCTCAAAAAAACCTTGCCGCCAGAGATAGCCAAGTTTATCACCTTCATTCATGTATGTTGTGATTTGTTCATCATCACTCGCTCGCTTGACTACTGTATAACCTCTTTCTTTTTGTAACCAGAATACCTCTTCTAGTTCGCAACCATTTAAAAAATCAGGGGAATGAGTGGAGACAAAAACCTGACCACCTTTGCGTGCATATTCTCTAAATTCTTCTGCAAGTTCATAAAGAAGTTTAGGATAAAGTTGATTTTCTGGTTCTTCCACACATAGCAGTGGATGAGGTTTTGGGTCATACAAAAGCACTAAATAAGCAAACATTTTGATAGTTCCATCAGAAACATACCGCGCTAAAAAAGGATCATGAAAATCGCCATCTTTAAACCGCAGCAATACCCGCCCTTCTTCAGTAATTTTTGAATCAACTTCGCTGATACCAGGAACTCGTTGTTTCAGCTTTTCAATGATTTTCTGGAAAATATCAGGGTGTCTTCTATAGAGAAATTCTGTCACACTTGCTAAGTTTTCACCCTCTTTTGAGAGGTGTTCTGCATAACTCGATTCCCTTTCTTGTCGCGCTTGTTGGATGTAAAAGTCAGAAATATGCCAGTTTTCAAGCAAATCACCAATTGCTTTACTTGCCGGAAATTTTTCAAATTGTGCCAAACCTTTCAATGCAAGGATATCTGGAGATTTTAACTCGTGGTCTTCTCGTTTTAATTCTTTTTCATCTATAACCTGATCAGGCTCATTGATAACAGCCTGTCCCTTGCCTTTGGAAAAATCAATAAATCGCCAAGGCTGACCTTTACTACCTCTTCGGTATTGAAGAATCTCTTTTTCTATTATAGGGCGACCATCTTCTTCGTTGATTGTTAAAGAATAGGTAACTAATGGGGATTTTTCACCTTGAGGAATACGAAATTTCAATTCAATTTCTATCGGTCCGGTTGAATTGCGGCTTCTTACTTCCTGAAATCCTTTACTTCCTCCTAATTTAGTGAGGGCAACATGAACATTATCAGTTAAAGCATCTTTTAAAAAACTAAATACATTAAAAAGGGTTGTTTTACCTGTACCATTTGCACCGACAAAAACGCACATTTTAGGAATTTTTTTAATTTCCACGTCTTTGAAAGCTTTAAAGTTTTTTAGACGCATACTTTCTATTTTCATAACTCACCATTCAACGCTTTTTTTAAGAGGATGGTTTAAAATTGATGGCATTATTTATTCTTTATCCTCAAAATTAACATCTTGATAAATGTCAATTAAACTAATTTCAAAATCAAGATGTTGTAACTTAACAAGATCATTTTCAGATTTATATTCCCGAAAAATCCATTCTTCGTCATTAGTTTTGCTATAGTGCATCACCTGATATTGATTTTGTTCCACTAAAACATATTCTTTAAATTGCGGAATAGAACGATAAAAAGTAAATTTATCACCTTGGTCATAATTTTTTGTAGACTTAGATAATACCTCAACAATTAATAAAGGATTAGTAACGGTAGTATTATTTTTACCTGTATAAAGAACCTTTCCATCAGTTACAATTACGTCAGGATATGTATATTCTTTATATTCTGGTATCCATAAACGCATATCTCCCATAAAAACTTCATGGTTTTTGCGTCTGAGAGCATAGAGTAAAATAGCAGCAATAGCTAGTGTAATTTTGTTATGATTACCAGTCCCACCAGTCATAGGTACAATTTCTCCATCCCGATATTCACTTTTATAAAGTGCTTTTTCTTCTAGTTCTAAATATTCTTCAGGTGTATAAGTATGTTTACGAGTTTGTATTTCCATATTATTCTCCTAGATTTTGTTTATTAATTGTAGATAATAAATAGTAAAAGTATTTTTTCATTGATGGCCATCGCACTTGATTTAATTAAAAATAAAATTTAATGCCTGTTTGAAAATCAATTCTTGATCTACCATATTTTTTAAGGTTAATTCATCATAAATTCCGCCAAAAGCTTCTAAAGAAGCATTATCTAAAGCGCGATTATAAGCTTCTGCTAAAATTTCTTCTATTTCTTTTTTGTCCATGTAATATCCTCCAGCTTTTCGGCGTTTGTTGATCCGATCAATTGCGTCAATAGCATTGCGAATGGAAACATCCCAAGAATGAGTTGTCCTTTTTTCTGCCTGTTGTTTAATTAAATGAACTAAAAGCACTACACAATAGCTATAAATTTTATTGATTTTATCTTCTTTGCTGATTTCCTCTAATTCATCAATTAAAGATAGAGTCGCTTCTAGGTTGCCAGCAAGGACTAATTCTCTGAGTTCTAGTAATTCTTCCATGATTTGTTTTCTCCTTGAAGTTTGCTATTTCTAGGATAGCAAGGTTATAAATTAAGTAGTTTTTTCAGGTTATAATTCTTCTTAATCCATCACGAAAAACTTGGAAACTTCTTGATTGATTGTTTTCTACATCCATGTGGGGCGATACTTTCTGGGCAAAGTCAATTTTTTGCAACCCTGTCTCATAGCCATACTTTTTGAGTATCTTATCTAATTCTTCCCATGTCCCACCTTTGATAGCATCTGGATTACGAAATTTGGCTTGCTGGGATAAAGAAACAGGGATTTTTTCATATTCAGCCCTGATTGCTGCTACATCACCTATAAACCAAGATTCAAGTTCTTCTACAACAATTCGATGAAGAACAATATTTCCTTTTTTTGTAGTTACAACACTACTAGCATCACAGAGCTTCTTTTTTAATTCTTGACAATTTGCTCTATCTTCATCTACTAAAATCACTATTCGCCAGTCATCCGGTATAAAACTAGCATAAGTTTTCATACGTTCAGGTAATCTTTTTAAAAGGCTATTTTTATTGCCAAAATTATGAACTTCAAAAGTATGTATATCACCTATAATTTTGGGGACAATAAACTTTAAAGCAGTTGCAGTTGAAGATTCTTCTACTAAAAACTCGATGTGCATAATTGCTAATACTAATAAGGTAATCCTCTTAGATATCCTTCAGACCAGAGATCACCTAAACCTGCTTCGGACTCTATAAAATGTTTAGCATTAGGGATTTGATCAGCCCTTGTAACAGTTGCATAGCCATTATCATCACGTTGAAAAATCCAAAGTTGTTTGGCATCTTTGATGGTATTTACAAAGAATGGAGAGTGAGTAGAAACAAAAACTTGTGCGCGTTGTGAATATGCCTTTAACTCTTCGCTCAAAGAGTCAAGAAGCTTGTGATGCAGACCATTTTCTGGCTCTTCAATGCAAAGTAGCTGAGGTGGGTTTGGATCATTCAATAATATTAAATATGCTAGTAACTTGAGTGTCCCATCTGAGGAAAACCTTGCTAAAAATGGTTTAGTAAAAGGCGCATCTTTAAATAAAAGAGCCAATCTACCATCAATTGTTGGTTCAGATTCTACTTTCTCTAACTGGGGAACACGACTGGCCAGTAACTTCAAAATTTTGGATAAAGTTTCTTGATGTTCATCAGCAAGGTATTGAACTACATTGGCAATATTATCTCCTTCACGAGAGAGGTGTTCCATTGCACCAGAAGTTGCTAATTGACGAGCTTGATCTGGTATGAAATAAGAGAGAAACCATCCTTCAATAAAACGTCGTAAACTAGCAATACGTGGGTTATCAGACAATTGCCCAATAGTTTTAATCGCTAGAGAACTTGGATCATCCATTTGATAAGGGATTCTACTGTCATTTATTTCTGGATTTTCACCACTAATTACTTCACCTTTTCCATTTTCAAACTTCAAAAAATCAAATGGTTTACCATGAGAACCTCGTTTCCATTTAAGAGCTTCTCTAGAAACTATTGGCGCTCCATTTTGTACAGCAATGGCAACTGTATATGTGATTTTAGGAGAATCTTTAGCCTCACGATACTTTATTACAATTTCAATCTCCTGATTTTCACAATCACGGGAAATGACTTCTTGAAATCTTCCCCGCTTTTCTAAGGCTTTTCTAACATTAGTAGTGAGGCAATCTGAAAGAAAACCTATGACATCAAAAAAAGTAGTCTTGCCACTACCATTAGGACCAAGAAAAACGGAAAAAGGTTTGATATCTTTTAGGGTAATATTCTGCAAAACCCTATAGTTTTTGACGGAAATTTCTTCAATTCTGGCCATTACATCATCACTTAATATAACTCTGGTGCTGCTATAATTATTAACTATAGACAAAGGCAAGGGTACGGCATAGCGCACCCCTACTCAAATTGTCATTAGTTAACGGAATTTAACAGCTTACGCATCATCTAAAGCTGCAATACCAGGTAAAATCTTACCTTCCAACAACTCTAAACTAGCACCACCACCAGTAGAAATGTGGCTCATTTGATCAGCCAAACCTACCTTTTCCACAGCGGCTACAGAGTCACCACCACCGATAATGGTAGTTGTGCCGGTTTTGCCGATTTCTGCTAGAGTATGAGCGATCGCTTCCGTACCCGCAGCAAATTTATCAAACTCAAACACACCCATAGGCCCGTTCCAAATCACAGTCTTACAATCAGCCAAAGCCGCTTGGAAAACCTTCACAGAATCAGGGCCAATATCTAAACCCATACCATCGGCAGGGATATTTTCAATGCTGACAGTAGTAGCATTAGCATCAGGCGCAAACTTATCTGCGGAGACGATATCTGTAGGTAGCAACAAAGCCACACCACGTTCTTTGGCCTTAGCTTCCAAAGACTTCGCTAATTCCAGCTTATCTTCTTCCACCAAAGACTTACCCACACTCAAACCACGGGCTTTGTAGAAGGTGAAAATCATCCCACCACCAATGATCAGTTTGTCGCACTTTTCCAACAAAGTTTCAATTACGCCGATTTTGCTAGAAACCTTGGAACCACCGATAATAGCCGCCAAAGGACGTTGGGGATTTTCGATCGCATTTTGCAGATATTCCAATTCCTTCTCCACCAAATATCCAGCCACAGAAGGACTGAGGAACTTGGTTACACCTTCAGTCGAAGCATGGGCGCGGTGTGCAGTCCCAAAGGCATCATTTACATAAAAATCAGCATTAGCTGCCAACTTTTTTGCAAATTCAGGATCGTTTTTCTCTTCTTCTGGATAAAAGCGGACATTTTCCAGTAACAGCACTTGGCCATTCTGCAACGCGCCAACTTTAGCTGCAACTTCATCACCAATAGAATCATCAGTCTTGACGACTTCTTGCCCCAACAACTCAGAAAGGCGCTTGGCAACAGGCGTTAGACGCAATTTTTCAGTTACACCCTTGGGACGACCAAAATGGCTTGTTAAAATCACCTTAGCGCCCTTTTCGGTCAAATCCTTGATGGTTGGCAGCGCAGCGCGAATGCGAGTATCGTCGGTAATGTTACCTTGATCATCCACAGGAACGTTAAAATCAACCCGCACCAAGGCGCGTTTACCAGAAATATCAGCCGCAGATAAACTTGCTAAACTTTTTTTGGACACAACTAAACCCTCCTGATTGCCTTTTTGTTATTGTTTTGAAAGTATAACTATGAAGATTTTACCGGAGTACGGGGTGTCCCAGTGATTTATGTTTAAGACAGTTCTGTTTCCAATTGATCAAAGTCGGGCTGCGCGGGAAGCTGCGGATGTAGTTGCCAACGTAGTACAGAAGTACAGTAGTCGCTTAGTACTCCTGTCAGTCGTGGAAGAACCAACCTCAGATACCCCTAATCCTGATCCTATGGTGTCTCCAGAGGCGGTTGCTAAACTGCTAGAAAATGCCCAAGCCTTATTTTCTCAGCAAGGAATTACAGCCGAAGTCCTGGAAAGACAAGGTAAACCAGCCTTTACTATCTGTGATGTTGCTGATGAAATCGAGGCCAGTTTAATTATTATGGGCTGTCGGGGTTTAGGCTTAACGGATGAAGGCGCAACTGATAGCGTCACCAGTCGCGTCATTAATCTTTCCCCTTGTCCAGTTTTGATTGTTCCTTAGTGATATATTTGGGCAGGCATCTCGCCTGTCCTATCATGAATTCCTCACAGACTTTTAATTGCTATTGATATTGGTAATTTCCCGCTAGGATTTTCTCAACCAACTGTTTTATAGTGAGAAGAATTGACTTAGGCAATCAAAGGAGTGGTCATAAGATTGCGGGCAAAAATACCTGTTAATTGAAATTTTGGCTGATCGTGTTTTATCTCTCGGTGAGAAGAGATAGAAAAGTTTGAGATTGGGGAATCTGTTGAAAAGACTCGAAACTTGCGTAAATCGGCTTAGTTTATAGCCCCACATTTGTTGTGTGTGGGTGTTGACTTAATTCCCCAACCGGCTAGAGTACGCCAATTATGACCCCTAGTATTACAGATTCAGCAGTCAAGGCAGCGATCGCAGCTATTGCTTCGGAGTCTGCAACAGCAGAGGAAAAAATCCAAATGCTGATAGAAATGGCGCAAGGCTTTCAGAAAAAGCCGAAAACTGCCCAAGACCTACGAAATGCAGTAGGGTTGTTTTATCGTGCCTATGAAATGTGCGGTGACAACTATCTTTTGCTAAAAGCACGGGCTAAGGTGGGAATAGCAGGTACTCTGCAAATGATTCCTGATGCAGATTCTCAACTGTTGCTACAAGCAAAGGAAGGTTATGAAGAAGCCTTACCAATATTACAACAATTGGCGACACCAGAGGAAGTAGCAGAAGCACAGATGAATTTGGGCTTAGTTTTGCAATCCCTTGTTCCCAACAATTTAGCGCGGATAACAGACAGCATTCAAGCTTATCATCAGGCTTTGCGGGTGTTTGGCTGGGAAGATTACCCACAGGAATATGCGATTTTATCTAACAATATAGCGATCGCATATCTTTCTATGCCAATGGCATCAGAACGGGAATATTTACGTCAAGGGTTAGCAGTGCAGTCTTTTGAAGTAGCACTCAAACATATTAACCTCATTGACCATCCGAGGGAATATGCCATGTTGCAAAACAACTTAGGTAACGCTTTGCAATATTTAATCAGTTCCCATCCTGTAGAGAATAACTTACGGGCTATTTCTGCCTACAACGAAGCCTTAAAAGTGCGGAATCCTCAAGATACACCGTTAGAATATGCTAACACAATTTCTAACAAAGCCAACGCCCTATTTAACTTACCCGACAATCCAGAAAAACCAGAATTAGGTAATCAGCAAAATCTATTAACAGCCAAATCCTACTATCAAGAAGCTTGGCAAATATTTACCGAAAATCAACAACTAGAACAAGCGGAAGTAGTAGCCAAAGCACTACAAGATGTAGCAGCAGAAATGCAAGCATTTGTCTTGCATTAAACCCTCAATAGGAGAATTCCATGTTTGATTTTGTCAATAACCCAGCATTTAAAGAATTTCTGTATAGTTTGAATACAGAATTAAATCTCACGACAGCATTTACTTGGTTAATCATTGCTGTGATTTTATCAATGATTGGTGGTGCAATTGGCGGCATGATCCTTGCAGGTAAAGACTTAGGCTATAAATTCGCCGCAACTATTGGTAGTTTGTTCGCACCTGCGGGAATAATTCCTGCCATTATTCTCGGCTTATTAATGATGAATTTCTTATCTAACTACTAGGAGGATATATGTTAGAACTAAGCTGGTTTTCTTTTAAGTTACTTCTCAAAGGTAAACTATTCCGAGATCCTATCTATTTTCTCCGTCAAACCGCTATTGCTAGTAGTGTTGGCACACTAATCTTAGTATTATTAGCACAGGCAGCTATCCCCCTTTGTATTCCCATTACTGTAGCGAGTTTAGTAACTGGTGTAATCATGCCTTTTCTGCTACAAGACTTTAGAATGAAATGAGTTTGCATAAATACCAAATTAAAAGTTATCAATCCCTACAGAATTATCTGTGGGGTTGAGTTTTAATGTTTATAATTAATTAAGCAGATTAATAATGACTCAACTAGAAGAATTGATTACAGATATTAACAGATTTGAAGCGATTATTTCCGAATGGGATGAAAGTCAAAGGTGTGTAGCCGTAGGTTTACAACGGGCTATTGAATCTCTACATAAAGCCGCATTAACTAATTTAATTAAAAGTCTTAAACAAGAAAATATATCAGCTTTAAATCAGGCTGTAAATGATGAAATTGTTTATGCAGTTTTGTTATATCATAACTTAGTTAAACCTCCATTATCAGAACGTATCCAAACAGCATTAGCCGAAGTTCGTCCCAGTTTACAAAATCATCAAGGAGATGTGGAATTAGTAGCCATTAAATTACCAGATACAGTAGAAGTTAAATTAATTGGTAGTTGTAGTAATTGTGCCACTTCTACCTTAACTTTAACCCAAGGAATAGAACAGACTATTAAAAAACATTGTCCAGAAATTACAAGAGTAGTTGCGGTTCAGGGTAATTCTCATCCTCCTGATAATTCTCTCCCTACAGACTCCTATTGGGTGAAAGCAACAACATTAGATAACATAATTGAAAATCGCATCTTAGCCGTTAGAGTTGCCAATAATGATTTAATTATATACAGACTAGGTGATCAGATTAGTTGTTATCTAAATAGTTGTTCTCATTTAGGTTTTCCTTTAGATAAAGGGAAGATCGAAAATGGCATTATTACTTGTGCATCACATCAGTTTCAATATAATTTAAACACAGGTGAATGTTTAACTGTACCTAATGTTTCCCTGCAAAGCTATGAGGTGAGAGTTAAGGGTGAAAATGTATATGTGAAAGTAGAAAATTCACACCGCAGATGATCCGCAGCTTAATTCACTTAATTAAACACTATAGGAATCATAAATTATCTTTGAAAAAGTTCAAGTATTGTAGGCAATGCCCACCAAAACCATCATACTACCTATATTTCAAAAATCAAACATTAGTCTTTTATCAAGATGATTATTGAAAATCTCCAATTATTATCTCAGAAAAGTGCAGAAGTAATATTAGGAAACAACACCACACCCGAACAAATAGCCATACCTATTGCACCCACCCCTTCAACAATGTTCGGTCCCCGTGCAGCTTGTTTATTATCAGAAACAGGAATATTATGGGTAGCAGATACAGGACATCATCGTTTATTAGGTTGGCGAAATTTACCCACAAAAGATCATCAACCTGCTGACTGGGTAATAGGACAACCAGACTTTTATTCTGAAGGACAAAACGCCAAAAGTATACCAGGAAAATCTACATTTAGTGTTCCTACAGGTATTTGTAAATGTGGTACAGGTTTAGCCGTTGCCGATGCTTGGAATCATCGCATTTTAATCTGGTATAATGTTCCAGAATATAGTAATGTTCCCGCAGATTTAGTATTAGGACAAATTAATTTTATTGATAATGAACCAAATCGAGGAAATCGAGAACCTGCGGCAAATACCCTACATTGGCCTTACGGTATTTTCTATCATCAAGGTAAGTTATTTGTAGCCGATACCGGAAATAGACGTTTATTGATTTGGAATCAATTCCCCACAGAAAATGGACAACCTGCGGATATAGTTTTGGGACAACCAAACATGATATCACGCAATGAAAATGGTGGTGGTTCTCCCACTGCTTCCAGTATGCGTTGGTGTCATGATATCACCCTGTGGGAAGATAATTTAGTGGTTACTGATGCAGGTAATAACCGGGTAATGATTTGGAAAGGAATACCAACAGAAAATAATGTCCCTTGTGCTGTGGTTTTAGGGCAAAAAAACTTTAATTCGGTGGAATTGAATCAAGGGGTTTATTTCCCTAGTCGTAGTAGTTTAAGTATGCCTTATGGAGTAGATATCTGGAAAGATTGGTTAATAGTTGCAGATACAGCTAATTCTCGTTTGCTAGGATGGAAGAAACCAGAATCTCTTTTATTATTACAGGGTGCGAATGCTGATGTCGTAATTGGACAAGATAACTTTACCAAGAAAAGCGAAAATCGGAATTTTGGACTACCAACAAGACAAAGTTTAAATTGGTGTTATGGAATTAAAGTTTGTGGTGGAACTGCGGTAATTGCTGATTCTGGAAATAATCGCGTTTTGATTTGGAAGTTTTGATTATTTCGCGCAAAGACGCAAAGGAAGAAAGATGCCTATTGAAGAAATTAGGGTTCGTGGGACTGTGCAAGGTGTCGGTTTTCGTCCTATTGTGTATCGTTTGGCTAAGGTTTGTGGGTTAAAGGGTGATGTTTGTAATGATGGTGAAGGTGTTTTAATTCGTGTTTCTGGTAGTGAGGAAGAAATTACAGTATTTATAAAAAAAATATATCAAGAATGTCCTCCTTTGGCAAAAATTAATGAGGTGAAGAGGAGTCCATATTTTGGGGAATTCGATTTTGATGATTTTGTGATTTCTCGTAGTGTTAATAGTGTGGTGAAAACAGAAATTTCTCCTGACGCTGCAACTTGTCCCCAATGTCAAAAGGATATTTTTGATCCTTTTAGTCGTTATTTTCGTTATCCTTTTACTAATTGTACTCATTGTGGTCCCAGGTTGAGTATTATTCGCGCTATTCCTTATGATAGAAATAACACCAGCATGGTGGATTTTCCCATGTGTAAGGAATGTGAAAAGGAATATAAAAATGTAGAAAATCGCCGTTTTCACGCCCAACCTATCGCTTGTCATGTATGTGGATCTCGTGCATGGTTGGAAAGGGCTGACGGTAAACCTGTCATTTCTGATATGTTCTCAATGTTAGATGATGTGGATGCTGTTTGTACCTTATTACAAAAGGGTGAAATTGTCGCTATTAAGGGTTTGGGTGGGTTTCATTTAGCTTGTGACGCAACTTTAGAAAATGCAGTTATAAAACTGAGAAACCGCAAACAACGTTATCATAAACCTTTTGCTTTAATGGCAAGAGATAGCAATATTATTTCTGAATATTGCTATATTAATGATTTAGAAAAACAATTATTAACAAGTCCTGCTGCACCCATTGTTTTATTAAAAATAAAAACAGATAAAAAATTACCATGTTCTATCGCACCGGGACAAGATACTCTGGGTTTCATGCTTCCTTATACCCCCTTACATCATTTAATTCTGAGAAGAATGAACCACCCGATAGTTTTAACTAGCGGGAATATTTCTGATGAACCACAATGTATAAATAATGAAGATGCAAAAGATAAATTATCAAAAATAGCCGATTATTTTCTTTTACATAATAGAGATATTGTTAATAGGGTAGATGATTCTGTTGTTAGAGTTATCGATAATCAAATACAAACCCTCAGACGTGCTAGGGGATATGCACCTGCACCAATTCCTTTACCACCTGGATTTGAAAAAATACCGCCAATTTTAGCAATGGGTAGCGAGTTAAAAAATACCTTTTGCTTATTACGAGAAAGAGAAGCTATTCTTTCACAACATTTAGGAGATTTAGAAAATGCAACCGCATTTAACGCCTATCAAGAAACATTGAATTTATACTTAAATTTATTTGCACATAAACCAGAAATCATTGTTATTGATAAACATCCAGAATATCTATCATCTAAACTGGGTAAAGAACTAGCAACAGCTAATCAAATTCCACTTGATCAAATCCAACATCATCATGCCCATATAGCAGCTTGTATGGCAGAAAATCAAATTCCCTTAAACTCAAAACCAGTTTTAGGAATAGCATTTGATGGATTAGGTTATGGTGAAGACGGTAAACTATGGGGCGGAGAATTTCTATTAGCAGATTATCATAACTTTCAAAGATTAGCGACATTTAAAACCATGCCCATGATAGGAGGAAAACAAGCAATTTATCAACCGTGGAGAAATACATACTCTCAATTAATTAATGCTTTTACTTGGGAACAAATCAAAGATAAATATAGTGAATTAGAAATAATCAAATTTTTAGAACATAAAAACCCCAAATTACTGAATCAAATTATAAAAAAAGGCATTAACTCACCCTTAACATCATCAGTAGGGAGATTATTTGATGCAGTAGCCGCCGCAATAAATATATGTAGAGAACAATGTAGTTATGAAGGACAAGCAGCTATAGAAATGGAAGCCATAGCAGATGTAACTATCTTAAACAATGATGAAGAAACTCTAAATTATCCATTTAAATTTGAATTATTAGATAATATTTATTATATAGATACATCTTCCGCATGGCGAGAAATACTCAATGATATAAACCAGCACATCTCCTCACCAGAAATAGCTGCAAAATTTCATAAAAGTTTAGCTAGTGCAGTGGTAAAAATGGTTAACCAAATTAGACAAGAACATGAATTTTACCAAGTAGCATTAACAGGGGGAGTATTTCAAAATCGAATTTTATTAAAACAGGTAAAAATGCAATTAGAAAAATTAGAAATAAACGTCCTCACTCATAGCATAGTACCTGCAAACGATGGCGGATTATCACTAGGACAAGCTGTTATAGCTGCTGCTAAATACTTAAAAGAAATAATATAAAAACACTCTGTTGTCTCTGCGCCTCTGCGTGAGATAAATCTTCAAAAAAGGAAAAATAAAATGTGCTTAGGAATACCCGGACAAATAACAGAAATAACCAACCCAGAACACAAACTAGCCATAGTTAATATTGGAGGAGTAAAACGCCAAGTAAACATAGCTTGTATAGTAGACGAACAACACCCACCAGAAAAATGTATAGGAGACTGGGTACTCGTTCACGTTGGTTTTGCAATGAACCGAATTAACGAACAAGAAGCAGCAGAAACATTGCAATTATTGCAAGAAATAGCAGCAGCCCAAACAACAATTAGCAATTAAATATTCTCTTCCTTCTTTCTTCGCGTCCTTCGCGCCTTTGCGTGAGAAATAAAAATATGAAATATGTAGACGAATTTCGTAACCCCGAAAAAGCCCAAGCATTACAAAAAGAAATCGAAAAACTCAGCCAACAAATAGACAGAAACATCAAAATAATGGAAGTATGCGGAGGACATACCCATTCAATTTTCAAATACGGAATCGAAGAAATATTACCCGATAACATCGAACTAATTCACGGACCGGGCTGTCCAGTGTGCGTCATGCCCAAAGGTAGAATAGATGATGCGATCGCACTCTGCCAAAATCCTAACATAATTTTCACCACCTTTGGCGACGCAATGCGCGTACCCGGTTCAAAAACCAGCCTCTTACAAGCCAAAGCCCAGGGTGCAGATATTCGCATGGTTTACTCACCCTTGGATAGCCTCAAAATAGCCAAAGAAAACCCCAATAAAGAAATAGTCTTCTTCGGTTTAGGCTTTGAAACCACCGCCCCCAGCACAGCATTTACAATACTCCAAGCCGCAGCAGAAAACATCACGAACTTTAGTATGTTTTCTAATCATGTATTAGTTATACCCGCCCTCCAAGCATTATTAGAAAATCCCGATTTAAAACTGGATGGTTTTGTAGGGCCTGGTCATGTAAGTATGGTCATAGGTACAGAACCCTACGAATTTATTGCCCAAGAATATCATAAACCAATAGTTATTTCTGGCTTTGAACCATTAGACATATTCCAATCAATTTGGATGTTGCTAAAACAAATAGTCGAAAACCGTTGTCAAGTAGAAAATCAATATAATCGCTTAGTAGAACCAGCCGGAAATCAAAACGCATTAAAAGCCATGAATCAAGTTTTTGCAGTCCGCGAAAAATTTGCATGGCGTGGTTTAGGAGAAATTCCTAATTCCGGTTTTAAAATATGCGAAAAATATGCCCAATTTGATGCTGAAGCTAAATTTACAATTCCTAATTTAAACGTAGCAGATCATAAAGCTTGTCAATGTGGAGAAATTCTTAAAGGAGTCTTAAAACCTTGGCAATGTAAAGTATTTGGAACAGCTTGCACACCAGAAACGCCCATAGGAACTTGTATGGTTTCCTCCGAAGGTGCTTGTGCAGCATATTACAAATATGGGCGACTTTCAAATATGGGTAAAAGAGATAAATCAGGTGTATCTACCGAACCTATATCAGTCTAAATTGCACAATTTGAGGAAAATTACATGGCTTATGTAACCGTCAGAATTAGTAAAAATAACTCCATAGAAAAAAAACGGAAATTAGTCAAAGCTATGACTGATGCTTTAGTCTCTGTTTTAGATACTAAACCTGAGTCAATAATTATTCATTTTGAAGAAATTGAACGAGAAGATTGGGCAGTTGGTGGCGTTTTGCATTATGACAAAAACAGCAATAAACGCGAAGATAGAGATGAAAGAAAAGACAGAGACGAAAGAGATGATAGAAAGAATTGGTAAATAATTTAAAATGACAGGCAATATGCCTGTCATAAAAATAAGAAAAACCTATGCTGATAAAAAAAATTAAAAATGACAATTAACTCAAATCAAAATTACCTATTTCAAAAAATAGAACAAGTTCGTCGTCGTCAGGGAAAAATCCGCGATACGCATATTAATCTCGCACATGGTAGCGGTGGTAAAGCCATGCGTGACTTGATAGATGATGTCTTTGTAAAAACCTTTAATAATCCCATTCTTTCCGAATTAGAAGACCAAGCAACATTTGATTTAGCCAGCCTTTCCCAACATGGAAATAGATTAGCATTTACCACAGATTCCTATGTAGTAGATCCCTTATTTTTCCCTGGTTCAGATATAGGAGAACTAGCAATTAACGGCACAATTAATGATTTAGCCGTCAGTGGTGCAAAACCTTTATATCTTACCTGTAGCATGATTTTAGAAGAAGGTTTACCAGTAGAAACATTGCGCCGTGTAGTTTCCAGTATGCAAAAAGCCGCACAAAAAGCCGGAGTGCAAATAGTCACAGGAGACACCAAAGTTGTTAATCGTGGTTGTGCTGATAAACTATTTATTAACACTACGGGAATTGGCATAATTCCTTTAAATATTGATATTTCTCCCCGCAACATTCAAGCGGGAGACGTAGTAATTATTAATGGTGAAATAGGAAATCATGGAACAGCAATATTAATTGCTAGAGGAGAGTTAGCATTAGAAACAGATATAGAAAGTGACTGTCAACCATTACATGAATTAGTCGCGGAAATCATCAAAGTTTGTCCCCAAATTCACGCTATGCGAGACGCTACCAGAGGAGGTTTAGCCACAGTATTAAATGAATTTGCTCTCACAGCAAACGTAGGAATACGCATCAATGAAAATGCAATTCCTATTCGAGAAGAAGTCAATGGAGTATGTGAAATACTCGGTTTAGAACCCTTGTATCTAGCCAACGAAGGAAAATTAGTCATAGTCGCCCCTCCAGAAAAAGCCGAAATTATTTTATCAACAATGCAAAATCACCCAACAGGAAAACAAGCATCTATCATAGGTGAAATTATTCCCAAACCACCAGGAATAGTCCTCTTAAAAACTGCCTTCGGTGCAGAAAGAATAATTGATATGCTAGTAGGAGATCAACTTCCCAGAATTTGTTAAAACTCCTCTTCTCTGCGCCCTCTGCGTCTCTGCGTGAGATAAAATCATAAACCTATGCACGAACTAGGAATTACCCAAAATATCATCGCTATAGTTAGGGAAAATGCCCAAGGAAAAAAAGTCCAAAGAGTATTATTAGAAATTGGTCAATTATCAGCTATTATGCCCGAAGCAATTAAATTTTGTTTTGATATTTGTGCCAAAGATACAATAGTAGAAGGTGCAGTATTAGAAATATTAGAAATACCAGGAATGGCTAAATGTCGTCAATGTGATACAACTTTTTCTGTAGATCAACCGTTTGGAATTTGTGAATGTGGTAGCGTGCAGTTAGATATAATTACTGGTGAAGAACTGAAGATTAAAGAAATAGAAGTGGAGGATTTATGTGTGTAACTTGCGGTTGTGCTGATGATAATGAAGCGAAAACTACTAATTTAGATCATGCACATCATCATACCCATACTTTAGCAGATGGAACTGTAATTACCCATACTCATCACCATGAAGAAGCGCCCCAAATTCATGCAAAAATTCATAATACAACAATATCTTTAGAACAAGAAATTTTAGGAAAAAATAACTTATTAGCTGCCCAAAATCGCGGCTGGTTTAAAGGTCGAAATATCCTGGCTTTAAATTTAATGAGTTCTCCTGGGGCGGGAAAAACTACTTTATTAACTCGTACGATTAATGATTTAAAAGATAAATTAACTATCAGTGTTATTGAAGGTGATCAAGAAACTACTAATGATGCTGAAAAAATTAAGGCAACAGGCTGTAAAGTTGTGCAAATTAACACAGGTACAGGCTGTCATTTAGACGCATCAATGATAGAAAAGAGTTTACAACAACTCAACCCACCATTAGATTCTGTGGTGATGATTGAAAATGTCGGAAATTTGGTTTGTCCGGCTTTATTTGACTTAGGAGAAGCTGCTAAAGTTGTAATTTTATCGGTGACGGAAGGAGAAGATAAACCAATTAAATATCCCCATATGTTTCGCGCTAGTGAAATCATGATTCTTACGAAAATTGATTTACTTCCCTATGTACAATTTGATGTTCAACGCTGCATTGAATATGCGAAACAAGTAAACCCTAAAATGCAGATTTTCCAAGTTTCTGCTACTACTGGTGAAGGGTTAGAAGATTTGTATAGGTGGTTAAATCAAAAAGTTGCGAATTAATACTCGTAGGTAAGTAATGTAATTTAATTACGAATTACGAATTACGAATTATTTTAATACCTTTCCCAAAGCCTCTTCCGACAAAGGGAGAGGTTTTTAATCTCCGTGTAATATCAATTCACTTACGGCAGAATTCAGGAGTCAGGAGTCAGGAGTCAGGAGTCAGGAGTAAAACTGGCTTGGTGTTTAGGTTTCAATTTTTATTCTGTACCTCATTGATCTGCAATCTGCTGTAAATTAAAGCTACAAATGAATCCCCGCGTCACCGCGTCCCTGCGTCCCCGCGTCTATCATGTTGGCATTGATAAAATTTTAGACTAGTGTTAGATATGTATCATCGAAATTAATCTAAGCTAGTGTATATGAGTAGAAAGTTTTCTTCTGTTCAAGGAAAAACCCGCACTTTGGGAATTTTGACGGGAATCTTCATGATTCCTATCATACCAACTCAGAGTCACGCACAGTTATACCAAGGATTGCGAGTGAGCGTAAAATTCCCGCCAGCGGAAGATTTGGGCGCACCGGCACGAACTTCAGGAGCGGGTTCGCGGGGTACTGTTTGTGGTAATCAGAGCTTAAGTAATGGATTGATGTCAAACAATCTTAATCAGAAGCAAACATATCTGACTGCGTTGACTCCAGAAAATAATGTGTTGACGACAGTGGCTCCCAACCCCACAGTTTATGTACAGGTTCCGAAAGCTATTAATAAGAAAGCTGAATTTCGTGTGATTGATAAAGAAACGGAAACTGTTGTTTATGAAAAAATTTTTCCAATTGTGAATACTCCGGGGATAGTGAAGATAAGTATGCCAAAGACTGTCAACTTAGCAGCGAGTAAAACATATCAATGGCAATTCTTAGTTATCTGCAATCCTATGGATAGAGAAGCAGATAAAGCACTTGAGGGTTGGATTAAACGTACTTCTTTGAGTAAGAAACAAGCGGCTAGAATAAGATGGCTAAAAGCGAACTCTGTAGAACAGGCAAAATTGTATGCAGAATATGGGATTTGGCATGAAACTCTGAAGATTTTGGATCAGTTGCGCGATCGCGATTCCCAAGCACAAGCAGAATGGATAGAACTGTTAAACTCAGTTAAGTTAGAAAAACTTGTCGAAATTTCTTCCTCTTCCCCTAAACCACAATATTAGTCCCTCAACAGTGCTGAGTTCTTGAGTATTTAATCCTTTGATTTTCCTGAGGAGATGGGCAAGATAAAACGTTTTTTGTGGGAATGGCGGGCTGTTGGGATTACTACTCCAAGTATAGCGGTATTAGTAATCCTTTTGCGCTTTCTTGGTTTATTACAATCTTGGGACTGGGCAGCTTTTGATCAATATATGCGTTGGCGGCCGCCTCAACCCCAGGATGACAGAATTGTGATTGTGGGGATTGAGGAAGCAGATATGCAATATCTTCAGCAAGGTTACATTGCTGATGGTGTTTATGCGAAGTTGCTGAAAAAACTCAAAGCCAGAAAGCCAAGAGCAATTGGTTTGGATATTTATCGAGATCTCCCTTTTGAACCAGGCCATCAGGATTTAGTGAAGGTGTTTGAATCAACCGAATATGTGATTGGGATTCAAAAAGTAGTGGGCGATCGCAATAGTCAGCCTGTTCCACCACCACCTGTACTTAAAGCGAAAGATCAAGTAGGGGCAAATGATGTAATTGCTGATGCCGATAACAAGATCAGACGCGGTTTCATTTATCTAGCAGATGCCAACAATAAACCTGTCTACAGCTTTAGCTTTTATCTAGCATTACTTTATTTAGAAAAAGAGGGTATTACTGTTCAGGGAAATAAAGATTGGCAGTTAGGGAAAACGGTATTTTCTCGCTTTCAATCTCATGACGGGGGCTATATCCGCGCCGATGACAATGGCTATCAGATGTTATTGAATTACCAAGGTTCGACCGGCTCTTTTAATACAGTTTCCCTCAGAGATATTTTAGAAGACCGAGTCCCAAAAGATTGGGGACGCGATCGCATTATCTTAATTGGGATGGTGGGTGAAAGTTTCAATGATTTATTCTACACTCCCTACAGTGGCGATTTGCTCAGTATCCCAGAACCCATGTCTGGGGTGGAAGTTCAGGCACATCTCACCAGCCAAATTTTGAACGCCGCCCTCAAAGGTAACGCCTTAATTAAAAGTTGGTCAGAACCCCAAGAATGGCTGTGGATTGCCTTCTGGTCAGGGGTTGGTGCTATCCTGACTTGGCGGTGGCGATATGTAGGTAAGTCCTTTAAATCCTCTTTTTGGTGGTGGGGAACTACCCTGATATTGGCGCAAGGGGTTTTATTAGGTAGTACATACATAGCTTTTGTTTGGGGCTGGTGGTTGCCTGTTGTTGCCCCATTTTTAGCACTGACCGGTGCGGCTATTGCTATTACAACTTATATTGCTAACACCGCAGATTCAATTCGCAAAACTTTTGGGCGTTACCTCACAGATGAGGTAGTTGCCACCTTGCTGGAAAGCCCCGAAGGATTGAAAATTGGCGGTAAAAGGGCAAAAATCACCATCGTCACTTCCGATTTAAGAGGATTCACCGCCCTATCAGAACGACTGTCTCCAGAAGTAGTGGTACAAGTTCTCAACATCTATCTGGAATTCATGTTAGATGCGATCGCACAACACCAAGGAACCATTGATAAATTCATGGGTGATGGTATTGTCATTCTCTTTGGTGCGCCCACACGCAGGGCAGATGATGCTCAACGAGGAGTTGCTTGTGCTGTAGCCATGCAATTAGCAATGACTGCTGTTAACGAAAAGTTAGCCCAATTGGATTTACCAACTTTAGCAATGGGTATTGGTATTAACACTGGAGAAGTTGTCGTTGGCAATATTGGCTCAGAAAAACACACCGAATACACCGTCATAGGCAAAGAAATGAACCTCGCTTTCCGCATTGAAACTTATACAACAGCCAAACAAATTCTCATTTCTGAAGCAACTTTAAAAGCAATTGGATCAGCAACCCTCAGAATCGACGGAGAACAGCAAATCAAACCAAAAGGAGTTAAAGAATTAATCACAGTTTATGATATTGGTGGTATTGGTGAACCATATAACTTGTTTTTAACCAAAGACACAGATATCTTTGTTGATCTGATAGAACCAATTCCCATCATCTACCAAATAGTTGATGGTAAGCAAGTTTCTGCCCATATATTCAAAGGACATTTAATCAAACTATCAGATCAAGGAGCCTTAGTGCAAATCGAGAACACAGAATTAGATACTTCTTCACTTCCTAATTTCATTAATATTAAGCTCAACCTATTAATAGATGGCAATCAAGAAAAATTGAGTGAAGACATCTATGCAAAAATTTCCGATCAACCTGCAACCCCAGGTAATTTTTATCTGCAATTCACCTTTAAACCTCCAGCAGAAGCAGGTATACTTTTTAAAGCTCTTTCTCAATCAATGAAAGATCATAAATGAAAAAGGCGGGTTTAGTATGTATAGCCAAGCCACTGCGTTGGGCGACTTCGCTGTAAAGCAAGTGGCGCGCGACTTCTAATAGGCAGAGCTAGTAATAAATTAGACTTGTGCATTTATCCTCTAAAATCCTCTAGAAATCCAATATCATGAAGAAAATTTCCCTCCAACAACTAATTCTATTGTTTATTTTCTTCCTCTTTCCTAGTAATAAGCTAAAAGCACAAATAACACCTGACCACACATTAGGACAAGAAAATTCAGTTGTTAACAAAGTTAACGAATTCAAAGACCTGATCAATGGTGGGGCTGCTAGAGGAGGCAATTTATTTCACAGCTTTGAAAAATTCAATATTGGTGAAAATAGAAGTGTGTATTTTGCTAATCCTGTAGGAATTGAAAATATATTAACTCGTGTGACCGGTGGTAATGCTTCTCATATTTTCGGAAAGTTGGGAGTAGAGGGAACAGCAAATTTATTTTTAATTAATCCCAACGGGATTATCTTTGGACAAAATGCCAGTTTAGATATTCGCGGTTCATTTACTGCGACAACTGCGGATGGTATTAAGTTGGGTGAAAATGGTTTATTTAGTGCCACAGCACCAGCCACAAGTAATTTATTGACAATTCAACCCAGTGCGTTATTTATGAATGCTTTGAGAAATCAACAAGGGTCAATTAAGAATGAAGGTAATTTAACTGTTGCTAATGGTAAGAATATAACTTTATTTAGTGCAAATGTCATCAACACAGGCACATTAACAGCACCAGAGGGAATAGTTCAATTAACAGGTGCAGAAAATCTGAGAGTGAGAGGAAATTTAGAAACAGGGACGTTATTACTTGATACTAAAAATCTGAATATTGGTGAAGATGATAATGTCACAATTAATAAAACTACATTAGAAGGATTATCTGGAAATACAAATTTGATATTTCAGGCAATAAATGATATTAAAATTAATTCTTTAAATAGTAATATTTTAGAACTAGCTAATGGTAGCGGTAAAATCAAATTTATTGCTGATGCTGATGGGAATGGTATCGGTAGTTTTCAGATGGATGCTGCTAATACTATTAAAACTCCTGGACGGAGTGTTGATATTAAAGGCGTTAATTTAACTGTTGGTGATATTGATACTAGCTCAGAACAGGATGGAGGAAATATAACTTTAACTGCCACTAGTGGCCATATCTCCACTCTAAACCTATACTCCTCCTCATATTCAGATTCAGGAACAGGAGGAAATGGCGGAGGGATGACTCTCACTGCTGGTGGCCATATCTCCACTCTAAACCTAGACTCCTCCTCATATTCAGATTCAGGAACAGGAGGAAATGGCGGAGGGATAACTCTCACTGCTGGTGGCCATATCTCCACTCTAAACCTAGACTCCTCCTCATATTCAGATTCAGGGACAGGAAGAAATGGCGGGGCGATTTCTCTATCTGCTGGTGGCCATATCTCAACTCAATCCCTATACTCCTCCTCATCTTCATTTTCAGGAATAGCAGGAGATGGCGGGGGGATGACTCTCACTGCTGGTAGCCATATCTCAACTCAATCCCTAAACTCCTCCTCATTTTCATTTTCAGAAACAGCAGGAAATGGTGGGGGGATGACTCTCACTGCTGGTGGCGATATCTCTACACAAGACCTAAACTCCTCCTCATCTTCATCTTCAGGAACAGGAGGAAATGGCGGGGCGATTTCTCTATCTGCTGGTGGCGATATCTCCACTCAATCCCTATACTCCTCCTCATCTTCATTTTCAGGAATAGCAGGAGATGGCGGGGGGATGACTCTGACTGCTGGTGGCGATATCTCCACTCTAAACCTAGACTCCTCCTCATCTTCATTTTCATTTTCAAGAGCAGCAGGAAATGGCGGAGGGATGACTCTCACTGCTGGTGGCAATATCTCCACTCTAAACCTAGACTCCTCCTCATCTTCATTTTCAAGAACAGCAGGAAATGGCGGAGGGATGACTCTCACTGCTGGTGGCGATATCTCTACACAAGACCTAAACTCCTCCTCATCTTCATTTTCAGGAATAGCAGGAGATGGCGGGGGGATGACTCTGACTGCTGGTGGCGATATTAAGGGTATCAAAGATGAATTTAGCAATGAATTCCCGGTGTTTTCTTCCTTTTCTGTTTCCCAAACCGGAAATTCAGGACAGAGTGGTAACGTTACCTTAGCAGCTAGAAATAACATTACAAATTTAGATATCTTAACTTTGTCCTCTTCCTCAAAATCTGGAGATGTTCAAATTAATGGTTTTGGCGATTTATCATTAACTAATACTGCCATCATCACCAGTAAACAGGTGACAATTAAGATTTTTGGACAAGAAAGAACCCTGGATGTTGGTGGAGTAGGCCAATCAGGAAATGTGAATATTACCAGCACAGGTAATCTCACCTTCAAAGATAGTCGCATAGAAAGTGACACCAAAGGCAGTGAACCCGCAGGAAATGTAACTATCACCAGTCCTGCAATTGTCACGTTTAATAATAGTAAAATTGCCAGTAACACCAGCAGTACAGGAAAAGCCGGCAATATTCAAATTAATGCCAACAACTTAACCCTGACAAATGCTTCAGAAATCTCCGCTTCCACCACAGCAAAAGGAAAAGCTGGAGACATTACCCTTAATACACCCACTCTAACAGTAGCCAATGGCGCTGAAATCTTCGCCACAACCACAGGCAAAGGTGATGGCGGTACAATTACTATCAATGCAGATAAAGCTGTTAATCTCGGTATCGGTGTTAAAGATTCTTCTCCTATCCTTTCCGTTGAAACCAGTGGTGCAGGAAAAGCCGGAAATATCGTTGTGAATACTCCTAACCTCACCGTATCTGATACCGCCCGTATTACCGCCACAGCAACTGCAACAGCTACTAATAAAGATGGCGGTGGTAGCATTACTTTAAACGCCTCAAAAATGAACCTAGCCGGAGTTGTCGGTGTTTTTGCCGAAACCCAAGGACAAGCACCCGCAGGTACGTTAAAACTTAATCCTTACGAAAATCAACCCGATTTAGATATTACCCTCTTCCCTGGTTCAATTATTTCTGCTTCCACTACTGCTAGTGGTAAAGGTGGTGACTTAATTATTACAGCACCGGAAAATATTAACATCGCAGGAAAAGGAAAATTAGCAGTAGAAAGTAAAGGAATAGGTGATGCTGGCAATATTCAAATTACTACTCAAAACTTAACTTTGAGTGATGGTGTGCAAATCTCAGCTTCTACATCTGGTAGTGGTAAAGGTGGGAATATCATCGTCAAAGTTAAAGATAATATTACCTTGAACGGAACAAACACCGGACTATTTGCTAGTACCGAAAAAGGTTCTATCGGTGATAGTGGTAGTATTGATATTGACCCCCAAACCTTAAGCATTAAAAACGGTGCAGGGATAGGAGTTAATAGTGAAGGAACTGGTAAAGGTGGAGATGTTTCTATTCAAGCAGGTACTCTGAGTTTAGATAATAAAGGTTTTATTAGTGCGGAAACTGCTTCTAACCAAGGTGGGAATATTAATCTGACAATTAACGATTTATTATTGTTCCGAAATAATAGCAAAATTACCGCAACAGCAGGAACAGGAGGAGATGGTGGAAATATCAAGATTAATTCTCCTTTTATTATTACCTTTCCCAATGAAAACAGTGATATTACAGCTAATGCTTTTCAAGGAAATGGCGGGAAAATCAACATTAATACTAATGCTATTTTTGGACTAGAATTACGTCCTCAATTAACCCCAAAAAGTGATATTACTGCATCTTCTCAATTTGGTCTAGCTGGAGATGTGCAAATCAATACACCTGATGTAGATCCTACTTCTGGCTTAATAGAATTACCCGGTAATTTAGTCGATGCTGAATCATTAGTAGGCACGGATATTTGTTCAGATAAGCAAATTGCTAAAAACAATTCTTTTGTAATTACAGGTAAAGGTGGTGTACCTGCTGATTCTGATGAATACATTAGTAATTCACCTGGGTTAGTAGAATGGGCAACTCGTTCAAAAAAACAGGAAATAATACCTATGGTTATGAGACAGCAACAAAGGATAAATAATCAGCCACAAAATTCAACTAAGTCGGTAATTCAGCAAGCACAAGGATGGATAATTTCTGCTGATGGGAAGATAATTCTCACAGCAGAAGCACCAAATGTCACACCTCAAAGTTCAGCTTTAAATCATCCTGATTGTCATGCTACCAGTACTAATTAATCGTCTTTTTTGAACGGGGTTATCGGTTGAATGCAATAAATTTAAATTAAGGGCGGGGAAACCCCGCCCGTACAGGGTTTACGATTAAATGACTGAATCTCAAAAAACTCTTACTCTTTGCGCCTGGAGCGTGAAAAAAATCACCCTCTTAATCAGCAACACACAAATCGGTAAATACCATGAAAAAGATTTACTTTCTAACTCTGAGTTTATTATCTCTAGCTTGCAGTTTTCAAATAGATGCGGTGAGAGCAAATACGACTCTTAATAATAGCGGTAATTATGTAAATGTCAATAATCAAATTATTATAAATTCCCTTTCTCTAGAACAACAAGCTCAACAATTATATCAACAAGGACAATTTAAACCAGCTATTTCATTGTTGCAAAAAGCTATTAAAGGCTATGGGGAACAAGGTGATATAGTTGGTCAGGTGATAGCTTGGAGAAATCTAGCTTTAGTCTATCAAAAAATTGGAGACTTGGCACAGGCAAACCAAGCCATAACAACTGCTCTTAATAGTCTTGAAAAAATAGCAGATATCAAAGAACGCCAACAAATTTTAGCTCAAACTCTGGAAGTTCAAGGACAATTACATCTGTCTATGGGTAATGCCCAAAAAGCTCTAGATACTTGGAATCTCGCTGCTAATACATATCAAAAAATTGGCGAAAATACAGGAGTAATTAGAAGCAAAATCAACAAAGGTCAGGCATTACAGGCTTTAGGATTATATAATCAATCTGTCAAAACTTTAACAGACACTCAGAAAAGTCTTGAACAACAACCAGATACTCTACTCAAAGCTAAATCACTCCAAAGTTTAGGAGATGTGTTGCGTAGTATCAGACAATTAGATAAGTCTCAAGCAGCTTTGGAGCAGAGTTTAGTATTATCCCGAAAATTATCCTCGCCGTCAGCAATTACGGAAACACTTCTGAGTTTAGGCAAAACTACCAAATTACAAAAAGATCAAACTCAAAAAGCCCTAAATTACTATCAACAAGCTGTTAAAGAATCTCCTTCATCTGATTTGATGATTCAGGCACAGTTATACCAATTAGAGCTATTGTTAAATGAAGAGAGATTGTCAGCAGCCAAAGAATTAATCCCACAAATCCAAAGCAGTTTTACTCAATTACCTCCTAGTCGCACAGCGGTTTATTCCCGCATTACTTTAGCTAGAACTCTCCTCAAATCGAGTCAAGAAAATTATTCTCAACCCCTAATTGCCAATGAACTGGCAACAGCAATCCAATTAGCAAAGAACTTAGACGATAAAAGAGCCGAAAGTTATGCAATGGGAACTTTAGGAAATCTCTATGAACAGAATCAACGCTATGAAGAAGCGCAAAAATTAACTGAAAAAGCCTTGCTTCTTTCTCAAAGTAACAACGCACCAGAACTTAGTTATGAATGGCAATGGCAATTAGGCAGAGTTCTCACAGCCCAAAAAGAACAAAAAGGTGCGATCGCAGCTTACACAAAATCAGTTAAAACTCTTCAATCTATACGTACTGACATTGTAGCAATTAGCTCAGAAGCCCAGTTCGACTTTAGAGAGCGTGTTGAACCAGTCTATCGAGAGCTAGTTGCATTACTATTGCAACTAGAAGCTACTCAAGAAGACCTCAAACAAGCCAGAGAGGTAATTGAATCATTGCAACTAGCAGAACTAGACAACTTCTTTCGTAATGCTTGTTTAGATGCTAAACCTGTGCAAATTGACCAAATTGACCCCACATCAGCGATATTTTATACAATTATTCTCAAAGACCGTTTAGAAGTAATTGTGGCTCTACCTCAGAAACCTCTACGCCACTACAATAAAATATTACCTCAGTCAACAATAGAAGCCAATATCGCTGCACTACGGGCTGCTGTCGCTAGTCCCAGAGAACGAACTTTAAATCAAAACAGGCTAAAACTCTCCCAAGAACTTTATAACTGGTTAATAAGTAAGATTGAAGGAGAACTGCAAACTAGTAATATCAAAAATCTAGTTTTTATCTCAGATGGAGCTTTACGAAATATTCCTATGTCTATTCTTCATGATGGTAAACAATACCTAATTGAAAAATATAGTATTGCTCTCGCTCCCAGTTTACAACTGATAGATCCTAAAGCTTTAGCTAGAGAAAAAATTCAGCTTCTTGGTGGTGGATTAAGTGAAGCTCGTCTAGGTTTTTCTGAACTTCCTAATGTCATCACTGAATTAGAACGAATTAAAGTTCAGGTTCCTAGTTCATTTTTGCTAAAAAATAATGCTTTTACTGACAATAAATTAGAGGAAAAAGTTAAAGAAAATGCTTATCAAGTAGTTCATTTAGCTACTCACGGTGAATTCAGTTCTAAAGCTGAAGATACATTTATTCTCACTTGGGATCAACGACTCAATGTCGATCAATTAAATAGTCTTTTACGTCCTAATAGAAACCAGATTCGCCCAATTGAATTACTGGTTCTCAGTGCTTGCAAAACTGCTGCTGGAGACAAAAGAGCCTCATTAGGATTAGCCGGTGTGGCAGTGAGAGCAGGGGCGCGTAGTACTCTTGCTAGTCTTTGGTATGTCGATGATGAAGCTACTGCCTTATTAATGACGAAATTCTATGAGGAATTAGCTAACAGCAAACTTACTAAAGCTGAAGTTATTCGCCGCGCTCAACTTACAATTTTACAAACTAAGAATTTTTCCCATCCCTATTATTGGTCAGCATTTGTTTTAGTAGGAAATTGGTTGTAATATCAAGTGATGTCAAAAATTAATTCTCTGTCGGATAGGGAAAGTAAATTTTCACCAAGGAATATAACATGATACCTCAACTCCAGCTACATAATTATCAGTTAGGAATAGCAACTTTATTTGCAATAGGAGGAATATTAACCTCTGTCAATCAAACAGTATTGGCTCAACTCACACCTGATCAGACATTAGGTCAAGAAAGCTCAATTGTTAAGCCTATTGACGCAATCAAAGACCGCATAGAAGGTGGTGCAACCAGAGGTATTAATCTATTTCACAGTTTTCAAGAATTTAATATTGGTGAAAATAGAATTGTTAATTTTGCTAATCCTGTAGGCATAGAAAACATATTAACTCGTGTGACTGGTGGTAATGCTTCTAATATTTTCGGAAAGTTAGGAGTAGAAGGAACAGCGAATTTATTTTTAATAAATCCCAATGGGATATTTTTTGGCAACAATGCTAGTTTAGATATTCGCGGTTCATTTACTGCGACAACCGCTGATAGTATTAAGTTGGGTGAGAATGGTTTATTTAGTGCGACAAATCCCCAAAGTAGTAATTTACTTTCTATCCAACCAGGAGCATTATTTACCAACGCCTTAAGAAATTATCAAGCGCAAATTAATAATCAAGGGAATTTAACAGTTGATGAAGGTAAGGATATAACTTTTTTTGGTGCCAATGTCATCAACACAGGCACATTAACAGCGCTAGAGGGGAACATTCAATTAGTAGGAACAGAAAATCTGATAGTCAGGGGAAATCTTAATACAAATACATTATTACTTGATACCAAAAATCTGACTATTGCTGAAGACAATAACGCCACAATCGATAAAACTACATTAGAAGGATTATCAGGAAATACAAACTTGATATTTCAAGCAATAAATGATATTACGATTCATCCTTTAAGTGGTAACAGTTTAAGTCTAGCTGATGGTATTGGTAAAATTATATTTACTGCTGATGCTGATGGTAACGGCGTTGGTAATTTTCAGATGAATACGGCAGATACTATCCGCAACAATGGACAGAGTGTTGAGATTAAAGGTGTTAGTTTAAATATTGGTAATATTAATACTAGCTCCGAATTGGGTGGAGGAAATATAACTTTAACTGCCACTAGTGGCAATATTACTACACAAAATCTAAATTCCTACTCAGGTTCATTGTATGGATATGGAACAGGAAAAAATGGTGGGGCGATTACTCTGACTGCTGGTGGCGACATCACTACACAAGACCTCAACTCCTACTCACGTTCAAATTCAGGCACAGCAGGAAATGGCGGGGCGATTACTCTGTCGGCTGGTGGCGACATCACTACACAAGACCTCAACTCCTACTCATTTTCATTTGTAGGAACAGCAGGAAATGGCAGGGCGATTACTCTGTCGGCTGGTGGCAATATCTCTACACAAAACCTCAACTCCTACTCATTTTCAGATTCATTTGTAGGAACAGCAAGAAATGGCGGGGCGATTACTCTGTCGGCTGGTGGCGATATCTCTACACAAAACCTATTCTCCTACTCATCTCTAGAAGATGGTGGGGCGATTACCCTGACTGCTGGTGGCGATATCTCTACACAAAACCTCAGCTCCAACTCATTTTCAGATTCATTAGTAGGAACAGCAAGAAATGGCGGGGCGATTACTCTGTCTGCTGGTGGCGATATCTCTACACAAAACCTATTCTCCAACTCATCTTCAGATTTATTTGAAGGAACAGGAGGGAATGGTGGGGCGATTACTCTGTCTGCTGGTGGCGATATCTCTACACAATCCCTAGACTCCTCCTCATATTCATTTGAAGGAACAGGAGGAAATGGCGGGACGATTACTCTGTCTGCTGGTGGCGATATCTCTACACAAAACCTAAACTCCTTCTCATATTCATCTTCAGGCACAGCAGGAAATGGTGGGGCGATTACTCTGACTGCTGGTGGCGATATTAAGGGAATTAGAGATGAAGACGAAAAAATTCCAGTTTTTTCTTCCTTTTCTGTTTCCAAAACAGGAACTTCAGGACAGAGTGGTAACGTTACCTTAGCAGCGAAAAATAAAATTACAAATTTAGATATCTTAACTTTGTCCTCTTCCTCAAAATCTGGAGATGTTCAAGTTAACGGTCTTGGCGATTTATCATTAATTAATACTGACATTATCACTAGTAAACAGGTGACAATTGATAATTTATTTTTTGGAAAAATAACCTTGGATATTGGTAAAGAAGGTCAATCAGGAAATGTGAATATTACCAGCACAGGTAATCTCACCTTCAAAGATAGTCGCATAGAAAGTGACACCAAAGGCAGTGAACCCGCAGGAAATGTAACTATCACCAGTCCTGCAATTGTCACGTTTAATAATAGTAAAATTGCCAGTAACACCAGCAGTACAGGAAAAGCCGGCAATATTCAAATTAATGCCAACAACTTAACCCTGACAAATGCTTCAGAAATCTCCGCTTCCACCACAGGAGACGGAAAAGCCGGAGACATCACCCTTAATACACCCTCCTTAACAGTAGCCAATGGCGGGAAAATCTTCGCCACAACTACAGGCAACGGTGATGGGGGTGCGATCGCTGTCAATGCACCCAATAGAGTTAACCTGGGTCTCGGTGTCCAAGACTTTTCCCCTATTCTCTCCGTTGAAACCAGTGGTGCAGGAAAAGCCGGCGATATTATCATCAATACTCCTCACCTCACCGTATCCGATACCGCCCGCATCACCGCCACTGCCACTGCCACTGCAACAAACACCCAAGGCGGTGGTAGCATCACCTTAAATGCCTCTAAAATCAACCTAGCGGGTGTGGTGGGAGTTTTTGCCGAAACCCAGGGACAAGCACCCGCAGGCACGTTAAAACTTAATCCTTACGAAAATCAACCCGATTTAGATATTACCCTCTTCCCTAATTCCACTATTTCCGCTTCTACGATTGCTAGTGGTAACGGTGGTGACTTAATCATCACAGCACCGGAAAATATTAACATCGTAGGAAAAGGAATATTAGCAGTTGAAAGTAGAGGTAGCGGTGATGCTGGCAGTATTCAAATTACCTCCCAAAATTTAAAGATTACTGATGGTGTGCAAATATCAGCTTCTACATCTGGTAGTGGTCAAGGCGGTAATATCAATATCAATACTAATAACTTTACTGCCAATACTGGAGGACAACTTATTACTGCTACTTCTGGTAATGCTAAAGCTGGAAATATTAACCTGAAAGTCAAAGACAATATCACCTTAGATGGTAGCGAAACTGGACTATTTGCCAACACAGACACAGGTTCAACTGGTGATAGTGGTAGTATTGAAATTGACCCCAAAACCTTAATTATTAAAAACGGTGCAGGAATAGGAGTAAATAGTCAAGGTAGTGGTGAAGGTGGAGATATTTCTCTGCAAGCTGGTACTTTGAGTTTAGATAATCAATCCTTTATCACTGCCGAAACTGTCAGTAACCAAGGTGGAAACATCAATCTCGATATTCAAGATTTATTCTTGTTAAGAAATAATAGCCGTATAACTGCAACTGCCGGTGCTGGAGGAAATGAGGGAAATGGGGGAAATATCAAGATTAATTCTCCCTTGATTGTGGCTTTTCCCAATGAAAACAGTGATATTACAGCTAATGCTTTTCAAGGCAATGGTGGGAAAATCAACATTAATACTAATGCTATTTTTGGACTAGAATTACGTCCTCAATTAACCCCAAAAAGTGATATTACTGCATCTTCTCAATTTGGTCTAGCTGGAGATGTGCAAATCAATACACCTGATGTAGATCCTACTTCTGGCTTAATAGAATTACCCGGTAATTTAGTCGATGCTGAATCATTAGTAGGCACGGATATTTGTTCAGATAAGCAAATTGCTAAAAACAATTCTTTTGTAATTACAGGTAAAGGTGGTGTACCTGCTGATTCTGATGAATACATTAGTAATTCACCTGGGTTAGTAGAATGGGCAACTCGTTCAAAAAACCAGGAAAGAACACCTCTGGTTATGAGACAGCAAGAAAGGATAAATAATCAGCCACAAAATTCAACTAAGTCGGTAATTCAGCAAGCACAAGGATGGATAATTTCTGCTGATGGTCAGATAATTCTCACAGCAGAAGCACCAAATGTCACACCGCAAAGTTCGGGTTTAATTCCTCCTAGTTGTCATGCTGCTTCTGGTATAGCAGGTGATAGGTAATACTGTTTCACTTTAAGGTTGATACAAATGGACAGACGCGGGGACGGGCAAGACGCAGAGATTCATTTGTCGCTTTAATTAAGTGATGTGAAAAGTCTTTTTAGAGAATTTTATGCCTTCACCAAAAATATCTAAAAAGGGTTATATTCTATGGAGAAATAAAGTCCATTTTCTTGTAAAGAATTTCCGCTTTTTTCGACATTAACTAAAGGAATACCCCAATCAATTTTGGCGTTAAAATTTTCCCCTACTAGCAAGCGCAAACCTACACCTACAGAAGCTAAAGTTGGCTGTTTGATATCTACATTAGAACTAGAGTGATTCCAAACAGTACCCAGATCAAAAAAGGGAGATACTTGTAAAGTGGTTTCTAACTTAGGAATGCGAAGAATGGAGGTACGAACTTCTGCGGAAGCAAATAAGCCATTATCAGCTAATAAATAATCCTGTCGATAACCGCGTACACTTTGTTGTCCACCGGCGCTAAATTGTTCTAAAGCAACTAAAGGACGATCGCTCAATTGGATATCTGATCTCAGTACTAAAGTTGTATCTGGTGTTAATAAACGTAAGTACTGGGTTTGTCCACGCCATGTCACAAACTGACTATCAGGGGCTGTGTTATTATTTGTGGCATTAAAAGCATCAATACCAAAGCTAAATTGCGATCGCACCGCAAAGACTTGTACATTATCCCGCTGAGTATATTCCTGAAAAAAGCGGATTGCAGAAATCCTCGTTTCCCCTTGATCATTTGCACCGGAAGATAAGGGATAAGGCTCATTTAACAGCGATGTTTCTGATTCTTGTCTAGAACCACTTATCCCCAAGGTAAATTCTTGATTAGGGGTTTGGTACAGCGGTTGACGATAGGTAATTTGATAATTGCGAGATGCAGATTGAATATCTAAGACGTTAAAGGGTTTTTCAATAATGTTAGTATTGGTGCGACTGTAGCTCAACCCGATAGTACCGTTTTGGGGGTTAATGGGGACAGTGTAGCCCAGATCATCGATGGAATGGCTTCCGTCAGTATTGATATAGCCAACATGAAAGCGATCGCCAAATCCTAACAGATTATTGTGATTGATTTGCACTTGACGACGTACAGTTCCCACACTAGGCGATCGCTGATTATCAATACTTATCTGCGTTGAAAAAGCATCTTTCTCTCGCACCTTAATCTCTAACACACTCACACCGGGACGGGAACCAGCGGCTAATTCTGCTGATAAGCCAGCAATTAGAGGATCAAGTTGCAGCATTTGCAAAGCTAGAAGTAAGCGATTTTGATCCAAAGGAGTCTTTGTTCCTAATCCCAATCTACTGCGAACATAACCAGGTTGCAATCGTTTTAAACCGGAAATATTAATTGATTCCACTTCACCTTCAACTACTGCAATTTTCACAGTCCCATCTTGCAATTCTTGGGGAGGTATATAGGCTCCAGAAGTGATATATCCTCTCTGCACATATAATTGATTAATAATTTCTTGAACTTGCTGTAATTCAGCAAAAGAAATCGGGCGTTTAGTAAAAGGTTCTAGTAATTTGGCTAGTTCTTTTTGACTAAAAACAGTACTACCAATAACTTCAAATTTTGTAACTGTAATTTTCCCAGGAATCTGCTCCAAAGATGGTTGGGGGATTAATGGATTTGGCTCTGTTTGTGGGAATAATTCTTCCAGCGGTGGTAAGGTATTTTCTGGTAAAGGTTGAGGATTAGGTAATACTGACGGTTGTTTTTCTGTTCCTCTTAGTTGCTCAAGTGTCGGTGTTCCAGTTTGGATAATTACTTGAGCATTAACTGGTAATAGAAGACTGGAAATAAAAAATTCAAAAGACAAAATGGAAAAATAAAATATCCATTTTTTGAACTTTTGGTGATTACTCTTCATGATAATTAAATCTGATTTCTTAAATCTAATAGCTAGAATGCAGACTGAATCACCGATATAGTGATTTCACTTACCGATAGATATTATTATACATTTATAGTATATCTTTTTATACTCTATTCACCGCCAAGATGGTTAAGACATTAACTGATAGCCCATAGCGCAGCCTAAGAGACACTGAAAAGCTTTTAGCACTCAATACCTTCACCATTTTTCTGTAGGTTGAGCGTAGCAAAACCCAACTTAAGAATCAGGAATTATTTTAATTGTTAAGCAGGTTTGGCGAAAATTGTCAACAACACAAAACCTAATAAATAGTAGTGACCTAAGCACAAAAGTCCAGCATCAGAACCTAGTTGTTCACGCTGTTCTCGACTATAGAATTTAATTCCTGCCGGAGATTTTGCCATGAATTGAAATATTGAGTTATTAGCAGTGATATCAACTAAATAAAAGCGTCCACCGGGAGAAAGTACCCGTGCTACTTCATTTAAAACTTGTTCTGGTTGAGAATAATGTAAAAAACTGATAGTATTAAATACGGCATCAAATTGACCTTCAGCAAAAGGGAGGTTTTCAGCATTCCCTTCAACATAAATTAATCGGGGATGGTGACGATTATTTTGTCTAGCAACCCGCAACATTTGCGGAGATAAATCTAATCCTGTTCCTCGGATTTCTGGAAACTGACTTGCTAATCGATCTAGTAAACGTCCAGTACCACAACCTAAATCAAGGACATTCGCATTTGGTGCTAATTCGACTTTGGAAAGCAATCTTTTATGAATGGCTTGATAAATAAAAGAGGGAAAAGTCCAATCATAGCTGGATGACCAACGGTCAAAAAGTTGCTTTTTATTATTGATAATGTTATTGTTCATAGCTGGTATATTCTGATATTTATTTCATTATAACTAGATAAATAATATTTGGTTTTTGAAATATACGTAGGGTGGGCAATGCCCACCAACGCAATGATTCGTAATATCAAATCACTTAATTAAACCTCGTCTGTGCGTCTGTCCATTTGTATCAACCTGAAAGTGAAACGGTATAAGGCATAGCCTACCTAAGAGACTTAAAATTTTTCAGCTATCATTAATAGACATCTCCGACAAAGATTGTAGAGCCGAGAATCCCTACCCATGAAACGTTTCTACAAGGATTCCAGATAACGCATATTTAATTTTCACTGCTATGTCTAATGATTCCTCTAGATAGATCCTCGACTTGTTTGAGAAGCCGAGGATCAGGTCATGGAAATCTAATGAAAGAACTTACAACCAGTCTCGATAAGCCGAGATTTCATTAATGCCAATTTCAAAGGGCATTCCTTTGCCAAATGGCGGATAAACTCGGATTTTCGCGTCAGTGGTAAATCGTTCCAGCCGATTACCCAATTGAGGAATATTACTGACTATATGCCAGTAAGATACTATATCTGGACAGTCTACAATCAGCATCAGAGTGGTAAGATGAGTTGTCATATACCACTGACAATTAGATAGCAGAACTTGGGTAATGCGATCGCACGAATGATAAAAGCACCTCCCAATCGACTGTTCTAATTCCATATGCAGCATTCCGTCCTCTTTTGTCACCTCTATAGGAGGTAAGTCATCAGGAGGAAGCAAGGGGAGTTTAGACATAATTTCGCACCTCTTGATTGTAGCGCTGCAAACTCTCTCGATTTTTTTGCAGAGAAGAAGATGAGGGTTTGAGCGCTAGTGTGCCGAGATCTAATTCGTCCTGAAATTTCTTGATTTTGTCGCGACAGGTTTCTACATCACCAATAATCGAATTTTCAAGCAAATAGTCTTCATCAAAACAGATATTTGTTCGATCAAATGGTTTCTGAGGCTGGGGACTATTCTGCATTACTTGAGTGGTGTTAGCGATCATTTTCTGGCTAAATTGGCGGATGAAAGGTAAGGCTTCGCTTACAGCTTCATCAGAGGTTTTAGCCACAAAAAAGAACCGTGCTAACAGAAATTTATCCGCACCACTGGAATTTAATTGCCGATATTTGCTGACTGTATTCTTCAATCTTGTCAGGGAAAAGGGCGGACCCCCCATTAAGCCAAAGGAATTTTCAGCAGCAAATTTAATAGCATCATCATCACCACTGGCAATATAGACAGGGATAGGTTTTTGTAGTGGTTGGGGATAAACTGTCAAGCGATCGCACTGATAGAATTGCCCATTAAATGATACGTCAGTTTCATATAATAGCTTTTGAATAAGTGCGATCGCTTCTAGCATCATGGCACGGGATTTAGACATCGATACGCCAAAATGCTGATTTTGTTGAGGAAAAGGTCCCCCTTTAGCTACCCCAAAAGCCAATCTACCACTACAAAGATTATCCAAAGTAGCAATATCCTCAGCTACCCGAATTGGGTTGTGAAACGGCAATAATACCGCCCCAGTCCCTAAACGAATAGTTGACGTAACACCCGCCAAATGTGCCATTAACAGCAAAAGTGACGGGCTGAGATTGGATTCATTAAAATGATGTTCACTCACCCAGGCTTCTTCAAAACCTAAGTTTTCCGCCTGTTTCACCAGTAAAACCTGTTCAAAGATGGCGCGACGGACATCGTGATGATGATTTTCGTAATTGCAGAAAAGTCCTGTTTTCATTTTTGGCAAACAAAATTTTAGTACAGCACAGCAGAAATAATTAAACAGTTAGCATCAGACAAAAACGTAAATTACATCAACATTATTGCCTTCTACCTTCTGCCTTTTAACTTCTACCTCCTTCCACTAAGCTGCCACTAAATGCAACTCTAACCATAAGCGCGGTTCGGATTGCTTAAGTTTAGACATCGGGTCATGCAGCAATCGCTTGGCATTCATACAAACAACTTGAATGAGTCCCATATTTTCTGCTACTTCCCTCAGTATTTCTTTTTGCGCTTGCACATAGGGCAAAATATCTTCAGAACAATAAATCCCTACATATTGAAAGCGTTTAGCAGGTCGTCCCCAGAAGCAGGTGATGACTTTCACATGACACCCTTCCAGTAGTTCCCCAGTGTTCGGGTAATAGTGGTTAACGACTCTTGTGAATTCTTTAGCTAGGATATCTTCAGCAATCATTTGACTGACTATTTCTGTAGCGTCCATCACTGTGATTAGCATAACATAAATTTGTCAGCCAAACATGACAAAACGCCAATTAAAGTTAAATATATTCTTAAAATAATTCGTAATTCGCAATTTGTAATAGTGCCTACGGCAGGCTACCGCCAACGTAATTCGTAATAGTGCCTACGGCAGGCTACCGCCAACGTAATTCGTGAAATACATCTTCAAAAAAAAGAGGTGTACTCTAATTGAGTATCACCTCTAAATAATGACCATATATAATGAATTCAAAATTTATTAACTGGCACAATTGAGTAAGAGACACGAAAGAAGAACCTTTTATTAGCTGTTTATTGTTGGGCAAAAAACAGCAAAACCTCTCCCCATTTCCGGCTGATTAATACAGCACTTCTGAATTAACGGGAATTGCGTTCAGCAACTAAAACATCAGCTATGATATCTGGTACATTCTTTAAATCCACATATCCCTCAGAACCAGAGATAGGAGAATTAAATGTATAATTTGGGTCACAGGCTCCTGTATCGTAAACTTGAATAAACCACTTATCAGGAAAACCCTCAACACCCAATTCCACAATGTACCAAAACTCACCCATTAACCGCGAGTTAAAGATAGTGAACCAATCTCTGTAATCTTCAGAAATATTCCAGTCTGCCAAAAGGAATTCTAGAGCTATTTTTCCAGCATCAGTTGAAGTCAATAGCATTATTACTCCTGATGTGCAACCTCATTGGAAACTTCAGGATATAAACCCAATTGTTTAGCTAATTCCTTCGCTATAAAAAATAAAAACTGAGCGCCATCTTGATTGCCTTCATGAGCAAACATAGTAGCTACTTGTAGCATTGAATGTACTAAACCAGAATCAACCAATTCAGGTTGAGATTCTAAAACTTCTGGTTCTTGACCATTAGGACATTGGAGCAATTCATCAATTAAATTAAAATATTGTGTTTGGCGTTCGTCTGTCATGGTGAATTAGTTTAGGGTGAATAAGAAAACTGAAAATTATTGCTCTATACTTTGTTGCCAAAGCCTTTCTAGCATTTCGACTTGTGCTTTTAAAACAGCAGTGCGATATACAAGATACCTGTCATAAACAAGAATCCCGAAGCCAATACAAATAGGTGTACCCAAGACCAACCATTGCAAAATTGTAGCGATTCTATATTGTTCCACTAGAATTTGCAGTTGTACAAAAAAATTATATTTAGATAATTTTCTGTTAGCTGGAGATTGAGGAGTATTTATGCTCTCTGGTTGGAGAGATAAAGAATCAGAACCTTTATTAATATTGGTGACTTGACAGGATAAATTCTGTGTCTTAACTAACTCTATATGTCGTCCCCAAATTAAATTAAATACTAATAGCCCTGGAGAAAGCACAGCTAAAGTAACGAAACAAACTGTCAGAATATTTAAAATTTTTAATTTCATCTTCGCTCTCCCTTCCTAGGTAGCATTAACCCAGTAAGAAAATGTATTTTATGGTCTATTACTGCACCTTCTTCTTGTCAATTCTCAAACAGCCATCAAATTTTAGATTCTCAATATACACCTAGTAGATGACACCCAATATTTAAAATCTCAAATCTCAAATCTCAACTCTTCTAATTTTTTGCATCTAAAATTGGCAGGTTTATGAGTTACAACTAGATGTGCAATCTACTCATAAAGTATTACTAAGCAATTCAAAATTAAAAATCCCAAATATACTCCCTTTTGTATTCACTAATACTGACAGGATTTAACTGCTTTTGAAGAGAGATTAGAACCGACTTAGGGGTAAGAAGTCCCCCCTAGTTCTCCAGACTTTCGTCTAGGAATTTCGGGGGGTAGAGGGGAATCTCTGCGTAAATCCTATTCATGTTTATAGCAGTCACCTCTCCAGAACACAGTTTACCCCACCGGGATTAAGATTATTAAACTCATTACAATAGTACTCAAAGCCTAAAAGACTTATCTACTCAGACTTATAAAATTTATTTGGGGTAGAGGTGCTAGTGTTTTTGATAGGGGGTACTAGCATTTATCTGTTGGGGTTCGGGGAAGTTTGTACTCAAGTTAAACCCATTATAGGCTAATGTTTGAGGATATTTGAAGGTGATAATTAAGGGTAAAAACTTGTACTCAAATAACAATATATCATGACAAAGTGGAACTGAATTTAAAATAAACTAAATATCTCAAAAAAACAATTAAATAATTCGTAATAGTGCCTCCGGCAGGCTACGCCAACGTAATTCGTAATTCAGTTTTGCAACAGGGACGTAAACCCACGGAACTTGTTAAACTTTGTAAGAGGATGTCTGAGAAGTATCAGAATTGATCAAGATCCCCCCTCACCCCCCTTTCCCAGGGGGGATAAATTACTCAAAGTCCTCCTTTTTAAGGAGGATTTAGGAGGATCTACAAGTGTTAGATACCACACGAAAAAGTTTTCAGACATCCTCTAAAACCGATTATTTTATCAACATACAAGCACATTATTTAGATGCTGATTATTTTGGGTTTTGCATCTTCACCCAGTAAAAATGATACTATCTTGGTAGCATATCCTAGTCTTTTTTGGGTTGTGTGCCATGAATATTTTGATTCAACACCAGGCATCATCACTATTTTAAGCAGCCGTGATATCTGCTCCCAGTAAATGTTACTCAACTACAAATTAAATAAGTAAAAACCTATTATTATGAGTAAAGACTTAGAAGTAATATTTAGAATTTTAGGAGTTAATAAATGCGAATTGCTCAAGATGTAACAGAACTTATTGGCAAAACACCCTTAGTTGGGCTGAACAAAATTCCCCAAGCCGAAGGAGTAGTTGCCAGAATAGTTGTTAAATTAGAAAGCATGAACCCAGCAGCTTCCGTCAAAGACCGAATTGGGTTGAGTATGGTACTTTCAGCCGAAGCAGAGGGTTTAATTATCCCAGGAAAAACCGTTTTAGTCGAACCTACCTCTGGTAACACCGGCATAGCTTTAGCAATGGTAGCAGCTGCCCGTGGCTACAGTTTGATTTTAACCATGCCAGAAACCATGAGCCAAGAAAGACGTGCCATGCTGCGCGCTTATGGTGCAACTTTGGAGTTAACACCGGGTCCCCAAGGAATGCGGGGAGCAATTAGCAAAGCTGAGGAAATAGTGGCTCAGACTCCCAATGCGTTTATGTTGCAACAATTTCGCAACCCAGCAAATCCGAAAATTCACCGAGAAACAACGGCTGAGGAAATTTGGACAGATACTGACGGGGAAGCAGATATATTAATTGCTGGTGTAGGAACCGGAGGAACAATTACTGGTATTGCAGAGATACTTAAACAACGCAAGCCAAGTTTTCAAGTGATTGCGGTTGAACCTAGCAACAGTCCTGTCCTCTCTGGAGGTGAACCCGGTTCCCATAAAATTCAAGGAATTGGTGCAGGATTTGTACCCGATATTTTGCGTCAAGAATTAATTGATGAAGTGATTCGCGTCAGTGACGACCAAGCAATGTCTTATGGACGCAGATTAGCAAAAGAAGAAGGTTTATTATCAGGAATATCATCTGGTGCGGCTTTGTGTGCTGCTATTCAAGTCGGTCAGCGTCCAGAAAATGCTGGTAAATTAATTGTGATGATTCAGCCTTCTTTTGGTGAACGCTATTTGAGTACTGCGATGTTTCAAGAATTGATGAGTTAAGTTAATTTATTGACCCAAATTCTTAGTATTTTTTAGGTTGGGTATTGAAACGCTCACATAATCAGGATCTACAAAATTTGAAGATTTGCAAGATTGAGGATTATTCTGATTCATCCTGTAAATCCTTTAATCCTAAAAATCCTGATTCTGAAATTTTTCATCCTCAGAATCAGGATTGACTGAATATTAAAATATCTAATGCTGGTGTTGTTCTTTTCCGTGATGTTTACAACCACCTTCACCGTGATTGTGTTCATGATTATGACCATGAGAACAACCTTGGAGGTTCTGCTGCATTAGGCTTTCGCTAATTTCCTTTAAAGAGTTATCGACAGCTTTTAAGCCTATCCATGCGTCGATTTGCTCGACATCAAAGCCTACTTCACGTCTATCTCCTACTTCCAGTAAAGGACGACGAATTAATAAAGGATCTCTGAGCATCATTAATAAAGCGGTGTCACCGTCGATTTTCTCAGGGTTAACCTCTCCTGATTTTACCCTCGGTGCGGCTTTGTTGAACCATTCGACTACAGGGCGATTTCCAAAAAATGAACGCAATCTTTCTGCTGTCCAAGGTTCTGTTAATAGACTGTATGTTACTACCTCATGACCTGCGGCTGTCAGCAAAACTTTTTGCTTTGTACCACCTTTACAGCCTGGTTTTTCATAGAAAATTACTCTGGCCATTGGTATTTCTCCTATAGTGTTCTGGTTCAATTTCTGGATAGGAAATAATTAACCGCAGATAAACGCAGATAAACGCAGATGAAAGATGATGGATTTGATTTATAGGTAAATATTCAGGATTTTTTTACCTATCAGTTCTTACCTATTTATCACAATAATCAGTTTTTTCTGTTTTTGCCACTACATTTAAAATTTTTTAGCAATGTGGTTAATGATATCAAATTCAAATCTCTTTTTGGGGTCGGTTTCTCCATATATATTCAATGTGACTGTCGGTTCTTCTCCCACAGCTTGCACGCAATGTATTGTATCAGGTGTAAAACTGATAATATCACCTGGAAATAAATTTATTTCTCCGGTTTTTTCAATTTGATCAGGAAACTCTGGATGAGAACTACGCCGCCAAAATGTATTTTTTTCCTCACCTTTTAAGACTGCTACTACTCCCCATGTTCCATGATTATGAATATTGGAAATTGTCCCCGGTGCAAATGTGACTGTTTGCACGGTTAAGGGAAATCCTAATTCATCATATAACAGTAAAACTGATGTTCCCGTTTTACTATCAGGTTCTAAAAATTGACTGTTTACCCAATAAGAATTTATAATTAATCGCCTTACCAGCATTCTAATTTCAGGGAGACGAGTTGATTCATCCTCAACATTATTGAGAACATCTTCTACCTCTGTCAGAAACCGATATAGGCGATAATTATCACGCAATAAATCCCATATTCTCGCTGATTTACAGATTTGATGCTCTCCATCTCCAGCTACAAACCAATCCTTACCTTGCATAATTTCTATCCTATCAATTAGGAATATTTGGGTAAGAAAAGCATGGGAGGATTGGTTTGAGGCATCTTAGTTATAGGAGTCACAGGAGATGAAGGAAGCATGGGTAAGATAACATTATTGTTACTAGATGTTGAGAGTGTGTGATCAGAGATTTGGGTGTAAAACCAATTATTCATGGTGATTGGGGACTAGGTAATAGTTTTTGACAATTACAAATTACGAATTATTTTAATCATCTTCTTCTGGTGGACAGGTTAAAATATCCAGAAGAATGCCAGCACCAAAATCATTTTTTTCATCAATACCTTTAATTCTGGTACTGATTTCCTTGGCTTGCTCTAAATCTCCGAGTTTAGCTAATACCAATCCAGAAGCAGCATAAGCATTCAAGTACAATCTGATTTGTGGTTCTTCGTGTCGCTGCACTAAGATGGATTTTAGGTCTTCCCAATTATCAGGTAACTTTTCTATTTCTTTAATTTTAGCAATTAATTGCTCTGCTGTTGTCAGTGCTAGAGGATAATTATTTTTGTAGTAAAAATATCTATAAGCTGCTACTAAAACATCTGTATTTCCCTGAGTTTTAGCTAAAGCTTGTTGCATATACTTTTCTGAGATTTCTGTATTTTCCCAAGTCTGTGCTGCTAATATCAATAATTCCTTTACATCATCTGCTACATCAAACCATGAGAATTTGTTTTGGTTAGGTTGCATAATATTTAAACATAGTAAATTGTCTGAATCAGGATATCCAGGATTTAAGGATTTTCAGGATGTAATTTACCAATTACCAATCTAATTTATTTTAGAACATACACTAGACGTAATTCTGTAAATTTTAGATTATCTCAATATCTATCTTGAAAAATAATAAATAGTTAACCAAAATCATAACTTACACACAAATAATACCATCCTGTAAATCCTGATGTTGAATATCATCTAAGGGTAATAATCCTGCATCCACATCGGGAAAGTCTTCTTCGATGTCGTCTAATGTAGCAAAGATTTCCAGTAGAGATTTTTTCTTGTAGGGTTCAATAATTAATTTTCCGTCTTCTTCTCGGATGATGACTTCTGTTGTTGATAAACTTAATTCGGGAGGAATTGTTAATGTTTGGGTGTTTCCTTCTTGAATCAGTTTAACGTGATATTTTGTATTCATTTGAATTATCCTCTTTTTGATTGTTTACTCTTTAGAGTAGAGTTAGGTGGGTGGATAAAACAAAGGTGCTAAATTGTTGCACATTCGTAAAAAACTGCTATCTTATTCTTCGTTGCGTCCTTCAGCTTTTTCTTCAATGGCGCGATATTCATCTAAACTATAACGACGCTCAACAGTGGTAATCATTATGCTGTCACCGATTACGTAGCAAGTATTATAATTATAGCAAAATTGCGGCTAATTGTCAGAATCAGGATATCCAGGATTTGAGGATTTACAGGATGCGATTGGATGATGTTTTAATACTTGTAAATAATGTTAAAATTAAACCATCAGTAATCATGGAGTAAATGTCATGGTACGAACTAAACATAGATTTGCAAGTTTTGAAGAATATTTATCTTATGATGATGGCACTGATAACTTGTATGAATTGTTTAATGGAGAGTTAATTGAAATGCCACCAGAATCAGGGATTAATGTGCAGATTGCCACATTTTTATTAATTCAATTCGTTTCACTCTTAGGCTATAAAAGAGTGCGGGGACATGGTTTGGAATTGGAAGTAAGAGGAGAACCAAGAAACCGTTATCCTGATCTGACTATTATTCGAGAAGAGCATATTCAACAATTAGCAAGCCGTAACACGATTCGCCTCTCAATGTTACCACCTTTGTTAGTTGTTGAAGTTGTTAGCCCTGGGGAATTACAAAGAGATAGGGATTTCATCGCCAAGCGGTTACAATACCAAGATTGTGGTATTCCTGAATATTGGATTATTGACCCGCAAACTAAAAGCATATTAGTTTTAGAATTAATTGATAAAACTTATAATGAAATTGGTATTTTTTCTGGTGATGATTTAGTTATTTCTCCACAATTTAATGAAATCAAATTACAAGCATCGCAAATTTTTGATTAACATAAAGGCAAAGTTTCGTCATGCTCGTGAGGCGAATACATGAATCAATGTTTAATTTCGCCCCAAGCAATTCGAGATTTAGACAGCATTTCAGAATATTTTTTAACCAGAAATATTGAGGCTGGAGAAACGGTTTTTAAAGAGTTCACAAAAAAATGTGACAATTTACTCTATTTTCCCAATATGGGGCGTAGTTATGAGTATATAAGACAGGGAATGCGTGGCATTCATCTTAATAGTTACATCATTGTTGTGAACGGTCGCCAAGATTTAGAATCTTTATTTTAAGATTAGAAAATTGATAAGAGGTAAAAGGATTGTAATTACCAATTACCAATTACCAATTACCAATTTACAAAGCGTTAAGAATGTAAACCAAAGTGAAGAGAACAATCCAAATAATATCAACAAAGTGCCAGTAAATTTCTGCCATTTCGATGCCAGTGTGTTTGGTGGCAGAATAATGATCACGACGTAAAGAACGCCATAACACACCCAAGATTAACAACAGTCCGATAAAGACGTGTAAACCGTGGAACCCAGTCATTAAATAAAAGCAATTGGCGAAAACATTGGTGGTTAGACCGTATCCCAAGTTCATGTATTCATAAACCTGACCACCTAGGAATACAGCACCCATAATTGCGGTAATGAAATACCAAAACCGCATCCAACCTACACTATTTCTTTTAATTGCCATATCACCAAAGTGAATGACAAAACTGCTAGAAACAAGAATGATAGTGTTAATTGTAGGGATAAATAATTCTACCTCAGTTCCTTCTGGTGGCCAAACTGCGGTAGTACCTCGAAAAAACAAATAGGTGGCAAAAAATCCCCCAAACATCAAAGATTCAGAAACCAGAAAAGTCAACAGTCCCCAAACTCGCAAATCTTGATGTTCTTCGTGTCCAGCTTCGTGATGTTCACTGGTTGTAATTGCAGTCATTTCATTTACCTACTATTCATTTCTCTATTAGCTGTCTCACCCGCCTGGGAATGAATTCCCAGTCTAATAGCCCAAGTCCGTTAAAACGGACTGAAAACCGGATTTGTTAGTCGGTTTTAACCGACTTTTGCTATTAGCCTTGTACTTGAGTACTGGTTGTAATTGCAGTCATGCTATTTACCTACTATTCATTTCTCTATTAGCTGTCTCACCCGCCTGGGAATAAATTCCCAGTCTAATAGCCCAAGTCCGTTAAAACGGACTGAAAACCGGATTTGTTAGTCGGTTTTAACCGACTTTTGCTATTAGTGAGTAAACTATGTCAATGTCTGCGTTTTAACTGACAGCCTCAGTCACCGATGAAGATTCATCATGAATATGACCGTAGTCATAAGGGCCATGAGTAACAACAGGTAAAACTTCCCAGTTTTCGATAATTGGAGGTGAACTGGTTGTCCATTCCAAAGTCAGACTTTCCCAGGGATTATCACCTGCGAGTTCTCCTTTTTTCCAACTGGTAATGGCGTTGTAAGCGAAGGGAATCACAGAAATACCCAAAATGAATGCGCCAATGGTGCAAAGCTGGTTTAAGCTGACAAATTGGGGGTCATACATGGCAACTCGGCGGGGCATTCCTTGTAAACCCAGTTTGTGCATGGGTAGGAATGTCAAGTTAGTACCGATTAAAGTGAGGACAAAGTGAATTCTTCCCCAGGTTTCGTTCATCATTCTGCCGGTCATTTTGGGGAACCAGTGATATATACCTGCGTAAATACCAAAGACGGAACCACCAAAGAGAACGTAGTGGAAATGTGCGACTACATAATAGGTGTCGTGGACGTGAACATCAAAGGGTGCTGTTCCCATTGTTACGCCGCTTAATCCACCCATGACGAACATGGAAAGTAAGCCGATCGCAAATAGCATGGCGCTGGTGAAGCGAATCTTGCCTCCCCAAAGGGTTGCAACCCATCCGAAGATTTTGACACCGGTGGGAACTGCAACTATGAGGGTAGAAATGGTGAAGAACATCCGCATCCAACCGGGTGTGCCACTGGTGAACATATGGTGAACCCAGACGAATAAACCGACGACGCAAATAGCAACTGTGGAAAATGCGATCGCTTTATAACCAAAAATCGATTTGCGCGCATGGGTGGGAATTACTTCCGACATAATCCCGAAAATCGGCAGAATCATCAAATAAACCGCCGGATGAGAATAAAACCAGAATAAATGTTGGTAAATAACGATGTTACCACCTGCATCTGGTTTGAAGAAGGAAGTACCAAAGTTAATATCAAACAACAGCAGAATTAAACCTGCTGCTAATACTGGTGTAGATACAAGTGCGAGGACGGAAGTTGCTAAAATTGCCCAGCAAAATAGGGGAACTTGATCCCATTTCATGCTGGGAACTTTCATCAACAAAATGGTGATGACAAAGTTGAGTGAACCCAAAATTGAGGAAGTTCCCACTAACACGATCGCTAAAATCCACATGGTTTGCGCGATAGGTGCTGTAACTAAGCTTAAAGGTGGGTAAGCAGTCCAACCTGATTGGGAACCACCAAAAATAAAACTGAGTAACAACAGTAAACCAGCGGGTGGGTTTAACCAAAATGCGATCGCATTTAATTTGGGAAACGCCATATCTCTAGCACCCACCATCAACGGGACTAGATAGTTACCAAATCCCCCAATTGCACTGGGGACAATCCACAGGAAGATCATGATCGTCCCGTGATTGGTCATGAAGGCGTTGTACAGATTAGGATCAAGAAAATCGGAATCTGCGGTGGCTAACTCGGTGCGAAGTGCGATCGCCATCAACCCACCGATCAGATAAAATGCAAACGCTGTCACCAAATATTGAATCCCAATCACCTTGTGATCAATATTAAAAGTGAAATAATCTCGCCATTTCCACGCTGTAGGGTGTGTGTGTGGCGTATTTGGTGGAAATTCTAACTGTGTCATCCGATTTTGGATTTTAGATTTTAGATTTTGGATTAGGGATTTTCAGTTATCAGTGGTCAGTTATCAGGTAATAATAACTAATGACCAATGACTAATAACTAATGACTAATAGCTAATGACTTAATAGCTTCTGCACTCACTCCCATATCATTTATGTATGGCGTAAGAAATTCAGAAGTAGATAAATTAGCTGGATTTACAGCCACAACTTGAGGTTGTCCTTGCTGTTGTGCTAACTGGTTTTCTGTCAACCAGCTATCAAAATCTTCTTGGGTGTGGACTATCACTTGCGATCGCATGGAACCGTGATAACCACCACACAATTCCGCACAAACTATCGGATAAGTACCTGGTTTGGTAGCGACAAAACGTAATTCTGTAGGGATACCAGGAAGTGCATCTTGTTTGAGACGAAATTGGGGAACCCAGAACGAATGAATTACATCATCTGCTGATAAATTCAACTGCACATCAGCACCAACAGGAACGTGTAATTCACCAGCAGCAATACCAGTTTCGGGATAGTTAAATAACCAAGCAAACTGAATCCCTTTCACATCAACAACCAAATCCGCTGGTTTACCTTGAGTTTGGGGACTTGCACCAATACCAATCCCAGCAGTTACAGCCTCAGAACCATCATTCATGGTAGCAGCCATTGCACTACCGGAAACATGAGCCATCTGTCCATGAGGATGACTTCCTGGTTCTAAGCCTCCCATTTGGTTATAAATATCCACACTGTAGATACCCAAAGCAATCACAATTACAGTAGGAACTGCTGTCCAAAAAATTTCTAAGGCTAAGTTACCTTCTACAGGTGTACCATCACCATTATCTCCTGGACGGCGACGATACATAAACAAGAAAATTAGAATCGTTCCTTCTACTACTAAAAATAAAGCAACAGCAATGGTAAACATGATATTGAAAAATCCGTCTACCAAAGGCGCTTGTTGCGATGCTTGTACCGGTAGTAGATGATGATTTTGACCAATCCAGATGCTGATAGGGGAAATTATCATCCCAGCTAACAGCGTCCACAACGACACAGGAACTTTTTGCATACTAGCTGATCTCTATCCATTATCAGTTATCAATCTGTTCACTGATTTAAACCAGCGTTTTTGATTTTCACTTACTAACGTTCTAACTTACACCTAATCAGAAAGGGGGTAAACTTCCATATTTTTTCATATCTTACATTCTGAAAATGCTCAGATTCCCGACATCTTCTAGAAACCGGGAATCTAGTTTTTTAATTCTGTTAATTAATAACAATTTGTAATTTATATTTTTGTTTATTGTGAACTTTTTAACTACTTCAGATAAGGATTGAGTATTCCCCTCTAATTACCTTGTTTGACTAATGTATGGAATTAAATCATGTCTCCTGGAGAGGATAATAACTTTAGTTAATTCCCAAAAGTCTTAGTTGTCTACTGTTGTATGAGAATAACAGTTCTTGGGACAAATCCGAGAACAAGCTTCACAACCAATACAGTTTTCTGGAGAAGTAACTGACATTACTTTCCGTTCAATTTCTTCATCATCTTCATCTTCCACAAATTCGCCTTCTTCGTTTAGCGCCTTCAACCCTAAAACATTGTGGCCACATACTTTAATACATCTGCCACAACCGATACATTTATCTTTGTCAATTTCTTGAGCAAATTTAGGTGTCCAAGCCTTACCGCCAAAAGTCACTCCTGTTAATGTTGCCATGAATTTATCCTCAGCAATTCTGCTTACAAATTAGTTGGTGATTTAATCTTCATACTAGCCTAATATTTTTTAAATTTGCTAATAAAAATTAACTTTTTTATCATGTTTTGCTGACTTGCTAAATAATCTCAATTCCCTTTAGATAATTAAGTATCTTAGCTGCAATTGATTATTAATAAATTTCCTAAAAATCAATCTCAATAAATCCTGATTTAGAGCAATTTAAATTTGATTAAATACAACCTTAACTCTATCCTCCCAATCGAGACAGGTACATCATAGTCTCGTAGGGTGAGCAATGCCCACCAAACTTACACCAAACTTATATTTCAAAAATCAAATATTATTTCTAGAATAATCCATTTAATATTGATATTTTTTAGCAAATAGAATATGAAAACTCTAGATAAACAATGCGCTTTAACAGTATTAGTAGATACTAAAAAATACCAAATTAAAAAATAATCGTGACAGATGGAAAACCGCAAAGCTTATGCAATCAGTCCTTTACAACCCCAAAGCTAAAATCTCAAATCCAACATGATAAAAATATTAGTTCCTTGTTATGCAAACGTCTATACAAATACAACTATAAGAAAAGTTATATTTTTGTCTTAATTCAATTTATGCCCAAGAATAAATTTATGAAAAAAGCTGTAACTTCTATAGCAATATCTGAATTTATCTTAATTGCAAATAAAAACAATTCAGCATCAGTTAGATGTTCCTCAAAAACACTTTGAGTAAGGATTTGTGGTCAAACAACAACACAAATATTAAGAAATATTCCTAAGCTCATTGTGAACAAACTTAGCAAAATCTTTATGAAATGTATAGTTAATGAAGAAGTAATGAAGCCTTAGTTTCAATATCTTAAATCAGTGAATAGTCAACAGTGAACAGTTATTAAGGATATGCTGTGATGTTTCACTAAACTATACAACTGATAACTGATAAGTGAGGCGAGAAAAACATTTCTTGTCATGGAGATACTTTGGTAGCAAGTTATGAATCAAAAGGAGACATCGAGGGGAGACTTGAGCCAAACATCTCAGCACAGCAATTAAATTAGGAAGAAGTCTAATGCCTTATACAATTCCTAACAAAAATTGCATTGGATGTGACAACTGCCGCCCCCAATGTCCTACGGGTGCAATCAAAATCGAAAATAATGAATATTGGATTGATCCTTGTCTTTGCAACAATTGTGAGGGTTATTATCCTGAGCCACAATGTGTAATTGCTTGCCCAACAAACGCTCCCATACCTTGGCAAGCAAAAAAAGGCAGATGCAAGGTTGACGCGCGAGAACCTACCAGTCCTGATTTGTTTTCCAACGGCAAGAATCACCCTTTTGCTTCGGCAATAGTTATCTGGGAAGCTTGCAATTTACTAGCACAACGCAAATCATTAAATTGGGAAACAGATGCAGAAGGTAATTTACATTATAGCCGACAAGTTAATCAAGGTCGGGGTGCAATTTCTTTTCACATCCAAGACCCATTTCAAGTTAGCAACCTAGCTCAAAATTTACAAGCAATCGAAAATATAGATATTCGAGCAGCTTGTATTCATCTAATTTTTGCTGCCCATGCTACAGCCTTAGATCAATCCTGGGAACAGGAATTTACCATTGACGAACGACAAATTGAAAACTACTTGGGGTTAGAGAAACGCAAAGACCTGAATAAAATAGCCAAGCTATGTTTAATCAAGAACATCATCCAACAAGCTTGCTCACTTATTGTTTCCATTGACTGGCCTGAACGGGGTAGAGTTCCCGGATTTTCCATCACAAATAGTCGCTTATGGCATTTAACAAATATTCAGCACCATTTTCAAGAAGATGCTCAGGGGTCTAAATATTTGATTGGACTGACATTTACAGTCAAAGCAGGCATCTGGGCGCAGCATTTCTTAAATAAACAAGCCTGTAAGGAGCGAAGTGGATTCTATCAATATGGTAGTCTCCCCAAAACCGTATTAACTACAGTTATGAGTCTTTGGCAACAGCATGAAGGCGCAGTTAGACTTATGTTATGGTTACTATTTAAAACCAAAATGGGTAGAGAACAACGCATCACCATTCCTACCTTGCTGCGCGTTGCCTATGGTGAAGAAAAAGTCAACCTAGCTTCTAGATTACGAGATGAACGTAAACGCTTATTGCGAACATTTGAAAATGATTTGGAAGTTCTCAATCATTATGGAGTCAAAGCATTATTTGACCCAATTACCTACCCGCCAGAAATTCAACCTTTGTGGGCGAAATTAGTTGATATTCCTGAAGATCCAGATGAGGCTTTAGAATTTTGGATTAATGACGGTAGCGGTGATAATCGTCTCACAGATAGTGGACCTCGTGGGAAGTGGAATTTGTTGATGAATGCACGAATTTTATCTTTTGAACTTCCCCCAGAATGGGAACAGCACAGTTCAGAAGCAGAGAAAAAAAAGCAGCGTCATGTTAGGAGTAAAAGAACTCTTAAAAGTACAGATGATTTATTAGGTGAACAGATTTTGCAAGCTCGAAAGAATATCAATATTTCCCAAAGAGAATTAGCCAAGCTTACAGGTAAAAGCCAAAGCTGGATTCGTGATGTAGAAAATGGTCGTCTTAAACCTAAGTTAGAAGATCAAGCGCTTTTAAGAAAGGTGCTGAATATACTTTAACTTAATTTTAAGTGCGATCCTGTTCAAAAATTCTGAATCGTTTGATTCCCTAAGTTGGGGTAAAGCGTAATGCTCAACCCCTACCACACACTTTTGTTCTTCTTTTCTGCTGATTGATTGCACTAATAATTATTTGCATAAGTAGCAACTTTTCTATCAGCAAGCCAAAGATTAGCTACAGCATATTTAACAACCACAGATTCTTGTGTAGCATGACAAGAACTTTTTAATGCTTGTGTTTTAACTGGATCTTTCACAAGTTTAGCCTGGTATGTGTAGAGAGAACCAGCGGGATTTTCAAAAGTTAGCTCGGCTAACATTGTATTATTATCTAAACTTTGCTCTAAAATTTTACCGGCTACTTTGTAGTTGAACCAATCCCAACCTTGTTGGAGTATTATTTCTCTTTCTAAAATCTGTAATGCAGATGGCAAAATTCCCCAACCACGATATACTTTATTCAAAAATTGAATATCACCAGTCCGAGTTAAAATTGCTCTGAAGGAATCTTGATCTAGTACACCATAATATCTGGCTTCTGGAAAATCTATCGCTGTGGGAGCAAAACGATGTCCACCAAAGTGAGTCGATTTCCACATCCTGACATGATCTAAATTTAAATCAGCAATAGTATTTTTGGCATAAAAGTAAAAAGGATTGCCATATCTCGCGCAACACTGATCATGGCTACCGTGAGTACATACTAAAATATCTCTAGTTATACTGGTTTCTACTTGATAATCAGGACTGTCTCCCGATAACCATTTCCGCACAACTCCTGCAACTTGCTCAATATTCGGCAACTTAAACTCTTGCTTGCTGTAGCCATTACTTAAACCTTGTTGTTTTTGATAAATCAGCAAAGTTGTTGTTTCTATTTTATGCGATTCATCATTAGTAATTAACAGAAACCGAATCGGTAATTTACTGCGCTGTACTTCTTCAACTAAAACACGTAAATTATCTGGAACCCATTTGGATTTAAATGCTTCGGAAATCCAAGGTTGAGGGCATTCAACCAAAATATAAGTTTGATAATTGGTGGCACTACCAATAATTTCTTCTCCTATTTGTCGAGAATAATCGGAGCAAAAAAAAGTATCCATATAGGTTTACTCAAGAATCAATTTTATAGACAAAGGTAATGAAAAAATAAAATTGTGTTTTTAGCTACCAGTTCTGAGGCTAATTGGTTTACCAGCTAAAAACAGGTGGCCACTTTATAAGTTTCTGGTTTTTTAAAGTCTTTCCGGTTAATAAATCCTCCATTCCCCAAACTTAGCCTTTATGAAAACAGTAATTACGTGGCAGATAACTCAAGTTGGTATTAAATTTATTTATGTCTAAATAAATTTGCGTAATTAAAGAGCAGATAGACATTGCCCCCAAACCCTTTCCTCGTAGGGAAGAGAAGATTAAAAACCTCTCTTCTTGTAGGGGAGAAGTTTGGAAACAGGTCTTATCTTTAATTAAGACTCCCTTATCAATGGCTTTTGTCTGTATACCTAACGGCATATTTTCACAAGGTTGAAGTTGATTAATTTTTAAAAGCATATTGCTAATAATTCTCAATTGACTACGAAAAAAATATAAGCTATCAAACTATGGGCTGGAAGAACAATCAGACAATTGAACTTACCAACTAAATATTAAATCATTTAACTTACTTTAGCCTCAACCTATCTAGGTTATTGTCAAAATCAGCCGGAAGACAGAGAAGGATTTTGATCTCTGGTGCTGTACTCAAAGTGCATCAACCATTAAGATACTGAAAACCTGATTTTGCAAGTTTTTTGAGTTTCTGTATCAAGAGTAACAGAATTTAATCATAAAAGCAAGTAGTTGATAAATTTTCTCATTTTTGCAAATATTTCTCATCTTGTTTGGCTTTAAACAAGTTTAATCCGCATTTCATAAAATAATCATTAGAGTTTTCAATGTAATAAATAGATATGCTGTTAATAATGCGCCCAAATTTATGGGAAAGGGTCACTTTATGCACGACGGCAACAGTCTATTGGCGTGATAATTGAGTAATTGGTAATGGGGAAAAAGGTAATGAGTCAAACTGGTTTCCTATTACCAATAACCAATAACCAATAACCAATAACCGATTATGACATTAATATTAGCTCTTGATTTTGGCGGAACTAAACTAGCAGCAGCGACAGTAAAAGCTGGTTCTAGAGAATGGTTGCGTTATGAAAATCGCCTCTCACCAGCAAATGCGGATGCGTTGAGTGATATAGAAATTATGCGATCGCTCATTGATTCCGTGCTAGATAAAAATAAACCCGATGCTATCGGTGTCAGCTTTGGTGGCCCAGTAGACGCAGCCACAGGAATGGTAAGACTTTCTCATCATGTTCCAGGCTGGGAAAATATTCCCCTCAAAGACTTACTAGAAGAAGATTACAAAGCTCCTGCCAGTGTAGACAACGATGCTAACGTAGCTGCTATTGGCGAACATCGATTTGGTGCTGGTCGGGGATATGATAGCTTGTTTTATATCACCATCAGTACAGGAGTGGGTGGCGGTTGGATACTCAACGGTAAACCTTGGCAGGGTGCTGGTGGTATGGCTGGGGAAATTGGACACATGGTTGTAGATCCCACAGGGCCAGTCTGTTTATGCGGAAAACGGGGATGTGTAGAACGTTTAGCCTCCGGTCCCTACATGGTGCAAAATGCGCGGGAACTTTTGGACAAAGAAGCTCAGGATTTCTCAACCAACACAAGAGGAGAAATACTTAGATATTTAGTAGGCAATGATTTAAACTTACTCACCGGGCAAGTCATCAGCACAGCTGCTGCTAATGGGGATGAATTGGCTCAGGAAGTGTTGTACAAAGCGGCTTGGGCTTTAGGTGTAGGTATTGGTAATGTAGCCAACTTGATGAATCCCCAACGCTTTGTTTTAGGTGGTGGTGTCACCAAAGCCGGGGACAGTTTTTGGGCAACGGTACGCAAGGTAGCACAGGAAACCGCATTACCAGAAGTTAATTTTGAAGTTGTGCGGGCGTTGTTGGGGGATGATGCGCCGTTATGGGGGGCTGTGGCTTTGGGTTTGGATGTTGCCCGGTGAATTGGTATAAGTAGACCAGTATAAATATTTGTCGTTGGGATAAGGCAGGGGGAAAGAGGGTTTTAGCCTAGTTCATTCCAAATAGTGCCGCCGAAAGACTAGGACTAGGCCAACTGTCTTCAATTTTCAATTTTTAACAAGTTCCGTGGGTTTAAGTCCCTGTTCCAAAACTTAATTACAAATTACAAATTACAAATTACGAATTACGAATTACGAATTACGAATTACGAATTACGTTGGCGCAGCCTGCCGGAGGCACTATTACGAATTATTTTAATTGTTCACATCATCAACCTATAATCGGCTGCTGTTCCTCGCGCCATAATTGATATAACCGATTTGCAGGAATAGTCATATACAAAATATCTCCAGCACTGAGGTTAGTTTCTAATAAATCCCAGCCATTTAAAGTTTGATGATTTGTCTCTAAATACAAAGGTACAAAATCAGCAGATCTGGCTACATCTTTCACCCATTGACCACAAAAAGGGTGTAAAGGTGTAATTAAAGTGGCAAAAGCTACCCACAAACTATCGGCAATAATCCCATTCCCAATAATCCTACCCCCAAGGGCAGCAGCAGCAAAAGCAGGGGCAGCTAATTCCGCCGGACTCAATACAGCTTCAAAATCAAATACCTGTTGTGCCATTCCAGCAAAATCAGGATCAGCGTAATTAACAATTACAGGAATTTTGGGTTTTAAACACTTAGCTTTGAGCGCAATTTCTAAATTAGTCGCATCGTTATTAGTAACAGCCAAAACGGCTGCCGCAGTATCTATATTACTGATTTGTAAAGTTGTCAGAAAACTGGCATCAGCAAGAATTACGGGAATACTCATTCCCCTAGCAGTGTTAACATATCTATTATTAGGATCTGTTTCAATTACGACTACTTCATGGCCACTGGCGTGAAGTTGCTGGATAATTCTAATACCAATCCCACTCAAACCACAAACAATATAATGACTACGTTGGGGAATTCTGGCAGCATCCCAAAATTGTTTGAGGCGAGTACCTAAAACAAAATCGGTGAGCATAGCATACCAAATACCAAAAACTGCTGCCCCTGCCAGCATCATAAAAACTGTAAATAATTTAATGCTGTTGGGTGCTTGTTCTACTACTTTATCATTACCACCAGCACCTGTAATCATGCCCACAGCAAAATATAAAGCATCAACAAAGGAGATATTTAATTTAGTAGAAACATAGGTAAATGTAGCCAGTAAAATAATTACTACTAGCACCATTGCCATGACTATTACAGATTGGGCGTGTTTCTGAAACTCCCGGATACTTGTAAATATTTTTAGCAGTTTTCTTGCTAATGATTTCCGCGATTGATTGACGCGAGGTTGAATGCCAATAATTAAGCGATCGCCCACTTTTAATCTTTGTTCAGACAATACCGCTGATACTAAATTCATCTTCCCAACTACAGGTAGATAATAAATCAGCATCCGCGTCTTATCTTCCCATAAATCACTTATTTTCTGACCTATCCAAACATGATCCTCGTCAATATATTCTTCCTGAATTGGCCAAGTTTGCTCAAATAACTTAATTTGTCCTATTGCTTGATTTCCTAAAGCAGCAAAAGTAAATACTGGTGCTGCCAACCCGACAACACTCATACTTAAATGGTCTACTATAGTTTGATCTAGACGTTCACCTAAATTTGTATTATAGAAGCGGTTAATAATCCGAATATGGGAATTCAGTACCCGCGCTTGCATCATAATTGACAAATTTAGCGCATCATCAGAACCAGCAATTACTAAAGTATGTGCTTGCTCAATTCCTGCTGCTTTTAGGGTAGAAGCTGCGTATAAATCGCCAACAATTACATCTCCCGAAGCTTCGCCAGGTATGGGTTTGCGATGAATACCAACGACTAAAGCACCCTGTTGTCTCAGCAAACGAAAGATTTTATATCCAGTACGTCCTAAGCCACAAACAATTATTCGAGGTTTCATGAAACAGCCGCATTATTTACAGGAAAGGCTGCATATCAGTTCTTCATTTTCATTGTTGCTCACTTAGGAGAGAAATTACTGTAGCTGAAAATACGATAAGTTCAAATTAGATGGCACTTTCACAAGTTTTTTAAGTCAAGTTGATTTAAATACCTGGAATGTGAACCATGAAAAATCTATTACAACTAACCAAACTAAGTAGTATTTTGGCTCCCTTATTAGTAGCGGTAACAGTTTCTAATATAGCCTTAGCCCAGCCACAATCAGGCCCCATTGCTGAACCTAATGTCAAGCTGAATGTACAACGCACTAGTGGTAATTGTCCGCAAACAGTGGGGTTATGGTGGATTACTCTACCTTATGAAGGTGGCGCAGAACATACAGTAGTTGCGGATACTAGAGCATTTGCAGATTCAGTTAAATTAGTTTCTTCTAATCAGCAATATGTAGAATTTGTTTCCCCATTACGCAGTGACTACGCTTCTTGTGTTGGTCAAACTCGTAACCAAGAATATAAATTCTACACCGTGCAATTTAAGAACAAAAAAGCTTATTTCCGGGTAGATTTGCGAAAAATTAACGCCCCTGCTCAGGAAATTACCTACAAAACTATCACAGCCTCCCGTCCTTATGTGCGATGGGCGATCGCAGACTAAGTAAAATTACAAAAAAACTCTGTGTGATATCATGTTCACTTAATTACTTATCCAAAAAAACTCTCCGCGTCGGCCTTAATTATCAGTCTTTAACCGAACACGATATGACTCTGCTCTGCGCTTACTCCGCGCCCCTCTGCGTTTAAAAACTCTACTCAGACCAGCTTTAAGACACAATCAACATCCACATACTGCTACCTAAAACAACAGATCCCAAGGGGAGCAACGCGATTTTGTGAGGTAGGGCAAAAAAAGTGCGATCGCCAAGTTAAAAACAGGCATCACTAAAAAATCTTTACCGTACAAAAAAATGATTTTACACATAACAAATAAATAATATTACT
>NZ_JACJST010000017.1 GCF_014698305.1 Anabaena lutea FACHB-196 | reverse complement strand
ATTTATTTAACATTAATTTCAGAAAAATATTTTAGCGATGCCTGTTTTTAACTTGGCGATCGCACTTTTTTTGCCCCACCTCACAAAATCGCGTTGCTCCCGCTCAGAGATCACCCTAGAATTGTTCTTATAAAATTCTATGAGAATATTTGTATCACATAGAATCATTTCACCTCTTCTCTCCATGCTTCTTGACGAATGGACTCAGTAGTAACATTTCTCTTTTCCCACAGCCCTGCAAAAGAAAAAAAATCTTGCTCATCATCAGATATATTCGCCTGATCTTCCATTACCTCTACAGAGTTAACAAAATCTAGAGCAGAAAGAATCTTCAATAGCATCTCTGCTTTTTCCTTATCAGCAACTCGAACTATTAATTGTTCCATATTTGCGCGGTTGTTAAACAACATTACCCAAATTATACAACTATTTGTGTTTTGCTTATAGGAAGCTAAAAAAATTACTTTAATTAAAATTTCCTCATCAAAGTGATGTCTACGACGGGCTATCTCTATCCACGAGACGCTACGCGAACGCCTACGCACTTTCCCTCATTCCCAAAAGAGCCGCAACTATTTATTTTTATTTACTTACTTACCATCTTGATGCTGTCTAATAGAATCAGGGAACAGAAAGACAATTTGTGTAATTAATTCTGTACGATTACTTATCTTTGTTCATTTGACCGCTCTGACAACTGAAAAAGCAGCACTGGAAATAATCTGTAATATTGCCTGCACCAATACCTCTGGTTCTACAGGTTTAGGAATATGCTTCTGGAATCCTGCGGATAGAGCCTGCTGCTGATCGAACTCTGCGGCATAAGCTGTAAACGCGATCGCGGGAATATGTCCGCCCTGCTCAGGTGGTAAGGCTCTAATCTGGCGGAGCAACATATATCCATCCATGTCTGGCATCCCAATGTCACTCAGTATAACATCCGGTTGGGATTGAGCCAAAGCTGCAAATGCTTCCCCTCCAGAAGCAGCTGCAATCACCTTTGCCCCAGCTTGCTCCAATATAAACGCAATCAAGTCTCGTGTATCGGTATCATCATCCACAACTAAAACTTGGACACCATTCAAATTAAAAGATGGTTCTAGGAATTGAGGCTCTTCATTGACAGTTAGTTGGACGGGCATAAGCGGAAGCCTGACTATGAAAGTAGCTCCCAATCCTTCACCCTTGCTCTCTGCTTGAATGGTGCCACCATGCAATTCAACCAGATTACGAACGATTGCTAACCCCAATCCCAGTCCGCCAAACTTACGAGTTGTGGTACTGTCCGCTTGCCGGAAGCAATCAAACACATAGGGAAGAAAGTCGGGAGAAATGCCTTTTCCGGTGTCGCTAACGGTGACTTGAGCATAATTATCATCCTTTTCTAATCGCACCTCAACGCGACCCCCAACAGGTGTAAATTTAACAGCATTGGAGAGCAGATTCCACAGCACTTGCTGCAAACGAGTTGAATCACCCAAAACCTGTCCCACCTCAACATCAAGGTTTGCCTTGACGCTAATGGACTTGGCTTCTGCCGCTAGTCGCACAGTTTCGCTCGCCGCTCTAATCGTCATTGCCAAATTGAGCGGGCTAACTGCGAGACTGAGCTTGCCTTGTAGAATCCGGGAGATATCAAGCAAATCTTCAATCAGTTCAGATTGTAGTTTGGCATTGCGTTCAATGCTGGCCAGAGCTTGCTTTGCCGTTGCCTCGTCCAGCTTGCCGTTTTGCAGCAGCTTTGACCAACCGAGAATGGGATTGAGAGGCGATCGCAGTTCGTGAGACAGCACCGCCAAAAATTCGTCTTTGACCCGGTTGGCAGATTCTGCGGCACTCCTTGCTGTTCGTTCTGCTTCATAGAGGCGGGTACGAGCGATCGCCTGAGCGCATTGTTGTGCCAGCGATAAGATAAACGTTTGCTCCTCCTCATCCAACTGTTGCGGCTCAATGAAACCAAAGGACATACCTCCGATTGCCCGACCTTCAACCATCAGGGGAATGGAAATCCAGGCATTGAAGTTTTGCTGCTGATACTGTTTAGTTAGGTGCGGATAGCGGATTGCTCGTGTTTTTGATGATTCTGCCCAAATAGGCTGTCCGGTTCGCACGGCTTCTGCCAAAGGCACAGGCTCATTCAGGGAAAACCGCTGCCAACCGTTCATTTGGTCGGGTTCACAGCCAACGTTGCGGAGGACTTCGAGTTCAGTACCAGTCTCATTCACTAAGGCAATCATGGCAAAGTTAGCACCCAGAGTGGCAATTCCTTGATCTATAATCACATCCGCCACCTGGAGGGGAGTTAGGGATTCAGAAAAAGCAGCCGTCACAGACTGAAGCCGGGTAATGCGTTCGGCAGATTGCTCTGCTTCCCGGTAGAGACGAGCATTATCAATAGCGATCGCGGCTCGATGAACGATGTCTTCTGCCAATGCCAGATCTGCCTCACCATAACGGCGCTCGGATTCAGCCGTAATAAACGAAATTGCCCCTAAAATCTGGCCACGGGCAATCAATGGTGAGCTAATAGCCGACTTTAACCCCAGTTCGCGCAAGATTCGCAGATGTTCAGCGTCTTGAGCCACCATCACCAATGCAGCATCTGGAATTTCAGCCACCATTTCGGTTTTCCCAGTTCGCAGCACCTTAGCCACTCCCTCTGTTGCCTCGATTCGGCTGGGATATTGGCGATGAACTTCCCAGCCCAATTCCACTTTTGTGGGATCACGGTGAGCAACGGCAACCCGATGAATGAATTGATTGTCTTGCAGCAGGTCGATCGCACACCAGTCCGCAAAGAATGGTACTACCAGATTTGCAACATTTGCCAGAGTACATTCATAATCTAATGAGGATGCCAGCGCTGTGCTGATTTCTGCAAGAAATGCCCAACGCCGCTGGTCAGCTTCTGCTTCTAAACGCGCATTTTGCTCTTGAACTTGCTGCCGCAGCAATTGGGCGCGTTCGGCTTCACTCTTTTTGCGTTCAGTAATATCTTGATTAATACCAATAAAAAAGATCGGATTCCCAGTTTTGTCATACACGGTTTTGGCTGTTGTCTCTATCGACACGGGCGAGCCATCTTTCCGCAGACAGGGAATTTCACCACAAAAATCTCCTGTTGTTTGAATAGACTGAATGATTTGGGCAGTCATCGCCGCTTTAATATCTGAGCGATGGAGAAAATTAACAGGTTTGCCGATCGCTTCTGCTGCTGTATAGCCAAAGATTTGCTCGGCATTGCCCAGCCAGCGTAGAATTTTACCCTCCAAATCGGTTAAAAAAATGGCATTGGGCATTTGCTGCAAGGCAACATCTGAAATCAGTAGCTCGGCTTCAGTTTGTTTGCGTTCGGTGATGTCGTGCATGAGGACGACTGCGCCTTGTTTTTTGCCCTGGCTATCAGCGATCGCTTGTCCACTAGCAAGCAGCGTCTTCGCAGTTCCCTGTTTGGGCGCAATCACCATTTCCACATTCTCGACCTTCTCTCCCTGTAATGCTCGAAATAAGGGGATCTCGTGTTTAGACATCTGCGTTTTGCCATCGGGCAAATACAGGTTATAGTACTCTGCCCACTGTTCAGGTGGTAGTGGTTGCTCCGGCAAGCCATGAAACTCTCGTGCGGCTCGATTAAATAAGGTCAAAATCCCTTCGGCATTACAGGCAACGATTCCTGCCTGCACATTATCAAGCAACACTCTGAGTAACTCCTGTTCTTTTTGCAGGGCTACTTCGGCTTGCTGTCGCTCCACAATTTCCAACAGGAGTAATTCGTTTGCTTGAGATAATTCAGTCGTTCGTTGTGCAACTAAACGCTCCAACTCATGCTGGGCCTGTTGCCGCCCTGCTTCTGTTTGCTGTCGCTCTAGTTCGGTGGCGATGCGTAGGGCAAAGATGGTCAATAGGGATTCTGCCAGTTGAACATTTGTCAAAGCCTTGCCATCCATCACTCCCAGTACACCGAGGGGTACACCCGTTGTGTCAAAAAAGGGAACTGCTACATAGCTTTCCACGTTGAGAGGTTTTAAAAGAGGCGCGTTGGGAAACAAGGCTTGGACTCGATTGGCATAGCAGCACAATTTTCTTTTCTGGAGTACTTCCTGGCAGGGGGTATCATGCAGCAGGTACGCAAAGTTGTCGATAATCTGCCCCTTCCCGCAAGCAGCGATCGTGCGGATTGTTTCCTGCTTATCTCCCTCCACTAGACCAATGTATGTGTAATCAACCCCCAGCACTTTGCTCAAATGTTGCACCAAAGCAGAGAAAAATGCTTTCCCTGTCGCCGCAGAAACTCCCTGACTCACATCTTGCAAAGTTGCATCGATTTGAGCAATTTTATGAACTGCTAGTCGCAGTTCTAGTTCATCCATCACCATTGCGGCCAGATCCGCCAGGACAGCTTTTTGCTCATCAGTTAAGGCATCACGCGGTTGTGTGTCTAACAAACAAAGAGTCCCTAAGTTAAATCCATCTTGAGTCAGCAGTGGCGCGCCAGCATAGAACCGCAGACCCGGTTCATTTTGTACAAAGGGATTACAGGCGAGGCGATTGTCTTGCCTAGTGTCGGGAATGACTAATACCTCATCGGATAACACCACCAAGTTGCAAATAGTCGCATCTCGCGGTACCTCGCGCATATCAAAGCCATAGGCAGATTTAAAGTAGCCTCTCGATTCATCAACCAGGGATACCAGCGTAATTGGCATATTAAATAGGCGCGCTGCCAGAGAGGTGATGCGATCAAAGGCAGCTTCCGGCGGGGTGTCGAGAATATTGTATCGCCGCAGTGCCTCTAAGCGTTCTACTTCATTTGCAGGTAAAGGCGCGGTCGTGGCAATAGGTTTAGGGGTAGTTTCAGTCATGGCTGAAGGCGGGATGTTTTAATAGATATCTTTTTAAGCGATGGCCGAAGTGTTGAATTCTAATAAATAACTGATATAAACAGCCCAAAATTTAACACATTTTGGGCAAAGGATTTAAATATTTGATAAATAATGATTGTAAATTTATTTCCCAAGACTGTCAAAGATATCCTCAGGGAGCTACCAAAAAATGATTATCATATTTTGGATAGCCGTCTTTTGTTGAATGTTGGTTAGCTTATAACCTGGATAATAGCTTAACGAGTATGTGCGATTTATTTAAAATTTTTACATTGACAAGTAAATAAATATAAGATCCTAATAACTGAGACTAATTTACAATAAGTAACTCCCAATCTCTCACTCACAAGTCAAATACCTAAACACGAAAAATATCAAAATCGTAAATCCCACCGCTGCTAAAAATACGCTATTTATTCCTCCAAACCCAAACGCAATACCCATTAACAACGGTCCCAAAGTTTGCCCTAAACCGAAAAATGTCCCATTCACTGATACTACCGTTGCCAAATATTCTCTGGGTGCTAACTCCGCTAACAAAGTTTGAATACTCGGAAAACCAATTCCTAAACCAATACCCAATATTGTCGTCGGGATTAACAATAACCAAATACTTGAGACCAAAGGAACAATTAACATTGATAAAGCATACAAAATATAAGATGCCTTAATTAAAGTTGTCGGTTGATATCTTCTCGCTAATTTACCCAATTGAGAAGATGTAACTGTAATTGCTACAGACACACTTGAAAGTATTAAGCCAATGGTAGAAGGTGGTGCTTTGAAAGTATCATTCATTAATTGTGGTAAATATGTGACATAAGCACCATAAAGCAACACAAAATTAGACGCACTGACAATAAATAAACCAAATAATCGCCGATCTTTAATGATTGTTGCCGCATTACTCAAATATTCCTGAAGATTGCGATCGCCTTTTGGTTCTGGATTATTCAAAGCAAACAACACCAGCAACCCTACAGGAATAGCTACCGCAGACAACATAAAAGGATAATACCACCCCAGCGTTGCTAATGCACCACCAATTAACGGATAACTTGCCGTACCCACACTGCTAAAACTAGAAGCATAACCCATAGCCGCAGCACGTCTATCTCCTGTATATAAATCACCAATTAAAGTAATACTTAAAGACAATAAAGAAGCAGCACCAATTCCTTGCAACAAACGTAAAAATAACAATAAATTAAAATCACGAGCAAAAGCGCAAGCTGTACCAGCAATCCCGAATAAAAATAGAGAAGGGATAATAATTATTTTTCTGCCCCATCTATCAGCTAATACTCCAATTACAGGCCCCAAAATCAAGGCAGGTAATGTAAATACTGTAATTAACAATCCTAAATTTTTGGGGTTGACATTTAAAGATTTAGCTAAATAAGGAAATGCAGGAGTAACGCTAGAAACTCCAATCACAGCAATCAGCGTCACTGCACAAATAATCTGAAAATTAAATTCTTGATAAACGGGTTTACGGTTAGCAAATGGAGCTTGTTGTTCTGATGAATTCATAATGATGCACCTCTAGATAATTAACTTCATGTATTCTCTTTCAGAAACAAAATATAATCAACTATGTTTTGTTTACACTTAAACATAGTTGTTTCATAATAAGTCAGGCGACGATGTTCACCAGAATGCAAAACAACAACAATCCAATATACTTGGTTATCAATTTGGATTTTTTTACCAAGCCTAGCTTTAGTAGTAAATGAAGAACTGCGTGAGTTAATTAGTACTGTTTCAATTTCATTAAGTGGTAGTTCAATTACTCCCTGAGAAAATATATTTCGTTGTCGCAAGGTGATTTTACCAAGTGCTGAATTGAAATTGCAAGTTAGTACTTCATAACAATTATCAATATCTAAAAAGAAAATACTAATAAATGCACTTGTTAACAACCAAAAACCAAGCATTGTCCAGCCACCAAAAACAGATAAGTTTATTCCCAGGATGGGAGTAAAAGAATGATATAATATATCTAGTTGAGAGTATTCTTCACTTCTGTACAGTTTTCTGATTTTTGGCTGCATATTTATTTCTCCAGAAATTAAACTCAGTTAGTTAAAAATATAAAAAATCCCCCTTCCATATTTTATAGATTATCAGGGAAGAGGGATAAAGGCTAGATTACTTATAATTTACAGAAATTGAACCGAGAAACTCGATCAGTGTTGTCTTAAGCAGCAACTTTTTCCTCAAGAGGTTTAAAAGTCTTTTTAGTAGCACCGCAAATGGGACAACTCCAATCATCAGGAATTGCTGCAAAAGGTGTACCAGGTGCGATTCCCGAATCAGGATCACCCGCAACAGGATCATAAATCATGCTGCATTGTCTACAAATCCATTTTTGAGTTGCGGGATCTTCACCTGCGACTCTGGTTACAGCTTGTCCTCCATTTAATACTTCCAAAGCTTCAGAGTAGCGATCTGCATGGTAATTTTCAATGAATTTTAGCAACCCAAAACGGTGTGCTGCGGAGCGAAATGTGTTAGCGTGATCGCTAGATTCTTGAGCTTGTTTGAGAAATTCTTCCGCTGCGGGGTTGTCTCTGTCTTGTTGAGCAGCAGCAGCAAATTCAGGATACATTGTAGTGTATTCATAGGTTTCACCTTCAATTGCTAAAGACAAACAACGAGAGATAATTTCCCGTTTTTGTTCATCAGTTAAAGCTGCTGCATCTTTAACAACTAGTTCTGGATGTAATAACTGAAAATGTGCAAAAGCGTGTTCAGTTTCTTGATCTGCTGTTTCCTTAAAAAGTTTTGCTAAGTCTGAAAAACCCAGTTGACGCGCTACATTAGCAAAAAACAGGTATTTGCGATTTGCCATCGATTCACCACCGAAAGCAGATTCTAAGTTTTGAAGTGTAGTAAAGTTGGACAAATCCATAATTAGTTGTGTGTGCCTGCGAAGTGATATTTCATGGAAAAAACAGACTTTAAAACTAGGTTAGATGAGCCAATATCTAAAATATATAAACAGGTTTTATCCAACCTATTTCGTCCCATCTTTAAATTACCCATTTTCTGAGCTGCTCTAGACGATTATAAAACCGAAAGTGGTTATTAGTTTATCGATTTTATGCCGAATTTTATGCTGTCTTTATGAAGATACTAAGATTCTAAGAAAGGATAATCAGTATATCCTGTAGCATCGGCAGCATAAAATGTTTTTGGATCTGGTGTATTCAATTCAGCGTTAATTTGTAAGCGTTTTGGTAAGTCTGGATTAGAGATAAATAACTTGCCAAAAGAGACTAAATCTGCAATACCACTAATGATAATGCAATCGCTGGTGATGCCATCATACCCACCATTAGAAATGATAGTTCCTGGGTAAATCGAGCGAAACTCAGTAATCACAGGATTCAACACCTCACGGGTAGCTAAATCAACTTCATTCGGTTCCATCAAGTGCAGATAAGCAAGCCCAAAAGCGTTAAGCGCCTTAATCACATAGCCAAAAGTTGCTTGAGGATTACTATCTTGCATCCCGTAAAATGTATTACTAGGTGAAAGTTTAATACCGACTCGTTCACCCCCCCAAACATCAACAACCGCAGCTACCACCTCCAAAAGAAACCTGCTGCGATTCTCAATGGAACCACCATATTCATCATTACGTTGGTTAGAGCCATCTTGTAAAAATTGGTCAATTAAATAACCAAAAGCACCGTGAAGTTCAACACCATCAAAACCAGCAGCCAAAGCATTTTTTGCCCCTTGGCGGAATTGCTCTACAATTCCAGTAATTTCCTCAATTTCTAAAGCACGGGGAGTTTCTAAAGAAACCTTACCAATAGGCGTATGTAATGAACCAACTCCGGCTATCGCACTAGGCGCAACAGGCAACTCACCACCCAACAAAGATGAGTGGGAAACCCTCCCAGCGTGCCATAATTGCAGAAAAATTCTTCCCCCTTGTTCATGGACAGCATCTGTCACCAAGCGCCATCCAGCCACCTGCTCCTCTGAGTAAATCCCAGGACAATTCATGTAGCCTAAACTGAGAGGAGACACCATCGTGCATTCTGTAACAATTAACCCTGCGCTGGCGCGTTGAGCGTAGTAAGTCGCCATTAAGGAGTTAGGGATACTGTCAATTGCCCTTAACCGAGTCATAGGAGCCATGACAATCCGATTGGGTAGGATATAAGCGCCAAGGTGAACAGGTGCAAAAAGATTGAGATTGCTACTCATTTTGTCAAATCTTTAAAATAGACCGTCAAAATTAATATATTCATAAATCTTTAATAAATGTTTAAGAAATTTCCGAAATCTCACTCATGGAAAAACCAATTTTTCTGTAAAAATAATACTAAATATACTATGGCAATTTCCGCATTCATGAGATACGTCCAGAAAGATTTAACCGCAGATAGAAGAGGATGGACACAGATAGACGCAGATAGACTTAGATAGATTTATACTTTATCCAACTAGAAAATGCTATAAATACATAGATTCAGTCAACTAACCCTGTGTTCTCAAAAACCATATCTATGACAAAAACAGCCCTAATTACAGGCATTACAGGTCAAGATGGCTACTATCTCAGCCATTTACTGCTTAACCAAAATTACCGTGTCGTGGGCTTGGTATCTCCCTATCGACAACCTAATTTGTCAAAATTGGGCAGTCTAGCAGACAAAGTAGAAATTTACACAGTTGATTTAAGAGATAGTGCGGGTTTATTAACTGCTGTGCAACAACTACAGCCCCACGAAATTTACAATTTAGCTGCGCCGAGTTTTGTTCCCGATTCTTGGCATGATCCTTTAGGAACTCTCGATCTGATCACCGGCACTGCTACGCGGTTATTAGACGCAATCCGGCAAGTTGGTTTATCTACAAGATTTTATCAAGCCAGCAGTTCAGAAATGTTTGGAGATGTTGATGTTTCTCCTCAAGATGAAGAAACTACCTTCCGTCCCAAAAATCCCTATGCGGCTGCAAAATTACACGCGCACTGGACTATGGTGCATCACCGACAGCGTTATGGTTTGTTTGCTTGTAGTGGTATTTTGTATAACCATGAATCTCCTCTACGTCCTCCTCAGTTTGTGACACGCAAAGTTTCTTTAGCGGCAGCATCGATTAAATTGGGTTTAGCCCAAACTTTAGAAATGGGTAACTTGGATGCCAAACGTGATTGGGGTTTTGCTGGAGATCATGTTGAAGCTATGTGGCGAATGCTACAAGTTGATGAGCCAGAGGAATATGTGATTGGCACAGGTAAACTCCACAGTGTGCGAGAATTAATCGCTACAGCTTTTGATTGTGTGGGACTAGAATGGAAAAATTACGTAGTTACTAATAGCGATTTATTACGAGCAGATGAACATTTTGAACTTGTTGCTAATCCCAGTAAAGCCAAACAAAATCTGGGTTGGGAACCAAAAGTTAGTTTTGAACAACTTTTAGAAAAGATGGTAAAAACAGATTTGGAAGGTTTACAAAGTGGCAAAGTTACGCCATTTATATCGGCTCTACCAAACTAATATCTATCCAATAATGCTAATTAATCAAGTGGCAGATAAAGTAACTCCAAGTGGAAAATTTAACGAGAGAGCCAATCATGTATTTGTGTTCTTAGAAATTTTTGCTCTTGAAGGTGGAATTCAATCCTATGTTAAGGATATTTTTCGCGCCTATCAGAGATTAAACCAAAGTTGTAAAGCGGAAGTTTTCTTGTTGCGGGATAGTCCTGATTGTGTTAATCCTTTTGCCTCAGAAAATTTAAAATTTCATTATTTTCAAGATAATTCCCCCAAAATAGGGAGAATCAAATTGGCTTTGGCATTATTTCGATATCTCATTCAAAACCGACCGCAACAGGTTTTCTGTGGTCATATTAAGTTAGCGGGACTTATCCAAATTTTATGTCAGCCCTTGGGTATTCCTTATACTGTATTAACTTATGGTAAGGAAGTCTGGGAACCGCTAAAAAATCAAGAACGACAGGCGTTGGCTTCGGCATCTGCAATTTGGACAATTAGCCGCTATAGTCGAGATCGTGCTTGTGCGGCTAATGGGATAAATCCTCATCAGGTAAAGATGTTACCTTGTGCTATTGATGGGGATAAATTTACTCCTGGCTTGAAAGCACCAGAATTAGTTGAGAAGTATGGCTTAAATAATGCCAAGGTATTAATGACTGTAGCGCGTTTATGGTCTGGGGATATTTACAAAGGTGTAGATGTCACAATTAGAGCATTACCGCAAATTATCCAGGTATTTCCAGAGGTAAAATATTTGGTGATTGGTCGTGGTGATGACCAACCACGATTAGCTCAGTTAGCACAAGATTTAGGTGTGAGCGATCGCGTGATCTTTGCCGGTTTTGTGCCTACAGAAGCATTAATGTTACACTACCGTCTAGCGGATGCCTATGTTATGCCCTCTCAAGAAGGCTTTGGCATAGTTTATCTAGAAGCAATGGCTTGTGGTGTCCCAGTTTTATCTGGTGACAATGATGGCTCGGCTGATCCCTTACAAGATGGTAAACTAGGATGGAGAGTACCACACCGCAACCCAGATGCAGTAGCAGCAGCTTGTATAGAAATTCTTCAAGGTCAGGATCAACGTTGTCATGGTGAATGGTTACGAGAGCAAGCGATCGCTATTTTTGGTATACAAGCCTTTCAACAACGCCTACAACAAATGCTGCTCTCCTCCTCTTTACCGACCAATGACTAAGATAGAGTGAAAGTCGAAAAAATTTGAGAAATGCGCCTTAATAACTTTCAATTGAATCTTGATAAACTCCGCCCTTGGCTTACCCTATTAGCAGTTTTCTGGCTGTTAGCATCATTGGGCTTAGGCTGGTTAGTTAATTCTTTGCTAATTATTGTGGGACTGTTCCTGGTGACACCAGTTATAGCTTACGTTGGGTTTCGCTGGTGGCTACAACGTAACTTGGTTGCTGACAACTGTCCCGTCTGCGGATTTGAATCGACAGGTTTAAATAACAGCCAGTTACAGTGTCCAAATTGCGGAGAACAGCTATTAGTACAAAATAGTAAATTTCGCCGCTTCACACCAGACGGCACAATTGATATCACCGCAGTTGAAGTCCCAGCCCAATCAATAGAAGATTAAAATAATTCGTAATAGTGCCTACGGTCCCGCTAGGGATACGTAATTCGTAATAGTGCCTACGGTCCCGCTAGGGATACGTAATTCGTAATTAAGTAGGTGGGCAGAATAAAACCAAACTGTGTAAAGAAAAGTAAATAAGGCTAAAACCCTTTTTCCCCCTGCTAGAAAGCCCCCTGCCTTATCCCAACGACAATTTTTAACGCCAACCTACTTATTATCTAATGCCCCATGCCCAATAACTATTTCTTTTGTTGCGAAATCGATAGTGTATAGCTATACTGCTGCTGGGATAAATCGCCTATATAGAGCGAGTATTCCCCAGCCTGCCAAAAACCAGAAAGTTCTGGCTTATCTCCTGAGTAATTATCTGCCATCACACAAAAGCGCCCCCCAGGCCCGTCAATTAACAGTGTGGGCTTTCCCTGGCTCTGAACTGTTAATCGTAAATAAGGTAGTGGTTCTTTAACCTTGATAACTTGATTGGGTGCAGTGGTAATATTTCCGCAATTGCTCTTGACATTTCCCCCAGACGTTCCATTGACAATAGTCGGGTCTGTCTGGAGATTTTTATCAACTAGAATTATGGGAGTCTGGGCAAAACTAACTTGGTTAAAAACCAAACTCATCGCCAAGGCTGCGGGAACAAGGGTCAATAGCCTTAAAGTCTTCATCTTAATTAATGCTCCCGACTGTTGATATAAAAATTTATAAATTATCTCTATCTGTCTCTAAAGACGTAAGCCAGCCGATTTTGTTCCGACAGAGAAGGTATAAATTTTTAAGTAATTCGTAATTTGAAATTCGTAAATAGGGAACAGGGAACAGGTAATTCTTAATTTTCCCCGCGTCCCCGCGTCCCGACTTCCCCGCGTCTCTCCGTCCTCGCGTCCCCGCGTCAGGGACTTCAACCCCCTGAATTAGTTAAAATATCCTGAAATGTGAGCAGAAAGACAGAAAAGTTTTGCTGATACCCAAACTCTTGTTTTACAACCTCTAGTAAATTAACGGCTAAGTATAGCTGTAGACAAGGTGGTTAGGACATCAATTGATAATAAAACTCCCCGTACAAGAGGGTTTTACTCCTGACTCCTGACTCCTGACTCCTGCTATACATTATTTTTCCTAACTACAGAGGTACTGCACATATAAACATTAGCTAAAATCACTAAAACAACCGCCAAATAAGGGATTTGGTGGATTGGTTGTAAAATAAGTGTCCTAGCTGAAGTAAATAAGATTTATGAATCCGCAATCTGAAGAAGACTGGCAACGTCGTCTCCAAAAGCTAGAAGAGGAGATGAATTCATTTTCCTCAACCCCTGCCCAACCAGAAACACAACAACAGACATCCCCGTCTAGGTTTGCCAAATTGAACTTATATCTAGAGCGATCGCGTTTATGGTTCCAAAGTTTAGCAGGGATAAAAAAAGTTGCTGTTGCCGGTTTGGCGATCTTTTTGGGCTTTTTGGTGCTACAAACAGTGTTTAAACTTGTGGCATCTGTAATTAGTCTGGCACTGTTGGCAGTGTTAGTGTATCTTGGATACAAATTTTTTGTGTCTAATAGCTTTCAAAATAAGCAATAGCCTATTTTAACCGCGCCGAGAGTGGCGTAAACATAAAGTCAAAGGGAAATATGCAATGACGACCCCAACTGTCAGGACAAATATTAATCAATCTAGCCAGTCCAAAAAACCAGAAAAAGCGAATTCCCTGCCCCTAGTAACAAGGCGTTTTGCAGCTTGGGCAGTGGAAATGACACTAGTAGCTGCCAGTGGATTGGTTCCCTTTGGCATGGGTGTTTATGCCAATTCTCGCAGCGATATCAACCGAGTGCCGCTGAATCCAGTGTTAGTAGTCACAGAAAGAGCGATCGCACGCCCTTTAGCTCTACCCGTAAGTTACGGTATTAGAAATGTGGCCTGGCCGACCAATTTCCTCTGGACAGTCGCCCTATTAGCACCCATCACTCTCTCCTGGTGGCAATTGTATTTACTGGGTAAAACCGGCAGCACCATCCCCAAACGCAAGTTTGGTGTACAGGTAGTTAATGAGGAAGGTAACGCCCCCGGTTTGGGCGCTGTAGTCGTGCGGGAAGGACTGGGACGCTGGTCTGTGCCAGTTTCCATTGCCTATGTACTCTGGCGCTACAGCTTTGCCTTTCCTAACCTAGGTCTGTTCACATTTTTAGCTGTGTTGATGGTGCTAGGAGAAGGCATGGGCTGGCCTTCACAAAAACGCCGTCGCGCCTTCCATGATCAGTTAGCAGGTACGTACACCATCGATGCCACAACAGCCAACAAACGGGTTAAACCCACTGTCATTCCTGGCAACGAGGAGTCACCATCAGCAAATGAGGATGGGGTAAATACATCTAGTCAGCAGCCAACCTCAACAGCAGTCAGAACCCGCAGCCCCAATGTCACCCTGTTTTTGGTAGGTCTAGCCAGCATGATTGCTGTTTTGTCAACCTTAGTAGGTACACAAATCTACATCCAAAATCAAGAAAGCCTACGAAAAACCCAGCAACTCAACAGCCAAAAGTTTCTCGAACTGGTAAAACAACTTAATCCTAACGCTGGTGTCACCAATGAGGAACGCCAAAGGGCAATTCTGGTTTTGGGTGGTATCAACGACACACAAGCCATCAAATTTCTTGTGGATTTGCTGGTTACGGAAACTGACCCCAGTACCTTAGATACAATCCAACAGGCTTTGGCAAATATTGGCACTCAAGCACTGCCAGAATTAAAACGCATGAATCAGTTTCTCTCAGGGGAACTAGAATCAGCAGGTAACAGCCCCAACCGAGAACTTCGACAAAAGCAGTTAACTCTTAATCAACAAGCTATCAATAAGATTTTGACTGTCTATAGTGGCAAAATTAATGACATCGATTTGAGCAGCGCCCAACTTGGGACTACAGGTTCCGAGGCAAGTTCTTTATTCAACTTGGTACTAAACAATACTGATTTATCTGGAGTGATTTTTAAAGCTGCCAATCTGAATCGAGCTAGTTTGACTGGTAGTCGCTTCCGCAGTGTAGGTGAAGATGGACGTTGGGATACCTATGATGATGTCATCGCTGATTTGAGTAAAACTCAGTTGAAGCAAGCTAACCTCTCGGAGGCTAATCTCAGTCGAGTATTGATGAACCGCAGCGACTTAAGCCGCGCTACCCTTAACAAAGCTAACTTATCCAATGCCCGTCTCGTGGCGGCAAACCTCAGCAGCGCCCAGCTAATCGGCAGTGATTTACAGAAAGCAGTCTTAGAAAATGCCAGCCTCACCGGGGCGGATATCAGTGATGCTAAATTAATGGAAGCTAATTTATACGCTGCTCATTTAGGGCGTGTTTCTGCGATCGGCACACAGTTATCCTATGCCAATTTAACTAACACCGATTGGCAAGGCTCGGACTTATCTGAAGCTTATTTGGATAATGCTAATCTTAGCAATGCTAACTTCAGTAATGCTCGTCTCTCTGGTGCTGTTTTGCGCTCTGCCCACATGGAAAATGCCAACCTCAGAAATGCTGATTTAAGTCGTGCAGATTTACGGGGAGCAAATTTGAACGGAGCAGATTTTCAAGGTACTATTCTTTTCCCTGCCAAACAAGACCCCGCAGATCAATTTGTCCAAACTTCCGATCTCGGTTCGCAAGCTGCTATAGTTCAGGGCGTTGATTTTACTCAAGCCCAAAATCTAGATGCCAACCAACTGGCTTTTATCTGTACTAAAGGTGGCATTCATCCCCGTTGTCCATAGTATTAGGTGACAGGTGACAGGTGACAGGGGAGAGAGTAAGGGAAGTAGGGGAGTAGTGAAGAATAACTTCTATCTATTCCCAATCACCAATCACCAATCACCAATCACCAATCACCGTTAAGAGTAATATAGGTAACATATTTATATAAATGGTGTCAGGAGTTCGATGATGAAGCATCTTAAACATTTAGTTTCAGTTCTAGGGGTTGGTGCGGTTTTGAGTCTGACTATCAATACTCAAGCTGCACAAGCTCAAGTAGCTTATGGTAGCTATGTTGGTATTGGCCCAACTGTTGGGCTAAGTGATGGTACTCAACTGGGTGGAGTTTTGGCTGCCCGTTACAAGTTACTAGAAACACCTGTATCTTTCCGCGCTCAAGCATTAATTGGTCAAGGTACAGCAGTTGTTCCTACAGTTTCTTATGATCTTCCTATCAACTGGCAAACTGATGTTTACTTGGGTGCTGGCATGGTATTAACTAGTGGTAATACAGCTTCCCCTGTGGGTAATAAAATTAGTTTTGCTTTGCAACCGGGAATTGATTATGTTGTTCCTAATAGCAATACTGTGATTTTTGGTAATGCTATTATTGCTTTTGATGCTTACCGCAATGGTGGAGGTACGGCTCTATCTTTGCAGGGTGGTGTGGGTTTGAGATTTTGAGAATAGGTAGGAGTCAGAAGTCAGGAGTAAAACTGTCTTGGTGTCTGGCTTTGAATTTAGATTCTGTACCTCATTTATTTGCAATGTGTTGTAATAAAAATAGTAGAAACAAAATCCCCGATTTATCAAAAAAGTTGGGGATTTATTGTATTATCAGCTTTAATATTGGGTTTTGTTTTTTAATTCAGTCCACGTAAATATTTATTTTTAGCTTTAAAACTAAAATTCTTGAATTATGAGCGACACATCAGGGATTCTCATCAAAAAGCCAGTTTCTATTTTAAATAAAAAGCTTAATATTAACTTCGGAAGTTTCTTCACAGCATTAACCAAAGCTGGTGCAAATGCGGCTGTTGCTAATTTTGGTAATGTACCAGAAAATCTTGTAGAAGTTGTCACCGCAGTTGGGTTAGGGAAAGAACCTGGAGAAGTTGCTTGGGTGTTGATTTTTCGGGCTTTAATTCAAGCAATGTGGACTTTAGCAGAAGAGAGAAAAGATTTATTACAAGATGCGGATAATCAAGATATTCAAACAATAGTTAATCATCGTTTAGAGCAATGTTTAAAAAAGCTAGAATCACAAGAAATAACTATTGATATTAACTTTTTTGACCATCCTGAAAGATTGGTAATTGTTGAAAAAATTAAAACACCTTTTGCTCAATGGTTAGAAAGCTTTGGTATCAATTCAGCAGAAGCTAAAGTTATTAGTAATCAAATTCCCAGTCAGTTTGTCTATGCACTGCACAAAGAATGGTTAAGAAATAGTGATAAATATCAATCTTTAATCAATAACCTCAACAGCCCTTTTGTTAAAGCCACTGAACGACAACAAGCATGGAAAATTTATAGCGCGTGGCTGGAAAACCAAGTTAATGAAAGGATGTTTGATGAAGCCTTTGGTTTAAAACAGGTTTATGTGCCGTTACGGGCTTATTATAAGCGCAAAATTCAGGGTAAAAAAACAGATAATTTCAGCAGAGAAGAAGATAAATTTGAGCAGGTTGTTGTTGATTTAGAAACAGAAGTAGAAAATTGGTTAAATAAAGCTGACTCTCAAGATGCTATGAGGGTGATTAGTGGTGGCCCAGGAAGTGGTAAATCTTCTTTTGCGAAAATATTTGCAGCTAATCAAGCGAAAAAGGGAGAAGTTCGAGTTTTATTTATTCCCTTACATCGGTTTGAAGTTACGGATAATTTAATTAATGCTGTTGGTAATTTTGTTTTGAGTAATGGTTTTATTCAAGAGAATCCTTTACAAGCAAATGATTTTGAATCACGATTATTAATTATCTTTGATGGTTTAGATGAGTTGGCAATGCAGGGTAAACTTGGGGCTGAAGTTGCTAAAGAGTTTATTCTGAAAGTCGAGAGAAATTTAGATAATTTTAATCAACGGGAAACTCGTTTACAAGTTTTGATTACTGGACGCAATTTAACGATCCAGGCAAATAGCAGTTTATTGGATAAATCGGCAGAAGAAATATTGTATGTTTTGCCTTATTTTTTAGAAGAGGATGAGAGATATAATTACATTGATGACCAAAAATTGTTAGAAACAGACCAAAGAAATTTATGGTGGCAGCGTTATGGTGAGGCAAAAGGCATAGAATATACTGCTTTACCATCGGATTTAAATCAAGGTAAGCTGAGAGAAATTACTGCTCAACCTTTGTTAAATTATTTAGTGGCTTTAAGTTTCGCTCGTGGAGAAGTTGATTTTTCAGCCGATAGCAATTTGAATAGTATTTATGCTGATTTACTCAAAGCAGTTTATGAACGTAAATGGGCTGATAAAAAACATCCTATAAATCAAGAATTTGGAATCAAAGATGAGGAAGAATTTGCGGAAGTTTTAGAAGAAATTGCCCTGGCTTGTTGGCATGGAGATGGAAGAACTACAACTGTTAGTAAAATTGAAAAAATTTGTAGTGATAATAGTCATTTAAAAAATCTCTTTGCTGAATATCAGCAAGCAGCAGAAGCAGGTATAACTCGTTTATTAACAGCCTTTTATTTCCGCCAAAGTGGGGTGAGGGAACAGGAGAAAACTTTTGAATTTACTCATAAGAGTTTTGGTGAATATTTGACAGCTAGACGGATAGTAAGAGAATTAGATTTTATTCATGAACAGTTAGCAGAACGTGAAAAAAATCGCCGTAAAGGATGGTATGAAAAAGAGGCTTTAAAACAATGGGCTATTTTGTGTGGAATATCTCCTTTAAATGAGTATCTATTTAGTTTTATTTTTGATGAAATGCGGCTGCAAGATCCAGAAAATGTTGCCAAATGGCAGCAGACTTTATGCAACTTGATTAGTTTTATGTTACGTGAGGGGATGCCGATGGAAGAATTAAAGTTAGCTAATTTTTATGAAGAAAATCGGCAAGCGCGAAATGCAGAAGAAGCTTTGTTAGTTGTTTTGAATGCTTGTGCTAGAGTGACCAAGAAAATTTCAGAAATTAAATGGCATTCTCCTCAAGATTTTGGTGTCTGGATTTCTCGATTACGGGGACAAAGATTGAATAATGAGATATTTTGTTTAAGATTTTTGAGTTTTTTAGATTTACAAAACTGCATTCTCAGTTTTCAAGATTTTTACAATGCGGATATTCAAGGGGCAAATCTTCAACAGACAAATCTTCGGCTGACAAATCTTCGGCTGACAAATCTTCGACAGACAAATCTTCAACGGGCGAATCTTCAAGAGGTCTATCTTGGAGAGGCGTATCTTGGCGACGCGAATCTTGAAGGGGCAAATCTTGGAGGTGCAAATCTTGGAGGTGCAAATCTTGTAGGTGCGAATCTTCGACGGGCAAATCTTCAATGGGCAAATCTTCAATGGGCGAATCTTCGACAGGCAAATCTTCGACAGGCAAATCTTCAAGAGGCGGATCTTCAAGAGGTGGATTTTCGAGGTGCGAATTTAGAAGGGGCAAATCTTCAATGGGCGAATCTTAAAGGAACTATTCTGGAAGGAAAAGATTTAACGCATTTGAACACAGACACAGATTCCAGCACCGTGTGACAACAACCAATATCATCAAAAACTGTATGACTCAAAATGCTGGCAGTATAATTATAAATTGTGCAAATCTGCGAGGATACTGATGACTGCTGCTGCTAACATTTCTTCAATTTCCCCTACCAGTGATACCGGTGTTACTTCTCATAGTTTATTTGTGTGTAAAACCTGCGCTAGTGTTTGGCAAGATGGTAAGCGTGTCGGTGAAAGCGGTGGTCAAAAACTTTTACAAGAAATTCAACAACTCGCCCAAAATTGGGATTTACGGGATGATTTCCCTATTAAAGAAGTTGAATGTATGAGTGCTTGTAACCGTTCTTGTGTCGTCGCTTTTGCCGGTCAGGGTAAGTTAACTTATTTATTCGGTGATTTGCCTGTTGAGGGTTGTGCTGAGGCTGTGCTGGAATGTGCTAATAAATACTACTCTCAGCCTGATGGTGTCCTACCTTGGTCAGAACGCCCAGAACCTCTGAAAAAGGGCATTTTGGCTAGAATTCCGACAATTAATTGACCTTTTTCCTGATTTCTCTCTGCGACTCTGCGCCTCTGCGTGAGAAAAAAATGTGATTCATTTACCTGAAAAATAGATAAAAATCCAAAATAGCTATGTTGCGTGTTTTAATTCTCGGTGGAACTGGTGACGCTGCTGAATTAGCTGCTAAAGTGGCAAATATTAGTGGTGTGGAAGCGATCGCATCTTTAGCCGGTCGTACCCGTGAACCTTCTACCCCTGTTGGTAATTTCCGTATCGGCGGTTTTGGTGGTGTGGAAGGATTGGCTAGTTATCTGCATCAAATGCAAATTGATGTGTTAATTGATGCTACTCACCCTTTTGCAAATCAGATTTCCTGGAATGCAGCAAATGCAGCAACGATAGCAGGTATTCCCCGGTTAATGATGATTCGTCCTACTTGGGAAAAGGAGGAGGAAGATATCTGGATAGAAGTAGAAAATATTATCGATGCAGCCGCAGCGTTGAAAAATCAAGCGCAAAGGGTATTTTTGACCATTGGGAGACAAGAAATTTCGGCTTTTGCCCATTTGCAGGAAATTTGGTTTTTGATGCGAATGATCGATCCACCTAACCCTGATGTTGTATTACCTCCAGGGATTGTGTTGTGCGCTACTGGTCCTTTTACTTTAGCAAAGGAAAAAGAAATTTTAAGTAGTTATCAAATTGATACTATTGTCAGCAAAAATAGTGGTGGTAATGCCACTTATGCAAAAATTATCGCTGCGCGGGAAATGGGTATAAAAGTTGTGATGGTAAACCGTCCACCAGTACCAGCAGGGGAACAAGTCCCGGATGTTGAAAGTGCTGTAAATTGGCTTTTGAGGATGTATGGTGACTAAACTTTCGGTATAGAAAAGCATCAAAGTTTCCGCCCTTTTGCGTTGATGACAAATGGAGTTAAAATTATGCTAACCCTGCCGGATCATGAGGAAAAGCCTGTGATATTTAGCCAGGGAATAAATTCCCTGTCTTATAGCTAAAGTCGGTTAAAACCGACTGCAATTTGGGAAAAATTTGGGGTTTGGCTGTGAGTGGGTAATTTCATTTAGTGATAAATAGTTTTGTCGAGAAAATGATAAATTTTATGATTAGAAATTTATTTTTTTTTAATCCATTATGGCTTTATGGCGGTTGTATTATCATATTGTTTGGGCTACGAAAAAACGCGAGCCTTTAATCACCAATGATATAGAGGAAAAATTTTATGGTTATTTAATTGGAAAGGCGGATCATTTAGGTTGTATAATTCATGCTATTGGTGGAATTGAAGACCATATTCATTTGGTGGTTTCTATTCCTCCCAAATTGTCTATTGCTGAATTTGTGAAAACTTTAAAAGGTAGTAGTGCCTATCATTATAATCATTCTTTAGGTAATTTAAAACAACAATTTGGTTGGCAGGAAGGATATGGTGTATTTTCTGTAGGAGGTAAACAATTACAAGAAGCCATTGATTATGTGCATAATCAAAGAATACATCATTTCAATGGAACGACAATTGCATTATTAGAACAAGAAACAGATTTAGATAAATCACCCCAACCTCCAACAAAATCAGAAAACAAATTTACTGACTAATAACCAAAATACATTACACCCGATTAAACTTATCAAAGTTAGTCGGTTTAAACCGACTTTAGCTATTAGACTCTTAATTTATTCCCTGGCTTTACAGAAAAAAATGGACGGTATTGGATTCGAACCAACGACCCCTACGATGTCAACGTAGTGCTCTAACCAACTGAGCTAACCGTCCTTAACCACATGAACATCTAAATTAGCATATACTTTGAGCAATTGTCAAGCATAATTGGCAGCTAATTATTTATTTTGCCTGTAGCTGCTTGAGCTTATTATTTGCCAATGTCAACAAACGCTTTGCTTCAGGATATGCTGTGGTTCCTGATTTTACACTGTTCAACTGAGTGATAATTCCGTGAATTTCGGCTTTAATCTCATTTTTATCAGCAGGTGTGCTGGCAATCAATCTTTGGATTTCCTTGTTAGCTTGATTGAGAATTTCCTGTGAATCACTTTCAATTTGACGACGATTGTTAATAATTCCCAAGTTAGTTTGATACTGTGCTAGTAATTTTTGCGCTTCCACATAACTCGGTTCTTGAAATTGAATATTTTCTAATTGCCGAATTGCTTTTTCCCATAAATTACCAATTTGTTCCCACTCAAGAGCCGTATGAGGTGGATTTTGAGAAGCTTTCGCAGCTGCTAAGGCAAACTGTTTTGCTCCTTCAACATATGTACCACTGCGGGTATCAACCACCGTTTTTTGTTTGACTTGGTATGCAGCAATTAATTTTTGTGCATCTAAATAGCGGGGATTTTCATCTGGAACTTTTTCAAGTCGGTTAATTGCCTGTTGCCATAATTCTGATGCGGCTTGGGATTTTGTTGATTGAATTTTCTGAGCTTCTAAATCAAATTCTTGTGCAGCAGCGATAAAATTACCAATCCGCGCATTATCAAAATCCCGTTTGTAAGCTGTAAGTTGAGTTTGGGCTGTTTTACCTGCTAGTGTTTGTTGAGAAATTTGTTCTAATTCATCTATAGCGATTTGCCAGGATGCGATTCCTACGGAGCGCTTACGCTATCGCTTTCTCTCTATCTTTTGTATTTGTAGCTTGTTCATATTGCAGTTTTGCTGCCAATAGAGACTTTTTCGCTTCATTCAAGGGAATCAAAGCATTTTTGTCTTGGAAAACTACAGCATCTAGTCGTGCTACCCGTTTTCGTGCTTGTTCAAATTCATCTAAAGTAAACTGCCAAGAACAACTAAACAAACTACAATAACGCTGAGGATAATAACCCAAAAACCAAACTGGTAAATTTTCCAAGTGTTTTTTTGCAGCTTTGACTTTTTCTCCACCTAGTTCAATATCCGCAGTACTAGTAGCTTGACTAACTAACTGATCTGCTTGTTCTAAGGAATCAATCGCACCTCTGTAGTGATGATCCATACTCATAAAGCTAGGTAACAACAGAATTGGTGCTACCTGCGCTACAGGTTTGCGAATCATGGGATAAGGTAAGTTCACAACCCATACAACCCCCGCTGTACCTGCCATGAGCATAGCTGCAAATTTGATTTTACCGAACATAGTCATACCTAATCTTTACTTAAATTAGTATTCCCTCTTTTCGCAGAAAATAATACATATAGAAATTATCAGACAACAGGGAACACATTTTTGCACAAATCATTTAGTAGGATTGCTATATTCACCAATCAACTTTTTTAACTACCACAGATTCGGGAAAGAGTTGCTACCATAAATAAGGTGATTGAATAAATCAGATAATACCTAAAATGTCAACAGCTTTAGTTACCGGGGCTTCTGGGGGAATTGGTAAAGCTTTTGCAGAAGAACTTGCTGCACGTCAAACAAATCTTGTTCTGATTGCACGTTCAGCAGAGAAGTTGGAAGAAATAGCCACACAATTACAACAAAAACACAAAGTTCAAGTCGAGATTATAGCCAAAGACTTAACTGAACCTAATGCCACTAATGATGTATTTGATTTGCTCAAAGTTAAAGGATTAACAATTGATTTGTTAATCAATAATGCTGGGTTTGGCGATTATGGCGACTTTGCTGAAAGAGACGGGCAACGACAATTAAATATGATTCAATTAAATATTACGGCATTGGTAGATTTAACTCATAAATTTCTACCTTTAATGCGAGAACGCCGTTCGGGAAGCATTATTAATGTTTCCTCAATTGCGGGATTTCAACCAATGCCTTATCTTTCTGTCTATGCAGCCACTAAAGCTTTTGTTCTCAGTTTCAGTGAAGCATTATGGGCAGAAAATCGTGATTATGGTGTCCGGGTTTTGGTAGTTTGTCCTGGACCAACAGAAACGGACTTTTTCACAGAAGCTAAGTTTCCCACAGCTTTGGCAGGTTCAACAAATAAAATAGCGACTCCTAAACAAGTTGTGGATGATGCTTTGCAAGCTTTAGAAAAAGGTGAATCGACAGTAGTTAGTGGTGGTTTAGGAAATCGAGTCATTGTGAATATGCACAGATTTTTACCAAGAGAATCTTTCGTAAGTTTGTTGGCAAAACAGTTTAAAGTAACTAGTAATTCGTAATTCGTAATTCGTAATTCGTAATTAGAAGAATTACTTGTTACCTGTTACCTGTTCCCTGTCACCTTTTACCTACATAAATCGAGTCAATTGCACGCGGTAACGGTCTTTTTTAGTAACAGCGATTTCGCCGACTTCTAAACGTCCTTTACCGCGAATTGCGATTAAATCGCCTGTTTTGACTTGAGAACTGGCTTGGGTGATTTCTTTCCAATTGACACGCACATCATTAGAGTCAATTAAATCCACCATTTTGCTGCGAGACATTCCAAAACCGGCAGATGCGATCGCATCTAAACGCAAAGAAGCTTCCACAGTTGTCAATTCTTTTTTCTTCGGTTCCCGGATTTTTAACTCATTAATATCAATCCGCTGGGTTTTCACAGGAACTGAACGCACTTGCTGGAGACTCATTTCCAGAAATTCCGCCAATTCCGGGACGACGATTACCTGCGCCCCTCTCTCTCCCAAAACAATCACATCTCCTGTCTTTTCCCGGACAATTCCCGTCCCCAACATTGCGCCTAAATAGTCGCGGTGAGTTGCGGTATCAAACAGGAAATTACCCGCAATTTCTAAAGCACTGATAGCGACTTGAGATGAATCTAATGGTAATTCAGAACGTGCGATCGCAATTCTTTGGCGTTCTGCTTGAGGATATCCACCCCACGCCACCAAATGCACGTCTGTTAATCGACTAAACACCCGTTGAATTTCTGCCAACTCTGGCGGAGACAAAAAATCAGTAAAAACCACTTCCCAGGTCTTTATAGCTTGCTCTGCCTGGTCAATCACACGAGCTATACTATCGCGATTTTCAACACCTTTTAAAAGTTCTTCTCTGGGTAACATGGGGACTGGAGACTGGAGATTGGGGACTAGAAAGAAAGCAGAAGGGAGAATTCCAAAATGACCAATGACTAATGACTAATGACTAATGACCAATGACAAATGACAAATGACCAATGACCAATGACAAATGACAAATGACCAATGACAAATGACAAATGACCAATGACAAATGACCAATGACAAATGACCAACTAGTTAGTTTCAGCATAACCCTGGATATTTTCGGGATCAAACTGACGTAATATGCGGGTAGCTTGGCGAGTCAAAGTTTCTGAACCCTTAACTACAATTATGTACTTACCAGCATCCAAGCGGTTGCGGTAGGGTAAAGCATCTCCACCACCTGCAACTAAACCAACTCCACCACCAACAAATACACTACCCATTGCACCGCTACCAGCACCCAGCAGCCCACCAACAACATGATTACCAATTTCCCCCGCCCAAGCAAAGGTATTCAACCCAGTGATGAAACTGAAAGTAAAACCTGCAAAAAAGCCAAAGGGAACCAGCCAGAATGACATAAGTTGCGCTTGCTTTTTGGCCTGCTCTTTCGGGTCAATTAAGCCAAACTCATCAGCGCTTTTGTACCCTCTACCTAGGATACTACTTGTTATGCCCACTTTTTCTAAGTCTAAATAAGCGGCTTCGGCTTGGATACGGTTTGATAATACGGCCACAAGGTAATTCATTGATTTTAATTAAAATAGTAATCTGACAGAGGTTTTGCTTAATTAACAGCGTATCAGCACTGGTTCCATATCTCAGGAGGAAACCAGCTGGGCAGATGTATTACTTTAACGAATCCAATGGCTCGCAAAAAGTATTGACACCTTGTTTGAGAATATATATCAAAACTGGGGTTGCTAAAATTTTCGGAAAAGCGGGTATTGTGGTTAGATGTGTCATCATGGCTGGAATTGAGCCGTTCACCAAGTCTTCTCGATATTCTTGTTCACAAATCACCGCCCGCCATTTTTTCGCCAAAGCGTCTAACCACTCAGCATTCGTTCTTTCTGGTTGTTGTCCGGCCCGAATTGCTAGAGACATGGCTGCATCTTCTAAGTCTCCGTCACAATCCTCTATCAAGTCTAGCGCTTCCATTGCTTGAGAATCATCTGCCAATTGAGAGCGGAACTGGGCAATTTCTTGTGATGTCACTTTAGTCATGAGTTCTTTTATCTTTTATCTTTGATCAGTTTTCAGTTGTTATAGCAGGAGTCAGGAGTCAGAATTCAGGAGTCAGGAGTCAGGAGTCAGAATTCAGGAGTCAGGAGTCAGGAGTAAAACTGGCGAATGTGTCTAGGTTTCAATTTTGATTCTGTATCTCATTGATCTGCAATCTGCTGTATATCAATTCACTTAAATTAAAGCTACAAATAAATCTTCCCATCTTCCCATCTCCCCATCTCCCCATCTCTCCATTTTTCCATCTTCCCATCTCCCCGCGTCCCCGTGTCCCCGTGTCACCGTGTCACCGTGTCACCGAATCCCCGCGTCTTCCCTCACTGTACCAAATATAGCCTTTTTGACAAAAAAGCCTCATTTGCTAGTAATTACACTGCTAAATGAGGCTTTTGGCGCTTTTAAAAAAGTTTGTATTTATTTACTTATTAAAAGCTCTGGAAGTAACGAAGCGTTGTAATTCGGTCAAAGCTCGGTTGTAATCCAAAATTGCGCGAATGCGATTACCTTCGGATCTTGTGAGGTCATTTTCTGAGTTAATGACATCAGTTTGAGTACCTACACCTGCTTGGAATCGCAAACGCGCTAACCGTAAAGACTCTTTAGCTTGTTCTAAAGCCGCGTTAGCAGTTTGGACATTTTCTAAATTAGAGCGCTGGGTAGAATAGGCTTGTTCTACTTGAAAGCGGATTTGGTTACGTTGTTCAGAAAAATTAGTTTCAGCGATCGCTATATTAGATTTAGCCTGAGATGCTCTGGCTTTTGCTGCGCCCCCATCGTATAAATTTAGGGTTGCTTGCACGCCAACTGAATAACCATCGCTAACGTTGGTATTATCATTAAACACATCTAACAGGTCATAGCTGGCAACTAAACTAATTTGTGGTCCCAAGGAAGCTAAAGCCTGTCTTCTTTGCTGCTCGCTCACGTTCCGCTGTGCCAACTGCTGTTGCAGTTCAGGACGGTTTTGATAAGCTAAGACAATACTCTGTTCGAGGGTTTGCTGCCAAAGACCAGCTAACTGTACAGGATCTGCCGCAGTGATATTTGCCGACTGCGGGATATTTAAGCGAGTTGCTAAACGACGACGAGCAATTTCTTGTTGGGAACGAGCATTAGTGAGGTCTTGTTGGGCATTTGCTAAGTTCACCTGCGATCGCAACACATCGAACCGTGTACCTACACCAGCCCGTTCTAGAGCCTGTGCATCTCGCAAACTCGCCTCAGAATTCTGCACTGCCGACTGAGAAATACGTACTTGTTCATCTGCTTGCTGCAAATCATAGTACTCTCTGGCCACATTCAAGCGAATATCTTCTGATTGCCGCTCTACATCTAACTCCTGAATGCGGATATTTTCCTCAGCCTCTCTAATAGCCGCGTTCCGTCTCCCAGAGGTATAGAGGTCATATCTCAGTTGTGCTTCACTAGTAAAGCTGGTATCAGATTCAGCATCTGGTGCATTGGGATTTAACCTCTGTGTTTGTTTCGCTTGCAGTGTACTGCTACTACTCCGGCTATTAGTAATACGACCAGTCAGCCCCACTGTAGGCAAAAAAGCCGCTTGTTGTTCCCTGAGAGCGCCTTTACTGCGTTCTAACTGCAATATTGACACCTGTAGTTCATTATTATTGCGCTTTGCCAGTTCTAGAGCCTGTGCCAAAGTAATTGGCTGATTGCCCTGAACTGTCACTTCCTCTGGTTTCGTGGGAAATAGTAGAGGATTGGGACTGGGATTCAGGAATTCAGAAGTCTCTGTGGAACCTGTAGGTGCAGGCGTTACAGTATCTGAGTTTTGAACAGGTTGCTCTAATGTATTAGGCGTTTCTGATTCAGTAGGGGTAGTAGCCTGGGCTAACCGCTCACTAGAGGCGTTTTTTTGTGAACAGTTTGTTGAGGCCAACAGCAAAGCAGCTTGGCTGTTCTGCTTTGTCCGTAAACATTTTCTTGCCTCGAATAACTCTGTTAACTTTGTCCCAGTGACTGAACTTGGTAAAACTGTTTTCGGTATTTTGTCTCCTGGCAGACTTTTATGATTAACGCCAACGATTTCTGGAACAATGTGATTGCCTAAAGACTTCACATTGAGGTTATTGAAATCAAGGGCAGGTGCTAAAACTGGAGAACTATCAACCGCAGTATTGGGTAGTTGCTGATTCATGTTGTCCACAACCGAGGTTTTCCCATCTGTTGCAGTCAATACAATAGCAGAAGAAGTCGTTTTGACTTCACCTACTTTGACAGTACCCGCCCAAGCTGACTGAGTTGTTAATACCGCTGCTGTTACACCAGGTAAGAAACTATGAAATAATTGCTGTCCTTTCACCGCATCCCCTCACACGAAAATCTATCTAGCGGCAGAAAACTTGTCTTCACACAGAATATAGCACGACAGTGAATTACCCGACGCTGAACGCTTAGGCGTTACAGTGCAGGCTTTCCCAACGAATTTAAGAATCAGAACTTTGTTTTTCTTCAAAACGTTTGACAATGCGAGAAAGTTCTGCCTTTTCGTCTATGCTAACGCGGGTAGGAGCGCCACTGACAATTCGTTCGTAATTACGGAACGAATCTTTAATATTAGGCCCATCAGCCGTAATATTGTACTCCCGAATCCCCTTATCGTGCCACGAACCCCGCATTTTAAAGACGTTGATTGCCCGCGACATTTCACCATGAATTTCTACATACTGCAACATTAAAATTGTATCAGTAATCGTGGAAATGTGAGAGTCAGTAATGGAATGTGACCCCATAAATTGGTCACTGGTGTTAGTAAAGAAACCAGTAATCTCTTCTTGTTTAGCATAACCTGTAACACCAATCACAAATTGGCGAAAAGCATTATTACTTACGCCTCTAGCTAGTGCTGAAAGGGAATCAATAGCAATTCGGGCTGGCTTAAAATCGGCAATTTCTGATTTAATAATTTGCAAGTGATCTTCTAAACCGGTGGATTCGGGATATGTACAAATTATTTTTAATAAACCTTGGTGTTCTAATTCCTCAAAGTCAATTCCCCAAGAATAAGCATTACGAGACAGTTGAGCGCGGGATTCTTCATAAGCAAATAATATCGCCCGCTCGCCGCTCACACAGCCATCTTGAATAAACTTGCTGACTAACAGTGTTTTACCAGTACCTGTGGCTCCTGTGGCTAAAATAATCGAGTCTTTAAAGAAACCACCACCACACATTTCATCCAGGGTTTTGACTCCAGAAGATACGCGAACATTTGAAGACCTTTGTGTTAAACGCATTGCTCCTAATGGGAAAATATTGACTCCTGCATTTGTAATCGTGAATGGATATTCGCCTTTCATGTGGGTTGTACCACGCAATTTGAGAATTTCAATTGTGCGGCGGCGGCGTTCTCCTTCTAAAACGTTGCGAACAATTACTACATTGTCAGAGACAAATTCTTCTACCCCAAAGGAAGCAACTGGCCCATATTCTTCACCACGCTCTGTGGTAATTATAGTGGTAACGCTTAGTTGTTTGAGTCGTGCTACTAGCCGAAAAATTTCTCGTCTTACTACTCCTACGGCTTCATATTGTTGAAATACTGCTGTGATTGAGTCAATGGAAACTCGATGAGCTTTGTATTTGCGAATCGCATATTGTAAGCGTTCAATTAGGGCTGAAAGATCAAAGTTACCAACGATATCTTGACCTTCTGGATCAGGTGATGCATCGAGAATAAACAGTTTTCCTTCTTCAATCAGTCGTTGTAAATTCCAGCCAAAAATATGAGCATTTTTAATAATATCACTGGGTGATTCCTCGAAGGTAACAAATACTCCTGGTTCATCAAAGTAGGTAATGCCATTATACAGAAATTGTAGAGATAATAAAGTTTTACCTGTACCAGAAGTTCCGCTGACTAAGGTTGTTCTACCAACTGGTAAACCGCCATGACTAATATCGTCAAAGCCCTCGATCATTGTGCGAATTTTCTCTACACCCCCAATGAGTGGATTTTTTGGCTCTTTTGGATCTTTGTAACTCATTTTTTTATCACATCTGGGTATTTAACCCTGGTTTTTAAATTACTAAAATTTGGACTCGGTTTTTATGAAAAATAGTTTTATTCTTCCCAGTCTTCGTCACTCAATTCTTCATAGAGTAAATCTAATCCTATCAAAACTCTTTCTCTATCTGAAAGATCTCCGATTATTTTGCGGACTGGGGGCGGCAAAATCTTTGATAATGTCGGTGTGGCTAATATTTTATCTTCTTCTGCTAGTTGGGGGTTTTTGAGGACATCGATTACTTTTAAAGCATAAACACCTTTGAATTCTTGTTCTAATATGTTTTTGAGTGTGTTTAATGCTCTCACGGAGTTGGGAGTGTTCCCGGCTACATACAGCTTGAGAACATAGGTTTTTTTGGATTTATTCATAAAGGTACAGGCTAGTTCTGAGAATAGGAATACAAAATATGCTGATGCATTTGTCTGAAGTTAGCGACGATGAAGTGAGGATTTGAGTCTCTTCAGTTGATTTTAGAAACTGCACTTCTATAGGCTTCACAGAGATTTGCCAAAATATCTATTAATGTCAGTCTGTAATCAAGTAATGTTTCGTCGCTCCTTCCTTCTAATTTAAGCTGCTTGGAAAATTCATCAATAAGTTCCATGTGAATTTCTATAATTTTTGGCACAGGAATATTAGCATAAAATAAGGCATTGATAAATCTATCAATGCTAGATTGCAGAGTTTTGTCTGTAAGATAGTAACGTATAAGAATTTGGCGGTAATCTGATTTCAGTTGCTCTAATAATTCCTGCTTATCAGCTTGACTCATTTGCTGAAATGACTGCTGGTTTTTTGGCTTGTTACAGGCTAATACATGGTTATATTTTTCATGATTATTTAAATGTTGATTGTGGTTTTTTGGCGGTTTTTTATCTAAATAGTATATGTTAACAGGGATAGTAGTGGGAAAACAAAAACACCACATTTGGGAAATAATATGATCAATGAGGTTCCACATTTGCCCAATTAAACCTCGTAGATTGATCTTATCAACGGGGGCATATAAATTTTTTTTAACATCTGGTAGCAAAATCAATATTGGTAATAGCATTTATTGCTTATATAGGACTAATATTTAATTACTGATAGCTTGGGTGACGTAGCCATATTTACTCATGGAGACTCTTAACTCTTAACAAGAAATAAGGATACTAATTTTTTGGAAGTGCAGAGCGCAGGCCACTTTGGCTCTAGCTGGCGTGGCGTTAGCCATACGCTCCCGTCAGGGATACACAAAAATCAGGAGTCCTATATATTTAGGATGATTGCCCAAACATAAGATGTATGGGTTAATTAAGTTTTGTAAAAGCTTTTAAGTAAGGACTGGCTAAGAAACGCTTTTTGTCAACAAAAATTTAGGAGTAACCACACAAAAAGGGAGTTGCCGCAAACGAGTGGTATAACTAGTACCGCAGGGCGGAATTAAAAATTAACAATTAAAAATTAAAAAAGTAGATTAAACAGGCTTTTTCAGTATTTTTAATGGTTGCTTAACTTACGCCTTGTTGTACTAGGTAGTTGATGAAGCGTTTAACATCAAAATATGTAGTAGCTGGATGGTGATGTGTAGTATGTATATCTATCTAAATATAGATATTTTTATTTCACTCCTTGATAAGATACATAAACAAAGTTAAAGCATCGTTTCATTCTAAATCATTATAATTCCTCAAGGTTCTAAAACGAATCTTTGGAGCGATAATTGTTCTAGCTGTAACTATCGATGAAGAGTTTCAACACCAGTATTGTGCTGGTGAGGATGATCGCTAGTCCAAAAGAGTGGGACTCGGAAAGCAGCACCTTGGGAATTGTTGGAGGCAACCAATTGTCCGTCAGAGCCGAGTTGATTGTTTCAATATCCTTTCAAATGTCACGAAAATCGCTTATGTGACTCTTCTTGGAGGATATTGCTTCAGGCATAAAGACCATCAGCACTTTGGTAGATGTTTATGCCAAAAGTAACCACAGGAAGAATGACCCCCTAAGCCCTATGTTAATGCTACAGTACCCGCTTTATGACTTTCTAGCAACCGTACCCAGCTGCCCAGAAACAAGCACTCTGGCAGTGGTGCTGGAGATTTTAGAGAAAGAGCAGTGCGATCGCTTGGTAGTGGTGAATCAACAGCAATGCCCCATAGGATTGTTGTACTCTGCTCGTTTAATCCCCAAATTATTGGCAGCAGCCAGTGGTGAGGAATTTCTCAATTTACAGCAGCCAATCTCAACCTTAAGCCCAACTCTGATTGAGCCAATACATAAAATACCCATTTGTGATCATCTAGAAAAATTTAGCTTGTTTTTGCGTTACCAACAAACCCAAAAAAACCGCAACCTAGATTGGGCATTGGTTGATGCAGAAGAAAAATTTTTGGGGCTGCTGGATAGCTCACGCTTACTGCGATTCTTAGCTCAGGAAAAAGTAGCACTTGTTTCTACCACCCAAGGGACTGCCCAAAAAGGTGATGGTAATGCGAAGAGAACTGATTACAAACAAAATAAACACCAGCTAATTACACACAATCCCCTAGTGCAGTTGTTGGAAAGGCTGCCTTGGCCTTTAATGTTGCAAACAAGTACTGGAGAAGTGGTGACGCAAAATCCAGCTTGGTGGCAACAATTGGGAGTTTTAAAAGATGCAGAAGGAATTAGGCAACAGGTAGAGGCCATACTTGCCCCAGAATATTCTCAACACCAAGAATACGCCGATCAACAAGCAGTTAAAGTGTATACCAATGGTAGAGTCAGTGAAAGCGAAGTATCCCCGTCCCCAGCTAAACTGCATTCAGAGGATGATAGCGCCCACACTGACTCCTCCGGTTGCTGGTCGCTAATGAATGCAGCTACTCCCCAAGAAGGCTTACCCCCTTACGCACCATCTGTTTTACCAATGATGCAAGAGCAACCCGTACCGGGGAATAGTGCATCTAGCTACTGTTACTTAGATTCTCAACTAGGAACTTGTACTTGTGTTGTGGAAGTACAAAATGGTCAGGAGCGAATTTGGCAATTTGCCAAAATCCCTTTAGATGGTCCTGAGTTAAAAGTCTGGAGTGCGGAGTCTGAAGTGACACTCAGCAGTCAGAACCCGGAACTGGGCAATGAAAAGCTGTGGTTAGTCTTAGCAACTGATGTAACCGAACAGCAACAGCTTTGCAAAGAACTAGCAGCAAAAAACGCCGATTTGATTCAACTAAATCGCTTAAAAGATGAGTTTTTAGCTTGTATTAGCCATGAACTGAAAACACCGCTGACGGCAGTTTTGGGCTTGTCTAGGTTACTGGTAGATCAACAATTAGGAGAACTAAACGAGCGTCAAGCCCGTTATGCAGGCTTAATTCATCAAAGTGGCCGTCATTTGATGAGTGTGGTTAATGACATTTTGGATTTGACAAGGATGGAAACTGGACAGATGGAACTGACTCCGTCCCCAGTTAAAATTAAGGAAGTGTGCGATCGCGCTTTATTAGAAGTAAAAACACTCCACAATCAAACCAGCAAAACTAGCCAATCTTACCAAGCCGAAACTAAACGTTCACCGGACGATCACCAATTCAGTCTCACCATTGAACCAGGCTTAGAGCAGATGGTAGCAGATGAATTACGCTTGCGTCAGATGCTGGTACACTTACTTTCCAACGCCTTTAAGTTCACGGAAATTTCTGGAGAAATTGGACTGCGGGTAAATCGTTGGGAAGGGTGGATTGCTTTTACAGTCTGGGATACTGGCATTGGCATTCCCGAACATCAACAACATTTAATATTTCAAAAATTCCAACAACTCGAAAATCCCCTCACTCGCCAATTTGAAGGCACCGGTTTGGGGCTAGTATTAACAAGGGCATTAGCTCGCCTACATGGTGGAGATGTCAGCTTTTTGTCTCGTGAAGGCAAAGGTAGCCAGTTTACACTATTATTGCCACCCAGTCCGCCAAAGACAAGTTTTGCGGAATCAGAGCCAGGAAATTCAGAATCACATCAATCGGTTTCCTCCCAACGCTTAGTGTTAGTAGTCGAGGCAGTAGCCGGATATATTGAAGACTTGACTCAACATCTGAAAGGTTTAGGTTATCGGGTGGTGATTGCTCGTTCGGGAACAGAAGCACTAGAAAAAGCCCGACGCTTGCAACCGAAAACTATATTCTTGAATCCGTTGTTACCCCTACTGTCAGGCTGGGATGTGCTGACTTTACTCAAATCTGATAGTGCAACTCGCCATATTCCTGTTATTGTCACAGCTACAGGTGCAGAAAAAGAACAGGCATTTGCTAACCGAGCCGATGATTTTGTCAGCTTACCAGTAGAGCATTCGGGATTATTACCAATTTTAGAAAGATTGTGTGCTGCATCAGAAGTTGAGCAGATAGGTTTAGAAAATAACGAAATCATACCCACAAAAACTCCCCTGCGTATTCTCAGATTGGTAAATCCAGAATTAGAATCTGTCACTCCTAACTCTTCACTCCGAGAACATCGGGTGATTGAAGTAGATGATCTAGATCAGGCCGAACTTTTAGCGCGAGTGTGGCAATTTGATGTGGTTTTGCTAGATGTGGAAAGTTCTACCGCCCAAAATTACCTGCAACAGTTGACTAAGCACCCACGCTTGGCAGCTTTACCACTGGTAACTTGTGATGTAGCCACTACCTTGGTAGCTTCCCAAATACCAGGATTAGGTGTGTTTCCTTGCTTAATTCCATTAAGTAAACAAGACGGTAGTCGCAAAGGAAAACCAGATGCTTTATTGTCAGTGTTGCAAATTGCTTCTGGTCTTAGCTGTCCTCCTAATATTTTAGTGGTCGATGTCACTATGCTGCGTGATTTACCACAGGTAAGACCTAAGCAAGTGAAGGGTTATCGGTTAGAAAGAAACTCCTCTATCACAGGTGAGTACAGACGGGGTTCATCTTCCTCAAATACAGAACGGGGATCTGAGTGGTTCCAAGCTTTAATTCAATATTTACAAACTGCCGGTTTTAAAGCATCTATGGGTAACTGCTGGGCAGAAGTTCTGCAACAAATTCGCCACCAAAGTGTTGATTTACTACTAATTTGTTTGGGAGAATCGGCAATTCATAAAGAAACGCAAAAAGCACTCCAAGCTTTGTCAGATTTACCGTTGAATTTGCCACCAATTTTAGTTCTTGACCAAAGATTAAATCAGGTAAAACATACAGAAATTGGACAAATGAAAAAAAACGGCAATCAGTCTCGACACAATAATGTAGTTGCTGAGTTAGAACAGCTAACTGGCGGTATTGCCACCCAGATATTACCTCGTTCTATCTCCATGGAAGACTTATTAAGTCAGATCAATCAAGCTTTGGCAAAAGGAGACAGGTGATAAAGTTTCACTTTAAGATTGATACAAATGGACAGACGCGGGGACGCGGGGAAGAGGAGACGCGGGGACGCGGGGAAGAGGAGACGCGGGGACACGGAGATGGGGAGATGGGGAGATGGGGAGATGGGGAGATGGGGAGATCTCACAAGGGTAGGTTTTTAATATTATCTGTGAAGGCAGGACTTGGAAGACAAGGAGGGAAGGTAGACAAGGAAGATTTTATACGCACAATGGTCTTTTGACGGACTATTCTTGTTACCAAGAGAATATGATTTTGTACGGTTTTCCTCCCTTGTCCACTGTCCTTCCTTGTCCACCAAGTCTAGCCCTCACGACAATGTAAAATACCTACCCTTGTGAGGATGGGGAGATGGGGAGATGGGGAGAAATAATTACTTCCTGCTCCCTGCCTCCTGCCTCCTGCCTCCTGCCTATTTATTCCCTGTTCCCTGTTCCCTGTTGACGAATTACGAATTACGAATTACGAATTACGAATTACGAATTACGAATTACGAATTACGAATTACGAAATGTCCAGTTTTTCTTTTTTGCTGTTCTTAAAAGGGATGCGAATTAGATTATAAGCTCCTTTGGTGGCTATGTTCTTGTAATTATCTGGTGGTAAGTTCATTTCCAGCAACTTTTTCTGTTCCGTCAGAAGTATTACTGATGGTGGACGGATTTTCGCAGTTGCTTGATTTTGAATATAGTCTAGTGCCTGTTGGGAAAATTTCAGGTAATTAACGGTTTTTTGACTGTAGAAAGTTACAGTGGGTTTTTTGAAACCGACCATGACTAATTCTTCATTGGGTTGTTTTTCTTGGCGTGCGATCGCAGATAATTCTCTTAAAGGTAGCTGACGCTGTTGATCCATCACAAACAAAGTAGGCATTAACACCACTGATAAAAATGCCACAAACCCTATTAAATTCATAAAAATGATGGGACGCAGACGATGACTCAAGATTAACGCCGCGATACTAACAGCACCAACCAGCCAAATTATCCCTCCCAAATTTGTAAACCCTGACTTTTCAATGAGTTCGTATAATTCAGGTGCAGCAGGATCAGTACCTACTAACTTGGATAGGTTAAATAGTCCTACTGATAATGTGGATAAAAAGGCAACATTTACCCAGCTACTGATATTGAAAGATTTAAGGGATTTGGGGATTTGGGGATTTGGAAAAAGGTCACTCCAAAATAATGCTACCAAAATCGCTGTCGCTGGCATTAAAGGTAAAAGGTAGCTGGGGAGTTTAGTGACAGCAATGCTAAAAAAACCAAAGACACCAAAAAACCAGAAACAAGCAAATAAACCCAATTGTTGAGAACGTTCCTGGTTGAGCCAGTGCGATCGCTGCCAAAATTTTAACCTAGCTATGGATGCGGGGATGTACACTGAGTATGGTGCAAAACCCAACAACACGACTAAAAAGTAAAAATACCAAGGGGCTGAGTGACCATTAACGACTTCTGTAAAGCGTTCTATGTTGTGATAACCAAAAAAGGCATTAATAAAATTCCAGCCATTGCGCCAAGTCACCAAGATATACCAGGGAGCAGATATAGCGAAAACTATCCCCATTCCTAAGATAGGACGCATTTCTCGCCACAGTTCCCAGAATTTGCCCAAATATACAGCAAAGGCAATCATAATCAGTCCGGGTAACACAATTCCGACTGGCCCTTTAGTTAAAATTGCCCCAGCAATCAATACATAACAAGCCAAATACCATTTATTGGGGAAAGGGGAAGGAGCAGATTTTTGAGCGTATCCTAGAAAGAAGCATAGCAAAGCAGATGCCATGCAACCGGTCAGTAACATATCCGAAACACCGACTCTACCCCAAACAATCATTTCGGGGTTAAGTGCCATTAAAGCCGATGCCACAGCAGCTGTTAAGTAACGACGAGTAGGATTTGCAACTGGCTCTAATTCATCTTTTTTGGCAAAATGCCACTGGACAACGTAAAATGCCAAAGCAGTTACAGCCGTTGCTGCCAGTGCGGAAGGGATACGGGCTGCCCACTCATTCACCCCCATAATAGAATATGCGATCGCTTGACACCAATAAATTAACGCTGGTTTGTCAAACCGAGTTTCACCATTAAAAAATGGAGTAATCCAATCACCTGTAACTAGCATTTGCCGGGAGGCCTCAGCAAACAGCGGCTCAGTTTCATCAATCAAGCCAACGTTGCCCAAATTCCATCCAAAAGCTATCCAGTTAATCAGCAGCAACCATACAATTGAAATAGTCACAGCAAGGGCTGGACGCTGTTCTATCTTGTTAAAAATTTGCTCAACAGGGCGGGTAACGCTCAATTTCAGCCTCATAAATCCATACTCACAGACACGGTGAATCGCGTCTTTCTCATACACCAACACCATAATTCAAAAGTCGTTAGTAAGTTCGATTTTGTTCTCACCACAGCCCACACCATATCTCCACAAATAATCTTGGTGCATAATTTCTATTTGTCAGGACAAACATATCTGGAAAGCATCTAACGCACCTGTATCTAACTATGTAATCACAGCATACCTACTTACTTACAGCAATATGAACCGTTATTATCCATTTACATTGCCATTGATAACTGTAGCTGTGCTGCTGTGCAGTGCGATGAATGGTTCTAAGAGTCTATCCCAACCTGTCGCTCTTAATTTAAACATACTTCCTAATGGCAACCATCGCTTTTGTAGTCAACAACCCAAATCAAGTAATGTAGCTCCTCCAGATGCGATAATTGGTGATTGCTTTTTATTTCGGAAACAAGGAAATCAAGTTGTTGGTACTTATTACGACACTAGAACATTAGGGGAAGAATCACTATGTTTGCAAGGCACTTTTAAAGATCGCTTTTACGGTGAAGGATTAGAAATTATTCGTGGTATTGGTCGTCAGAGTATACCTGCCAAAGCTCAAGGTTCGCGGTTAGTAAATTGGGACAAGGAAGGAATTTTACAAGTTGCCAAGGCTATCCCCTTTGGTAAAGGTACAAGATTCGGTCAACCAATACGCTACCGCCAAGCTATCGTGGATTTCAAGCGGCTTTATCCATATAATTTAGGTAATGAACTGCCACCAACACGCTGTCTGCGTTAACGACTATTAAACTACAAATTTCACTGTAAGGCATATTGGCAGAGACGGATAATTTTCTGTCTCTACATCAATCCACTCTGAGGATTGCCATATTTATCTAACCATAATTGCACAGCAGATTTTAATCCTGCTCTTTCGGGTTCTTTAATCCCTTGAGGATCAAAACGATAGCGATAATGTAGTTCAATCAGCAATGATAAATCCTCAAGAAAATGAGATCCAGGCATTTCCTGTTGTAGCCTTTCTATCCAGTTCTTTAAAGACTCTGAAGGCTGACGTATAAATCCTAACTCATTTAATTTATTCTCAATTAAATAAAATTCAGAATCCTGATTAATTAAGTCATATTTATTATTTATTTCTGGGAAAATCTGTTTCTTAAATACACGTCGCACCCCTTTTTGAGGAGCCAACTTACGCACCAGAATTAATATAAATGGCAGCAATAACCACCAAACATATTTAAATACATTACTACTTCTCAAGTTTCGTAACCAACTGGAAAATGTGAAACCCAAAAACGACCATAAATCAGATATAAATGTCCATTTTCCAACAGTTGCATCTTCAATACTTGTCCAGTCAGATGGTGTAGTATCAAACGCTTGCCAATTACCATCTATATATACCATTGTCCAAGCATGACCATGACGACTGCGGACAATATATTGCTTTTCTAAGTTGCTAAATTCGTGAACAGAATACCCGACAGCATAACGCGCTGGAATTCCTAACGCACGCATAAGTAATGTGGTTGCACTAGCAAAATATTCACAATGTCCAGCACGAGTTTTTAGTAAAAATGTTGATAAAGGTGTGGAAGCATTATCTTTACTTGTGAATTGGAGTGAATAACTATAATTTTTGAGTAAAAATGCGTCTACAATTTGTAAAATTTGTTGGGATGATTTTCCTCTAATATCGAGTTTATTAACTATCTCATCTATTGCTGATTTTTCAGCTTTCGGAATTTGTAAATCATCTGTTGTCGGTGGACTATCTAAAGAAAATTGCTGATTAAATTTTATTTTGTAAGCAATATCATTAACTTTTCCTGCTACTTTAACCGTGCCATATTTGTTTTTTTCCATTTCGCTAACTGGTAAATCATTGATTTCAAATGTGCCATCAGCTAACCTTAAAACTCCTTTACCATTATTAAGTGTTCCATAAATAGTTAGCATTGAATTACTCTTAGATTGATTTTCTAACCGCCAAGTTGTATTATTAATTTCTGGTTTAACGGGAGTGAATTCAGGATTTAATGCTATCCACAAAGAAGATTGATATTTATTATAAGTTGCTTCTCTCAGCAGTGAAGGAGAATTATTTTGAGTCGGGGAAGATACCCTAAAAACAATATCATTGGACTGCTTTAAAACTCCAATTTCTCCCATACTTGTTTCTTTCTTGAAAGCATTTATCTCTTGTCCAATAGCATCGCTAAACCATGATACTACCTGCTCTTCTACTTTATTATGAAGTTGATGTAGTCCTATTTGTCCTACAAATCCCACACTTCCCGCAGTGAGAAACAAACAAAGCCAGATAATAGGTGAAAATCTTGGGGAACGCACATTCCAAAGTGCAATAGCTGAAAGTATAAACATCCCGATATAAAAAAATATATCTTTAGTATTAGCGTTACTAGCACCTAAAATACAAAAAGCAAAATATGGATAAGCTAAATTAAGAGAAAATCTATTGCTTTGCTCTCCTGTTTTAGCATCATAAAATGTGATAAAAAGTGTGGTGAAATTGATGTTGTCGTTTAGAGAATATGTCTGAGCAGCTACCAGAGGAAAAAATGCTAATGGTAGCCATTGTAAAAGACTATATACAAGGTAAAAAGAACGATTGTAAATTATCAGATAAACGGTTAAAGTCACCAGAATAATGAAGCATAAATTAGCAATACGTTTGATGTCATCAGTAGAAAAATCCCAACGTGATTGCATCAAGCGAGAGCCTTCGAGAATTATAGCCATTGGTATGGCAAAAATCCATAATCCTGTTTGCAAACCCCAAAAGATTAAAGCAGCACAAAGCAAAAAAGGTGGTATTTTCATAGCTGCATTAAATCCTCTTGTATTTTGTCTAACTTTAAAATATGAAATTTGGCTAATTGATATTGCCTAAATTCAATTTTTTCTAAATTATCTGGGTTGTTAGTGAGAATTAAAACTAATGTATTAACACCCATTTTATTGAGATAACTAACTAATTTTTTTCTCTGTTCGTCCCAAGCAATAAATATGCAGATACACCCACTTAACAGGGAAATTTTATCCAGCACAACTGGAATAAGTGAATCAAAAGATTTGTCTCGACACGCAACTACAGAAGCCATGATTTCTAACATTTTTTCAGTATGGCTAATTCCTCTACCAAAGGTAAAACAATAAGCTTCGTTTCCGACAAACATTAAATCTAATAAAGATTCTTGAGTTTGCACTTCAGAAGCTAATGAAGCTGCTATTGATATTGCTGATTCTAAAGTCTCGCTATATTTCACACTTTGAAATGTATCTAAAATTAATGCATGACGGACAAAAAACTCATCCTGTTCTTCTTTAACAATTGGTTTACCGATTTTTGCCCAACTTTTCCAGTGAATTTTACGTAATGAGTCCCCAGGTCGATATTCTCGTAAAGACCTAAATTCCTCTGAGTCTCCTACAGATGATGCTAAAGCTACTCCACCAGATTGATATTTCCTGAAACCAGGAAGTTGAATTGGTGGTAGGTTATATAATTTGGGGAGAATTAATAAAGATTGCGGTAAAGAAATAGTTTGACAAGCATTAAGAAGGCCAAAAGGATCTGGTCGTGCTACTGTCATACCTATAAACCTCATTACACCTCTATGGATGGGTGTTATTTCACCCATAATTTCTGTTTTGCTGTGAGGTAAAAGTGGGGGTAATTCTATTGTTTTTGCGGTTCCGCATTGTTTGCGAGCAACTAGCCATAACCACCGATAAGATCCTAATTTTATATCAATGTCAGTGCGTTTATCTTCCCCAGGTTCTGGGGTTTCTAGGAATTCTTTCCAAGTCGGACGAGGGTCAGCAAAATTTTCAAATAGTTTGAGTTTAGTTTGAATCTTGTTGGTTTTGTTATGAATAACAAGGCGATACTTTAGTTTGCTCCCCACGGTTGCAAATTTGGGTAGAGTTCTATTCCCCTGAAAACGGTAGCGGAATAACAATGTATAAATTATAGAAATGAGGACAATTGATACTAAGAAAGTAAATATTTGATAAGTCATACTTTGGTTAGTATCCAAACCCAAAGATGCAGAAAAAATCAGGCAAAAAATTACTGCAAAGCCACTGATAGTAACTCTTTTTTTGAGTTTATGTTGAATTGCTGAACTAAAATAGTAAATACGATATATGATTTTTTGCATTTCATTTTTAAGCTCTCATTTTTAAGAGTTTATTTTAGAGATTTATTCTTTTCAAGGCTAATGGAGAAGGATATCTTTTCTTGGAAATTAAAATTTGGCGTTCTAATAAACGGGGCTGATCATTAAAACCTAAGATTCTTGCTGTTACTTCTCCTATACTTGTTATGGATTCAATCCGAAAATCATTGATTTTAAAATGCTGACCCCAATTATCCCAACGAGGATTATAAAATCTGACAAATTCCTTAGTTTCCCAAAGAATTGAACCAATATTGCTTCCTTTAAAACGATTACAAAATACACAACAATAAGCTAAATTATCTTCATTAGAAGAACCGCCATGTTTAATACTGATAATATGATCTACGGTACAACCTAAAACCGTATCTTCTTCTTGAATTAGACAATATTCACATAAATAATCAGCCCGATTTGCTACTAAGCGACGCAGTTCTTTATTTAAATAAGGGCGATCCATATTCAGTTTTAATTACTCCTCTGTAATAAATTTATGAGCATGAGCTTTTGCTAGTCTAAGTAAATGTTCAAGTACCATATAATGATCAAGTTCTGATTTATCTTCAGCAGAAAGAGTTTCATTCTTTTCACGAAAGATTAAGTCAGCAACTCGTTCTTTTACTGATTCTGATGGTTGAAATTCAATCAGGCTTTGGGGTGTAACTCCACCGGCGATGAACTTAATAATTTCGTCATAAGCTGGATTGAGAGGTATAGATGTATTCATAGTTTATTTACTCCTAAATCTATAATTTCAAAAACATTTTCAATCCCCCTCTTCCCTGTTCCCTGCGATAGAACATCAAGTAGGAACAGGGACAGATTTGAGAATATCTTCAACAACACCTGCTGCGGTTCTACCAGAAAAACGTGCTTGAGGTTCCATGACTAGTCGGTGAGCAATAACTGATACTGCAAGTTCTTGAATATGTTCTGGTGTGACAAATTCATAACCATCAAATAAAGCCAATGCTTGAGCAATTTTCATTAAGGTAATAGAGGCTCCAGGACTAGCTCCTAATTGCACACCTTCCACCGCACGAGTAGCATTGATAATTTCTACAAGATAGCGTTTTAACTCTTCACTGATTCTAATTTTTTTAACTTGCTGTTTTAAGATGATAATGTCTTCTAGGTCAACGCATGATTGAAGTGTGTCAATGGGATGTTGTTGGATTTGGTCTGAGAGGAGGTTTACTTCGTCTTCCGGTGATATGTATCCTAGACTAAATTGAAGCGCAAACCGATCCATTTGGGCTTCGGGAAGAGGATAAGTACCACGAGATTCGACTGGGTTTTGAGTAGCAATGACAAAAAATGGATCTTTGAGTTTTCGCAAATTCCCATCAACAGTAACTTGAAATTCTGCCATTGCTTCTAATAGTGCTGACTGGGTACGGGGTGAGGCGCGGTTGATTTCGTCAGCTAAAACAATATGAGCAAAAATTGGACCTTCATGGAAATTAAAGGTTTGTTCATGGGGATTTAAAATAGAAACACCCAGGATATCTGATGGTAACAGGTCTGGTGTAAATTGAATGCGTTTGAATCTCACATCGACAGAGGATGCTAAAGCTTTTGCTAAAGTAGTTTTACCAGTTCCAGGATAGTCTTCTAACAGGACGTGTCCACCACTAGCAAAAGCTGACAGCAATTTTCTAATTGCTGCTGATTGCCCTTTCATCACTTTTTGAATGTTGTTACATATTCTTTGATAAATTTCTCGACCGGATAAACTATTATTCTCTGGGTTTACATTAGACATTTTTGCCAACTTACTAATACCAATTATGGAGTTAGTAGCAATTGCCATTCTTTGGTTTGGGAATTCCATTTGGGTGAGGAAGTTTCCCCAATAACATAAGGTCCCCAATAGCGTCGAGAACCATCTTGAGCAAAAGCCACTAAAATATCTCCCTGTTCTAGTTTTAGATTACCCTGTGGCAGGGATAAAATTAAACCCTTCTGACTACCTTCTTGGGGAGCAAAATCCCAATGAGCCGGAATATTATATTTGCTTTTGCTCTGGGAGGAGTTTTGAACTGCTGACTGTTGCGCTAATAGGGCTAGACGTACAGGCTGATTTGTTTGATTACTCATTCGCAAACTGCCTAAGCTTTTGCTTTTATTAGCGGAGTTAGGCTGATATGCCAAGACATGAGGTGAGTTTTCTGGACTGGGTTTTTCTAATTGCTTGCTTGGGCTAGTTGTGCCATTAGCTGCATTAGCAGATATCACTTCTTCTGAAGCAGGAGGTGCGGATGTCCTCTGCTTTAATGTGGAGGTTGCTTGAGGAATTGTTGATGATATTTCTGGTTTTTTAGAATCAAATGATACAGTCATTTCTAGGCATCCCATCATTAGTCCTAATAGCCCCAATGCACAGCCGACAATAGTGAAGTTACGATACATGGCAGATTTCATAATGATAGTGTTTAGAGATAAGATTTTTATTAGCCTTAACCGCAGGGTAGTCGATAATTCCACATGGGAATTAAAGTGTCTTAACCATATTAGACATGGTGATAATTAAGAGGATTTATGTTAGGACTTACGCACTGTACAAATCAATCATGATATGCGTTCACCAAAATACCTTATTTCAGGCTGCAACTAATTCTATTTTTACCGATAAATTAAGCGTGGGGTAGGGGTTTAGCACTGCGCTTTACCCCTACGATAAATGTGATTTTTACGGACATACATATTCAATATTTTTTGTCAATGCGTAACTCCTATATGTTAATAAATCCATGATGAAGGTTACAAAACATCATTTTTGCCAGTCAGATATTACTGCTAACAAAGTTGATTGTTAGTAATCTCCTAAGTTAGAAGGTAAATTTCATCTTGGATACTTCACGCTTTATATTTAAGATAACCCTGGAAGGCTGGGAGATACCACCCTATGGGGCAGTAATTTTTTGGAAATATGTATGACTCAAGATGGTGGTTTGTATAATTTTTGATGTACACTGAAAACCCAAGAGCTATTTATAACAACATTAAACTAAGCTGAGACTAAAATCCGATGACCTGAACAAACAGGTGACAGGAAAAACTGATAACTAATTTAATTTTAACGTAAGAATTCAGGAGTCAGGAGACGCTACGCAGACCTTCGGTTCAGAATGCTGATGAAATGAAGAATAGAGAGAGGTGAGATTTTATCAAAATCATCAAAGTTTACTAACAAAGCCTTAATTCTCCTGAACCGCAGGTCTGCGTAGCGTCTTCTGTATTCTCTATTCTGAATACTTACATTTTAACCCCCAGTTTAGTCAATGCAAAATACTCGTCTTAACACTCTATTAGATACCATTGCTAGGAGCTTGGGGCAATGGTTTATCAATCCTTGGCGGCGATTATCACTATTGTTAATTAGTTGGTTGTTTGGTTTTTTTCTCGGTTCTGCGGTATCTACTACGGCTGGACAAAAGGCAGAATTGGATATTGTGGTTGCTGCTTTTTTAGTCTTGCTGACGGAAATTACCAGCAGGATATTTTATAGTCGCAGCTTTTTTGTAAGACAAGCTCTTTGGGTAGAATCACTCAATTTACTCAAGGTTGGTTTTATCTATAGTCTATTTTTAGAAGCATTTAAGCTGGGTTCATGATTTTTTGGTTAGGGTGCTGATTATGACTAGTGATTGGTTAAATGAAATTTTGATCACGGGTGCAACTGACCCATCTTGGCAAGATTTGGCACAAGAATCAGCACTAGTAGATTCTTTGAGGGCAAAATTTTTTAATATTACCCCGGACAATGTATCCCAAGTCATTCAAGAGCGATACCTCCGGTCATCTGAGTGCAAAGCACACGCTCCGCGAACGTTATCGCATTTACTCCGTTTATTTTTACCTACTTTTAGTCAATTTTGCCAAAATGACCTGCAAATTCCGCCTCAGACAATGTTACAGGTGTTGTGGGATTTATGGCTACCTTTGGGAATCAAGATCGCATCTAGTCGCAAAGATTTGGGTAGACCTCTGATTCAGGGGATTTTAGGTGGACAAGGGACTGGTAAAACTACAATGTCGCGGATTCTCAGTTTGATTCTCCAGCAGTTGGGATACCGGACTTTGAGTTTATCTTTGGATGACTTGTACAAAACTTATAGCGATCGCTTGGCTTTAATGCAGCAAGATCCCCGTTTGATTTGGCGAGGACCACCAGGAACCCACGATATCGACTTAGGTTTAAGTTTACTTGATCAGCTTCGCCAAGGCAATAGTCCTGTGAGCGTTTCCCGCTTTGATAAATCGGCTTACTCAGGTGCAGGCGATCGCACTACCCCAGAAATAGTGGAAAATGTAGATATTGTCTTATTTGAAGGCTGGTTTGTCGGTGTGCAACCAATTGATCCAGAAGCTTTTACCAATGCACCACCACCGATTATCACAGACGAAGACCGAGTTTTTGCTCGTGACATGAATGATCAACTCAGAAATTATCTCCCACTTTGGCAGCAGTTAGATAGTTTAATTGTCCTCTATCCCACCGATTATCGCTGTTCTTTAGAGTGGCGTAAACAGGCAGAAAAGCAAATGATTGCTACTGGGAAGCCAGGCATGACTGATGCAGAAATAGAAGAATTTGTCAAGTATTTTTGGCGAGCATTGCACCCAGAATTATTCATCAAGCCGTTGATTACATCTTCCACTGTTGATTTAGTTATAGAAGTTAATACTGATCACTCTTTTGGAGCAGTATATAATTACAGCACCTGATAAGGTGTTGTATACAAATATTTTAAACTAAGCAGGGGTAAAAAGAAATAAAGTTAAGAATTTGCTTTTTTAGGCAAAAACTAATATTTACTTTTTAACGGACTTTATTTTAAAAAATACTTCAATCAAAAAATAAATTTAAAAAACCTTTTAAACCGATTATATGAATAATCAATATTTTGATCCACCGGAAAACTCAGATTGTAGTAATTACGACGACCAGCTATTTCATATTCCTGGTCATATCCAACCTCATGGTGTAATCTTCGCTTTACAAGAACCAGATTTAAAAATCTTACAAATTAGTGAAAATACAAATCAATTTTTGGGAATTCCAGCAGAGTCTTTACTTGGAAAAGACTTAACCTGTCTATTCTCTCCAGAAAAATTAGAATTAATTACTGATATTTTGCAAGCAGAAAAACTTGGATTCATCGAATTTTTAGAAATCAACACCAATTATCAAGAAAAATCCTCAGTATTTATCGGTAATTTTCATCGCTCTCATGGGGTTTTAATTCTAGAAATGGAACCTCATTTATCTACTAAAACAAATACAAAAGTTGGATATACTCATGTTTTAGAACGAGCAGTTTTTAATATTGTTAATGCATCCCATTTATCTGATATCTCTTATATTATTGCCCAACAAGTTAGAAAAATAACTGCATTTGATAGAGTAATGATCTACAGATTTGAATCAGACTATAGCGGAGTTGTGATTGCCGAAGATAAACAAAGTCATCTAGAAAGTTATTTAGGACTACATTACCCAGCCACAGATTTTCCCCCTAAGTCCAGAGAATATTATCACAAAAATTTGCTACGACTTATCCCAGATGTTAATTATCAACCCATCAAAATTATTCCCCCCAATCATCCTCTCACAGATCAACCCCTTGACTTAAGTGATTCGATCTTGAGAAGTATCTCATCATGTCATATAGAATATTTACAGAACATGGGCGTTGCTTGTTCAATGAATATTTCGCTCATGCATGAGAATAAGCTTTGGGGTTTGATTGCTTGTCATCATTATTCTAGCAAATATATTAATTATGAAATTCGCAAAATTTGTGAAATTATTGGTCAATTTGCATCTCTTGAATTAATTAATCATCAAGAACGGGCGTTAAGTTTCTACCGGCAACAAGTAAAACTAATTCAAGCACAGCTAAATCAAAATTTAACCAATGAATTAGATTACATTGGTAATGTATTTAAGCGAAATGAAAAAAGCCTATTAAATTTACTCAAAGCTACTGGTGCTGCTATCTTATTACAAGGACAATTAATCTTGATTGGTAATACTCCCTCAGAACAAGACACGCGGCACTTAGTAGACTGGATAGTAAATCAAAAAAATCAACAAGAAATTTTTTACACAGATTATCTCTCGGAAATATATCCAAATGCTACTAATTTTCAAAATATTGCCAGCGGTATCTTAGCAATTTCTATTGTTCTTCATGAGCGATCTTATCACATCATTTGGTTTAGACCAGAGCAAGTTCAAACTGTGAATTGGGCGGGTAATCCTCATCAAGCAATATCTGTTAACTCAGATAATAACCCGCACCGCACTCCACGTAAGTCTTTTGAACTATGGAAACAAACAGTTAAAAGCAAATCACTCCCCTGGCAAGTATTTGAAATTGAAGTAGCACAAGAGATGAGAAATAGCCTCATGCTTGCTGCACTAGAGTTTTCCCAACTAGCACTACAGCAAGCAGCTGAACAGGCAGAAATTGCCAACCAAGCTAAAAGTCAATTCCTGGCCAAGATGAGTCATGAATTACGAACTCCACTCAATGCTATCTTAGGTTTCACTCAAATATTAACCCGCAATAGCTCATTATCTGAAGAAGATCAAGAGAATTTAGACATCATTAGTCGTAGTGGTGAGCATTTACTAGCTTTAATTAATGATGTTTTAGAAATGTCTAAAATAGAAGCTGGTCAACTCACTCTAAATGAAATTTATTTTGACTTGCATCGTCTCATTTACTCAATTCAAGAAATGTTTGCCCTTAAAGCCGCAGACAAGGGCATAAACTTAATCACTGAATTTGGTGCGGAGGTGAATCAATATGTTTATGGAGATGAAGGTAAGCTTAGACAAATACTAATTAATCTCATAGGTAATGCTATCAAATTTACCGTTGTTGGTCACGTTGCTATCAAGGTTTCTTATGCTTGCGATTCTACATCTTTAGCACTACAAACAGACAAAATTATTGTTAAATTTGAAGTTGAAGATACAGGGACAGGTATTGCTGTTGAAGACCAAGAATTAATTTTTGAAGCATTCCTACAAGCTAAAAGTGGACGACAGTTTATGCAGGGTACTGGACTGGGACTAGCTATTAGTCGTCAATTTGCCCGACTCATGGGAGGTGATGTGACAATTAACAGTATTTTAGGTCAAGGAACAACTTTTATTTGTTGTCTTCAACTTACCTTAGCTGATAACGTGGATGTGATTTCTCCCATTCAAAACATCAAGCGTGTAGTTGGACTAGAACCCGGACAGCCTAGACATCGCATCTTGATTGTTGAGGATATTTTAGAAAATCGGCAGCTACTTGTCAAACTGCTGAAATATGTTGGTTTTGATGTCTGTGCAGTCGAAAATGGTTTAGAAGCAATTGAAATTTATAAAGAATGGAAACCTGATTTAATTTGGATGGATATACAAATGCCTGTGATGAATGGATATGAAGCAACCAAGCAACTTCGAGCTATGAGTCAAGGCAAAAAATTGACGATGATTGCTCTAACTGCAAGTGCTTTTGAGGAAGATAAACAAGCTATTTTAGAAGTTGGTTGTGATGATATTGTTGCCAAGCCTTTTGAAGAAACTATTCTATTTGAAAAAATGGCACAGTATCTAAAATTACGCTATGTTTATTCAGATAAAAAATATCGACAAAAGCTGCCCAAATTAGATAATAATAAATTAATACAATTAACTAGATCTGATTTACAGGTTATGCCTTCTAATTGGATTACTCAAGTTTATGAAGCAGCATTGGTAATTGACGACGCAAAACTCTACGAACTTTTTCAACTAATCCCCGCAGAACACCAACAAATTGCTGATACATTGAAAAATTTAGTTGATAATTTTCATATAGAAACAATTATTAGTCTTACTTCTCAACCAATACAATAAAATGATGCCTTTATCGAAATATTATAACTATAGCAATTTTGGTCTAATTTTGATTGTTGATGACAACCCAGATAATCTACGATTGCTCTCTAAAATATTAGAGTCAAAAGGGTTGAAAGTTAAGAAAACAGTTAGTGGAAAAATTGCAATTCAGGCAGCTAAGATAGAACCTCCTGACTTGATTTTACTTGATATTAATATGCCTGATCTAAATGGTTATGAAGTCTGTAGGAAATTAAAAGCCCAGGAAGAAACTGCACATATTCCCATAATTTTTATTAGCGCTTTAGACCAAACTATAGATAAAGTTAAGGCATTTGAGATAGGTGGAGTAGATTATATTACAAAGCCTTTTCAAGAGTTAGAAGTATTTGCACGAGTTAAAAATCAATTGATTATTTACCAGCAACATCAGCGACTTATTGAACAAAATTATCAATTGCAGGAAGAAATAACAATACGCCGAAGAATGGAAGATGCTTTGCTTGCTGCCAATGAGCAGCTACAACTTTTTGCGCTGTTAGATGGATTGACAGGAGTTGCCAACCGGAGAAAATTTGATGACTATTTAAATCTAGAATGGCAACGACTTGCTCGTGAAAATTTGCCTCTATCTTTATTATTATGTGATGTAGATTTTTTCAAAAATTATAACGATACTTATGGACACTTAAAAGGAGATTATTGTTTACAACAAATCGCTAAAACACTTAAATTATCAATTAAGCGTCCGGCTGATTTATTAGCACGTTATGGTGGAGAAGAATTTGTGATAATTCTCTCCAATACAGATTTTCAGGGGGCTGTATATTTAGCTGAACAAATCCGACAAGAGGTACATAATCTCAAAATTACCCATGCTAAATCTAGAGTTGATAATTTTGTGACTTTGAGTGTAGGAGTTGCAACTATTTTACCTAATTTGCAGATTCCCCCGAATAACTTAATTGAGATTGTTGACAAAGCACTCTATGCGGCTAAAGCCCAGGGAAGAAACCGCATTGTCGCTGAAAATTTAACGTAATCAGAATCTGTTATTGAAATTGCTGAACTAAATCATAAAAAGGTTGCCAATTGTCTTCCTGGGCGATTGGTTCCCAAATTGATTCAATTACAGGTCTTAATAATGCTGTTTGCGGATTATATTTAGCTAGAGTTTGGGCAATTATGTCCATTTGATTGGGATCAAAATGATTGAGAATTTGATGATATAGTACACACCAATTATCAAAAATTGCTGACGCTCCCAAAGCTGGAACAATCTCGGAAGTATTCATCACAAATGCAGGTTCATCACGCCATTTACTGTCAAAGGTGCGAGCCATATCTGAGAAGAATTGATGATAACCAATTTGGCTATCTTGTAAAAAAGTGATGGTTAGTTGCAAAAGCTCATCAGCTTCGGCAAATTGCCCATCCTCAAATCCCAACTTTTTCAACATGAGATTCCGATATTCAGCCAGATAATATTCAGCAAATTTAGATAACCCACTTTGCAAATCATCTATATCAATTACTGCCTTTAAGGGTTCTTGCAGCAATTCTAAATTCAGTTTGCAAATACCTGGCTGCTGACTGTAACAATAGCGTTTATAATAATCAAAATATGCCGCAGTAAAGGATAGATCATAAGTGGGAATAAAAGCATATGGCCCATAATCAAAACTCTCTCCTGTAATCGACATATTGTCAGTATTCAGGACTGCATGACAAAAACCAGCCGCCATCCACTGTGCTACTAATTCGGCTACTCGCTTCACTAATTCCGCATAAAATAGGGCATATTTATCATGTTCAGAATCATGTTCAGAATTGAGATGTTGGTAATAAGTTTCAATGACATGATCTAGCAGCTTTTTGGTTAAATCAGGACGCTTTAAATAGTGCAGTCGTTCAAAAGTGCCAAACCGGATATGGGATTTACTCATCCGTATCATTACTGACGAGCGAGTAGGCGAAGGTTCATCACCGCGCCACAAACCTAAACCTGTCTCAATCATACTCAGACAGCGTGAGGTTCTGACACCTAAGCGGTGTAGTGCTTCTGCTGCTAGAACTTCCCTGACTCCACCTTTGAGGGTGAGCATTCCGTCACCACCACGGGAGTAAGGTGTTGTACCAGAACCTTTTGTACCAAAGTCGTATAATTCGCCATCAGTTCCCCGCACTTGTCCGTAGAGAAAGCCTCTCCCGTCACCCAACCGTGAGTTATATTCACCAAATTGATAACCGTGATAACGTAGTGCTAATAAGGGTTTGCGTCCTTGAAATTTCCCAAAGGCTGTAATAAAATCTTCGTCTTTGACGAGTTGGGGATCAAGTCCTAAACGGGGTAGTAGTGCATTATTGCGCCAACGCAGAATGTGTTGGGGAAATTCTGCGGCTGTGACTTCATCATAGTAGTCACTACCTAGAGATTCTAAGGCGCTTTCGTAGTTAAGGGTGAGTAAAGGATTACTAGAATTGGTGTGATTTGGAGTTTCAGCCAGAGTCATTATCGGCAAATTTTAATTGATCTTCTCTTAATATTACATCTCTACCATCTTTTTCAATGCTATGCCTATTTAGAAGTACTCTATTTTCCAGTTGGGATTAGTGAGACTGGTGAGAATATGATCTTCCCATTTACCATTAATCAATAAATAGTCTCTAGCATATCCTTCAATCACAAAACCGAGTCTTTTGAGTACGTTACCGCTACGGCGATTATGGGGCATATAATTTGCCATGATGCGGTGAAAATTTAATTCTTGAAAGACATATTCGGTGCCGGCTTTTAGTGCTTCTGTCATATAGCCTTTCCCTTGGGCATTTTCTGCTAGATTATATCCAACATTGCAAAAACTAGCTGCTCCCCGGACAAAATTGCTAAAATTGACAGTACCAATAATTTGCTGGGGATGTTTTTTGGAAGAAATAAATAATTTTAATGAATAGTCATTAATGAATTCAAAACAATGTTTTTCTATTTGATCCTGCCAATATTCTTCTGTAAAGAAGCCATCCATCCAAGTTACACAATATGGAGTGAGGTAGGCTTTATTTTTGAGAAAATAGTTGATAATTTCCCTTGTATCTTGGGGAATCGCCATTCTTAATAACAGGCGTTCGCTTGTAATTAGTGGCAGTTCTGATTTCATAAGCTAAATTATTGAGAATATGTCTTTTAATAGCACGCTTGAGGTGTTATAGCAGGAGTCAGGAAACGCTTCGCAGACCTATGGCTTACGCCATGCTGCGCTATCGGTTCAGGAGTAAAACCCTCTTGTAGTGAGAGTTTCATTATCAATTTATGTCCTAACCACCCTGTCCACGGCCATATAAGTTGTTTAATCAGCCAGTAACGGGTTGAATATAGGAATAATATTTGATTTTTGAAATATATGTAAGGTGGGAATTACCTACCAAACCTTTGCTAAGGTGGGCAATGCCCACCCTACGAGACTTAAAATTTTATGGCTACGCCACGCAAGCTATCAAATATCATTTATGATTCCTATACCCCTAGGTCTACAGGTAGTTAATGTTGCAGTCTGAGTTTCAATCCCCTGAAGTAACAGGCTACAATTTTTTATCCCTTGGCTCGATTTTGAATTTTGAAGGCGGGTCTACTTAGAGGGAATTTTTTCTGAAAAATCGTGATGATATTATAGCAGTTGTTGATAAATCCAATCTACAAAAGGATAATGATGGTGGGAATACGCTACAATTGGCAGCAAGCAGAGATTTTGGACATATACAATACCCCATTTCTAGAGCTTATTTATCAAGCTGCTAGTGTGCATCGCCAATTTCATGATCCAAAACAAATACAAGTCTGTAAACTAATCTCTATTAAAACCGGGGGTTGTCCAGAAGATTGTAGTTACTGCGCTCAATCTTCTCGGTATAAAACAGAGGTGAAGCCAGAAGCACTGTTAGAAAAAGAAACGGTGCTGAATATTGCTAAGAAAGCTAAAGAAACTGGTGTAAGTCGCGTTTGTATGGGTGCTGCTTGGCGGGAAGTGCGGGATAATTCCCAATTTGAGCAAGTCTTGGATATGGTAGAGGATGTCACCGCTATGGGTTTAGAAGTCTGCTGCACTTTGGGAATGCTGAGTGCAAATCAGGCGAAACGCTTAGAAGATGCCGGACTGTATGCTTACAATCATAATCTGGATACCTCTGAAGAATATTATAGTACGGTGATTACTAGCCGGACTTATAGCGATCGCTTGCATACAATTGAAAATGTCCGCCAAACTAATGTTACTGTCTGCTCTGGCGGCATTCTTGGTTTAGGCGAAAGCGTCGAAGATCGTGTAGGAATGTTGTACACGCTATCGAATTTACAGCCACATCCAGAATCTGTACCCATCAATATTCTCTCACAGGTTCCCGGTACACCTTTGGAAAATCAACCGGAAGTCCCGATTTGGGAAGTGGTGCGGATGATTGCTACCGCTAGAATTATTATGCCCACTTCTGATGTGCGTTTAAGTGCCGGTAGGGCAAAACTCTCTCAAGTCGAACAAGCTTTATGTTTTATGGCAGGGGCTAATTCCATCTTTTCCAGCGATGATCACAAAATGTTAACGGTGACAACTCCCTGTCCTGATTATGACGCTGACCGGGAAATGCTGAATTTGCTGGGTTTAGAAATGCGTCCACCATTCCAAAAGCAGGAAACAATACCTGCTGCTGTGACTGTTTAGATATAGCTTAGGACTATCTCCTTCAAGGTCACTTAGACAATCTTTGCTTTTTTCTCTGCTCTCTCTGCGCCTTTGTGGTTTAAAAGTAATTTATTTAACTACAGAGACACAGAGAACACAGATTTAAGTAGGTTGAAATGAGATTTTTGAGTGACTAGATAATTACTAATTTTTCTCAAAAAATAGCTGTCACTAATACACCAATATAGTTACTACGATTAATATAAGCTGCTATTAGGCATTCACTAACTGTTGAATGTTAATTCGTTTTGTATCCAAAATGAGTCATTAACAGCCGGAAATGACGGAATTTACTGCATACTCACATCTTGCACCTTCTCAATAAGGGTGCGGTGGGCATTGCCCACCCTACGCAATAATAAGGGTTGTAGACTTAGATTTTCGCAATAAGATAATGGTGCAAGATATGATCATATAGAGGATGATAATTTTTGACAGTGGGATAGCCTCAACTGGATTTTTACAAAAATTCATCTTTCCTAAGTGATAATATATCTCAATAAATCTGATATGCTATGGTTAGAGCTTATTGAATATCTATTTCAATAAGTAAATTAAGCATCGCAACTATTTCCGACAATTTACAGGAAATTACACCATGACAAGCATGGCTGTGCAAACCCCGAAGTCAATTCCTTGGTGGTCAGGGAACACTCGGTTAACAAATCTTTCAGGACGGCTTTTAGGCGCTCATGTTGTCCATGCAGGATTAATCGTATCTATCATCTATCCTATTCTGTGAGCATATTTATGTCTGATATTTTTGATGTTTTGTGGTTAAGTTCTAGTCCTGCTTTGGTCAGGTTTGATCAACCGTTATTGAGATACTTATCTAAGTATATGCAGGTTGCTCAGTGGGAGTACCATCAGGGAAAAGACGAAGGTAGTTCTATAGATGAAGCAGTGAATTTGGTCTATGAATTTTTGACCCCTTGTACTGGTTCTATACATTTAGCTGGTCATGGTGCTGGTGGTGCGATCGCTTTAAGTTTTGCTCGTCGTTATCCCGAAAAGGTGCGATCGCTAACTTTATTAGCTGTGGCTTCTCAACCTGCACATACTTGGCACGCTCACTATTATGTGCAGAGAAGTCTATTTACTATCAGTCGTGAACAAGTATTAGCAAATAGTGTCCGCAATCTCTTTGGGAAACAATCTTATCACACTACTAAGAAGTTAATGTCAGCTTTAGATAAAGATTTGGATCAAACCCCCTTGTCACACTCTATATTCAAGTTGGTTGATTTGCCTAAAGGTGGTGTTTCTATGCCAATGATGGTATGTGGTAGCAATAATGATCCCATTGTTGATCCACCTGCATTACAGGACTGGTTAAAATATTTCAAGCCTGAAGATAATCTCTGGGAATGCCCTCAAGGACATCATTTTTTTCATTACTTTTATCCTCAAGAAGTTGGGCAACAAATATTAAGTTTTTGGCAACTTTATCATCTACAACCAATGCTGATTTCATTTTCAACAATTACTTAAATCCTATGAATACAAGTTCTGATTTTCTGACCGAATTATCTGATTTTCTCTATCCTCGTAATCAATATCATGGAGAATTGAAGACAGAGTATCTACAATTTAATTTACACTTGCAAGAATTTTCTCAACGAGTGAATTATATTTGTAGTTTGCAAACTGGTGGTAAAATAGCTCCAGAGGAAGCTTACAAGCAAATTCAGAATCTTTGGAAACAGTTAAAGCGTAGCAAGAAAGCAATTCAGCTTAATTAATGAGAAAGCTTTTTAAGTAGTCAAGATTTATACGGCGGGGTTAGAGGTTTTATCTTCTCCTTTCCTCTTGACTGACGAGTATTGCCCTAACCCCCCTTTTTTAAGGGGGGCATATAGTACCAGAGAAAGTTCGTGTACTACAGGGGTTAAAATCAAACTGACTGAATACTAAATGATCTTCGCAGAACGCAGACCAAACAGCAAGCCAACAGCTATGCCCATGAACACGCCTAAAAATACAACATATTCAACTACAGCCATTTGTGTTTCTCCACATTAGTTACCTATTTATATTGAATCATTAATAATTCGTAATTCGTAATATTTCCTACGGAAACGCTCCGCGAACGTAATTCGTAATTCACAAGAATTCTTTCCCAGTCCCCAAATTACGCTAAAATACAGCCCACGCTTATATTAGGGTTAGAAAATGACTTCTGTAATTAAAGTAGATATACCAGAAAAGTCTTATGATATTGCGATCGCACCGGGAAGTTTAGATCAGCTAGGTGAACAAATGGCGGGTTTGCAGCTAGGCAAGAAGGTATTGCTAGTTTCCAACCCGATGATATTTAAATATTATGGCGAAAGAGCGATCGCATCCTTAAAAAATGCCGGCTTTGAAGTCACAAGTTACAACTTGCCACCTGGGGAACGCTACAAAACCCTTAACTCTATTCAAAAACTCTATGACATCGCCCTGGAAAACCGCCTAGAACGTTCCTCCACAATGGTGGCTTTGGGGGGAGGCGTTATCGGTGATATGACTGGGTTTGCCGCCGCTACATGGTTGAGAGGAATTAATGTGGTGCAAATTCCTACCAGTCTCTTAGCAATGGTAGATTCGGCAATTGGCGGTAAAACCGGCGTAAATCATCCCTACGGTAAAAACTTAATTGGCGCATTTCATCAACCGCGCCAGGTTGTAATTGACCCAGAAGTCTTAAAAACTCTGCCAGTGCGAGAGTTTCGGGCGGGAATGGCGGAGGTAATCAAGTACGGCGTAATTTGGAACGCTGAATTGTTCACCCAATTGGAAGCGAGTAAACACCTTGACCAACTCCGCTATGTAAAATCCGACCTGATAAATTACATAATAACCCATTCTTGTCAAGCGAAAGCAGATGTTGTCAGCAAAGATGAAAAAGAATCTGGATTACGGGCAATTCTTAACTATGGTCATACTATCGGTCATGCAGTAGAAAGCTTAACAGGCTATCGTCTGCTAAAACACGGTGAAGCCGTAGGAATTGGTATGGTAGCCGCAGGGGAAATTGCCGTAGAATTGGGTCTGTGGCAAAAAGTAGACACAGAACGTCAAAACGCCTTAATTAAAAAAGCCGGTTTACCAACACAATTACCAGCAGATTTAGATATTGAAGCGATTATTGATGCTTTGCAATTAGATAAAAAAGTCAAATCCGGTAAAGTTCGCTTTGTGTTACCAACCCAAATTGGTGAAGTGAAAGTTACCGACGAGGTGACATCAGATACGGTTCGACTAGTATTGCAGAAAATGCAATGATCGGTTTTGGATGCAAGGAGGCTAAATTCGTCCTGATTCAGCCAAAACACAGGCGGAAGTATATATACCTTAATTGACTAATTGCCCTCAGAGTGGAAACTGGGGGTTTAACTAAACCTTTTTCTAAGTTCTATACAAAAAATCCTTTGACTAACCGAAATCTTCCGGAGATGGTTAGAACTCAGACGGATAAGAAAATAGTAGATGCACCTTAATTATATTATATCCCTCACCTTATGGCTGGGGGTTTTATTTTCGCAATACTGGATTGCTTAATTGTGTATTTCTATTAGTAAAAACAGTTTTCTAAAAAACAGAACCTTTCCAGATTGAGTGAAAATAGGACAAAAAATTAGGATGACTGATTTGCCTAACTCGATTTTTTTTAGTGTTTTATTTTATATAGTCTACATTAGCAGCTTACAACTAAGAATAGTATATATATTTGTAACAAATTTCATTGATCTAAAGCCGAGTTAAGGAACACCCAGCCTCAACAGATAATTTTGTGATCTACTGACCAATAATTTCTTAATGGTACAGTGCCAGCGGAGTTATCCGTGGAATCAATCCAAAATCTAAAATCCTGTTAGAGGATGACATTAGCCAGGAGAAAAAATCGCAGGCAGCAAATTGGGGGCTAACCACAGTGCATAACCAATAAACCCAAATAACAAAGTAATCAAGGCCGTAAAAACGTAGCTAATGCACATTAGCAAACCGTCAGACTCAATAGTGGCAACAGCCAAAAGTAATATAGCCACGGTGGGGATAGGATTGGTAAAGGGAATTGGTAAAATTAGTAACAATGTCAACCAAGAGATACAAAGCCCATTCAATTGCCAAGTCCAATGATTATTCGCTATTCTTGCCAATCGGGGACGGGCAATTTTCTCTAACACCCTAGTTACCCGATGTAGATTGTGTAAGATGATCTGAGCAAAAGCGCGAGGAAACTGGTAGTTAGCGATTTTTTTGGGCAACCAAGGCGATCGCCTGCCCAAAACCATTTGCAATGATAATATTAAGCAAGCACCACCAAAAGGGCCAGTCAACCCCGGTGGCATCGGAAACAAAAACGGCAAAACTAATAATGCAATCACCAAGCTAAAACCCCGTTCGGAAGTTTCCGCCAAAATATGACCAAGAGTCAGTGGCTGTTGGGCTAAACGTTGGAGTAAAGACTTAATGTCTTGAGAAAAGCTCAAATGCATTTTGGTGCTAAGGGATAGGGAATGACCACCATAGATAGATTATAGTGGTGGCACCAAAACACCTATAGCTTTAGGAATCACACGAAACACAGCGGGAGTATGTGTCGTTATTTCCCCATCTGTATTTATAGGGCGTGGTTTACGAGTATATACTTCAATCTCCTGCCCTTGGATAGCGCGGACATTCTGCCAATGTATATGTCTACCTTGGCGCATGGCTGGGAGTAAGGGTATAATTTCCCACCAATGCTTAATTTCCAAACTATACAGATCCAATCTTTGATCATCTATTGTAGCATCATGAAATACAGCCATTCCACCACCATAATAGCGACCATTGCCTACAGCAATTTGGACAGTTTTGACATGAACTGATTGGTTATTGATGCGAATTTCTGCATGAAAAGGGCGAGATTCCCAAATAACTTGTAACGCAGTGGCAGCATAAGCAAATATTCCCCAACGACGTTTAACTTCTTTGGTTAATCGCTGGGTAATTTTTACACTTAATCCCAAACTGGCAACATTAAAAAAGTACTTACCATTTACCCAACCCAAATCAATACGTCGCAACTGTCCACCGGCAATAATTTGACAAGCTTCCGGTAGAGAATTGGGAATTCCCAACGTTCTGGCTAAATCATTAGCAGTTCCCAAAGGCAAAATTCCCAAAGGTAATTGAGTATCAACTATAGCCTCTACTGCGGCATTGAGAGTACCATCACCACCTCCAACTATCACTAAATCTATCTCATGCTGGTAGTTCCTAATAACATCACCCAAATGTGTTGGGTTTTCTGTAGATTCAGGAATCACATGAAAACCAAGTGTCTCCAGACAATGAATAGCTTCCGAGAGGCGTTCTTTTCCTTGACGGGAATGACGGTTTATTAACAGCAGCGCGCGGGGATTCATAATGCCTACCTTTTGTAGTTTAAATGTCAATATCTCCCTGTCTTTCAACCTTGCATTTAATCTTAAAGTTTAGTGAGATGAGTATCAAAGTTGCAGTAACTTCCAATTAAAAAGATATCCCAACCTGTAGGATATGTTAGACAAAAGTACAACACCGTCATAGATTAAATCACACCAGTGCCTTCATAAAGCATCCTCAGAAATTGGATGACTTCTTTTTGGGGATTTCCACAAACAAGTGAGGTTTTATCTAGTTTAGCTTTAGTAGCTGTGAATTTATTCCTTATTTCTTAAAAATAAAGAAACCTCAACTTAGCATGACAAAATTGAGGTTTATTATTTATTTTTGATGGATGATATAGAAATTTTACCTGATTTGTAAAAATCGCTTATGTATGACTTATTCCACGCGGCGCTATCAGATACCCGACTGATTAGAGTAGGACTTACGCACTGTACAAATTAATCATGGTATGATTTTACGAAAATAGGTCGTTTTAGGCTTTGATTAATGATTACTTTGATGGTAAATAGATCCGTGCTGTAGGGGTTTAGCAATGCTAAACCCCTACGACATATCGGTTTTTTTATAACTCATATTTTGTATTTTCTGTCAATGCGTAAGTCCTATAGGAATCATAAATGATATCTGATAGCTTGCGTGGCGTAGCCTTAACGAAGGCAGGAGGCAGGAGGCAGAAGGCCGTTTTTGTAACGGGGATTTATGCCCCGCTCCAAAAACTTTTCGCCTTAAAAGGCGAGGTTTTAGACCCGATTGTTTCGATAAAATTTTAAGTCTCGTAGGGTGGGCATTGCCCACCGCAGCAATGGTTTGTAAGGCATAGCCCTACCTACGTATATTTCAAAAATCAAATATTATTTCTATATCATCTACAAGAACTACTCTCAATCCACCCTACGTACTTATAAATATTATATTTTGTCCGATATCCAGATCTAGCACAGTAACGAATATGCATAAATCAGAAAGGTGAATCCTACTTAAAGTAGTACGGACTTAAACAGAGAATTTTATTATGCATCGTCTTCAGAAATTAATGAGTACCACACTTTTAGCGACCGTGCTATTTTCCCCTGTTGCCATAGCACAACAACAATCATTAACTACACAAGTTGATAATGTTGAACAGCAGGTACCATGTCTTAATGACAAAGGCAGACCTATCCGGTGTCCTTGGGAAAAACCTATCAAGGCTCCCATAAATAGAAATACTGACGCTGATAAAAAGGCAAATCCTTGTAATCCTAAAAAAGGAGCGCCTGTTGATACCAAAGCTTGCCGCGATTACATTCTTGGTACTCCTACACCTAAACCCAGCCCTAAATAAATTCAAGTGAAGCGGGTATACAACAAAAATGTATACCTGCTTTTTAGGCGCTCATATTTATAGCACTAGTGCCGACCGCAACACAGTAAATAGCAGCATGACGTTCCCCGTCAATACCCAAAATAGTATTTAAACTTATGTCATGGAATCCACCTATACAAAGACTGCCAAGTCCCAATTGCACAGCCATTAAACATATATTTTCAGCTTGATGACCAGCTTCCAACAGCGCAAAGCGGTAGCCCCGCGCACCGTATTTAGACATTGAGCGCATAAAAACCGATGTCAACACAAAAAGAGCATTGGCATTCACAAAGTAATCCTGCTGTAATAATGGTTCTAAAAAATCTGTCGGCACTGCATCACTAACCCGATGAAGCCCGTGTCCGCGAGGTTCATAGTGATATAATCCGGCTGCCAGACCTGCCACCGCTTGTGTAGATACGAACATCTCAATGGGATAAAGTCCTCCCGCAGAAGGAGAGTTGCGAGCTTCATAGGATTGACCATCCACTTCACGCAGCCCGTTGAGTCCACATCCTGCGTCGAGCAGTTGAGCTAATGAGGTGAGTGGCATCACCTGATTCTCAAATGATCGCACAGAAGAACGCCTCTCTAAAAGCTCAGACAGCGGATTATCGTGTGGTGCTTTCGGCAGTTCTAGAAAAGGAGCCTCCGGCAGATACCGCAGTTCAGTAGCCGGAACACGCTTGACATAACTTTTCGGGACTGGAGAGTTCAAATGATAGAGAAGAGCTAACTCTAGGGGTTCATTGGCTTTGTGCATTGCTCTAATTTCCTCTTTTTAAAGGATCGCGGAAGTCCCTACTCTCAACGTACTCGTAGGGTGGAGATAGAGAGCGGAGGATGAGGATTGCATCTGGGATTGATTTTTTGCACAGCAAAAACAAATATCAGATACATGACGAATCCCCAGGATTTTCTGGTAAGATATTTAAGATTTTGACCACCAATGCCGTAAGCGAAAACCAAGCTAATAGGTAAGTGTCGCAAGAAAAAGATTTGGGTCTTGGGAATCAGGACTCCTGCCCTTGGAGGGAATGTCAGACCAATAGAACTACGAAGTCCTGGAGGCTATTCCCGATGAATTGGGAAGCCCTGTCCGTCTCACGGCATGGTAGTTCACGCCATAGGATGTGGGCAAGGATTGAGGTCATTTTCGGTACGTCGGCCACCATAACCCAACCTTTCTGGAACCTCGAATAAACGCCGAGTCCCCAGAGGCTCTTGTCCATAACCAAAATATATAGGCACTAACTCACTGGCTAAAGTCCGCACTACGCGGAAACCAAGGGACGCAATATCAGGAGTTGTAATTTCTACTAAATAGGGTTCAGAACCAACTGAATGGAGTCTGCTAATTACTGATTGCAATTTTTCTGCTTCAGACCCAGATTCGTAAGTTAGTAAATCTTCAACTTTGCAGGATTGGTCATGGTGAAATAAGAAATCCAACTCCCCCAGCCGAGCAGTTGTGTAGAAAAAAGCGTTGTGATCATCCAAATACTTAACATCACTATATTGATGGAGATTAGCCCCAACGCCGGTAGCCATACGTTCTATGTCACCAAAGCGGGCTTGACAAACTTCAAATATCGCCTTGTGAAAAGCCGTTTTCCCATCCAGATGACATCCCAAACCAGTGGACACAGCCGGACTTTTGCCCGAATGGTCAATTAACATAGCCATGACAACCGGGACTTGAATATCAGTAGTTAAATCGAAGGCAACTAACTCAATTCCAAATCGAGCGTAGTGGCGGGCAATTTCTGTCTCTATTCCTGGTCGGTGGTCGAAATAGATACGCGGAGCAGGTAGGCGGTTTAACCAAGTAATGATGAAAGCATCGCGCTCAATTAACTCGCACAAACCACGGTAAGCAGCAAACTCTAGAGAAGGTCCACTAGCCATGCCGTTAGAAGTAACAGGTAAAATATGATCTCCTGGTTGATCACCGTCCCAGTCCAAATAAACCAAGAATGTTGGGACTAAAACCGGTTGGTTGCTGACTAAGGAAAGGGCATTCATCCACGAAGTCTGCGTTGTGGGATTGAACGCTGGAAAAGGGAAATTTGGGTCAGAGTATTGTTGGTCAGAAAAAGAGGAAAAAACTGAAGGAGGAACGGCACGATTACCTAATTCTTCGTAGCTACTAACAATCAATTGCCCATAATCAACAATACCACCGCAGTATCTCTCTATAGCTTCGCCAACAGCACCGAAAATTGCTTGTTCATCAGTCATGCCCCTGCCTACACCGTAGCGTAAATCATCCTGTTGTTTGCGAAGTTGGAAATTTGCTAATTCGGCTTGCCATAAAACAGGAAACTCGAACTCTGTATAAGGCTTGGTGAATCTATCTATGGCTCGAATGATGCCAGTATGGGGGCTGACTAAATCGCGCCAGCGGGGACTAGCAATTGCTGTATTCACTTTGTTCACTCCTATCATAAACAGTGCTGAGATTTGACTTTTTACACTGTCACCTGTCACCTGTTTCCTGTCACCTGTTTTGGTGAACAATGGGGACAACCTGGTTTTTTGAGGACAACGTTGTGAGTGAGCTTTGTGCCGAGCAAGTCTAGATGTAGTAATTTACCATCAGTTGCGATCGCTAAACCGAGGATCATCTTCACGGCATCAAGAGCTAGATAACTACCCACCAACATCTGGGCTATGGGCAAATTTTCCCGCAGCCGTGGTTGAGAACGCCGTTCTCGGTTCAGAAACTGCTCAACCGCCAATTCCGCTTCTGGCAGCTTGGAACAGGCCATAGACCGCATTCGATAGCAGAGATAGCAGGGTTTGTCCTTGGAAAAAACCAGCGGACCAACAGTTCCCTCCACACCAGCCGCTCCACCTGGTAGCAATGGGCGCTGCATCTTCAGACATAGTCTGTTCAGACGATAGGCTAGATTCACAGATACGGCATCAGTAGCAACAATCACAAGGTCAACGTCATCCAGCAAAGGATTAACTGTTGCGTCGTCAGTTAAAGGCTCTGTCACAATCTCAGTTCGGGTTACTCCGCCAATTGACTCAATCTGTCGAGCCGCTTCCACACCTCGAAATGCACCGCTTTTATTCAATACCGAGCTTGACATCATCAGGGAATCCGACGGAATTGTGTAGGCATCATCGCACAAACGAAGAAAACCGATCCCAGCAGTAGCCAGGTTGATTGCTGCTATCAGTCCCGAACCTCCCAGTCCAAAAATAGCAATTCTAGCGTTGGCTAAGTTTTTCTGAGCATCCTTTTGGTCAAAGCCTAACTCATGATAAAGGCTGATTTGAGGAAGTAAATAAGCACGACTATCTAAATCGCTTGTATCCTCTAGATACTCTTCCACTAAGCGATTGTCCATCAAAAACTCTAAACATTGATTGACTGAAGAATCTGTCAACTTTTCGCCAATCGTAGCTCGGATTTCTCCTATTGTTCGGGAGCCGTCTAGTAAAGGTAAAACAAGACTTTCCACATCATGCAGAGCTTGACCCTTTACTCTCAGGGTTCGTCGCGTCGTATTGAAGATCATACTTTCTTCGCCATTGCAGTCTGACGGTATCACGTTAATGACGACGTGTTCTAGTAGACGTAGCCGCTTATCATCATTTAATTTCATTGGCTTTGTTTCAGGAGTTGAATGCTGCTATAAGTGGCAATTTGTGAAAAGGTGAAAATTTAAAAACCCTGTTTTTGCTAACCAAAAAAAGTGTAAAAACAGGGTTTTTATCAGCTTTTCCAGCCAGATTTTGTGGCTCTAAACTCAAAAAGCTCGGTTTCTAAAATTAATCAATTGCAGTTCTTTCTCCAGGTTTAGTTAGTATCCAAATCCGAAATCATCAGTTTCCTCGATCACGCCTGATACTGTTCCGTCACTGCTAAATTTACATCCACCACATCCACCACATCCACCACATCCACGGCAGCCACGACATCCACATCCACGGCAGCCACATCCACCACATCCACGGCAGCCACGACATCCAACACAGCCAACACAGCCAACACATCCGCCGCAATTAGCAAACCATCTTTGGGTGGTTTCCGAGTCAAATACTCCTGACATTGCTAATTTTTCTAAAGCTGCTATTTCCTCATCAGACAACAGAAGTTGTTCTAGTTTGTCTGCTTGATCTACCAAATGCATTTCTATAGTTGGTTGGGTTAATGTTTTTTCTGCAAGCATTGTCACTTACTCCTTTTAATTTGAATTCAATCAGCTGTTTGCAAATCTGTTTTTGAGTTAACTATTTTTCGTTAAAGCATCAGTTTTTGAACGAGCGAAGGTCAATAATTACCAGAAAAGAAGACAACCGTTAATGCCTAACTATCATCCCCATCCAAGTATAGTTAAACAAAAACACTAAGTCTCATATTCAGAATTTCACTAGTTCATAAAAGGTCAAAATCACTTTCTGGTCAGTGCTGGTAACTCCCAGAGGGGATTTATATTCCTTCAAACCTTGTCTTTAAGAAAAATCTTGCTCTTGTTAGCGTCGTAAATTATGTCTTTTTTACTTATCTAACTCTTATCAGAATATCTTTTACTGTCAGATTTACTTCTTTCTTAAGTAGTATTATTGTCCTTTTAATAGAGTAGAACGCCATTTAATCAATTGTCTTAAGGATGAATAAATCTCTGGTTATAAAAAGTTAATTTACAGTTAAAGCCAATTTAAAATAATGCTTATGGCTGATTTAAAAGCTTGGTTCTATTTCTTTATAGTTACTACTATAGTAAAGTAGTAATACTACCTTACCTCTTAGTAGACAGCTAAAAATACCAGGTCAGGTATCTCATGATCCTTTAATGATCTAGCGTACATCGACTTAATTGTGTTTTTTTACACGTAAAAATTATGTATAGAAGAAATTTTACTATTTTTGATATATTCATCCCTAAGAAGTGGAGAATAAAGTTTTTCAAAAGTAAAGTATTAAAGTAATAGATAGCAGAATCAAAAAAAACTCTCATCAACTTGGACGCGACTGATTGCTGCTAAAGTCCAGGAGAGAGAGAATTTTGATGCCTGAATATTTTACTCTTGAGAAATAGACTCTTATAGAGTGAGAAACCCGGCTATTAGTCAGAAAATATCAAATCTTTTGAAATCGGACAATAATCTAACATTTTATAAAAAATAAGGTTTAATTAATGAGCGATTTAAGAGTTTGGTTTGAAGACTATACTAGAGCTTTATTTCGTTCTTTGCCCTTATTATGGACAGCAGCACCTCAAGAAATGGTCTTTTTGATTGCTGTGACTTTATTACAAGGGTTTCTTCCTGCTATCAGTGTTTGGATTACCAAACTAGTAGTAGATACTGTAGCAACAGCTTTGACATCTGGTAGAGCATTAGACGATTCAATGTTGTGGCCTTTAGTAGCAGCATGGGTGGGAGCTTTGTTATTAGAAACGCTTCTCTATCCTTGGATATTCGCCCTTCAAGGAAATCTCAATGACAAGTTAACGGCTCACATTAGCTTATTATTAATGCGGAAAGCCGATACTTTTTCCGACCTGAGTCGTTTTGAAGATGCTGAGTTTTATGATGAGCTACAACTTCTCCAACAACAAGTTAGCTATAAACCGTTAAACTTACTGGAGAATTTGGTGGAATTAGGTCGATCTTTGGTGACTTTAATCGTCATAGTCGGGCTACTAATTCCCCTAGCGGTTTGGATACCACTAGTGATTGCGATCGCAACTATACCCCAGATAGTGGTTTCTTCCCAATATGGCAGGGCTATTTGGCTAACTTTATTTGAGAACAGTCCTCAAGCTCGAAGAATGGAGTATTACACTACAGTGATGCTCACTGACACCTATGCCAAAGAAATCCGGTTATTTCAGCTAGGTGCGTTTTTTATGGGGCTTTACGGACAAGCTTTTCAATCATTACATCAATCTATGCGTCATCTGCGGGGCAAACAAGCATTTTGGTCATCTAGTTTAGCTATTCTGAGTACATTAGGAAACGGATTTTCTTTCTATTGGGTAGTCAAGCAAGCTTTTAGAGGACAGTTAAGCCCAGGAAATGTCCTTTTATTCGTACAATCATTAACTTACTTCCAGAATAATTTAGAAAGATTTGTGACTCATTGGCTGGATCTGTTTGAAAATGTGATTTATATGCAGCAGTTTTTCAATTTTCTCGATAGCCCCACCCCAATGGTATTAAACATACCTGGAGAGAAAATCCCCACTCCGATTCGTTCAGGTATTACTTTTGAGAAAGTTGATTTTCACTACCCAGATGGTAGATTAGCACTCAAGGATATTTCTTTTACCCTTTATCCAGGACAAACAGTAGCCATAGTTGGCGAAAATGGCGCGGGGAAAACTACTTTAGTCAAGCTATTAACGAGGCTCTATGACCCCACCACAGGACGGATTATCGTTGATGGTATAGACCTCAGAGATTTGAATTTAGAACAGTGGCGACAGCAAATTGCGGGGGTTTTCCAAGATTTTGGCCACTATGCGCTCACAGTAGGGGAAAATATCGCCTTAGGGAACCTAGCCGCCCTAGAACATCGAGAGATTCTCAGATATGCGGTAGAAAAAGCCGATATCGTCAAACTAGTTGATGATTTTCCCAGTGGGGAAGATACACAATTGGGTAAACAGTTTGGTGGTACAGAACTTTCTGGAGGACAGTGGCAAAAGTTAGCTCTAGCTCGTGCTTTTGTCCGTAAACAAGCTCAATTACTACTTCTGGATGAGCCTACCGCAGCCCTTGACCCCCGCAGCGAGTGTGATTTTTACCTTCGCTTTATTGAACTAGCTGAAGGCAAAACTACCATCCTGATTACCCACAGATTAGCCTCAGTGCGAATGGCTGACCGCATTTTAGTCCTTAAAGATGGTCATTTAATTGAAGATGGCACTCACCAAGAACTTTTACAACTGGGAGGTGAATATACATCTCTGTGGAATATGCAGGTAGAACAGTATGGGGTTTAGCATTGGTGTCAACTTAAGCAACCGCCAGGGAATGAATTCCCTGTCTTATAGCTCAAGTCCGTTAAAACGGACTAATAAATTTTCCTAGTGTTTAGTCATCTTTAGATGACTTACGCTATTAGCAAGGAACTTGAGTTCCTTGCGAGATGGGGGTTTTTCGTTAAGTAGACACCAATGGGGGTGTAGGACACTCATCAGCCATGAACATCAAAAATCCGATTCCTTGGCTAATCGGGCTGACTGTATTTAGTTTATCTGGAATGGGTATTGCTTACTTCAGCCATTGGTATCAAGCCGGCAAAGATGATATTACAGATTTGACAGTCCCTGTCACTACCAGCAATTTAAACATTAAAATCAAAACCAATGGAGTCGTGCAACCAGTCCGCAAAATTAATATCGGACCGAGAGAAGCAGGTCGAATTGCTAAACTCTATATAGATGAAGGCAGTTCTGTCCAAAAAGGAAAATTGCTGGCAGAAATGGAGCGTCAAGCCTTTCAAGCCCAGGTGAATCAGTATCAAGCACTATTATTGAAGGCAAAAGCCGATTTAGAAGAAAAGCGTAAGGGTTATAGACCAGAAGAAATTGCGATCGCTCAAGCTGATGTAAATAAATACACAGCCCAAGTGCGGGAAGCTCAATCTCGCTTGTCATTAGCCACTCAACGAGTCAAGCGCAGGGAATATCCTGTATCTCAAGGGGCAATATCCCGTGATGATTTAGATGCTGCTTTGAACGAAGAACAAAGCGCCAAGGATAACTTACAACAAGCTAAATTTAGTCTGATATCGGCTCAACAACAACTGAAAAAACTACTTTCTGGCTATCCTCCTGAAGAAATTACTAAGGCCGCTGCTGAGGTAGCTCAAGCAACTGCCCAATTGCAATTTTACGAAAATCAGCTAGAAAATACTTTCATTCGCGCCCCTTTCTCTGGCTTAATTACACGGCGTTTTGCTCAAGAAGGCGACTTTGTAACACCAAATACTTCTGTTTCTACTAATGAAGGGGGTACTAGTGCCTCCATTGCTGAATTAGCGAGTGGGTTAGAGATAGAAGCTAAAGTTCCCGAAGTGAATATGGCACAGATTCAGCAAAATCAGCCTGTAGAAATTCGGCTTGATGCTTTTCCTGAGCAAGTTTTTCAAGGCCGAGTTCGCTTGATTGCTCCTAGAGGAGTTAAGGAAGAAAATGTCACATTTGTGCGGGTGAAAGTAGCTTTACTAACAGGTCAAAATCAACTCAAGGTAGGGCTAAATGTCAAGTTAACTTTTCTGGTAAATGAAATTCGCAATGCTTTGGTAATTCCTTCGGCTGCGGTGGTTTCTGGCAAGGGAGGGCAGGTGGGTGTACTGTTACCAGACAAAGATAATCAAGCAAAATTTCATCCCATACAGGTAGGAATTACCTCTGGTGATAAAACGCAAATTTTGGGCGGACTTTCTGAAGGTGAACGAGTTTTTATTCAACCACCAGCTAATCAATTAATTGATGGTATTGATCGTCCTATGGGATCTTAATGCAAGGAGTCAGGAGACGCTTCGCAGACCTATGGCTTACGCCACGCTGCGCTATCGGTTCAGGAGTCAGGAGGAATAAGAAATAAGGAAAGAAAAATAAAGAAGGAAATTTCTCTTTTTATGATTTTGAATTATGAATTTATTAGAAAGTGTGAACATGGCTTTTGCAACTATTTCTGCTAATAAACTTCGTAGCGGACTAACTATGCTGGGAATAATTATTGGCAATGCTTCTGTTATTAGTATGATTGGTATTGGACAAGGCGCACAGAATCTTGTGTTGGGTAAACTTGAGGCGTTTGGAGCAAATCAACTCACGGTATATAGTAATTTTGAAGATGAGGAGGGGATGAAATTTCCTGATGCTCAATTGGTGTTATCAGACGCAGAAGCAATTAAAACACAAGTTCCTAGTGTTAGCCAAGTTGCTCCTGTAGATGAGCAGAAAATGTCAATTAGCTTTAAAAATAAATTAACATCCACAACTGTTAGAGGCACTACATCTGATTTGCTTGCTGTCCAGAATCTTACTCTTGCTACTGGCAGAATGTTTAATCAAACACAACAGCAACAACAGGCTCAAGTCACTGTTTTAGGTGCAGAAACTAGCCGGAAGTTGTTCGGCGATGATAATCCTGTGGGGCAAGAAGTGATGATTAATAATATATCGTTTCAAGTTATTGGCTTGTTGCAATCAAAAGGTGCATTTGCTGGGGATAATTTAGATCAAACGGTCATTGTTCCACTCACAACATTTGCTAATAGGTTAGTTGGCAGGAGATCAATATCTGATATTCCTCTCAGTTACATTTTAGTAACGGCAAAAAATAGAGAGAGTATTCGTGCCGCAGGTTTTCAAATTACTAATGTCCTTTCTCGACTGCATGGTAAAAAAGATATAGCTGTTTTCGCTAATAAAAAGTTTCAAGAATTAGTGGTGCAAGTGACTAGTATTTTATCGTTATTATTAGCCTTGATTGCTGCCATTTCTTTGTTAGTAGGTGGAATTGGCATTATGAATATTATGTTAGTTTCTGTGACTGAACGCACTCAAGAAATTGGTTTACGCAAGGCTGTTGGCGCAACTCAGAATGATATTTTAGCGCAGTTTTTGATTGAGGCAATTATTTTATCTCTTTCTGGTTGTTTACTGGGAATAATTTTAGGAGTTGGGGGAACTCTACCGTTAGCATTTTTCACGCCTTTGACTCCTCAATTTCCTCTATATGCGATCGCTGTCGCTGTGGGTATATCTGGTAGTATAGGCTTGATTTTTGGTGTATTTCCAGCCCGACAAGCTGCTATGTTAGACCCAATTGTCGCTCTTAGAAGTGCGTAATTATTGAGTTTTTTATTGTCTGATAGCGTAGCGTGGCGTAGCCATATCAGGATTTACAGGATTTGAAGATTTACAGGATTTTGTATTCATTAATTTTTTTATCCTGTTTATCCTTGAATCCTGGGCATCCTGATTCAGACACTTTCATTTTCACAGCTTGATTAAAAATTTCTCAGATTGCTAATATTTACAGCAGATTGCAGATCAATGAGGTACAGAATCTAAATTGAAACCTAGACACCAAACCATTTTTACTCCTGAACCGGAGGTCTGCGAAGCGTCTCCTGAACCGATAGCGCAGCGTGGCGTAAGCCATAGGTCTGCGAAGCGTCTCCTGACGGATGTATTCTGCTGTATTTCCATAGGTTGGGGAGCCATCGCCTTGGATGGGTTTCCCGGCTGAGGGCGAATGGCGTTTGACATCAGGAAACCCAACATTATTAAACTTGATTATGAATATTTTTGTTGGGTTGCGCTGTCGCTTAACCCAACCTACATTACTATAGTGATAATAATTACAGCATTTTATATCAACTATGAATAAAACCGTAATTACCAGAGTCACCACTAGATGATCTGCGGACACAACTAAAAATTGATTAGTGAAAGAAATATTTAAAAAAGATATAGGCGAACTAATTAACTAATTAATGTTCGCCCAAACTATACTAACCTACATCATGATGAGCGAAACGGTTAAACAAGAAATCTAAATCATAGTTCCGCAATTGATAATATTGAGGCTCTTTTATGATCTCAGATCCCCGACTTGTTAGATTCGATTCAACAGCCGTCTGGCCCACAGAAATGTCTTCCGTACAGTACCTCTGCTTCACAGATATAGATAATGCCCGCATAATCGGTGAAAAACTTTATTGCGACCTGATCCGCAATCTTCTCGGCCATCTCCCGATTTTCAGTGAGTACCTCGAACTTTACATTTGAATCGGTGTCGGCAGTGTTGGGTTTACCCGTAGAGCGCACGTTGCGACTGCCTTTACCGCCAGTATCCACCACCGTATAACCGGTCGCCCCGCATTCATCAATGATCTTGGCGACCTTTTTCATCAGAACCTTTTCCGTGACGATGACGAGCTTGTTGGCACGCTTGGCCATGTTGCTTACCTCCTTACTTAGGTAAATTGATATTATATACTGAGTTGCTTAGTCTGCCTGGTCAAGGGAGCGCCGACAGACCCCGACCCGTCTGGAATTAGCCGCCGATCGCCTGGGCAAGCCCGATAAAGAATGGTATACACACGCCAATCGCAATTGGCGTACCGATGGCTGTGGACGCGCCTATATATGCCGATGGATTGGCCGAAGGGATACCTGCTCGCAATGTAGGAGGACCGGAGATATCTGAACTAGAGGAAGCGATGACAGCCAGTACCACGACACCGCCCATGCTGAAGTTCATTGTGTAGTGGGCAATCATGCCGAGACCGAAGGCGATCAACCCGTGTATAAACGGTGCTATCACACTATAGACAACATACCATTGAGCCACCTTACGCAGTTCGCCAATTCTTGACCAAGCCTCCATCCCCATGACCAGCATCAAGATCGAAAGCAAGCCGCGAAAGGCAGGATCGTAGAAGCTTTTATAGACACTTTCCGGCTGGGTGAACAGTCCAAGAGCCATTCCTAACAACATTGCCGATAAGGCAGGACCCCGGAGGCTTTCCTCGATGATCGGCCATATCTTGACCCGATTATCACCAGGGTCTTTGTGCTGGCTGAGATACTCCTGCCTGGTGCTGGGATAATCACCAGCCGCAACGGGCTGCTTGCTGTAAGACTCCTGCATGGCAGATTCGCCTGCTTCTTTAAGCTTCTTCTTGTTGAGGTAAATATTCGCCACAACAATCGCAGTTACGAGCGCGGGGATATCCATAAAGGGATAGAGTGCGCCAGTCCATGCTTCAAATGGAATTTTTTGTTCTTCCAGTACCGTCAGTCCGGCGGCCATGGTAGAACCACTCACGGCTCCAAACAACCCCCCAGTAGCGATCGCATCCACAGTTCTGACCTTAGGCAGCTTGGCCAATGTATAGCGGGCGATGAATACAACCGCAATACCTGTGACTACAGCAAACAAGGCGGGTAAAATCATGTCCGCTAGGTTGGAATTACGAATCGCAATTCCACCGGTCAGACCGATTTTGGTCAGCAGCATGAAGACGATGATCGTACAAATTGACTCTGGAATTACCAATTCGCTACCAAGGGCAGCAATGATCATCCCACCAATCAAAAAGGCCAGTGTTGGGGACTGCAACTGGGCAATAAAGTCCGTGATAAATAAGGACACAAAATCCACGAATACCTCCTTGTGTCTCCTCTGATGAGGAGTATTGAATGAATGAACTAAATGAACTAAAGAAAGTAAGAGTGAGGCTCTTCACCCCTACAGCACAGGTTTTAAATGATGTGGGTTGAAGAAGGAATTTTTACCGCAGACTAAAATTACAAGCATTTAGCCACATCAAAAAACCTATTTTCAACTGCCAAAAACTTTGTTGCTAATAATGCAACTATGATTATTTGGTAACAATAAACTTTGGTAACAATTAAAAATTTAGTTACCTAGTTTATTGTTAGTTGAAAATATTAATGTTGGCTAATTTCTGTTGATGGAATTTCCAGAAGTTGGGCTGTCAAAATAAAAAGTAAAGAGTGTTTATTAACAGCCTTTGCAGTTTTATGTTGCGGTAAACTATATACTAATGTTGATCTAAATATCTGATTTCAACATTTAAGTTTTATTAAAATTTGTTTGTCAAAGTACATCTGTCAATACTCCTCAAGTAGTGCTTAACTGTTTTCCAGGTACAAAAAACAGCAAGTATAAAATATCTTGCTGATTTGTGATTATGTTTGACAACTTACATGAACTGTGAATTAAGGTTCTACTCAAGGAGTAATCTTAGTTACCTTAAAACACAATCATGCAAAACTATCTACCCAATACTGTTCGGTTAAGGATTTTCGTAGGTTGGGTTGAACAAAGTGAAACCCAACAAACCCTTGTCAATGTTGGGTAACAAGAACGTCAGCCCAACCTACATGGTTGAATTTTTTGAGCTTAACCGAAAAGTATTGACTATCTACCCAGTTTTATTTGTTGCAGTTGAAACCGGGAATCAACTGTTTCATTACAAATAGCATACAGCCTTTAGGTCTAAAAAATTAACCCAAAGACTCAATTATTAAATAAATATTATATACCTCATATAAAGAAAAGCTTATATGTCAGCTCAAAATTGGCTGTTTTTGTCAATGTATAATTTGTTTTCTATGAAAACTATTATTTTTTCACTGGGTAATAGTAATAGGGAAGAGGCGAATTAAACTTCGCCTTTTTTTAAATTAACCGACATCATCATGGGCAAAACGGTTAAACAAGAAATCTAACGCATAATTCCGCAGTTGATAATATTGGGGATCTTCCATAATGAGGGCGCGATCGCGTGGACGAGAAAAAGGAATTTCCATCACTTCCCCAATTTTGGCATGAGGTCCATTGGTCATCATTACCAACTTATCAGCCAAAAATAGTGCCTCATCAATATCATGGGTAATCATCAAAACTGTACAACGATTATCACCCCAAATTTTCAGCAATTCCTCTTGCAATTCTTCTTTGGTAATTGCATCTAATGCACCAAAAGGTTCATCTAAAATCAACACTTTTGGACGAATAGCCAAAGCACGGGCAATAGAAACCCGCTGTCTCATTCCCCCAGACATTTGCATGGGTTTCTTTTCCATTGCGTCACCTAAACCCACCATTGCCAAATGTTCTCTAACAATAGAACGTTTTTCGGCTTCTGGCTTGGTGGGGTAAACAGCATTTACAGCTAAATAGATATTTTCAAAAGCAGTTCTCCAAGGTAATAAGGCATAGTTTTGGAAAACCACCATTCTGTCTGGGCCAGGCTTAGTAATTGGTTCTCCTTCTAACAGCACTTGTCCAGTGGTGGGAAAGTTAAAACCAGAAACCATATTTAGCAACGTCGATTTACCGCAACCAGAGTGGCCGATAACGCAAAGAAATTCACCTTGTTCAACATTGAGGTTAACACCATCAAGGACGGTAAATGGTCCTTTTTTGGTGGGATAGACTTTGGAAACGTCCTTAATTTCTAGGAAAGGCTGCCGGCTGATTGTGCTGGTAGCGGTGTTGGTAGTTCTCAAGTTACGGTTTTGCATGGTGGGAGGAATATGAGTTTAAACGCAGAGGGGAGGCAGCCGCGTGGGTGGGTTTCCCGACTTGAGCGGACTGCCGTCGCGCAGAGGTTAGCGCAGAGGTACGCGGAGATGTTTATTAAGCTGCTGTTCTTCTGGGGGTATCTAAAACGACTTCGGCAATGGAGAAGTCGCGTTTAATTTCTAAATCGTTAAGATAGCTAATGGGGTCATCGGCATTGAAGGGTTTACCATCAAATAATTGGATTGGTTGACGGGTGTAACTAATATCTAAACCTAGTTCTCTGGCTGCTGTACTGAAAACACGCACTCGACAAACTCGTTCGACAATTTCTACCCAATTTCTGGGGAAGGGAGTGTCACCCCAACGCGCTAATTGAGTCATAATCCAAATTTGTTCGGTGCGACTGGGGCGGTTAATGGCAGACTCAGAATAAAATTGGTGATGAGCATATTCCCGCATGGGATGATCTAAGTCACAGCTTGCACCATTGACATCTTCAATTTGGATATAGTCAATATCTGTGCTGACATATTCCCGACTTGCTAAAATTTGGCGAACTTCTTGGGCGTTTGCAGGATCTGCACAATATTGGCAAGCTTCTAGTAAGGCTTTGGTTAAGGCAATATGGGTATTAGGATAAGTTTCTGCCCAATCTTCTCGCACACCCAAAACTTTACCTGGGTGTCCTAACCAAACTTCTAAATCTGTGGCAATGGTAAAGCCTGAACCTTCAACTGCTGCGCGATAATTCCAAGGTTCACCAACACAATAACCGTCAATGGTTGCGCCTTTTAAGTCTACTACCATCTGGGCAGGGGGAATATTTTTCATAGCCACATCAATGTCGGGGTCAATCCCACCTGCTGCTAACCAATAACGTAGCAGTAAGTTGTGCATTGATGCTGGATGAACTACGCCCATTCGGTGTTGTTGTTCGCGGGTTTGGAGAAGGTAATTTTTGAAGTCGGATAAACTGTGTACACCTTGATCATAAAAGCGTTTAGCTAAGGTGATGGCGTTGCCGTTGCGGGTCATGGTTAGGGACGTGACAACGGGTAAGGGTTCGTTTTTATTGCCTCCCAAACTTAACCACATTGGCATTCCTGATGGCATTTGTGCGGCATCTAAATAACCGCCTGTCATCCCATCCACAATTCCTCGCCAACTGCTTTCCCGAACTAAATTAACTTCATCTAAGCCATGTTTGATGAAAAAGCCTTTTTCTTTGGCTATAGCTAATGGGGCGCAAGCGGTGAGGGGTAAGAAGCCAATGTCTAAATTAACTTTTTCTAAACCATGTCGGACAATAGCAGTGGTTTTCCGCGCCCGAATTTTCTTGATGCGTTTTTGTTGGTTGAGGAAGTAAATCATTTCACTCCGCAAGGTGTAGTAACTGGGATGTTTTACTACTTCCATGCGTTTGCGAGGACGAGGAATATCAACTTCTAAAATGTCACCAATTTTCGATTCGGGGCCGTTGGTTAACATGACGATTCTGTCAGATAACAACACGGCTTCGTCTACGTCGTGTGTCACCATGACTGCGGTGACTTCGTTTTCTTCGCAGATTTGCATGAGTTGTTCTTGCAAGTTACCACGAGTGAGTGCGTCTAAAGCACCGAAAGGTTCGTCTAATAGTAATAGTTTAGGACGAATTGCCAAAGCGCGTGCGATCGCTACCCGTTGTTTTTGTCCACCCGATAACATTCCCGGTTGCTTGTCTGCATGGGGACGCAAACCCACCATATCTATATGTTTTTCGATTATGGCTTTGCGTTCTGCTGCCGGCATCCCATTTAAGACTGAATCTACCGCTAAGGCGATATTTTCTCTAACAGTTCGCCAAGGTAAGAGAGAATAGTTTTGAAATACTACCATTCGATCTGGCCCTGGTTTTTTAATCCTTTGCCCTTCTAAAGTCACTAAACCTTCTGTTGGTAAATCTAACCCAGCTATCATGTTTAAAAGAGTGGATTTACCGCAACCAGAGTGACCAATTAAAGAAACAAATTCGCCTTTTTTAATTTGGAGGTCAATACCTTTGAGAGCAATATATTGACCGCCACCAGTTAATTCAAAAACTTTATCAATTTGATCAACGCCAACAAATACAGACATATTATTTGGTAATGGGTGATTGGTGATTGGTAATTAGGAGTAAAAGTTTTTTAATTACGAACTACGAATTACGAATTAAATCCCTATTTTTGTTCTGTGGGGAGAATCCAGTTTTGTAGCGCTGCCATAAGTTTATCTAGGATTAGACCAACAACACCGATATAAACTAGAGCCAAAATAACTTCACTAACGTTGTTATTTTGATAAGCATCCCAGATGAAAAAGCCAATTCCCACAATACCGGACATCACGATTTCTGCGGCGATAATCGCTAACCAAGCTAAACCAATGGCAATTCTCAAACCTGTGAAAATGTAGGGTAATGCTGAAGGAATGAGAATGTTAAAAAAGTATTCTTTGCGGCTGAGTTGCAGAACTTTAGCAACGTTGTTGTAATCTTGGGGAATTTGAGTTACACCTACAGCAGTATTAATGAGAATCGGCCAAATTGCGGTGATGAAAATCACAAATAATGCTGCTGGTTCGTTTTGGCGTAAAGCTGCTAAGGAAATAGGAACCCAAGCCAAAGGCGGTACAGTTCTGAGTAACTGAAACAAAGGATCTAAAGCCTTGGACATGGTTTTATTGACACCAATCAAAACTCCCAAGCCAATACCGACAACTGCCGCTAATGTATAGCTAATAGCAACCCGTTGTAAACTAGCCCAGATTTGCCAAAACAGTCCTTTATCAGTGCCACCTTTATCATAGAATGGATACAAAATTAAGATCCAAGTGTCTTGAATAACTTTGATTGGGCCTGGTAGTGTAGCACCTGGAGTCCAAGAAAATAATTGCCAAATAGCTAAAAAGATAACTAATGCAATAGCTGGAGGGACAAGTTCAGGAAATTGCTTTTGCAAACTTGATAAAAAGCTGTTATCAAATTTAGGAGTTGTGGAACGTTTTTGGGCTACTGTCATGAATTTTTCCTCAATTTTGTTAATGATTAATGACTAAATACTGGCTTTCTTTATTTTCAGACTTTTGAGATATTCTTCTGGCTTCTCAGGGTCGAATTTAACGCCATCAAAGAATGTTTCTACTCCACGAGATGTACTGGTGGGGATGTCAGCAGCAGGTATTCCTAATTCTTTAGCGGCTTCTTTCCAAATATCTTCGCGGTTAACTTTTTTGATTAATTCTTTGGCTTTGGCTGCACCATTAGCAATATAATCTTTGGGCAAGAATCCCCAACGCACATTTTCTGTGATGAACCATAAATCATGACTTTGGTAAGGATAAGAAACACTACCTTTTTCATCTTTCCAGTAATAAGCAGCCATTGATTTATCATCAATTTTGCGACCATCACCCATGTCATATTTACCTTGATATGGGTCGTTAAGAACCTCTGGTGAAGATAAGCCAAAATACTTTTTAGCAGATAGAATTTGCGCTGCTTCTTTACGATTGTCAAAGTTATCTAACCATTGCTGGGCTTCCATGATGCCTTTGAGTAGGGCTTTTGTGGCTTTGGGATGTTGGTCAACCCAATCTCCTCTCATGGCAAAATATTCTTCTGGGTGATTTTTCCAAATTTCGGCGGTTAATGCGGCCATGAAGCCAATTTTGTCGTTAACGAGGCGAAATGGCCAAGGGTCGCCAGTGCTGAAAGCATCCATTGTGCCGGTTTTCATGTTAGCGACGGTTTGCGCCGCTGGTACTGTCAGCAATTTGACATCTGCATCTGGGTCAATTCCACTTGCTGCTAACCAGTAACGAATCCATAAGTCTTGGTTAACATGGGGGAAGGTAAAGGCAGCGGTGAAGGGTGTGGAGGATTTGAGTTGGGCTAATAAGGGTTTAGCAGTATCGAGTTTTAAGCTAATACCTTTTCCTAGATGTTTGTTGGCGATCGCAATTCCGTTACCATGTGTAATTAACTGCGCCAAGACATACATGGGAATTGGTTGATTCCCTTTGGTAATTTTTCCTTCTGTAATTAAGTGTGGCATGGGCATTTGCCATTGACCACCATCAATACCACCACCAGCGGAACCAATTTCTACGTTATCTCTTGCTGAACCCCAAGAAGCTTGTTTAGAAAGTTCTACTTCGGACATTCCATATTTAGCAAAGAATCCTTTTTCTAAAGCAATAATTAATGGTGCAGATTCAACAATGGGAATATATCCCAGTTTGGCTTTTGTTGTTTCTGGTTTTTGTTCTGGGCTAATGTTAGCTGCTACTGGTTGAACAGCAGGTTGTGTAGAATTACCAACAGTTTCAGGTGGATTTCCTAAACAACCTTTGAGTAATACTGCACCTGCTGAAACTCCTGCTGTAACAATGAATTTACGGCGAGAAACTTGATTAAAGAATTCTGTCATAACATCTCCTTAAATCACCATTTAAATTTTTTACACATGAAAATTAAGGCAAAGAAATAAATAAATAATGTCTTTGCTTTGCTATTGAAATTTCCAGCTATATCTAGGTATTAAAAATCAACCATTCTCGCAGAAAATGGTTAATTTGTATACTTGGTGACAAACGTGGTTTAATTTCTTAACTTGGTGTGATTAATGGGTATCACTCAGCTAGTGAAAACTAGTTTACAGTCTTTCGGATGAAAGTGATCAATTCTCAACTCTAATTATTAAATAAATATTATATTGGACATATAAGTAAAAACTTATGTCTTTGCCTTAAATCTGTGCAAAGTCTCTAATATATATCTAAAAATCTATGATTACCATAACAGGGTATAGGGAACAGGGAACAAGGTTAAAAGTGTTATAGGTAATTAATGATATGAATCATAGGATTTAACATCTAATTAATTTTGGATTGTTCTACTGTGTTGAAAGTGCTATAGATAATTATTGATATGAATCATAAGATTTAACATCTAATTAATTTTGTTTAATTTTGTTCGCGCAGCGTGCTGTAGGCTCTATTTGGAATTGTTCTTTGGCTAAACTGTTTTATTACAAATGGCATTAGGCGTGTTCAAGTGTTGAGATCCGCGAATTTTTAGAAAAGTCAGGGATCTCAACACTTAACTAACCGACATCATCATAGGCAAAGCGGTTAAACAAGAAGTTTAAGGCATAGTTACGGAGTTGGTAATATTGAGGATCTTCCATTATCTTTTAAAGTAGTTCTTCTCTAGCTCAGGAATTATAGATGGTTCTGCTAGTTGAATTCTATCCACCCATTGATAGGTCTGTAAACTCACTTCATCTTTCTCTGGAAAGATGCTTGTAAACTCCAATAGAACAAATTTGTCCGCTCAAGCCAAAATACAGACGTAAGAAAATTGGAGGTTGGGTTCAGCCAGAGCGCCACCCAACACAAGTTTTTACGCTAAAAATTCCTGTAGTTCCACAATACCTTTAGATCCATCAATCTTGACTTGTTGACCGTCTTGGAGTAAATATGTAGCACCGCGTACATCCATGACTGCGGGTATACCGTATTCACGGGCGACGATTGCACCATGAGAAAGTTTACCGCCGGCTTCAGCAATTACTCCTCCAGCCCTGACTAAGAAAGGGGCCCAGCCAGAGTCTGTGTAGGGGACGACGAGAATTGTACCCTTGTTAATTTCACCGACTTCTTGTAAATTTCGCAACACCTTTACTCGTCCTTCGGCTTGTCCTTGACTGGCGGGAATGCCGAGTAGGATGTTGTCAGAAGTATCAATAGGAGAGGCGATGGGGTGGGGAGGATTGTTGCCATAAACTAGAGGAGGGATTTCGATAATCTGGCTATGTTCCAGAAATTGCGATCGCCGATTTTGCAATAATTCCGGTAACTGATTCCTCAGCACTACATCGGCATTTGCTGCTAAACGCCGTATTTCCCCCAATTTCAAAAAGAAGATATCTCCTGTTTGTGGCAATAAACCGGTTTGCAGCCAAATCTTTTCTAAAGCCAAAAAAGTCCAGCGCAGTTCGGCTAACAAGCGAGAATAAACTTCTGTGACTCGTCCTTTGAGATCCACGCGTCTTTGCACAAAACCTTCAGGGCGCTTTCTAGACTCATCTTGATTTGGGAGTTCATTTCCCTGCATCAACTGGACAAACAATTGTTTGACTAACTGCGGCTGTTCTCGCCAGGTGGGAACGGAAATATCAGTCCCGACTTCGCTTAAATAACCATAGTCTTCTAGGAGTTCTTCAAAGTCGTACAAAATCTTTTCCCCTTCTGGGGTTTGCGCCAACTGTTCAAAAACGCTCTCCGGCTCAAACTCCGGGAGAATTTCTTTGGCATCTGCGGCTAAGATGTGGAGCGATCGCAATGATGCGACTTCTGGAGTAATACTATGATCAATTTGCTCCTCTTTCACCCCGGAAATTGCTTGACGGATGGCAGCACTCAAAGGGGATAAAATGCTGTAATAAGTACCTTGGTTGAGTAAATCTAGAATTAAGTCCACTCTGACTAACAACTGAGATGGCGTTAATTCCTCAATTAGTTCATTCGCCAACTTTGTCAACCCAGGAATGAAGCGTCGCCGATAATCCCGCTTAAATTCTTTTTCTAAACTGATTTCCCGTTGGAATAACTTTGTTAATCCTGGCAAGTTTTCCCAAGTAGAAGCAAGGGGAGGTTTACTCATTTTTGCGCCTCTGGTTAAAAAATCCAGACTTTCTGGCGGTAAACCCATTTCTAGGAAAATCTCTCCTAAAAAAGTAGCATTAAAGTAGGCTCTAGAATAGTGCAACGTTGCCATGTTGGTAAAATCCAACTCACGCACGCTATCGCCCAGTACTAAAGTAAAAAGTTCTCCCCACATTCCACAGGTTAAGGGTAAATTAATCGACCAAGTTAAGGGGTGAATCACTCCGGGAATCACTTCGGCGGCGATTTTCCTGGTCCAAATCGGTAAGAGAGTCGTAATCGGGCGTGATTGCAATACCCAGATAGTTTGCCCATCGTAACTCCATTCGACATCTTGGGGAATGCCATAATAACGGTTTTCTAATCGGCGGGCTAAGTATGCTACTTGCTTAATTAATGCTGGGGGAATTTTCCCTTCACCCTCAAATTGGAGACAAGATAATTTTTCTTCACCGACGATAAACACCCGATATTGTTCTGGGGTAATTTTTCCAGAAACGACTTGCACAGGGCTACCAGAGAGGGCTTCAATGACGACAGCATCACCTTGTTGGGCCATGGGATCACGGCTGAAAGCCACACCGGAGAATACACTCTGGACTTGGGGTTGAATGAGTACCGCCATTGCGGCATCTTTGGCACCGAGATCACGCCGATATTGGACAGCGCTGGGATGATGATAAGAAGCTTGGACTTGTGCGATCGCTTCCAGTAAACCTTGTTGGCTGGTAACATTCAATATTGTTTCGTATTGTCCAGCGGCTGAGGCTTGTGCTGAGTCTTCCCCAATGGCTGAGGAACGCACTACGAAGGGTGACAATGCCGATGGTTGCAGAAAATCAATCAATAGGGCAGGATCATCAAAGGGGGATAAAATCCATCCTTTTGGCACTGGATAACCCCAGCGTTTAATTTGAGATAATGTGGCTGCCTTGGCTCCAAATATGGCTGCATCCAATTCATCATCTAGAGTGACAATCCCTTGTTCACTACCGCTTAAATATTCCATCATCGCTTGGGCTTGGGTTTCGGCTTCTTCGACTGATAAGTCCATGTCATCGGGAATTTGTTTATAAATCCAGCCGAGTAACCCTGCTAATCCAAACGCTGCCACGATTCTGGGGAAATCTTCAGCGTGCATGAGTGCCACCAATAGGGGAAATAGCACCAATACCCCATATTTGATTGTCTGTCTAGAACGCAGAATTATAAAGCCAATGACTGCTACTAAACTGACAAATCCTGCTACCAGGGGATCATGCATCAAAAATCCCCAAGCAACGTTTGTTGTTCCTGCACCTTTTCCTAAAGAATATCTACCTATCACTAAAGCAATTAAAGCTATCAATTCCCAAAACGAGCCGCTGGGAAAGAAAGCACGAGCAATTAATACCGCTGCTATTCCTTTCAAAGCTTCTGACATCACTGCCAGAATACCCACTAGTTTGCCACCGTGATAGAAAGCTGCGGAGACACTAATATTACCTGTACCGATTTGTGCCAATCGCTTACCCTTGAGTACATAGGTAATCCAGGCAATTATGGGCATTGCCCCTACGAGGGGACAAGCAATTAAAATAACTAAGACACCCCAAAGCTGAAACATCTATTTTTGATTATGAATTTTAGACCTATCTTCAGTCTAAGAAACTGACTAATTTTTTAAACAAAAGCTTAACAGCTTTTACCGCTACCCTGCTTCTTGCTAATGCAACTGGCCTGCCAGAGGCTTTTTCCTGATCAAGCCACCGCCCCAGGTCTTGAGTTACTGGATTGCTGCGGCGGCGGGCGGGTTCTATCGCGCCAAACACCCACTGCCAGATCGCTTTTCTGCAAATGGAGCTACCACCGGATACTTTATTTTTAGAGATATCACCAGATGACTCTTGGGTGGGGGCATAGCCTAAAGCTTTTTGAAATTTCCTCAAGCTTAGATAACGTTTGGTAGGTTTTCCAGAAATTCTGCCCTTGCGGATTTTCACCACTGGTCTACCGTCTTCCCCTAAAAAGTTTTCCAGTGGGAAAATCTGGGAGATAATAACAGCCTGTAAGCGATCGCCAAAATTGAACTCTTGAAATGCTTGTATATATTTTTCAAATCTAGCATCCTTCAGCAACACAGCCAACTCGTCCTCTATCAATTGTTCCTCGCGCTGCAAGCTACAAATGCGCTGCGCGTGAAATTTTACTGAGTCGTTCAATCCCAAGCCGGCTGTCTTTGAGTAGCGCAGATCATATTTTTTTGACTCACGCTCACCAGCTAACCAACCCCAGAGTAACGGAACTTTTCCAGAAACACCGCGCTTAGATGTTACTAAGGCGACCTCTGGAAACTGCCAAGCTAAATCTTGTCTGGCGCGGTTGATGATTGGTGATTGAACCTTATTGAGATGATTTAGTCTAAGCACCAATTCCCTAATCCTGGAAACCACAGGGTCTAAAACTCGAACAAATCGAGAGCGATCGCTACAGTAATCAAAGTAATAACAGGCTATGGCCAGTGAATCAGCATCATCATCTTTGTCGGGTAGTCCCAGATGGTTTTCGCGGTAACGTCTCAGTTCTTTGTGACCAACTAGCCTAATTTCCACCCCGGCGCGGGCTAAAAGTTGAGTCCAAAATTTAGAGTAATTGACCCCGGTGGGTTCAAGTACAGCCACATCTGGTTTAAGTGCCAAAAGCCCAGATATCCCAGCTTGATTGTTCTGGAAGTGGTAAAACTTGCAGTCATAATAAAATTCCCTAACATCACTCGGTTTGCTTTCAAGTAAGCAGCACGAAACCGATGATTTAGAGACATCTAAACCAACTATTCTCATATAATTTGTAAGGGGGTGTGAACTAATTACGCTTAAGAATCACCCAAAGGCCATAACAGCCTAATTCAGTCTCAAAGCAGCAAAAGTAACCAAGCTTACGAAGATAAAAAAGCCAAAGCTTAATTCCATCTCAAAGCCTTAAGTTACTTTGCTGGTTGCAAGATTGGTTTGGACCCAATCCGCGACACACCGAGGGGTGTGTTTCGGCTGCTGGGTCAAGCAGCCATCATCAGGCGGTTATATATAGTCATCATCATCGTCATCCTCATCCTGGTAGCAGTCCTCCTCCTCTTCAACCACTTCAACTTCAACAGTCATCTCACCACTTGCTGCTTTGAGAAGTCGTTCAAACTGAGGCATAGATGGGGCTTTGGGGTTGATACCTTGAGAACGTAAAAACTCTGCGGTTGCATCCCATTCTGCGCGAAGTTTTTTCAGTTTGTCTTCAAGTTCTATGACTTCGTTGCGTAATTCGTATCTTTCGCTGTAATAAGTTTGGTAGGTTTTACCCACTTGCTTTGCTGCTTTTTCTCTTAACTCTGTAACGACTTGTTCAATGGTTTCACCTGGTTCTAATTCAGCGGTAAAACCAATTCTTTCTCTACCGCCATTGCCAGTGGGAATTGTGAAATGAGTGTGAATTAATTTGATGTTCATGATTTATGTGAAATTAAAGAGTATTATTGATTGGGGTGCTGCTTGATTCGTCTTCATAGGTGTCTAAGATAGTTTGAACATGAGAGTCAACTTCTTCTTGGGTGAATTTTTCAGCTAATTTTCTTGACTCCACGCCGACACCAACAATGATTTGATCAACTGGCTTACCAGCAACGAGAGATACATAATTAGCTAGGCTGGCTACTGCTAAATTTGATGCTAAAATATTTCGCTTACTAACGAGCAAATACTGTTCATCAAATGGTTTTATCGATTGGGATGAAGTCATGTTTGTTTACTGAAAATTAGTTTTGATCACCTGTGAACAATCCGCTTTTTCGCCTGCAATAATACTATCTAGGATTACTTCGGAGATTTTCTCATCACTTAGTTCGCTTGCTTCGGCAATAGCGATTTGAGCAAAACTATTTAAAATTTGCTCATAATTAGCTTCGGACATCTTCAATTTATCACCCAGGAACTGAGCCATGAGTGACATGGTGAATTGATTAACAAACAATGCGCGTTTGTGTATCAAAACATAATCCTCACTATAGGGAACCAAGGATTTTTTAGACATCAAAAAAGCCCCCCTTCGGATACATCTTCACGTGCGTTCAAAAAATCTTCAACATCAGATTCTTTGGCGGTTTGCTTAAGCAGTTCGCGCTGCTCACCTTTTAGTACCCGCAGTTCCTGACGAAGTGAGTTGATTTCTTGCCTGATTGCTTCTGATTGATCTTCTCTCAGTTTGTACTCAACAGTTGTCATGAGACGGGATGCTTCAACCAACGGGTCATCATGTTCCTCAATTTCGTAAGTCATCTCTAGGTGCTTACTTTCGTAGTTACCTAAATTCAAGATACGCTTGTAAGTGATAGTTTTAATTGTCATAGTTCTCCACGTAATTTATTAACAGCTTGCTCGATTTCTAAATCCCTTTTAAGACCAATAGCCGCATACTTGAGCGCTTGAAATCTTGTCAATGAATTCATCCGGTTGACTTTAGGTATGATTGATTCTAGGATTAGCGCTTGTTCTGCATCTGGCTCAAAGCGGACACCTCTTTCTAAGCCGATGATGTAATCAGCTAGGGCTAATAGTTGAGTTTTGGTCAGCATCAAAAGCTACCTCATAAAATCCATTGTTGTTGTTTTCAAGTAGTCGGGCATAGGCACAAGCATCATCACGTCTGCGAAATCTCGCAACGCAGACATTAAAAAGTGAAGCCTCTTTGCGAAATACACACCAAGGGCTAAGAGTATTACGGTAGTTCATAGGTAGATGGTAAATAATGCCGACAGCTACACTCTGTCGGCGTTTACAGAAGACAGTTGTAATTACACGAAATTAATTTTATTTGCGTCTAGGCATCATTAGTCATTGGTCATTAGTCATTGGTCATTAGTCATTGGATATTAGGTGCTTCATTTAGCAGTAAAACAGCGATAGATAGACTCTTCTCGTATTCTGGTTCATCAATACCATTCTTTACGTTATTGATAAGTCCAGACACAATTACGTATACTTGCCACTGTCTTAGGGACGGGTACTTGCACCTGATTTTGTCAATGAGTTCGCCTACGTAAGTGTTTAGATTATCAAAAGCAATTTCATCCGTAGGACTAGATATGATTCCAAACATCCGCGACTGCTTTAGTAACGGATATTCGGGACTAGTTTCGTTAATTAGGTCGCTCACGCAATTAGTTAAACCATCAAGGGAATTTCAATCATGAGTGATTGGTAGTTGGTGATTAGTGATGAGGCAATTTCCTCATCACTAATAAGTCATCAGGTCAGGAACACATCAAGAATCAAGAATTAGTTATTCGTCACCTTCATCAGATTCATCTTCAGATTTGATGACTAAAATTGCGTGACCGTTTTCTTCTTTGACTTCGATGGCATGGTAATAGATGCCGTCAGTATCTTCTACTTGAACAGTTGCGCTGTCTTGGAACTGTTCGAGTTTCGCTGTTAGCTCTTGAACTGTTAATGTCATGGTTTTTTGTTGGTTGTTGTTATGTTGACTGAACATTAAACGAGAGAAAATATCACCGCGCTGTCAACTCGTGAGCAGCGCCTATGTCTCCGGTGATTGCAGTTTGTCCACGCGAGGTCTAGGCGTGGGTGCTTGCTCCATGTGGTATTCCCCCGATGTGGGGTGGGAGCGAAGTTTATCCAAGAACAATCCTAATAGGATAGTAGACAAAAGTCAAGTATCCTATTAGGATATTCTGTAGAAGATTTTGGTATCTTATATAGGAAAGCAGCATGAGGGAAATTGGTGAAAAAAGCGAAGCACCGCGAAAACGGCGAACTCAAGAAGAACGTAGGGATAGCACTTACGGACACGGCTATAGTGGGGCTGGATTCGATGGCCACAGCGATGGGTGTCAGTCGCTCCCACTTAATCGAGATGATAGGCAGACGGGAGATACCAATAAACCCGGCGGATACGCAATTATTGGGGGAATCCTGTCTCAGTTGATCACTAAAACTCAAATTCAGATCAACGATGCGGAAAATAATTTATCTGAACTGAGGAATCAACTGAGAGAACTAGAAGAGTTGTCAAAACAGCTTGAATTTAATGATTAAACCGTCCACCTATGCCCACAGGTCAGGACGGTTTTTTAATGCTTATGACTGGCATCACTGAAGGGAAACACTTAAAAGCTACATGATGAATTAATACCACTAACCTTATTAACTCATCATGAGCCATCCAATTCTAATACTGTTACTGGCAATGTTGGCAGGGTCTTTGTATCTCGCTTGGCTAGTTATCGACGCGGGTAAATCAGCACAGCGGCGTTACAGGCGGACTACTAGAAAGAGTCCCAAACGCAAGCAACGGGTTAATTCATCAACGAGAGGCAAGTTGTTGAGGATGGTACAGGGAGATGAGGATTTAGCTTACAGACTAGTCGGACACGTAAAAGCTTCGTTTCCGAATCAATCAGATCAGTGGTGCTGGGAAAAAGCGATTTGGGATTTGGAGCGCGATCGCAATTGACATTCTTGCATTCAAAAATATGACTTGGACAGAAAAACACGACCAATTTTGTTTAAAGAACTCCATCCCACCGGCTGCAAAACTTCTATGGCAGTGGCTAATCAGGGAAGGAGTGGCAGAGGAAGTAGAACCCGACTTATCAGAGTTCAACCACTGGGTAGAGAAACATAGAGGTAAAGGTTATGCCCACAATTACCTCAAACAGATGTTCAACGTCTTAGTAGAAAACCGCGTAATACAGACAATTAAGCAGTACTCATGGAAAGTATTCAAGTTAATAGTTAGACCACTGGAATGGTTGAAACCACGCAAAAAACAAAAGTTACACAATCCTAACTCAACTTACAAAACACCCACCCCAAACCCTACTAATTCCGTTGACCAAGATGTTCAGCAGCAGCATATCTTATCTAATCAACAACTGATGTCTGAAGAGGGTATTCATTTTGACACTGAAGAAACAGAAGTTTTAAACCGTCCCAATTTTGAAATTAAAGCTGCACTGCTCCTGTTTAAACTGCGTGGAGCAACCGAGAAAATTAACAACCCAGAGGGATGGGTAAGGCACTGTTTAAGACGGCGTTATTGGGAACAGCCAAGGAACTACTCAGCCATCTGTCAGCACTTTGGCGGTGCAGTGATGAAAATTGAGGATTACTTTTACCAAGTGCAAAACTATGAATAACCAGAGAGAACTGTTCAAGAATTGGATACGCCAACGCTTTATTACAGAAGCTGAACTTTACAGTATGCCTACAGATTTAGCACTGTGTTGGTGTGAGGTCATGAGAGAGATGTCTGATTTAATGCGTCATGAGATAGTTCCGTTTCGTCGTCCTGGCAGTGGTAGATAATATCTGAATACCAAGTGATTACCATGTCCACCTTATTTAACCTTGATGAGTACACCTCATTACCAGAGACTCCTAGGTTGATAGATCCAACTTGGGATGAAATTGTTTTAGATTGTTCTGGAAAAGTAGAATCTAACGGTCAGGCTACATTGTTTTATGATTCATCAAGTGAACCACCAGACCCAGATGACTACGAAACACCTTATGACTTCCAGCAGGCATGGGATAAATGGGAAAAGCAGTTCCCAGAAATTGCCGAAGAAATTAAATTTAAATTCAAGGTTGGACAGAAAGTTGCGGTTTTAAAGTCCGATTCTAAATATTTTGGAGCCATCACCACAGTCAAGAAAATTCTTAGGTGTTCTGTGCAGACTGAACTCCGGGGAACGGCTGGAGTTTTCCACTGGTCAGAGTTGGAACTAATTAAAGATGTTGAGCAAGAATTTCTGGAAGAGTCAGACCAGGATTTTGTTGATGATGTTCTGGAAAAGCCAGTCAAGGGTTTCCATTTTGAAGAGGGTAAAGCTTACTGGCATTCTTCCAGAAACTGTAAATTCAAAATTACCAGGCTGCTCGCATCAGTTTCTAAAGCTCAGGGATATTTTGCCGGTGAAATCGTCAAGGAGAAAATTTTGTTATGCGAATTATCACCTCTTCTGGAAATATCTACTTCGCCTTCTTTACTCAAAGACTGCGCTACAAAGGTAAGTACTTCCTCTTCGCCTTCTTTACTCAAGGACTGCGCTACAAAGGTAAGTACTTCCTCATCACCTACGGAGTTAGGTGCAGAGTCCGATGAAGTGACAACTCTTCCAGAACAAGTTAATAGTGTTCTGGAAAAGTCTACAATTAACCAGTGGGTAGAGCGTTATTACGTCACGAGGTCAGGTAAAAAGTATTGGTATGACAGGTATTGCTACTACCAGAAGAAAATTAAACATATTCATATTCCTGGTAGTGATGGTTTGAAAGAGAGAGTTGAAAATGCGATCGCACTCGGACATCTTCCAGAACAAATCCAACAATTAATCAAGAGTGCATAAAAAAATAGGTATGTCTCCCACTCGCTGGGACATACCTATTAGGGGGCTTGTACATCATCATCTAGCTAATTTAACTGGTGCGGCGCTAATCGACTCTACCAGTTCCGATTGGAACACCGCAAGTACAAATATATCATAATTATTCTTTTTTGATTCCAAGGTACGCAGGATTATAAAAAACCACATATCGAAATTCTCCGTTACTCCTATCAGAACATTTGAGTGAAAGCTTGAATAATTCCTCAGCCAATTCTGGAAGAGTGTACTTTTCTGGAAAAGTTGCCAGTTGTAGTAATCGCTTATGGATTTTCTTGGGGATGGTCATAGTGTTGCGATCGCTCCTCTAATTTCATTGCCACTAATTTCTATGTAACCTTCCAAAGCTTTGAAGTCACGATGCCCGGTGATTTTTTTGATAGTCGCAGTGGCCACACCATTATTGTGTAGCTTGGTGATAAAACTCCGGCGGGTGGAATGAGTGCTGATACCCTTGGCGGTCAGACCTGATTTTTCCACCGCTTTCATAAATACCGCGTACACATTTCTCCAAGTGACGAACTTGTCACCGTCACGGTTTGGGAATAACCAGGGACTAGCACCAGGAGCGAATGACCGCAAATTTTCAAACAGAATTGGGTGAACCGGCACTTGCCTCGTTTCAGCACTTCCATCTGGCCGCTTTTTTCTGGTGGCAGCGCGAAAAGTGATCACATCTCTGGGTGTACCGTTCGAGTCGTACACATCGCTTACCCGCAACTGCACCAGAGCGCCCCACCGTTCACCTGTGTACCATGCCAAGTCCAATAGTAATTTGTACTTAATCGTTTTAATATTTCGTCTTAGTTTGGAATAATCACTTTCTGTTAGAATTGCAGCTTTTCCACATCGGTCATTTTTCATTGAAAAATATTTACCCTTAGCTATTCCGGTTTTACCTTGAAGGGCGGTAAATCTGGAATAGTTCTTTGATTACCCACTATCTATAATACCCTGTGTTCTATATATAGCAAGGTTTGTGACTAATTCTTTAACATTCCGTTTTTACATAAAAGTGGAATATTTACATTTAATTGATAGGGATTTATTAATGGTTTAGAAACTATTGAAGATTAATTAACTAACATGGCTGAACCAACATTAATCCAAATTTTTGGTGCAGGCGCATCACAAGACGCTACCACAGTAACCATACTCAAATCTGACATTGGAGTCACCGCGTCCGCTGCATCAGGTGAGGCGATTTTGGCTGGTATGACTCTCAAGGCTAAAGATTATTTAACCCAAACCAACTACGACGCAAATATTGACCAGTCAATTGTTATAGCAGAAGGCTTCCCCGGCTTTGCAAATCGGGGGGAAGACAGTATTCAGTATCGAAATGATGAAATATCAATAACCTTCTCCAAGGTAGATAGTGCTGCAACTTTAGACCCCAACGATTATTAATCAACATCTGTTGTTGTTAGGAGGGCGGGCATTGCCCTCTTGATTTGAAAATTACGGGCAATAGATGATGAGCGACCCATGCAGAATAATTTGGGATGAAGTCGGTGAACATATTATTAACAATCCCAAAAATTACTCTTACGAAATCAAACAACAGGGAAATTGGCGGATAGGTTTTAAAGGCAGTGGGGAAACTACGATTTACATTGAAAATTTCTCAGGACTACCCACCGATGTTTGGGGTAGTACAACCTTGCCTTTAGGAAATTGCGATTATGGTTGGAGACACTTGACCAGAAATGGACAACCAGAACCACCGCTATATCCTAATACAAGAAATGTACTTTGCAACAGTCGCGGCTCTTTTGTTATTACAGAAGCAACTTTCACGGTTACGGGCAATATTTTAGAAATCACCGACAATGGGCAACTTTTCACCTACAGCATAATAGATGTCAACTCTGTAGAAGTGAAAGATTGTTGCCCAGAAAATACGCTTGACTGTGGTGACTGCTGTCTTGACTGCGCGACGATTTTTAACGCTATTTCTGCTATCAGGAAGTCAATATCAGGGATTAAATAAATGAGTAGCTGTAATGAGATTTCTGGTGAAATAGCTAATTTAGCTGCTCAAGTAGCGGCTTTAAAAAATAAACTTGATTCCGATAAATCTAAGCCCAATCCTAATGACCCGGATAGCAGTCCAAATTTATCAGGCATATACAAACGCTTGGACAAAATCGAAGCTTATATTAGTAAGCTTGATACTGCGGGGCAAAAGATTGTTGATTTAATACCTGTTGTCAAAGAAGAAGTAATCGGTTTTGTGCAGTTGATCGTAGAGGGCTTTATAGCGGGATTATTAAAATGAGTATACCGTCCGACCCTTCGTTTGTGCGAATTCCTAATACTGTACAGGAACTACTTAAAGGGTACAGAACGTCTAGAAAGGTTTTAAGTAGTTCAATAAATGATGTTAGAAATACGACCAGATTAGTCAACAAGCAAAGGCTTGAAAACATTAAATTAACTAAAGACTTAAAAAAAGTTTCTGATAAGGTATTGGAGAAAGTACCGGGTTCAACCGCAGTTGCAAAAGCTGGCAAGGCAAGCTTGGCTTTGGGTGGAATCGTTATCGGTTTAGGCACTTTTGGGATTCTCATGATTGATTTGTATTGGCTGCGTCCTATGCTTCAAAAAGCACAGGAAAGCTTTAACAATTCTCTTGCGAAAGACTTATCAAAAGCATTAACACAGATAACAATTAATAGGTCAAAAATTAAACAACTTGAATTGAGCGATCAACGGACCAGAGATAGAGCTTATGCCCTTGAAAAGCAAATTCCCTCAATCAAAAAAGATGCAAATGATGCTTTGTATGAAACTCGTAAGGGTAGAGAGATTTTAGAAGGGAAAATATCAGAAAGTAAAAAACAAGCAAATGATGCCTTGTATGAAGTTCGTGCAGGTAGGCAGATTCTAGAGGGGAAAATAGCGGAGTCCCGTAAATTAGGAAATGATGCCTTATATGAAGTTCGTGCAGGTAGAGATATCTTAGAGGCGAAGGTATCAGAAGCCCGTAAATTAGGGAATGATGCCCTTTACGAGACAAGGCAGGGTAGAACGTTGTTAGACACCCTCTCAAAGCAGTACAACGAATTGTCTTTGAAATTCAAGCAAGGCTTGGGCGATTCAATTAGTAGCACTATCGCTGCTTTAAAAGCAGATATACAATCTGCAAAAGCTATTGCTCAAAAGGCAGAAACTAAAAATGGTTTGCAAGATGCATCAATAAATGCAGCAGTTGAACAAACCAAAGCCTTAGCTCGTGCATTTGACGCAGTTCCTAAAGCATCAGACCTTTTTCAAGTACGGAGTGAGGTTGATTTATTACGTCAAACAAATCAATATCAATTAGATGCATTGACCGCTAGAGATGCAGCTTTAGCAGGAAGCATTAACAATCTCGCTGCAAATGATGCAAAATTAGCAGCGTCAATTGATAAAGCAAATAATAAAGTTAACACACCGGATCTATCGCCATTACAAAAAGAATTAGATGACAAATTCAATGCTTTTGTTACTAAGAATAACAAAGATTTGAATATCCGAGATTTGAAAACCAAGGACTTAGCTAAGTCGGAGTTATCCAAAGAATTTGACAAGAGGATAGCTGATTTTGAGAAGCTGTCAAATCTAACAAGTGAACAGCGTTTTCAAGAGTTTAAAAAGCAAAATTCAAAGGACTTGGTTCAATCTGAACTGTCCAAGGAATTCGACAAGAAGATAGCTGACTTTGAAAAGCTTTCTGATCTTTCGGCTGACCAGCGGTTTAAGGAATTTCAGAAAGAAAATGCAATTGCTTTAGGGTTGAAAGGTAGTGAGTTAGAAAAGGTTGATGCATCACTGAAGCTAGATATTAATGGGTTAAAACAAGAATTGAAAAAAGTTGGAACTGAAATCAATGGTCTAGATACCAAGATTAAGGAGAGAGAAAAGGTGGATATCGAAGCCAATCAAAAACTCGATAAAATGATACCTTTGATATCTAGTATTCCTCTAATTCCTGGCAAGGTAGCCGATACCATTAAACCCTCTATCCCTACCCTTCCTCAGATTAATACTGAGGTAGGAAAGGCTATTTGCAAATCATTTAATGGTGGGTGTGGTAAACAATCCCTAGATAAGCAAAGTGCAGACATTAATAGTGCGGATAAGGCTAACAATAATGACTTGTTGAATAAATTAAATGCTGGGGCAAACGCTGGACAATTGGCACTGCTCACGAAGATTGATAATAAGTTAGGAGCGCAGATTGTTGGTGGTATTGGAGGGAAGTTAGTTGATGGTTTTAAGTGGTTGCAATTGGATAGAGTTCTAAATGTTTTAACATTTGCGGCTACAGTTCAAAATCACTTGATGTTGTCAAATGACATTGGACAAACCTTGTTGGGTGCATTCAATAATATCTTGCAATTGATTGGTATTAAAGACGATAAAGGTCAAGCAGTTAATGTAGGGGAAATTATTGGTAACACAATTGAGAACATTATCAAAGGTATTGTGGGAACTGAAAATTATGCAACTTTATCACTTGCCTGGTCTAAGGCTAATCGAATATACCAAGCATCGACAAATATATTAAATAGTTTTCAAGGATTGGCAAGCTCAATATTAAATGGACTGGAATTAGTGGCCGGACAGAATGGCAAGATAGGTAATGCATTAAGAAAGGCTGGACAAGTTCTTGATGACGCTTATGGCTGGATGAATCCTCAACCTAAAATAAATAGAATTACTAATTTTCTGGAAGGATTGCAGCAAGGCGCTTCAACAATTCAACAGGTAACTCAAGTACCGCTAGATATTATTTCTCAAACAACTGAATTAACTAATTCAACAACTGAATTATTGAAAGTATGGAAGGAAGATGATAAGCCCGAAAACAAGGCTGCGCCTATTCCTGAACCGGATAAATTAAAAGCTGATGAAGCAGCCGCAGCCGCAGCAAGCGCGGGGAAAGAAACACCAGAGGCTGATTTGGAGGCTGATGAATAATTATGGCTTTACCAGAAGGATTCAATAGTTGGAAACATTTAAGAGAGACAGTAGAGCTTGTACATAATCGTCGGGTAAGGGCATTCTATAAAAATCAGCCTGATGATGACATTTCAACACCTAAAAGGTCGTTGAAGGTTGCCTGCCTTATCCAGTCCAAGGATACGGTAATTTTAGTACTACTAAGAATGTGGTTGTTTGAAATTACGGCTGGACACGCACAGTCTATACAAACACCTATTTACGGAATTCCGGTACAGGAATTTCAAAGAGATAGCAAATTTAAGCCACAGATACGGCTCTATTTCAAAGAGTCGTACGACTTTGAAAAGCACGGCTCTGGCACGGAACAGGTTCGCGGCGAAATTACTTTTCATGTAATGAACAGAACAGCCGAAACCATCAAGTATGCGGATTCTTTGGAATATGCCAATGAGATAAAAGCTGAGTTTGCGACACCTCCCTTGGTGTGGAAGAAGGGGAAATACAAATGCACTTACATTGACTTGGAGAATGGCTTTGATTTTAGGGTATTAACTATTAGCAAGGCAGAGGGGATTTCTATTATCCAAAGTTGTTTGAAAATTTTAGACAAGACTTACAATGATGATTTTTTTCAGTTTATAGAAAATACCAAAACTTACCCAGCGCTGCCTGGTACACATCTGGTATATGGAAAAACGGTCAGGAAGCCGCGCCAACGTCCAACGGCTGATGTGAAATTCACCCACGCCCAATTAATCATTCCGGGGCAAATCAAGCCAGTTAACCTAGTGTCCGTGGCGGGGCGGTTACGCAATGCCATTGTGGAGGTCTAGCATTTTCAATTCTTCGCGCTTCTTTTTCGACAAGTTAACTTGTCGCTGGTTTAAACCTTCCCAAAACACGGTGCTAGAGTGGGTTTCAAGAAATAAGGAGAAATTCACGTGGGAAGATATACAGACATCAGACGCGGCGTTGAATTAAATGCAGCGTTGACCAAATTACGAGCATATGAAGACCTGACCAGGGCGCAAAAACAAGCTGCTTACAAGGCTCAACGGGGTACTTCTGTGAAGGTTAAGCCAAATAAGGTTAAAGGATTTGTGGAATCCTTCAATTTAGCTGGTCGGATATATTTACCTGTGAGATTGCTCTCTGATACTCAGTCTGGAAACACAGATATTACTACCTTGGTAAGAGAAGCAGCTGCAACTACAGGGCGAACGATAGCTGTAGGCTTTACCGTTCCCCAGGGCGGGGTCTTGCTGGATGGGTTGACTGGTTTTAAAGCGGCAAGATTTGGCGTTGTGAAGCGTGGTGCGGCGGTCGCTGACAATGAGTCACGTGTGACCGATATTCAGTATGCACGCTACGACAACAAATCAACTTCTTCGCCGTTTGGATCTCAGCAGGCAGGAAATGAAGCTTACGCCACGGCTGTATCTGAAATTAAAGATATTGCCAACGTAAAAACTTTTTTGGCATCCGAAGGCAATCGAATTTATTTTGCTCCTGAGATTATCTAATGTCTAGTCAATTAATACTTCCCAAAGACTACCGGGATTTACTTTTTGTCTCTGCACCTGACGAGCGCAGCATCCAGGGTATGCTCACGATTAATCAGGCTTCAGTCGATTGGCTGCAAGGCAAGATTGATACGGGGACATACTTTGACATTCTAGATGAGTATGGTGTTGACCCCTTTGATCATGTTGAGCCAGTTGAGGACATTCTTGACGGACAATTATCACCGTTACTTCTGCCATGAGAGTTGTAGAGCTTTCTAATAATGCAAATTGGGAAAGTATTTACACCACAAGCGTTACAGGGGCGGTTCTTTACACTGAAGAGGGTAAGCCCGTCCCTGTACCAATTCCCCCCGTAGATATACCTTTTTTGCTAGAATCTTTCATTTTTGCGATTAGTGTTGCAACGACAGTACCAGAAGACGCTACATGGCGTTTTGCGGGATACGTCAATCAAAAGATATCAACTGGTGTGGTCTTGGGTGGCTCTCAGGATGCAACTTTCAATAAGTCCCAAGCATTATTTTTAGATCAGAATAATTTGGTGATGTTCCCGAAAGTAAGTGCTACTTACAGCTTGAGCATTAATTTACCGCGCTGGTTTCTGGATGCACAAATTATTGTTTGGCGGTACACGGGGATTGATGATACTTCCGAGGAAATTTTACTTACTCAAGAATTCGCTAATTTGAACTTTAAGCTAGACCAGCTAGTGTCATAGGCAATTAGCGAGCGATCGCACTTTCACCTTTTCCAGAATCATGAGTACTGAACGATTGACGATGTTGATCACCGTCCTGACTATTGCCACACAGTCAGGACTTTATTTAATCACTGGTGGCTTTTCCATTGGTAGCAAGGTTTCTGATATGGGTGCTGAAATTAAGTTACTCAGGTCTGAGATAGTCGCACAGAATGAAATTCAGAATTATCGCCTGGACGAGCTTGAAGGGGCAAAAACTGCCAACTCGTCTAGTGAAAATTAACTCTATTGCTAACTAATATCAATAGAGTCTGGATGAACTTTTATCAAGCTGGTGCGGTTGATTTTTAAGAAGCTTGATTTATCAATACTTTCACCTCTTGAAAGCATCTGCACCTGGACGCGGGAAGCTGTGTCGCGGTGACTCTTTCCTTATTGAGAATTAATGAGAACGTGCTGTGCCAAAGCACCAGTTCTTAGCACGCTCTAGTAAAAATGTACTCCGACTTAACTATGAGTTACCTCTGACTTCCGATTGGGGATTCCATCTAAAATCGCAAATCGCAAATCAAAATTTTAATTAATTTTTTTTCGCTAGTTTGATTATTTGCTTTATGGACACTAGACAGCGATGGAAAACCTTGCTGCTAGTGTCCTTGTAGCTTACTTAATGATTCTAGTTTAGAGCATAGGCAGATTGTAACGCCCATAGAATGAGCGCTGCTATCGACCCCAACAGCAAAACAGTAGAGATAGTCACTACTTTTGGGGAATCTGCACCTTCAAATTTCATAATTCCGCGATTTAAGTCAGACATAGCTTTGTAAACCTCCTTTGTTACAGTGCTAATCTGTCCGTCTTGATTGTAGTCTTTCTGTTGGACGATGATGTTAAATTTACATTATTATTTTCTTTAAGCTTTGCAACGGTTTTTTAAGTAAAAGCACTTTTTCATATAGGCATCCGATTTGAATAGATCGAAGCCCACCAAAACCATGATACGGTGGGCATTGCCCACCTACGTATATTTCAAAAATCAAATATTAGTCCTATAGGTAATAGCTACTTTTGTAATCTGTTGGCTGCTTTTTGATGAATTTTGTATAAACTTGTATAATTTATTACTATATTATTTTCGAGGAAATTGTCAGTGAAAGAGGTACTAATCGTCATTTTGGCGGTATCGGTGGGATTATTGGTGGTGATAGAGTTAGGATTGCGATCGCTCTTTGGTTTTGGTAATCCCCTGATTTACATTGGTGATGAGCAAATTGGTTATTTATTAGCACCTAACCAAAGCACCCGTCGCCTGGGAAATCAGATTGAAATTAATGAATTTTCCATGCGGAGTGGAAAAATCTCCAAAATACCTACATCTGGAACCTTAAGAGTTTTGCTTTTAGGCGATTCTATTGCTAATGGCGGTTGGTGGACAGATCAAAAGAATACTATTTCTAGTTTGCTGATGGCTTCTTTGTCATCACAGAGTCATTACCAACAAGTAGAAGTGCTAAATGCTTCAGCTAACTCTTGGGGTCCAAGAAATGAATTAGCTTATTTACAGCGTTTTGGCAATTTTCAAGCTCAGGTGCTGATTTTACTAATTAATACTGATGATTTATTTGCTACTGCGCCTAGTTCTTTACCTGTGGGGCGCGATCGCAACTACCCAAATCATAAACCGCCATTAGCAATTGCGGAAGTGTTACAGCGTTACGTTTTTAAACAAAAATCGATTCCTGAACTTCAAGCATTGCAGAATGAAACAGGCGATCGCGTCGGTATAAATTTAGAAGCAATTAGTAAAATTCAGAATTTCGCTCAAGAAAATAATAGTCAATTCCTACTGGTTATGACTCCTTTACTCAGAGAAATCGGCGAACCAGGTTCCCATGACTATGAAATTGTCGCCCGTAAACGCCTCAGTGATTTTACTAAGGAACAACAAATTAATTATATAGATTTTTTACCAAAATTTAATTCAATTGCTAACCCACAAGCCTTATATCAAGACCATATTCACATGAACACGAAAGGAAATAAATTTGTGAGTCAAGAAATCGAGAAATTGCTTTTAGAAAAATTGCAATTGGTATGAATCTTACGCAAGGGGTTTAACATTGCTAAACTCCTACAAAGAAACTCTCAATCTTTGATTAATAGCATAGTTCTTCCTTGTCAATTCCATCATAACACATCTAAAACTCAATGTCAACACTTCTCTTCCTCTCTTAGCGTCAGGTTAATCGTAGGTTGGGTTGAGGAACGAAACCCAACAAGCCAACATTAGCAAACACTTGACATTCACATCATCTGTCTGAATCAGGATTTCTAGGATTAAAGGATGAACAGGATATTGAGCTTTGTCCTCCTTATTTAAGGAGGATTTAGGAGGATCTAAAGTTTTTAATACATCACCCACCACTTTTAAAACATCCTCTTACTAATATCCTGCCCCAAAATATGAAAATTGCAATTCAATCTAAATTCCTAATCCAGATTGCTAAACCTCCACCACGGCCACGGGCTGCAATGAAATCTTCCGTGACTAAAAAGAAGGCAAAAAAAGCTAATTTAGCTATAGGCTGGTTGTAGAAATCCTCAGTGTCAACTTTACCAGAACGAATTGGTTGATTGTAAACAACACGATTAAATAAACTAAATTGCATCTGGGTAAAGTCAAAAGCCAATAAATTTTTTTTACCTAAATATTGTGCTGGCCCCGTCAACTTCAACGACACCTGACCAAATTCAACCTGATTACCAATTTCCCCCCTACCTGAAGCCTGTTCTAAACTGGGACTAAAGGAAATATGGGCTGCTGCAAATTTGGGTAAATAAAAACCTTTACCCAATATAATTCCCCCGCGCTTTCTAACTTTTTTTGTCCCAGTCGCAAAACAAAGCCGCCATTTACCAATCAGAGAATCAAAAGGATAATTCAGCCGTTGCTGTTTAGCAGTTTTTTCTGCTTGTAGTAAGGCATTTACTAGTACCTCAGCAGCCGGAAGTTTGCTTCCCTCTCGATACGCAGCAGCAGCTTGGGATAGGGTGCTGACAAAATCAGGTGTAGTGGTAGATGTCAAATCAGCCTTCATGTTAATAATTTTTTGCTGTTCCCATAGTCTTGATAGATTTTAACGTTGATCTCAATACCAATGAACATCTAGGACTCATATTTGATTTTTTGATTTTTGAAACACACGTAGGGTGGGCATTGCCCAGCTTATATTACTCACCCTACAAATACTGAGATTTCTTCAAGCATCAAATCGGATTGCTATAGATATTCAGATTGCCTGTACATGACATTACCATTAAGTTAAGTATCTTTCCATTAAGACATGGTTTAAAACACCAAAAACATTAGCACAATAGAATTACCAAATAGTTTTTGGTGTGGTTTGAGGAATATCTAACTCACCTATAGGTATAACGAGGTGAAATATGGATACTAAAAAACTCCTGAGTCAATATAAATCAGGAGAGCGGAATTTTCAGGGCATAACTCTACATCAGGCTAATTTAAATCAGGCTAACTTGAGTGGGGTTAATTTAGCTGAAGCTGACTTGAGTGGTGCTGACTTAAGTCAAGCTAACTTGAGTGGATGTAACTTAACCAGAGCAAATTTGACTAATGCTGACTTAAATGGAGCAAATTTGCAATATACCAATTTGAGTGAAGTTAACTTCATTGGCGCTGATTTAATGAAAGCCAATCTCAAAGAAAGTAACCTGAGTCGTGCCGATTTGCGTGGTGCAAATTTAATGTTGGCAAACTTACTGGGTGCAAACCTCAGTGAAGCAGAAATGAGTGGTGCTGTTTTCACTGGTGCTAATCTCGACAAAGCCAATTTAATTGGTAGTAATATCAATGAATCAGAATTTAATAGTGCAGATTTAGCAGGAGCAATCATCACTGAAGTAGAGATGACCGAGGAAATTTTGCATATCGGTTTATCCCATCAATGGATAACTTGGGCTGGGAGTTACTAATTCTCTGGAGACGCAGTTGCTATAAATAAAATTTTTGGACATAACTCTATTAGTTATGTCTTTTTATTTCTGCATTCTCACCTAATCAAAAGACAGGGGCAATTCATGAATTACCTCTACGCCCATAAAGCGCAGCCTCATACCATTTCACTTGAAGATTGATACACATTGACAGACGTGGAAGGAGATTCATTTGTAGCTTTAATGAAGTGAATTGATATGATATGGAATTTTTTCAGGAATCAGCAGTAGAAGCTGCTTGATATTTGACAGCCTTAGCCATATTTTAATTTATCTTAAAATTTTCAGTTTTACCTCCTGCAACTTGTAATCTGCTGATATAAAAAAAATGATATAAAAAAATGCCCGCGTTAGCAGACATTTATAAGGGCTTTTTACTTGTATAGGCTACAATCATGTATGGAAGATGCTGTTTTTATTGTTGATGATTAGAACTAAAAAATCAAGCCTTTTAAACTAATTAACCAGACATAATCACTTGAATTATATCTTTTTTATCAAGATTTTTAATCTTCAAATCTCAGCTTAATAAAAGACATTATACCTGTTGAATGAATCAGTTTTATCTGCCTTAATCTGCGGTTAATTATCGGGAATTAAATAAAAATCATGCCCAAATAAAGCCCGAACCTAGGTTATTTGTACTTACACTCACCACAAGGATTGCCATATAGTCAATTACTAAAATCAACAAATTATTTTTAGACATAATTCCCTTATTTATGTCTTTGAGTCTTCAGATTTCTTGGTATTTTTAAATTAAAAAGGTAAAGGTGGTCAGGTATAACAGCCCCAAGGATAAGCTTTTATTGTTGGGGCTTTATTTATGGATGAAATAGCTAATCAGGCTTGATAACGGCGCGGTGTATAAACCCAGACTTGATCATCACCCTGTTGAATCTGGCGAGTTTGAGAGGAACCAATGAGAATCAAAGTTCGCATATCGGCTGATGCTGCTTCTAACTGGTCAAGAGTGATGACTTTAACAGCTTCTCCAGGTCTACCAAGATTCCGCCCTAATACTACCGGAGTATCTGGTTTTCTGTACTGTAGCAAGATATTTTTAGCTTCTGCTAATTGCCAAGTGCGTTCTTTGGAAACAGGATTATAAAAGGCAATGACAAAATCAGCTTGGGCTGCTGCGGTAATGCGTTGGGTGATAATTTCCCAAGGTTTTAAAATGTCAGATAGGGAAATCGCACAGAAGTCATGTCCTAATGGTGCGCCAATGGTTGCTGCTGTGGCTTGCATGGCGGATATTCCAGGGGCGACTTGGATTTCGATGTTTTGCCATTCTGGTTTGTTGTAGTGGTCTAGAACTTCAAATACTGCGGCTGCCATTGCATAGATACCGGGGTCGCCTGATGAAACCACTGCTACATATCTTCCCTGGGCTGCTAAGTCTAGCGCCATTTTTGCCCGTGCTTCTTCTTCTCGGTTGTCGGACTCATGAATGTGTTTACCATCAGCAAGAGAACCGATTAAATTTATATAAGTTTTATAACCGACTAAATCAGTAGCAGCATTGAGAATTTCTTTGACTTGGGGAGACATCCATTTTGATGCACCTGGGCCAGTCCCAATTATGGCTAATTTTCCCCGTTGTTGTTCAACGGTTTCGGGCTTGTCCAGGTGATAAACTAAACAGTTAGGTTGAGGAGTTCCCAAATTTTCAGTAATCTGAATTGTTAACTCTCCATTGGGGTCTATTGGTAATTGACTTTCACTCAACCAAGGGGCTGTTCCTTCTAATTTAACTTTTGCCCCGGCTAATAAGTCAGCAATAAATTTTTTTCCATCTTCTGGGTTAGCTAAATGATATCCAGGAGGAGGAGATAACAAAGCTGTGCGAAAACGCAAATCACCTGTGGTCGTAATTGCTGGTTTGACATTTAGCACTTCTGCAATTTGACGGGCTAAATCATTGACTCCACTCAGTCCACCTAAAAGCGGGACTACTGCGCTACCATCTTCAGCTACGGCTAATACTGGGGGTTCTTGACTTTTATCTGTAATTAGGGGTGCTAAAGTTCTGATGAGAATACCAGCTGCACAAATACCAATTAATGGCGTGCCGGTAGCGAATAATTCCCGTAATGTTTCGCCAAAATTTGTAAAACTAACATCAACATCTGAGGTGCGATTTGCTAAACCGTATAATTTCGCCCCTGGTAAAATATTGGTAATTTTCCGCCCTACTGCTACACTATTTTGACCCAATATAACAACGGCAGTTGCAACCCTTGTGTTCATATTTTAGATTTTAGAGTTTCTGTTTAGTCGGTATGACAATCATCGAAAAATATGGAACTTCTTCGGGATTTACTTCATCGAGTGGTAAAATTCGCTGTTGTGTCGTTGTTGCCCGTTCAATATATTTTGCCCGTGATGCTATTCCTAATTGATGGAGGATATCGCGGACTTTGGTAAAATGGCGACCCAGTTTCATGATTGCAGCTGCGTCTGTGGCTAATAGATGTGTAATTAGCATTTCTGTGGGCAGTGTGGCAGGTAGAACTGTGAGAATATCGTTGTAGTAGGTGAACGGTACGCCTAGGGAGACTGGACAGGCCATGAGTGAAGATATACCGGGGACAACTTCCGTTTGGTATTTATCAGATAAACGTGTGAAGATATACATGAAGGAACCGTAAAAAAACGGATCTCCTTCACATAAAACAACCACATCCCGACCAGATGCGAGATGGTCGGCTATCGGTTCAACTTCTTGGTCGTAGATGGATTTGGCTTTTTCGGGTTCTAAGGCACGGGGGAGATGATACAAAACTTCGATTTGATTGCCTGGTAAATATTGCGACACTATTTTTCTGGCGATACTTTCCCGGTCTGTGGCTGATTGATAAGCGATGACGGGGGCCGATTGTAATAGCCGCAATGCTTTTAGGGTCAATAGTTCTGGATCTCCAGGCCCTACACCAATTCCATACAGACGACCTCCCGTTTTCATGATTATTCTTCCTCGGTTGCTAAGGCGTTAATGGCAGCTGCTGCGATCGCACTTCCGCCCCGTCTTCCATGTAAAGTTAAGAATGGGACATTGCGGCTATCCGCTGCCAATGCTGCTTTTGATTCGGCTGCACCCACAAACCCCACGGGAAAGCCTAAAATTATGGCTGGACGTGGAACGCCAGTATCAAGCATTTCTAATAACCTAAACAGGGCTGTAGGTGCATTTCCAATCGCTACTACTGCCCCGTCTAGATGAAAACGCCATAATTCTAACGCTGCTGCTGACCGCGTATTTCTTAACCGTTTGGCTATTTGTGGCACTTCTGGGTCGTTGAGAGTACAGATAACGTTGTTATTGGCAGGTAATCTTTTTCTGGTAACACCTTCAGCTACCATACGGCAATCACACAAAATTGGTGCGCCAGCTGCTAAGGCTTTTCTACCTGACTCTACCGCATCTGCTGAATATCCCAAGTCTGTGACTATATCCGTCATTCCACAGGCATGAATCAGGCGTACTGCTACTTGTGCTACATCTGGAGGCAGGAGATCTAGGTTCGCTTCTGACCGGATAATAGCAAAGGAATTTCTGTATATTTCATTAGCATCGCGTATATAGTTTGACATTTTTTCTGGATTTGATATTTTGGATTTTCAACCGCAGATAAGGCGGATATTTAACTATGATGTATTGTTTGTTTGAGTTGGGTAGCATCACGTTGGGTAAAATCTCTAAAGGTTTCTTTAGGATTTAGACGTTGTATTTTATACGTTTTTAACATCTGCTCAATTAGTGCCGGAAGTTCGCTAAAATTTACATATTCATAAAGTTGATGTCCAAATTTTTGTAAGGTACTGTCACTGACATAAACTTGATATCCTTCTAAAGTTTCATTTTCTGACTCAATGCTGACACCAAGCAAGGTAATGTCAGCTTGATTATGTTGGGCGCAAGATTTCGCACAACCGCTAAAATGAATATTAACTGGATAATCTAGGGTAATCCGATTTTCGAGATATTTTGCTAATTTTAAGGCATGATCTTTAGTTTCGGTTACGGAAGCAGCACAACCTCGTTTACCAGAACAAGCCACTAATGCACTTTTAATGTTAGTCTGAGAATAACTTAGTCCTAAGTTGCTAATTTCTCTTTCTACTTCGACGACTTGTGGTTGGGGAATATCGGTAATCAGCAAATTTTGCCAAGGTGTTAGCCTAATATTACCACTACCATATTTTTCTGCTAAATCACCCAAACCTCTCATTTGCGAACTTTCCACCCTTCCTAGGGGCAACACGACACCAATATAAAATAATCCTACTTGTTTTTGGGGATGAATACCAATTGAGTCTGCGGGAACAGTTATCATATCTGTTTGGGCTGGTAATTGGGAAAAGCTATGACAAACTAGGGGTTGGGAAGTAAGGGATTTGCTTGTAAAAGCTAAACGCAGATAATTCTCTATCCCTAAATTATTGATAACTTCCCGCAAACGTGGTTTACGTTGACGTTGAGAATCTATATTTTGTAAATAAACATCTGCTAAAGCTGCTAAAACTGGTAAACATTCCTCTGGTTTTAATAAAATTCCTGTATTTCTAGCTGGTTCTCCTTTTCCACCAATAGTCAAATAAAGGCGGAAGTAAATATTACCATCAACCAACACAGCCGCAAAGGTAATATCATTAAGCTGATTCAATACCGAAACTTTACCACCACCATCAAAGCCAACACTAAATTTAGCAGATAGTCCGCCTAAATGAGGATGTGCTGTAATATAATTATCCCAAGCTTTCACTAAAGGACGAGTATCGATTAATTCTTGGGAATCAATACCCGCAGTGGGACTGGTCATAATGTTGCGGATATGGTCTACATTGGGATTGGCAGAACCTAAACCCAATTGCTGTAAATGCTGGAGAACTTCAATATTTATCCCGGTTTTGATTTCTCGGATTTGCAAATTGGCTCGATTTGTCACATCTACATAGCCACCACCATAATTATCGGCTATGTTTGCGATCAATGAACACTGTTCACTCTCCATGTTCCCGCCCGGTATTCTGATGCGAGACAATATGCCATCTTGGGCAGGTGTAGTGTAAAATAAGCCTGGGCAGGCGGTAAATGCGGACAGCAAAATTAAAACTCCTTCTCTGTGCTTCGCAGAGACAGAACTTGATAAACTCCTTATAGTTGGCATTCTGACTTACTCAATTTTGGATTTTGAATTTTGGATTTTGGATTATTTTCTTACCCGTGTTTTTCCGAGTCTGGGGTTCTGAGTCAACCCCCAACAATCTAAAATCTATGGTTCGGAAATCTAAAATTGCCTCACAGCTGCGGCACAGTCCCGGAATTTCACCGAAGTTTCCCAACTCTAAGATTTAGTAGTTTAGCACAAGGAGGTATTTTGCGGATCGCTTTGAATCAATAGGAGCGAAATAGATAAATTTGAAATTTATCCTTCAGACTTTGCACAGGGGATATTTCGTGCTATTGTCTGACTTGTTTTTATAGGAAATTTCATATAAAATGGACGATGATGAAGATATTATAGACATTCGTTTACGACCTCTTGTTTGGATGGGAGACTCTCTCAAAAATATCCGCTCATTTCCTGAAGATGTGCGTGCTTCATTAGGCTATGCGCTACAACTGGTGCAATTAGGCGAAACACCAATGGATGCCAAGCCTTTTAAAGGGGTTGGAAACGGTGTGTATGAAATCGTCAAACGCTACGATACCGATACTTACAGGGCAGTCTACGCGGTAAAGGTTGGGGATAAAATTTATGTTCTGCACGCTTTTCAGAAGAAATCAAAGCAGGGGATTAAAACTCCACAGGCTGATGTTGACCTGATTAAACAACGCTATAAGGATGCGATAGCAAGGGAGAAACAACAATGACACAGGAACCCATTTTTGAAGAAAGCAGTGGCAACGTATTTGCTGACCTCGGTTTGTCGAATGCAGATGAACTTTTGACGCGGGGTAAGATAGGGCTTCAGGTACTCCGTGTCCTGAAACAACGCAACCTCAAACAGCGTGAAATCAGTGAACTTCTTGGCATTCCTCAGCCAGAAGTATCTCATTTAATGAAAGGAGAGTTTCAACGTTTCAGCGAGGGTAAACTCCTGATTTTCCTCAAGCGTCTCGATACAGAAATCACTTTGCATCTTCGTCCTCATCATACGCTAAACCAATCTGCTGAAACTGTGATATTGCTATAAGGCGTGTAGCGTTACTACAAATGACAATTTTAGGACAGACTTATTGACGGAAAATACGAAATATAGAGTAGGGGTTTCAATCTCTTGTAGGGTGCGTCAGACTCAATAATTTAGCACAATTAACAGATTTTCTACATCTGAAGCGCCCTACTAATATGCTTAATTTAAAGTGGGAACAGGAAAAAATTATCAATCTATTGAAATATTGTTGTATTCTTATACAAGAAGTGAATTTTTCAAGGAAAAAATAAGTATTTTCACTAAGATTGTACAATATATTACAGATATAGGACAAGGTAGACACAGAAAAATAAAAATATGTCAAGTAAAGAATGGAGAGAATGGCATTTAACCCCCAATGGATGGGTTGCTGGAACATTGCAACACGATAGTGGACGGAATCAGATTTCATCACCTGACAATAAAGTACTGACCTGTATTTATAAAGAGACTATAGCTCCGGATGCTATGGCATTATCGGGTTATGGTGAACCAGGCTTTAATCAATCCAGTAATGTTAGTATTATTTGGCGTTGTTCAAATCATCAGCTTATATCTGAGCTTTTAGATAAATTTGGTTCATGTCCTGAGCGGATTTGATTTTTGTTCCTATGTAAATTGTCAAGCATTTATTGTTTTATTAATAAATATATATTATGGGTCAGTTTATTGCTGAAAGCCTTATTGCAGGTGTTTTTCTAATTCCACTAGCTTTATTTTTAGGTCATTTTTTAGATTTTGACAAGGTTCAAGGTATGAACCAGAAAGAATATGACTCTTATATGAAAATTTTAATTTTTAAATGTTGGATAATTTTATTCTTACCTCTCAGTTTGTGGATACAATTCCGAGCAACTCATGAATGTACTAAAAATTTATTTTAAATAAAAACAAAATAAATTAATGAATTTAAGCAGATATAAATAATATTTTCTGAATTTTTTAAACGTATTTTTTATTTATGAATAAATGGCTATCAATAGTCGGTATAGGCGAAGATGGTTTACAGGGGTTAAGTGCGATTCCTAGGTCGCGCTTCGCGATCGCTCTTTCTCTCCTGAACCAAGCTACAATTATTGTCGGTGGGGAACGTCATCTGGCTATGTTACCCCCAAACGATAACCGCGAAAAAATTCTCTGGAAATCTCCCTTTAGCACTTCTATCACAGAAATTATTCAACGGCGTGGTCAAGCAATTTGCGTGTTAGCTAGTGGCGACCCGATGTGTTACGGTGTGGGTGCAACTATTACAAAGCATATTCCTATTTCTGAAATTACGATTATTCCTGCACCTTCGGCTTTTAGTCTCGCTTGTTCCCGATTAGGATGGTCATTACCCGAAGTGGAAACCTTGAGTTTATGCGGTCGTCCAGCTTCTCTTCTCCAATCTTACATCTACCCAGGTGCGAAGTTATTAATTTTGAGTGCAGGAAAGGAAACACCGGGAATAGTTGCTGAACTATTGACAAATCGCGGTTATGGTGGTAGCAAAATTACCGTTTTAGAAAGAATGGGCGGTATTCACGAACGTAATTTAGAAGGTGTCGCCGCATCTTGGCAAGAAACAGAAATCGCAGCTTTAAATACCATTGCAGTTGATTGTATCGCAGATGTGGGGGTAAAGCCTTTATCAAGATTTCCCGGTTTACCTGATAGTGCTTTTCACCATGATGGACAATTAACTAAAAGGGAAGTTAGAGCGATTACTTTATCGAGTTTAGCACCTTTACCGGGGGAGTTGCTTTGGGATATCGGTGCTGGTTGTGGTTCAATTTCGATAGAATGGATGCGGAGTAATTTTCGCTGTCGTGCGATCGCTATTGAACAAAACGAAACTAGAATAAATTATATAATCGATAATGCCACAGCTTTAGGTACACCGAATTTACAAATCATCACCGGGAAAGCACCGGAAATAATTCACAACTTACCCACACCCGACGCGATTTTTATCGGTGGTGGAGTCACCGCACCAGGACTATTTGATATTTGTTGGAATGCTTTACGTCCTGGGGGGAGAATGGTTGCAAATGTTGTCACCTTAGAAGGTGAACAAACCTTATTTCAATGGTATGAAAAAGTGGGAGGAAATTTCACACGCATTTCTATTCAACGCGCAGAACCAATTGGTAAATTTTTAGGTTGGAAGGGAATGTCTCAAGTTACACAATGGGTAGCAGTAAAATAATTCGTAATTCGTAATAATGCCTCCGGCAGGCTACCGCCAACGTAATTCGTAATTAAGTTATTCTTCTTTTTCTCCATCTCCGCGTCCCCGCGTCTCTCCCTCTCCTGTTCCCTATTCCCTGTACTTAACCAATGGGATAATTACCAGGCTTGACTGCATGAATAAATTCACTACCTGAATGCGGTCTTCCTCGTTTATAAGCAGCTTCTTCTGGTTGACCCCAACCCAACTGCAAAATTAATTCTAAAAAGTTTGTATTTTCCCATTTTAACAAACTTGCCCATTCTGTTCTTTTGGCAATTCTATCAACATCTAAAATATTAATTTTTTCGTGTAATTTACCATTACTCAAACTCAAATATAACTCCATTTCTGCTGTAACTGCATTCCAAAATTCCAGAATATAATTTTTTGAAGTTTTTAATATTTCTAAATCACTGTTTAATGAAATTAACTGCGCGTCAACTTCTGGATAATGCAGGGTTTTCCCCTTAACTGTCAAATCTTTCCAGACAATCCCAGAAACTTCATGTTCTCGTTGATATTCATGAATCGATGCTTTAAAATCTTGATATGCCGTGAATTTTTGTAGCCCTTCACTGGTGATAAACTGGTCGAGAACGGGATTGCCAGAGGGTGTCACCTCTAACTTGAGACGTTCTCCTTTCAGACAAGCTTGGCGTTCATCTGCTAAAATTTGGATGAGTTCCTGGGTAGTATAAACTTTTGACATCGGAACAAACCTAATTAGTAGTTATGAGTTATTAGTTATTAGTCATTGGTGAAGCGTGATTTAACTATTATCTCTTGGCAGTAATAAAAATGCAGTATCAGATCAAACTAAAAATTTTCACCTCAGTAAATAGAAAAATTTTTCCTCAAGAATGAACTCTCCAATTTGGTAGTCGATAATACAACTGTGGTTAAACTATCTTAACCAGTAGGCTTTTCATCCAGATGTCTTTATTAAGATACAGCAGATTGCAGATCAATGAGGTACAGAATCAAAATTGAAACCTAGACACCAAGCCAGTTTTACTCCTGAACCGGAGGTCTGCGAAGCGTCTCCTGAACCGATAGCGCAGCGTGGCGTAAGCCATAGGTCTGCGAAGCGTCTCCTGACTCCTGAATTCTGCTGTAAATTTATTTTGGCTTTGTAGGCAACATCAGCGAAGTATTGAATTCCATTCCGCAAAGAATGCTGCCAGACCTAAAAAAATACAGTACTGGTCACAAATTAGAAGTTGATGTCATACCTCCCAAAGATTCAGGTAATCCAGTCAGTGGTTTCCTCACCTTTATCGACAGTGGAGTGAATACCCAAACTGGGACAATTCAACTTAAAGGCACATTTAGCAATAATGACGAGCGACTGTTACCGGGACAGTTTGTTAATGTCGTTCTCAAATTAGCAGAGACACCAAATGCTGTGACTGTACCTGCTAAGGCAGTGCAAGCTGGACAGCAACAACAATTTGTGTATGTAGTCAAACCCGACAACACAGTAGAAATGCGTACCGTAGCTGTAGGAGAGACAGTGAATAACGAAATAGCGATCGCTCAAGGCATCAAACCAGGTGAGCAAGTAGTCATTGACGGACAATTCAACCTCGTACCTGGGGCAAAAGTGCAGGTTACGAAAGGATTAGGAAGTAAAAAATAGGGCATTTAGGACTTACGCAAAAAAACCTCAAACTCTTATTTCTCTGTGTCCTCTGCGTCCTCTGCGGTCTGCCTATGGCTCCTGCGTCGCCACGCAAGCTATCGACTCCCGTAAGGGATACGATATTCCGTGACTCGTGCGTAAGTCCTAGCATTGCTGAATCGAAGTATGAAATTGAAAAATCAATGATTTCAAACTCTTACTCTCTGAGCCTCTGCGCCTCTGCGTGAAACAAAATCATACTCTTAATCAGCAACGCCAAAAATAGGAAAATCTATGAATATTTCCGAGTTATTTATTCGTCGCCCAATCATGACGACCTTAGTAATGGTTGGCGTTTTGATTTTCGGGCTAATGAGTTACGGAATGCTGCCTGTAAGCGATTTACCAAACGTAGATTTCCCCTCAATTCAGGTAACAGCTAACTTACCTGGAGCGAATCCCGAAACAATGGCAGCATCGGTTGCTACACCATTAGAACAGCAATTTTCTAGTATTGCTGGCTTGAGTTCCATGAACTCTACTAGTTCCTTGGGTAGTAGTCAGATTACACTGCAATTTGATTTGAGTCGAGATATAGATGGGGCAGCCCAAGATGTGCAAGCTGCGATCGCTAAAGCTACCAGGCAATTACCGGCGAATATGCCCAGTCCCCCATCCTATCGCAAGGTAAATCCGGCAGATCAGCCCATTCTCTACATATCCCTGAATTCTGCTGTTCTCCCTCTGGCCACGGTAGATAAGTATGCAGAAACGCAACTCGCCCAACGCCTGTCAATGGTCAACGGGGTGGCGCAGGTACAAGTCTACGGTTCTCAAAAGTACGCCGTGAGAGTTTTGCTTGACCCTGAATCTTTGAGTGCCAAAGGCATAGGTGTGGATGAAGTCGCAGATGCAATTAGCAAAGGTAATGCCAACTTACCGACGGGGACACTTTACGGTAAAGAACAAAATTATACAATTCAAGCCAACGGTCAACTCAATGATGCTGCTGGCTATCGTTCACTAATTGTCAGTTATCAAGGCGGTGCGCCAGTCCAACTAGGAGAAGTTGCTCAAGTATTGGATAGTGTAGAAAACGACAAAATTGCCAGTTGGTTTTTTACGAAGAGAGAAAAGTCGAAAAATTCCCCAGAAAAAACGCATAATTCTGGTGTGCGAGCGATCGTCCTTGCAGTTCAAAAGCAACCGGGAAGCAATACAGTCGAAGTCGTGGAAGCTATTAAAAAACTGCTACCACAATTCCGCGAACAAATTCCGGCGGCAGTGAATATGGATATTCTCTACGATCGCTCCCAAGCCATCCGCGAGTCAATCGATGATGTGCAGTTCACGCTGTTACTGACTATTGGTTTGGTGGTATTAGTAATTTTTGTGTTTCTCCGCAATATCCGAGCCACAATCATTCCCAGTTTGGCAGTACCCCTATCCTTAGTTGCCACCTGTGGCGTGATGCTATTACTGGGTTTCTCCCTCGATAACCTATCGCTAATGGCGTTGACACTTTCAGTTGGGTTCGTGGTGGATGATGCTGTAGTCATGCTAGAAAACATCGTCCGACACATGGAGATGGGCGAAACCCGCTTGCAGGCGGCGTTGAATGGCTCACGAGAAATTGGTTTTACAATTCTGTCCATGACTATTTCTTTAGTCGCCGTCTTTATTCCTGTACTGTTTATGGAAGGGATTTTAGGACGATTGTTTCGGGAGTTTGCCGTTACTATCAGCGTGGCTATCCTGGTATCGGGAGTAATTTCTCTCAGTTTGACACCTATGCTGTGTTCTCTATTCTTGGAACCGCATCACCAGCAAGAAGAAGAGGTAGATTCTGAAGCCGAACCAACGACAAATATAAAATCGAGAATTCAAAGATTTAACCGTGGACTTTACAATACTTCCGAAAAATTTTTCGATGTGATTTTGAGCGGATACGAATGGAGTTTAAAGCGATCGCTCAAATATCATCGCACGACAATGTTTATCTCTGGGGCAATTGTTGTCGCTACGGTATATCTATTTATGGTTGTACCGAAAGGGTTTATTCCCACTGCTGATGTTGGACAAATCACAGCTTCAACCCAAGCCGCAGAGGATATTTCCTTTGAGGAAATGGTAAAACATCAACAGGCAGTAGCAGCGATCGCTCAACGTGACCCTAATATAGCTGCTATTAACTCCAGTGTAGGTGCAGGAGGGTCGAATGCTTCCAGTAACGCCGGACGCTTATTTATCAGTCTCAAACCCCGTGAAGAACGTAAACTCAACGCTGATGAAATTGTCCAAGAACTGCGACCCAAACTATCAAAAGTCCCAGGCATGAAGGTTTTCTTGCAAAACCCACCAGCAATTAATATCGGCGGACAACAAACCAAAGCCGAGTATCAATTCACATTACAAAGTCCGAATATTCAAGAGTTATATCAGTACGCTCCCACTTTAGAAGAAAAACTCCGCAGTTTACCTGATTTACAAGATGTTAACAGTGACTTACAAATTAAAAATCCCCAAGTCAAAGTAGAAATTAACCGTGATCAAGCTGCATCTCTAGGACTAACAGCCGAGCAAATTGAAACTGCATTGAGTAATGCCTATGGTACTCGCCAAGTTTCCACAATTTATGCCTCGGATAGCCAATATCAAGTGATTATGGGAGTCGAACCCAAGTATCAGAGAGATCCTAGTGCTTTGGAACTGCTTTCAATTCGCTCCCCTAACGCACAATTAGTACCCTTGAATGCAGTCGCAACTATCTCTAAAGGTGTTGGGCCATTAACTATTAACCACTCAGGACAGTTAGCTGCTGTCACCATCTCCTTTAATCTCAAACCAGGAGTATCACTAGGTAGCGTTACTGACAAAATTGAACAACTCGCCCGTCAAACACTGCCAGCCAGCATCAGTACAGGTTTCCAAGGTTCGGCACAGGCGTTCCAGTCTTCGTTGCAAGGCTTAGGATTGCTGCTGCTGGTAGCGATTTTAGTAATTTACATTGTGTTAGGAATTCTCTACGAAAACTTTATTCACCCTTTGACAATTCTCTCTAGTTTGCCATCAGCTGGATTCGGAGCGCTGTTGACTTTGTTGATATTCAACGTTGATTTGAATATCTACGCCTTTGTTGGCATTATCCTGTTGATTGGGATTGTGAAAAAGAACGGCATCATGATGGTTGACTTCGCCATTGAAGCCCGAAAAGGTGGTAAAAATCCTTACGATGCTATCTATGAAGCTTGCGTTGTCAGATTTCGCCCGATCATGATGACCACAATGGCTGCACTCATGGGAACTTTACCTATCGCCCTTGGGCTGGGTGCAGGCGCAGATACACGTCGCCCCCTTGGTTTAGCAGTAGTGGGAGGGTTACTATTTTCCCAGTTCTTGACATTGTATTTGACACCTGTTTTTTACACATATATGGAATCTTGGCAAACATCTGTGCAAAAACGCCAGTGGCGCAAACAGCTAAACTAAGATTCTCATGCAGTTTAACCCAAAGGCGATTCCTAGGTCGCGCTGTACGCTATCGCCTTGTTTTCAAAGACGACATAGTTTACTGACTCAACTCGCTGCTGAATTCATTAAATGAGCGTTGCTTGAACTCAATAGACTGGTCACGGGGTAAAAAATCAAACACTTCTCGAAATTTGTCGTCTATTTCTTCAAAAGGAACTTGACCCTTTTTATTCAAGACTACCTTACCCGACTTGTCAAAGATGACAACTTGCGGTACACCCCCTGAGTAGTAGTATCCTGGTTCCGTGGGGTCGTAGCTTGCCTTAATGGGCATTGTATCCACATTTATGGGGATAATCTCCGCACCTTTTCCATAGAATGCCTGAGTTTGGGAAATAAATACCGCATACTGTTTACAATCCTTGCTATCATCGACATAAAATGCCAGCAATGCGGGTTTATGTTGTGCTAAAGTCTGGGCTAGGGTTTGTCTGGGAGGAACTAGAGAACCGTTCCCAGCATAAATTACGAAAATATTCCCTTCGTATCTATCATCTTTCATACCTGCCGAAGCTGGCTGTATACTGATGATAAGTAGACAAATCACCAACAATAAGCATTTTGAAACCAACCGTTGCCAGTTAGCAATTATTTTAGTTTGTAAAAAAAGCCACTTCATGCTATTCATCAACGAGAACCTTTTAAGCCACTATTTTGTCTAAGTTTGTGCTGAATTCAACTCTTCCCACTTTAAGATTACTTATCTTCTTCCTTCTTCCTATCCCTACGGGACACTACGTGGTAAGCGAAGCTATGCCGTAGGCTTTACGCGTTCTTTCCTTCTCCTGTCGGAGACGCTGCGCGTTAGCGGAGTTTTCGCTTTAGCGATACGCGTCTTTGCGGTATGCCTCCGGCTCCCGTCAGGGATACATTTAATCAAGATTATTCTGATGGCAAGGGAGTAGCCTAGATATAGTAGCCTAGATATATAATTACATCTACGCACCATTTTTTAAGATACCCTGTAATTGGTAATTGGGAAAAACTATTACCCAGTCCCCAGTCCCCCTATTATCAATGACTCATAAATATTGAATCATTAATGTGTGGCTTTTTGTGCCAAGATTCGCTACACTTGCAAGATTAAATTTGTAATTAAAGACTATTAATTAGCTACTGCTGTGGGAAAGAAAATAGAACTTATAGATAGACTACAACTGGGTTTAGCGGTATCAATCGCTAAAAGTGTCACATTTTTAGTACGCTCTCTACGTCTTGGTGCTGCTAGTGTATTACCAGGGTCTATTGCGCGACGCATTGAACCCCGAATTTTACAATTATTGAGTCAGCAAGTTAAAAACGGGATAATTTTGATTGCGGGAACCAATGGAAAAACCACTACAGCCCTGTTATTATCTACGATTTTAGAACACAAAGGTTACAAAATTGCCCATAATGCTACTGGAGCAAATCTAGAAAATGGTTTAGCAACAGCTTTAATAGACAACGCTAACTTACTAGGTTCTCTAAATGTAGATTACGCCATTTTGGAAGTTGATGAAAATATTGTCCCTAAGGTATTAAAACCTCTCCAACCAAGGATAATTCTCTGTTTAAACTTGTTCCGAGACCAACTCGATAGATATGGGGAAGTTGACACCATTAGCAAGCGGTGGACAAAGGTTATTTCTACATTACCAGAAGCAACGGTAGTTATTCCCAATGCTGATGATCCAACTTTATCAAATCTCGGTCAGCAATTACTCCAAAAGGTGTTATTCTTTGGGTTAAATGAACCAGAACATTATTTAGAAGCAATTCCTCACGCTGTAGATTCTATCTATTGTCCAAGATGTGGACATTCTCTTGATTATCAAGGGGTTTACCTATCCCATTTAGGAGATTTCACCTGTCCAAGTTGCGGTTTTACTAAGAGTAAACCAGCTTTAGAAAGTGGTGAATGGTCACAAATTCTGGTTGGTTTATACAACAAATATAATACTTTAGCCGCAGCCACCGCAGCCAAAGAGTTAGGAATTGATGAAGAAACAATTAGAGAAACAATTAATAGTTTCCAAGCTGCTTTTGGTCGGGCAGAAGATTTAGTAATTGATGGAAAACGGGTGAGGATATTATTATCTAAAAATCCTGTGGGAACGAATGAAACTATTCGTGTTGTTACTGAAAGTACAGATAAAACAACTTTGTTGGTATTGAATGACCGCACCCCCGATGGTACTGATGTATCATGGATTTGGGATGTAGATACTGAGAAATTAGTAGAAAGAGGTGGGACTTTGGTTGTGAGTGGCGATCGCGTGTATGATATGGCCTTACGTCTACGTTATAGCCAAAAATCCGCCCATAGTAACCTCAACTTGATTGTAGAAGAAGACTTGCAGCAAGCGATCGCTACAGCATTGGCACAGACACCAGTCAATGAAACCTTACACATTCTCCCCACCTATTCCGCCATGTTAGAAGTGAGAGAAATTTTAACAGGTAGAAAAATTCTTTGATATATAGTTGATAGATCATGCTGCAAAATGTCAAGTAGCGCAGCGAATGCTGAGGAATTGCACTTTTATAACCTGGTGCAAATCAAAAATAATGACATAAAAAAATATAAATGGGAGCTTTTAGATTACAGGGTGTAATTTTCCGGCCGATCAACGCATAATAGAAGAGTGACTAATCTGTTAGCCCCTTTACAATCCCTACAACAAGGTCGCTGGTTCAAATTAATCTGTGGAGCCAGTTACCAACATTTACCTGCGGTCAGAAGCTTAACATTAGCCTACACTTTGGCGGGCGCTGACTGCATAGATGTGGCAGCTGATCCAGCTGTGATTGCCGCAGCGCAAGCAGGTTTACTAGCAGCCAAGGATTTGGTGAGGGATGCCCAGGAGCGAGGCTTTGGCTTTCAAGGCGATTTACCCTTGTTAATGGTCAGCCTCAACGATGGAGAAGACCCCCATTTTAGAAAAGCAGAGTTTAATTCTAGTCATTGTCCCCCGGATTGCCCTAGACCCTGTGAAAAAACTTGTCCAGCACAAGCGATTGTGTTTAACAATATAAAAGATAGTTTTTCAGGAATTGTTGCTCAAAAGTGTTATGGCTGCGGTCGTTGCATCCCAACTTGTCCCTATGAGATAATTGATACAGTATCATATGTATCAACTCCGGCAGCAATCGCACCACTGATCATGTCAACGGGAATAGATGCGATAGAAATTCATACACAAGTAGGGCGTTTGGCTTCCTTCCAGCGCTTATGGTCAGCATTGGCATCGGGAGTAGATAAATTAAAGGTAATAGCTATCAGCTGTAACGATCATGAAGGACTAATTGATTACCTGCAAGCAATTTATAAAATCATTGCCCCCCGTCCCCAAGTGGTAATTTGGCAAACAGACGGGCGCTCTATGAGTGGTGATATTGGCGATGGAACCACTATAGCAGCCATAAAATTAGGGCAAAAAGTTTTGGCAGCAAACCTACCAGGATATGTGCAGTTAGCAGGCGGTACTAATAGCTACACCGTCCCCAAATTAAAAGCAATGGGACTGTTGAAGAGTACCGTTAGCGGTAGCGGGGCGTTTAGCCCGTACCGAGTACCGAGTACCGAGTGGGACTTTACTGCTCAGGACTCAGGAGTTAGGAGTCAGAACTTAGGACTCAGGACTCAGCATTTGGTACTCAGTACTCACAACTACATCTCTGGCATTGCTTACGGTAGCTACGCTCGTGTATTGCTGTCACCTATTCTTGAAAAATTAGAGAATCAGGAGGTGAGTCAAACTAGTATTAAGGCAACAGGCCGTCTGGAAGAAGAACCAGAATTACTCTGGCAGGCTGTAGAGCTTGCCCATTCTCTCGTTTCCCAACTCAAGTCACAGCGGTCACCCTAATCGCTCATTCGTTATCTCTAAAAACGTCACCATAGAAAGCATGACGATTACAGAAGATCTCCAGAAGTTGTTAGACATTTTGCCCCAAGACCTGCGAAACGTACTAGAGAATCATCCCAAACGAGATAGTTTAGTGGAAGTGGTCTTGGATTTAGGTCGTCGCCCCGAAGCTCGCTTTCCTCATGAAGCTGAGTATCTGAGCGAAACACCGGTTACTCAAGCACAAATAGATGATTGCATTCAACGAGTTGGAACCTTTGGCGGAGATAATCGGGCGGGAATTGAGCAAACTTTGCATCGGATTAGTGCTATCCGCAACCGCACGGGTAAAATTATTGGCTTAACCTGTCGTGTCGGTCGGGCAGTATTCGGCACAATTGCCATGATCCGCGATTTGGTCGAAACTGGTCAATCGATTCTCATGCTCGGTCGTCCAGGTGTGGGTAAGACTACCGCCTTACGAGAAATTGCTCGTGTGTTGGCGGATGATTTACATAAGCGCGTGGTAATTATTGACACCTCTAACGAAATCGCTGGAGATGGTGATGTTGCTCACCCGGCAATTGGTCGTGCTAGACGAATGCAAGTGGCTAAACCAGAACTACAGCACCAAGTGATGATTGAAGCTGTAGAAAACCATATGCCAGAAGTCATCGTTATTGATGAAATTGGTACGGAACTGGAAGCTTTAGCGGCGCGTACCATTGCAGAAAGGGGTGTGCAATTGGTAGGTACTGCTCACGGAAATCAGATTGAAAACCTGATTAAAAACCCTACCCTTTCCGATTTGGTTGGGGGTATTCAAGCTGTGACGTTAGGAGATGATGAAGCCAGAAGAAGGGGTTCTCAAAAGACGGTTTTGGAACGCAAAGCTCCTCCCACTTTTGAGATTGCTGTGGAAATGCTAGAACGACAGCGCTGGGTAGTACATGAAAGTGTAGCTGACACAGTTGATACTCTGTTGCGAGGTCGGCAAGCTAGCCCACAAACGAGAACTGTTGATGAACAGGGAAAGGTGGCGATTACCAGACAGCTATCTGTGGTTAATGGTCGCGGTGGACAGTTGGCTAGTGATGAAGAATCTTTCCCATCTGCTCGGCAGGTCAATGGCTGGCGTGCTTCTGGACAAATGGTAGCTCTGCCGCCTTTGTCTCTAGAACGGGAACGTCTGACTGGGCGCAGTGAATTTGACCGCTTGTTGGATGAATCTTTCAATTATTCAGACAGTATTGATTTCAGTACTCCTAAACTAGCGGGGCCCAATGGGGAAGATTTACCATTACATATTTACCCCTATGGGGTGAGTCGTCACCAATTGGAACAGGTGATTAATGTTCTCACTTTGCCTGTGGCATTAACAAAAGATATAGATAGTGCTGATGCAATTTTGGCATTGCGATCGCACGTCAAAAATCACGCTAAGTTAAGACAAATGGCAAAAGCTCGTCACGTGCCAATTCATGTGATTAAGTCCAGCACCATTCCCCAAATTACTCGTGGTTTGCGGCGCTTGCTGAACATGGATGATCCCGAATTGGGCGATGACCGAGAATTACAATTGTTACTTCACAATGGCAGTGATGACGAAATGGACGCTTTGGAAGAAGCAAGACTTGCAGTTGAGCAAATTGTTATTCCTAAAGGTCAGCCTGTTGAGTTATTACCTCGTTCTTCTCAAGTTAGAAAAATGCAGCATGAGTTGGTAGAACATTATCGACTCAAGTCTGACAGTTTTGGGGAAGAACCAAATCGTCGGTTAAGGATTTATCCGGCATAATTTCAAAACGTCAACTACCCACACTGTATTTGGAGATTTCTAATCCAGTGTGGGCTTTTATGCGGAGATGGGGAGATGGGGAGATGGGGAGATGGGGAGATGGGGAGATGGGGAGATGGGGAGATGGGGAGATGGGGAGGGG
>NZ_JACJST010000016.1 GCF_014698305.1 Anabaena lutea FACHB-196 | reverse complement strand
CTCTCTGTTCTTTAGACAGATGGTTTTTTGCTGGCATAACTCAGAAGCTATCGCTTAGTTACTTAATTCTCTATTATACAATCTAGCTGCACAACAGCTTACCTTATACACAAATTCCTTATTCTTATGGTGTGATTGAATGTAAACCAGTTTTTGATGAAGAAAATAATAGTTATTTATTACTAACTTTGGGTTGGCAGGGTCATAAAAGAATTCACGGTTGCTTAGTTCATCTTGACATTATTGATGGCAAAATTTGGGTACAAAGAGATGATACAGAAGATGGTGTTACTTATGAATTAGAAGCGGCAGGAATTCCTAAAGATAAAATTGTCTTAGGGTTTCACCCGGAAAATGTGAGGACGCATACAGGATACGCTGTGAGATAAAGTCCTTTTAGGACAAAAATAAATTTTATTCAATTCTATCTAACCACTGTTTTGGATTGCGTTTTACATGGAAGCAAGCAAATACAAAAACAGTATCTTGGTCAAAAACGTAGAGAATTACATAAGGGAATCGGCGGATTAATACTCTTCTTACCTGTTTGTAGATGACTTGGTAAGCAAGGGGTTGTCTTCCAATTCCAGACAGACAAGCATCAACAGCACGCACAAATTCCGAACCCAAACCTGGATTTTGGGATTCATACCACTCAAAAGCATTTTGGATATCGTATTCTGCTTCTGGCTGAATAATCAGGTTATAGTTCATTGGGAGAAGCCTAACCGATTTTTAACTTCTTCCCAACTAGAACCATTTGTAGGATTTTTTTTGTAATTTTCTAACCGTCGATCTAATTCTTGTTGTTGTGCTTGACTCAAGGGTAATTCCTCTTGCTCTTTTAAGATGCTGTCCCATAAATCTTCAGCAAGTTGGATACGTTCTGCAATGCTGAGTTCAGAAATGTCAAATTTTAAGAGGGGATGGGAACTCATGAGTAGATAGTGAGTGGTGAGCTTTTATCTATCTTATAACATTGGAGGTTTTGAATGTTGTGGTTATACTGACTGATATCAGGCAACATACGGTTATGCTGTTATGTAACTCGCCACGCTACATACTCGTTTATCGTCCTTTGGGTATTGAATGCTATAATAAAACAAATGTAATTTATTGACTATAAAAATATGGAAACAATTGCTATTCAAGTAGATGCTGAAGTTGCCAAAGCTTATCAAGAAGCAGAACCACAGAAACAGCAAAAAATACAAACTATTGTCAATGATTTGCTGAAATTAATTATTCAAGAAAAATCCCTAGATGAAATCATTGCAGAAATGCAAGAACAAGCAAAAAATAAGGGGTTAACTCAAGAAATTTTAGATGATATTCTCCAGAATGGATAAATTACGTTTTGTTATTGATACAAACATTTTGGTTAGTGCCGTCTTGATTCAGTCCTCTGTTCCAGATGTGGCATTCAAAAAAGCCAAAAATTTAGGAATAATTTTATTTTCAGAGGCGACTTTTCAAGAATTGCTAGAAATTCTGAATCGTTCAAAATTTGATAAATATATATCTGTTAATATTCGTACTCAATTTTTAGCTAAATTAAAACTAGAAGCAGAACAAGTTATAACAAATCAGATTATCCAAAAGTGTAGAGATCCAAAAGATGACAAATTTCTGGAAGTCGCTATTAATGGTAATGCAACTCATATCATTACAGGAGATAAAGATTTATTACAACTGCATCCCTTTAGAGGAGTTGATATTATTACCGCCACGCAATTTTTATAAGCTTTCTCAGATTTATAATAAAATGCGATCGCTCATTCTAACCTTGACCTAAAATATAATAAACTCAACAATAACAAAATTTTTATGTTCTACAAAATTCCACTACTACTTACACCTCAACCCGAAGGAGGTTTCACCGTAACTTCTCCACTATTACCAGAATTAATCACTGAAGGCGATTCTATGGATGAGGTTTTAGCCAATGTAAAAGATGCCTTTGAAGCAGTTCTGGAAATGTATGAAGATTTAGGTAAAGAACTTCCTCACAACCTACAATCTGTAGACCAAACCTCACCAGCTTTGATAGAAACAATTATCTCCATCAGATGAACTATAGAGAAGTTGCTAAGAAATTATCTAGGCTTGGGTGTGAAGAAATCCCCAGACGTGGTGGAGGTTCACATAGGAAGTGGTTTAATCCAATTACTCAGAAATCAACTGTAATCCCTGATTGGAGTGGTCGCGATTTAAAACTAGGAACATTACGAGCAGCTATCAAACAACTAGGAATTGAATGGTCTGAGTTTGAAGAGGCATAACAAGTTATTATTTAATGGGATAAATCTTTGTTTGTAAAGTTTTCCTGACCCAATTTACTCAGTTAGTATAATAGAAATCATAATTGTTAACCTGACATCAGTAAATAAACAAATTTTCAAAAGCTAAGTAATATGGTTAAAATAATTACACGAAATTACGTTGGCAAAGAAAATGTCTATGACATTGGGGTTGAGCGTGACCATAATTTTGCCATCAAAAATGGTTTAATCGCCTCTAATTGCTTCAACAAATCCCACTCTACTGCCTACGCTTACGTAACTTATCAAACTTCATACTTAAAAGCCAATTACCCGCTAGAATATATGGCGGCGCTGTTAACAGCTAACAGTGGTGACACCGACAAAGTGCAGAAATATCTTAACAACTGCATGAGTATGGGTATTCAGATAGATCCACCAGATATTAATCGCTCTGGGTTGGATTTTACACCCGCAGAAGGAAAGATTTTATTTGGATTTTCCGCAGTGCGTAACGTCGGACAAAATGCGATCGCGGGGATTTTAGAAGCAAGAGCAGAAGGTGGAGAATTTAAATCCCTGGGCGATTTTTGCGATCGCATTGATTTACGTGCTGTTAACCGTCGGACTTTGGAATCACTGATTCAATGTGGAGCCTTTGACAAAATTGAATCTAACCGCCAACAATTAATTCGAGACTTAGAATTAGTCTATGATTGGGCGCAATCTCGCGCTAAAGATAGAGCCAGTGGACAGGGAAATCTATTTGATTTAATGGGTGGTGGATTTGCAACTAATAATCAACCAGCCAAAAATGCTTTTGAATCTGCTCCCAAAGCTGAACCAACTCATGATTTTCCACAACAAGAAAAGTTGCGATTAGAAAAAGAACTATTAGGCTTTTATGTATCGGCTCACCCACTCAAAGATATCAAGCAATCCTCTTCACTGCTTGCACCAATAAACCTTGCACAGCTTGGGGAACAAAAAGAGAATATAATGCTTTGTGCCGTTGTCATACTTAACAATGTCAAAAAAGTGGTGACTAAAAAAGGTGATCCAATGGCAATTTTACAAATAGAAGATTTAACTGCATCATCAGAAGCAATTGTCTTCCCCAAAAATTATGAACGTGTTAGCTCAGTACTGAAAGTTGAGGACAGATTAATAATTTGGGGTAAAGTAGACCGACGCGATGAGCAAACTCAATTTATAGTGGAAGACGCAGAACCAGTGGAAAAAGTCCAGATGGTAATGGTTGAATTAAATCCACAGGAAGCAGGTACTATTGAAGTCCAGCATCGACTGCGATCAATTCTAAAGGAACAATCAGGAGATAAAGATAAAGCCAAAGTACCAGTAATTGGCATTATTCAAGCAGGAAACAATCGTCAATTGGTGCGGTTCGGAAAGCAGTTTTGGGTACAAGATTCAGCCACAACTCAACAAGTCCTACAAAATGCTAGATTTAATGCTCACGTCAAACAACTGACAGATAATTAACTTGAAGAAGGCAGGAGGCAGAGGGCAGAGGGCAGAAGGAACAATTTTGGTTGGAGATTCAGACCCCTCCCAATTGTAAGCGCCGTGTAGACGGCGGGGTTTTAGACCCTTGTTCCCTACGGTCACGGGCAGAGGGACAGGAGCCAGCATTCCCTTCTGCCTCCAGCAAGACAGCCCTCTGCCTTTCCTGATAAAAATCGTCATCTCCGATGATGTAACAGTTATGCTAGTTAAATTGAGGAAAATATTAATTAGAGAAAAATTGAGGTAAATATTAAGGTGTTAAGAACACTTTTGTTGATTACCATTGGATTCTTACCGTCCCTATTCTCCTTGTGGGTGATTCGCAGAACCCAGACGCGGACACGCGCACGCACCAGACAAATAGCTCTAAACTATTCACAGATGCAACCCTACATCCGACCTGTTGAGGGCGATCGCACTCCGCGCAGCATCGGAGGTGATCGCTATTATCTAGAAGGTGTAGGTTATTTAGTAGGCGATATTAGTTGCCAATTTAATGCTCGCTCTGGTTACATCCGTTGTGCTGTCAATCCCAGCGGTCCTTGTCAAGACTGCCGTCACTATGAACCCAAAGAATTAGCTAGTACCGCTTTCTCAGAATTAAAAATTGAAAATTAAAAATTTAAAAAGCAGATGACACAAGCTTTTTAGGAATTTTTAATAGTTGACTTATGCAGTTGTCTACTCCTAGTCAAAAACGAGCTTAAAACATCAAAATTTTGCACAATTCCGACTAAATTAGCACAAGTTTTCTCGCTGCTGATTTATATATTCTCAATTCCAAATGGACAGTTAATGTAAAAATTCTATGACAATCTACTTTTACAGCACTCGTGAGGAATATGGTTGTTTTTCTAACTTCTCTCCACACGGCTTTACTCTAGATGATTTATATTGGGCTACTAGCGAACATTACTTTCAAGCACAAAAATTTATTGGTACACCCCATAGCGAACAAATTCGCCTCGTCAAAACACCAAAGGATGCAGCAAGAATGGGCAGACAAAGAAATCGTCCCCTGCGTTCAGATTGGGAACAAGTGAAAGACGATATCATGCGGAAAGCATTGCTATGTAAATTTTCCAGCCACTCAGATATTCGAGAAATTCTCCTTTCTACAGGCAATCAAGAACTAGTTGAAAATTCGCCCATAGACTATTATTGGGGATGTGGATCTGATGGTAGTGGTAAAAATATGCTGGGCATAATTTTAATGGAAATAAGAGAGCTACTACGCAATGGCTAATACCTACTCTAGAAACATTGCTAACTTTCAAGTATAATATTCTTATTCCCGTCACTCTTGGCCGTAGTTAATCTGTTAAATAGGTATTTAATAGGTTGTTGGGTAAATCATAAAATTTAAAGTAGTAATCACCGTATTAGGAGTATAAATACTATGTCTACATTACAAAAAGTCAAGAAATATTACAAATGGTTCTGGGATGTCACTCTTGGCGGTGACTATGATGCTTGGGGTACTAGTACCTACTTTATGGAAATTGGTGGCGATTTATATGCCCGCAGACAAATAGAAGTTTATGAAAATGGCAACGTATTATTCTATGATAGTAGCCATTTTTCCGATGATCATGGGATGCTATGCGATAAAAAAATAGATGATGGAAATATCGAAGAATTTGAAATTTCCAAAACAGAATTTGAACAAGTATGGCAAAGCAAAACTCCCATTAATAAATGACAAAATGAGAGGGTAACAAGAAAAACTGATTACTCATGATTAATAGGTCTAAGATAGGGTTTTTGTCCTAATTCCTTTTAACTTCATGAGTTAGAATAAAAACTATGAGGCTAAACACTGACTGCTGAATGCTTAGGAATGAATTATCTTTTGTAGAAGCAAATGCCAGTCGCTACACCACCTTTTCGTGTCGATGATCTCCTAGTGCAGATTTACAACTCTGAAGCAGAAATGGCGCAAGATGTTGCCGAAATCGCACAGCAGTATTTACAGCAACTCCTTCAGCAACAGGATACAGTTGCTGTGTTATTAGCTACAGGAAACTCTCAACTCAAATTTCTCGATGCTTTAATCGCCTTAGGTGGGATAGATTGGTCAAGAACGACCTTATTCCATTTAGATGAATATTTGGGAATTACAGCTGACCATGCTGCTAGTTTCCGGCGTTATTTGCGAGAGCGTGTCGAGCAACGGGTGTTTCCTCATGAATTTTACTATATAGAGGGTGATACATTAGAACCTATAGCAGAATGCGATCGCTACACAAAACTTCTGCAAGCTCAACCAATTGACTTATGCTGTCTTGGTGTTGGCGAAAATGGACACTTGGCTTTTAACGACCCAGCAGTAGCCAATTTTCAAGATCCCGCTAGAGTTAAACTGGTAAAACTTGATAGAGTCAATCGTCTCCAGCAAGTGAATACAGGACAGTTCCCCAATTTAGAAACCGTCCCCCAATACGCATTTACTGTTACTATCCCCATGATTTGTGCAGCTAAGAAAATCATCTGCCTAGCACCAGATACACGCAAAGCAAAAATAGTAAAAGAGATATTGCACGGGTCTATTACCACAAATTGTCCGGCTTCTATTTTGCGGAAACAACCTCAAGCAACCTTATTTTTAGACGTAAATTCTGCTAACTTGTTACACAGCAGGGAATAGGGAATAGGGAATAGGCTAGAAACTCTCTTGTTATATGGCTTTGTTCTTAAATTTTGTACATCTTGCGACCTGAAATCTGCTGTAAGTTATTTTATTCATTTTTAACTTTCAATTTTCAATTTTTAACCAAATACCGTGGGTTTAAGTCCCCCGGTTCCATAACCGGTAAGTTTTGTGTTGGGGTTAAATCCCCATTACAAAACTTAATTACGTATCCCTAGCGGGACCGTAGGCACTATTACGAATTACGAATTACGAATTATTTAATTCAGTCATTATTGAGCTTCCAAGCAGACAAGCAAGCTTCCAGATGGGAACATTCTTCACATTTAAGTTCTTGTCCAGGATGAACACAGCCGCAGGGGGGATTTACAAAACATTCATCAGGATGTTTAGGAATCCAAGACCTTTTAAATATAAAGTATAAAGTTGCTTCCTGTAGACAAACCATCAAATCTTGCACCATAATCAACATAACCTACATAAATACCTGAATTCAAGTTTGCTTTGTTAATACGCAAACATCAGGACACTGCTGATATTGTCCCTATTTTCCCTGACCAAGGAAATCATCGCCTCATACTTAAAGCAGATATAATTTTACCCTTGAGAAATACCTTGATAGATAATCAAGCTTTTACCTAGTACACAACGGTGTAAATCAACCTACAATGAAAAATTCCTCAAAAGCTTGTATGATCTCCTTTTTAAATATTTAATTGTTAATTTTTGATTGTTAATTCCGAGAAAGAAGTATTGGTATATTTACAGCAGATTGCAGATCAATGAGGTACAGAATCAAAATTGAAACCTAGATACCAAGCCAGTTTTACTCCTGAACCGGAGGTCTGCGAAGCGTCTCCTGACTCCTGAATTCTGCTGTAGTTATGAAACCTGTTTAATGAGCCGACCATCTTCCATATGAATAATGCGGTCAGCAATATCTAGAATTCGGTAATCATGAGTGACAATTAAAATCGCACAACTCTGCTCCTTAGCCAGTGCTTGCATAAGGTTAACAACATCTCTTCCTGATTTACTATCTAAAGCCGCAGTAGGTTCATCAGCTAAGACTAATTTGGGATGACTAACTAAAGCACGAGCAATAGCTACACGTTGTTTTTGTCCTCCTGAAAGATCAGATGGGTAGTAATTAACTCTATGTTCCAATTTCACAGCCTGGAGCATAGCTTCTGATTGTTTACGAGCTTCCCATTCAGAAATATTTTGTTGTAGTTCCAGCGACATTTGTACGTTTTGTCTAGCTGTCAAGAAATCTAGTAAATTGTGAGCTTGAAAAATATAGCCAATTTGGCGACGCACTTCCACTAACTTGTTATTGCTGGCTCCAAATAATTCCTGTCCAATAAATTTTAGACTTCCCTCTTGCACAGAACGCAAAGCGCCAATTAAAGTTAATAAAGTCGTTTTACCCGAACCAGAAGGCCCGGTCATAATCACAATTTCTCCAGAATTAATTGTCAAATTAATGTCAAATAAAATCTGGTCGCGTAATGTGATTTTACCAAAATATTGATTGAGGTTGGAAATTTCTAAAAGGAAGTTTGATTGCAACATTTTTAATCGGTTTAAAAAATTTCTGCTGGATCTACTTGGCGTAGTTTATTCGTAGAGAAAAAGCCGGAAATTAAACACATTAAAATCGCTGATACAAACACTATAAATGCTTTGTTTATATCCATCTGAACTGGTAGTTTAGTTGCATTTTTCGCAACATCATAAAGTCCCAGAGATATAGCAAAGCCAGGAATGTAACCCAAGGCTGCTAAAATCAAAGCTTGTTGAAAAACTACAATCAAGAGATATTTATTTTTAAAACCCATGGCCTTGAGAGTGGCGAATTCCACAATGTGCGTAGATACATTACTATAAAGTATTTGATAAACAACAATGACACCAACCACAAAACCCATAGATACCATCAAGTTAAACACAAAACCAATAGGTGTTCTCAGAGTCCAATATTGTTTTTCAAAATCAATAAAATCTTTGCGAGTGATAATCATCACATCTTTTGGTAACTTGGCTGATAAATTTGCCAATACTGCTTGCGGATCTGCATCAGGTTTGAGGTTAATTATACCTATATCTATTTTTTCGGCTGAACGTCCTTCAAAGATTCGCATGAAAGTAGACGAACTAACAATCAAATTTCCATCAACACCAAAAGACGGCCCAAGACTAAATAAGCCACTGACTTTAACTTTATAACCAACCAAGCCCTGATAACTAAAGATTTCCAGATTCATAGGTTGCTTTTGCTGGAAATATTGAGCAATTGGACCAAACTCTGGACGAGAAGCACGGTCGAAAAACACCTGATCAGGTATTTGCAATAATTTAAAATTATCCTGAACTTCTGGTAATTTAAAGATTGATTTTACCGGATCAAAACCTAGCACATATATAGGATACTTGCGACCATTAAGTGGATTTTTGAGCTTGGCAAACTGCACATATAAAGGATTAACTGATTCGACACCAGCAAAGGCTAATGTCTGGTATAAGCGACTGCGAGAAAAGCTTTGATTAGAAGTCAAAGATTTATACTGAGCGCTAATGATAAATAAATCGCCTTGGAGATTCTTATGTAACTGTGTAGCACTAGCATAGAGAGCATCCTGAAAGCCGATTTGCATAAACATTAAAACAGCAACAAAAGCAATCCCTGCTAAAGCCACTAAAAAGCGCACTCGTTGTTTGGCTAATTGTAGCCAAGCGAGAGGAATATTGAGAATCATGTTTAAAACCTCTGAGAGTTTAGACTATATTTGTCTAATACTGATTACAGCGTAGGGAAATAGAAAAAACTTTAACCTTTTCCAATTTAAAATTTGAAACTGTTTAACCGTACAGTTTTGACATGGGTATTAATATTAATTACCAACAGAGTTTATACCTTAATTACTACCTGCACCTGTAAATTAGTTAATGCGGCAACTCGTTGGTTATCTGTTGGATTATCGATGCGAATTTTGACATCTATTATTTTGTTATCCGTATCTGCTCCAGGATTATTATTGAAGATATTCTGTTTGCCAACTTGCAAACCGATATCTGTAACTGTTCCCCCTAAATTTCCTGTAAAAGCATCACCAGTAATGATAGCCGACTGACCTAAACGCACTTTTTTAATATCAGTTTCGTAGACTTCTGCTACTACATACATCTGGTCAGTGCGACCTAATTGAGCTATACCATTACTACCAATTATTTCTCCTGGCCAAGCATTAATTTTCAGGACTTGACCATCAATGGGTGAGCGGATAGAACTTAAATCTAACTCTGCTTGCGCTTGTTTAACTGATGCTTTTGCACTTTCAACATCAGCTTGTGCTGCTTGCACATCAGTGGGACGAATTTCCTCAATACTCCTAAGTCTAGCATGACCTTCCGTTAACTGTTTTTGAAGAGTTTCTACAGTTCGGTTGAGGGCAGCTTTGGCTTCATTGAGTTGCTGTTGTACTGTATCCCTTCGCAAGCGTTTGGTATCTGTATCAGAAGCGGAAATAGCACCCTCTTGATATAATTTTTGATATCGCTGATTCTCTGTTTCTGCATTTTGCAACTCAGCTTCTAGACGAGCAATTGTTGCTTTTTGGGTAGAATATTCTCCGCGCAATTCAGCTTCTAAGCGAGCAATTGTTGCTTTTTGAGCATAAATATCACCTTGTTTTGCTCCTGCTTCTACTTGCTTAAGACTGGCTTGGGCAACTTGTACTTGTCCTTTGGCTTTTTCTAAGGCGGCAATATTAGGAGCGTAACTATCAAGAATTGCTACCACTTGTCCTTGTCGGACTTTGTCACCTTTATTGATCAGAAGTTTGGCAACTCTAACACCTCCTCCTTCAGAATTTGGTGCCGACAATCTAATAATTTCTCCTTCAGGTTCTAAACGTCCTAATGCAGCAACAGCAGTCACTGTAGGAGTAGAATTGCTAGGAGGAATTGGAGAATTGGATTTAGAAGTAAAATGAAACCGTGGAAAGCTGTAGATAGATACTGCAACAGTAGCTACAGATGTAGCAATTGCCAAAGTTATCGATAACCAACCTACAGGTTTTGTTAATGACTGCTTGTCTTTGTGTACCATAATTTTGCCTTTTAAATTAGCAATTAGCACGTCGTTTAGCTCCCCCGCAGGGGTTGACATAAGTTCTTTATCTCTTTGATTGAGACAAAGAAGTACACTCGATAGCATTCCCTGATAACGTCGGTTCGATTCGGTTCGATTAAATTCGATTCGATTCGATTTTAAATATTTGGCAAATTTGGCAAAGATAAAGCTAGGAAGATGGATAAATCATAAAATTATCCATCTGTCCCTGATACCAAATTAGGATAGTTAGTATTGCTTGAGATTTCCATAACAGTCTATTAGTGAAGACAGTTAGTACAAAATCTAAAATCCCAATTTGGTATGAGCTTCATCGACTGTCAGTAGAGCTATTTAGTATTTTTGCACCACCAAGATGCATAGTTATTTATTGAGCATCACTTCTTTTTTCTTTTTGACAATTGCTAAGTATTCGTTGCGAGTTCCATCTACACGATAATGATCACAAATTTGACAGAGTTTGAGGATATCTAATCGGCTGAATACTTTTTGATGCTCAATACCATTGTCGTTGCGCCACCGCCAGAAAGTTGTTCTATCAATCCGGCGATTGCTTTCAGTCCATCTTCGCCGTGATAGAAAATCTACCAATTCGTCTTCATAAAATGAGTAGCCTTTTGGTAATTTGAGAAGTTCTTCTCTCAACTCATTTAGCGGTATGAGTGGATCTAGTTCAGATAGTCTCATGCCAGCAAGCCCTTATAGTTTCTTGTAAGTCCAATTTTGCAAAAAGCTCAACGCAATACGGTTAAATTACATAAAGTTGTGCTAGAGTACCGCACGGATAAGAGTGGATAGAGTGATGAATTAATCAGGTGAATTTATATATTGATTCTACCTAACTCTGTATCTACCCACTGCCTTAAAACAACAGCATGGATTTACATTATTCAACCACAAACAATAAACTGATTAATACTCAATTTCAACCCATATGCAACAATTTTTTTCATAAATAATCAGTGATATGTCTAGCTGAATGTTGCGGGTAATTGTGCCAAATGATTATTTGCTATTCAACTTGATTTATATTTGTTACTTATATATTTAAAAACTGCTGATTTTTTTATTAAAAATACATTTTTTTCATACTTTAGACATAATAACTAGTTATGAACTTTACATCAATTTTCACTTTTAGCTTGGAAATAAAGAACTTTTTTTGGCAGCAATTAACTAGTTAATAAATGTAAAAGCTAGAAATTAAATATTAACTAAAGATAGATGCACGATTTGGTTATTTATAGCAGTAATTTACAGAATCTTATCAAAAATTTATGAGTCAGGATTCAGAATGCTTGCCAAATTAAGAATCTCACCACTATATATTGTTTTTAATCAATAACACCTATCCCAGGTTATAAATTTGAGGAAAATTTCTATATTCACATTTTGCAACTTCTCATCTCAATAAGGGTGTGGTGGGCAATGCCCACCCTACTCATTTATGATTCATATAGCTAATTAATATCAAGCAATATATTGGTTAATTCTAATTATGAAGATTTTGATAATCTTAAATGAAGAATATATTTTATCAATGCAACATTATTAAAAAGTGAGCGATATTAGTTAATACTTGATAAGTATTGGATTAGGAAATATCTCCCGGAGATAGCTCTAGTAACTTTAGAGTTTGTACAACTTTATTTAGTTGCATCTAAGTTGCATAAGAGTTGCAAAAGTTTTGTCACCAGTTTAATATAAACCCAAGCGGCAATTTCAGGAATGAAACAGGGAAGAAGATTAAGTTTTCCGCATAAAGCTATCTCAGCTTGAGCCGCCAAGCGATGCATTTTACCAAATTTCAGCTAACAATCAATAAGTAATTATTTAGTGAGAGAAAATTGTTGTCTCTAGTTACTAAATTTTAATAGTTGCGATGACAAGAGATAACAACTATCTCAGTCCCTCTACATTGCACGAGCAAAATAGTGAAGATATAGTCATGGCTGCTTGCCAATTTGAAGCTGCGTTCGCACAATTGCAATCGGAAATTAGCGATTGTGAAAAAGCTCTGCTTAAGCTGATTAAGGTCAAAAAATATATGCCGGAAAACACAAATAATCTCAGTAAAATTAATGCAAAGTTGCGGCAAACTAATGTTGCAATTATTGGCATGGCTTCTATATTTCCCCAATCAAAAAATTTACAGGAATATTGGGACAAGATTATTCAAAAAGTTGATTGTATTACTGATGTTCCTCCTTCTCGTTGGAGTATAGATGATTATTATGATCCCAACCCGAAGACACCGGATAAAACTTACTGTAAACGGGGCGGATTTATTCCCGATATTGATTTTAATCCGCTGGAATTTGGCTTACCTCCCAATATCTTAGAAGTGACGGATATTTCCCAGTTACTGGGCTTGGTAGTTGCGAAAGCAGCAATGGAAGATGCTGGTTATGGGGAATCTCAACAGTTGAACCGGGATATTTACGATCGCACTGGGGTAGTCTTAGGAGTAGCCATTGGTAGACAATTAGCAATCCCTCTCAGCACCAGGTTACAATATCCAGTTTGGGAAAAAGTCCTCAAAAACAGCGGTTTATCAGCCGAAGACACCCAAAAAATCATTGCCAAAATCCAAAGTGCATATGTGCAATGGGAAGAAAACGCCTTCCCTGGTATGCTAGCTAACGTCATTTCTGGACGTATCGCCAATCGCCTCGACTTAGGAGGGCTAAACTGCGTAGTTGATGCAGCTTGTGCTAGTTCCCTGGGTGCGTTGAAAATGGCAATTAGCGAGTTAGTTGAACATCGTGCCGATATGATGATCACAGGTGGCGTTGACACCGATAACTCCATTTTGGCCTATATGTGTTTTAGTAAAACACCCGCAGTTTCTCCTGGTGAAAACGTCAAACCCTTCGATGTCAATTCCGATGGGATGATGTTGGGAGAAGGGGTAGGAATGTTGGTACTCAAGCGTTTAGAAGATGCCCAACGAGATGGCGATCGCATCTATGCAGTTATTAAAGGCATTGGCACTTCTAGCGATGGCAGGTATAAAAGTATCTATGCACCGCGTTCGGAAGGACAAGTTAAAGCCTTACACCGTGCTTATGAAGATGCGGGATTTTCACCGTCGAGTGTGGGTTTAATGGAAGCACATGGTACGGGAACGATGGTGGGAGATCCTACAGAATTCAGTTCTATCAAACAAGTTTTTGGGGAAAACAATCCCAAAAAACAATATATTGCTTTGGGAACTGTTAAATCCCAAATTGGACATACCAAAGCCGCAGCGGGTGCAGCAAGTCTGATTAAAACTGCTTTAGCATTACATCACAAAGTATTACCACCCACAATTAACATTACTCAACCACATCCAAAGCTGAATATTGAGACTTCTCCATTTTATTTAAATACAGAAACCAGACCTTGGATTACTAACCAACCCAGACGGGCAGGGGTGAGTGCTTTTGGCTTTGGGGGAACTAATTATCACGTCGTTTTGGAAGAATACGAACCTGAACATAATCACTCCTATCGTTTACACAATACTGCCAAATCAATACTGTTATTTGCACCCACAACTCCAGAGTTATTATCTCGCTGTTTAGATATGCAACAAAAGTTGCAATCAGAGGACAAAGAACGGCATTATGCAGAATTAATTACAGAATGTGAATCTGTGAAAATTCCTGTTAACCATGCCAGAGTCGGCTTTGTCGCTGATTCTTTGACACAAGCTGGAGAATTTTTGCAGATTATTATTGACTCGCTAAAAAACAAGCCAGAAGCCGAATCTTGGGAACATCCGAAAAGAATTTACTACCGCCAAAGGGGGATAGAAACTTCAGGTAAAGTTGTGGCTTTATTTTCTGGGCAAGGTTCCCAATATTTAGAAATGGGGAGGGAAGTTGCAGTTAACTTTCCTTACTTGCGTCAAATCTATGCTCACATGGATAACTTGTTGTGTGAAGATGGGTTACGCCCCCTATCCGAGGTAGTTTTTCCGCCACCAGTGTTTGATACAACACAAAAAGCCAGTCAATTAGCAGCATTGCAAATGACGGAATATGCACAGCCTGCAATTGGTGCTTTTAGTGCCGGGTTGTACAAGATATTACAACAAGCTGGGTTTAAGCCGGATTTTGTTGCCGGTCATAGTTTTGGAGAATTGACGGCTTTGTGGGCTGGGGGTGTGTTGAGTGAGGAGGATTACTTGTTCTTAGTGAAAGCTAGGGGACAAGCGATGGCTGCACCCGCAGATTCTCAATTTGATGCGGGAGGGATGTTAGCGGTACAAGGGGATGTCATTCAGGTGACAGAATTAATTCAGAATTTCCCCCAAATTGCGATCGCTAATTGCAATTCTCAGCGTCAGGTAGTATTGGCTGGGAAAAAGACCGAAATTGCCCAAGTGCAGGATTTTCTCAACCAGAAGGGTTTTTCTACTGTTTTACTGGGAGTTTCCGCAGCTTTTCACACGCCATTGGTAGCCCATGCACAGAAACCTTTTGCTAAAGCAATTGAAAAGGTGACTTTCAACGCTCCACAAATTCCAGTTTATACCAATGTCACAGGCGGATGTTACTCCAATGAAGCCCCAGCAATTCAAAAAATCCTCAAGGAACATTTGCTAAATCAGGTATTGTTCCAGCAGGAAATTGAGAATCTTTATGAGTCTGGTGGGTATTGTTTTGTGGAATTTGGCCCAAAAAACATTCTTACCAAGTTGGTGAAAGATATTTTGAGTGGAAAACCACATCTAGCTGTGGCTTTAAATGGGAATCCAAGTAAGAATAGCAGCGACGATGATCGCACTTTACGAGAAGCAGTAATACAGTTGCGAGTAGCTGGATTACCTTTGCAAAACCTCGATCCCTACCAAATTACTACTAAAATCCCGGAAGTTGATCAAAAGAAGGTTTTGAATGTGCGGTTGAATAGCACTAATTTGAATGACAAAACTCAACAAGCATTTACCAAAGCACTGCAAAATGGGCATATAGTTAACGCCCAACCAGCCACACCACAGCAATTAGAACCAGTTAATGGAAATGGTAAATCTGTAAATAATGGACAGCAATTAGAACCAGTTAATGGAAATGGTAAATCTGTAAATAACGGACAGCATTTAGAACCAATTAACGGAAATGGTAAATCTGTAAATAATGGACATCATTTAGAACCAATTAACGGAAATGGTAAATCTGTAAATAACGGACAGCATTTAGAACCAGCTAACGGAAATGGTAAATCTGTAAATAACGGACAGCATTTAGAACCAGCTAACGGAAATGGTAAATCTGTAAATAACCACAAATTGGACAGAGTGGAAATTCAACCGCAGAACTACGAACGAGTTATTGATAGTTTAGAGTATTCCTTAAAAGAGTTCAATCGCCAACAACGTGACATCATGCACGTTCATGAACAATCTTTAACAAATCAGACAGAGTACACCAAAAACTTTGTCCAGTTAATGCAACAGCAGCATACCTTATGGGAAAATAATCAAGTAACGCCAGAGCAGATCAAAACACAACAAACTGCGATCGCTAGTTCTGAGCGTAGCATAATGCAGTTTCATGAGCATCAAGCCGACACCCTCCACATTCACCAACAATATCTCAACTATCAGCAAGAATACACACACAACTACTTCCAACTCATTCAGCAACATTATCAGGTGTTGCTTGCAGATGATACTTCTCAACCACAGCCAGAATGCAGAGACATTACATACAACATCACCACAATATCACCTCCCTCAGAACAGGAAGAGTTATATCATACCCGGTTAAATGCTGATCATCAAGACAGCAGGGAACAGGGGGAAACAGAGTTTAGCAATTTCTCCGCAAATACGGAAATTATCACTAATCAACCGGACTTGATATTAGAGTCAAAATCCCACAATGGTAATCATGTAGAAGCAGAAGAAATCGCAACTATCACCGTAGTCCCCACAACACCCCACAGTATTGATGTTTCTAACCTCAGCCCAACTCTACTCAACATCGTCAGTGATAAAACAGGTTATCCCGCAGAGATGCTAGACCTGTCAATGGATATTGAAGCAGATTTGGGAATTGATTCGATTAAACGGGTGGAAATTCTCGGTGGTTTGCTAGAACTTTACCCTGATTTACCCAAGCCAAACCCAGAAGAATTAGGACAATTACGCACCTTGAGTCAAATTGTCGAGTATATACAAACTCAAGTGCGAGACTTACCTAATTATCAAATAGAGGTTTCCGAAGCAACTATTTCTCCCGCACAGATGTTAGTTGAAATTCCTCACGAAGGAATTGAAAATGACCGCCAAATCCCCGAACCCCCGCCACAGGTAACGGTAAATCAACCAGCAACAACTATACCCGCAGACTTGAGTAATGTTCTTTTGAACATTGTCAGTGATAAGACAGGTTATCCAGCAGAAATGTTAGAACTGTCAATGGATATTGAAGCAGATTTGGGAATTGATTCGATTAAAAGGGTAGAAATTCTCGGTAGTTTGCTAGAACTTTACCCCGATTTACCTAAACCAAACCCAGAAGAATTAGGACAATTGCGTACCTTGGGTCAAATTGTCGAGTATGTCCAGAATCAGGGAACGAGAGTATCATCTGCGGTTGAAAACCCATCATTAGGGGTGACACGGGGACAGGGAGACACGGAGACGCGGAGAGTTTTTGATCAACAATTAGCCGAACTTGATAAAACAGAATTGGTGACGGAAGCAACGCAGAATGTAAAAGCAGCAGAATTGAATCACAGGATTCTCCGCAGTCCGGCGAAATTAAAGCAACTTCCCCAACCAGACATTTTAGATTTTACCATTCCTGAAAACCATATCGCCTTAATCACTGATGATGGTTCTTCCACCACGGAAAAATTAGCCGCAGCTTTGACAGCAGAGGGTTGGAAAACTGTAGTTTTAAGTTTCCCTTCTTTGGGGTCAAAATTATCTGAAAATGCTGAAAATATTGATCAGGTAATGTTGGTTGATTGGAGTGATGAAAGTTTACAACGTCAGTTAGAAGATATCTCTCATCAATATGGGACTGTAGCTGCATTTATTCACCTGCACCCCTTACACAATATCCACTATCTGGAAACAGAAAAAACTATTCTCCGCCATGTCTTTTTAATCGCCAAACATCTTAAAGAACCACTAAATCAAGCTGCAAATAAAGGACGCAGTTCTTTCCTCACCGTGGCGCGTCTAGATGGAAAATTTGGACTTGGACGTACAAATAATTTCAGCGTCATTGCTGGGGGATTATTTGGACTTACCAAAAGTTTGAATCAAGAATGGGAAACTGTATTTTGTCGTTGCTGTGATTTAAGTCCTGATTTAGATGCGGAAACATCAGTAAAACATATTCTCTCCGAACTTAAAGATCCTAATCTGTTAGTTACAGAAGTTGGATATAGCAAAACAGGAAGATTCACCCTAGTCGCCGATACTCCTAGCCAATTACCCATTACCAATGACCAATTACCAATTACCAATAACCAAGTATTTCTAGTCAGTGGTGGCGCAAAAGGAATTACCGCTCAATGTGTGATTAAATTAGCCCAAGAATCGCAATGTAAATTTATCCTCTTGGGGCGTTCGAGTACAGAATCAGAACCTGTATGGGCTGAAGGTTGCGAAAATGAAGCTGAACTAAAACAGCGGATTATGGAGGATTTTCAGGCGAAAGGAGAAAAACCAACACCAATAATGGTGCAGAAAAAATATCAGACAATTTCTTCCCAGCGGGAAATTCAAAATACTCTAAAGGCGATTGAGAAAGCCGGAGGAAAAGCTGAATATTTAAGTGTAGATGTGACGGAAGGAGTTTTACTCCAAGAAAAACTTGCCCCTGTAATTGAACGTTTAGGAGCGATAACTGGAATTATTCACGGTGCAGGTAATTTAGCTGATAAGCGAATTGAGAAAAAATCAATTCAGGATTTTGAAACCGTTTATGCTGCCAAAGTTAAGGGTTTAGAAAATCTCCTGCATTGTCTACCACCCAGCCAACTGCAATATCTCATTCTGTTTTCTTCCGTAGTAGGTTTTTACGGTAATGTCGGACAATCAGATTATGCAATTGCTAACGAAATCCTCAACAAATCTGCCCATCTTATCAAACTGAATCACCCCGATTGTCATGTAGTTGCGATTAACTGGGGTCCTTGGGATAGTGGCATGGTATCACCAGAATTAAAGAAAGCTTTCGCAGAACGCAGAATTGAAACTATTCCCATAGAAGTCGGCGCGCAGGTGTTAGTTAATGAACTAAAAAACCACAATCAAGAAACTGTGCAAGTGGTAATTGGTAGTCCTTTAGTTTCTGTCCCCACTACCTTAAACAGCGAATTAAAAAACTATCGCATTCACCGCCAATTAACATTAGCAGCTAATCCATTTTTACACGATCATGTAATCGCAGGTCGTCCCGTACTCCCCGCTACTTGTGGATTATTGTGGATGGCTAACACTTGTGAACAACTGTATCCTGGTTATAAAGCTCTTTGTTTTCCCAATTTCAAAGTTTTGAAAGGAATTGTGTTTGATGAAAATTTAGCCAATGAATATAATCTAGAATTGCAAGAAATTGCTAAGATTGAAAACCAAGAAATAGAATTTACTGCTAAAATTAGTAGTAAGAGTGCAGATGGAAAAATCCGTTATCATTTCAGCAGTAATATCATTCTGAAACGGGAAACTTCTACTCCCCCTAACTATGAATTCCTGAACTTACAACAGGATGAGAAATTCCTCTCTACGAATCAATTACTTTATCAACATGGGGCAAGTAGCTTGTTTCATGGAACTACTTTTCAAGGCGTTAAATCTGTATTAAATGCCAGTCCCGCTCAACTCACCCTAGAATGTTATTTACCACAACCAACAGCACAGCAACAGGGACAGTTTTCAGTACAGACATTTAATCCCTATATCGCTGATGTACAGATACATTCGCTCTGGATTTGGACACAACAATTTCATCAATTAGGTTGTTTACCCGCAGAGATTCAATATTTTGAACAATTTGCATCTGTCCCCTTTGGTGAAACGTTTTATGTCACTTGTGAAATTAAATCTCAGACCGCATTAACTGTAATTGCTGATGTCATTACTCACAATCGCCAAGGGCAAGTTTATAATCGCATGATTGGCGCTAAGGGAACTATTTTGAGTCAACCAATTTGAGGATTTTTAACCGCAGATTTTTGGGTAAATGAACCGCATTTTTTTGTCTCACGCAGAGACGCAGAGGCGCAAAGAGGAATCAAGAGTTTGGTCTGCAAATGTCCTTCGCAATGCACTGGCTTCTCTGTGTCTCTGTGGTTAGTTAAAAAAATGATTTTGATGACAGACTCTAGCCTTAACTGAACTAGATTGCAACATAATGGAGAATAATAATGAAAGAATTTCACCAAAATCAATCTCGAAAAATGGCAATTGTGGGGATGGATTGCTATACTGGTGGTTGTCAGGAATTGGATGCTTTTGAACGCTGCATTTATGAAGGTAAGCAGTATTTTGTTTCTGCCAATTATGCCAATGAACGATTACCTTTAATTGATCTTTGCAATTTACCAATTACTCCAGAGGAAATTAATCAACTTCCACTTCAACAACTGTTAATGCTGAAGGTGGCTGCTCGTACTCTCCAAGATGCAAAACTGCAACCAGAAACAAAAATAGCAGTGATCATGGTGAGTACACCCCAAGGTAATAAACCCAATAAATTAGCCAGTTATATTTCCCGTCTTTGGGATGCTACTAGTCCTGCTTTTGGTGAAGAGAATTCAGTTTTTTCTGCCTTACATTTGGCACAAAAGCTATTAATTAATCAGCAAGTAGATGCTGTTTTAGTTGCAGCAATGGATTTTGCTAGGGAGAAAAATCACGTCACAGGTGTAAATACCCTTAGTTATGACCAAAAAGCTGATGGTATTCTCGTCGGAGAAGGTGCAGGTGCTGTAGTTTTGCAACTCCACGAAACAGCCAAACAAAAACATCACCGCATATATGCAGTAATTGATGGTTTGAGTGTGGTGCAGAATTCCCTACACAACTCAGAAGCAGTTACCCAAGCTTGTGAAATGGCTTTTAATCTTGCAGATATTCAACCTCAAGATATTGGCTATTTGGAACTTTGCGCTAGTGGTATTCCTCAACAAGATGATGCGGAAATTCAAGGTTTAATTCAAGCTTATGGAACTACAAACGCAAAATTAAATTGTGCAGTAGGTAGTGTCAAAGCTAATATTGGTCATACTCACGCTGCTTCAGGAATTATCAGTCTCATTAAAACAGCACTTTGTTTATATCACCGCTATATTCCCGCAGTTCCCCAGTGGTCTAGTCCCAAACAGCCCCAGGTGTGGAGTGAAAGTCCCTTTTATGTAGCGACACAATCTAAACCTTGGTTTGTAGAACCAGGTGCGGACAAAAGAATAGCTGCTGTGAATAGTTTGGAGTTAGATGGCAGTTATGTACACGTAATTTTATCAGAAGAACCCAGTCAGATAGAACGTCACAGTCGATATTTAGAGCAAATACCATATTATCTCTTTGCTCTGGCTGCTTGCGATCGCTCTTCTCTATTAGAGCAGCTAAATAGACTACAACAAACTCTCCAAGATTCCCTCTCCTTATCTCACACCGCTAGTCAGAACTTTAGGGAATTTCAAAAGCATCAAACAGCAACCTACGCTTTAGCAATTTTAGGACGCAATCAAGATGAATTAACACGAGAAATTCAGCGAGCAATTCCAGGTGTTACAGTTGCTTTTGATACTGGCAAAGACTGGCAAACCCCTATTGGAAGTTATTTTACACCCAAACCTCAAGGAAAAATTGGTAAAGTTGCCTTTGTTTACTCTGGTTCCTTCACTTCTTATATTGGACTATGCCGTAATTTATTTCATATGTTTCCTCAACTTTACGAGGACACAATTGTTAAGAGTGTTTATAACCGCGTTGCTAACATTGAAAAACTTCTTTATCCCCGCAGCATCAATAAATTATCAAATAGACAATTAGAAGCCTTAGAACAGCAATTAATTGATGACCCAGTAGCAATGCTGGAATCAGAAGTTGGCTTTGCTGGACTCATAACCGCAATTCTCAAAAATTATTTCCAAATCCAGCACCAATGCGCCTTTGGTTACAGCCTCGGCGAAACCAGCATGATGTTAGCTCAAGGTGTCTGGACTAGCTTTAAAGAAACCAGTGATTACTTAAATTCATCACCCCTTTTTAAAACCCAGCTATCCGGCCCCAAAAATGCCGTTCGTCAATCTTGGGGATTACCATTAGATGATCAAAATCCAGAATTCTGGAGTAACTACATTCTCATGTGTCCAGTATCCCAAGTCAGGGAAGCTATCAAACATGAAAAACGTGTTTATATACCTTTAATTAACACACCTGAAGAAGTTGTAATAGCTGGAGAAACACAAGCTTGTCAAAGAGTAATTCAACAACTAAATTGTGATGCTTTTCCCACTTCTATCGATCATGTAATTCATTGCGATCCCATGCGCTCTGAATATAATGAACTCCAGAAAATCAACACTTTACCCGTTCAAAACATCCCCAATTTGACTTTTTATTCTGCCGCCGAATATGAACCAATTACCATCGATAGCCAAACAATTGGCAACAACATAGCGAAATCTCTTTGTCAAGAACTTGATTTTCCTCGCTTAATTAACCGGGTCTACCAAGACAACTACAGAATATTTATTGAAGTAGGCGTTGGTGGTAACTGCTCCAGATGGATTGGTGAAACCCTCAAGCAAAAAGAACACGTCGCCGTATCTATAAATAAAAGAGGCGTAGATGACCATACCTCAATTATTAGAGCCTTAGGTAAACTCATCAGTCATCGAGTTGAATTAGATTTATCACCTTTGTACATTCCTTGTTCAACAGATAATCAGCCAAATCTCAAATTAGAAAAAACCCCGCAGCATCAAAATCAATCTTTGAATTTTTATCCCCATAAAATCTGGAAGTCAACTTTATCCCCTCTTCCAAATTTACGCAAACATCACCAACAAAAAATGAGTGATAACAATGCGCTCATGACTAAAACCCACAGTTTCTTATTAAAGTCTCGCCAAGAATCACTACAGCAAATAAATCTCTTAATTCAGCAACAAATAGACTTTTATAAGCGGACGTTTTAAAGGTATTCATAACCTCCGCAATGATTCTCCTAGTAAGGTGGGCATTGCCCACCCTACAAAACTTAAAATCAGATAGCATTGATGATTCTTATATAGAGATTCATAGTAGAGTAAAGTCCAAAACGTCTTTACGACAATATCTACTATGAGATGAAAAGCCCAATCATACCAATTAGATTTTCCAGAGGTCTACTAACGTGTTCAACACAGAAACTATCCTAGAAAAGCCCAATAATTCAATAAAAATATCTCCTGTATTTAGCCACAATCACCAACCGTGGCAAGGAAATATAAATGCTGTTTCATTTGATGCAGAAGGGATTAAATCTAAACTGAGGAATTTAGAAAAACCATGTTATATAGTCAAGAAAGAAGAGCAGATTGGCGTTACCAATGAAGGACATATAGTTCCTATTAATGATGTTAAAAAACACCAAATAGAAACCCTGATTACTATCCCATCCTTATCAATTCAACAATTAGGTGATCCCAGCTTTATTGATTTTTATGGGGTAAAATATGCCTACGCTACAGGTGCAATGGCTCAGGGAATTGCTTCCGAAGAATTAGTAATTGCGCTGGGAAAAGAGAGAATTTTAAGTTCATTTGGTGCAGGAGGTTTATCTCCTCACCGTGTCGAATCAGCCATTAACCGCATTCAACAAGCTTTACAGCAAAAACCTTACGCTTTTAACTTACTCCATAGTCCTAGTGAACCAGCCATTGAACGCCGTAGCGTTGATTTATATCTCCAATATCAAGTCAGAATAATTGAAGCTTCTGCATTTTTAGATTTGACTGATAACATCGTTTACTATCGAGCCGCAGGACTAAGTTTAAATTCAGCCAATCAAATCGAAATCAAAAATAAAGTCATCGCTAAAATTTCACGTCGAGAAGTTGCAACTAAATTTCTTCAACCTGCTCCCGTAAAAATTCTCAAACAATTAGTTCAACAAGGTCTTATTAGTGAATTACAAGCCACTCTTGCCGAAAAAATTCCTATGGCTGATGATATTACTGTAGAAGCAGATTCTGGAGGTCATACAGATAATCGTCCGCTCATTTGTTTATTACCTTCTATTTTGGAATTGCGAGATGAAATTCAAACTAAATATTGTTATCAACAACCAGTAAGGATTGGTGTAGCAGGTGGAATTTCTACCCCACAATCAGCATTAGCTGCCTTTATGATGGGTGCAGCTTATGTAGTCACTGGCTCTATTAATCAATCTTGTATTGAAGCTGGAACTTCTGAATATACCAAAGAATTACTAGCTCAATCAGAAATGGCTGATGTGATGATGGCTCCCGCAGCAGATATGTTTGAAATGGGAGTAAAATTGCAAGTTCTCAAACGTGGAACACTCTTTCCTCTCCGCGCTCAAAAATTATTAGAATTATACAAAAACTATAACTCAATTGAAGAGATTCCCCCAGCAGAACGCGAAAAATTAGAAAAGCAAATTCTGAAAAAGACCGTACAAGAAGTTTGGCAAGAAACTGTTGCTTATTTATCTCAACGTAACCCAGAAAAATTAAGTAAAGCACTGAGTAATTCTAAGCTGAAAATGGCTTTAATTTTTCGCTGGTATCTGGGATTATCTTCCCGCTGGTCTAATACTGGTGAAAAAGGTCGAGAAATTGATTATCAAATTTGGTGTGGTCCAGCAATGGGTAGCTTTAATGATTGGGTAAGAGGTTCCTATTTGTCTGAATCCAAAAATCGCAAAGTGGTAGATATTGCTGACCATATTATGACAGGAGCAGCATTTCTATACCGCATTCAAAGTTTAAAAATTCAAGGATTAAAAATTCCAGATGAATACAGTCAATATCGTCCATAAGGTTTATAAATATGTCCAGCGACAGAAAATTGGGCAATGTAGAACAAGCGATGGAAATCCTTAATAGACGTGCTAAAACATGGAATTTAGTTACTATTAGCCGCATTAAAGGTGATTTCCAAGCAGCAGTTCTCAGGCAATCTTTAGACATTGTTCAGTATCGTCATCCTCGTTTAAATTCACACATTCTTCATTTCCGAAAATGTTTTTATTTTCAAACCGCAGGTACAGAAAAAATTGGTTTACGAATTGTTAATCATATAAATGAGGAACATTGGCAAGAAGTTGTTAATGAAGAGATGAACCAGGAAATTGATAGTAGTAAATCTCTGATGCGAGTAGTGCTTGTGCATATCCTCAATGAGCAAAAAATTAGTTACTTGATTACAACTCTACACCATGCAATTTCCGACGGCTTATCTAGCATTCAACTACATTCAGAAATCTTGAATTATTATCAAAGGCTTACATCTAGTGAACCCATTCAACCAGTTAAAAGATTAGAACCTTTGCAACCTATTGAAACCCTAATACCTAAATCTAAACAGGGTTTTATAGGTAAGATTAGCGGATTTTTATGTTTTTTAAAACTTGGATTTTATAAAATATGGAATCAACCACAAACATTAGGATTTGAAAAATATGTCTCCATCTCTCAGCGTCATTCTGCTATTATTCACAGACAGATAGACAGAGAATTAACTCAAAAATTTGTTCAGCGCTGTCGGCAGGAAAATACCACAGTACACAGTGCTTTATCTGCCATTCTCATGTTTGCAGTAGCCAGAAAAATTCTCAAAAATCATCAAAAAGATGTGCGAGTAAACTGCTTATCATATCTTGATTTACGAAAACGACTGCAACCTAAAGTTAATGAAGAAAATCTGGCTGTTTTAGCCACATCGATGATGGGATTTCACCGCATAAAACCCAATACATCTTTCTGGGATTTAGCACGGGAAGTTAAGCACAATCTAGAAGCTGGAATCAAGCGTCAAGATATCTTTAACATGATATTAATTGCTAAACAACTTATAGACTTTAGTTTGATTTTTCCCAAACAAATAGCTGCTACAGTTTCAGTATCTAATATTGGCAAAGTAAATATCCCCGCAGCTTATGGGGAATTAGAACTAGAAGAAATTAGTTTTGCCGCTTCCCATAGTTTGTATGCAGGTGTTTTGGTTATTCATGTTGCCACGTTTCAGGGGAAGATGCTACTAAATTTTGTATTTTCTCAGCCTTCAATTAGCCAAAAAACAATGGAATCACTTGTCACAAATGTTATTAATCTTATCTCTGATGTCACGTTTAATTCTTTACAACTTAGAGGTACATAAATGAGTAATTCTCTTTCTAATTCCCACAAAGCACCAGCTTACTCTACTTTAGAAATTCAAGCTTGGCTGGTTTCTCAAATTTCTTCTTTATTGGGAGTCAATCCAGAGGAAATAGATATTCGAGAACCTTTAGATAGCTACGGTTTAGATTCAGCACAAGCAATGACTCTTGCTAGTAAAGCCGAGAAAATGATGGGATTTAAGTTGTCTCTTATCCATCTTTGGTACTACCCTACTATTGAAGAACTTGCTCAACGGTTAGCTGAAGAATTGGAAAATTCCCAAACCGAGATTTTGCAGATATAAACTCTCATAGTAGTGCATAATTAGCTACATAACTATCAACTACTATGCATCTAAAGCAATAAAGAATTTTAAGTTTTTTCCTCCTCTAAGACGGACACTTCGCAGGATTGGGGGAAAACCGTTCCCGTGAAGTGTCTTCTTTTTTTCTCTTCTTTGTACTTCCTTAAAAACTGGGAGATTTAGTAATGAATGCATCCGATATTCTGGCGAAACTGACTCAACAAGGTGTTCAATTTTGGGTAGAAAATACTAAACTAAATATTCGCTCTCCCAAGGGTGTAATCACACCAGAAGTAGAGGCAGAAATAGCCGCTTATAAAGCAGATATTCTGGCATTAATACAGGAAATGAATATCACAACTAAATGTGCATCTGAGCCTCTGAGTCAGGGAATTAGCTTAGAAACTATTGGCAGGTTAATTGGTGGCTTTGCCGGAGAATCACCTCTAGCATATCAACCACCAATTATTAACCCTAAATTGATGGCTGAAAACCTCAGTGTTACATTTAGACCTTTACCTAATGGTTATCAAAATCTAATAATTATTAAATTCCGTCAAGAATTAGCAGTTAAACTCAAAAACTTTGGTGTTAAAGTTCTTCCTTGGCAGGAAGCTACAACAGATTTTTTTTATGATATTAAAATTCCCATACTTAACAAAAAAATCTCCTTCAAGCTGAGAGGAGTGAAAGCAGAAATTAATGCAGTTATAGATATCGAAAGACCGAATTCTTGGCTCAGGAAAATAGGCATATTTATAGCGGAGAGTATATATATATTTTCTTCTCGCTGGCTGGCAAAAAATCGCCAAATGTCAGTTGTGCAAATTGCTAAATTGAGTAGTTGGGCTGAAGATCATGCAGCTAAGTATGTTGAAGATCCGACAAATACACAAGTAATTATTCTCAGTGAAATAGATCATAAATTTGTGAATCCAATTACACCATACAAAGAAAAAATTAGCATTGGCATCAACACATTGATTAGAACATTTTCACAAATTGTGCTAGGCGTATCTACTAATCAGATTTCTATCCTGAACATGAATCTATCAGATTCTATTTTTTCTAAATCTGAACTAGATAATTTTGTCTCCAAATCCCTAATTCCTAAAGTTTTCGTTCCCATAGCCCCACTATTAATGAGTCGATTTGAAATAGGAACCTATAATCCTCATATATCTAAATATGCTACCAATTTAGTAAATTTAGGACGAGAATTAGCCTCAACTGATTTATTTCCGGCTGGTTTTAAGCTGGCTGAAGTTCTGAAAAGAAAGTCTCACAGAGATATTGTCAACATCATCGTCAATGGTAGAACAGGAGTCTCTTATGGTTTTGTAGCTTATGCAGAACCTCCTCACTATGTAGGAAAACCAGAAATAACTAATTATGAGTGGGAGAATTTATTGCCAGTTCCTGGATTTAGTAGTAATGAAGTTCGCCAAAATGAAGCAAGTAGACGTTATATCAAAATCATTATTGATGGAGAATATGTATTTAAGCAAATTCCTGATATTTGGCTAGTGAGTTCTCGTTCAGGCTCGAATAAAACCGATTTAAATATTGAAAAAGATATTATCCGCATTGGGTTGCAAGATAAATTATACCTGCAATTACCAATAAAAATGCAGCAGCAGAAAATAGATGTTAAACCTTCTTATGATATCTATGTTATGCTGGCAATTAGTCTTTCTGCTGCTCTGTATACACCGGAATTAATTGAAAATGGTGCGCCAATTGTTCACTTTCATGGTTATCCTGCATTTGATTGGTTTCAAGAACATGAATATTGCGTTGGTGTAACTAATCCGTCAGTACCCTGTGGCACATATGAATCAGGAGTATTGAATTTTTTAGGCTTCTCTAATTTAGCTAATCAAAAAATAAAAAATATCAATTTAGTGAGTTTAATAGAACCTGATCATGGCACAAATTTTATTGCTCATGATGTAGAGTATCTAGTTGATAGGTTAAAATATGGATGTGTGGCAGATCAAATTGAACTGGGTGGTAAAAATTTTGCTTCTCTAAAAGCAAATCTAGGTAATTCCCAAAGTTAAATTAATTTCCAGACTTAGTAATTTTAAAACAACAGTTGCTGCAACAAGTTTAGTTCCGTTGTCGCAACTTTTTTTGTGGGTAAGTAGATTTGAGTAATTCTTATACCAAGCGCAATCTAAAACAACGTGATTAAGAGAGTAAAAGCTTCTCATGATTGCAACTACGTTGGCGTAGCCTGCGTTCGGCACTATTACGAATTAAGAATTATCAATTACTTTGACTATTATTTGCACCATAAAGCGAGAATTATGGCAGGATGGAAAGAAGCTTGTGCAACGAGAAGTCCGAAAGCTGGTTTTCTTCACTCTTCGGAACTTCAAAGGCGCTTTCCTCCTGGGAATCTGTGAACAAATCAGCAGGTAAATCTCCCTGTCTAGTAGTACCCCATGATTTGTGAATTGCGCGTCATCCAGACTAGAAGGTTTAACTTCTGTTGCCAATTTTTCCCTAGGTACTCATACTTTACCTGCAAATGAGAAACTAGATCAAGGTCTTCATGAAAGCCAGTACCTGGCAAAATGTCGTCAGTTTCGCATTGTCAGCAAAGATTCTGGCAAAAGAATATCTATTATCGTCGGAATGTTTGTGTTTGACTGCGAAAACAGAATATATGTACTCCAACCTTGACTATTAAATGAATCCAGACTACTCAGAAACTTACATAAATCATCCTACGTGGGGTTTGCTATATAGGATCTGTATGGTTGATGATAACCAGGATCTGTTCACTACACTTTATGCCCAACGTTTATTTTTCTTGGTAACAAATGACGTTAAAGGGATTAAATTTCAGTCAATTGGACGTACTGAAGCCAGAATGATGCTGGAAAATCGCTTACGTACTTTACGTCGCAATGGCAAATCCCAGGAGTACGATCAGCTTCAAAGTGTTTTCCAACGCACCTTCCAATGAGTAGTTCGATTAGTGAACGTATTGCTGCCATTCGTGCCTCACTTCCTGATTCAGTGCGGTTGATTGCTGTTAGTAAGCAAGTGCCAACCGCACTCATGAGGGAGGCTTATGCCGCCGGAATTCGTGATTTTGGCGAAAATCGCATCCAAGAAGCTGCCAGTAAACAATCCGAGTTGCAAGATTTGTCGGATATTACCTGGCACTTTATTGGAAATTTACAAAGTAATAAGGCTAAAAAAGCTTTGGAACTATTTGACTGGATTCACTCCGTCGATAATTTGCAGATTGCCCAGCGCCTCGATACTCTGGCGCAACAGCTAGGTGTGAGTCCCCAGGTTTGCTTACAAGTCAAAATTCTCTCAGATCCTAATAAATCTGGTTGGATGGTTCCAGAACTGTTAGCTGATTTGGCTGCACTTAACCAATGCAAAAATTTACAAATTCAAGGTTTGATGACAATTCCTCCCCGTGGCTTGGCTGATGCTGAGATTGTAGATGTATTTAATAGGACTAATAAACTAGCAAAAGCGATCGCATCACAAAACTGGTCAAATATTACCATGCAGCATCTCTCAATGGGTATGTCAGGGGATTATCAATTGGCAATACCAGCAGGTGCAACGATGGTTAGATTGGGAACGATCTTATTTGGGCAGAGAACCTGATCTTTTTTCCTCTAGCTTGGAGTTAAGTATCAAAATAAAGACCAAACTTGCTGAAAACCAATTCAGTAAGTTACAGTGGTATGCGTGTCTTAAAGATATAATGTTGACAAATGTAATTACTAAGACAAAATGAAGTAGAAAGAATTTTACCTTGACCAAAACTTAGGATATAATTTTGACTCATTGTTGTGTCCAGTTAAGGTATAGTCCTTTCTAGAACTGTCTTTTTCTTATGAAAACCTGTACTAGAGGCTACTAAGGGCTATAAAATTGCCCCAGGCAGCGGCTACTATAGCAATCATCACTGGCTACAAAAATTGATAGCCAAAGCAATTAAGGTAATTTCCACCGGGAGCGTACAAAATGAACAATATATTTTCCAAACTTAGAGATTTTGTAGGGCTGAATGAGCAAGTAGAATACGAGTACTACGAAGAGGAGCCGGAAACTGATAGCTACCAAAATATGTATCAGCAAGAAAATCCTCAACCTGCTCCACAAGAAACCACTACACCCAATCGACGTTGGCGCGAACCCATGCCTACAATGGGAGAAGAAGTAGCCGCAGCAGGGTCAAAGCCTATGAGTAATGTGATTGGTATGCCAGGTGCAATTAATGGAATTTCCGAAGTTTTAGTACTTGAGCCACGAACTTTTGAAGAAATGCCTCAGGCAATTCAAGCATTACGCGAGCGCAAATCCGTAGTATTAAACTTGACGATTATGGACCCGGATCAGGCTCAACGGGCAGTAGATTTTGTGGCTGGTGGTACATATGCTCTAGATGGACATCAAGAGCGGATTGGTGAAAGTATCTTTTTGTTTACCCCCAGTTGTGTGCAAGTTAGCACCCAAGGAGGTTTTTTACATGAAGTACCTCAACCAGCAGCACGCCCCAGTCGTCCCGCAAGTACAACTCCAGCTTGGGGAAGCGAAGTTAACCGAGCAGCACAATAATAAAGTTAAATTAGTCATTAGGTGGACTAATGACTAATATCTATTCACAAATGACTATTAAATTTGGTTTAATTGGTGGCGGGGTAATGGGCGAAGCACTGTTATCCCGCTTGATAGCTAGAGGCATTTATCACGGTTCAGAAGTTATCGTTAGTGAACCGCAAGCTTCTCGGCAAAGTTTTTTACAGCAGCAATATGATGTCAGAGTGACGACGGATAATTGCCTGGTTTTAGCTGAGGCTCAGGAAGCTGTGATGTTGGCAGTTAAGCCCCAGGTATTTAGTGCGATCGCACAAGAATTAGCAGATATCCTGCCTACAAGACATTCACCCCTCATTATTTCTATCTTGGCAGGAGTCACTTTAAAGCAGCTAGAAGCCGCCTTTCCCCAACTACCAGTGATTCGCGCTATGCCCAATACCCCCGCTACAGTGGGAGCCGGAATAACAGCGATTTGTTTAGGTGCTTACACTCACCCCATCCACCAGCAAACAGCACAGCAAATTTTTTCCGCAGTAGGGGAAGTAGTAGAAGTTGCAGAAACGCTGATGGATGCAGTGACAGGCTTATCGGGTAGCGGCCCTGCTTATGTAGCATTGATGGTAGAAGCCTTAGCTGATGGGGGTGTTGCAGTCGGTTTACCTAGAGCAGTTGCTAAACAACTAGCTTTACATACTGTATTGGGAACAGCGAAACTTTTAGAAGAAACTAAATTACACCCCGCAGAACTCAAAGACAGAGTTACTAGTCCCGGTGGAACCACAATTGCTGGTGTGAGCGAATTAGAAAAGGCTGGATTTCGTTCCGCTTTAATTGAAGCTGTCAAAGCCGCTAAAGAACGTTCTCAGGAATTGGGGAAAGGGTGACAAATCAATTTAAAATTCAAGTTAAGAAAAGTTTCGCGCAAAGACGCAAAGGAGCAAAGCAGCAAAGGTTCAGATCAATCCAAATTTTCATGCTCTTATCAGCAGAACTTCAATTTATTCAGCCCGCCATGCATCATAGGCAAGAGCATCATAAATATCTGCTTCCTCAAGGTAGGGGTAAGCCTTGAGAATGTCATTTGCACTGTGACCAGATGCCATTAAGCCAACGATAGTACCAACTGTGACACGCATTCCCCGGATACAGGGTTTACCGCCCATTACTTCTGGGTTGCGGGTAATTCTAGTAAGATTTTGCATGGCTGATTGGGAAACCAGAAATGGCTGCGTCAATTTTTTCAATTATCCCTCTTTTCCACTGAAGTTCCCAAAGCTGCAACTGAAAGCAAAAAGTTTCTACTGGTTTTTTCGGATTGTTTTTCAGTTGCTTGATAGCGCAGGTAATCAACAAAATTGATGAGTTCATCGAGGGAATCCTCTGGCAATGTCTTAATTGACTCAATAATCTGCTCTCGGTTTTTGCTTAAAGTATCCATATCTTTATTTAAAGGAATGCTGCTTACTTCAAACACACTATTCTATTTTGACTGAAATTGCTGTCTAAAGTTTCTCCAGTTTGCGGAATGGTTTTTAGGCGTTGTTTGATTTTTCTTAACTCGCTCTAGCAATCCAGGAATTACTAAAAGTTCTTGGGTTCTAGTGTGATAATTAGCGTTGATACTAGTGCATGACTCAACTTAATGACATTCTATAGTAATGTACCAATCATTTTCCACTTTTTGGACATGAAGACTAGGAATAGTCTGAAGTAGCTCAATCAATTTCATATCAGGACAGACACTTCGCAATATAGGCCGTATTGGTTGCTTATAATAAGCACAAAACGTTCTACTCAATATTGCAAGAGTTATAAATTTTTTTTGATCATTTGCTATCAGGTTTTTAATGATTTCTATCAAAGCTAATTCCAAGTCATTGAGTGATTTAATATCAGGAACTAAGATTGGCTGGTATTTTGAAGTTTTTTGGACTTCGTCAGATGGAATTTCTTCAGCCCTCTCTACCTTTAAAATCTTCGGCAAATGCTCATCAACTTTCCAGGGTCGCTTGATTCTGTATTGAATTGAAGTTGTTTGAGACTGTTGAAACCCAGGGAATATTTCCTGGAAAAGAGCAACATAAAACTCTTCAGGTAATTGAGTACTGTAGATTGCAAAGCGTCTACTAGCATTAAGAAGACTTTTCAGTCCATCCTTATAACCTTGAGCTTTTGCTGCTTTTTTAAGGGATACTCCATATTTTTCATAAAATAACTCCGTGAGCCTGTTCACGCTAACCCACGGATTGGCGTTCCTAGAAGATTCAAGAGATATGCAGTTTTCGAGTTTTTCGAGTAGCTGTTGTAGTGATGAAGATGAGGACGAATTTTGATTATACTCATTCATCTTTTTAAATTACACTCAAGCAATAATGTGGATAACATATAGCTACAGGTGTATTGCTGAGTATTTCATAAATTCTCTGAGATCAGGTTTCGTCATCGCCAAAACCTAATGTGTATAGAAAACTTCACAGTAACAACAGAAATTATGAAGGTTAGAGAAGTTCTAAAAATTCTTGAAGAAAATGGACAACCCATACCCGAACCATCCACCGAAGTTGGTAAAGTTGCAGTGACGATATAATCACAGCTACCGGAAGAAATCTACTATGCAAACACTAGCCGTTACTGAAACTATCACCACCATCGCAGAAGCAGAAATAAGATTTGGTTTGAATCGCAGTGAATCTCAGGATTTTTTTACAGAATGGCATGATCAATTACCTGAGATTAACCCTAATGACCGCACTAACCTAGAAATTTTATGGAAGCGTTATATTTATCACCGATCTGGCGGGCATTTATTAGAAGGTACGGTGATGCTATTACTTGTCTCTCCATTACTGACCGTTGCAGGTTTATATGATCCACCTTTTCGCATCAAAGCTGAAGAATCTGTACAAATCACAGTAGCTGATAGTGAAGAAATTCTACAGGGTCGAATAGATGTTTTAGTTTTGAAAGATCGCCTTTGGATAATTGTTTTAGAGTCCAAAAAAACCATGCTATCAGTTTGGTCAGCATTGCCCCAAACTCTCGCTTACTTGATGGCCAGTCCAAATAGTGATTTGCCTACTTTTGGAATGCTAACCAATGGTGATGATATTGTCTTTGTCAAGCTAGAAAATCAAAAATATGCCATGTCAAGAGTATTTGCACCTCTAACTACCCAAAGTGAATTAGAGTCTGTGTGTCGAGTGCTACGCAGAATTGCAGAAACAGTTAGCCGAATAGGGAACAGCGAACAAGCAGAATAACCAATTACCCATTACCTCTTCCCTAATCACGTTATGATAGTAGACAGTCTGGTTGCAAAAGATGATTGAGTGAACTATCCTGTCCCATCTTCAGAAATTGACTTAGAGTCAGTATTTCCCTTTGAATTAGATCAATTCCAACAAGAAGCGATCGCGTCAGCGGTGCGTAGCACTATCGCTCCACACTAGAATGGAAACTAGAACGGAAGATACTGGATCTGCCCTTCCAACTCACCTTCTGAACAGCAATCTATAATTAGTAGAATATCTTCGATCACCTGTCCAATTTGTGCATTTGTCCCTACCTCAATCACTCCGGGCATTGATAAACCTTGTGCTACTCGTTCATAGGCAAAGTGTGTAATTGTAGCAACATCATGAGTAAGTAAAATCCTTCCTTCCTGGGCTGACCATGCCAAAATAGTTGGATCATCTTCACCTAACAAACCAACATCCTGAACTCGGACAATATCAATACTCGATCTCCGGCGTAACAGTCTCCTGACGATAGTATTATCAAAATTCTCGTCAGCAAGCAGTTTCAACATACGTCCTGTTCTGCTTTACGCGCAAGTAATCTATCACGCAACCCTTGTGGATCAAACCTTGCCTCGTTCATCTTCCGTACTTCTTGGGCTTGTTGCTGACGTTGCTGTAAATATGCTTCAACTTCTTGCTGATGGTTCAAATAAAAGGCAATAGTAGCGTACACATCAGCAAGCTTGAGGGATGGATAACGGTAGACAATTTCTTCTGCGGTTGCTCCTTGTTTGAAGACAGAAACTACCGTATCAAGAGTTACACGAGTTTTTCCTACCCGAACGACACTATCAGCAGAAATTTTTAGTGGTGCTGGTTCAGCGACAATTACAAGTGTCATTATGCAAAACTAATAACATATTTGCTTTCATAGTAACGTAAGTTGCTAGTTAGGCATCAGGGAGAATAATTAACAACCTATTACCAATTAATTACCCACTACCCTAGCAAATCACGAATCACGTTATGATAATAGACAGTCTGGTTGCAAAAGATGATTGAGTGAACTATCCTGTCCCATCTTCAGAAATTGACTTAGAGTCAGTATTTCCCTTTGAATTAGATCAATTCCAACAAGAAGCGATCGCCTCCCTCAATGCTGGACGCTCCGTAGTTGTCTGTGCGCCCACCGGTTCAGGTAAAACATTAATTGGGGAATACGCCATTTATCGCGCCTTGTCGCGGGGAAAACGTGTATTTTACACAACCCCTCTAAAGGCGTTGTCGAATCAAAAATTACGAGACTTTCGAGAAAAATTCGGCTTTGATCAGGTTGGACTACTAACTGGAGACGCTTCTATTAACAGAGATGCGCCCATTTTAGTCATGACCACCGAAATCTTTCGCAATATGCTCTATGGCACACCCATAGGACAAATTGGCATCTCCTTAGTAGACGTTGAAGCAGTGGTGCTAGATGAATGCCACTACATGAACGATCGCCAACGGGGTACAGTTTGGGAAGAATCCATTATTTATTGTCCCCGTGAAGTGCAACTAGTCGCCCTTTCCGCCACAGTTGCCAACAGTGACCAACTCACCGACTGGCTAAATCGCGTTCATGGCCCCACAGACCTGATATACTCCGATTTTCGCCCAGTTCCCTTAGAATTCCACTATTGCAATCCCAAAGGGCTGTTTCCCCTACTCAATGACAGCAACACCAAAATTAACCCCCGCCTAATTAAGCGTAGTAAAAAAGGACAAGGAGAGCGGGGTAAAGCTGGCAGACCAGAAGCTCCCGGCATTATTTATACCCTCAGTCAACTCCAGCAACGAGATATGTTGCCAGCCATTTACTTTATCTTCAGCCGCAGAGGATGTGATAAAGCTGTGGACGAAGTAGGTGATTTATGGCTGGTAAATAACGACGAATCCCAAATATTACGGCGACAAATTGATGACTTTTTAAGCCGCAATCCCGACGCTGGACGGACAGGACAAATTAAACCCCTTTACCGAGGCATTGCCGCTCACCATGCCGGAATATTGCCAGCATGGAAAGTCTTAGTAGAAGAACTATTTCAACAGGGGCTGATTAAGGTTGTATTTGCCACAGAAACCCTGGCAGCGGGAATAAATATGCCCGCCCGCACCACAGTTATTTCCACCCTTTCTAAGCGGACTGACAACGGACATCGTTTATTGAAAGCTTCCGAGTTTCTGCAAATGTCAGGCCGGGCAGGTCGTCGGGGCATGGATCTCCAAGGTTATGTAGTCACAGTCCAAACTCCCTTTGAAGGAGCCAAAGAAGCAGCGTATTTGGCTACATCGGCAGCAGATCCTTTAGTTAGCCAGTTTACGCCTAGCTACGGCATGGTACTCAACTTACTGCAAACCCACTCCTTAGAGCAAACCAGAGAACTGATCGAACGCAGTTTTGGTCAGTACATGGCGACTTTGCATTTAAGACCAGAGTACGACGAAATTGCGGCAATACAAGCCGAATTAAGGCAAATACAAGATGAGTTAGCCGCAATTGATGAAAATGAATTAGCGCTATATGAAAAATTGCGCCAACGCCTGAAAGTAGAACGCCATATATTAAAAACCTTACAAGAGCAAGCGCGGGAAGACAGACAAGAACAATTGGTGATGATGCTGGATTTTGCCGTGTCTGGGACATTGTTGAGTCTGAAAGACAAAAACATCACAGCAACTTTACCGATGACAGCGGTATTAGTTCACAAAGTGCCAAATGCTGGCCAAGCTTCTTACTTCGTATGTTTAGGACAGGATAACCGCTGGTATGTAGTCACAAGTGCAGATGTAGTTGATTTGTATGCCGAATTGCCAAGAGTTGAAGTGTCTCCTGACATCATTCCACCCGCAGAACTGGCGTTAAAACGGGGGCAGTGTGTCCGTGGTAATCAAGAAACAATAGCGATCGCACAAAGCATACCCGATCCTGGCGAATTTATGTATATGCCACAGGAAGTGGTAGAACAACTCAGTCGTGTTAACGCCGTGCAATCCCAATTAGAAAACCATCCCTTACATCAATCCGGGAACGTTGCCACAATATTTAAACGCAGAGCGCGTTGTGTAGAATTAGAAGCAGAATTAGAAGAAGTTCAAGGGCAAGTAGAACAACAGTCCCAACGACATTGGGAAGAGTTTCTCAATTTAATTCAAATCTTGCAGCACTTTGGCGGTTTAGATAACTTAGTCCCCACACAATTAGGACAAATGGCCGCCGCTATTCGGGGCGAAAATGAATTGTGGTTGGGTTTAGTCATCGCTAGTGGTGAATTAAATAATTTAGATCCTCATCATTTAGCGGCGGCTGCTGCGGCTTTGGTGACAGAAACACCACGTCCAGATAGTAAGGTACGCTTTGATCTGAGTGAAGAGGTAGCCGATGCTTTGGCGAAATTACGGGGGATTCGTCGCCAAATTTTCCAACTGCAACGCCGTTATAATGTAGCCCTGCCTATCTGGTTGGAATTTGAATTAATAGCGATGGTAGAACAGTGGGCATTAGGTGTGGAGTGGGTAGAATTATGTGCCAATACCACCTTAGATGAAGGTGATGTAGTCAGAATTTTACGCCGGACATTGGATTTATTATCCCAAATTCCCCATGTTCCCCATGTTCCTGACTCTTTGCGACGGAATGCTCAACGAGCAATGCAGTTGATTGATAGATTCCCTGTCAATGAAGCGATGGAGTAAGGGGGATGAGACGCGGTGACACGGGGAAGAAGAGATGAGGGGAGGAAGAGACACGAAGAACCTTTCAGATTTTTATCCCCAAGCCTGTAGGGGCGGGGTTTCCCCGCCCTCGATTGTATTGCTTAATTAAACCCACAAATAAATCTCTCCGCGTCACCCCCTCTCCGCGTCCCCGTGTCTCTTCTCCCCCTCTCCCAATCAGATTCAATAAAATTGAGTCGGCATGAAAATCTGTGTTAATTTATACGATTTTAAATTCCGACAGTGGTTATACTCATTGCTTAGGTTCTACCTGGGAATTGATGAAGTGGCTTGTCCACTTCATTTTTATGGGCAGAATGTGGAATTTTCAATCATTCACTAGCTCATCACGCCATTTTTCGCGTTTTTCTACATCTCGCACCTCAGTATCACGCGCTCGCTCTAAATTCCCCATTGCCCAACTTTCCCACTTTAGGTTTTTTTGTCTTTCCAAGTGGTTAATAAATTGTATGATCGACTGGTCAGCCTGAATAGGTGTTTTTAAATTAAACTGAATTGTTTGGAAAATTTTGCTGTCATTCTTAATGAAGTAGTGAGTTAAAATTTCAGTTAGCCACAGCACAAATCGATTATACATTTTACCAAAAATACTTGTGCGTTTCTTAGTAAGAAAAATTGCATAACCTTCTGCTTTTCCACCTTCTATTAGACGTAAAGTAAACATAATATAGAAATGCAAAAATTCTGGGCCAAATGTCACCATTCCAGTCGTACCATACCAATAACAAAGACTGTAAGTAACAGGATTTTTATAGAAGGGACGAATCAGTTTAATCAAAAAATAATCTTCGCCATCCTGTGCAATGTTACTGAAAGTAATCGCATTCTCATTCAGTTCCTGTTTTTCAAAAATCAATTCTGATACCAGCTTGTGGACTGTATTAAAATGTTGAGTATCGATAGCATTAATCATCACCACATTCGGGTGACAATTCGTGATAAAATGCGCTCCAAAATTACTATCACACTCCTCAATTTCTAACTCTGGAATAAAGGGTAAAGGTTGTTGTGGTGTTTCTCCAGTCCAAACCCAAATCATGCCATATTTTTCGGCGGTAGGCCAAGTTTTGGCTTTAACATTAATCGGCTCATCTAAACAGGGAATATCAACACAAAATCCTTCTGCATCGTATTTCCAATGATGAAAAAAACATCGCAATTCATTACCCTCAACCTTACCTTCAGCAAGATGAGCGCCCATATGTGGACAGTAAGCATCAAAAATAACTGCTCGTTTATCTTGACCACGATAAATTACTAATTCTCTCCCTAAAACTGTGACAGGTTTTACTTCATAAACCCTTAATTTTCGCGAGGGTATTACCCAATACCACCCCTCAATAAAACGTTCTGGGTTATTGAAAGTTTTAAGTTTCCGGGGGTAGCTAACATTCTCAGCGTTGACGTTCATTTTTATGGTTTCACTTGCCGTGAAGCGGTTAATCTAGAACTATCATGGCAAGCTAATAAAAACAGTTATTTTCAGTACTAAGCTAAAACGTAAGATGTCGGGTGTGTGAGGACGAAAGTCCTGAAAACACGGTAGACTTAGGATAATGGTGGTGTACTTTCTAAGCTCATACCATTTTTGATTTTTGATTGTGAAACATAGAAGGGTAATGGTTTGGCGCTATCCATCTGTCACAATTATTTTTCTAAATGGTATAATTCATTCTACAAATATTTTATATAGGACTCCTATTTGATTTTTGAACATATACGTAGGGTGGGCATTGCCCACAATAAATATCCGGGTTTTGTAAGGCATAGCCCTACCTACAATACTTAGATATTTTGCAGAAATCATTTAGGATTCCTATATTTAATTAAGTTGACCTACTTAATAATGATAATAATTGGGGAAAATCAGTTATGTTAACTCAAGATAAACAACTACTTTTAATTGGTCAGGTAACAGAACTCAGTGGAATTTCCATCAGGACAATTCGCTATTATGAAAGTTTAGATTTAATTCAAGCATCAGCACGCACTGAAGGAGGTTTTCGTCAGTTTTCTTTAGATGTCCTGACTCGTTTAGATTTCATTAAAAGAGCGCAACATCTTGGTTTAAGTCTGGAAGAAATTCGAGACATTCTTCAGGTGTATGATCAAGGAGAACCTCCTTGTTGTGAGATTCAAGAAAAGTTGCAAGAAAAGCTATTTAAAATAGACCACCAAATTGAACAATTGTTAACTTTACGCGGAGAGATTCAAGGATTACTTTCAGGCTGGCAAAATAGAGAGAAACAACCACAGGAAAGTATTTGTCCTATTATTCAGAAATAAAGTTTAATTTGGCGACTTCTATTGGTTATTAGTCAACTTAGTTGGTGATACTTTTGATTTACTATAAATAAACCACCACAACTCGATACCAATTAAAGCTAAACCACCGACTGTAACAGCAACTTTCAAACTTAATGGTTGGTCAATTCGGTGAAATTCGCTAGTTTTCATAGAATGGCCATCTGGCATTTCTGCTACTGCACTTGATGTTAACAGTAATAAACCAATAAGGCTTCCCAAAATAGTTTTTTGACTCAACATTTACTTAACTCCTGGTTGAAAGTTACGCAATCTTAAGGCATTGGTGACGACAGAAACGGAAGAAAAGGCCATTGCAGCACCTGCGATAATGGGATTTAGTAACCAACCAAAAATAGGGTAGAGAATACCAGCAGCAATAGGAATGCCAATAATGTTATAAATAAAAGCAAAGAAGAGATTTTGCTGAATATTGTTGATAGTAGCGCGACTGAGTTGGATGGCGGTGACAATGCCTTGCAAGTCTCCAGAAATTAGAGTAATATCACTCGCAGCGATCGCAACATCTGTTCCTGTGCCAATGGCAATCCCTACATCTGCTTGTGCTAAAGCTGGGGCATCATTGATACCATCCCCCACCATAGCGACAATTTGAGATTTTGAATTTGGGATTTGGGATTGCAAAGATTGAATAATAGCGGCTTTTTGGTCTGGACGCACTTGGGCAAAAACCTGGTTGATACCAACTTGAAGTGCGATCGCATCCGCAGTTTGCTGATTGTCTCCAGTTAACATTACCACTTCTAAACCTAAATTTTGCAGTGCTTTTACTGTCTGTGCTGAGGAAGGTTTGAGGGCATCACTAATAGCCATTATTCCTTGTAATGCACCATCAACAGCCATGAAAATCACTGTTTTTCCTGCGGATTCCCAACCCGATTGATACTGTTGTAGAGAATCTGGATTAATTCCTATTTCTGTTAACCAGCGTTGTGTACCGATTTGCACCAAATGGTCATTGACAACTCCTTGTACACCACTACCAGCAATAGCCAGAAAATTATTAACCGTTGCTAAACTCACTTCTTGAGATTTGGCATATTGTACCACCGCTTCTGCCAAAGGATGCTCAGAATTTCTTTCTACAGTTGCGGCTAACTGCAACAATGCCAGTTCATTACTATTTGCTGTACCATGAACAGTGACAAAATCAGTAACTGTGGGTTTACCTTGAGTTAAAGTCCCGGTTTTATCTAAAACAATAATTTGGATTTTGTGGGCTAACTCTAAACTTTCCGCACCTTTAATTAAAATACCATTTTCCGCACCAATACCTGTTCCTACCATCACAGAAGTAGGAGTAGCTAAACCCAAAGCACAGGGACAGGCGATAATCAGAACACCCACAGTTGTCATCGTCGCGAGGGTGAGATTACCCATGATATTAAACCAAATCACAAAAGTTGTAATTGCGATCGCAATCACAGCCGGCACAAACCACCCCGTTACCTGATCTGCTAAACGTTGAATAGGTGCTTTTGAACCTTGCGCTTCTTGCACCAATTTGACAATTTGTGCCAAAAAGGTATCTTTTCCTACCCTTGTTGCCCTAAACTTAAAACTACCAGTTTTATTAATAGTCGCCCCAATCACCTCATCTCCTGGCTGTTTCTTTCTTGGTAAACTTTCACCTGTAACCATTGCCTCATCTACCGTTGAAGCACCTTCAATCACTTCACCATCTACGGGAATCTTTTCCCCAGGACGCACCACAATCACATCATTAATTCTGACCTCAGCAATGGAGATATCCATTTCTACATCATTGCGAATCACTCTAGCAGTTTTCGCTTGTAGTCCCATGAGTTTGCGAATTGCTTGTGAAGTTTGTCCCCTAGCGCGACTTTCCAAAAATCGCCCTAACAAAATTAAAGTCACAACCATTGCTGCAACTTCATAATAAACATGAGGTTCTAAACCTTGGCTAATCAACAACCCAGGGAACAGCGTCACCACCAGAGAATATAAATAAGCCGTCCCCGTCCCCAAAGCAATCAAAGTATCCATAGTTGCAGTATGGTGTTTGAGAGACTTCCAACCATTGCGGAAAAAAGACCAACCACACCAAAACTCAACCGGTGTCGTCAACACCAACTGCAACCAAGGATGATGTAAAAAGCTGGGAATAAAAGGCAACTTTAACCCCGTCATCATCGGTAAAGAACCGAAAAACAGGAAAATGCTAATTACACTTCCCGTCTTCAACTTGAGAATCAGTTCCCGTTGTTCTGCTAACCTACTGGCTGTTTCTGTATCATCTTCACCTTGTGCTGCTGACAGCGAAAAAGACGAATAACCCGCAGCCTCAATAGCAGCTTGGATTTTTTCTAAATTTGTCCGTTTGGAATCATAATTTATACTAGCTTGCTCTGCACCAAAATTAACATTACAATCAATCACCCCAGAAACAGACAGAATCGCCTGTTCCACATTATTAGCGCAAGCAGCGCAACTCATACCTCGAAGTTTGAGAGTGAGATTATCCATAATTGGTAAGTTAAATTTTTCAACCGCAGATCAATGCAGACAATTTATCTGTGTTCATCTGCGTGTATCTGCGGTTTTGTTAGAAAATTGACTCAGCACCGGATTAAGCGGGAGGATATCCAGCAGCCACCAAAGCTTCCTTAATTGCTGTTTCTGAAGCTTGAGTATCTACGCTGACCAGCTTAGTTTTTGGGTCAGCATCTATGTTAGCGTTAGCATCTACAGCCTTTAGCGCATTAGTGATATTGGTTGCACAAGTCGAACAAGCCATTCCGGGAACTGTGAGTTGGAGTGTCATAGGTTTATTGAATCTCATGAACAACTAATTAAGATGACGCTTTAGACAACTGCTCTAATTGCTGAATTTGAGCGGTTTGCGTTTTGATGATATCTTGAGCTAGATCGCGGAGTTGTTTGTGAGTAGCACTGTTCATGACTTTTTGTGCCATCATCACAGACAAAAATCCTGTTAAATTCATCCTAAACCCTCTAGTGGGATAGAGAGTCTAGAGGAGATTTACAAATCTTGATAACTTTATGAATAAGACGCGGAGCGTATCACCGCGTCAGCTTTAATGATAAGTATTCAAATTCAACCAGACAGGATATCAGTCCTGCGGTGTTTGTTCTATTGGTGTTTCAGCTGGGGGAGCAAGTACCGCGTCTGGTGCGATTTCCTCAACGGGAATTGCTGGTTTTGCTTCTGTTTCCCCTTGCGCTGCTTCCACCAGTTCCGGTGATGGGGGGTTGGGAGGAATTACTTCTGGTATACTGACGATTTCATCTTCTATTAGTTGTTCTGCTACAGCAACAGTTACCGCTTCTATTACAACTTCTTGACTCTCAGTCACCGCGTCTTCCTCTCTCTGAGTCACCGCGTCCCCCCGTCCCTCCGTCGTAGCTTCTGGCGAAGGTGCTTCTATTTCGCTAGGTTGTGCTGGTATAGAACCGGTTTTATCGATGACTTCAACCACAGGCTTTGGTGTAGGTGTAGATGGCTTTTTAGTCATTGTTTGCTGCACCTTACCTTTGACACCATTGAACAAACCACCAATGAATGCTGGTAATTGTCCCAGTTTTTCCTGTAGAGAAAAATTAGATACTTGGTCTTGTATACTAACCTTCACTAGCTCCAGACTAGGTACAGGTGTTTGTTGTCTTTCTGGTGTGAGTTGGCGACGTAATGACAGAGTTTGCCAGCCAAAAGAACTCAAAAGAGCAACACTAGCTACATGACCCAGCAATAAACCCCCAGTAATCCGGGGTGCAAAAATCCATAAGACCAAGGCATAGAACAACCCAACCCCGCTCCAGATAAAGTCATTCTTACGGTGGATTTCCGGGAAGAAGAAAGCTGCTATGTAAATGGCTAGGCTGCCAAGTCCAACTACTAAGGCTAGGAAATAGGCCAGCATTTTTCAATACTCCTGATTGTTTCATTTGTGCCAGTATTTTAATTTTGCAAATTTTGTTACTAAATTGTTGACTTAGATACAAATTAAAACTAAATATTGATGTTAGTTGTGATTTTTTTAAATATAGAAAAACTCTTAATATCTTCTTTAGGAGTGAAGCGAAAATCTCGGATTACCCTTAAAGAGAAAGGATCTGCAAGAGTTAGCCAAACAAATTTATGACCCTACAAAGCTTTGGTGTGATTGGATTAGCCGTTATGGGCGAGAACATCGCTTTAAACGTTGAGCGTAATGGCTTCCCAATTGCAGTTTACAACCGCTCTCGTGAAAAAACCGATGCTTTCATGGCGCAGCGTGCAGGTGGACGGAATGTTGTTGCAGCCTTTACCCTAGAAGAATTTGTCGCCGCACTAGAACGTCCCCGCAAAATTTTGGTGATGGTGCAAGCTGGTAAGCCTGTTGATGCAGTAATTCAACAGCTTAAACCCTTGCTACAAGAAGGTGATATCATTATTGACGGTGGTAACTCTTGGTTTGAAGATACCGAAAGACGGACTCAGGAATTAGAACCCACTGGTTTACGCTATATCGGTATGGGTGTGAGTGGTGGTGAAGAAGGTGCGCTGAATGGCCCTTCACTTATGCCCGGTGGTACAAAAAGTTCCTATGAGTACCTCTCCCCTATTTTCAACAAGATTGCTGCTCAAGTTGATGATGGTCCTTGTGTAACCTACATTGGCCCCGGTGGATCTGGTCACTATGTGAAAATGGTTCACAACGGTATTGAGTATGGCGATATGCAGTTAATTGCAGAAGCCTACGATTTGCTGAAAAATGTGGCTGGTTTAAGTGCTACTCAGCTACATGAAGTGTTTGCCCAGTGGAATACAACTGACGAACTCAATTCATTTTTGATTGAGATTACAGCTAATATTTTCCCCTACGTTGATCCCGAAACCAAGAAACCCCTCGTTGACTTGATTGTTGACGCTGCCGGTCAAAAGGGAACTGGACGTTGGACAGTACAAACTGCTTTGGAATTGGGCGTTGCTATCCCTACAATTACAGCAGCCGTAAATTCTCGGATTATCTCTTCTATTCGAGATGAACGGATTGCGGCTTCTAAGCAAATCACTGGGCCTACTGCTAAGTATACCGGAGAAATCAAGGCTTTTGTGAACATGGTGCGTGATGCGCTTTATTGTTCCAAAATCTGTTCTTATGCTCAAGGTATGGCGCTGTTATCTACAGCTTCCAAAACTTACAATTGGGATTTGAATCTCGGTGAAATGGCTCGGATTTGGAAGGGTGGTTGTATTATTCGCGCTGGCTTCTTGAATAAGATTAAGAAGGCTTTTGACGAAAATCCAGCTTTACCAAACTTGTTGTTAGCACCTGAATTTAAGCAAACAATTCTAGATAGACAAGCTGCTTGGCGGGAAGTAATTGTGACTGCTGCTAAATTGGGTATTCCTGTCCCAGCTTTCAGTGCTTCTCTAGATTACTTTGATAGCTACCGCCGCGATCGCTTGCCACAAAACTTGACTCAAGCACAACGCGACTATTTCGGCGCTCACACTTATCTCCGGACTGATAAGCCAGGCAGTTTCCACACTGAATGGGTTCCCATTGCTGAAGCTAAGAAGTAAGATACTTCTGGTTAAACTTTAAAGTCAGTTCTTGCTGTTGATAAGGGCAAGGTTGACTGTAGGGGCGGGTTTTCCCGCCCTTAATTGTGAGATTAATACTAGGTTTTTTGAGTAAAAATCAATTATAAGTTTAAATATTATGCAATACTTTAAATATTGTGCGTTCGTTCAAGTGCTGAACATTTTTGAAACAAATTAAGCATTTTGACATGAGATACTATCTTCACGGCGATGAAAAAGAAGACGATCCAGGAATTTATTACTGTAGAGCTTGTGATGATTTTGTGCCAAGGAAGCACTTTTATGAAGACTGTACAGAAAAAAATGATTTTGAAAGATTTCAACGGACGCTAAAAATCTGGAAACAGATCAAAAAGAGCGGAACTCAGTATACAAGACCTATAAATGCAAAGAACATTTTTGAGTAAATTTTTTAGGGAATATTAATTAATTTCTTCCTCTGATGATAGAGTTAAGACATACAAATAGTAACAAGCTTCCAGTTCCAAATGCCATTACCTCAAGTCGTTATTGATACCAATGTCATTGTGGCAGGGTTGAGGTCTAGGCGTGGCAGTGCATTTCAATTGCTGTCAGTCATCGATACAGGAAAATTTGATTTCCACTTGTCAGTGCCTCTTGTACTGGAACACACGGATGTTTTACTGCGTGAATTACCAAACCTTTACTTGAGCCATGAAGACGTAGATGACCTAATTGATTTCTACTGTGCAGTAGGAGTGCAGCATGAAATTTTCTTCCTTTGGCGACCGTTCCTGCGCGATCCTAAAGATGACATGGTATTGGAGCTTGCAGTCAAAGCAAGATGTGAGATTATAATTACATATAACACCCGCGACTTTGCAGGCGTAGAGCAGTTTGGGTTAAAGCTACTTGAGCCTTCAGAGTTTTTACGCTTGATAGGAAAGTTGCCATGAGTATTGTTCAAGTTCAAATTCCCGACTCATTACAAAAAAGCTTGCATGAACTTGCAAGTCGTGATGGAATTTCTATTGATCAATTTATATCTACTGCGCTCGCAGAAAAACTCTCAGCTTTGATGACAGAAAATTATCTCAACGAAAAAGCAAAAAGCGGCAGTCGCTTGAAATATGCAGCAATTTTGGCAAAAGTCCCAGATGTTGAACCAGAACCTTATGATAGGATACCGACCGTCTAACAAATTAGCATAACTCAATTATTGGTACTGCAAGCGCTCAATGATTTTCTAAAGAATTAAGGAAATTAGGAAGATATTAGAATGCACATCAGTTATAGATTGAATGCTAACGAACTTGACAACAATTTTCTAGAAAGCTTAAAAGCTGCTTTTCAGGACAAAGAGATCGAAATTGTTGTATATGAAAGTGACGAAACACATTTTCTTTTAGAGAATCCTGCCAATAAAAAGAGATTACTAACTGCGGTTGAAAACATTCAAAATCGGAGCAATCTCGTAGAGCTTAATTGGGAAAGCATCTGATGAGACGAAGAATTTTGTTTGAAGCAGAAGCTTTTGAGGACTTTAATGAATGGGCAAAAATTGATCGTAAACTTTACAACAAAATCGTAGAACTTATTAAAGATATTGAACGATCTCCATTTTCAGGTATAGGCAAACCTGAACCCCTCAAATATGAACTCAGTGGTTTTTGGTCAAGACGCATTAGTGATGAACATCGCCTTGTTTATCAAGTTACAGATGAAGAGATTCTAATTGCTGGTTGCAAAAGTCATTATGAGTAATAAAGTTAATGTGATAGCGTAATTTTGGTAATAGATACTGATGTTGGGTTAAGCGACAGCGCAACCCAACCTACAACAATCTTTAACCGAACAGTATTGAAACCCATACTGGTTTATTTTGCAATGCTTACACAAAATCAACCATTACCCAAAAACTTAGCTCTCATTTCCTCCAAATCTTTATCTATAGCATCATTACTCGTAGGCACAGATGTAGGATTAGATGGTTGTTTGGGAACATTTGGCGGTTGTACATTACCACCTGTAAATTGCGTTTTTAGTTCCTGTAATTCTTTCTCAATTTCAGGAGAAATTGGTGATGCTTGGGTAACGGGTTTAGTAATTATTGTTGGTGGGATATTGACGGGTGACTGATGATTTAAAGCTTTTAGAACTTCATCGGTTGTTTGGTAGCGGCGATTGGGAATGCTTTCTACCATTTTGTCAATAATCTGACTTAATTCTTTACTTACTGGAGATTTTACGTATTGTGGCCAAATCCAAGCAGCATTATGAGTATCATAGCTATCGAAGGGCGATCGCGCTGTTAAAAGATTAATACAAGTTACGCCTAAACTATAAATATCACTAGCGAAAAGCGCCCTCCCGCGCATTTGTTCTGGTGCGACATATTCGGGACTACCTATACTTGTGCCTGTACGGTTCAGGGCTGTACCTGTGGTAGATTTCGCAGCCCCAAAATCTACAATTACCAATTTATGATCACTAACCCGACGAATAATATTTTCTGGCTTAATATCTCGATGTATGACTTGTCTTGCATGACAAAATTGCAGCACTGGCAATAAATCATTCAGTAATTGCCGAATCTGCGTTTCATTAAAAGCACCTTTATGAGCTAATTCCTGGGCTAAGTTTAGCCCGTCAATAAATTCTTGTACCAGATACTGCCTGTCATCTTGGTTACAATATGCCAAAAGTGCAGGAATCTGGGAATGTTGTCCTAATTCGTCTAACTGTACTGCTTCTTGGTTAAATAACTCTACTGCTTTTTGTACCGTGTTTGTACCTTGGGCTTGGGGGTAAAATTGCTTAATGACACAGGGCGGTTTTGAGGGTTTATCCTCATCCACGGCTAAAAAAGTTCTGCCAAAACCACCTTGTCCTATCGGTTTGATAGCACGGTAGCGTTCTTTAAGAAATAATTTTGTACCACAAGTCAGGCAAAACTTGACATCATCAGGGTTTTCCGGTTTGGAACAATGGGGATTAAGGCAGTAACTCATAGAGAAATAACTCGTACTTATCTTTATTGTGCCTTGTAGCTGGGTTATTTGAAACTTCCTAAGTTGAGAGGGCGACTACTCGCAATTGAGGATGAGCGATCGCGTGTCAGTTAAAATCTCCTCATTTGCTATCAGCCATCATTTTATAGTCTGGATATTTTCCGTTACATCGGCTTTCTGACTTTTCAGACATTTTCTCACCAAAGCTTGATGTTTTCCGCTTCATTTTCAGGGCTTATGTAAATCCAATCTACCAGAAAGAAACCATCTCCTAAGTATGATTAAAGTTCTGTCATCAGTATGAGGGAATACTTGAAAAATCTCATCACCGTAGTAAAAGAATGATCAAGAATGATTTTTTCAAACAAGTTCTTCATCAAGAGGTCTACAATGACAACTACAAACGGAAAAAACAAAATTCGTTACGCCGTTGTGGGTTTAGGTTGGTTTGCTCAAGAAGCTGCATTACCTGCGTTTACTTCTGCTGATAACTCTGAATTAGTGGCTCTAGTTTCCGATGACCCGAAAAAACGTGAAGAACTCAGTAAAAAGTATGGCATTCAGCATACTTATGCTTATGATGAGTATGAAGACTGTCTGACCAGCGGTGCGATTGATGCTGTTTATATTGCATTACCGAATCACTTACATTGTGATTTTACTGTGCGGGCGGCTAATCAAGCCATCCATGTGCTTTGTGAAAAGCCAATGGCTGTAACAGAAAAAGAGTGCGAAGCCATGATTAAAGCTGCCAATGACAATGGTGTCAAGTTAATGATTGCTTATCGCTTACATCTAGAACCAGCAAACTTACAAGCAGTAGAAATAGTGCGATCGCACCAAATTGGTGAACCACGGCTTTTCAACTCTGTATTCTCTCAACAAGTAGAACAAGGAAACATTCGTTTACGAGAGATTACAGGCGGGGGAACAATTTATGATATTGGTATTTACTGCATTAATGCCGCACGCTATCTATTTCAAGATGAACCAACGGAAGTGTTTGCTGTAGCAGCCACCAAAGGAGAACAACGCTTCAGTGAAGTGGAAGAAATGACTAGTGTTATCCTGCGTTTTCCCAACGAACGACTAGCAACATTTACCTGTAGCTTTGGCGCAGCAAAAGTTTCTAATTACCAGGTTGTAGGAACTAAAGGCGATATCCGAGTAGAATCTGCTTACACTTGGCACGGAGATATTAAGCACTACCTAACTATTGATGGTGAAACTCAGGAACGCACCTTTGGAAATCATGATCAACTAGCAGCTGAATTCACCTATTTCTCAGATTGTATTCTCCAAAATAAAGACCCAGAACCATCGGGAATAGAAGGATTGAATGATGTTTGCATTATTCAAGCACTCTACCAATCTATTGAAACAGGTCAGCCGGTGCAAGTAGAAACTTTGAAACGTGAACAACGTCCAACATCGACTCAAACTATTGAGCGTCCTGCTACTGAAGAAAAACCAGAGCTAATTCATGCTGCTTCACCTGGTGGTAATTGATGAATTACCTAATTAACTTAGTCATTTGATTTTAGATTTTGGATTGATTCCACGGATAAATCCGGGGGCTTGATGTTTAGAAAATATCGACCATACCAATTTGTAATAGTACCTCCGGTTTTGCCAGGGATACGTAATTTATAAACTCAGATTTTAGTTGGTTTTGGTGGGTTTGAATGTGTTGCTCAATTTTAGAGAATTTGTATCAGAAGGGGTTTCTAGGTTTCCATCATCCTAAATTAGAAACTAGACAAAGCACTGGAGGCATTGGTTATGAACCAGCCGAACAAAGTTGAAAAGGTAGTAACGATTAACAAATCGGCAGAAGAACTCTACCGCTTTTGGCATAAATTTGAGAATTTGCCGCGTTTTATGAAGCATCTCAAAGACGTGAAGGTCTACGACGATAGACGTTCGCACTGGATCACCCGTGGTCTCTTAGACAGCAGCATTGAATGGGATGCAGTCATCATTGAAGACCGGGAAAACGAATTGATTTCTTGGGCTTCAGTTCAAGGAGCAGACGTTGAAAACTCTGGTTCTGTGAGCTTCCAACCAGCACCCGGCAATCGCGGTACTGAGGTCAAAGTCGTAACCCAATATAATCCACCTGGTGGAGCAATTGGAGATGCTGTAGCCAAACTCTTTGGTGAAGAACCAAAACAGCAACTGGGAGATGATTTGCACCGCTTCAAAATGATTGCAGAAGCTGGCGAAATTGCTACCACTGAAGGTCAACCAAAAGGTAATGGGTAGGAGGGGGCAGGGGGCAGGGATAGATTATCTTCCCAATTACTAATTACTAATTACTAATTACTAATTACCAATTACCAAAAATAATTATGAAAGCAGTTTGTTGGCATGGTACTAACGATGTGCGCTTAGAAAGCGTGCCAGATCCAAAAATCATTAATCCGCGTGATGCTATTGTTAAAATCACGACAACGGCGATTTGCGGCTCAGATCTACATATTTATGACGGCTACATCCCCACGATGGAAAAGGGCGATATCCTGGGTCATGAATTTATGGGGGAGGTAGTTGAACTAGGTAGCGCGGTCAAAAATATCAAGGTAGGTGATCGCGTGGTTGTCCCATTCCCGATTTCCTGTGGTAACTGTTTCTTCTGCCAAAGGGATTTATGGTCGCTGTGTGATAACTCTAACCCCAATGCCTGGATGGCGGAAAAAATTATGGGTCATTCCCCATCTGGTATTTTCGGTTACTCTCATATGCTGGGTGGCTATGCTGGTGGTCAAGCTGAATATGTCCGTGTTCCCTTTGCTGATGTTGGTTTGCTGAAAATTCCTGATGGACTTGCAGATGAACAAGTTGTATTTTTAACAGATATCTTCCCTACTGGATATATGGCAGCGGAAAATTGTGATATTCAGCCTGGTGATATTGTGGCTATTTGGGGTTGTGGTCCGGTTGGGCAATTCGCTATTCGTAGTGCTTATATGTTGGGTGCTGAACGGGTAATTGCGATTGATCGCGTTCCTGAACGGTTAAAAATGGCGAAAGATGGTAAAGCAGAAGTCCTCAACTTTGAAGAAATTGATGTCGGTGAAGCTCTCAAAGAAATGACGGGAGGGCGCGGTCCTGATGCGGTGATGGATGCAGTGGGAATGGAAGCCCACGGTTTGGGTTTAGAAGGACTGTATGATAAAGCTAAACAAGCGGTGCGTTTAGAAAGCGATCGCCCCCATGTACTAAGGCAAGCAATTGTGGCTTGTCGTAAAGGTGGTACTGTGTCAATTCCTGGGGTTTATGGTGGATTTGTAGATAAGATGCCGATGGGTGCTGCTATGAACAAGGGCTTGACATTCAAAATGGGACAAACTCACGTTCATAGATATTTGCGATCGCTATTGGAACATATTCAAAATGGTGATATTGACCCTTCTTTTGTCATCACCCATCGTCTACCGCTAGAGCAAGCACCCCACGGCTATGAGATTTTTAAGCACAAGCAGGATAACTGTATTAAGGTTGTACTCAAACCATAATGATATCGTGTCAGGTTAAAAAAGGCGCATCCGTTATGAGATACGCCTGATTTTGTTAATATTGTTTTCCTAAACTCTAACTAACAAAATATCAAGCCATCTCATCTGGTAGAGGTAGCAAGAAACAGTGGGATTTATGCTGGAGGTAGGAAACTTTCCTTAGAGTTTCAAATATCCAAAGGTCGTCAAAGTAAAACTTTTTTCAAACTTGTCAGCTGGATGAGAGTCGTTATGACTGAGCTAAACTTAGAGCCAGGAAAGATATATGATTTTGCTGATCTCGACAATTTTCGAGTGTTAATGCGGTTAAAATACCTGAATACAGTTTTTAACCCCATCAGTAAAGAAATACAGCTACATTTTCAGAAGTTGGACGCTGCTGTTGATAAACACAAAGATGTTTACCTGAGTCAAAGCGATATCTACCAACAGGTAGGCGGCATCAACGAAGCTAGTGAGTATCAGATTAGGTACGAGTATTAATCTGTAAATTGCTAAACCTGACTCTCTAGAGATTGCTGAATAGGACTGGTTGCAGCCAATTTTCTTCCGTAGCGAATAACCATCCACCCTGTGGCATACATAAACAAACCGTAAATCGCAGCCGGTATACCCATATCAGGATTTTTGAGTAGTCCGACACTAATTGCGAACGCTAGGGCGCTATTTTGAATGCCAACTTCAATGCTAATGCAGATTTGTTGAGGAGGATTGAGCTTGAATAGCTTGCTAGTATAAAATGCTGCTAAGGTTGAAATAACATTCAACAGCACAACTCCAACTCCAACTTGGAGAATAAAGCCAGGAATACGGTTCCACTCACGAATGATAAGCATGAGAATAATGATTGCAAGTAAACCAACTGCTAGGCGGCTAGTCACTTTTTCCAGACGACGGGCAGGTTCTGGAAATATTTGTCGCAACACCATTCCCAAACCTACAGGCAGAAGCGTCATCAGAAAAATTTGCAGTATTGTTGCGCCAATGGGTAGAGCGATCGCGGCAGTTTCTCCGATAAAGTGCTGGTAGGCTAGGTTTCCCAACACCGGAATGGTAAAGACTGTAATCACACTGCTAAAAGCCGTCAGAGTGACAGAGAGTGCAACATCACCTTTAGCGAGGAAGGTAAATATATTCGAGGATGCTCCACCTGGACACAGTGCCACTATCATTAATCCCATAGCGATCGCAGGTTGCATGGGGACAACGTTAGCAATGACAAAACCAATCACAGGTAAAAAAACTAACTGACTAATCAAGCCTATTGAGACAGCTTTGGGATACTTCTTTACACGTTGGAAATCTTCTGGTACAAGAGATAAACCCATTCCTAGCATGATGATAGCTAAGGATATCGGTAAAACAACCGCACTCAAAAAGCTGGCTTCCATAATCAATTTTGTATAAATTACACAAAAAGATGATATCAGACTGTTTCTACATGAGTTGCAGCCGCTATACGCCCAGTTTTATGGTTTGAGAAGTCAGACTGTCACCTGTCACCTGTTAAGAGTCACCTGCTATATCTACCAACAGTTAGGCGGCATCAACTAAGCTAGTGAGTATCAGATTAGGTACGAGTATTAATCTGTAAATTGCTAAACCTGACTCTCTAGAGGTTGCTGAATAGGACTGGTTGCAGCCAACTTCCTCCCGTAAGCAATAACAATCAAAGCTGTCACATTCTCAAACAAACTGTAAATCGCAGCCGGTACAGCCATATCAGGATTATTGAGTAGTCCTGCGGTTATAGCGATCGCTAGTGTACCACTTTGAATCCCCACCTCAATGGCAATGCAGATTTGTTGAGGAGGATTGAGTTTAAACAGTTTGCTAACATAAAACCCTGCCAACATTGAGATAGTATTCAACAGCACCACAGCAACCCCTACTTGGACTATAAAGCCGGGGAGATTTTTCCATTCATGAATGATCAGCAGGACAGCAACTAGTGCCAGGAAAACAACTGCTAGGCGGTTAGTAATTTTTTCCAAACGACGGGCAGGTTCTGGAAATATTTGTCGAAAACCCATTCCCAAGCCGATAGGTAGAAGCATCATCAGAAAAATTCGTAGTATAGTTGCACCAATAGGTAGGGCTATGGCGGCCGTTTGTCCGATGAAGTGCTGGTAGGCTAGGTTGCCTAACACGGGAATTGTAAAGACTGTAATCACACTGCTAAAAGCCGTCAGAGTGATAGAGAGTGCAACATCACCTTTAGCGACGAATGTAATTAGATTTGAGGTTACGCCACCTGGACACAGTGCGACTATCATAAACCCCATAGCGATCGCAGGTTGCATGGGGACAACGTTAGCAATGACAAAACCAATCACAGGTAAAAAAACTAACTGACTAATCAAGCCTATTGAGACAGCTTTAGGATACTTCTTTACACGTTGGAAATCTTCTGGTACAAGAGATAAACCCATTCCTAGCATGATGATAGCTAAGGATATCGGTAAAACAACCGCACTCAAAAAGCTGGCTTCCATAATCAATTTTGTATAAATTACACAAAAAGATGATATCAGACTGTTTATACAGGAGTTACGCTCGCATAAATTAGCGAAGGAGTTGGGACAAGGAAACCTCAGTTCACAACCCCAGACAAGCATCGGGCTGAGTGTGAAGTTGCGGCGCATTTGTGAGGAGTAAAAGCACGCGTTTTGTTAGCAATCTTTACATTGATGATCGGCTTATTACCCTAAATTTACCCTAATTATCAATTCTGCTATAATTTAAATTATAGCTAACAGTATAAATATTCAAGTAAAGTGAATATAAACACGATGGCTGAAGAAAAAAACACTAAAAATCATGATAATCATAAAAAGCTATTACCTTGGACATCTTGGCATTCAGGTTTAGATATTTTACTGGTATTTAGCATCTTTGGCATAGGACTATATATCATAGCTATGCCATCTTTTTTTGCTAGGGTGGATGATATTTGGAAAGGTAAATCGCAAGAGCAAGTTAGAGTTACTCTCAAAAGTCAAATAATCCACTATCGGAAAAATCGAATTTTTGCAAAAACACTGGCTGACTTACCAGCTTATGTATCAGGTTCACTAAATAATGATTATAAAAAAAGATACGATTTTTTAATGGATGTTAAAAATCAGGCTGCATTTGTATATTCTCTGGGTAGGGAAAAAAGTTTAGGTGAAAAAATTGCAGGTAACAGATTTATTCGATATAGCCATATTGGAGGAATATTTATATTGGATAATCAACCTCATGGGGTAATTTGTTCACTAAGAGATTCTGTAACTCTACCTATAACAATTCAGCCTTTTGTGCAGAATAATCAAATTGTTTGTCCTTCTGGTTCGCGTGCAGTGTTTGAGTTTAAAACGGATACAACTAATAAGTTGATTGAGAATTGGTTGTGAAATAATTTGTCTGATAGCGTAGCCATATCAGGATTTTTATGACTTACAGGATTAATTTTTTTGTCTGAATCAGGATGTCCAGGATTTTAGGATTTACAGGATGAAAAATATAATATAATATACAAAGGTTATACGTTTTCAAAGTTGATGCAGTTTGAGTGGGACGAAGCGAAGAATTTAGAAAACATCCGTAAACATCAAATTGATTTCGCAGACGTTCCTGAAATGTTTGATAGTCCGATGTTAATTGAGGAAGATGAACGTTTTGATTACGGTGAAGAACGCTGGTTTGGGATTGGTTTTTTGGGAAATGGGGTAGCTGTAGTTGTCTGGACTGAAAGACGCGGTGATGTAATTAGAATTATTTCAGCACGAAGGGCAAATCGTTATGAACGAAAAAGATTTGAAGAATATCTCACGTACTAATTGGCAAGCTTTAGATTCAATGTCAGATGAGGATATTGATTATTCTGATATTCCTCCATTAACTGATGAGTTTTTTGCTAAAGCAACTTTGCGAATTCCCGCATCACAAGCGAAAAATGTTATTCAATTAGATCCTGATGTAATAGCTTGGTTTAAAGCTGATAATCAAGATTATCAAACAGCTATTAATGATATTTTACGTCGTCATATTGAAAGTAGTGGTAATCAAAAATCAGCTTAATCTCAGTCAATGGTGATTTTGTCTGATAGCAAAGCGTGGCGCAAGCTATATCAGCAGGATGTCCAGGATTTAAGGATTTACAGAATGAGAGATATGATAAAATAGATGATTAATCAACTAATTAGCATTTGTCAAAGTTGATGCTGTGTGATGAATTATGGTCTATCAAAAAATGACTACTAGAGAAAAACTCATTCAAGAAATTAATCAATCTCCAGATTTTGTAGTGGAGGAACTATTAGATTTTCTGTTATTTATCAAATCTCGTAGAAATCAAGTTGAGGATGATGTAATATCTGAATCTGCTGCTGAAAGCTTTCGTCAAGGTTGGCATGATGTTGTTAATGGTAATACTTTGCCTGTTTCTGAACTTTGGGAAGGAATAGATGCAGAATGATTCACCTTTAGTTCAGATTGAGGTAACAGCTAAATTTAAACGCAACTTGCTAAGTTTAGCAAAAAAGTATCGTAGTATTCGTAAAGATATCCAGCCAATTATTGAACAACTTCAATCTGGTGAACTACCTGGTGATCAAGTTTCTGGTGTAGGGTTTACAATTTTTAAGATTCGGGTAAAAAATAGCGATATCCAAAAGGGGAAAAGTGGAGGATATAGGCTGATATATTATTTGAAAACTTCTAGAAGTATTATTTTAGTGACTATCTATTCTAAATCTGAACAGGAAGATATTGCAGCAGAAGAAATTCAAGAGATATTAGCTGAGTTTGAGCAAGATAAGATTGATGAATGAGCAAATTTTATATGATTGTCTGAATCAGGATGTCCAGGATTTAAGGATTTACAGGATGAGAAAATCATTGAATCAAAAATATTGTTTGTTTTCTACAAATTTATCATTTGTGTGTTGGTGTTAACCATTTGTTTGCTTTAGGTCATAATTTAACTGATAATGCTGATCTTCAAAATCCTCAATTAGCATTACCAATAATTCCAACAACATATTTTCTTCCGGTGTCAGATGAGAACGAGAAAGTAAATCTTCTGCAATTGCTAAAAATCGCTCGTTTTCTTCCTCAGTTTTGATGACTCGCGGTTGATATTGAGATAGTAATTTGCTATAAGCTTCTGAATTATATGAATGTCGCTCTTTGCATATCTAAGTTTATCCTAATTTTGAGATTTAACTGCTTGTACTACTTCTAACATAGAATTTGCAGCGTCCAAAGCATTATAAGGCGACCAGACAGGATAAGATTGATCAGGTTTAATTAAGTTAGTTTCTTCTTGCGCTAGTTCAGATATCAAAACCTGCATGATATACAGTTTATCTGCACGGCTGAGGGTGTGTAGGGTGTTGAGAAGTTCTGCTGAAACCATTAAAAAATCTCCGGGAGTTTAAAGAGGGATATAAATTTCATTCTATTCTTGTCAAATTAGCTGCCTGTTGAAAATAAGGTTTTAACATTAAACCCAACTCTTGAACAATCAGAGAATTTGTATTGTTGTCTAATTCTCGTAAAATTAACTCTTTAAAAGATGGCTCACCTAAGTTTTCTATTGAAAGATGTTTAATAGCTTTCGTACGTAAATGCTCTAGTGCTTCCTTACCTCTAAAAAATATTTTAGCTTGTTGAAAATCAAATTTACTAGGATCATTAATATATGATTGCCAGATGTTTTCTTTCACAATATCTTGAGACATATATTTTAAACTAAATATATTGAGTCTAGATTCTTTAGCTTTACTAACTATCTGATTTTTAAACCAAATTTCTATATCTACCAAAGATAATAACTTGGACTTGGGTTTATCTAAATTTAATCTCTGTAAATTTGCTGCTTCTCGAAAACGAAATTTTAAACATTCAAATAATTCTTCAATAATTGAGTTTTGAAAATATTGTATTAGCCATTCATCTAGTTGTATTTTGGTTAAATTATTTGTGGTGTTGCGTCTAAATGGCTTAGATTTTAATGATTTACTAGGTATCTGATTTAATAGATTAGCTATTATTTCAGTTTCTTCCAGTAAAAAATTTTCCCATTCATGTCTTCCCCAATAAATTATTCTGGCAGATTTGTTATTGATAGACTGATTATCCTGTTTAGCAAGTTCTCTATCAATCCTATCTTGGGTTCTAAAATCTCTATCGGAAATCCCAATCACAGGTATCCTTTGATGAACCTTACTTTTTTGGTAAATTAATTTAGCTATAGAATTAAAATTGCCACTACCACCTATCTCAACTACTCTATAGTTTATATTAGATAACAATCCTTGATTTATTAGGTTGCCAATAACTCTATCAATAACTGCCACTTCAGGACTTTCCGGCTCTCCTTCTATTAAAATATATAAAAAGTTATCGAGTATTTGCATTATTTGTCTCCCAGATCACCCAACTTTATAATTTCCGAATCATAAAACATTTCTGCCACAGTTGGGGAATGGGTTGTAAAAATATACTGATTATTTGAATCATCTTCCCGCAGAACTTGGATTAATCTTTTTTGCCAAGCAGGATGCAAATGTAGTTCAACTTCGTCAATAAGAACAATAGAGTTTTTAGCGATATCTGCTGCTAAACCAACTAAAATTCTTAAAATTTGATGTTCACCTGAACTCATTTGTAGTAAATCATATTCCATACCGTTTCTTTTTAAGATTAAAGTATGAGAGGATGGACCTGACTCTAAACCTATTAATTCTGAAGGGAAACAAATCTTATTAAATAATCTTTTAATTCTTTTCCAATATGATTCTCCAAATTTCTTTTCATTCCATGTTGAGTCTTTAAAAGAATACTCACTCAACCAATATAAAATATTATCATGCTCGCTAGTTTCTTCACTTATTTTAAAATTAATATTTTCAAAAAGTTTAACATTACGTCTTTGATCTATGTAACATACCCCGCCAATTCTCTCAAATATTCCAGGATCTAGAATATATAATCCTACGGACTGAGATGCACATCCTCGTGCGCCTAAAACTTTGATGGAATTTTCAGGTATATATTTTGTATTTTCAGGTATGTATTTTGCAGTTTTGAGAGATTTATCCGTATTGGGAAACTCCCAGATAACTGTTGTCGGGTTATTTAGGGGTGGTATATCTCCCTGAGAAAAATCGAATAATTGGTCTAATTCAGGAGTAGAATATAATTGGGAAGAATATGCTTCGTTAATTGCTTCTGCTTCATCTTTTTCAATGGAATACTCAAATGCAATTTGAGCTATATTCCCTCTACCTCTAACTAATTGCTGAACGTTGTATTGTAATCCATTTCTGAATGATCGGTTAGTTGAATTTTCAAAGATTTCAAAGACTTTAACTACAACATGAATGGCATCTAGGATGGAAGTTTTACCAGAACCATTAGGACCAACAATTAAATTGATAGGTCGAGGACGACCAAGTAAATCTGTAAAATCTAAAGAGATATCTTCAATTGCACGAAAGTTTTTTATTTCTAAGGAATGTAATTTCATATACTTTGTAAAGTTTGTATTTTATTTAACCTAAACTAGACAGTAAATTAATCATAGTCTCTAAAAATAGCCAATCATCATTATAGCGTGTTTACGTGCTAATAGAGGTGCAAAACCATTTTCCAAAACCCATCCACCAACTACCCAACAAGCGGTAAAATTAACATCCAACCCCAACTGCACCCCTTGATATGTATTGCGACTACCTGGTACAAATCCTCACCGCCCGCGTCTATGATGTAGCCCAGGAAACACCACTGGAATATGCGCCGAACCTCTCCGCGAGACTGAATAACAAACTCCTACTGAAACGGGAAGATATGCAATCAGTCTTCTCCTTCAAACTGCGGGGGGCATACAACAAAATGGTCAACCTACCACCAGATTTACTGAAACAAGGTGTGATTGCGGCTTCTGCTGGTAATCATGCCCAAGGTGTAGCCTTAGCTGCCAGTCGCTTGGGAACGACAGCTATTATCGTCATGCCGGTGATTACGCCCCAGGTAAAAATAAATGCAGTCAAAGCACGGGGAGGAGAAGTTGTACTATATGGCAATAACTATGATGATGCTTACGCCTACGCCCGTGAATTAGAAGCAGAAAAAGGGTTAACCTTTATACATCCCTTTGATGATCCTGATGTCATCGCTGGACAGGGAACCATCGGCATGGAAATTCTGCGACAATATCAACAACCTATCCATGCAATATTTGTGGCTATTGGAGGTGGGGGTTTAATTTCCGGTATTGCAGCTTATGTAAAACGGTTGCGTCCAGAAATCAAAATTATCGGTGTCGAACCAGTAGACGCTGATGCTATGTCTCAATCTCTCAAAGCCGGTCATCGCGTGCGCTTGTCTCAAGTGGGCTTATTTGCTGATGGTGTAGCAGTGCGGGAAGTGGGAGAAGAAACCTTCCGTTTGTGTCAGCAATATGTGGATGAAATCATTTTGGTGGATACAGATGCTACCTGTGCAGCGATCAAAGATGTGTTTGAGGATACACGATCTATTTTAGAACCTGCTGGGGCATTAGCGATCGCAGCTGCCAAAGCCTACGCGGAACGAGAACAAATTCAAAATCAAACCCTCATCGCCGTTGCCTGCGGTGCTAACATGAACTTTGACCGCTTGCGTTTTGTGGCAGAAAGGGCAGAATTTGGGGAACGTCGAGAAGCGATTTTTGCGGTGAATATTCCCGAAAAACCGGGAAGTCTGCGTCAATTTTGTGAATGTTTAGGCGATCGCAACCTGACCGAATTTAATTATCGCATTGCTGATAATAAAGAAGCACATATATTTGTCGGAGTGCAAATAGAAAACCGTGCTGACGCAGCTAAAATAGTTGCCAAATTTGAAACTAACGGCTTAAAAACTATTGATTTAACCGACGACGAACTCACAAAATTGCACCTGCGTCATATGGTAGGTGGACATTCTTCTCTTGCCCACAATGAATTATTATACCGTTTTGAATTTCTCGAACGTCCCGGCGCATTAATGAAATTTGTGGCTTCTATGTCCCCCAATTGGAATATCAGCCTCTTTCACTATCGCAACAATGGTGCAGACTACGGGCGTATTGTTGTGGGAATGCAAGTACCACCCCATGAAATGGAACAATGGCAAGTATTTCTTGATTCCTTGGGTTATCGTTATTGGGATGAAAGTCAAAATCCTGCATATCAGCTATTTTTAGCTTGAAGCATCATATTCCCACACATCGTCTTACAATTTAAAGTAAAAAGCAAGGTGAATTACTTTCGACTCGACAATGAACAAAATGATTAAACTCGATCAGTTCTTAAAGTTAGTAGGTATAGCCGCAACAGGAGGTCAAGCAAAATTGATGATTGTTGATGGTGAAGTTAAAGTCAATGGTACAGTTGAAACTCGACGTGGCAAGAAATTAGAACCAACAGACCAAGTAACAGTCAATGGTCAAATTTTCAAAGTTGGAGATGTAATTTAATATTAGCGCTGCTACAAATCAACCCCAAAAATACAGTAATAAGCGACTGAAATTGGATATAGCAATCCTATTTTATTTATGTATTTCTTACCGTATCTTTAAGCATAACGCTAGTTATTTAACCAACACAACTTATTTAGGATCGCTATATTAGACTCAGGGTGAAAGTCCTTCTTTGCGTTCTCTTCTCTGTGCCTCTGCGCCTCTGCGTGAGACAAAAAAGCTAGTATTTGTAAATCCCTAAAATGAAAAAATGCTATCATCTGAAAATCTAAAATCCAAACGAGTTGTTGTTGCTTTAGGTGGCGGTATAGCTGCTTATAAAGTCTGTGAATTGGTTTCCACTCTATTTAAATCTGGGGTAGAAGTGCGAGTTATTCTCACTAAATCCGCTCAAGAATTTATTACACCTTTGACTTTAGCAACTTTATCCCGTCATCAAGCTTACACCGATGATGATTTTTGGCAACCAATTTATTCTCGTCCTTTGCATATTGAGTTGGGTGAATGGGCTGATTTAATTGTGATTGCACCTTTAACTGCTAATACTTTGGCTAAGTTAACTTATGGAATGGCGGATAATTTGCTGACAAATACCGTTCTCGCTTCTACTTGTCCCGTGTTGTTAGCACCAGCGATGAATACGGATATGTGGGAACAGGTAGCGGTGCAAAGGAATTGGCAGCAGCTATTGACAGATAGCAGATTTTATGGTATGGGTACAGCATCGGGTTTATTGGCGTGCGATCGCATCGGTGCTGGTAGAATGGCAGAACCCGCAGAAATATTTGTTTATATTCAATCTTTATTACACACCCAAGGAAACAGAGATTTAGCCGGAAAGCAGGTTTTAATCAGTGCTGGGGGAACGCGAGAATATTTAGATCCGGTGCGGTTTATTGGCAATCCTTCGACTGGTAAAATGGGTTTAGCATTGGCACAGGCTGCACTGCACCGAGGCGCAAAAGTAATATTAGTCCATTGTCCAGCAAGTTGGGATGTACCTTTGGGAGTAGAAGCCATTGAGGTAATTAGTGCAGACGAAATGCAGCAGGTGATGTTAGAGCATTTAGCCAATGCAGATATCATCGTTATGTCAGCCGCAGTTGCAGACGTAAAGCCTAAAGAATATAGTACCGAAAAATTGCCCAAGCGATCGCTCCCCGAAAATCTTCCTCTCGCACCAGTACCGGATATTGTGGCTGAATTAGGAAATCGCAAACAACCTCATCAATATTTAATTGGTTTTGCAGCACAAACAGGGGATATTATTACTCCTGCGCGGGAAAAATTGCAAAGAAAGAAATTAGATGCAATTGTAGCGAATCCGATTGATAAAGTTGATAGTGGTTTTGGGAGTGATAATAATCAAGCGGTGTTTTTAGATAAACAAGGAAGAGAGATAGAAATTCCGGCTTGTTCTAAATTGGAAATGGCGCATTATTTGTTTGATTTTGTTGTTTAATGGAATAAAATTATATCGTTCTTCCTGCAACTACAGAATTAATTACTACCTAAATAAATCTCTACGTTTCGAGTGTTCCATGTAGCAATCCCAATTCCAAAAAAATCTTGATCTTCCGTCCATATTGGACAATTTAAAGATAGAGAAAGAGCAACTATTGTCCAGTCTTTTATATCTCTTTCTTGTATTCGCCGTTTAGCATCATACTCATATTCACTATAAATTTCGTCAGCTATTGGTACGACTACCTTTGTTAGTTTCTCGATACCATTTAAAAATGGATCTAAAGGAAGATCCCGTTTTTGTAAAATTTTGGGTAAATGCTCATTTAACTCATCATAGCAGGAAGCTGGAGTAACAAAACTACAGTTATAATTGTATTTATCTAATAAGTTGGGAACACGTTCTGCTAATACTGCCCGAATGAGAATATTAGTATCCAGAACAATTAACTTTCTCATCGTTATATTGTACTTTCTTTAGCATTCTGAAAATCTGCAAATAATTCATCTTCACTAATACCTCTTGTTTCCAGCAATTGTTTAATTTTTTGGACTGCTTCTTGTAAAGCCATTAAATCTTGTTTTTGAGGAGTAGGTTGTGTTGGTATGTAGTAACCTATGGGGACTCCATGAGAAGTAATAGCGATTGGTTCAGATGTTTGTTGTGTGTACTTGTGTAAATTGGCGCGAAATTCTTTGATTCCTACAGATTGGATGTCCATGATAGTCAATTGACAAATTGTGTACACTTGAGTACACTATAACATAAACTTTGAGTTATTGATAATCAAGCAGTGTTTTTAGATAAGTTAGGAAGAGAAGTAGAAATTCCGGCTTGTTCTAAGTTGGAAATGGCGCATTATTTGTTTGATTTTGTTGTTTAATGGAATAAAATCACATCTTTATTTTTACTAGGAATTTTAATAATGACGGTGCTTCTACCTGAAATTGGCATTACTAATTGTATAAGATCAATATCATTGCTTGAAGAGTATCCACAAAATATTGTTGGTAGTTTTTGGATTATGTGTGGGTTGGGTTATCTATTAGATTATGATGGTAGTGAAATGCCTGATTGGTGGATTGATAATCTTGATGAAGACAATCAAGCACAAGGTATTATTAATGCCTTTGAAAAAGGTTATTTTGAGGGAAAACTTACAAACCCTCTAGCCGGAGGGTATTGTATTATTGTTGTTGCTGACTCCTCTAATCCTGCTCACTTATCTTATGTAATTTCACACCTCATAATGCGGGAATCTGAGGGAATAAATTTATTAAGAATAATGGCACGCCATAATATACCTGCTCATACAGAAGTTATGTATCCTGATGAGTTTTTAAGTTTACGTTACGGCGAAAAACATCCTAGTTATCAATATCTCAGAGAAACAATAGATCATTGGTCTGTTCAAGTTTGGGAAGATTACTGTAGTTATCTAATGTCTGAACATGGTCAAAGTATGTTTTATGACTATTGTAAAAAAATAAATTCTGTTAAAGATGAAGTCCAAGCTACTGTAGAGAAAGGTACTAAACCTCTAGTTTTAACAGAAGGGGAAACTGTTGTAATTTATATTAAAACAGCCTTAGAGTTGCTAGGAGAAAAGGAAATTTTAGCACAGGTTGATATTGAATGGGTAGGCATTTCTACAGGTAAAAATTTAAAATCGAAAGGTTCAAATAGAAATGCTGGTGAAAGTGGGTTAAATAATACAAAGGATGTTCTTATTTCTAAACCTCAATTCTTAACTAGAAAAGTATTACTTCTCTATGACTGTGATACTGATAAATCTAATGAAGATCATGAATTATTGAAAATCAGAAAAATACCTCAACAAAAGAATCGAAAAGTCAAAAAAGGTATTGAAAATCTATTTCCTGATCATTTATTTACAGAAGAATTTTATTTACCAAAAACTAAATATGGAGATTATGGAGAAGAAAATCAAATTCAAGAATTTCAAAAAATGAAATTTTGTAAATGGATGTGTGAAGAAAGAAAACAGGCTGAGGATTTTTTTGATTTTAAGATAATTATTGATTTTATCAAAGATTGTTTAGGAACTGTGATTTATTGAAGCTGTAATTAATCAACGTTGGGTTTCATTTTATTCAACCCAACCTACATCAATGTAGAAATTACGCAACTTTGAAAAACTTGCCTAAAACTTGCGGTTCGGGAAGCGGTTCACCATCTGCCAAACATGACTCAATCAGCATTTCTAACACTTCCTGACCATTTTTTAAAGCTTCTTCGTAAGTTTCACCATGAGTACAAGGCTGCATTACATTAGTAAAATCAGGCAGTAAAACTACATAACATTTATCTTCTTCAGACCATTGAATAATTATTGTATATTTCATTCTTTTGGTTTCTCCTGTTCGTCTGCTTCAATCTTCTTTAGTTCTGCCAGTGATTCCGTTACCTGTTTTTCTAAATAGAGTTTAGCATCACTGGCATCGTGGCGTTCCCTACCACAAGATAAACAAGAGGAAGTTTTAGAGTTTGTGGAATTTCTTCACTTCAAAAACTCTGAAAATAAACCTCCTCTAGGGGAACGGTTGCGACAGATTCGCTCTAGAATTGTTGCTTCTGGTAAGCCTTTATTAAATGAAGAGGAAATAGAAAAGGAAATTGCTAGTCGTAAAGGTGGACGACAAGGTAGAAAAGAATAAAAATAACTTATAATAACTAACTAATCGAATACGGTATTGGTTTAATAAACTGGGTATTTGCACGCACAAAACATCGAATTTTTACATCTTCTGCACTACCTTCCTTGGCAACATATAGCCAGGGTTTACCTCGTTTATCCCGATAAATTTTTGGCGTTCCCACAATATTGATATTGTCGCCTTTTAAAAGCGATCGCACTACACGGTAATTTTCTCCAGCTTGAGCGCGGCAATTAAGTTTGTTAGTTACAACCCCCCACACCAAATGTGGAGATTGTTTCCCATTTTTAAACTTACTGAAAATTGATGTGTAGTCACCTTGTTTGTTTGGTTGAGGATATTGGAAATTAGGTTGAGCGATCGCTAATGTAGGAGCGAGAGAAATTGCTGTACTCAAAGTAATTGATAAAAGTGATTTCATTACTGGAAGTGTATAAATTTGATTTTGAGTATTAAATGCTTTGCCTAGAATTGAACTGAAATTACTCAGCATTAACTCATAAGACCTCGATATTAGCGATCGCACCTCTCAACTTATCTTCAAGAGTGCGATCGCACTCCTCCTTAGCGCCTCTGCGCCTCTGCGTGAGAAATCTTATCTATACAAAACCTTATTATCCTCACTCGCTTCCAAATGCGGATACTTACGAACAGGTTGCAAACGCTGACGAATTTTACCAATGATGATATAGAGAATTGGTACAATAAACAAACTCAGAAAAGTAGCAACAAACATTCCTCCAAACACAGCAGTACCTAGAGATTGACGACTTGCTGCACCTGCACCTGTTGCAGTTGCGAGGGGAAAAATACCCAGTAAAGTTGAAAAAGCAGTCATCAAAATGGGACGTAAACGACCTTGTGCTGCTTCAACCGCTGCTTTCGTAATTGATAAACCTTGTTGTTCTTGTAATTGATTAGCAAATTCCACAATTAGAATTGCGTTTTTACTTGCTAAACCAATTAACATCACTAACCCAACTTGGCAAAATACATCATTACTTAAACCCCGTAATGATTGTGATGCTAAAGCTCCCATAATAGCTAGAGGAACTGAAAGCAGAATAATCACAGGATCAACATAGTTTTCATATTGAGCAGCTAACACTAAAAAGACGAAAACTAAGCCTAAACCAAAAATGATTGGTGCTTGTCCACCAGATTCTTTTTCCTCAGCAGCAATACCTGACCATTCATATCCCATACTCGTCGGTAAAATCTTCTTAGCTAGTCGTTCCATAGCTAAAGTTGCTTGTCCAGAACTATAACCGGGAGCAGGAGAACCGTTAATTTCAACAGAGCGGAATAAGTTGTAGTGATTAATAGTTTGCGCTCCAGTTGTCGGAGTTAACTTCACTAAACTATTCAAAGGAATCATCTGATTAGTTGCAGAACGCACATTTAATAATCCGATATCATCAGGATTGGAGCGAAACTGAGCATCAGCTTGGATATATACCCGATATGTGCGAGAAAGGAAATTAAAATCATTGACATATTGTGAACCCAAATAAGTCTGTAGGGTTTTAAAGATATCGTCAATGGAAACTTGCAGAGATTTCGCTTTATTGCGGTCAACTTCAATTGAAATTTGGGGTGTATTGGCTTTAAAAGTGCTAAATACAGCTTGCAGTCCTGGGGTTTTATTACCCTCCATCATGAACTGACCAACCGTTTGCAGCATAGAATTTAAGCTGTTAGTGCCGGCTATATCTTGTAACTGAAACTGGAAACCACTAAAACTACCTAAACCGCGAATTGCGGGAGGATTAACAGGAAAAACGTTGGCTTCGGTAATTGCTGAAAATGTTTGTCTTAATTGACCAATAAGAGCTTGTACTGACTGATTTGGTTGGGTGCGTTCGTCCCAGGATTTGAGAGTAGAGAAAATTACGCCACTGTTAGCAGTGTTCCCACTAAAACTAAAGCCACCAATGGCAAAAGTACCTGTAACTTCTGGCAATTTCAGGATTTCGGCTTCTACCTCACTCATGACTTTACTGGTGTATTGGAGTGAAGAACCTTCAGGCCCCTGAATAATGGTGATGAAATAACCTTGGTCTTCATCAGGGAGAAATGATGTTGGTACGGTCATGTAAAGCCAAGCCGTGAAACCCAATAAACCGATGAATATAAGTGCTACTATCCCTTTGATTTTTGTCAAAAACCTTAAAGATCGCTCATATCCCCGGCGCATGGCTTCTAAAAACCAGTTAATTCGACTAAATACCCAGCCTAAAACACCTCTAGGTGCGGGTCTTGGCCGTAACAACAAAGCTGAAAGAGAAGGGGTAAGGGTCAGAGCTAAAAATGTAGAAATAGCGATAGAAAAGGCAATTGTCAGGGCAAATTGTTTGTAAATTTGTCCAGTTGAACCAGGGAAAAAGGCTACAGGTACAAACACCGCCATTAGTACCAAAGAAGTCGCAATTACAGCCCCTGTTAATTGGGACATAGCTAAAGAAGCGGCCTTGCGGGGTGGTATTCCTTCTTCTTGAATTAAGCGGGAGATATCTTCAACTACGATAATCGCGTCATCAACTACCATTCCCGTTGCTAGGGTTAAACCAAACATTGTTAAAGTGTTGACGGAAAAGTCAAAGGCTTTAACGAACGCAAAAGTCCCAATTAAAGCCAGGGGAATAGTGATAACGGGAATTAAAGTAATGCGCCAATCTTGTAAGAAAATAAAGATGACAAGAACAACCAGAGCGATCGCTTCTAAAAGAGTTTTTACCACTTCTGCCAGAGACTCTTCTATAATCGTAGTGGTATCAAAGGCCACTTCATATTTCATCCCTGGAGGAAAGCTTTGAGACAATCGCGCCATTTCCTTTTTGACTGCATTAGCAACGTTCAAGGCATTACTTCCCGGTGTCGGAAATATCCCCATCCCTACACCTTCATTACCCTTAAAACGGAGAAATGAGCTATAGTTTTGAGCGCCAAGTTCTGCCCTACCCACATCTTTCAACTTAATCAAACTACCGTCAGCAGCAGTTTTAATGACTACATTGTCAAATTCCTCAGCTTCTGTTAGCCTACTCACTGCCCTTAAGTCAATTTGATACATTTGACCATCGGCGGCGGGTTGCTGTCCAATTTGCCCCACACCTACCTGTAAGTTTTGTTCGTTGAGGGCATTAATGACATCATCAGTAGTTAAATTCCGACTAGCGAGTTTATTCGGGTCAAGCCATAAACGCATTGCATAGCGGCGTTCACCAAAAATCCGCGCCTCACTTACACCTTTAATCCGTTTGAGGGCATCTGCTAAATATAAATCCGCATAATTACTTAAAAAGACATTATCTAGTTCTTTTTTATCACTGTACAAACCGATCCCTAACAGAATATTGTTAGACTGTTTGCTCACAGTCACTCCGTTTTGCTTCACAGCATCTGGTAATTGCGGTTCAGCCGCAGTCACGCGGTTCTGCACATCAACCGCTGCAATATCCTTATCCTGCGAGGAATCAAATGTCACAGTAATTGTGCTACTACCATCATTACTACTGCTCGAAGTCATATATTTAATGCCTTCGACACCGTTAATCTGACGCTCTAAAATCGTCGTGACGTTACTTTCAACAATTTCCGCAGTAGCACCAATATAATTAGAACTGACAATAATCTGCGTTGGACTAATCTCTGGATACTGTGCGGTGGGCAATGTCGGAATACTAATTGCACCAACCAGCAAAATGATAATAGCGCAGACACTGGTAAATACAGGTCGCTTAATAAAGAAATCAACAAACATAAATTGGTAATTGGTAATTGGTAATTGGTGATTCTTCTTATTCCCTCTTAACTGTCACCTGTCACCTGTCACCTAATTTTCAGGAATTATTGGTAGTCCGTCTCTGAGGTTTTGTATTCCTGAAACTATCAGTTTTTCATCTGCTTTTAATCCTTCAATCACTTGGTAATCATTACCTTTGATATTGCCTAACTTCACCTGTTTTTGTTTGGCTATTAATTGGGAAACACCGTTAGGAGATTTTTGGGTTTCGGCTACAAATACAAAGGTTTCCGCAGCTATTCGAGATACTGCTATGGACGGAATCAGAACTCCAGAACGCTGATTCCAAATCACTTTAGCCCGAATCATTTGATCTGCTCGCAGCTGTCCTTCAGAATTGTCGTAAAGAGCTTTAACTAATATTGATTGAGAATTATTGGTGATGTTGGGTGAAATAAAGAATACACTACTATTACCTATGGTTTGACCTTGGGCGTTAATTAATTCCACCGGTAGCCCTTGACGCAATTGCGTACCTTTTTCTAGTGGGACAGGAATTTTTACTTCTAAAGGTCGGTTTTGTGTGATAGTAGCTAGTGGTGTGGAAGTATTGACAAAATCGCCTACTTTCACAGGAATATCGCCGACAGTACCAGTAAAGGGAGCAGTAATTTTGTAATATTGAAGTTCTACTTGTTGTTGTCTAATATTGGCATCAGCTTGTTCTAAAGACTTTTCAGCTTGGGATATGGTAGCTAGTTGTGCTTGAATTCGGGAATCTATTGCCCCAAGTTGGGCTTTAGCCGTAGCCAGCCTGTTAGCATATAAATCTTTAGTTTGACGAGATACCGCTCCTTGATCAGCTAATGCCGCATAGCGATTATATTCCAATTGGTTTAAGCGTACATCTGCAACATTTGCTAACCGTTCAGCTTGCAAAGATTTGAGAGTAGCACGAGCATTTTCTAGTTGGGCTTGAGAACCCTGACCAGCAGCAGATAAACTACTAACTGCGGCTTGTTGTTGTCTGGAATCTATTTGTAAAATTGGCGTACCAGAGGAAACTGGATCTCCTGATTTGACGAATATTTGAGCAACTTGACCTTGAATTCTGGGTTGGAGACTGACTGAACGTCTAGATTCCAAACTGGCTATATATTCTGTACTCTCTTCGACTGTACCTGTTTGCACTGCCGATAGTTTAACTCTTACCGCTGGAGGTAAAGCATTAGCCGCTGCTGGACTTGGTTTTTCAGGAGTTAGCAACTTCCACGCTATAGCCGTTCCACCCCCAAGTATTAATACTAGAGCTAATAATAAACGTAGCCACCGGCTTGATTTTGGGGGTGGCTCTGGTGGCTGGGGAATTTCTTGAAAATCAGTTTGAGGTTCAGGAGATGTCATAGGTTATGGAGAATCGAAAGAACAAGTAATTAAAACTCCACCAGGATTCTGGCCATTGATATTAAAATTACTTATTTGGTATGATGCACTGGTAAAAACTATGTGTTATGTCATTTCAATATACAGTATTTATAATTCTTTACAATCTACCGAAAGGTGAATTATTAACCCAAGTTGCTAGTCATCTAGTTTAGGCTGGTAATGGGTAATGAGCAATGGGTAAAATTCCTGATTAAACTATGTTTTCTTCTTGTCATCTTTTCCCTAACTAGCAACTTACGTTAATAGTGATTGGTAACTAGTGATTGGGAACTATAGAAGTAAGTATTTTTCATTGAGTCCAGGCAGCAAGCAGCAGGTAGGAGGGCTGAAAAGATAATGCAATAATTCCAAATGGTATTAGAGTCAATTTCAGACCCTGAATAGGCAAAAAACAAGACTATGAGTAGTGATCTCATTACTGTCCATAAAAATACTTATAACTCTCTACAACAGGAACTAGTAGAACTACGTCAGCTAGTAGATCGTTTAAGTCAGGCTCAGTTATCAACCTCTCAGAGGTATAACCAAGAACATATGGGTGTATTTATAGAATATACACCCGCTGCGATCGCTATCTTTGACCGTCAAATGCGTTATGTATTGGCAAGTCGTCGTTGGCGACAAGATTACAACTTGGAAGATGAGGAAATTATCGGCCGCTGTCATTATGAAGTTTTCCCAGAAATTTCTCCCTCGTGCCGAGAAATTCACCAACGTTGTTTAGGCGGTGCAATTGAGCAATGTGAAGAACAGCTTTTTAAACAAGCCGATGGCACAATTGAATGGGTGAAATGGGAAATTCATCCTTGGTATCAAAATTCTACTGAAATTGGTGGAATTATCATGTTTACTGAGGTAATCACCACTCGCAAACAAGCAGAAATAGCCTTAGCTGAAAGCGAAAGACGCTTAAGAGATATTGCCACTAATCTCCCTGGTGCAATTTTCCAATTCACCAACCGCAATGGTGTTTGGAAAGTAGACTATATGAGCGACTTCATCTGGGAACTGGCAGGAATTACAGCCAGTGAAATAATGCAAGATTTAAATAACTTTTTGGTTCTTGTCCATCCAGAAGATTTTAATAGTTATATTAGCTCTGTCGTTGAAGCCATAGAAAATTCTATCCCTTGGCACTATGAAGGAAGACTAATAAAACCTAATGGTGAAATAATTTGGTGGCAAGGAGACTCCACACCAACAGAAAATGAACAAGGAGAGATTATTTTTTGTGGAGTACTTTTAGATATCACTGATCGTAAGCAGACAGAAGAATCACTCAAAAAGCTCAATGAAGATTTAGAAACTAAAATTCAAGAAGGTACAGCCGAATTAAAAGAAAAAGAAGAATTTTTGCGTAGTATTTATGAGGGCATTCAGCAAATTGTATTTGTAGTTGAGGTTGTGGATGGTTGTGATTTTTATTATGGAGGCTGGAATTATTCAGGAGAAGAATTAACAGGTATAAGTCAAGCAGATGTTATTGGCAAAACTCCAGAATATGTACTTGGAGAAATACCAGGTTTAGCAGCACGTCAACGCTATCAAACTTGTGTAGATTCTGGTAAAAGCATGAGCTATGAAGAATTTGTCCCTATTCAAAATGAGCCTCATTGGTGGCTAACCACACTCAATCCTTTGAAAAGCAGCGATGGTAAAATTTATCGTCTAGTGGGGACAACGATGAAGATTACAGAGCGTAAACAAGCTGAAGAAGCACTTCAAGAAAGTCAGCATTTTATCCAACGCATTGCGGATTCTTCTCCCAATCTTCTCTATATTATTGATTTAGAAGAAAAACGCAACGTTTACGCAAATAAAGATATACTTGATTCTCTTGGCTACTCTAATCAAGAAATTAAACAGCAAGAATCTAATTTGATTTATAAAATTACTCATCCAGAAGATTTAGAAAAAATTACAGCACATTTGCAACGCTTTAGCGATGTTCAAGATGGAGAAATTTTAGAAATTGAATATCGGGTGAGACAAGCAAATGGTGAATGGTGCTGGTTTTATAGTCGAGATACTATCTTCAATCGTAACAGTAATGGTCAAGTTAAACAAATCTTAGGAGTAGCAACAGATATCACAGAACTTAAAAATGGAGAAATAATTTTACAACAGCAAGCTAAAAACCTAGAAAATACCTTAAGGGATCTCAAGCAGGCACAAATCCAACTCATTCATAGTGAGAAAATGTCCTCACTGGGTAATATGGTTGCGGGGATTGCTCATGAAATTAACAATCCAGTTAACTTTATTCATGGCAATATTTTCCCAGCTAGTGAATACATTCATGAATTTTTAAGTCTCATCCAATTATATCAAAAATACTTTCCTGAACCACCAGCAGAAATTCAAGAAAAAATTGCCGATATTGAACTAGATTTTCTCAAAACAGATTTAATAAAAATTCTTAATTCTATGAGTTTAGGAACTGAGAGAATTCGAGAAATTGTGCTTTCATTGCGGAATTTTTCTCGCTTAGATGAAGCAGAAATTAAAACAGTAAATATTCATGAAGGTCTTGATAGCACCTTGATGATTTTACACCATCGTTTGAAGCCCAAGCCAAATCATGCCGAAATTCATATAATTAAAAAATACGGAGATTTGCCACTAATTCAATGTTATCCTGGTCAATTAAATCAGGTATTTATGAACATTTTAAGTAACGCTATTGATGCTTTAGAAGAGGCAGTTTTATATAATAAAACCAAAGAAATTCATGTTATTACCGAAATGATTAATAATGAGAGATTAGCTATTCGGATTATTGATAATGGAGTGGGAATTTCTGAAGAAATTATTTCCAAATTATTCGACCCATTTTTTACGACCAAAGATGTAGGAAAAGGTACAGGTTTAGGACTTTCCATTAGTTACCAAATCATAGTAGATAAACATCATGGCAACTTATCTTGTCATTCTACTCTGGGAGAAGGAACTGAATTTATCATTGAAATTCCTACTACTCAGCTACCAGTACAGAAGAATGTTGATTTTTAGGCTTAACTGAACTGTATTACGTTATAGATTAATTAATGTATCTAAAAAACCGGACTCGTTCTGGCTTAGTATCAATAGCGAAGGTTTACAGATGTTGAATTCATCAGAAACTCCTATAATTGCGGCAGTAGTGCTGGTCGCTTTCGGCATTTTGGGTTGGGGCTTTTATCGCGCCAGACCTTTTGGTAAACTGGGAATCTTAGCCTGGTTACAGTCGGTCGTATTAATGGCTCCTTGGCTGCTGTTCTTTGGCTTGTTTGCGGCAGGGATTTACATCAATATAGCGGGTATATTGTTATTGCTCCTGGCTTCCACTGCAATCTACATCTTCTTAGGTAGACAGTTACGCAACGCTGGGCAAGATGCCATTCTCAAGCAACGGGCAACGGAAAGACTGACTGCTAATGCTTCACAGGAAGCCAATTCGCCATCAAATGCCAACAGTCAAGTACTAGTTGCAGAACTAAAACTGGACGCAATGACAATACCCGAAGAAGATTTGAGTACCATTAAGGGTATTTTCGGGATTGACACATTTTTTGCTACAGAAACTATCCCCTATCAAGAAGGAGCAATTTTCAAAGGCAATTTGCGGGGAGAACCGGAAGAAGTTCACAACCGGCTGACGAAAAGTCTGCAAGAACGTTTAGGTGATAAATATCGCCTGTTCTTAGTGGAAAATACAGACGATAAACCCGTGATGATTGTTCTCCCTAGCCGCACAGATCCACGTCCGATGCAGCTACCACAGAAAGTCTTTGCGGTGATTCTTTTGGTAGCAACTCTTGCCACCAATTTTGAAGCGGCAGGATTGTTGCTGAATTTTGATTTATTCTCCAACCCATCACGGTTTCCCGAAGCTTTACCTATCGGTTTGGGGATATTTACGATTTTGATAGCTCATGAAATCGGTCATTGGTTACTGGCGCGACGACACCAAGTCCGCCTCAGCTTACCCTTTTTCCTCCCGGCTGTGCAAATCGGCTCTTTTGGGGCAATTACCCGGTTTGAGTCTTTATTACCTAATCGCAAGGCGTTATTTGATATTGCTTTGGCTGGGCCTGCCTTTGGTGGTATCGTTTCTTTGGTAATGCTGGTGACAGGTTTGCTGCTTTCCCACCCCGGTAGTTTATTTCAATTACCAAATCAGTTTTTCCAAGGTTCGATTTTAGTGGGGAGTTTAGCGCGGGTTGTACTGGGTGCAGCTGTCAAAGCACCCTTAGTTAATGTCCATCCCCTAGTTATTATTGGTTGGTTGGGGTTGGTGATTACGGCATTAAATTTAATGCCAGCTGGACAATTAGATGGTGGGCGGATTGTCCAGGCTATTTATGGACGCAAAACCGCAGGCAGAGCGACATTTGCGACTTTAATTTTGCTGGGTTTGGTGTCTCTTGGTAATCCTTTGGCTATGTATTGGGCGATTGTGATTTTGTTCTTACAACGAGATTTAGAACGCCCCAGCTTGAATGAAGTAACTGAACCAGATGACGCTAGAGCCGCTTTAGGTCTTTTGGCGCTGTTTTTGATGATTAGTACCCTCTTACCCCTAACTCCGGCTTTGGCTGGGCGTTTGGGAATAGGTTAAGGAGGCAGGGAGGTGGGGAGGTGGGGGAGGAATATTTAGGTGATTTCTGCCTTCTGTACCCAGTACCCAGTACCCAATCACCAATCACCAATCACCAATCACCAATGTCCTATGGTTTCCAGCCTGCGAGTAAATTAGGATAGGCTGTGGGTTTGGGGAAGATTTTTCCAAAACCGGCTTGACGTTGTTCCGCTTTTTCTTGGCTGATGTTCCAGAGAGTTTCATAGAAGAAGAAGGAAACTCCGGCAAAATTGCGATCGCGCACTTTCTGTACTTGTGTCTGAATCTGTGACATGGGTACAGAACGATTTTTCAACCCACTCAAAATGCCAATACTTACAGGAATATGTTTTTTTGCTGCTTTCACTTCTGGGTATTCTAATTCGCTGATAAACACATTTAAGTCATTGCGGTATATCTGCAAAACCAAGTCTTCAACTATTCCCATGCGTTCCCATTTCTGCCAGTCTGCTAAAAAGTATTCGTAGGAAAACCGCTGAGGATTAGGTGCAACAGAAACTATACAGTCTTTTTTATTAGCTTTGATAGCTGTGAATACCTGCTTCATGAAGTTGGTGATTTTGTTCGCTCTCCACCGCACCCATTCTGGATCTTTTGGGTTTTTGGAGGGCGCTTTACCACGATGTTCTTTTTTGTAAAGTGCTACTGTGTAGGCATCATAGCCTAATTCTGATGGTAAGCCGAAGTGGTCATCAAATTGAATCCCGTCAATATCGTAGTTTTTAACGATTTCGACAATTAAATCTTGGATAAATTGTTGTACATCGGGGCGAAAAGGATTGAGCCAAACGCGATCGTGTGTACCTTCTTTGATAATTTTACTGCCATTGCTGCGGCTGGTCAGCCATTGGGGGCGATTTTTGGCTAAAAGGGAATCAGCAGGAGCCATAAAGCCAAATTCAAACCAGGGAATGACCGTTAAACCTTGTTTATGTCCCTCAGTGACAATCTCTTGGAGCATATCGCGTCCTTGTAATCCTGGTGTGGGATCTAGAGATTTACCAATGACTTGAGCCGCAACTTTGCTAGGATAGAGTGTATATCCCCAATTCCAAACAGCCGGATAAACAGTATTGAAGTTAAGATCATCTAAAGTTTGCAAAGACTTTTTCAAGCGATCGCTTGAAAATAAAACATCGCTATCAATATTGGTTAACCACACCCCCCTTAACTCTGATGTTGTCCCTTGGGGAGAAGCGATTTGAGCTTTTAAAGGTAACGATAGTATCACCACAGTCATCATACTCAGGACAACTATAGCCGCAAACAAACCTGACTTAATCCGTTGATACATATTCCCTGGAAGCAATTTTTGGCTCATTTCTGGCTCATTTCTGGCTGATTAAATCCTTTTCAATTTTAAGCTGCTGTGATGCTTCCCACACTATATTTTACGGAAACTCCGTAGAGTAAGGTAAATAATTCAAGGTTAGGACTTACGCAAAATATCTCTCAAACCATATTTCCTCCGTGTCCTCTGCGCCTTTGTGGTATGCCTCCGGCTTTCCGTAAGGGATACGATATTCCGTGACTGAAGGTTTTTAGTTAGGGCTACCCTGCGGGAACGCTTCACAAACAGCCCTCACCACGAGCGAATTTCCGAATTTGTGGCCTTGCTTAACATAGTCTAATTTCTTTTTGCTTACTTACGGGAGCCTAGGGGGCTATTTAGATTTTAGATTTTAGATTTTTTTTTCCTAAGTAGTAGATGCAAGAGATTGAAAGCCTGGATTTCGAGGCTAGTTTCCCCGACCTCTTTCCCCTTAAGAGTTGAGAGTTTCCGGCTGGGCAAATTTCTATCACTTCTAGACGGAGATTTATGCCTATAAGTTTCCCTTTCATTTAATCTCTTCCAAAAGAGATATTTTTACGTTCACAGCCCCTATTGACTCGGCAATCGTGGCTTGATGGAGTACCATAGTTCCACATCCGCACAGTAAAAAAATTTGCAAAATTTTTTCCGGATATGCAAAAAATTTTGCGTTTATTGTTACACGTAATTATGTCAGCACTATGAATATTAAACTCGATAAGCACACTCCAGACAATCTGGCATCTTTATTTGTCCTTCTCATGGAAGAAGGTATAACCCCAAATCAGATGATGGCGGGTATTGTTCGTCTTGCGTCGGATACCAGAGAGCTAGAAGGAACAATTGTATCAGTAGATTGTCTTCAATTCTTGCTGGACGCAATGCCAGTAGATAACAGTGCTGTAGGAGTGACAGAATATATCTCATCCCTAGCAGCAGAAGGCGTTAGTACCTTAATGTTGTTGGATGCCTTGGGTTTTGCTTGCTATGTTCGTGGTTTGTTCGATTCTGCCAGCATTATCCGCTTGACTTATCAGAGATTGCAAGCCGACAAAATCATCTCACAAATGTTGCGCGATTAATCGTTAATGACTAACCACTGCTATTCAAAAATTTTTCAGCAAAACCAAAAAAGGCCAAGATCAATGACCATGGACATAATTCAGCTTTTTTCTCAATCCTTGGAGGTGTCCATTGGATGAACTGCTTAAACAGTTGTATGTTGACTATGGGATTTTTAGCCAGTTGTAGTGAAGCGGCGACAAAGCGCTATTTATTGGACTGCTGCAACATATAGGGGTGTTGTACAGTACTCCATCAACAACTGGCGAGTGGGTAAGAGTTCTAAGGGTTGGCGCCAATCCGTCCCTGGGAACAATCTTAAAGGCCCCGTTCTCTTTCTTGATATTTCCATTAAAACGGCAACAGAAAAATTTTGTCTGCCAAATTGCCAAAACTTCGGAGTATTAGTTTACGGTTGATATGATTGCATAGGTGGGGTGCTAAGGAGCGCCCCAATTTTTATTTAAGAACTGGACTTTAGACTAAAAGCACAAAATGACTCAGGGAAGCTGAGTTTAAAAAAAAGCAAAGTAAAAAATTTTAAAAATTATAAATCAAGCAGGTTTTGGCTGGACTTTACGTGAACATTAAGTACGCTTTTTGACGATAGGATAGCGAATTCTACGTTGTCTCTTCTGTCCTGGTTTCCAGCCTGGAGATTTACCTGCTACATAAAACCTAGACAAAACTAGACTTTACTTTCTACTTCAACGGGAGCATGGGAAAAGTGAGTTGAGGGTCATGACGATGATGAATTTATCTCCTAAAGCTGTACGATTTTTGGTAGAGGCATTGGAATTTCGGATTGCGGCATATCAAATTCAACTGGATGAACAGGACTTGTCAGAAGATGAGGCTTCAGAGATAACAAATGACATGATGTTTTTGGAATCGTTACTGCAAGAGTTGAAGAAAATGCGGGATATTCCTGTCTCACAGGTTTTCTAGATTAGATTTAGTAATTACGAATTTATCCCTAGCGGAACCGTAGGCTCTATTATGAATTATTCTGTGGGGGAATTTGGGCAAAAATTGCAGATTGTAATATTTCGGGAATCTGTTTCCAAACTACAGTTCCTTTAGCACTTTTGATATGAGGAACCTGGCGACTGTACAAGTAGTTCTGCACTCTGGGAAATCTGCTCAATTTCACTCAGTTGAAGAATCTTTCTGTTTGATTTCTCTGACTTTGCATTTCCCAGAGAACTTGCAACTTGAGACGGAAAATGTCGGTGCTTCCTGTTAATAGAAGCTAATACTGGAGATTTACTGTTGACAGACTCCTGAACTCTAACTTCAAGGGTGTCCTTGAATGTAGATTTTCCGAATGTCGCAGTAGAAGATTCACCTTTTCTTGTAAGTGATTGTAAGTATCGACTCGCAGTTCGTGCTGTAGGGTTTGCGCTAAATTGCGCCAAATTTTGTCGGCTGCATATTGACTGAGGGATTCTAAACCCCAGACTGCGATTGCACTGCCTCCCAGTGCCCCAAGCGACTGGGCGACTATCTCTCTACAGACACCTGGGGATGGAGTTTCCCGTCGCTTTCAATGAATCCCAGACTGTACGCGCCACAAACTAGTATAGATACCATCCATCGCCAGTAATTCTTCATGCTTACCCTGCTCGACAATTTGACCGTCATCCATCACATATATGCAGTCGGCATTGCGAATTGTCGAAAGACGGTGAGCGATCGCAATTGTTGTCCGATCCACGGTAATCTTATCTAAAGAACGTTGGATTGCTGCTTCAGTTTCATTATCCACCGCAGATGTGGCCTCATCCAAAATCAAAATCGGCGGATTTTTTAAAACTGCTCTAGCTATAGCTATCCGTTGGCGTTGTCCACCAGATAACTTTTGTCCTCGCTCCCCAACTATTGTGTCATAACCTTGGGGTAGTTGCGTAATAAAATCGTGTGCCTCAGCTATTTTTGCTGCATTAATAATTGCTTTATCTGTAGCTTCAAAAGTACCGTAGGCAATATTTTCTGCCACCGTACCATGAAATAAAAATACATCTTGACTAACTAAACCAATACTGCAACGCAAATCGGATAAATTTAACTGTTGAATATCAATTCCATCACTGGTAATTGAGCCATGAGAAACATCATAAAATCGCAACAATAGTTTTACGGCTCTTGCGTCTGTTTTATGGAGGTTGAAGATTGATTATCACAAAACCCTTACGGGGCAAGGATTATAAACTATAATGCCCATATTTTGAATGAAATGCCCACACAATAAGGCTTTCAATGATTTTGAACTGAGTTCTCCATAAAAAGTACCGAAGAACCAGTTTTACTAAGGTGCTTTTACCCGAACCTGTAGAACCAACAACCGCAATAGTTTTTCCAGCAGGAATGTGTAAGGATAAATCCTTAATTATTGTTGCACTATTTCGATAAGCAAAAGTAACATTTTTAAACTCAACTTCCCCCTGTACTTGTTCAACAACTAAAGAAATATCTCCCGTAGTAATTTCTATGGGAGTATCTAACAAATCCATAACCCGCTTCGTGGAAGCCATCGCCCGTTGATATCTGTCAAAAGTTTCTCCTAAAAATACCAATGGCCACAATAATCTTTGGACTAAAACTAGTAAAACACTGTAATTACCGATAGATATTTTACCAGAATATGCTGCCATACCTCCCAGAAACAATATTAATGTGAGCGATCGCGTGTAGTTTGACTAGGGTACTGTTCCCAGAACCCGTTGCACCGACAATCAAGCAGCATACAAATTTGAAGAAGACACGGACGGGGACACGGGGATAATCTCACCGCGTCTTCCCCTCACCGCGTCTCCCACTCTGGAGCGTCCTCTTCGGTCAGTCCTAATGATAAGTATTCAACTGGACAGGATATCTCTTGTCTCCTTTGGGTAAAATGGTTTTCTGCTGGCAATTTTGTAGTCCAAAGGAAACTGGGGAATTATGGCGCGTCTAGCCCTGCTGAGTGTATCTAACAAAACTGGTATAATTGACTTAGCCCGTAGCTTGGTTGAAGAATTTGGCTTTGATATCATCAGCAGTGGCGGAACAGCCAAAACGCTGAAGGATGCCGGAATTCCAGTAACAAAGGTTTCTGACTATACAGGTTCACCGGAAATTTTAGGTGGTCGTGTCAAAACTCTACATCCCCGCATTCACGGCGGTATTTTAGCACGGCGAGATGTGGCGGAAGATGTGACTGATTTGGAAAATAATCAAATTCGTCCCATTGATTTAGTTGTCGTCAATCTTTATCCTTTTGAACAAACGATCGCTAAACCGGGTGTAACATTAGCTGAGGCGGTTGAGCAAATTGATATCGGTGGCCCAGCTATGTTAAGGGCTTCATCGAAAAACTTTGCTCACTTGACGGTATTATGTGACCCTGCTCAATATGACCAGTATTTGCAAGAATTACGCCAAAATGGGGAAGCTTCTTTAGAGTTTCGCCAAAAATGTGCGTTAAAGGGATTTTTGCATACTTCTAGTTATGATAATGCCATTGCTGCCTATCTGGCTGGCACGCAAACAGAGGAATACACTCTTTCGGGAACACAAATCCAACCCTTACGCTACGGTGAAAACCCACACCAACCCGCAGCTTGGTATCAAACGGGAACTACACCCACAGGTTGGGCAGCTGCAACTAAACTCCAAGGTAAGGAACTCAGCTACAATAATTTGGTAGATTTGGAAGCTGCACGGCGAATAATTACTGAATTTACGGAAAGTCCCGCAGCGACAATTATCAAACATACTAATCCCTGTGGTACTGCTGAGGCAGATACAATTTTTGCAGCTTATCAAAAAGCTTTTAATGCTGATTCTACTTCGGCTTTTGGTGGAATTGTGGCTTTAAACCGTCCTATTGATGGGGCGACAGCGACAGAATTAACGAAGACATTTTTAGAATGCGTAGTTGCGCCGGGGTGTGACGAGGAAGCGCAGGAAATTCTCACTAAGAAAGGTAACGTCAGAGTTTTGATTTTACCAGATTTGCAGAGTGGACTAAAAGAAACTGTGAAAGCGATCGCAGGTGGTTTCCTTGTTCAAACAGTTGATGATATCATTGCTGACCCCAGTAAATGGCAAGTTGTCAGCGAACGTCAACCCACATCTAGCGAATTGGCCGAATTACTATTTGCCTGGAAAGTTTGTAAACACGTCAAATCAAATGCTATCGTCATCAGTAGCGATCGCACTACCTTGGGAGTAGGCGCTGGACAAATGAACCGTGTCGGTTCCACAAAAATTGCTTTAGAACAAGCAGGAGTTAAAGCCCAAGGTGCATTTCTCGCTAGTGATGGATTCTTCCCTTTTGATGATACCGTCAAAGCCGCTGCCGCTGCGGGAATTACTGCCATTGTCCAACCTGGAGGAAGTTTACGTGATAAAGATTCCATTAAAGCTGCTAACGAACTAGGTTTAGTGATGGTTTTGACTGGTGTTCGTCACTTTTTACACTAATTTTATCGAAAAGACACGGTGAGGGGAGGAAGAGACGCGGGGACACGGGGACACGGGGACGCGGGGAAGAAGAGATGAGGGGAGAGGAAGAGACGCGAAGAACCGTTCAGATTGAGTTAAACCTTACCTGAAAGATAAGCGCCTGAATTACTGAATTAGAGATATCAGTCGAGGTCTTATATCAACTCACTTAAATTTAACCCACAAATGAATCTTCTCCTCTCCACCTCACCGTGTCTTCCCCTCTCCGCGTCCCCGCGTCCCCCCTCACCGCGTCTTCCCATCCCCCTCCCCGCTTTTTGGAACTATGACAGACTGGTGCAGTTGTGAAAGTGGCACTTAAGATACTTATTCTTTAATTCAAAAGTGATAATTTGACCCTTGTGTGAGGAGTAAGTTGAAACGAAAAACGCTTGGGGTGGAAACACGGCAACACTCCCAGGCGTTTTTTATTTTCCCCTTAAACGACATATTAAAATTACTAATATAAAGATTTTGATTAAAGTACTTGCGCTTTTATTTAACTAGTGATATATTCTATTTGTGTGAGGAGCAATGTTGAATATAAAAAGCGCTTGGGGTGGAAACACGGTAACACTCCCAGGCGCTTTTTATTTTGGCTAATAAATTCAATTCATCAAATTAGATTGTGCAGAAATTGCTTTCCACTCAGTTTCAGAAAGTGGTTGTAATTCTATTTGCATATGAAAACAATCACAGGCGGCGATAATTAAAGCGTCTATAATTGTTTCTCTGTTGAGATTTTGTGGAAGTTGGACTGGGGTAAAAGACTCTTGAGCAAATACTTGACCAAATAAATCTGTATCAGGATTTAAGCGAATGGAACCATGTTGTAAAATTGCTTCACCTCGTCGGAGTTGGGCGCTACCAATGAGTTTAGAACCATTTGCTAAAACTAAATCTGCACCAGTCGCAGTGCCAAAACAGTTAGGGTTGTGGATATAACCGCGCCCAGCTTGACCATAGTTTAAGTCTACGCCAAGCGATCGCCATCCTTGAATCAAAAACTCACAAATTTTGGCATAAGCTTGAAGACGACTGCCCATGATTCCAGATGTCACCACAGCATAGGTTAAATCGCCTTGGTGCAGCACTGCCCTTCCACCACTAGGACGGCGTACCAAGTCGAGTTTTTCACCTTGCCAGATTAAATTTTGCCAAGATTCAGGATATTGTTTTTGATGATAGCCCAGGGAAATGGCGGGTGGCGACCAAGTATAAAACCGCAGAGTTGGAGGATGCTTTCCTGACTGGTGCTGTTCTAGTAACCAGTAATCAATTGCCATTTGCACATTACCCGCAGTTTCTAGTAAGGGAATTAGTCGCCAAACCTGCTTATTTTGCAATGCTGTAGATTCCAATCTAAAATCCCAAATCCAAAATCTAAATTTGCCTAAGCTGCACCAAACTCAGCTGCTAATTCTTCATCATTATTATCAGCTATGGTAGCAACGATGGTAATTATGCGGGAAACTTCGCTAGGTGATAACTCTGCTAAAGTGCGTGACGAGATGACAACTATCTGATTTTCAATAATGCCAAAACGAGCTTCAAAGGTACTTGTGCAATTCAACTCTAACAGATGGCGCATTAATTTGGGTTCATCTTTGGCGGGTAACTTCAACACCGCAGACCACACTGTGATAGTATCTTCATCACTTGAACCTGTGAGTTGTACAAATACTTCGACGCTGCCATATTTAAATTTCCACAGATAAGCACCGTTTTCACTGTGGCTAACCATTGCACTGTTATCTTGTTCGAGAGTGCTAATGACGCTTTCAATTACTTCGACATGGTTGAGATTAGTACTTTCAGCAATGAGTTCATCAACAGATTGATCAGAAGTTAAGGTTTCTTGGTAAGTTGCCATACAGACTTATTCCTCAATATAGTTACTGCTTTAATCTACATCTACTTTATCGTTTGTAGGCAAGGTTAGTTTTAGTCACTATCCCCTATTCCCTATATCTAATCTAATTCTCGTCGTCCTTCCATTGCTCTAGCCAGAGTCACCTCATCAGCATATTCTAAATCACCACCCACAGGTAAACCAAAAGCAATACGTGTGACTTTAGTAAATGGTTTTAGTAGTTGTCCTATATATAATGTGGTTGTTTCCCCTTCTATACTGGGACTAATGGCCATAATCACTTCTTTGGGCTGTTGCTGACTGACGCGCCTTACTAAAGATTGGACTGTCAATTGTTCTGGGCCAATACCGTCCATTGGGGAAATTACCCCACCTAAAACATGATATTTACCTTTATACTCGCGGGTTTTTTCCAGTGCAATGACATCACGGGAATCTGCAACTACACAGATAGTTGTCTTATCGCGGTTGGGGTTGCGGCAGATTTCACATACAGGTTCAGCCGAGAGGTGATAGCAAACTTGACACAAGCCTATTTGTTTTTTTGCATCAATGAGGGCTTGTGCTAAGGCTTCGACTTCTGCTTCTGGGCGCTTTAAAATATGCAAGGCTAGACGCTGGGCGGATTTGGGACCGACTCCTGGTAGGCGTTGCAGTTGTTCAATTAACCGGGCTAAAGGGCGTGCGTAAACCGTAGTTTTGTCTCCTAGATGTTTTCACCTTTACTATGATGACATTTTTGGGAGGGTTTGGAGTATTTGTGGTGCGATCGCACTGACAATAAGTACCCAAGCAAAATTAATTGTACATATTGATTGAAAACAAGAATGTCTGTATTCCTTACCTGTTCCCTGTTCCCTCTCCTAACTATAAAATTGATTTTGCACGACTACTTAATATTGATAATTATTCAATTTCTTCACATCTAACTAACAACCGTTCCATGTCCTCAGCTAAGGAAATCAAATCTTTCCAAGAGGAACCACTGACTAAACTTTGAGCGTGCGCTAAACGGTTTCGCAAGTGTTCAGCCGATTTGAGGAACCTTTCACCAAACCGCTTTGATTTCAGTTCTAGTTGCTGAAAAAGTTCTGGTTGATTCAATACCAATTCTCGTTTATCACAAAATTGCAGATAATCTAATAAATCTGTAGCTTCATTTCTTTCTTGACTCTCACGCCATAACTTTTGAGCAGCTTCTAAACGGTCAGGCTTGAGGACTTTTTGCCAAGAATCTTGAGGATAATAAAGCCTTACCAGTCGTAACAGATTCATTTCTAGCAGCGTCACCAAACCAAAAAGCAACATTCTCACTGGAGCTTTTTGCAAGTCACCACAAGTAATAATACCACTTACTTTATTACAGTCTAATACAAATAACCTTGGCGTTTGTTTCAGAATAGGAAACAACTTCATCAGTGGGGTGGAAATAGCGACTAGTTCTTGAGGATGAAACACCCGTTGATAGTCGCTGCATTTTCCAGATTGGCTTTTTAGTAATGTAGTCAGTTCTACATAACCGCTGATGGTATCTCCTGTTTTTACTCCCACTACATCAAAATCCTGTAACTGCATACAATCTAGTACTTCTGTTACATCTGCGTCAGCCGTTACAGCTTTTAATGGTTCGGCTACATATTCTATGGTGATACTGTTCTCAAATAAGCTTCGTAAATCTTGAGAACGGGATTTTAGCTGTTTCATCTGTCGTTAGGAATAAAACATCCGCAGGACTAGTATTTCATGAAAGTCTACATTTTTACTGTCCTCTAGATGTCATCTGCGACTATTTCCTTTACTCAAAGACAACAGTGCGATTTCCATACACTAAAACGCGATTTTGTAAATGCAATCTTACTGCCCTAGCTAACACAACTCTCTCCAAATCTTTACCCTTTCTCACTAAATCATCCACTTCATCACGGTGACTTACCCGCACCACATCCTGTTCAATAATTGGCCCCGCATCTAAATCAGCAGTAGCATAATGTGCTGTTGCGCCAATAATTTTCACACCCCTTTCAAAAGCTCGATGATAGGGATTAGCACCAATAAAAGCTGGTAAAAATGAATGATGAATATTAATAATTTGAGGAAATTTTTTAATAAAGTTTGCGCTAACAATCTGCATATATTTTGCTAAAACAACTAAATCAATCTGGTATTTTTTTAATAATTCTAGTTGTTTAAGTTCCTGTTCTAGTTTATTATGTTTAGTAATGGGAATATGATGATATTCAATACCAAATTGTTCTGCTACTCCCTGTAAATCAGGATGGTTGCTGATAATTATGGGAATTTCAGCAATAAATTCCTGAGCGCGTTGTCGCCAAATTAAATCAAAAAGACAATGGTCTTGTTTACTTACCCAAATAGCTATCCGGGGAACAGTATCAGAAAAGTGTAATTCCCATGTAGCGCCTAAAGGTTGACCAATAGCATTAAATGCTGGTTCAATCAAATCTTTTGGTAAATTAAACCCTTCTAACTGCCATTCTATGCGGGTGAGAAATAAACCAGCAGCAGCATCTGTATGTTGGTCTGCATGGATAATATTACCACCATTAGCATAGATGAAATTGGCAATTTTGGCAACTAATCCCCGTTGGTCAGGACAGGAGATTAGTAAAGTTGCTGTTGACTTCATTAGATAAATATAACTTATTTACTATTGGTGGGAGTTGGTAAAGGAAGAAGAGGTAAAGGCTGTGATTCAAGATTATTTGCGTTTTGTTTCCATTCGGATAATTCACGATTTACTGCATTGATAAAATCTGGAGATACTAACAATAGATTCATCTTACCATTTTCTTGAATATTGGGGTCAGTTTGAGCATATAAAAAACTCTTGTTAAAATTAGACTTTCCTAAACTTAACTGATGGGTTTGCTGATTTTTGAGTTTAATATCGATAGTTGATTGAGGTTTATCTAAACCAAATTCTGGGAGTTGACTAAGTGGAGTTGATAAAGTTTTTTCACTTTTACCTTTTACCAATAAATCCAGCAAATACGAGACAATTGCATCATTTGCAGGTTCTGATATTGGCGATTTGATTAACCATTTTGGCGGTTCAAGTTTATTGCTATGTTCTAGATTCAAAGTGTAATCTTTAGTTTTTACTGTTAATGACTGAATATCATCAGCAGCAAAAGAGAAAAGCTGCTGTTTTTGTTCTTTAGTTTCTTCTTGCTGAGTTGAATTTTTAGTTTCAAAGAAGTAAACAAAACCACCCAAACCCAGGGCTAAAAGTATCAAAATTAAAGTGCTGCGTTTCATTTGGTCATTGGAGATTGGTCATTGGTCATTAGTCATTGGTCATTAGTCATTGGTCATTAGTCATTGGAGATTGGTCATTGGTAATAATTATTCTCTCCCCATCTCCCCATCTCCCCATCTCCCCATCACCCCATCTCCCCATCTCCCCATCTCCCCATCTCCCCATCTCCCCATCACCCCATCTCCGCGTCCCTATCTCCTAATTGACTAATATCTATCTTCGTTTCCACCAAATAATAGTGCCTGTTGTCAAACCAATTAACGGCAAAAGCAACAAAGAAGATATGATTAAAATATTTGCTTGACTGGTTGACATGGTGATGCGACGATTTGTTGGTTCTTTGGGGCGAATTGAAAGAGGTTGCTGATCTTGCTGACTCAACCAAGTGACTGAATTAAGAAATACATCCCCATTTAATTGTTGTTCAAATAAGCCGTCTGTAGCAAAATCCGAGTTTCCTAATACTACTAACCGCGATTCTTTAGGAGTAGGTTGAGAAGTTGTTGGTGTTGGAGTTGGTGAAGTTGTTGGAGTTGGTGAAGTTGTTGGAGTTGGTGAAGTTGTTGGTGTTGGTGAAGTTGTTGGTGTTGGTGAAGTTGTTGGTGTTGGTGAAGTTGTTGGAATTGGTGAAGTTGTGGGTGTTGGTGAAGTTGTTGGAGTTGGTGAAGTTGTTGGAGTTGGTGAAGTTGTTGGAGTGGGGATAACTTGGGCTGGTAAATTTCTTTTTAACGCCACACCCAAAGTTAGAGGACCCTTGAGGTCTTTACCTTCATTAAACTCTAATTTTTCGTTTTGCTGGTCACTTTCTGCCCAACTGTTAGGATAGGGTTTAGTTTTGAGTAAAGGAATAGATTCAATACCAGAAACTGGAGTAATTACTAAAGGTCGGACTAGGGGATAAAAAGAATAACCATTACCGAAATCTTTAGTAATAGGATGCTGTCCATATTCTGAGACTAGAGGTGCTGCTGGTCCAAGTCCTAAACTTTGTCCAGAGATATCAATAGCCAAACGATTATCTAATACCACACCCCAATCTTTTAGCAAGTTATCAATTTTAGGATTGGTATTGGGGTCAATCATCAACAGTAAGTTACCGCCACGATTAAGATAGTCTTGTAAGGCTTGGACTTCACCCTCAAATAATTCTCGTTTTGCGCCGGCTAAAATCACAACAGATGCATCTTCAGGAACTTGGGAAGATTCTGCTAAGTTCAATGGTGAAGTTGTGAAGTTTTTGTCTATTAATCCCTGAACTGCTTGGGAGATTGCACCTTTACCTGGTGTAAGTTGGTGTTCCCCGTGACCTTGGAGAAAGTAAACTTTTGCGGTAGTATTGCTGGTAATTTGTTGGAGGCGATTAATTAACTTTACTTCTGAGAGAGGTTCATTTTCATTGACTGTCTGCACTAATTGCCGTTTATTTTCAAATTCTAGATATACTTCACCAAAATCTTTAACGCCAAATTTTTCTGCTAGTCCTGGTCTAATTTGAGGATCAATATATTCAAATTTAAATTTTTGACTGTGACGCTGAAAATTTTCTAGTAATTCTTGGTCTTGAGGATCTTTATCTCTGGCAAAAACCCACACTTTAGCGGTTTGTGGCAAGGTTTTTAGCAATTCTTTTGATTGGGGGGCGAGGGTAAATAACTGTGTTTCGGTTAAGTCTGCCCGCAGGTGGTAGCGAGTACCTAAAAAGTTGATTAATCCTAAAATGGTTAACACTGCTAAAGTCGCAGCTAAGGCATTTGTACCTGCTTGGGTTGAACGCTGTTTCCACCATTTAGTTTGCTGACTTTGTAATATTATCCACAAGCCGCAAATCACAGAACCTGTAATTATAAATGCTAATGGGATTAATCCCCATTTTTGGGTGATGATACCTGCTGTTACGCCGACAGATATGAAGAATGGTCCTAGCCAAAATATTAGTTTCCAAAGTTGTTTTTTAATCATTATTTATTTGTAATTTTGTAATAAGGCCTGGAATAATTAAACGCAGATAAACGCAGATGAAATGGGGATGAAATTATTTTTTGGTAGATGTCTATGGGTGATTGGGTGGGGAAGATTATGCCTTTACTGTCTTTGAAAGCGGAGTGCATCAATTGATTGGGCTGTGAGAAAGATGCCTAATATAATGTAACTGGTAAATAATATTAAGGCGCTGGTGTCAAAAATTCCTTGGACGAGGGTGTTGTAATGTTTGAGTAGGGAAAGATGACTTAATGCTTGTCCTATGGGACCGGGGATGTTTTTGGCGATTGCATCAATAGATAACAGCAAGATCATGACTGCGAAACTGAGAACTGCTGATAAAATTGTGCTGTCTGTTAATGAGGAAATAAACATTCCTAAAGATAATATGGCTGCTGCTAGTAAGATTAATCCTAAGTGACCGAGTAAGGGAATGATGGGTGACATGGGGGGATTGGAACTGCTGAGTGCGATCGCTTCAAATCCTAATAGGGGTAAAATCAATGTGATCAAAAATGTTAGCACTCCTAATAATTTGCCGACGGCTACAGCCCAATTGGTAATTGGTGATGTGGCTAATAGTTCTAATGTTCCCCGTTTGCGTTCTTCGGCATAAAGTCCCATTGAAAGTATGGGTAGGATAAATAATAACAGCCACCCCATGCGGTCTAAAAATGCCCGTACAAATTCATAAGGAACATCTATGGGCGGGACTGGGACTCCTAATTGTTGTCCTTGGATGTCATAGGCTGCTACGGTGGGCAAAATACCTCCTGGCCCTAGCAAAATCATGACGAGGAATAAGCCGGAGATAAACCAAAAGATGGCTGCAATACCATAAGCTAAGGGCGATACAAAATAACTCTGTAGTTCTCGGCGATAAATGGCAATGATATTAGCTAGTACTATACCCATCTATGCGGCTTCTCCTTCTGTGTCTGTTGAGTCTACTTCCGGGGGTAAATTCTTTTCTTCTGTGGTCAGTTGCAAAAAGACATCTTCTAGAGTGGCGTTGACACGACGCATTTCGTATAAACCGAATCCGCCCCGAATCAAAGCAGCAGCGATATTCTGACCTGGTTCGGTTCCGGGTTGCGATATGACTCGCAGGTGGCCACGGTTTTGGGTTTGGGTTTGGGTTTGATAACTGGTCGGCATTGATTCTACCAGAATCACACCTGATACATTTTGTAGCACTTGTTTTGCCAGCGTCACTTCTCCTGTAATTTCTAGGTCATATCCAGAACCACCGGTCAATTGCGTCATCAGGTTTTCTGGGGTATTGGTGGCTACGACTTTACCGCGATTAATGATGGCAACGCGGTTACAGGTCATGCTTACTTCTGGGAGAATGTGGGTTGAGAGAATAATTGTGTGGGTTCCGGCCAGGCTTTTGATTAAGTTTCGCACTTCGATGATTTGTCGGGGGTCAAGTCCAACGGTGGGTTCGTCGAGAATAATCGCTGGGGGGTCGTGGACTATGGCTTGGGCAATGCCAACTCTTTGACGATAGCCTTTAGAAAGTTTGCGAATTATGACTTTGCGTTTTTCTTCTAAGTTGCAGCGTTGCATGGCGGCTTGGACTTTGAGAGAGCGATCGCCTGCCGATACCCCCTTAATTTGGGCTACAAAGTGCAGAAAACCCTCAACTGTCATTTCGGGGTATAAAGGTGGTGTTTCCGGTAAGTAGCCGATTTTTTGCCGGACTGCGAGGGAATTTTCATGGACATCATAGCCTGCAATTTTGGCTTTACCTTTGGTTGCTGGTAAATAGCCGGCTAAAATTCGCATGGTTGTGGTTTTCCCTGCGCCATTTGGCCCCAATAAACCTAAAATTTCTCCTGGTTCGACATTAAAGGTGACATCAGTGATGGCTGAGGTAGAGCCGTAGATTTTACTGAGATGTTCAACTTCTATCATTGGTGTTGTGGTTGGTTGCAATTTAACATCCACAATATTGACATTTTCCTGAAGGAAATGTGGAGAGATTTTCGCGCACTACCAGAAAATACTGGATTTAATGAACCGCGTATCGCTAAAGCGAAAGCTCTGCTAACACGCAGTGTCCCGCAGGGATAGACGCAAAGGACGCGAAGAGAAGAAAGAAGGAAATAAAAGAAAGAAGTATTCACAAACCAAAAGCAGAAAGCAGAAATCATAAAGTATTGTAAAACTTCGCAGAATTTATAGACAAATATAGTCCTCTCTAGTCATTAATTACCGATAAGTCAGCTAAAATCACTTATACAGACTTTCTGGTGCAAAAGGAAATGAGCGACAATGTTATTAGACACAAGTAGAAACATAAGTTAGTATATATTTACTAACATCTACAGAGAGTAGCTAGTGTATGCAGTTGGTCGAGCGGCATATCATTCAACGAAATCATCCCCACTATCAGGAGATTGATCAGTTATGTTTTGCTGCTAAAAACCTCTACAATTATGCTAATTTCCATATTCGTCAAAGTTTTATTTTTGCTCAAAAATACCTCGATTACAATTGTTTAGCAAAACAATTAAAATCTACAGAACCATACCTTGCCTTACCAGCCAAAGTTGCCCAACAAGTCTTATTAGGAATACATCGCAACTGGTTAAGTTTTTTTGCAGCAATTAAAGCATACACAGAAGATAAATCCAAATTTTTAGGCAGACCGAAATTACCCAAATATAAACACAAAGAAAAAGGCAGACATTTATTAGTTTACACAGCCCAGGCAGTGAGTAAACCAAAAATGAAAGCTGGGTTGATTCACTTGTCACAAACACAGACTCACATTCCTACAAAAGTAGACTATAGAAATCTCAATCAAGTGAGAATTGTCCCAAAAATTGACCATTATGTAGTAGAAGTTGTCTATGAAAAAGAGGAAATAGATAATTGTTTAGACCCTAATTCCATAGCAGCGATTGATTTAGGAATAGATAATCTAGCAACTTTAACATCAAACCAGCCGGGATTTTTACCAGTTCTGGTTTCTGGGCGGATTGTCAAATCAATTAATCGTTATTACAATCACAGAAAAGCTAATTTACAATCTTTACTACCTGCACATCAAAAGACATCTAAACGATTACAAAGTTTAACTAGAAAACGGAATTTTCGAGTAGATGATTATCTGCATAAAGCCAGTCGGTTAATTATTGACCATTTAGTGAAGTGTGGAATTGGGACTTTAGTAATTGGTCAAAATCTATTCTGGAAACAGAATGCTAATTTGGGTAGCAGAAATAATCAAAACTTTGTTTGTATTCCTCATAGTAGATTTGTACAGCAGTTGAGTTATAAGGCGAAGTTAGTGGGGATAAAGGTATTGGTTTCTGAGGAGTCTTACACTTCTGTAGCTTCTTTTTTAGACCAAGATCCTGTTCCTACTTATGGAGAAGCTGCCTCAAAAGAAGTTAACACTTCGACTACGCTCAGTGTAAAATTTAGTGGTCGTAGAATCAGGACTAAGCTTTATCAAGCAGGTAATGGTTTATTGATTCATGCTGATGTCAATGGTAGTCTGAATATTTTAAGAAAAGTAGTCCCGACAGCTTTTAGTCTAGGGATAGGGGAGCCACTGCGTTGGGCGGGTTTCCCGACTTGTAGCAAGTGGCGTGGCGTTGTATTTCGCCCCGTCGGGGTTATTCCCGGCAAACAAATGGCATGAGATATTTGTTTATGCTTTTTGGAACTATAAACTATAAATTACAAAGTATAAATTATAAATTATGGTTGTTGCTACAATCTATATAAACCCTGTGGCAGGTAATGATACTAATGCAGGCTCCCGGTTAAGCCCTTTTAAAACTATTACCCGCGCCCTCAAAGCTACCACAACATCTACCATTATTCAGTTAGCACCAGGAACTTACAGCACCGCTAGTGGTGAAGTTTTTCCCTTGATTATTCCCACACAGATGTTAGTGGTGGGTAACGAAGCTAACAAAGGTAACTTAATTGTGATTACTGGAGGTGGTGAGTATCAAAGTCCTAGTTTTGGTCTGCAAAATATCACTATGCTGTTGCTAGGTGATGCCAGTCTGTTGGGTGTAACGGTGACGAATTCTATCTCTAAGGGTACAGGTATTTGGATTGAATCGACAGCACCAACTTTGGCTAATAATACCTTCAGTAAATGTGGAAGGGAAGGAATATTTACGACTGGTAATGCTAAACCGGCAATTCTAGATAATGTGTTTGTGCAGAATGTGTCCAGCGGGTTAATGATGGCACGTAATAGCAAGGGGGAAGTGCTGCGGAATAGTTTTCAAAATAACCCTATAGGGATAGCAATTAGTGATTTTGCTGCGCCACTGCTGGCAAATAATAAGCTTTCAGAAAACCGGATAGCGATCGCACTTTCTCGTGATGCAAGTCCTGTACTACGGCGAAATCTGATTACCAAAAATAGCCAAGGTGGTTTATTGGTGAATGGTAACGCTGTTCCTGACTTAGGTAGCGCCCAAGATCCCGCTGATAATATTTTTCGGGATCAAGGTGAATTTGATGTCCAAAATTTATCATCCCAAACATTAACTTCTGTTGGTAATCTGTTGAATCCTAGTCAGGTGAAGGGATTGGTAAAATTTATCGCTGCCACAGCAGAAACGCCCAGTCAAGTGGGAATTAGCAGCAGTTTTTCTGACTTAGATGGACATTGGGCGGCGGCTTTTGTAGAAGCCTTAGTCAACAAAGGTTTGATTAGCGGCTTTCCTGATGGTACTTTTCAACCATCCACACCAATTACCCGCGCTCAATATGCGGCTTTAATTACCAAAACTTTTCAACTACTGACTAGTAATAAATTAGATAAATTTAAAGATGTAAAAACTGACTTCTGGGCAGCAGTTGCTATTGCCAGTGCAGTTGATGGGGGTTTTCTCAGTGGCTTTCCCGACGGGACATTTCGACCAGGGCAGAATTTAACCAAGGTTCAGGCAATAGTCTCAATTGTCAATGGTTTAAAATTGACCGGTGGCAATCCCAATGGGTTAACAGTGTATAGCGATCGCGCTCAAATTCCCAGTTATGCTATCAATGCAGTTACAGTTGCTACGCAAAAATTATTAGTAGTTAATTACCCGCAAACAGGATTACTAGAACCATTACGAGAAATTACTCGTGCTGAGGTGACAGCTTTAATTTATCAGGCTTTAGTCGCTAGAGGTTCAGTAGAAGCCATCTCTTCTCCTTATATTGTCAAACCAGAAACAGAGATTCCCTCCTTCTCTGATTTAGTAGGACACTGGGCAGAACCATTTATCCGTGCCTTAGTGAGTATGAGCTTAACTCAAGGTTTTGCAGATGGGAGTTATCGACCAGATAAACCCATGACTCGCGCCCAATATACGGCTTTAGTCGCGGCCGCTTTTAACCCCATAGCCAAACGCCAAGCCACAGAATTTACTGATGTCCCTCCAGATTTTTGGGCAGCTAAAGCCATACAAACGGCTGCCAGAGGTGGTTTTGTGAGCGGATTTAGCGATCGCACATTTCGCCCCGATCAGAATGTGCAACGGTTACAGGTGATTGTTTCCCTGGTGAACGGATTAGGACTACCAGCAGCTGAGAATAATGTCTCACTGGCTTACAGCGATAGAAAGTCTATTCCAGAATATGCCCGAAGTGCGATCGCCACTGCCACCCAACAGAAAATGATTGTGAATTATCCAGATCCTCAGCTACTTGCACCCACAAGGGATGCCACAAGGGCGGAAGTTGCAGCTATGATATATCAGGCATTAGTTGCCTTAAAGCGTACTAAACCCATTAATTCACCCTATATAGGACTGACGTAAGGTATTATTTTGCATATTAGCAATTGACAAGTAGAATGAAAAACACTGCCTATCAAATTTGCAGCTGATGAGAAAATACTCATGTAGCCAAAAAGACGCTAGGCTAGATGCGATGGGTGAAACATTTATACCTATTGCCTGGAACTAACAGCCCCATGCTAACAACAGCCCCAGATACGTCCGCAGAATTAGCCGCTAAATTATTAGTTCATTATAGTTTTGAACTGAGTGGGTATAGTGCCAGTGAATTAATTAACAGCTGGCGACGAGAATACCCACTGCATTGGTTACACTTGGCAGTGGTCGAAGCACTGTATCAAGGTCGTTATAAAGCGATATCAGTACAACAAATTTTAACTTTTTGGCTCCGGCGGGGAGAGGTGATTTATCATTTCAATATGGAATTTGAACGCCTGATTTGCAGCAAATTTCCGGAAAGCTTAACCAAAATATCTCCACCAGTTTTACCACAGTTACCACAAGCACCGCCGATTGAACAAACAAAAAATGCTCAATTAATTCCTGCTAAAGTTGGGACTGCTTACCAAGAAAGTAAGCTTCCCACTCAATCTTTAGCAAATAGTGAGCAAGAAGGGCGCGTTTTAACATCTCCTTCTTTTAAAGTAGCGACGGATATAAGTAAAAGGCAGTTAGCGACAGCTGTTAGTCAAAAGCTGATGACTCAGGGGAGTTTGATTCCAGCCAAAGAGCTAAAACAGCTGCCAGAAAATGCTAATAACCCTCCAATTGGACAGTTTACGCCCCAAAGGAGCGATCGCTCTGAATCCTTCACATCTAAACTCAAAGCGATGACAGGAGAAGAGCCGGAATTTGCTGTGTAATGGTTTAGGGGGCAGGGTGCAGGGGACACGGAGATGGGGAGATGGGGAGATGGGGAGATGGGGAGATGGGGAGATGGGGAGATGGGGAGATGGGGAGATGGGGGGACGCGGAGATGGGGGGACGCGAGGAAAATTAATAATTACCTGTTCCCTGTTCCCTGTTCCTTGTTCCCTGTTTACGAATTACGAATTAATTCAAGGGTTGAATAATCGCTTTTAAACCTTTACTACTCAAAATTTGCACCATTTCACTGGCGTTATTTTGACTACTAAAAGTTCCAACTTGCATGACTTTACGACCTTGCCAGGTTTTGGAAAAAGCATCAGGGGCTACGGAAAGCACTACTTCTCGCTGTTGGTTATTTGTAACTGGAACTATGACACGATAACGTACACTCCTGGAAGTAGTTGTATAAAGTTTAGGTGCTGATATTATTACTGAATTGTTAGGGAGAGATGCTTGAGGTGCAGTAAACTCAATGACTCCCGGCTCAATTCGCACATAATTTAATTGCCGTGTATCTGATTGTTCTCCAGAGGTAGTTAGCTGGGAATTATTGCTGGGGAAAGAAGTTTGCACATTAGCTGGTATTGGTGATAGTTGACCGTTTGGGGAAGTAGTTCTGTCACTGGGTACTATAGCTAAATACTGATTGGGAGTTGTGGTAATTGTGGGGGCAGCAAAGACAATTTCTCTGCCTTGAGGTGTTTCCTGTAGGGAGAAAGAATCAGGTGGAGAGTTTCTGGCTATAGGGGCTGTTCTGGCGTTAATATCTACATTGCCAATGATGCGGTTTTTGGCTAGGTTGTTGCCTGGGGCAGAGATTAGCTGCTTGGCAGCTTTAGCATTAATATCATAGCGACCGTTATTCCGAAATTGATTTCCACCTGGTTCAGTGAAGTTTCCTAAATCTGGTGTAGCTTGGGCAATGATGACCAACCCATCTTCTTGACTGCCTGCAATTAAATTATTCCGCAAAGTCGGGCGGGTATTGGCTTGTGCAATAATTCCTGATCTGTTGTTGAGAATTTGATTGCCGATAATGAGGGGAGCAGCATTCTGGGCAATGTTAATGCCAAAACCAGTTTGTTGAAAGACATTTTCCAGGACTTCAGGACGGGAATTACCAGTCACAGTGATCCCATTAGCGCCATTGCGGTAAAAATAATTGTTGCTAATAGTCGGTGTAGCATTGCCTGTGACGGAAATTCCATCTTGGGTATTAGCAGTGAATGTATTTTCCTGAACTAGGAGATTGGTTGATTCCAGCCATAAACCATATCCACGGGGATTGCTGTTGGTGAGAGTGACTCCAGTTAAGCTTGTTTGGTTAGCACCAACAATGGTAACGTTTTGACCACCAAAGCTACGACTGAGGTATTCGCCACCGCCAATAATTTTGATATCTCTGCCTTTGTTGCGAATGTCTCCTTGAATGGCTACACCTGGTTTGAGGAATAAGGGAAATACTTCTCCGGTTTTGGCACTGTATGTACCTGGCGAGAGGATAATGAGACTATTAGGCTGTGCTACTTGTAAGGCTTGGGTAATTGTCTTCCAAGGAGCGCTCGCGCTACCATTACCTACTTTGTCATCTCCAGCACTTGGGTTGACAAATAGGACGTTAACCTGAGAGAGTATTTTCTCGTTGTCAAGTTTCCGTTCTTCTGAGATGGTAATCTGGGCAATGGCGCTGCTAAAACTTGTGTTTAAAAGTGCTATACTCACGATTCCTAAAGCAAAGCTTAAACTCAATATTGAGGCAGGCCAATCTGAATATCTGCCTAGTTGAGGAAAAACCAGCTTTGTTGGCAGGATATCTGCTTTGTGGTTATAAAAAAATTTAAAGTGAGGCATCAAATTTAACTAACTCCTCTAGAACACACACTGAAGTTTTATACTTTCATACAGTAATATTATGTGAATAATATGACTCATAATTTGACCAATTGGCTATTTTTCATGCAAATTAGTTTAGTAAATAGTTAATGATACAAATATTATGAAACAGGCTGGAGGTTTTATGATTGGACTAACAACGGAGTTGTTGTAATGGTCGAAGCCCACAGCCAAAAACAGCAAGTACAGCAAGTGGTTTACCGCATTTTAGACGCAAACTTAGACCGCGCTCGTGAGGGTCTGCGAATTATTGAGGAATGGTGTCGCTTTGGCTTAAATGATGCCCAGTTAGCTGGGGTCTGTAAGCACCTACGTCAAGAGGTAGGTAGCTGGCATACGGCACAAATGAGGGCGGCACGAGATACTCCAGGTGATGCTGGGACTGATTTAACCCATCCCCAAGAAGAACAACGAGCTAATATTACATCGTTGTTGCAAGCCAATTTTTGTCGTGTTCAAGAAGCACTGAGGGTGCTGGAGGAATATGGCAAGCTGTATGACCCAAATATGGGTAGTGCTTTTAAGCAAATGCGCTATCAGGTTTATACCCTAGAAAGTAATTTAATGGGTTATCAGCGCCATCAATTATTATGGCGATCGCGCTTATATTTGGTAACGTCTCCGGTAGATAATTTATTTGAGATTGTGGAAGCGGCTCTCAAAGGTGGTTTAACGCTGCTACAGTATCGAGAAAAAACGGCTGATGATGTGATTCGTCTGGAAAGAGCTAGGAAACTTAGGCAGTTATGTGATGATTATGGGGCTTTGTTCATTATCAATGACCGGGTAGATTTGGCTTTGGCTGTCAATGCTGATGGGGTGCATTTGGGACAACAAGATATTCCTATTGCTATTGCCCGACAATTACTAGGATCGCAGCGTTTGATAGGACGCTCTACCACAAATCCTCAAGAAATGCAAGGGGCAATTGCGGAAGGTGCAGATTATATTGGTGTGGGGCCAGTATATGAAACGCCGACAAAAGTAGGTAAGGCAGCAACAGGTTTAGAATATGTCAGCTATGCGGCTCAAAATTGTCCAATTCCCTGGGTGGCGATTGGGGGAATAGATACGAGTAATATTAATGATGTAATTGATGCGGGAGCGCAAAAAGTGGCTGTGGTGCGATCGCTCATGCAATCTGAACAACCGACGTTAGTCACACAGTATTTTATTTCCCAACTTTATCGGAAGTAGGTGATTGGTGATTGGTGATTGGTGATTGGTGATTGGTGATTGGTCATTAGTCATTGGTCATTTTCTCCGCGTCACCGCGTCTCCGTGTCCCCGCGTCTCCCCATCCCCGTGTCTCCCCATCTCCCCTGTTTTCAATTAAGAATTAAGAATTACGAATTACGAATTACGGATTATGAATTCTAAAGTTATTTTGCAAGTCAATGGGGAAACACAGAGTTGTGTATCCGAAACGTCTTTACCTGAGTTACTTCAGCAGTTGGGTTTTAATCCCCGGTTAGTGGCGGTGGAATACAATGGTGAAATCTTACACCGTCAGTTTTGGTCAGAGACTAAAATCGAAAATGGCGATCGCTTGGAAGTGGTGACTATTGTTGGTGGTGGATAGAAAGAAGGTAGGGAGATGGGGAGACGCGGGGACGCGGAGATGGAGAGACACGGGGACGCGGTAACAGGGAGGAATGACTAATGACCAATGACCAATCACCAATCACCAATCACCAATTAATAATTCAATAAACAAGAATAACGAGATTCAGGTGCATATAGCCAACGGTGATAGGTTTTGCGTTTAGCTAGTTCTTGTCCTTGACGACCAAATTTTTCCCGTAGTTGTTTGTCTTGACACAAACGCTTAAAGGCTTGTAAAACTTCATAGCCTGAATCTGGATTTACCAACAGTCCATTCTCTTCATGGTGAACTGTGTCTAAAATACTCCCTAAGCGAGAAGCAATTACAGGTTTACCAAAGTATTCTGCTTCTAAATAAACCATGCCAAAATTATCTATGTTTTTAGCTTTTTCTGACTCTACAGTTAGCATGGCGAAAATGTCGCAGGCTGCATAATAACTGGCTAATTCCCGTTCGGCTACATAGCCAGCAAAGTGTACTCTTTTATCTACTCGCAAACGCTGGGATAGATTTTTTAGCTGTGGTTCACAGAAACCTTCACCGCAAATTATGTAGTGAACATCTACACCAACAGTTAATAGTAAGGGGATGTTATCTATGACTCGGTCGAAGTTTTTATGTTTGAGCAATTTACCAACTGAGAGAATCACAATTGCTGTTTCGGGAATGTTGTAAACTTGACGTAAGCGAACGCGTAATTCGTCGAGATGACTAGGACTGGTGGGAGTACCAAATTTTTCTGGTCTGACTACTGGGTTAATGACGTGGGTAGGAGTATCTACGCGAAATTTACTTCTTAAAGTATCTCTGATATAGGAACTGTGACATACAATTCCTTCTGCCCGTTTTAGGGTAATTTTAAATAGCCATCTCCACAAAGGATTAGATGTAATACTAACCAAGTCATTACCGTGGAGGTAGATGAAAAATCGAATAGGTAAGATATAACTGAGTATTAACAAAGCTATAAAATCTTCACCATGACACCATTCAATGTAGCGATAACGATAGCGGAAATATAGCTTAATGGCTAGTAATAATGAGCAAATAATATTAAAAAAAGACTTGAATATCTTGCTCAATACATTACCACAGCAGAAACTAAAGTATGGCCAGCGATAAACTGGAAAATTTTGCGCTTTGTCAAATATTTTATCTCCTGAACAACCAGCGGCTAATACAATGACTCTGTCTGGATCTTGCAAACAGCGATTATATACATATTCCCCAATTACAGCCTCTTGCGGACGGAAGATTCGGGAGATAACTAGGATATCTGGATAAGTTGTATTGTCCCTAAATTGTGTCCCTAGTTGTGAAATATGTTCCATGATGATGTTTTTAATAAACTTGATATCCTTGAACTAATTGTTAATTTGTCGCAGTTTGATTGGCGATAAGTGAATTTGAACACTCATAGCTGATCTGGCTGATTATTTTGTCAAGATTCGGAATTGAAAATCAAGAATTAACAATGAAGGGAGATTGATTTTTAAATTGGCTTGTTTATATTTTTGTCGGCAATTGACTATTGATATCAAGTCCGGGTAATTGCTGTTCAAAAAAAAACTCGACCCATCACCGTGCGGTTCCCTAATGATAACTATTCAAACGGACACGATATGATGGGTTATTTTTTGGCATAATCAACTTGAGCTAGATTTTATCGCGGATAGGATTGTGGCAATTTCTTGGAGAATGCTGGTGAAATTACTAAATCTAGCTGATATTAATAGACTAGCCTAAATATGTCCAAAATCCATGCCAAATTGCCAAAATATCTCTAATAAATTGATACTTTAGGCAATAGATTGTATTTCCTAAGAATGATTTATATTTGTTCATGCTATTGTAAAATTTTGCCTTGTTTATCCTGACATTGAAGGTGTTTATTCTCTTGTGGGCAACAGAATAAACTACCAATTCGTATATTTTTACCTCTGTACAGATGTTGATAATTTCCACTCAGAGACATACGTGGTACTTGTTATTTTTTTATTGATTGGATCTGTATTTATAGCAGCTATCATTACTCTAACCCCCTGCCAATATGTGCTGAATATTATTTCCCTATCCGGAAAAAAATTAGTCCTGATGAGAAAAAAATTATCTGGGTATGTGTCAGTTTATGAAGTAAGATTTTTGGTTTAATTACAGTGAATACAGAAGGGAAGAAATAGGTTGGTGTAAATAATTATCGTTGGGACAAGGTAGGGGGAAAAGAGTCTGAGCCTTATTGACTTTTCTTCACGCATTTTGGTTATCTCACGCCCACCTAACTTAATATCAAGTCGGGTTGTTCGCTTCAGCGTATCCTTATACTGCTTAACTATTACGAATTACGAATTACGTTAGCGTTCGCGTAGCGTGCCGTAGGCATAGCTCCTCTGAAAGAGGCATTACGAATTACGAATTATTTTAATTGATTCCAAAGTTCTGTATTTGCAAAGATGTTTCGCGGTACGGTTATCTACGCGAGAAATCCCCCCTGCGTTTGCTGTCAACCCAAGATAATACCCTGTAGATTGGATATATATAGCAGTGAACAGGGAATAGGGAACTCTTAACAGGCTTAAAAGTCTGCTGAGTGGTACTGCACTTGCTTGTGGCTATTGTCTCCTACCAATGGGGGAGAAAACTTAAAAATACTGCAATTCCAGATTAGTTATGCATAAAAAAATACAAAGAATCTTCAAACCCCTGTTAAAAATCACCTTTGTCCTCAGTCTGGTGCTGGCTTTAGCACTGGGGAATGCTGATGGTGCTTTAGCTGCACGCAGTGGTGGACGTATTGGTGGGGGTTCTTTTAGAATGCCTTCTAGCCGGACTTATACACCACGCACCTACGCACCTGGTGGTGGGGGATATTATCCTGGTGGCGGTTTTGGTGGTGGTTTTGGTTTTCCGTTCTTACTTCCCTTGTGGGGTATTGGGGGAGGTTTTGGCGGGTTGTTTGGTATTTTAATCTTTTTTGCGATCGCTAATTTCTTAGTCCAAAGTTTCCGCCGTGTTAGCAGTCCAGAAGGTGAAGAAGTAAGCTACAACAGCAATCCCGGTGTTTCTGTCACTCGTTTACAAGTAGGTTTATTAGCACAAGCTAGAGGTTTACAAACCGAACTTAACCAAATTGCCGAAAAAGCTGATACCAACACCCCAGAAGGGAGAACAGAAATTTTGCAAGAAGCGAGTTTGGCTTTACTACGTCATCCTGAATATTGGGTATATGCCGGTGGTGGTAGCCAACAAGTGAAATTAAATGCGGCTGAATCACAATTTAACCGTTTGTCATTGGCTGAACGCAGCAAGTTTAGCGAAGAAACTCTTTCTAATGTTAACAATCAGCTAAAATCCGTTCTGGCTAAAGAATTACCCGGTGAAGTCGATAATCCCACTCGTCTGATTAGTGAAGGGCCTGGAGAATATCTGATTGTCACTTTATTAGCTGCAACTTTGGGTAAATTTGAAATTCCCCAAATTAATAGCGCCGATGATTTACGTCAAGCTTTGCGACAAATTGGTAGTCTTCCTGGTGAGCAACTTTTAGCCCTTGAAGTGTTGTGGACTCCTCAAGCCGAAGGTGATACTTTGACTACAGATGATTTGTTTGCTGAGTATCCTGATTTGAAGTTGGTTTAACCAAGCTTTCGTTATGTAGGAAAATTTCTCGTTTCTCGTTCCCATACTCTGTATGGGAATGAATTCTACAAGGCTCTGCCTGTGGGCGTGATAGTAGAGTCAGAGACTCTTGGATAGAATTAAGAGTCTCTGACTGGGAACGAGATCAGGGTTTAGCATTGCTAAACCCCTACCCATTTTTGGACTTATTAATTTTAAAATAGTTCTTCCTTATCTACTTCATGATAACAAAATTTCAATCAATCGTCAACCCCCAAAACTCCTTTTTTCCTTGACTTACTTCTTGTACTCAGAAGAGAATTTTGGGGATAGACAAACTTTAACTAAACAAGAAATTAGCACCAAATAAGTTAACATTCACATCAGCACCAATAAAGCCAGATGTACCAGATAAAGTGACTAATAACTGACCTGTACCAAAACCAGTATCACCCGCAATATTATTACTAATTCGCAGTTGTGTATTTGTACCTGATGTCAGCACATCAATAGCAGTAATACCGGTAAAATTGAGTTTATCACCACCGACACCACGAACAAATTGATAAACGGTATCTGTACCATTACCAGAGATATAGTTAACGTTATCTACTGCATTATCGTTTAAACCTAAATAGAGGATATCGTTACCAACTCCACCAATTAAGATATCTGCACCGACTCCACCATTGAGAGTATCATTACCAGCACCACCGCTTAAATTATCTCCTCCTGTACCACCTTTGATCAAATCATTACCGACAGTACCAACAAAAGTAACTTTTCCCGCAAATCCACTCAAATCAAATCGTTCAAATCCTAAGACGGTTGTGCCTGTAATATTTAAGAGTTGATTAGTTGTGTTATTGGCATTAATGGAAATACTATTTGCAGCTGTACCTCCCTTAATAAAGAGGGTATCAATTCCCGTACCACCATTGAGAGAATCTTGTTGTTGTAAATTAGCAAAGACGCTGGTAATGCTGTCATTACCACTTTGAGTATTGATAATATCTTTTTCGGCGGTTGTGGTGATACTTTCGTTATTAATAGTGCCTGTAAAAACATTATCTAAGTCGTTGATATTAATGGTTAATGGTTTCTCATAAAATAAATTACCTTGGTCTGTGGTGCGAACTCTGATGCTATAACTATTTTTTGTTTCATAGTCGAAAACGAATTTGCTTTTGAGTTGATTGCCGACTATTGTAAATAGGTTATTATTTGTAGAACCTGTTCCAGTAACTAAGCTGTAGGTGAAAGTATTACCTGGATTTGGGTCGGTGCTGCTAAAGTTACCAATAACTGTATTAATTAGTTGATTTTCGGCAATATTGCTATTAAATAAAGTCAAGTTTGTAGGGGCTTGGTTAGGAAAATCATCATTAAGAATTGTACCTGTAATTGTTGTATTTGTTCCTATTTGATAGGTTGCTGCTGATGATAAAGTTATAGCAACAGTTTCATTATTTTCAATGATTGTATCAGCAGTGGGGTCAATCCTTAAAGTTGCTGTGGCAGAATTAGCCGCAAAGGTAATTGTGCCAGTAGTTGTATTAAAATTAGTTGCCCCAATTTGGGTATAATCGTTATTAAAAGTAGCTGTTCCCCCAACATTATAGTTAACGGTTAAGGGGTTGGTTAAAGTGCCATTGCGGGTAAAGGTGTAGACTAGATTTGTTACACCATTTTCGGTGACGCTGGTGGTATTTATTGCTAGGTTGATAATAGGTAAAACCGTGACAGAAAACTGATAATCTAAATAGTCACCAAATAAATTTGTAGCGCGAAGGGTAATATTTGCAGTACCAGTTTGGTTAGGAAGATAGTCGAGTAAAAGTTGTTTATTGGTAATGCTAGGAGTGACTAAGGTGGGTTTGGAGTTACCAACTACAGTAAATTTAAGTTCATCTTGTTGTGTGACTGTGATGCTACTGTAACGAATAAAATTATTATCTCTAGTAATAGCAGGTTGGGCGGGATTATCGACGATAAGAGGTAGATTTGTAAAGGCTGGATTAATGCCACTTCCGTTGTAAATTGGTACGGCAGAAATAGCATCAATGGTAGCTAAATCATTGTTAGAAAGAACTTGTCCAAAAACGGTAAAACCGCCATTTTGATTATTGAGGTTAGTAGAATTATCTGCTAGGTTAAAAAACCATTGATTAGTGGCACTATTAGGATCATTACCTAGTTTAGCCATAGCGATGGTTCCGCGCACGTTAGAACGCTGGGTACTAAATTCATTCTGTACCGGTGCGTTAGCGGGAACAGTTCCTACAGTTAAGTTATTGACTGTAAACCCACCACCTTGAATAATAAAGTTACGAACAGAACGATGAATAATGCTGTTGGTATAACGTCCATTATTGACATAGTTGCGGAAATTTTGGACTGTTTTTGGTGCGCCAATACCATTTTGGTCGAATAGGACTACATTAATTACTCCATTGCCTATTGATGTATTTGCTAAATTAAAATGGGCTACGAGTCCTGTTGTGCTAGGGTCATCAAAATAGTTTATTAAGTTCAGAGTAGTATCGGCTGCATTTACTCCCACAGAAATATTATTGATGGGTGTGGTGACAATAGGTGTAAATTTGAGCATATTGTTGATTTGTAGTATAGAATTTAGGATTTTTTGGCAAATGATCGCTAATAGCTAAAAGCTGCTATATTTTAAGCAACATTGATTAATTGTTCTAAAGATTTAGCTGATGGTAAAGGTTTGTCATCTTCCTGATATTCTTCAATTAGCATCTCTATCACTTCTTGAGCATTTTTTAATGCTTCTTCATAAGTATCACCATGAGTGTGATATTTTTGGGTAGGAAATTCTGGTAAATGAACTAAATAACATTGGTCTTCACTACTCCATTGAATAATAATTGTATAAGGTAAATTCATTCTTCTGACTCCTGTTTTTGGATTAATTTTAATTTAGCTAATTTTTCTGTAACTTCTTTTTCTATATAAATTTTAGCGTCATCTCCATCTTTACCAGAAATCGTAATTGGGTCGCTGGGTAATAAAGGATGATACCAACGGGTATGACTTCCTTTTGCTGAACGATAAATAAAACCTGCTTTTTTGAGTAAACTTTTTAATTCTCTAATTTTTTTAGGCATGATTTAAGTTTTATCACTACAAAATATTTCAAAATTTAAGGGTTTAGCATTGCTAAACCCCTACAAAATAGTATTTATTTTAAAATAATTCTTCCTTGTCAAATATATGGTAACAAATTTTCAAGCGGTTGTCAACCCCCTAAGACTCTTTCTTTGCATTTAGTCCAAAGTTAAAAAAGCCGTTTAAAATATTAGACATCTCCAGAAAAGTAGAGACGTTCCATGGAACGTCTGTACACCTAAATTCACAGATGGTTTCAGCAACACCGAAAAGTTTATGAAACTACTGTTTCCACAGGGTTGGCGATGGGGGTTTTTGATGCTAGGCTTTTTTTAGCCTTTCTCATCAGTGCTAGAGCGAAGAGGGAGCCGACTGTGGGGATGGTTGCACCGCCGGGGATGTTGAAGGGAACGGCTGCTGTAGGTGAAGCTGTGAATGTAATGCTTTGAATCGGCCCTGCGTTAAAATTAAATCCTGAATTAGAAGAATTTATCCCCTCTTTTATTGCGCCACCTCCATTATCCCACACATTCACAAACGAACCATTCCAGGAGTATGTGAACCCATTAAAACTCAGGTAAGGTACGGAGTACCAAAAACTTTCAAATTCAGTGAATATCTAAGGTAATGCAGATGCAAACTCTATCCTCAATTACTGAAGTATCAGTAATTTCTTAGTTTCAATTTAAACTATTCCTTAAGGTATAGTCAAGCATATTTATCTTAATTTCTCTTGATTTTCTGTTTTTTTACAGTAATTTAACGGAGAATTCATTTAAGTATTTGTACAGAAAACCCAAAGCACCGAAAAACCTAGTCTTCTGTAGGTTGGGTTGACGTAAGGAACCCCAACAAAACCAACATGATTAATACACTTGTTGGGTTGCGCTGTCGCTTAACCCAACCTACACCAATTAACATTCATCAAATCTAATCTTGATTACTACAAGGGTGCAAGATATCATGTAAGATGTAGTGATATGATATTGGATGATTTATCCTGAAAATCCTCAAATCCTGGATATCCTGATTCAGACATTTACCCATAAAGAAAATGAGGAGGTTATGAAAAATATTTAATTTCTTCATCCTGTAAATCCTTAAATCCTGGATATCCTGATTCAGACAATTATTCTTCCACCGAAAACACCACCCGCAAACCCGACATTCTTAAACCACCTTCTGCTTCATTCCAAGTGCGACTCGCACTGCGACAAAGTTCCGCGCTAAAATTCCACGCACCACCGCGCAAAACGCGACGATGGATATCACCATCCACATCCCACACTCTACCATCTGTCGGTGCGCCTTCATAATTTTTATGCCAAGGATCAGCACACCATTCCCAAACTAACCCGTGCATATCATATAATCCAAAGGCATTTGCTATATCAAAACTGCCAACATTTGTGATTTGTTTACGAACATTATTTGTTGGTGGGACAAAATAAAAATCACCACCACTACAATTAATTAAATCAGCAGTAATGCGTTCTCCAAAATGAAAAGCTGTGGTAGTTCCCGCACGACAAGCATATTCCCATTCTGCTTCACTGGGTAAACGATAATTTCGTCCGGTTTTCATTGACAACCGCAAACAAAATTCCACGGCTTCATACCAAGAAACGTTTTCTATTGGTAAATTTGCACCTTTAAATTTTGAGGGGTTGGGGTTTAAAGGTTGGACAATTTGTGGTAAATCTGTTACTGCTTTCCACTGTGCTTGAGTAATGGGATATTTCCCTATAAAAAAAGATGAAATGGTTACTTGATGTTGAGGACATTCTTCTACATCACCTTCATATTTTGGTGAACCCATCAGAAAAGTACCACTAGGAATGGAAACCATTTCCAAAGCGATGTTTTTATTTAATTCTTCTAGAAATAATTGGCTGCTAAGTCGGTCATAGCTAACTTTTCTTCCAGCCGTGTTTACTGTAACTACATCAAAATCAAAGGTTTCTAAGGATGGTAAAGGAACGATATTTTTTTGATGTGGTGGTGGTAATGGTGTTTCAATGATAGGAATAATTTCTACAGCTTCTGGAAGTGATTTTTCGGCTTTCAAATCTTCTAACACTTCTGCTGCTGACTGATATCTATCGCTGGGGAAATGTTGCAATAACTGATCTAAAATAGATGTTAATTTTTCACTAATAGTAATCCCTTTTTCTTGTAAACGTTCTTTCCATAACCATTTTGCATTCATGGGATTATAAAGAGGATCTTTAAGTCCATAGGTATCTTGCATAGGTAAATCTTGAGTTAATAACCGTACACAAGTTACTCCCAATGCGTATAAATCACTAGCTTGACAAGCGAAACCTGCCATTTGTTCTGTTGGTGCATAACCTAATGTATAAATGGCTGTTGCTTGTCTGGCTATGCTGGTGTGAGTAACTTGTTTTGCACCACCAAAGTCAATTAATACAGGTTTGTTATCTGTATCTTGACGAATAATATTTTCTGGTTTGATATCCCGGTGAATTACGTTTTTTTGGTGAACAAAATCAAGTACTGGTAATAAATCAGCTAAAAGTTGACGAATTTGGGTTTCGTTATAAGCCTGTTCTTGAACTTCTTGGAGGAGAGTTTTACCAATAATAAATTCCTGGACTAAATACAAACTAGCACCTTGTTCAAAGTAAGCTAATAATCGGGGAATTTGGGGATGATTTTCGCCAAGTTCATATAATCTAAAAGCTTCTTCTTTGAAAAATTCGGCTGCTTTTGCACGTTGTGCTGTTCCCTGAACTTGAGGAAAAAATTGCTTAATTACGCAAGGTGCGTTTAGTCTGTCTACGTCTTCGGCTGCGTAAGTTTTACTAAACCCACCTTCACCTAATAATCGCAAAACACGGTAGCGGTTTCTGAGGTGTTGTCCAAATGTACCGTGTCCGCAAACGATGCAAAATTTACTGTAGTCAGGGTTGAAGGGGTTTGAACAGTTGGGATTTTGGCAAATTTGCATAGTTGAGGGGAAGATAGCATCTTTTCCAAAGTCGTCCCCAATATTATCTAATTTATAAAAGATATTTAGGTCAGTAAACAAGGATATCTATCTATGTCCTGACATTGGCTAGTTACGGGAATAAAAGTGAAGAGAATATGTTGATTTATTTATGTTTGTGGGGAGGTTTTATCTGTACCGAGTACCGATTATTGAGTACCGAGTAATCTTTAGTTTACTAAATACTTTTGCAATCAGTAAACGCTCCTTGTGGGAGGTCTTTTAAGTCAGCACTCACCAGTTTTTACTGTTTACTGATTTTTGGGTGACTATATATGAGCGCACAGATTCCCATTATAATATTAAGAATATAAGAGTTTTGGGATCTTGTCAAGTGTTTGGGTGATTGGTAATTACTAGTGCAGCGTGACAGTAGAGTCAGAGACTCTTTAATAGCATTCCCAGTCTGAGACTGGGAACGAGATAAATTTTGTCAAGTGATTGGGAACGAGATAATTACGAATTACGAATTACGAATTATTTCAAGTTTTATTTTCTCCTGAAACGCGAATTAATTCAGCTATAACAGCGACAGTTCCAGTGATGGAAATTAACATGACGCTGAGGGCGTTAATATCAGGTTTAACTCCGGTTCTAATGCGGCTAAATATTTCCATGGGTAGGGTGTTGGAACCGCTACCGGCGGTAAAGCTGGCGATGAGAAAGTCATCTAAACTGAGGACAAAGGCTAGTAAACAGCCTGATATGATACCTGGCATTAATTGTGGTAAAACTACTTTGAAGAAGGCTTGAATTGGGGTTGCACCTAAATCTAGTGCGGCTTCTTCGAGATGAGGATCTAAATTATTGAGTCGGGATGAGACTACTAAGCTGATGTAGGATAGACAAAACACGATGTGGGCGGCTACGATTGTCCAGATGCTGAGGGGAATGGCAAAGGCGGCTAAACAGACTAGAGTGGCAACTGCGATCGCAATATCAGGAATTAATAATGGTAAATAAGATATACCGCGATACAATTTTTTACCAGGGAAGTTATAACGCGCTAACCCCACAGCCATCATGGTTCCCAAGACGGACGAAACTGTGACTGCACAAAAGGCAACTAGTAAACTGTTATTCACAGCGGATAAAATGCGATCGTCCCGGAACAGTGTTTGATACCATTCTAGGGTAAATCCTTTCCATGTTGCACTGTAGGGTGATTGATTGAAGCTATAAAAACCTAGTACCAAGATAGGCAGGTACATGAACACAAATATAACTAGCGAGAAAACCGCCTGCCATGAGACACGCGGTTTATTGATTGTTTTAGAGATATTCATATTTAATTTGATTTTATCTGATATTCTCATACCATAAATAAATCATCAAAGTCAAGGGATTGTTGTTGCCAAGTCCGGTATTGATATAAACTGAGCATAAAACTCAGACACAAAAAGAGGCGCTGCTGATTGAAAATATGAATATACCTCATGCAAAGGCGCAAAGACGCAAAGAATCTAAGTTTAAGGTTTAGCATTTGTGAAATTCACATTCAAATTCAGCAACGCCCAAAAAGACTTTCATATTGTGTTCGATTAAAGGGGGTTGCTAAAACCAAGTATGAATTTAGGTGTAAAGACGTTCCGGCGAAACGTCTCTACAAGGGTTTTGACATTCCCAAAAATTATGTTCATACATCAAATCAGCAACGCCGATTCAAGAAGACAAATTACCCTAGTACCGCTTTCTCGGAATTAAAAATTAACAATTAAAAATTAAAAAAGTAGATTAAACAGGCTTTTTCACTATTTTTAATGGTTGCTTAACTTACGCCGTGTTGTCCTAGTAGTTGAGGTAAATATAAATTGGCAAATTTGGGTATATTTTGGCAATTTGTGATCATTATTCAGCAATTTAAGGGCGAATAGATGATATTTTAATGGCTAATTTACCTCTTGAGGTGAGTATGATTTCCCTACCTCAGATAGAGAAAAAATATTAAAGAAACAGCATAAGATTTGAAAAGACATCTCTATATACTTGGTGTTTAAAGTGATTTACTGTTATAGGTAATCGCTGGGCATTAATTTAAATGAAACAAATAAACACCACTAATTTACAATCTTACATTTTAGGGGGTTGATAATGAGAATTGCTCAAATTGCTCCACTTTGGGAGAGAGTACCTCCTCCAGCTTATGGTGGAATAGAATTAGTAGTGGGATTGTTAACTGATGAATTAGTCCGCAGGGGACATGAAGTTACATTATTTGCATCAGGGGATTCTCTGACTTTAGCAAAGTTAATATCAGTTCATCCTCGGGCTTTAAGACTTGATAAAACGGTCAAAGATTGCAGTATTTATGAATCGCTACAACTAGCTTCAGTCTATGAGCGAGCCGAAGATTTTGATATTATTCATTCCCATATGGGACATACGCCAATACCATACACAAAACTTGTGAAAACGCCTACAGTTCACACGTTGCATGGAATTTTTACCCCAGATAATAAAAAAATATTTCAATATGGCAAAAAACAGCCCTATATCAGTATTTCTGATTCCCAAAGAGAACCCAGCTTAGGGTTAAATTATGTCACCACTGTTTATAATGGCATTGATGTTAGTAGTTATGAATTTTATCCCCAACCAATAGATGAGCCTTACTTGGCATTTTTGGGTAGGATGTCTCCAGAGAAAGGGCCACATTTAGCCATTGAAATTGCTAAACAAGCTGGTTGGCGATTGAAAATGGCAGGTAAGGTAGATGTGGTAGATGTGGAGTTTTTTGAAAAGGAAATTAAACCGCATATTGACGGAGAGCAAATTCAGTATTTAGGTGAAGCTAATCATGCTGAAAAAAATGTTCTCATGGGAAGTGCTGTCGCAACTTTATTCCCTATCACTTGGCGAGAACCGTTTGGTTTAGTAATGGTAGAGTCAATGGCTGCGGGTACGCCGGTAATTGCGATGCGAATGGGTTCGACGGAAGAAGTAATTGCTGATGGTGAAACCGGTTTCCTTTGCAATAATACACAAGAATGTGTGAATGCGATTGACAATGTAAATAGATTAAACCGTTATGCTTGTCGGCGGTATGTGGAAAACTGTTTTAGTGTAGACCAAATGACTGATGGTTATGAAGCGGTTTATCAACAAGTTCTGGCTGAGAGATTTGCTAAAAATGGTCATTTCCGCACTCCTGTAGTTAATTTAATTTAGCGCGAATTTCCTCAATCCGTTGGCGATTTACTCCTAAGTCGCCATAACCTAAGCGGGAAGCTGAACGTACGTGAATGATGTTAGAGTTCGGGTCGAGATAGAATTCTACATCATCGACAAATCCCATCAAAGCACTTTTGAATTCTGCATATAAATAATCTTCTGTTTCGGTAATTATCTTCGTTCTAGGTAAAGATTGAATAATGCTTTTGAGTTGAGATAATGCTTGTTCTGAGGTGGATGTAAAACTCAGGGGTGCGATTTGATGAAGTGAATCTGAAGCCTGACTGGAGACACAGTTAGGGCTAGAAGGACAGGGTGCTAATTTACCTAATTGAACGCCTAAATTATTTGGTCGTTTGCCTGCAAAGATCATAGGGTTAAGTAGGGGTAGAAAAATAAAAATGAGGATGGTAAGAAAGATCAAACCTAAAAAGCCTCTTGTTGTTTGTTTAATCGACACGAAAAATATTAACCTATGATTAGGTTCATGATTCCATCATAAATGAAAGTGGTTAATTGAAAATTAAAGAATAAGACAAATAGAGCGATCGCTATAGCAATTCCCATTGTCATGAGGTACAAGCAGTAATAATTAAACGCAGATGGACGCAGATGGACGCAGATAATTTTGTACTTCATTAAACTAGGAAATGCTATATCATCCTTCTTCCCTGCCACTTGCGTATTGTGCTAATAACCACAGCCCATAACGCTCTAATCCTACCAAAATTGCTGTGATTGCCAACGCCCAAGCAAATAATACCAGGTTGCTGACGTTATTAGCTTTGAGAGCAAAACTGAGGGATGTGGAGACAGCAGGGGGGTGCATGGCATCTAGTATAATCATCAGGAAAATGGCTAATATCATTGCTATTCCACCGGAAAGATACCCACCACCAAAAAGGAAATAGGTAATAAAACCAATACCAGCAGCCATCATTTGAGCAAGTATCAAAGTGCGGATAGAATTGGTTCCGTGTTGGGGATCTAGATAAATTAAAAAGGCGCTAGAAGCCAGGGAGGCAAATAATAGGCGTTGTTGCGTGAGTGCTTCTACAAAATACATAACTAGCAGTACAATTGCAGTAGGTGCTGTAGCTAATGCTATTTCTCCTTTCAAGTCTAACCTGCGCCTAAGTGTGCGATTTGCCCCTGCTAATGGTTTTAAGCTAGAACGTTTTTGATTCATGATGCGATAATCGCCTAAACAGCTTGTTACATCAACTTTAAGACTTTGGGGATATGGCTTCTTCCCACGAATGATAGACAATCTTGAGGCTGATGAAAACATCGGTAATCTAATCGTTTTATGATGCGATTAATTACCATTTAGTCTCAAATAAATTTATGACATCCACAATTTCCATCAACGATAGTCACTCGTTACAACTGTCACCCCTAGAAGTCCCCAACCGCTTATTACTTGGCCCAGGTCCTTCTAACGCCCATCCTGCCGTATTACAGGCCATGAACACCACACCTTTGGGGCATCTAGATCCTGCATTTTTAGCCTTGATGGATGAAATTCAATCTTTGCTGCGCTACGTATGGCAAACGGAAAACCCGCACACCATCGCCGTCAGTGGTACGGGTACAGCCGCAATGGAAGCCACCCTAGCTAACACCGTAGAACCAGGAGATGTGGTATTAATTGGTGTAGCTGGGTATTTCGGAAATCGCTTAGTAGATATGGCGGAAAGATATGGTGCAGATGTGCGAACTATCACCAAGCCTTGGGGACAAGTTTTCAATTTAGATGAAATCAGTACAGCAGTAGAAACCCATAAACCAGCAATTTTAGCCTTAGTTCATGCCGAAACATCCACCGGCGCACGTCAACCTTTGGAAGAAGTGGGCGAATTGTGTCGCAAACATGGCACATTGCTATTAGTAGATACCGTGACAAGCTTAGGTGGTGTTCCCATTTTCTTAGATGAATGGGGTGTTGATTTGGCTTATAGTTGCAGTCAAAAAGGTTTAGGTTGTTCTCCTGGTGCGTCACCCTTTACCATGAGTCCCCGCGCAATGGAGAAGTTGCAAAAACGCCAATCTAAAGTTGCAAACTGGTATTTGGATATGTTGTTGTTGGGGAAATATTGGGGTACTGAACGCACATATCACCACACAGCCCCGATTAATTTATATTATGGCTTACGGGAAGCATTGCGTTTAGTGGCAGAAGAAGGTTTAGCTAATTGTTGGCAACGTCATCAAAAGAATGTCGAGTATCTTTGGCAAAGCCTGGAAGAAATCGGTTTAAAAATGCACGTGGAAAAGGAATACAGACTACCAACTTTAACTACAGTTTGCATTCCTGAAGGGGTAGATGGTAAAGCCGTTGCCAAACAATTATTACTTGAGCATAACATTGAAGTGGGCGGTGGTTTGGGAGAACTGGCGGGTAAGGTTTGGCGTGTGGGTTTGATGGGTTTTAATAGTCGTCCTGAAAGTGTGGATAGGTTGGTTGAGGCTTTGAAGCAGGTTTTAGGTAAGTAGAATTCTTGCGGGGTGGGCATCTTGCCCGCCATAATTATAAATTATATCATGTCCGGTTGTTCGCGTAGCGTCTCGTCAGAGATATACTTATCATTTAGACTGACACGGAGACAGGGAGACACGGGGACGCGGGGACGCGGAGAGTTTTTTTGATAAGCAATTAGCCGGACTTGATATTACAGGATTTAAGGATATTCAGGATATTGATAATGAGAATGTTAAGTTAAATAACCAATATTGAAATTGGCTCTTAGTAAGGGCTACAGCCGTGACAATCAACCTTTAATTATTTACGTTGTTCTACATACCCGCAAATGTAGAGAATAAAGAAGAAATGCATATTTCAAAACTTATTGGGTGGATAATATAAAAATCACGAAAAATTGATGAGAATCTGTACTGCTTGTGTTGATATTCGACACAGGACTGTTCAAGAAGTCCCACAACTCAAAGTACAAGTTACGGGGGTGTGTGTAATGAAAGAATACATGAATATTTTAGAAGGGTTAGTGGATCAGTTGACACTATCTGCAATCCTAGAAATGCTAGAACGTATATGTCACAAAAAAGCGGAGCATCTGAGAACTCACTGGAAAGATGAGGACTCTGCAAAACGGTGGGATAAAGCCGCTAAACAGATCGAAAATCTCAATGTTGATATTTGAACGTTTCGCAGCAGTCCCTACTCTTAATGTACTCGTAGGGTAGGGATTGGAGGGACTTATTATATCATATCAGAGCAAATACTAATCATTAGGGAACCGCACGGAGATGGGGGGACGCGGGGACGGGTCGAGTTTTTTTGAGCAGCAATTAACGAGACTTGATATTAGATATCGCATTTTTTACAGTCCCGGCTTTGGTTCAGCAACGCCAAATGTAGTTATATATAAATAAGTTATAAGTCGCATTGTTGAGCAAGATGCTAAATAAACTTTCGCAGTTTCTTAACCCCAACACTGAAATTTCCTCTACACCTCCCAGCTATTACTATGAAGGAAATTGTCCGCAAACGGGGGAATTGCTGAGACTACCTCGTACTCCTTTAGCAGAAGCTATAGCTGAGGGTTTAATGCAACAACTTCAGCAAAATGAAATTTATTCCCGTGAAGGTAAAATGTATGGTATTTTATTAGTTGAATTACCTAATGGTGAACAAAGAGTAATTAAAGCTTTTTCCGGTTTATTGAATGGTTGTAGTGTGGTTGACGGTTGGGTAACACCAATTCCCGGACGAGAAGATATTGTATTAGCAGAAACGCGAACTTTAGCCGAGTTGGCAGCGATTAAACAAGAGATAATTACTCTCAAACAACTTCCATTACGAGAAGAATATGCAATATTATCTGCTGAATTTCAACAGCAGTTACAAATCTTGAATTTGCGACATAGCCAAAGTAAAAGAGAACGACAGGAAAAACGTCAACAACTCGGCGAAAATCTGACAATCGAAACTATTGCCCAACTAGAAGCAGAAAGCCGTCAACAGGGAATTGAGCGTAAATACCTTAAACGTCGTCAAAATGAAGTTTTGCAGCCTTTACAACAAATTATCAATGGCGCGGATACAAAAATTAGAGAACTAAAACAACAGCGAAAAGAACTATCTCGCCAATTACAAACCCAAATGCACGCTGCTTATAGCCTAACTAATTTCTCTGGGCAATCTCTATCTTTACAGCAATTACTACCAGGAGGAACACCCACAGGCACAGGGGAATGTTGCGCTCCTAAATTATTACATTATGCGGCAACTCATAAACTAAAACCTTTAGCAATGGCTGAGTTTTGGTGGGGAGATTCTTCTGTCCAAGATAAAAAACAAGGTGAATTTTATGGTGCTTGTGTAGAACGTTGTCAGCCATTAATGGGTTTTTTGCTATCAGGAAAACATAACTATTCAGCCCTGAAAAAAGAAGAGATTCTTTATGAAGACCAATGGTTAATTGCTGTTAATAAACCGCCAGGATTACTTTCTGTACCTGGACGTTATTCTCATAACCAAGATAGTGTTCTTATTCGGTTGCGTAATTTGTATGATGTAGAATTGAGGACGGTACATCGTTTAGATCAAGAAACTTCTGGTATTCTTTTATTAGCGAAAGATGTATTTACCCATTCTCAACTAAATCAACAATTCCAAAAAAGACAAATTCACAAAGTTTATGAAGCTATCCTGGCAGGTAATCTGATTATTAATGAAGGTGTAATTGATTTACCATTGTGGGGAAATCCTGAAAATCGTCCTTATCAAACAGTTGATTTAGAACGGGGTAAACCCAGCTTAACGCGCTTCCGGGTCATGAAAAAAGAAGGAGACTATACCCGGATAGAATTTATCCCTTTGACAGGACGCACCCATCAATTACGAGTTCATGCGGCTGATGTGCGAGGATTAGGGATGATGATTTTGGGAGATAAGTTGTATGGTTGCAGTGCCAAGAGCAGTAGACTATATCTGCACGCCAGAGAACTGAGTTTTCAACATCCGCATTTAGGAAAAAATCTGTATCTACAGACAAAAACACCATTTTGAAAAACTCTCCGCTTCACCGCGTCTCCGTGCGGTTCCCTAACGATAAGTATTCAACCGGACACGAGACTAATTTAACTGAGATTCTATTTTGCTGATGTAGCTTTTATAGGTAAACTCTAATATTGCATAGAAAAAACGTTTACCCTCATGACTGGAGAGCAAAATTTTGGGCATAGAACTACGCAGTTTCGTATTTCTAGACAATCTGCAACCTCAACACGCCGCATATATGGGAACAGTAGCCCAAGGTTTCTTACCATTACCTGGGGATACATCCCTGTGGATTGAAATTTCACCCGGTATCGAAATCAATAAAATTACAGATGTCGCCCTCAAATCTGCCTCTGTCCGTCCGGGAGTACAGGTAGTGGAAAGGCTATATGGACTATTAGAAGTGCATTCTGGCTCCCAAGGGGAAACACGAGCCGCAGGACAAGCAATTTTAGCCCTGCTGGGAGTGAAAAAAGAAGACTGTCTCAAACCCCGTGTGGTTTCTAGCCAAATTATTCGCAATATTGACGCTTACCAAACCCAACTTATTAACCGCACCCGTCGGGGACAGCTACTGTTAGCTGGACAAACCCTATATGTATTGGAAGTTGAACCAGCTGCTTACGCTGCGTTAGCTGCAAATGAAGCCGAGAAAGCAGCGTCAATTAATATCCTGGAAGTGCAAGCTGTAGGTAGCTTTGGACGGCTGTATTTGGGTGGAAACGAACGGGATATCCTGGCGGGGGCAGCAGGAGCCTTAACGGCGATTGAGAATGTCCCTGGTCGAGAAAATCCCCAGCAGCGTAAGGAATAAAAGGAGCAAAAATGGCAAATCGAGAGCATCTGGGATTACTCAAAGCAGGTGCAGTTACCTGGCTAGAGTGGAGAAAGCAAAATCCCCACATTGAACTTGATCTTAGTGCGACTAACCTGCAAGGAGAAAACTTCCGGGGTGCAAATCTCCAAGGGGTAAATTTGACTAAGGTAGATTTAAGTCATGCTTTACTGGTGCGAACAAATCTCAGCGGTGCAAATCTGAGTAATGCTCATCTCAACCAGGCTATTTTGATTGAAGCTAACCTGAGTGCAGCTAATTTGAGTATTGCTAACTTGAGTGGAGCAACGCTGACGCAGGCAGATTTGAGTCATGTAAATTTGATTGGTGCTGATTTGAGTGCAGCAAATCTCAGAGGTGCTGTAATTACAAATGCTAATCTGATTGGGGCTGATTTAAAAGATGCTATTTTGCGAGATGCGGATTTAGGAGAGACAAAATTAATCCGCAGTAATCTTTGTTTTGCTAATTTGATTGGGGCTAATTTAATTGCTGCTGATTTGAGTGAAGCCAACTTATATGAAGTGGAATTAATGGCAGCTTACCTTTACAAAGCTAATTTGTATAAAGCTAATTTAACTAAGGCACATTTAGGGAATTCATACCTATTTAAAGCTAACTTGAGTGAAGCTAACTTAACGGAAACTGATTTAAGTGGGACTAATTTGCGAGGTGCAAACCTTGGAGGTGCAAACCTTGGAGGTGCAAACCTTAGAGGTGCGAATATTCAGGGTGCGAACCTCAATGGTGTCAATCTCCAAGGTGCGATTATGCCTGATGGTTCTAGGAATGACCAATAATATCGTGTTCGGTTAAAGACTTATAATTCGGGCTGACGCGGAGATGGGGAGACGCGGTGACGGGGCGACTTTTTTCTGATAAGTATTTAAGCGATAATGATATAATTCTTAGATGGTAGAAGCCCCAGGATTTATAGCAGGAGTCAGGAGTCAGGAGACGCTTCGCAGACCTTCGGTTCAGGAGTCAGGAGTAAAACCCTCTTGTAGTGGGAGTTTCATTATCAATTGATGTCCTAACCACCCTGTCAACGGCTATATGTGTTTAATCAATCCAAAATCCAAAATCGTATGACTCCCACTCATATCCATTTTAGGTAGCAATGGGTATGAGTGGGTAGGAATTCTGTTACAGTTACAGACCCCAATCTCAAATGTAAAATCTAAAATTGCTATGCTTCGTCGTAGGGTTCTAAATCCAAGAGGTGAATATAAGGCTCAACTAACTCTGGACGCTGAAACGCAATAGCTCGCAGTAGATGCCAGTCATTCAAACCCTCAAAAGCATTGCTGTAATTATCCAATTCCAGACGCGTAGCTAAATCTTCCACCTCTGCTGCTTTCATGGCAGCAATTTCTGTTTTGGAAATGCTTAGAGTTTTCATAATGCTTGCCCCTCCCTTTTGCAGCGTTTGCTTTCAGCCCTGGGTGGAGTTGCCCTAAAAGCATCCACCCAATCTATATTACTCATTAGTGGGCATCTATTTTGTAAAAATTTTGCTTATTTACACCCTGATTTGTAAAAAATTGGTAACTTGGGCTAACCAATTGTGTTCAACACAAAACTTCGCAGCACTGCTAACATTTCCGGACTGATTTCGTGTCCCATGTCAAATTCATGGTAATCTACCGCTACTCCTAAAGATTCAGCAACTGCTTTGGCTTTGATAGCTGCTGGTAATGGTACAACTTGATCTTGTCTGCCATGCATGATTAATGTGGAGGGAAAACTACTGTGTTTGAGCTTTTCTATCCCTGGATGTAAATACCCACTCATCACCACTAAACCAGCTAGGGGTAAGTTTAATCCTACATCTAAAGTCATGGCACCACCTTGAGAAAACCCGCTCAAAATAGTCCGCGATAAGGGTACTCCTGTGACACTCTCTAAAGATTGCAACCAATCTATGAGCATTTGCCGACTTTCTGTCAATCCTTCATACATATTCTCATCTCGCAGATCATACCACGCTCTACCGGTAGGAGAATAGGGATATGGATAAGGTGCATTGGGAAGTAAAAATTCATAATCAGGTAGGTTTAAATAGGGCAATAACGATGCTACGTCTTGAGCGTTGGCACCCCAACCGTGTAAGGTAACGATTAAAGCGGATGGGTTTTGCTGTGTTTTTGGGGAAAACTTGATGAAATCTAATGTTGCAGTCATGAGTGATTTTATTCGGCTGAGTTATTAGTTAAGGTGGATCTCTAAAAATCATATGTTTTTTATGATCGAAAGTAATAATACCTTGTTTTTGTAATTTGCCAATTAAGCGTGTAATGGTGGCTCTGGTAGTGCAGCAGGAACTGGCCATATCTTCGTGAGTGAAGCGAATAGAGAGACGAATTCCTTCTGGTACTGGTTTTCCGACTTGCTGTTTTAAAAGCTCTAATAGATGGTGTAATCGGTCTTTTACTCGCCGTCTACCTGCAATCACTAAAAAAGATTCTGTCTGTTGTAATCGCTGTTGAATTTTAGGTAGAAGGGTATGGCTAATTGGGGAGAAGAGTGTAATTTCTGATAAGTAAATTGACACTAATTCCACATCTGTCAGGGCTGTTGCTTGATAAATAGGTAGGGATGTCATGCTAGAACCGAAAACCATTTCTTCTGTTGCTAACCCTGTTAATACTTCTTCATCTGTTTCACAAAATGTACTCAGCTTAACTACACCTTTGCACACATACCAAATTAATAGTGGGTTGAGGGAAATAGTTTCTTTTTTAGAATATTTATGTAAAAGGCGATTTTCAATCAAGTTCTTGTGATTCTCGACTCTTGCTGATTCTCCTGGCTGATCTTCAGAAATGTCACGTATTAACCAGTAGAGTTTAATAGGTTGGCAAGGTTGGTGTTGGACAGATGTTACCGTCAAAGCAGCTTTAAAGGAATTACCATGATGTGGCTTTAATGGTAATAATATTTTTCTAACTTTATGAGATTTAGATATCTGGATAAGTTGTTCGTAAAAATACTGATGTTGTTCTAAGGTGATGAAGCTGATTATTGATTCACCAACCAGACAAGGCTGGGAAATGTTGAGTAATTTTGTGGAGGCGCGGTTAGCTTCTGAGATGATACCTTTTGCATTAGTTACTAAATAGGCATCTGGTGCAAATTCAAATAAATTTTGATAGTGTTGGCGATCTGCTTGCAGCAATGTGTATGTTTGGATCAGTTCTTCGTTGTGCTGGTAAAGTTCTTGTACCTCTAATTGTAGGAATTTTGAGGTGGTGTAAAGTTCTTTAAAGGCTTCTGGTATTAGGTCTGATGGAATCCAAGGTAATACACTAGCTGTTTGGTGCAAATCTGTTAAACGTTGGTGCAATAACTCTGCTAGTTGGACAAATTCTTTTATGTTCACCTTAAATTTCCCTTTATTACTGGCAGAGTTTTGGACAAAATTTCACTACGTTAAACTTGGTACATTTGATAGAAATTCCCAAATAGTTTAATCAGGAAATTAAGTTTATTTAAACCAAAAAATTACAGTTATTTACCCCTGAATACATAATTTTACCATAAAAATGATAAAGTTCATAATCAACTTATTAATAAATTTAAAGTTCATTGACCAGCAAAATGCCTATTTTAGCAAGAGCTAAATTACTTGTTATATCAAGTTCGGTTGTTAGGTCAGCGTATCCTTAGAGGATGTTTGAAAAGTGGTCGCTGATGTATTAAAAACTTTAGGTCCTCCTAAATCCTCCTTAAAAAGGAGGACTTTGACTCTAGTTCTCCCCTTTTTAAGGGGGGCTAGGGGGGATCTGTGGGTGTCAGATACCACACGAAAAAGTTTATGGCTACGCCACGCAAGCTATCAAACAACCTCTTATATCTGACGAAGGCGGAGAGATTTTTATAATAAGTGATGATCCAGATTTGATATTACTGATTGATGTTGAATTCTTCAAATTGCGTAAATATTATTATTGTTTCCCAGACAGACTTGTTCATAACATTGACCGGCAATTTCCCAAGTGAATTCGGTTTCTACTAGTTGTCTACCGTTAGTAGAGAGTTGAAATCGGAGTTCTGGCTGTTCAAATAGTTGAGTAATAGCGGCTATGTATTCTGCGGGTTGATTGGCTCGTAAGGCTCGAAGTGGGGTGGTTTCACCATCTACAGCTAGTCCTTCTAAACCGCGATCGCTTGCCACTATCGGTATACCCGCAGCCATTGCTTCTAGGGTTTTATTTTTTATACCAAATCCTGTCCGCATAGGTACTACGCAGATGGTAGATTTGTGTAGATATTCTGCCATTGAAGGGACACGTCCAGTGACATTAATTCCTGGTTGATTTTGCAGTTCTAAAACTTCTGGTGCAGGACGAGAACCGACAATATCAAAGGTTGTATCTGGATAAATTTTTTGAATTTCTGGTAATACTTCATTGCTGAAAAAACAGACAGCATCAATATTTGCTAAATTATCCATTGCCCCGATAAAAATTATTCGATATCCTCCTGGATCTGTAGAACGATTGGGAAAGGTAACTAAATCTACACCATTAGGAATAACGGCAATTTCCGCATTTTGGTTTAATTGTTGCAGTTGTTGTTTATCTTCTATTGTAGTAACTACAATATTAGAGAATTTAGAACAGTAATTTTGTTCATAGCGACGCAACAATGGTAAATTAATTTTGTCTCTTAATTTATTTTCTGATGTGCCTGTTGCTAACTGATTCAGACAACTACCATAAACAGAACTATGAATATTAACTATGGTTTTTACTTGCTTTTGAAAATGGGGACGGATATAAATTTCGTTGACGCTGTGTTCACAGGTAATTACATCACATTTACCGGCTTTTACAAAGTTGTCTACCCATGTTTGCATTTCCACTGAGTAGCGGTTGAGGACGCTGGGGGGTGTACCTTTTAACAAAAATGTCCCCAAACGCTGAATTTTCTGGGGTATTCCTGCGGTGGTTCCTGTATCTGGGGGACGCTCAAAAACGACTAAGTTATCTACGCAATCTCGTAAATCTGCTATTTCCGACTCTGTAACATCAGACTCGCGCTGAGTGACTAGGGTGATACTATGGCGTTGACTGAGGTATTTGAGTAGATTAAAGGTTCTGACTTGGGTTCCTCCCCTTGTCGGTGGATAGGGAAAGGTGGAAGATAGGATTAATATTTTCATAAATGTGACCGTGAAGTTTGGTATATTACGGAGTTAAGCAATAACATAATATACTACAATTACTCTCAGTTGGCCGATCTAGATTATGCCTAAAGTTAGTGTTTGTATTCCCACTTATAACCGAGCAAATTTACTTCCTTACGCTGTTAATAGTGTGTTAGCTCAAACTTACAAAGATTTTGAAATCATCATTTGTGATGATGGTTCTACTGATAATACTGCTCAAATAGTAAGTCAATGGGATGATGCACGAATTCGCTATATCAGACAACCTGTTAATGGTGGACGTAGTCGTAATATGCGTTCTGGTTTTGAGGCTGCTTGTGGGAATTATTTTATCAAATTTGATGATGATGATGCTATTACTCCGGAATTTTTAGAGAAAACTGTGGCTGTTTTAGATGCTGAACTGAGTGTAGATTTTGTTTGTACAAATCATTGGATTATTAATCAAAATAATCAAAGAATTGAATCAGCCACACAGGAAAATTCTAGTAAATGGGGAAAGGATAAACTTGAAGCTGGGGTGATTCCTGATTTAATTAGGGAAACTTTTATTAAACAAAGTTTACAAGTTGGTTCAACTTTGTTCCGTCGAGATTGTTTGATGGAAGTTGATTATATGCGTCCCCAAGCTGATGGATGTGAGGATTTTGATTTATTGGTGCGTTTGGCTATTGCTGGTAAGCAAGGGTATTTTTTACCTGAATTTTTGATGGAATATCGTTTTCATGGTGGACAAACAAGTTTAAAACAAAATCTGCATTTTCTGTCTGCTAAGGTTTTTTGTATAAGTAGTTACAAGTTTCCTGATGAAGAATTGGAGAAAGTGCGATCGCATAAATTAGCTATTACTCAGCAAGCTTTGGGTTTAAGACTGATTGAAAAGGGTGATACGGTGGAGGGAAGAAGGCTTTTGCAGCAATCAACTCAGGTTTTGGGAAGCGATAAAAAAATCATGTTTGGTATGATGCTATCTTATTTACCTATCAGTTTACGGAAGTTGGCTTTACAGGTTTTTCGTCGAATTCGTCCCAAGGATTATACTGAGCAGGTGCGGGAAGCAAGTGTTTGATAGATATATCTCGTTCCCAGTCTCAGACTGGGAATGCCATTAAGAGGCTCTGCCTCTACTTTACAAAGAAGTCAGAGCCTTCTAAAATTCATTACCATACAGAGTATGGGAACAAGGAAAATATCTCACGCAAAGGCGCAAAGACGCAAAGGAAAGAAGTTAAAATTTCAACTATTCTTTGACCAGATATCAACTATATCAAGCATTTTTTCAGAACTTATTGCTCTCTGCGTCTTCTTACCATGTGGAATTTTCACCCTTTCAACTACATCATTCAATGATTGAAACTGCTCCTTTTTACGTTCAATTTCTACAACTTCTGCTATTTGTGAAGCTCTTTTGGAGTTAACACCAGCATTCACAAGTTTTTCAGCCATTTCAAATGGTTTAAGTTTTTGAAATACTTCTAAAGGATCGACTTTTTTAGCGATTTGTTTTTTCAAATCTTTAACTTCGTTCTCTAATCTTGCATTAGCAGATGCTTGATCAAATAATTGAGTAGTTAACTTATCAAACCGTGATTCTAGATTGTTTATAAGTTTCTCCAAATCTTGCACAGTTAAGTTTGATGGAGTAGAAGTATCAGATTTTGGCTGCCTAAATAATTGAACTTGCTTTGTTAATATCTCCTCATTTTCATCCTCAATAATAAATACACCTATCATCTCACCCTTCCGAGGATCGATTTCTCTAGCTCTAGCAGCAGCATGATATTCAAAGTATCCATCTACTAATTCAAATGATTGTAAACTTGTTCTACGAACAACTATAGGATTAATAACTCCTTCACATTCCAAAATCAATTGAGCCGCTTGTTCTAACTTATCATCATCAAAATTAGAACGTGGTTTATTACAGCTAATTTTTTTGATGGCCACCAGAGATGTAGACAGTTTCATTATACTAACCCTATTTTTTGTAAAACTTCTATTGCTAGTAATTCAAATTCTTGTGCAGCAGATGAATCAGGTTTAAAATCAAGAATTGATACTGGATCAGCTAGTTCCATATCTCCTACAAGAATAGTTTTTTCAGCGCATTTTGCGAGATCATCTCTATCATAAATTACTGTATCCATTACCTCAAGTCCATATCTTTTTGGAATAGCTTCTAATCTTTTAGGTAAAGTATGTCTGACAAATTGATTATTTGTAGATATTTTACAGGCTAATACACCAATTACTTCGATTTGAGGCTTTCTAATTTGTCTTCTAAAGGTGTTAATACCTTTGATGAACTCTTTAACATTCGTTAAACCTTGATTAGCAAACGGTTTTAAATCAGATGGAATGATCAAATAATCAGCAGTAATTAAAGCAATTCTGGCATACAGATTTAGTGAAGGTGGTGTGTCGATCAGAACAACATCATATTCATCTTTTACAGATTCTAATTTATCTATTAGTATTAATCTACTACCGTCAAGATCATTCAAATCAGTTTCATTTCTCATTAAATCAATATGTGCAGGAACTACAAAGATTTCTGGATTACAAAAACTAGATTTTCTTGCTACTTCTGAGATGGGATAAAAATCTTCAGATTGTAATACTTGTAGTAAATTAGATTCTTTTATATCGTCAAACTCTTCATCATCAAATTTTACTAATCCTGTCGCAAATGTAGTATTGGCTTGGCTATCAAAGTCAATGACTAAAACTCTTTTACCTTTTTTTCTGATAGCAGCAGCTAGGTTAACTACCGTTGTTGTTTTACCAACTCCGCCTTTATTGTGGTAGATTGCAATTGTCTTCATAGAATGCTCCTTTTTCGGTTCTAAATTCGATACTTGAACTTCTAACTGTTCCTTAAACTGCTGATTTTTTAAACTCTCCCTACCAATTAACCCCCTAATTTCTTCTATCTTTTCCTCAACATCATTACCATCACATTGAAAAACTAACTGAATATCATCTCGTAACTTTTGATAAATTCTGATTTCCTTCCCATTAGTTAACAAACCAAAGCGCACATTTAAGCTAGTTAAATAATGCCTAAGTCGCAAAACATGATGATTTAAATTTTGCTTGGGACTTTTTGCCTCCATAACTACACTTAATGGGGAATTGGCATCTAAAATCAAAGGAACGACTTGGACTCCAAATGCCAAAAAGTCTAAACGGATACTACCAACAGCAACTTCTTGATGCCAAGTATCAGGGGTATACCCTAACTGTGGTAGCAAATATTGAACGATAAGTTTGCTTTCAACTTCGCTTTCGTTACGGCACAGTTCAGGGTTAAAAAGCAAGATTCTTTACCTCAAAAAACAGTAATCATTCCCGAAAATCCGCTATGTGGTCGATTATGCCATATTTTGAGTTTATTGAGTTATGAAGATTACTTAAAAATCTGTAGAAAAAGGATATTGAGGTTAGTATTTTTACGTAAAATTAACATAGCAGCTTATGCAAATTATTCAAAATTTACCAAATTTAAATTTAGGCTAAATTAAGTAATAATACGTAATTTTTATTTAGAAAAATCTTTCTGAAAACTGTACAAATGGACTTTATCTGGGTAATTAGGTGGTTTTCCTTGCCTGGTAAGATATAATCTGACTGCTTGAAGCACTTTTCTACATCCTCCTAAAAGAGTAAATTAACCAAAGTTGAAATCTATTAGATAATATGTACGCTACCTCAATGAGAAAGCGTCAGCAGAGGAATTAACCAATGGGATATGTAATTGCAACTGCAAATATGAAAGGTGGAGTCGGTAAAACCACCCTCACCGTCAATATCGCTACGTGTTTAGCGAAAAATCACGGTAAAAAGGTACTTGTTTTAGATTTAGATAGTCAAATTAGCGCTACACTCAGTCTCATGTCACCTGTGGAGTTTGCAAAACGTCGCAAACAAAGAAAGACATTTAGATATTTGATAGATGAAGTTATTAACCCAGAACCTGATGCTAAATTGACAATTCATGATATCATTCAATCTCAAGTCTGCAATCTTCCAGGATTAGATTTGTTACCGGGAGATATTGATTTATATGATGAATTTGTCGTTTCGGAAATGTTGCATAACCAATCTGTTGCTTTGGGTGAGCAAGATTTTGAAACAATTTGGAATCGCTTTGAAAGAGTTTTGGTGAATAACATCTTAAAACCAGTACGCGATGAATATGATTTTATTCTTTTAGATTGCGCTCCTGGCTATAATCTCATGACTCGGAGTGCTTTAGCTAGTAGTGATTTTTATATTCTTCCAGCCAAACCAGAACCTTTATCTGTGGTGGGAATTCAACTGTTAGAAAGACGCATTGCTCAATTAAAAGACAGTCACGAACATGAAGCGAAGATAAATATCCAAATGTTGGGAATTATCTTTAGTATGTCCAGTGGAAATCTACTTAATGGTAGATATTATAAACAGGTAATGCACCGAGTTGTGGAAGATTTTGGTGTTGATAAAATCTGTAAAGTACAGATTCCTGTTGATGTAAATGTGGCTAAAGCTGTTGATAGTTTTATGCCGGTTTCTTTACTTAGTCCTAACTCTGCTGGTTCTAAAGCATTTATGCAGTTAACTCAGGAATTGTTGCAGAAGTTGTAAAACAATACAATCGAGGGCGGGGAAAACCCGCCTCTACAGGCTTAGGAATAAAAAAATGTACCTCATGTAACAGGTGACAGGTGACAGAGTTGAAAGTCTGTTTGTGTCTAGATTTTATCATTAATTCACGTCCTAACCACTTTGGCGGTTGCTATAATAGCAGGAATCGCTGTATTAATTGATTACCAGATTTGAGTTAAATCTAAAACAAATCCTGGTAATATATTGTCACCATTTAATGTTTGTGGATTATCTAATTCTTCGACAAGTTGATCAGGACGATAAATAAATACTTTTCGTTGTTTTCTATCTAGTAACCAACCTAATTTAACACCATTTTCTATATACTCTTGCATCTTTTCTTGTAATGTTTTTAGACTATCTGTTTCTGAACGTAATTCCACTACAAAATCAGGAGAAATAGGTGCAAATTTCTTTCTTTGTTCTACTGGTACTGCTTCCCATTTTTCTTTTTTGATCCATGCTGCATCAGGAGAACGCACTGCACCATTAGGTAAGGTAAAACCACCACTAGAACCAAAACCGACTCCTGTACCATCTTGCTTTGTCCAAACACCTAACTGGACAATTAAGTTAAAATTGCGTTCATCTGTTTCTGAACCTGTCGGGGACATGATTATTAAATCTCCTATTTGATTCCGTTCAATCCGAAAATTACGATTTAACTGACAGAAATCAAAAAATTGATCATCAGTCATGACTATATTGGGTTGCATTTTCAGCACCATTGGTAAGATTTCTGTAACTACAGGTGTTTGTGTGTTCATAGTTTTTGTTTTCATTTTGTGTATAATTGCACAAACTCAATCTTTCGTAAGTAAGGGTTTAGCAATGCTAAACCCCTACAAGGTGTTAAAATTCCCCAGCTAAAGCAGGAACACAACGTTCACAGAGTAAAGGATGTTCTGCTGATTCACCAACATGGGTAGAATAGTTCCAACAGCGATCGCATTTTTGCCCGTCTGCATTCATTACCCCAATATCCCAATTATCCTCACCTTGAACACGCAAAGTTTTCAATCCTTGTAGTGCGTCAGGAGTATCTAATAATTCCACCTGAGAGGTAAGGAATAAATACCGTAATTCATCAATTCCGTTACTGCTAATTTTTAAAGGTTCAATAGCATTGCGGAATTTTTGATCAGCGATATAAATTAACGCTTTTGCTTCTAGGGAAGAACCAATAATTTTTTCTACCCTCGCTTGTTCTAAAACCTTATTCACATCAGTGCGAATGCGTCGCAGCGTTTTCCAAAATTCTGCTAATTCGGGATTATCCCATTTATCGTCTAACTGCACCCAACCAGCTTGAAACACTGATTTATAGGGTGTTGTGTAAGGGATAAATTGCCAGATATCTTCAGCAGTATGACACAAAACTGGTGCGATCGCTCTGGCTAAATTCTCCAAAGCAATCTGCAACACTGTTTGACAACTACGACGACGGAAAGCATCAGTAGAACTGATATACAATCTATCCTTCGCAACGTCTAAATAGAAATTCGACAAATCCACAACGCAGAAATTCTGCACCGTTTGGAAAAAGCGGAAAAATTGAAAACTATCAAAAGCTTCCGTTACCTCATTAAACACCTCACGAATGCGGTGTAACATATACTTATCCAAATCTGGTAAATCATCAAAAGCTACAGCATCCTTTTGAGGATCAAAATCATGCAAACTACCCAATAAAAACCGTGCAGTATTGCGAATTTTATTCCTGACATCAGCTAATTGCTTGATGATGTTATTACCCAGACGCACATCACCGGAATAATCTACCGAAGAAACCCACAACCGCAACACATCTGCACCATAAGCGGGTTCTTTTTTCTGGTCTTTTCCTCCCAAAATCATCAACTGAGGATCAACCACATTCCCCACCGACTTACTCATTTTTCGTCCTTGTTCATCCAAGACGAAACCATGAGTTAAAACAGTTTTGTAAGGTGCAATGCCATTAACCGCAACACTCGTTAAAAGAGAAGATTGAAACCATCCCCGGTGTTGGTCAGAACCTTCCAAATACATATCCACAGGATAGCATAACTCCGGTCTTTGCTTCGCCACCGCTGCCCAAGAAGAACCAGAATCAAACCAGACATCCATCGTGTCAGTACCTCTGCGGTAAGTTTTGCCATTATTGCAGTATTGTTCCGGTAACAACTCTTCAACCGACAACTCCCACCAAGCATCAGAACCCTTTTCGGCAATGATAGCTTGAACGTGGTTAATAGTTTCGGCATTTAGCAAAACTTCACCAGTTGCTTCATCATAAAACACCGGAATCGGCACACCCCAAGAACGCTGACGAGAAATACACCAATCCGATCTTTCTGCTATCATCGGCGTGATGCGGTTTTCACCTTGAGCAGGAATCCAACGCACAGATGCGATCGCTTTTAAAGCATCTTCCCGAAAACCAGCCACAGAAGCAAACCATTGTTCAGTAGCGCGGAAAATCGTCGGTTTTTTCGTTCTCCAATCATAAGGATACTTGTGAGGATAAGCTTCCTCCTTCAACAGAGAACCCGCTTCACTCAAAGCGTCAATAATCGCCTGATTCCCATCGCCCAAAACATTCAAACCAGAAAATTTACCTGCCTCATCCGTGAAATTCCCACTATCATCAACAGGTGCAAGAATCGGCAAACCGTAACGCTGACCAACAATATAGTCCTCTTGACCATGACCAGGAGCAGTATGTACCAACCCAGTCCCCGACTCAGTAGTGATATAATCACCACCAACCACCACCGGGCTTTCACGGTCAAAAAGAGGATGACGGTAAATAGTATGTTCCAAATCCTTCCCTGAAAATGTGGCTTTCACCGTCAACTCAGCATCCAAAACCGCAGCCAACCGTTCCACCAACTCAGCCGCAACAATCAGATATCTGCATCCTCTCTGTGCCTCCGCGTCTCTGCGTGAAACCTCCACAACCGCGTATTCCAACTCACCATTCACAGCCACAGCCAAATTACCGGGAATAGTCCAGGGTGTAGTCGTCCACACAGCCACGCCCAAATCAGGCAAGAAGCCATCCAAACTAGCTTTTAACCCTGACCCAACCTTAACCACCGGGAAAGCAGCGTAAATACTCCGAGAAACGTGACCTTCAGGATATTCTAACTCAGCTTCAGCCAAAGCCGTTTTAGAACTAGGACTCCAATGCACCGGCTTTAAACCGCGATAAATATAACCTTTGAGGAACATTTCCCCAAAAACGCCAATTTGCGCGGCTTCGTATTCTGGTTTTAAGGTTAAATAAGGATTTTCCCAATCACCCCAAATCCCATAGCGTTTAAAGCTTTCTCGTTGTTCGTCTACAGTTTTTAGAGCGAACTCCTTCGCTTTTTGTCGCAATTGCAAAGGAGTGAGATTTTGCCGTTCTGCCTGTTTCATATTTTGCAGAACTTTCAACTCAATTGGCAAACCGTGACAATCCCAACCAGGAACGTAGCGAATTTTACGACCTTTTAGGAGTTGGTAACGGTTAATAATATCTTTGAGAATCTTATTTAAGGCATGACCAATATGCAACTGACCGTTAGCATAGGGAGGCCCATCGTGCAGTATAAATAATTCGCCGGGGTTGTTTTCTGAGAGTTGAGAATAAATGTTGTTTTCTGCCCAGAATTTTTGGATTTCGGGTTCGCGCTTGATTGCGTTAGCCCGCATATCGAAGTTAGTCTTGGGTAAGTTAACGGTATCTTTGTATTGTCCGGGTTCAGTCACAGTTTCATGCCTAAGATATGTTTGCAGTTATTTGATCAATTATAAGTCGTCTGTTGGGTTGATAAAACCCAACAACGCTTATTGGTATTTTGGGGTTAATTTTTTGTTTTTGCAGGTTTACAATATATAAAGTCACTCACAATAGATTTATGACACTAACCCTCAGCTTACCACCAGAATTAGAACAGTATTTAATACAGGAAGCACAACAGCAAGGACTTTCTGTGGAAACTTATACATTGGAGCTTATCCAAAAATCTATTCTGCAAAAAGAAAAACAATTGAAAATAGTTAATGTACTTCAGTCTTGGATAGATGAAAGTGATGAACAAGAACAGCAGGAAACAGGGGAATATTTAATTAATGCTTTAGATGAAAATCGCTGAAGGGGGGACAAGATCAACTAAAAGACAGACTGTATAAGATTCATAGCTCTTAGACCTTGTTGATAATACTTACGCTTATTGGGATTAAGTCTCATTA
>NZ_JACJST010000015.1 GCF_014698305.1 Anabaena lutea FACHB-196 | reverse complement strand
CTTTTGCTGTCATGTCAAGTAAAATTTTTCTCTGCTTCCTGCTGCTTATCTTGTTTCTTTTGTCAAGTTCATACTATACCAAATTAGATGAGCTTACCCTGTGAATTAGAAGAAATGAGCCTAAGTGATAAAATCAATAAAATTGATAGTTATGGCGTAATTCTCCTCATTCATTTAATTGAACAAAAAGCTGAAAAACGTTCTACCCGTTCTTGGGAAATATCTATTGAAAATGCAGTGCGGGAAATTAATAAAATTAACAAACGCCGCAAATCTGGTGGTGTTTACTTGAACCAAACAGAATTAATGGAAATTTTTCAAGAAGGATATCAAGTAGCACTGAAAAGAGCGTCGTTAGAAGCGTTTGAGGGACGTTATGAAGCTGAAGAATTAGCAGCTATGGTTGACAAACAAGAAGTATTAACTCATGCTCTGGAATTGATCAAGGTGGGTTACGGTGCGAATTAAGGCAATCTGTTAACATCAAATATCTCACCGCACCTAACCCACCCTACTAGGCTGTTACTTCTTCTTTTGCTTGCTGTTGTAAAGCTCCATACAATCTATTAAGTGCATTCACGTAAGCTTGAGCCGATGCCACAATGATGTCGGTGTTGGCTGCATGACCTGAATACACTTTAGAGTCATATTTTAAGCGAATTGTCACTTCCCCAAGAGCATCAATTCCACCTGTGACTGATTGCACAGAAAACTCTATCAACTCATTCGGTACATTTACTACCCGATTGATGGCTTTATAAACTGCATCTACTGGTCCTGTACCTATGGCAGCATCGGTTAATTCTTCACCGTTGGGGGTGCGGAGAGTGACTGTAGCGGTGGGTTTGGCGTTGCTACCGCAGGAAACCTGTACTAATTCTACCTGGAATAAAGCGGGTGATTGTTGGATTTCATCGTTAACGATCGCTTCTAAATCCCAATCTGAGATGTCTTTCTTCTTATCCGCTACGTCTTTAAATCTCACGAAGGCTTTATTTAACTCGGTTTCTGATAGTTCAAAACCTAATTCTTTCAAGCGAGTACCAAAGGCATTTCTACCAGAATGTTTACCCAAAACGATTTGATTGTCTGTTAAACCAATCAATTGGGCATCCATAATCTCATAGGTGAGCTTGTTTTTCAACACCCCATCTTGATGAATACCAGATTCATGTGCAAAGGCATTTGCACCAACTATGGCTTTATTTGGTTGCACCAACATTCCTGTCAAGTTGGAAACAAGACGTGAAGTTTTGTAAATTTGTTTGGTGTCGATATTCGTTAGGGGTGCTTCGGAATCTTCTGAGCGTCCTAAGAAGGGGTTAAAATATTGTCTGCGGACGTGCAGTGCCATAACCAATTCTTCTAAAGCGGCATTTCCTGCGCGTTCACCTATACCATTGATGGTACATTCTAACTGTCTTGCGCCGTTTTTGACTGCTTCTAAGAAGTTAGCAACTGCTAAACCTAAGTCGTTATGGCCATGAACGGAAATAATAGCTTGGTCGATGTTGGGGACGTTTTCGGTAATGCCTTTAATCATGTCCCCAAATTCGCTGGGTGTGGTGTAACCTACGGTGTCAGGAATGTTAACTGTTGTTGCACCAGCTGCGATCGCTCTCTCTAATACTTGATAAAGGAATTGTGGATCAGAACGAGCCGCATCCATTGGCGAAAATTCGACATCATCCATGAAGGACTTGGCATAGGCTACCATTTCTTCTGCGATCGCTAACACTTCTGCCCTTGACTTTCGCAGCTGATACTCTAAGTGAATATCAGAAGTAGAAATAAAGGTGTGAATTCTGCCGTGAACTGCTGGTTTTAATGCTTCTGCTGCCGCTTCAATATCTGCTTTAATTGCCCTAGCCAAACTACAAATTACAGGGCCATCTTCTGTCCCTACAATTTGAGCAATTTTCTTAACTGCTTCAAAATCTCCAGGACTAGCAAAGGCAAAACCAGCTTCAATAATATCCACTCCCAGACGCGCTAATTGCTTGGCAATAATCAGCTTTTCGTCTATATTTAAAGTCGCTCCTGGACACTGTTCTCCATCTCGCAGTGTCGTATCAAAGATGATAATTCTGTCTGCTTGATTTCTCATTGCTTTTAGGTTGTTTAGTTGTGATTGTGGGCTTAAAATACCTTGAACTTTATTTTTTAACTCTTGGTTTTGTAAATAATTGTTAACTTTACTAACCTTCCGTTTTTTCTATTTGGTCTCTAATATCGTTCAAGTCTATATACCTATCCGTAGCATTACGCAATTCCCTCGCTATCATTCCTTCTGTTGATACTACTGTTATGTGCGTGTTCTTTGAGCGTAATAGTTCTATCGCTCTTTCAAAATCACCATCGCCGCTGAATAAGACAACTCTGTCGTACTGATCTACTGTATTAAACATATCTACAACAATTTCAATATCTAAATTCGCTTTTTGCGAGTAACGACCAGAGACATCATCGTAATATTCTTTGAGAATTTTAGTGCGTACTGTATATCCCAAACTAATTAGCGCATCTCGAAAACCACGTTGATCTTGTGGATCTTTTAAGCCAGTGTACCAGAAAGCATTAATCAATGTCGTTTCTGACTGCTCGTTTTTGAAGTATTCTAACACTCGTCGCGGGTCAAAAAACCAGCCATTTTTTTGTTGAGCATAGAACATATTGTTTCCATCTACAAAAATAGATAGACGATTCATTGGAGAACCCATAGAAATTTACACCTAAATAATAGATAAGAATGTAAGATGGAAGAATAGATTATAGCAATTCTTAATTGACAAAGTCGCTAATATCTATAAAAGGTAGTTTTCATGTATAGCTTTTATCTTACCTCTGTCAAAGCAGAAAATTGGCTAAAACATTAAATTTGTGAGACTTATAACTAAACCTGTTTAACCTCCAACTCTTTCAAAGATACCCTGTGATCAAAATCTACCAATAAAATTGACTCCTTAACACCATTGGGATCTGGATATCAATCAAGTTTACTCCTAAAGAGGTATAGCATAGGGACTGGGATAGGATCTAGGCTGATCCCCATCAATATATTTTCTCATTAACCGTAGGGATTATTTCCTGGTAAGTATCAATATTTAAGCGGTGAATAAGGTTCCCTGGGAGGGTGGCTGAGTTCAAGCTTGTTTACCTGGCATCTTTTGCCTACACACTGCCAAACCAAATTATACGGGTTAGTGATAGGAGGAGCAAACTTTCTTTTTCTCCTGCTGCCCAAGTGGTTCAGTTGAGTACTAGAGTAGGTAGAATCTGGCAGTCATCAATTGCAAAGAAAAGTGAAGTTAGTCTAGTTCATATCTGTGCAACAATCACACAGAGGCATCCAGTCAGACAAATAGTTGAGCCGTATTTGTATAGGGAATATTTTAGTGTAACTGTACTCATGTAAATTTAGTAATAATTAAAGCATACTTCACAAATGTATAATATTTTTCTTGAAGTTTTATTTCAAAATGTTGCTATTAGAATCTTTACCTTATAGATGTCCAGCTTATACCCAGATGATCACCAAGTTGATGAAAGCGAGTGTGCGTTCGGTAGCTTTAGATATAGTTATGGATACATCAAGTAGCTATGGTGAGGTTAATAATCACTAATTTCAGGAGATGTCACAAAAATATGGGAGTATAGCCGTTGAAGAAGCCGTATTAGTCACAGCGACAGTCAAGTATCTTTAACCAAAATGCGATCGCATTGACTTTTGGGGAAATGGGCAGACATTTGAGATAATTCCTTCATAGTAAGTATAATGGCTGAATTAAACATACAGCAGGAGTCAGGAGACGCTTCGCAGACCTATGGCTTACGCCACGCTGCGCTATCGGTTCAGGAGACGCTACGCAGACCTCCGGTTCAGGAGTAAAACTGGCGAATGTGTCTAGGTTTCAATTTTGATTCTGTACCTCATTGATCTGCAATCTGCTGTATATACTCATATCTTGCACTATTATCTTTACCTCGAAAATAAAAGTCTATAACCCTTATAATTTCGTAGGGTGGGCAATGCCCATCGCACCCTTATTGATAAGGTGCAAGATGTGAATATATTGACCTCACCCCCAATCCCTTCCCTACTAAGCAAGGGTAGATTAAAAGCATATCCCCTGCCTATGCCTACGCTAGGCTTCACCTACGTAGGAGATAATCTTACCAGAAAAGTCTGATTTTTAATTAATCCCACATACTTATGTATTTAACTCAGAAAACTGGAACAATTATTTACAGCCAGAAAAGTTTTTCCAAACTAAGAGAAAAATCAACAAAAAAAATTATTATTAATTTCTCATAACTGCAAACTTTCTCCAGTTATTCAGGAGACTATCAGTTAACACTTCTGCACCTACAAAACTTAATTCAGCAAAGGGATTTAACATTGAATGCTAAAATACTTGCCGGACGCTACAAACTTATTAAAGTTCTGGGTGCAGGTGGATTTAGTGAAACCTATATTGCAGAAGATATACAGCGTTCTGACAACCCCCAATGTGTAGTCAAACATCTAAAACCAGCTACAACTAAAGCCGAGACTTTAGCACTTGCTAGGCGTTTATTTAGTTCAGAAGCAAAAACCCTGGCAAGACTAGGAACACACAATCAAATTCCTCAGCTTTTAGCATATTTTGAAGAAGATCAAGAATTTTATTTAGTGCAAGATTATATAATTGGACATCCATTAAATCAGGAATTACTATCAAGTAAATGTATCGCTGAAAGTTTAGTGATTGCAATTTTAAAAGACTTGTTGCACATATTAAAATTTGTCCATGCCAATGGCGTAATTCATCGAGATATCAAACCTAAAAATATTATCCGCCGACACTCAGATTGGAAACTAGTATTAATAGACTTTGGGGCGGTGAAAGAAGTCAGCACCCATATCACAGAAAGTCTTGATTCAACAGCCTTGACTATTGGTATTGGTACTAAAGGTTATGCACCTAGTGAACAATGTTTCGGTCATCCTCAATATAATAGCGATATTTACGCCATTGGCATGATTGGAATTAAAGCCTTGACTGGTATTTTTCCCCATGAGTTAGTAAGAGATATTGATGGCAAAGTAAAATGGATTGATCAAGCTAAAGTTAGTCAGCCTTTAGCAGCAATTATCAATAAAATGGTATTAGATAATTATCAAGAACGATATCAATCTGCATTAGAAGTTTTAGAGGAACTGGATAAATTGCCAATTTCTGAAGATGGTAAAATTGGTTTTAATACAGATTATTCCACAGATCATTTATCTTTATTTGATGCCGACTCTCCCACCACACCTTGGACAGGAGTTTTGTGAAGAAATGTATAACGTTTTTCAATGACATTCACATAAATTTTCAGTATCCATAGTGAATATTACCGAATTAGTCAAGATTTCCATTATTCTCCTGCTAGTTGCCACTGGTGTAGCTTTGGTATCCCGTCGGTTGGGAGTCCCTTATGTCACGGGCTTAGTCTTGGCAGGTTTGCCAATCACTGAGCTATTATCTCGTCCCATAGGTTTAGATCCTTCCTTGGTTTTGAATCTTTTCCTGCCAATTCTCATCTTTGACGCTGGTATTAATACCGATATCAGCCGTCTACGCAGTACATTTAAACCAATTGCCCTTCTGGCAGGCCCAGGGGCTGTACTTTCCAGTATTATTATTGCCGTCCTGTTGAAATTTGGGCTGGGACTAACTTGGATACCTGCTCTATTTGTAGGGGTAATTCTAGCAAACACTGATACAGTTTCCATGATTGCCGTCTTTAAGGACATACCAGTACCCTCCCGGCTTTCTAGCATTGTTGAAGGAGAAACCCTATTCAACGATGCTGCGGCTTTAGTTTCATTCAACCTGATTTTGCAAGTATATTCAACAGGTTCACTGACCTTATTAGAAGGAATCCAACAACTACTATTTATCTCTGTCGGGGGCTGCCTTGTAGGTTTAGTCTTAGGCTACTTGAGCATACCTATATTCACCCGTTTAGATGATCCCCTTAGCAGTCTGTTACTGACTGTCGCACTTGCATTAGGAACTTTTCAGGTTGGTCAATTTCTGGGTGTATCAGGCGCTGTAGCTGTTGTTATAGCTGGATTAATTTTTGGAAATTTTGGACTGTCTGGCAATACTACTGCTTCCAGTCGTATTACCTTGTTTAGTTTCTGGGAATATGCCAGTTTTACTGTCAACACCTTTATTTTTCTGCTGATTGGTGTAGAAATAAACCTAATCACACTCTGGACGACTTTACCTGCAATTCTACTTGCTGTTTTGGCTTATCAAGTCGGAAGAATTCTTACTGTCTATCCACTACTGACCGCAGTTCGTTGGTTTGACCGCCCCATTCCTCTGCGCTGGCAACATTTACTCTTTTTAGGCAACATCAAGGGTTCACTTTCTATGGCTCTGGCATTGAGCTTACCTAGTACGCTGCCGGGACGAGAAGTTCTCATTGCTTTAGTCTTTGGCAGCGTACTGGTGTCATTAGTAGGACAGGGTTTAAGCTTGCCTTGGCTAGTAAAACGCTTAAAATTATCTAAATTTTCCGAGACTCAGCAGCAGGTTGAAGAATTGCAAGCTCAACTAATGACAGGTAAAGCAGCACAGGATGAATTAGATAGCTTGTTGAAGTCAGGGGTATTACCAAAATCCGTCTATGAAGAAATGCGTTCGGCTTATCAGGTACGAGTGGCTAAAGCAGAAAAGGCTCTGCGAGACTACTATAATCGCCGTTTTGACAAGTCTGATGACAAGAGTAGTGATCTAAGCAAATTGGATGCTATTCGTCGCCGTTTGCTGTTAGCAGAAAAAGGAGTCCTTAACGAAGCACTGCGTAAGCGAATTCTTTCAGAAGTAACTGTAAGCGGACGGATACAATCTATTGATGAACAACTCCTCCAACTTGATGATGATTGAGCGCTTTTCAAGATACCTATTTCGACAATGAACCTTTATAGTTATTTTGACTTTTAATGACTTTACCAGGACTGACAAAAGAAATTCCTTGCTGAAAATCAGTACCAATCATGACTGCTTCTACTACAGGCTCAGAAATCTCTGTTTTGGCTACCCACTCTACAATAAAATTTGCCCCTAAACCTCCACTGATGTCGTTTTTATTTACGAAAAAATCACTTGATGCTAGTGCATCAAGTTGAATAGGATGCTCCAAATACTTCTTAATTAATTTTCCATCTGAGTCATAGTAGCGCACAGAAGTAATGATGATTGGATTTGTCAAATCTGTATTACGAATACTCAGCGTCACCGCTAAATTAAAAATTGCTTGGCCATTGTAATGATAGATATGGGAATAGACTGGAACATAAATGATTTGACTCATTGCTGCCTGGAAATTTTTATCCAGTGTCACTATTTTTTGAGATGTGGTAGACCCACTAGTATTGGATTGTGACTTTGGTGAAATCTCCCTTGATTTACAAGAAGTCAGAACAATAACAGCAATTGCTAAATAAAAATATGGATGCGGTTTCATTAAAACTATTTACAGCCTTCGATAAAATCAATAACTTGATGTAAAGCTCCTGGCTTAGTCACAATCAATACAGTCGAACCAGGTTCTAGTACTGTACTACCATTGGGAATCATCAAATCTTCGTGGGGGTGAGGTTGATAGGCAATAATTAGAGAGCCAGTGGGAAACTTAGAATCTTGAGCAATTTCAGCAACGCTACGATTGGCTACATAGCAACTGTTGGGAATAGAAAGTTTTAAAACCTCAATCTGCCCCTGCTCAAAATGCATCATTGATTCTACCTGGGGATATTCAATGGCATTTACCATCGTTGCAACTGATAGTTCAACAGTACTAATCACATGATTAGCTCCTGCCAAACGCAGTGGTTCAGCAAAATCAGAATGGCGCAGCCGAGACAGAATATGGGCAGCACCGTAGTGTTTAGCAAGAGTTACCATTGCTAGATTTAAGGCATCACTTCTGAGGACAGCTGCCAAGGCATCGGCTTTACGAATCCCCGCTTCTAACAAAACTTCTGTACTCACAGCACTGCCTTCAAAAGCCATCGCTCCTACTTGTTCACGGGCATAACGGCACGCAGTAGGATCAATATCAATGATGGCCACAGTATGCCCTAGTTCTACCAATTTTTGAGCCAAAGAAAGCCCTACTAAGCCTGCTCCACCAACTAGCACGTACATGGCTGCTCCTGAAACTCAAAAACTCTCTACTTTATTTTGTAGCACATAAGTAAATATAAAAATCTTGTTGATTAGCTTAAGTATAAATATTTGAAAAATTTAAAAAATTTAAAAAAATCTGTGGATTTAAGTTGACCAAAGATAGTAATTAACTAATCAATTCTCACTTTAATCTCAGCGACTCTGCGCCTCTGCGTGAGACAAAATCCTTAAAAATGGCGGGTGCGGGATTTGTTCGCGGAGCGTGCCGGAGGCATACCCGCTAATCCCCGAATATGGTGGAGACGTTATCCGATAACCCTAAATTCATCGGCCTAAAAGGCAAGTTGCGAACAAGGGAAACCCGCCAAGAAAGACAAAGGATAAAATTATATTTATCCCTTATCAGACAATCTACAGCACAACTTTATAATTCGTCATTAGCTAACATCTGGATGATGCGCGGAATACTCGGATCAAAACCTGCTAAATCCCAAGATAAAGGATCTTGAGGATCTACTAAAGAAATACGGTAAGGTGTTAAAGTCACATAAACCGCCTTCACATCAGGATTAACCTTTTTCCGGTATTCCTGCAAAGCTTGACTAGGATGTTTATTACCCGCCCAGCTTTCCGAGTCAGTCCAAAAGCAGACAACATCAGCCTTAAACTTATTCTTAATCATCCAGTCATAAGCTACACTCGCATCAGTTCCGCCAAAATTCTGGTTACTAGCTTTGCGAACCGCAGAACTAAAACTATCCTTTGCAGTAATTTCTAAATCTTTAAACTGAGTAGAAAAACCGCGAATTTCATAGTTTTTCTCGGCTTTTGCTGTCACTAACGCCATTGTCGTGGCGATTTCACAGCAACTCAAACCCATATCTGCAACCCAACTACTCATAGAACCAGAAATGTCTACGGCGTGCATAAACACTTTACCAGTCGGTTCTACCACCTCAAAAGACAGTTCAACCGCTTTTTCCAAAATGTCCACAATCCGGGAAACAGGTTTCCAAGTTTTTTGGCTACGTCCTAAACTACCTCCAGACTGATAGGTTTTGAGTGCTTTCAAAACATCAATGGGATGAATTCGACCTTTTCGCAGATGTTCTTGGTTATTCAGAACTGCTTCCACACGCTGTAAATTAGCGGTTTCATCAGCCCGCAATACATCCAACTGAGTCAAAGAACCCAAATTCCGCAACATTGCCCCGATAGGCATTTCTTGAAAGAGCAAATTCCAAGCTTGCTTGTCCATTTTGCCCACAGGTGCAGCCATTTCATGGGTTAAGCGTCCTTGAGAAATAGCTGTGTGAGTTTCGCTAGGGTTGCGTTTCAGCCATTCATACCACCAAATCTGCGCTAAAGCATCTGAGGGAATATCTGCTGGTAATTCTTCCCAACCTTTGACAACCCACTCAAATAATTGACGGTGATTTTCTGTAGGTGGGTTAACGTGAAACAACCGCAAAGCATCCCGGTGAGTAAAACCTTGACGTTGTTGATATTTCAAAAGTTGATAAGCCAAACTTTTGACATCTTCCCTTGATAGCCAAGTTTTACCAGCTTCGCGGATAACTTTACCAAAACCCCGCAGAGATTTGGTGTAGTTCAACCATTCATAAAAATGGCTACCTGTGCGAACAATTTGGGGGAAAATTTCACCGAATGCTTTTTTCGCTTCTGGTGTTTCACCCATTGATAGCAATACCAAAGCGAGAATAGGCGCACTGTTATTTATTGCGCGGCCATCACTAGCATAGATAATTTCTTCGGCTACCCGTCCAGGATTTTCCGCAACGGCTTGGGTGACAACCTTAGCAAAATCTTCTGTTAATTCCTGTTTACCAGCGTAGTACGTGCTTTTTGCTGTGCCTATTAACAGACACCGACGCAGCATTTTCCAAATACCAGCATCAAACATATAGCCGCCACTACGCCCTTTGATCATCTCTTTTTCCCGTCCGGGAATAGGCTGATTTTGAGGTGTAGCTGTTTTCTTTTTAGTAAAGAAGTTGTAATTCATTGCTTCTTTCCTCGGCCTTTTCAGGCAATTTTGAGATTCCACAAAGTGGAAGGTGGCAGGGCAGGATTTGAACCTGCGATCTCCCGCGTGGAAGGCGATAACCCTCATTCGTCGGCCTTTTCAGGCAAGGTATGAAAAAGGATGTTTTAGGTGTTCTAGGCCGCTGAACTACCTGCCACATGATGAATTTTGGATTTTAGATTGAATAGAGGTTTGGTGTAGTGGGGTAGGAATTGAACCTACAAGATTTTCATCGCCAGAACCCGATAACCCTCAATTAATCGGCCTGTTTAGGCAAGGAAAGTAAATTAAGGATTTACTCTGGTGCGTTTACCAATTTCGCCACCCACTACAGAAAAATTCAAAATCTAAAATTGTTTTGGGTGGTGGAGCAGGATTTGAACCTGCGAATGTCTCGATAACCCTCAATTCATCGGCCTTTGCAGGCAAGGTTGTGAATAAGGATATAAAATGAAATGCCTTACCACTTGGCTACCCACCACATAAAAAAATCAAAAGTAAGAGTTTTGGCGCGAGAAGCAGGATTTGAACCTGCGACCAATGAATTAACGATAACCCTCAGTTAGTCGGCCTTTTCAGGCAAGTTTGTCAACCAAGGAATATGGGTTTTACCCCGTTCACTGCTCTACCAACTGAGCTATTCCCGCACGTAAAAAATCAAAATATCAAATCGTTTTGGGTGTAGCGGAGCAGAAATTTGGTCTGCATCTCCGGGATTTTAATCAAGGGTATTTAATGTGATTACAATAACCCTCGATAGGTCGGCCTAAAAAGGCAAGGTGGGCGCTCTGACGTTTGAGCTATCCGCTACGGTGAAAGCTAACTCCTTTGGGAATGTCGCTTGTAGTATTACTGTAGTATGCAAATTTCTGGTTGTCAAGGGGATAGAAAAAAATCTTTTCTTGGTGTCACTGGTCACTTTTTCCCTATGTCAGTGGCTTTTGCCGAATAATGGCTGATATTTTTGCCAAAAAATACAAACAAATGTCCAAATTTTTGCCAAGATATAAATATTATTTTGTAAAAATTCACTTGGCAAAAATCAGCATGAGTGAAAAAACCATAGAAAATTACGGGAAAAGTTTTCTCGTTCTAATTTTGCCGATATCGTTTTTGATTGTTTTCTTGGTCAATACCTGGAGAATTTTACTGCTAATCTTAGGGCTACTGATAGCCTTAAACCTTTGGCAGCAATATAAATGGGAAAAGTGGTGTGATCAAGTTAACCCGCTTTTTTATCAGTTAATTCGGGAAAACCAGGGAAAAATTACACCGATGGATTTGGCAATCAAGGGTGATTTTTCTGGGACGGTGGCAAAACGCTATTTAGATAGTAAATCTAAAGAATTTGGCGCTAGTATATTGGACTCTGAAAAGGAGAGTCCGTCTTACTACTTCATAACTGCCAGTATTCTGGGCGATATCCTTGATAGTAGTGAGCCAGTAGAAAAACTTCCATCTCGACCGGTGACTAATGTTGCTCGTTCTTTTTTAGCACCACCGGAAATAATTTCCCAGGAAGAGGAAATACAAACCGAAACCGAATCATTACCCGAAACTAGCCATGAGGAAGTTAAAAAACCTCTGGAAGAACAGTTAGTTTTTGGTTCACTTATTCAATCTGAACTAGCTAAAAGACTAAGTGTTTATTCCAGTACGGTTTATAAACGGCGTAATGACCCTGATTTTCCAGAATGGAGTCGCAGCCGTGATCCTGATGGAATTGCTTGGTCTTATTCTCGTAAGTCTAAGGAGTTTTTCCCTGTGGAAGAATAAGAGGCAGGGGGCTTTCTTGCAGGGTGCAGGGAACAGGTAATTTGATTATCCCCAATCACCTATTACCAATGCCTATCGCTTGACTGATGGAGGTGAAGCCGTTTTCTTCTAATTTGGTTAACAACCCGGTGAGGATGCGGCGTACCATCATTGGTCCTTCATAAATCCAGCCTGTATAAACTTGGATGAGGCAAGCTCCGGCTGTGATTTTTTCCCAAGCATCGTCGGCGGTAAAGATGCCACCTACGCCAATGATGGGGATTTCTCCTTGGGTTTGTTGGTAAATAAAGCGTATTACTTCTGTAGAACGTTGCCGCAATGGCGCTCCGCTAATTCCCCCTGCTTCTTCTTGGGGGGATTTACCAGTTTGATCAATTACTGAAGTTTTTAGTCCTTCACGGCTAATTGTAGTGTTGGTGGCAATAATCCCGGCTAATTTGTAGGTTTTAGCGAGGGAAATAATATCAGCGATCGCATCCCATTCTAAATCTGGTGCTATCTTCACCAAAACTGGCTTTTGTGAATTATTTTCTGTTTGTAATACATTCAATATTTGACTGAGCATGGCAGCATCTTGGAGCGATCGCAATCCCGGTGTATTGGGAGAAGACACATTAACCACAAAATAATCACCCAAATCTTTAAGTAAGCGAAAGCTCTCCAGATAATCCTGTGCTGCTAGTTCTAAGGGTGTTATCTTAGATTTACCTAAATTTATGCCTATAGGTACTGAGCGAGTTAATTCTTGGTGACTCGATGCCAATCTAGCTGCCATTGCTGCCGCACCAGAGTTATTAAAGCCCATGCGGTTGAGAGCAGCTTTATCTAATGGTAAGCGAAACAAACGGGGAGGTGGATTTCCTGGTTGTGCATGATATGTGACAGTACCCAGTTCAGCAAAGCCAAAACCAAGACTAGACCAGATTCCCGCCGCTAGTCCATCCTTATCAAAACCAGCGGACAAACCTACAGGGTTAGGGAAATTTAGCCCAAACAGATTTTGTTCTAAACTTGTATTATCTAGGCACAAAGACCTTCGTAGACTGCTATTTAACCAGCTAACAGCAGGATTGTAGCTTGCTTGTGACAGCCAGCTAAAAGTACGAATAGTTTGCTGGTGTAACCACTCTGGATCTGTTTTGACCAAAGTGAATAAAAAAGGATTAATTACTGCTTGATAAATATCCAAACTAGGTTAACATCTACCAATTATTAACAAATGCCAGATTAATCGAAATTTTTCTCTGGACATCATAAATATAATACTACAACTCATGTCAACAGATGATCAGATGGGGCAGCCAAATCAACCTCTATCAGCCGAACAACAAATCCTGTTGTTGTTCCAAGTTCTCCAGAAACTCAGAGAAGAGGATAATGTTGACGTTCTCATCAAAACTACCATTACTTATATTCAAGAACAGTTTGACTACCAATTGATTTGGATTGCTGTTTATAATCAGGCAAATAAAACGTTGTATGGTAAAGGTGGTATTACGCCTGATGGTGACACAAGTTATTTACAAAGATCAGTTTTATTAAATCCAGGACATTTATTAGAGTCAGCAGTAACGGAATTGCGTCCTGTAGGCATAGCTAATTTACAACAGGAAGTCCGCGTCCCCGAATGGCAAGAAGTAGCTATAAAATACAATATCCAAGGAACAATTATTTTACCAATTCGCCATAAAGACAAATGCTTAGGTTTGGTGTTAATTGGTTCAGTGCGATGGGGGTATTTACTGAGGGGAGAAGCCAGAGCAAGACTGTTGATAGTTTTAGGTGAACTGGGAGTAATGCTTAATTACAAGGAAAAAACTTGGCAACTAGAGCAAACCCCAAGTCCTAGCGAGCAATTATTAAAACTGCTGGAAAATGTACGCTCCCTTAGCCATTTTAATAAAAAGCTAGAAACAGTAGTCGATGGGACTCATAAATGTGTTTCTCCCTCACGGACAAATATTTACTGGTTTGAACGAGAAAGACATTACTTCTGGTGTCGCATGAGCAGTCAGCTGGTGAGCATGGGTCGTAATTTAAGCACTCAGCCAGCCACCGCAGGGATAACAGTACAGGAGTTGGGTGATGTTTATTTCAATTTGGCAGTTAATGAAGTAGTGTGCATGAGTGAATCAAGCAGTTCTCTCAACAGCAATGTGCAGAGTAAACTGCTGCAACGCTTGGGGGTGCGATCGCTCTTAGCCGCGCCGATTATCTTGCAAAAAGACCTACTAGGCTTTCTGGCGGTGGAAAGTACTGAACTGCGAGTTTGGACTCAAGCAGACAAAAATTTTGTCCAAGGTGCGGCTGGGTTACTCTCCTTAGTTGTTCCCACCGACAGCATGGAAAGCACCATCAGACAAATTCAACAAGACAACCAACTGACTAAACAAATTACCCAAGCTATTTATAAAGAACAAGATCTACCAGAAATTTTATACCCTTGCGCCAAAAGCATTATAGAGCGACTAGGGGCAACACAGTTTTTACTTTTACAGTACCAACCCAACCAAAATAGTTATCAAGTTCTTTACCAAAGTGCAGTCAAGAATCGCCGAGCTTGGAGATTTTCACTTAGCGCTCTCCCAGACATAGATTTTCAGATGTTGCAAAATGCAACGCAAGCACTAGAGATTGAAAACTTAGACGCAGATTTGCCCATGTTTGGCTGGCGTTCCCAGTTACTAGAGAATGGTGTGCGATCGCTTTTGATTTCCAGCTGTATTCAAGGTCATACGCCGCAAATACTGTTGCTGATTACTCACGAAACTCATCGCTCGTGGACAACTCAAGAAAAAGAATTGCTGTGGTTATTCAGCCAGCAAATAGGTGTCATAGTTCGTAATTGGCAGTTAAATATAATTACTCAACAACAGGAAAAAATTTCCCAGATATTCAAACAATACCCTAGCATCCTCATAGAAGCTGAAAGTGGGACTATTGAGACAACTGCCCTAAAACACATAGCAACTGTTTTGGAATGTCCACTGGCTGTCATTCTATCCTGGTCTCCTAGTCAGGAATGGGCAACAATTATCCCAGGGGTAATGACTAATAATCAGTTTGGGATTGTTGAAAATGTTCCTATTTCCATCGAGAGAGATGTTCTCATTGAGTTGGCACTGGCACATAATAGTTACGTGATTTTCAAAGCCTATGATTTACCACCAGCAACCAGGCAATGGTTGACTCTCCCTGATCGGGGTCAAGTTTGGGTGATGGCATTACGTAGTACTGCTGATTCTCAACCCATAGGTATAGTATTGCTGGCAAATTATGGAGAACAAACTTGGTCGGATATTAATCTCAGTGTTACCGCAACGCTTGTTTCTCAATTAGCTTGGTGGCAAAGTCAACAGCAAATCATCCAAGGTTTAGAGTCCAATAGTGAAGGATTACGAGAACTCAACTGGTACAAACATCGACGTTTAGAAGAAATCCATAGAATGACGGCTCAGGTGCTGACTCAGATTCATGATTTAGGTATTCCAGCTAATGAACTGACGCAAATGCGTTACAAGCTCCTACTACGGCAGTTAGACTATATCACCAACTCTATGAGCGGAGTGATTAAACAGGAGCAATGGCAGTTGCACATGAGTTGGGAAACAATGTCAATTTACAGTTTATTGAAGCGCGCAATTGAACGAGTAGATCATTTAGTTAAACAACAACAGATGTGGATAGGTGTACATGGTTTGGCACAACCAACTGAGCGAGTTACATCACCCAAAAGCTCTTCATTATCTGGAGAGTTAATCACTGCATCAAATCCATCTCCATTGGCTACATCCGGCGATATTGTCAAAATAGAATTTGTTGTCTACGAGTTGTTATTGGCTGCCTGTAAACGGTCTCCCATTGGTGAAAGAGTTGATATCTGGTGTAACCAGTTAGATGAGCGATCGCTGGAACTGTCAATTACAGATCATGGCATCATTGATCCACATCTATTAGCAGAGTTAAGTCATAATGGACACAAGAATATACTTGCTTCTGCCTACCTCAACCAACCACCTGGTTTGCATCTGCTAATTTGCAAAAACCTAATCCAGCAGTTGGGAGGAGAATTGCAAATATATCAATTACCAGATCATCGAGTAGTTAGTCGCTTAGTTTTGCCTTTAGCACCTAGCAATTCTGAGGGAAATACCGTAGGAAATACTTCGCCACTTACTCAGTAGTAGTATTGAGTAATATAGCAGGAGTCAGGAGTCAGGAGTCAGGAGTCAGAAGGCAGGGTGCAGTAGATAATTATTTCTCCGCGTCACCGCGTCCCCCCATCCCCGTGTCCTCACAAGGGTAGGTATTTTACATTGTCGTGAGGGCAAGACTTGGGGGACAAGGAAGGACAGTGGACAAGGGAGGAAAACCGTACAAAATTATATTCTCTTAGTAATAAAAAGACCATTGTGCGGAGAAAATCTTCCTTGTCTACTTTCCCTCCTTGTCTTCCTAGTCCTGCCTTAACAGATAATATTAAAAACCTACCCTTGTCAGATCCCCGTGTCTCCCCCTCTCCGCGTCTCCTCTTCTCTTCCTTTCACAACAAACTCTAAATATGGGACGTAATATTGCTAAATCTAATCTGCCTGAAAAAATTTGTGTAGTCTGTCAACGTCCCTTTAGTTGGCGCAAAAAATGGGAAGATTGTTGGGACGAAGTGAAATATTGCTCTGAACGTTGCCGTCGTCGTCGTTCTCAGGCTAAAAATGAAACGAATCAAAGTTAAAACTAGACAAACGCAATTAAATGACTTTACAAGTAAAACCTAAATTAATTATTCATGGTGGGGCTGGTAGTTCTCTGCAAGGGAAGGGAGGATTGGAGGCTGTAAGGCGATCGCTCTATACTGTCATCGAAGAGGTCTATTCTCTGCTCTTAGCAGGTGCTACAGCCTCTGAAGCCGTGGTGCGCGGTTGCCAAATGTTGGAAGATAATCCCCGTTTTAATGCTGGTACTGGTTCGGTACTCCAATCTGATGGGCAAATTCGCATGAGTGCTTCGCTGATGGATGGTACATCAGGGCGTTTTAGTGGTGTAATTAATGTTTCACGGGTAAAAAACCCGATTGAGTTGGCACAATTTTTACAAACCTCCCCAGATCGGGTTTTGTCTGATCACGGTTCATTGGAGTTATCGCGGGAGTTGCAAGTTCCTACCTACAATGGTTTAACTGATTTACGCTTGCAAGAATGGATACAAGAACGCCAAGATAACTTTAAAAGCACGATGGCTGGGGTAGTCGCTGAACCAGAACTAGCAGAAAGCTGTAATGCGGGACGAGGTACAATTGGTGTAGTGGCTTTAGATGGCTATGGCAAATTAGCGGCTGGTACTTCCACAGGTGGTAAAGGCTTTGAGCGCATTGGGCGAGTCAGTGATTCTGCTATGCCTGCTGGTAATTATGCTACAAGTTATGCAGGTGTCAGTTGTACTGGTATTGGCGAAGATATTATTGATGAGTGTTTAGCAGCGAAGATTGTCATCCGTGTTAGTGATGGAATGTCTTTGCAAGAGGCTATGTGGCGCTCATTTACCGAAGCTAGTAAGAATGCACGGGATTTGGGTGCGATCGCTCTTGATGCCACTGGAGCTATATCATGGGGTAAAACTAGCGAAATCTTACTTGCTGCTTTCCATAATGGTGACACTATTGGCGATACTTTGGAATGGAATGATGGCGAGTTGATCGGTTATTGTTGAGGAGGATTTTTTTAAACGCGGAGGGACGCGGAGGTTAGCGCAGAGGTTCGCTGAGGTTTTTTGAGGTGGGAAAATGCACTTCTTCTTTTGCGTCTTTGCCCCTCTGTGCCTCTGCACGAAACTTTTCTCCAAGAATAAGTAGTTAGGTGGCAAAATTTATCGTTATGACAAGGCAGGAGGCAGAGGGCAGAAGGCAGAAGGGAAGAGAGTTTGAGCTAAATTTACTTTTCGTTACATACTTCTGTTTTTTTTGTGCCTTCCTACTTATCAAAATAATTCGTAATTGCAATTAGTGGAATCTTGTACCTTCTTAATTACGAATTACGAATTACGAATTACGAATTATTCGGTTTTTTTCCGCCAACCTGGTTTAACTACCTGACGACTTCTCGCAATTACTAAAGCATCGTTTTCGACATCTTCTGTTACCGTTGAACCTGCGGCAATATAAACATCATTACCCACTGTAATGGGTGCAACTAACACACTATTAGAACCGGTTTTGGTGCGATCGCCTATTTTAGTTCTATGTTTCTTTACTCCGTCGTAGTTGGCGGTAATTGTCCCCGCACCAATATTTACCTGAGTTCCGGTTGTAGTATCGCCTAAATAGGATAAATGAGCTACATTAGTGCGATCGCCTAATTGGGTATTCTTCAACTCGACAAAGTTACCAATTCGACAACCAGCACCTACTTCAGTATGACCGCGCAAATGAGCATAGGGACCAATGCGAGTTTCTGCTTGCACAACGCTATCTGTGACTACAGAATACTGGACAGTGACATTTTGACCCAATTCGCTATTTTCAATTAAACTACCAGGGCCAATGCGACTACCGGACTGAATCACAGTTTTACCGCGCAGGTGCGTTTGCGGTTCAATAATCACATCTGGTTGTAATTCCACTGTTTCATCAATGGTAATACTTGCAGGATCAATTAGCGTCACACCAGCCAAAAGCCATTTTTCCTTAATGCGTCTTTGCAAAATATCGTTAGCTGTGGCTAATTGTAATCTGTCATTAATTCCTAAAATTTCTTGGTAGTCTTTCACATCTACAGCCATCACTTTTCCTACTTCAGTAACGGCATCTGTGAGATAATATTCTTTCTGGGCATTATTTGCTGCTAAATGAGGCAAAAACTTTGCTAAATCTGGCCAACGGAAACAGTAAATACCAGCATTAACACGGTTATTTTCTCTTTGCTTAGGAGTGCAATCTTTATCTTCAACCATTTTCTGCACAACATCGTCACTATCACAAAAAACCCTTCCGTAACCTTGGGGATTTGATAACTGTGCAGAGAGAATAGTACAGGAATTATGATTTTCTTGGTGGGTTTGTAACAGGTTTTTCAGAGTTTCTGTACGCAACAAAGGTACATCACCATTCAAAATCAGCAAATCCCCAGTATAACCTTCCAAATGGGGAAGTAATTGTTGGATAGCATGACCTGTACCTAATTGTAAAGTCTGTTCCACAAACTCCAAACCAGGAATTTCCGCCATTGCAGCTTTCACTTCTGGAGATTGATACCCAACAATCACTAACTTCCGTGAAGGTGAAAGGGGTTCGACGCTTTCAATAACGCGTTCAACTAAAGATTTTCCACCTAAAGAATGTAAAACTTTAGGCAGGTTTGATTTCATTCTTGTGCCTTTTCCTGCCGCGAGAATTGCTACAACAACCATAATTAAGTATCAGTAAATTCCCATGATGAATACTTTTGATGAATACTTTTAGGATTTTGATATTCAAGCTCAAATCATATCAGTTAACTCCACCTTTTTTTCCATTGAGATGTAGTTTCTAAAATAGAGGCTTGTTGTTCTTGTTGTCGTCGCATGATTATAACTTCCGCAGCATCCCTCAATTCGGGATCACGGTAAGGAATAGCCGCACGAGTTTGTAAATGTTCTTTTTCTTCTTCTGAAATCGGGGGAATAAAAGAACCAGGGGAGCAGGGAGCAGGGAGCAGGGAAGAAAAGTCCACTTCTCGGCTCGCTTCCTCTACTTGATATGCTGCTATAGTACCAGGTGTACGCCTTCCTATGGGTGTGGTAGAACCTATAACTAAGCCTGCTGCTAAAAGTGCAGTGCGTACAGCCGCAGAACAGGAATAAGTCGCTAGTAAGCCATTTTGATGTAAACACAAGGCGACTTTTTGTATAAATTCCACAGTCCATAATTGTGGACATTGCGGTGGTGAAAAGGGATCGAGAAAAATAGCATCAGCTTGAAAACCTGACTTATGTACCTCTACAATCGAGTTTCTAGCATCGCCTATTAGTAACTTTGCTTTCAAGCGATTGGTTTGGACTTGATAATTAAAAGCAAGTTCAGTCAATATTTGTGTATAATCGTATTCCCAATCATCAAATATATGCTGGTTAAGGGCTGCTTTGGGGACTGCGGGATTTAGTTCTAAACCAATGACTTCGACAGAACAAATGGGATTTGCTTCCCAAATTACTTGTAACGCTGCGGCTGTGTTGTATCCTAGACCATAACAAACATCTAAAATCCTGACTATTCCATTTCTGGCTGCTTTCTGCACTTGAGTAGGAAGTGCAAACTTCAAATAACTTTCTTGTCTGGCTCCATAATGGCTGTGAAAAGCTTCCTCAAATTCTTCGGAAAAGAAGGTAAAAGAACCATCTTGTGTTTGTTGAAGTGTAAAATTATCTGAATCTGACATTTTTATATAAAACTAACTAATGACTAATAACCAATTTGTTATCTCTCCCAAATGGCTATTTGAACATCTTAACAATTCACAAGTTGTAATTGTCGATTGTCGCTTTTCTCTGGCTGATTCGCAACTGGGAAAAAAGCAATATCAAGAAAGTCACATAGCAGGAGCTTATTATTTAGATTTAAATCAAGATTTATCTAGTCCTGTGGCAGAACATGGAGGAAGACATCCTTTACCTAATATCAATGATTTAGCTGATAAATTAGCGAAAATCGGAGTTAATTACCAAAAAACTCTGGTAGTCGCCTATGATGATTCTCGGTTTGCGTTTGCGTCTCGTTTATGGTGGTTATTACGGTATTTAGGACATGAGCAAGTAGCCGTTTTAGATGGTGGGTTTGCTAGTTGGCAAAAAGCTGGTTATCCCGTTTCTGAAGTGATTCCAGAATCTGGAATGGGGACATTTGTCCCGCAATTACAAGGGCAAAAAGTTGTAGATTATACTTATGTAAAAAATCGCAAAGATCGTCCAGATGTAGTTTTGGTAGATTCAAGGGAGAGCGATCGCTATCGAGGCGAACGAGAACCAATTGATAAAATTGCCGGTCATATTCCCGGTGCTGTCAACTATCCTTGGCAAGAAGTCACCGACGCAAATGGCTGTTTACTTCCCCAGTCAGCACAGCGTCAAAGGTGGGAACAGCTGGAAACAGCTAAGGAAATTTTAGTTTATTGTGGCTCCGGTGTTACTGCTTGTGTAAATTTACTGTCTTTAGAAATAGCTGGAATTTCTACAGGTAAACTTTATGCTGGGAGTTGGAGTGATTGGATTAGTCATTAGCCAGAAGTGTTGAATGTCAAATGTTAAATTCTTTTATTTATCTTCACGGCTTTGCTTCCAGCCCTAAATCTACTAAAGCACAGGATATCAGCGATCGCTTTACCCAACTTCACATCAAGCTGAAAATTCCCGATTTAAATGCCGACGATTTTTCCCATTTAACAATCACTCGTCAGCTAAATCAAGTCGCTGCTGAATTCAGTAATTCTGCACCTGTAACCCTGATTGGTTCCAGTTTAGGTGGTTTGACATCTGCTCATTTAGGGGAAAAATACCCACAAGTGCAACGCTTAGTTTTATTAGCACCAGCTTTTGGGTTTTTATCCCATTGGTTGCCCAAGTTAGGAGAAAAAGCTTTAAAACGTTGGCAACAAGAACAATATCTCTTAGTACATCACTATGGGGAAGGACGAGAATTACCTCTAAGTTACAATTTTGTCACAGATGCTGCCCAATATTTAGAAAAAAATCTCCAACGCCCGATTCCCACATTGATTCTGCACGGTAAACAAGATGAAGTTATTCCCATTACCGCTAGTCGTGAATTTGCGAATTCCCGTCCTTGGGTAAAATTAGTAGAACTCGATAGCGATCACGCTTTGGGAAACGTCAGCACCGAAATTTGGCAAGCGATTCACTCATTTTGTCACCTAGGGATTGGAGATTAGGAAATAGAGACTGGGTAATACTTTTTACCAATTACCAATTACCAATTACCAATTACCAATTACCAATTACCAATTACCAATTACCAATTACCAATTACCAATCACCAATCACCAATTACCAATTACCAATTACCAATTACCAATTACCAATCACCAATTACCCATTATGCTTCCCTTCATTCGTTCAGATTTAGCCCAATTTACTGCCTATAAACCCCACCCCAGCAGCGATACAGCCGAAGCAGTCGCCATAGAATTTGACCGGCTTGATACCAATGAAAGTCCTTATGATTTACCAGTGGAGATTAAAGAAAAGCTGGCATGGACTTTTCAACAAGTAATTGAAAGCAATCGTTACCCTGATGGTGGACATGAGACACTCAAAGATGCGATCGCCGAATATGTCAATGAATCGGCTCATCTTCCATCCTCTGTGATCACCGCTGCTAATATTTCCGTCGGTAATGGTTCCGATGAACTCATCCGTTCTTTATTGATTGCCACCTGTTTAGGCTCAGAAGGCTCGATTTTAGTCGCCAACCCCACTTTTTCCATGTATGCGATTTTGGCGCAAACCCTGGGCATTCCTGTGGTAACGGTGGATAGAAATGAAAGCAATTTTGAAATAGACTTAAAAGCAGCACAATCAGCCCTTGAAGCCACTCAAAATCCCCCCATTCGGGCAGTTTTCGTCGTTCATCCCAATTCCCCTACCGCCAATTGCTTAACTGCGGCTGAATTAGCATGGTTAAAAAGTCTACCAGAGAAAATTTTAGTAGTTATTGATGAAGCTTACTTTGAATTTAGCCAAACTACCTTAGTTGGGGAATTAGTACAACGTCCGAATTGGGTAGTGCTGCGGACTTTTTCCAAAGCTTTCCGGTTAGCAGCCATGCGAGTTGGCTATTGTGTAGGCAATCCAGATGCGATCGCTATTTTAGAAAAAGTCCGTCTCCCCTACAATCTCCCCAGTTTTTCCCTTGCTTCTGCTTTAGTTGCTTTACAAAATCGTCAAATTTTGCTGGAGTCAATTCCCCAAACCCTCAGTGAACGCAGTAAACTCATCACCGCTTTATCCCCACATCCAGCATTAGAAATTACAGCCAGCGATACTAACTTTATTTACCTACGTCTTAAACCAAATCCTTCTCACCCAGCAGCTACTGCTTTAACTCGTCTCCACCAAACACTCAGAAATCAAGGAACTCTTGTCAGATTACTTCCTGGAGGATTACGAATTACTGTAGGAACACCCACAGAAAACACTCATACCCTCAACCGATTACAAACTGCTTTAGCAGATCTGGGTTAACTATTCTTAATTAAAATAGCCGTCTCCATCACTGCCCAAACGACGCACTATTGCCACCGTTTGCGGCAGCACACCTACTAACATAGCAAATGCCACATCTGGTAGATCAGCAACTACTTCTGGCGGAAAATATTGTTCAAATTGATCAATAATTTTTTGGACTCGTTCTCCAGAAACTGAGTTTTCCGTAATTTGTTTAATCAAGCGAATCCATTGTCGCCTAATCAAGTAAGCTTTTTGACGATCTTCATGAGATTCAGGAGTTAACAACGACAGATTGCCGATAGGTAGTACACATTGGCAATCTTTATCATAATCCCCACCTACTACTGCTCCCGGCCCAGCGAACTCTGCATGGTAGCCTTTAAAGACTATTAACCCATTCCGTCTGCGACTATTAACTATAAAAACTTTTCCGCTATGGAGCGACGCAAGAATGTCAGATCTGTGCGATGCCTGCGGAGGGCATTGCCATAGCTCAATTCCATCTCCCATGGTAAGCTTATCCACGAAACCAGTTTCAGAGCAAGAAGTTGATACCATAGCGGTCTGATAGCGTCGGCGTTGTTCACTATCCATGTTTTCTCAAATTTTCGACGACGGTTTTAAGGCTATGCACTTCTAGATATCCAATAATTATCTGTTTAGTTAAATCAATTTTTCTGACTGGCTTTATATTCTCAAGATTTTTTTTGGGAAGATTTAGCTTAATTGCCCATTAAATCAACGGTGTTTGGCAATTATTAATCACATTTTATGGGATTAAGGTGCATTTGTCTTCAACTGTACGAGTATTTTCTTAAAGTTTTTATAAAGATGAAATCTTAAATACTAAGTTAGTATGAGGATTCCACGAACTGTTCAGTTATGGGTTCGTTGTGTTATATAATCTTTCTCTATTTAAAATCGCCAAGTCAAAAAACCGACAATATTATCAAGTGAATTGGTCAATACTACAGCATTTCTATGTAACCTCATGTTTTCTTTATGGAAAACATAAGCAAACATGATGTTTTCAGTCAAGGCGGCATATTCCCGCGTGTTGAACTGTCAAAACACGTTCTTGGGTTTTGAATTATGGCTGAGTCTTGATAAATAGTAACATTTCTAAAATATTTGAGCATCATGCTTCTTCACAGTTGAAAATTAAAGTATTGCCAAGTTTTTCAACAAGTTTTTGAGGCTGATACAGAGAACAGCCGTAAACCGGCTCATAAATTTATTTATTAACTGTTTGTCAAACTACAACTCCTCTCATCCTCCCACCCAAGTTTTTTTAATTAGGTGTTTATGCAAGAAAATCTGGCGTGAGGGGTTGAGGAAAAAGGTATTCCAAAGAGATTCTACTTCTTTATGCACCCGACGATATCCCAGCTTGAAATAAAGTTGCCTAGCTTGATGGTTATTTTCCAAAACATGGAGATATAAATCTTGAAATCCCCATTCTTGGCAGACTTGTTCACAGCTAGTCAATAACCTAGAAGCCACACCATGCCTACGGTATTGTGGGTTGACAGCTAAATTGGATAAGTAAGGAAAAGACTTGTGAGCATTTGCCCAAGAATCACTAAAACGCAAACCCAATTCTACAGTTCCCAATATTTGATGAGTACTCCCCATACTTGTGTCAACAGCGACTAAACAAACTTGATGAGGTGATATTGAGGCTAAACGATTTCTTAAGTCTTCGTAAATACCCAAACGTAATAAGGGAAAAGCCCAGCCCCAGAAACCTTGTTGAGAGTGAAAGCTTTCAGCAATGATTTGAGCAATACTAGTCAAATCAGCAGATGTAGCCGCACGGATTTGAAGTTGTCGCAAAGCTGGGATAGGAACTTCTGTAACTGACGGTTGATGATGTGGGGGAAAAAACCAGGTCGGAAAAGCTAGTTGAGGATTGATTGACTTTGCATTTTCAGATACCTGAGTGATTTGCTGGGAAAAGCAACTCGTCATGAGATGGTAAATTCCGTATTGATCGGCAATCATACAAAATGTACAACTTTGTTTATGGTTCTGTAAGCTGCGCTCCTCAAAGAAGCTAGACGTTTCAATTTCATAAATCCAATGGGTTGAGTAAAGGAGAGTTTATGTATATCCATGTATATCTTTGATTTGAGAATATAAAAATGAGTGGTATCTTTATTAAACAACTAGTTTACGGTGGTCTAGTTAGGGTGAGTACCAATAAGCGTAGCAAAACCTATCTAATTTGTTAGTCAAGTACTAACGTCAGTTCCTAGTTAAGAGTTCAGGAGTTAGAAGTCAGGAGTTTTTGAATTGATTTCTCCCCATCTGGCATAACTGAAGGCTATGACTAGCAACTTAGGTTATTATATGCTTAATATCAGGTTTGTATTTACTCCCATTTTTAGTCAATTTGGTTGTATAGGTACTATGTGATGGATACTGGAAAGAGAGTCTGTAGAGCTACTCAATTTTTAATTCTCAATTAACCTAACATCACCACCTGTTTTAGTATTCACCCAAGTTGCTAGTCATCTAGTTTAGGCTGGTCATGGGTGATGGGAAAAAGGGAAAATTCTTGATTCAACTGTGTTGTCTTTCTGTCAAGAGTAACCTTTTGGCTAACTAGCAACTTACGTGATTAGTTCTGATTGCTAAATTGGAAATTATTACTTGTTTAATTGTATACTTGGCTTGGAAATACGATTATTGTAATATTCATGACTCTACCATGACTACCATAAATAAAATTGACCCGCCAGTGTTAGTACAACTGCTGCAATGGCAAAACTTAGTATACATCATGGTTATGTTGGCTCTATCTAGGAGCGCTTTATGGAATCCAATCAGGTTATTACAAGACATGAGAGAAGACTTGGTGAGTCAAAATCTACTCGATCAAGGGAAAATAACAATGAAATTAACCGCTTTGTGCCATTAATTAACAACAATCATCACTAGCTAGTAAGTACAATTACCGGGAGGGAATAGTCCTATATCTAGCAGTTATGTAGCCCAATAGTCTCTTGGTCGAAATGCTCAAACCTTACCTGATTCAGAAATATCTCTACCTGATCAGATTATTCTTTATCCGACTGCCGATGCAGCAGGAAAGCGGTGCATGACATCACAAGCAAACAGTAAGCCGAAAATTTTGGTTGTCGATGATGAGCCAGACAACCTTGACTTGCTTTACCGCAGCTTCTATCGCGAGTATCAGGTGCTGAGGGCTAACTCAGGTCCTGCGGCACTGGAACTGCTGGCAAGAGAGGGAGACATATCAGTAATCATCTCAGATCAGCGGATGCCGATGATGAGCGGTACAGAATTTTTGAGTCTGACAGCAACTCAATATCCAGATATTATCCGAATTATTTTAACTGGCTACACTGATGTGGAAGACTTGGTGGAAGCTATTAACTCTGGCAAAGTATTTAAATATGTTACTAAACCTTGGGAAGCAGAGGAACTCAAAGCTGTGGTACGCCAAGCTTTGGACACACATAATGTTCTCAAGACTAGAACCCGCGAACTGACTCGCACACTCCGGCGAGAATCGCTGCTGAATACAGTTACTAATACGATTCGCAGCGCCCTGGACTATAGGCAAATTTTGCAAACTATAGTCGATACAGTGGGGCATATGTTAGAGGTGGATGTTTGTCTTTTACGTCCCTTCCAAGATGAGCAGTTAGCGGCTGAAGGATTTATTTATCAAAAAACCTCCAGTGATGACGAAGAAGAAGACGGATTGGAAGATGGGGAAATAGAAGAATTTTTGCCCTCCAATCCTGAGTTACTTTTGGCTCAAACAGTCTGGGAAACCCGTGAAGTACAGGTGATTTATGATGTGGCTGGAGATGATCGCATCCAAAATGATCGCGATCGCGCAGCGGCGTTTACAGATGCTAAAATATGCTCTAGCTTAGTTGTACCGCTGATTTGTCAACAAGAACTCAGAGCAGTTTTGACTCTACACAAGTGTTATCAATCCCGGATGTGGGAAGATGAAGAGGTACAACTCGTTTCAGTTGTAGCAGATCAGGCAGCCTTGGCCTTGTCTCAAGCTTATGCTTATGAGCAAGTAGGCGCTTTAGCAAAACGAGAAGCTTTAATTAATACAATTACTAGGGCGATTCGTTCTAGCTTAGATCCACAAGATATATTTGCAGCTATTACTCAACAATTGGGACAAGCTTTAAATGTAGATGGTTGTGTGCTGTCTTTGTGGACAGAAGAAGATGAATTTGTGCAATGTGTAGGCTTGTATGATAGTTCTGAAGAATTCAACAATTTAAGAAAAAATAACTTCAACAGCAATCATCGCTCGGTTACTCAGCACTTACCTAGTTCCCAAGCGCCAATTCGGAAGAATCCGATTTTGCAAGAAATATTGCGGACACAGGAACCAGTGGTAATCACTGACATCACTCATTCTTCCTCAGATGTCCAGGCGTTTGATTTACCTTTGAAAATGCGACCACGATCGCTGATGGTTGTTCCCCTAATAATTGATGGTCAATGTATCGGTAGTATCACTTTGCGAGAAGGTCACAAAGTTCGCAAGTGGCTGCTATCAGAAATTGAATTATCTAAATCAGTAGCAGCCCAAGCAGCGATCGCAGTCCAACAGTCACGCTTGTACCAAAAAACTCGTGAACAAGCAGAACGCCTCATACAACTAGATAGACAAAAAACGGAATTTTTTCAAAATATTTCCCATGAATTTCGGACTCCCATCACCTTAATTCAAGGACCATTAGAATCAGCAGTAGCATCTGGAGAAGGGTTATCCCACGCCCAAAGTGCGATCGCTCTCCGTAACTCTCGTCGTCTGCTGCGATTAGTAAATCAACTACTAGACTTACAACGCTTAGATGCTGGGAGAATGCAGCCGAGTTTCCGCCCTTGCGACATGATCGAATTTGTTAACCAAATTGTCGAATCATTTCGTCTCTATTGCGAGAAAAAAGGACTGCAAGTCATTACCGATTTACTAGAATGTCCGGTAGTTTACTTGGATTTGGAAAAATTTGACAAAGTACTCTACAACCTCTTGTCAAATGCCATGAAATTTACTCCTGATGGAGGCACAATCAGGGTCAGACTATACAATGAGGGAAATGCCTGCATACTGCAAATCCAAGATACAGGAATTGGCATCCTTCCCGAACAAATTCCCCATTTATTTGAGCGCTTCCGTCAAGCTGAAGGCTCAGAAAACCGCACCTATGAAGGTAGTGGATTAGGTTTGTCTCTAGTCAAAGAATTGGTAGAATTACACGGCGGCGAAGTTAAAGTACAATCAGTCTATGGACAAGGTACTCAATTTACCCTACGGCTGTTGACAGGTGCAGATCACTTACCCCCAGAACAGGTACTACACATCCCCGGTGAACTGAATAACAGCCGCGCCACTGTAGAATTAATTGATGTAGAACAAGTAGAATCAACGGAAGATAACCTAGAATTTATTACCAGAGATTTATCACCTCATCCAGGAATTTTAAACTCCAACAGACAACTTCCCGCTCAGTCAAAAACTGATCAATTAATCTTGGTTGTAGACGACAACCCAGATATGCGATCTTATGTATCCACTATTCTCCGCCAAAATGGCTATCAAGTAGCTACTGCTCGTAACGGTTATGAAGGCTATAACATAGCCCAAGAACTTCGTCCCAGCTTAATCATCACAGACTTAATGATGCCCTTGGTGACTGGACTAGAAATGATTCAGATGATCAGGGGCGATGATAATATGCGCGGTATACCCATCATTCTGCTCACAGCCAAGGTTGATGAAGAAACTCGCATTGAAGGCACAGAAAATGGTGCTGATGCCTATTTAGCTAAACCATTCAATGACCGGGAACTTTTGGCAGGCGCGAGGAATCTTTTAGCCCTGAAGGAAAATGAAAAACGCGTCTTGGAGTTAAACACCTACCTCACAGAATCAGTACTCAAGCGCTTTTTGCCATCTGCACTAGTGCAGAAAGCCGCATCTGGCAATTTATCCCTAGATTTGCGACCAGAACCACGTTTGGTGACAGTTTTGTTTAGCGACATTGTTGGTTTCACCCAATTATCAAATACTCTCAGATCCCGCAAAGTCGCCGAAGTACTAAATGAATATCTAGAAATTATGACCAAAGTTGTTTTTAACAATGGCGGTACTGTAGATAAATTTATGGGAGATGCCATATTAGCCTTATATGGAGCGCCCGAAGAACTCACACCCAATGAACAAGTACGTCGTGCTATCGGTACAGCCAGAGGAATGCAAAACGCCCTCATTAATTTAAACAAGCGCTGGCGAGAACAAGGTATATTCGAGACTGATGGGCGTAATGGCGTGCAGTTTCGTTGTGGTATCCACCAAGGTACAGCAGTTGTCGGGATGTTTGGTAGTGAAGAACGCGCTGATTACACAGCAATTGGTCCCAGTGTGAATATTGCTGCTAGGTTGCAGGCTGCTGCTCTCCCAGGTACTATTTTGGTATCGGCAGCTGTTGCCGATTATTTACAAGAAGAAGAAATTACTAAAGGTAGTCCCTTGGAACTTAAAGGAATAGATGAAACAGTTCTCACATTCGTAGTTACACCACAACTAGAAAGTTTCCCAGCTAATGACTAAATTTCAGACTGGATGATGAATTAAGGATGAGCAATTAGTTAAAGCACTCGATCATAAAATCATATCCAGTTTTTAGTTGAATATGATGCCACCAGTTACAGATAAATCTCTCATTCCCTTGCAAACCGGGAAAAAACATACTGATCCGCCCTTTTTGTGGGTTAGTGTATTTATAAGTTCAATTTCGCTACACTTGCTGGTTTTTTGGTTATTAGGCTCATCTGATGAGTTTAGACCCTGGATTCCCCACTCTAGTCAAGCTAACATTCCTGTTGATTTCATAGATATTTCGCCTCAAGACGAATCAACAGCCAAACCCAAATTCATCGCTAAAACAGTTACACCAAAACTTCCCTCTTCTACTCAAAAGTCTTTTACACCATCTTTACCAGAAACCACACCAACTACCCCTGAAAATCAAGATGATGGCGCTATAAGTTCTGACTTTAATCCTCCACAGGAGTCTCAAACTGAGAACTCTAAAGTTAATAATCAGCTAGTTCCAGAACCAGTAGACTCCATACCTGAACCCACAGAAACCCCTACACCTACAGAAACTCCTACACCTACAGAAACCCCTACATCTACAGAAACCCCTACACCTACAGAAACCCCTACATCTACAGAAACTCCTACACCTACAGAAACACTTTCACAGAGAATTCCATTAGATGATCTTCCCTGGAATCGCCGTCAAGAAGTAAAACTGGGACAAGGAACCCTACTACCAAAAGATATTCCCTCAGATTCCCCAACCCCAACAGAGGAAACTTCACAAACTCCAACAAAGGAAACTTCCCCAACTCCAACAAAGGAAACTTCCCCAACCCCAACAGAGGAAACTTCCCCAACTCCAACAGAGGAAACTTCACAAACTCCCACAGAGGAAACTTCCCCAACCCCAACAGAGGAAACTTCCCCAACCCCAACAGAGGAAACTTCCCCAACTCCAACAGAGGAAACTTCCCCAACTCCAACAGGAGGGGGTATACTAGCTAATGTTTCTCCTATACTGAAAGATGAAGTCAATCAATTAATACAAGAAAGACGATTAATCAAAGATGCTTTACCTGATGTTCTGGCGGAATATCAAGGTAGTAGCAGTAAGCAATTAGAAGCTAGTTTTTTCCCCAGTGATTCTGAAATAAAGGCAGCAAATATACTAGTTAGTTTAGTAATAGATAACAATGGCAAATTTCAACAAGCTGTAGTTTTAGAAATCGAACCGACGACACTCAGCAGTGAAAAAAGCATCTATGAGCAAGCACTTAATGATATCTTTAAGCAAGAAAGCTTTATTGCCGCCCATAACGAAGATGGCTCAAAACCAGATTTGAGTAATTTGTATATGCGGATTAGGATTGAGCCAATTAATTCTCCATAAATAGTTGTGTTTTTACCAAAGCTATGTTATCTTTATATAGATACAGATTTGCGGGTGTAGTTTAGTGGTAAAACTTTAGCCTTCCAAGCTAATAATGCGGGTTCGATTCCCGCCACCCGCTTTGAAAAGAATTAAGGACAAAAGACGTTATTCCAAGGGCGGTTATTCCAAGGGTGGTTATTCCAAGGGTGGGGAAACCCCGCCCCTACGTGGGTTGTTTGGGTCTTTATCCCAACGCAAAGGGTTTTTAACGATGTATTGACGAGCGATGTCTAAAATTTTTTGATAACGGATAATGCGATCGTAATAATTTCTTTGCCATATACGCAGTCCAGGGGTGTCATCAATTTTATTAATTATTTTCGTTGTTTGATATTTGTAATACGCAATTATTTGTCCCAATGTTATTTTCTTCCGTAGGGGCGGGGTCTCCCCTCACAAGGGTAGGTATTTTACATTGTCGTGAGGGCTAGACTTGGTGGACAAGGAAGGATAGTGGACAAGGGAGGAAAACCGTACAAAATCATATTCTCTTGGTAACAAGAACAGTCCGTCAAAAGACCATTGTGCGTATAAAATCTTCCTTGTCTACCTTCCCTCCTTGTCTTCCAAGTCCTGCCTTCACAGATAATATTAAAAACCTACCCTTGTGAGCGGGGTCTCCCCACCCTGTATGTCATCCCCGCCCTCTTTCCTATCATCGTGTACACCCAACAATTCATCATTGATGATAATAATTCCATGAACATGATTAGGCATAACGATAAATTCATCTAATTCAACATTAGGAAAATGATGGGGGATGTTTGACCAAAATTCATGAACAATAAGACCCCTAACGGTGAATTTCATTTCTCCATTAATGATTTCGCCTAAATTACATTCACGGTGTTGGGTACAGATGGTGATGAAATATGCTCCTGGTTGTGAATAATTATAACCCCGTAGGCGTGTTGATTGGCGATGGTGGATTTTGGGGTTATATTTCATGCTGGATGTGGAGTGTTGATTTTAATGTTTTGGGATATTATGGCGCAGGTAAAAAGTTGAGGAAATAAAGGAGGAATTAATGGTAAAAGGGCGGGGAAACCCCTCCCCTACCTGGGTTAGGAAAAAACTACTTGCTTAAATAAAATTACGTAATTTGCTTTAACCACGATCTATAGAAAACCTAAATCATAAGTGAGAAATTTAGTTAAAAAAATATCACTGTAGAAATCTCTAAGTGATAGGTTGGTTTAAGTAATTCTCCACAGTAAAATGTCACCAAGCTATAATAAAACCGTGACATAATTCCACCATTAACCAAATCTACCGCTGATATAAGCTTTGGTGTCTTCTTGCTGTGGATTGTTGAAAATTAATTCTGTATCTTCGTATTCGACTAAATAACCTGTTCTACCACCTTTATCGGAAGTTTTGACGTTAAAGAAGGCTGTTTTATCAGCAACCCGCGCAGCTTGTTGCATATTGTGGGTAACGATAACGATGGTGTATTGTTCTTTGAGTTCGTGAATTAGTTCTTCAACGCGCAAAGTAGAAATGGGGTCAAGTGCAGAACATGGTTCATCCATGAGGATAACTTCTGGTTGAACTGCGATCGCTCTAGCAATACATAAACGCTGTTGTTGTCCACCTGATAAAGATAAACCACTTTGCTTGAGTTTATCTTTGACTTCATCCCACAAAGCAGCTTGTCGCAAACTGCGTTCTACCAATTCATTCATATCACCTTTGTAGCCGTTGATTTTGGCTCCAAAAGTAATATTGTCAAAAATTGATTTAGGAAAAGGGTTTGGTCTTTGAAACACCATACCAATCCGACGACGTACTTCTACCGGATCGATATCTGGTGCATACAAATTTTTATCGCCAAAATAAACCTTACCTTCGGCTCGAAACGATTCAATGAGATCGTTAAGACGGTTATAGCATCTCAGTAATGTACTTTTACCACAGCCGGAAGGGCCAATGAAAGCTGTAGCCTTATTTTTCGGGATATCTAGCCAAATATTTTGTACAGCAAGGAAGTTACCGTAGTAAATATTCAGATTTTCTGTACGTAAAACCGCATCAGTCCCATTCATTGTACTAGCGTTAGTAGCCATAAATAGTTTAGGGATAATTTTTAAGGATGATCGTGCATCCTGTTGATGGAATTTTGTTAAGCTTTTTGCCTAGTTGCCCAGCGAGCGATGATACTTGTGATCAGAACCATCAAAACCAAAATTAGAGAAGCAGCCCAAGCTAAAGACTGCCAATTTTGAAAAGGTGAAACGGCGAAGTTGTAAACTAAAACTGCCAGAGAAGCTGTTGGTTGAAATAAGCCACTTGGCCAAAAAGAGGAAAACAGCGCAGTAAACAGTAAAGGTGCAGTTTCTCCAGATGCTCTAGCGATCGCTAAAGTAGAACCAGTCACAATTGCTGGTAAAGCTGCTGGTAATACCACCTGTGCGACAGTTTGAAATTTAGTTGCTCCTAACCCCACAGAAGCTTGACGCAAATCTTGGGAAACTAACTGTAAAGCTTCATCCGTAGTTCGCAAAATAGTGGGTAACATCAAAATTGCCAACGCAAACCCACCACCAAAAGCTGAGTAAGAGCCTAAATTCAGCTTTACTAATGTCAAAACTACAATTCCATAAGCAAATACCCCAGCAATAATAGAGGGGACTCCACTGAGAATGTTAGTAGCAAACCGTATCCATCTAGCTACTTTACTAGAACTAAACTCTGTTAAATAAATTGCCGCTAACACACCAAAAGGAATGCTAATAGTTGCACCAATACCCACCATTAACAGTGTTCCCAAAATGGCATTACCAAAGCCTCCTCCCTTTCTCAGAGGTGCTGGTGGTAATTCTGTAAACACACTGAAACTTAGACTGCTAAAGCCTTTAAATATTACATAAGAAAGCACAGCCAGCAGAGGTAGCAGCGCCAATGCTCCACAAATATATGCTACTACGGTCATTGCCGTATTAAACAAGGTTCGGGGAGACGAAGGGGAGCGAGTCAGGCTGCTTTCGGGAAAATGATTCGTCATAATTCAACCTACAACTACAGTTGCTTAACCCGGAGAACAATAAACTCTGCCAGAATATTCACTACCAGCGTCAGGAAAAACAACACTAAAGCCGCGTACATTAAAGCGGAAATTTGCAACCCACTTGCTTCAGAAAATTGACTTGCCAGTAGAGAGGAAATTGTATTAGATGGAGCGAGTAAGGAAATATTAATGTTGTTAGAATTACCAATCAACATTGTTACAGCCATTGTTTCTCCCATCGCTCTACCAAGTGCCAACATTACCGCACTCACAATGCCAGAAAAAGCAGCAGGGATGATCACTTGAAAAAGTGTTTCCCAACGAGTTGCACCCAGTCCCAGAGACGCTTGACGCAAACTAGGGGGTACAGAAATTAAGGCATCACGGGAGATAGCAGTGATGATTGGTAAAGTCATAATTGCTAAGATGACTCCCGCTGGTAGCATCCCTGGCCCTGTAGGTGGGGTACTAAAAAATGGTATCCAGCCGAAGGAACTATGCAGCCATTTGCCCAAGTTGGTTAAAATAGGAACTAAAACGAAAATGCCCCATACTCCGTAGACAACACTAGGAATAGCGGCCAGTAGTTCTACCAAAAACACCAGTACCAACCGCACCTGAGATGGCAGAAAATCCTCGCTCAGTAAAACAGCAGTACCAACGCCAATGGGTATAGCTAATAACAAGCCCAGAAAAGAACTCACGAGAGTTCCATAGATTTGTGGCAGCACTCCATATTCGCTATTTACCGGGTTCCAAGTGGTTTTAGCTAAGAAGCCAAGACCAAACTCTTGAATGGCAGGCCAAGCCCCAACAGCGACCTGTAAAGTGATCCATAATAAAGTTCCAGCGATCGCTAGAGCAAAAATCCGAGTCAACCAAATAAATCCCTGATCTAGAGATCTATCTAATTCCGATCGCTGTTTAATTGCCGATTGTAGGTTCTGAAAATTAGTAGTCATGAATACTGACTGTAAAAATCAAATCAGAGATAATTTAATGGGGAACCAGACTTAAAAAGAAAGTACTGAGTATTGAGTACCGAGTATTGAGTATAAATTCAGGAACAATCAACACTGTCTTGATATTAGTGACTACAGCCATACTTTAATTATCGCTGCGTCGTTTTTTGCATTTGACACACTAACTAATCAGGGTTCCCAACTGATTGGTCAATAAAATATTGTGGCTAAACTATTGTTTGAGTATTACGGTTAGACGGAAGGGTGAGCCTAATTACTCTCACTAGTACCACCACTAACAGCGATTTTATAGTCAGGACTGATTTGGTCAGCAGCAGCAGCTACCTTAGTAATCACATTTGGTGGTAAAGGTACATAGCCTAGTTCAGGAGCAATTTTTTGTCCTTCAGTTAGAGCATACTCAATTGCTGCTTCCACTGCTTTAGCTTTAGCTGCATCAGGATACTTTTTATAAGCCAGAATCCAAGTGTAGCTAACAATAGGATAGGAATCTGCACCTTCAGGATCAGCAATGAAGGCACGGAGATTTGCTGGCAGCACTACTGCTTCCAGACTTTTGGAGGCTGCCACCTCGTTGTCAACAATAAATTTACCTGCTTTATTTTCCAAAGCCGCAAACTTAATATTATTTTGTTTGGCGTAGCCATACTCAATGTAACCAATAGAACCTTGAGTCTGTTGGATTTGGGCTGTCACACCTTCATTACCTTTAGCGCCAACTCCCACAGGCCAGTTTACACTTTTACCATCGCCAACTTTAGTTTTCCACTCTGGGCTGATAGCACTCATGTGCTGTGTAAACACACCTGTAGTACCACTACCATCAGCACGATATACAACAGTGATTGGTTGTTTAGGCAGCTTTGCTTCAGGGTTAGCTTTAGCAATTGCTGGATCATCCCATGACTTGATCTTACCTAATAAAATATCAGTATAAACTGTTCGTGGTAATTTGAGTTCAGGAACGTCTGGCAGATTGTAAGCTAGTACAATACTACCAGCAGTCACAGGTAGTAAAATCACGCCTTTATCCTGGGGTACTTTGGCGATTTCTTCATCTTTCATCGCCACATCGCTGGCACCAAAGTCTACTGTACCTTGGATAAATTGCTCAACACCCGCACCGCTACCTACCGATTGATAGCTAACTTGCAAATTTGGATACTTTTTGTTTAAATCAGCAAACCAACTGGCATATAATGGCGCTGGGAAAGTTGCACCTGCACCAGTTAATGTAACATTTCCACCCAGATCCAATTTAGCTGGACTAGAAGCAGTGGTGTTTTGAGTAGTACCAGGAGTTTCAGTTGTAGCAATATTGTCAGGGCTTGAATTTCCCCCGCAAGCCGCTAAACCAATTGCCAGTGTTAACACTGTTGCTGAAGTTATGAATGAATTATTCTTTACTCGATTTAGATGTAATACCATTGCTGTAAATATCTGTAAATTTCCAGATGAGCGCCTCTAAGATACCGCTAAATGATTCAAAATAAGGTTAACAGTAGGTTAATAATCTAAAAAATCTCGTAACTTCGATTCAAATTCAAGGTTCTTTGTATTAATTTTTATCTACTATATACTGTTAAGATCAGTATTTATTCTCAGTAGCTAGTTAAGTAACAAAGAATAATTTTACCTTTTACCCAAGCACCTAACCTCAGTAATACCAATTTTCAGTGTTGAGGCTGGGTCTCATCTTCTTACCATTGGCCTATACTGGTTGCTGTTAGCTTTCCCTTTGGCCTTTTCCCTGTTGCCTGATCAATGTTTGCTGCTTCCAATCAATTATTATGGTCTATGATTGGCTTACTCCTAACAATGGGTGGCACGTTCCTAGAAGCCTATGGCACTACTTTTCCTTGGAGTTGGGGTCAGCAAGGAATTAAAACCTTGTCTTTAGGTGTTAGCTATCAAATTGGAGCCGTGTTGCTAGTCGGTTGTTTAGGAGGCAAAAATGCTGGTGCGCTTTCTCAGATTGCTTATTTAGTCATGGGATTAACTTTGTTACCTGTATTTGCCGAAGGAGGCGGTATTGGTTATGTTAAGCTATCTCAGTTTGGCTATCTGCTAGGCTTTATTCCCGGAGCTTGGATTTGCGGCTATTTTGCCTTCAAAGCCAGACCTCGTTTAGAAATGTTGGCTTTTAGTTGTTTTTGTGGATTGTTAACAGTCCACATCTGCGGTATTGCTTATTTAATGATTAGCTATCTTTTTCCCGGAAAAGTTGCAGATAATCTACCTTTAATGCAAGCAATCCTTAAATACTCTTGGTTTTCACTACCAGGTCAACTAGCTGTAGTCTGTGCTGTCACAATAGTAGCATATGTGCTACGACATATAATGTTTTATTAGTCATTGATTCAGTAGTCAGATGACTAATGACTAATGACTAATGACTAATGACTAATTCATCATGCGTTTAAAAAATCACTTCTTTTGGATTGCTGCCTTTTTAGCTTTTTTTCTGGATCAATTAACCAAATTCTGGGTAGTGAAAACCTTTGCTTTGGGACAAACACTACCATTACTCCCAGGCATATTTCATTTTACCTATGTTACTAATACAGGTGCAGCGTTTAGTTTATTAAGCGGAAAAGTAGAGTGGTTGCGATGGCTCTCTTTAGGTGTAAGTTTAGTATTGATAGCCATTGCCACATTTGGCCCTATGTTAAGTTTTTGGGATCAGTTGGGTTATGGCTTGATTTTAGGTGGGGCTATAGGTAATGGGATTGATAGGTTTTCTTTAGGCTATGTGGTCGATTTCCTGGATTTTCGCCTGATTAACTTTGCCGTATTTAATGTGGCCGATTCTTTTATTAGTATTGGTATTGTTTGCCTTTTAATTGCTTCTTTGCAACAAACATCTACCTCAAGTCATAGACCCCGCTAATTTGATACCCATTTTATCATTGGTAATTGGAAAAAAGGTAATTTCTGAAATTTTCCCCGTTTCCCCAGTCGGTCTCTTTTTCAACTCTGATTTTGATGAATATCAACAAAGAAACCTGGAGGTTGAGTATCTCCAGGCTACCAAATAAATGAAAGCTTTATTTATTAAATTTCAATGCACCAAATAACTTTACCTATAAAGTACCCTGAGTAGGAACTTGACTAGGAACTTGCATGGGTGAACTTGCACCTGATTCCGTGCTACTGTTTGGTGTATCTAATTTTGGTAAAATCATACTCCCAGGTGCAGGAGTTAAGTTACTGGAATTGCCAGCATCTGGAGAAGTGGGAACTGCTGGTACTATTGTGCTTTCGGGACTAGTACCGCTTTCAGCAGGAGTTGCTGCTGGTTCTGTTGTGCTAGTAGGAATGGGAGAATTCAGTGCTGTACCACCGGGACAACGGGAATTGAGAGGAAACCGTTCGCACAGAATTTTCATCCCTAGTGGTGACATTTTGATTTCCGTTGGTGAATTAGTAGATGAACTACTAGATTCTTCGGACATAGGGGATTGACTGGACTCGGCCATAGCAACATTAGTGGTCAGCACCAACGTCAGGGCTGTACCAATCAGAGTCAGAAATTTTCCCTTCATTCGGAAATTCACCTCAAGGTCAACGGAACACTTCGCCAATTAAATCAAACAATTAATTGGAGAAAATCTTTCTAAAGGAAGATGTACAATTTTGCTATAAATGCTAGAGATGTTTGGCGGCAGTCAAATTTAAACATTTAGTTGATTGCAAAGTAGTTTCTAGCAATACAAACCTAAATTATAGAAATTGTCCTTGTGCAGCTAGTTTTTTGAGCTAGAATAGGCATCCAGTCATAGAGATAGAAATTTTTCTGTCCGTAAACTAGTAATAAAAGTTACAAAATCATGTTGTTGGCTAAACAGTAAATAGGTGTTAGATTAAACCAATAAAATTCCGTACAGTCAATTTATTTAGAGCTTGTGAGTAAAATGGTGACAGACTAGCATTAAAATTACGATTCGCCCGATTCTTCACTAACAGCGTGTGATGTGATATAGCCGATGAGTTCCCCGCAACCGCCTCAAAAGCCTCAAACGTTCCTTGGTCAACTGACACAAGCCGTCAATACTATTCAAGCTAGGGTTGATTTTTCTAAACTAGCGCTCAAGCCCAATGCCAAAGTACCGGAACTCTGGGTGCAGGATGCGGGGGCAGATAAAGCGGAAATATATCCGCTGTTGGGCGATCGCTATATTCTCGGTCGTAGTTCCAAATCTGCTGATATCGTCGTCCGCAACCCCGTTGTCAGTCAAATTCACCTGTCACTGTCGCGAGATTCCAGCCAAAGGACTCCTATTTTCACCATCAAAGATGAAAATTCTACCAATGGCATTTATATTGGCAAGCGGCGAGTCACTTCTCTAGAACTTCGTCACGGTGATATCTTTACCTTAGGACCACCAGAACTTGCCGCTTCCGTGCGGTTGCAATACGTCGATCCTCCCGCCTGGTATGTAAAAGCTGCAACGTGGGGGATATATGGTGTTGGTGGTGTCAGTGCCTTATTCGCTTTAGTAATTGGCGTTGAATGGCTGAAATTTTCCGTTAGCCCCCTCCCAACCGCTACTCGCGCCCCCGTAGTTGTTTACGCCCGTGATGGTTCTACTCCACTCCGGGAGCCTAGAAATATTGCTCACGTAGACCTGAAGCAGCTATCCAATTTTGGTCCTTATTTGCCAGCTGCTGTAGTAGCTTCCGAGGATAGTCGTTATTATTGGCACTTTGGGGTAGATCCTTTAGGGGTATTGCGAGCCGTACTGATTAATAGTCGTAGCGGCGATGTCCAACAAGGCGCTAGTACAGTTACTCAGCAAGTTGCCCGTAGTTTGTTCCGCGATTATGTAGGTAGACAAGATTCATTAGAGCGGAAATTGCGAGAAGCCGTAGTCGCCCTGAAACTAGAAACTTTTTACAGCAAAGATGATATTTTGCTGACTTACTTAAATCGCGTGTTTTTGGGGGCAGATACTTCCGGCTTTGAGGATGCAGCTAAATATTACTTTGAAAAGTCAGCTAAAGAATTAACTCTCTCAGAAGCAGCAACTTTAGTAGGGATTTTGCCTGCTCCCAATGCCTTTGATTTTTGTGGGGATGGTCCCAATAAACTAGGGGCAGCTGATTACCGTAACCGTGTGATTAAGCGACTTCTGGAAATGGGCAAAATCTCAGCAGAAGAAGCCAATCGAGCCAGACGCTCCACTGTCCAAGTCAGCCCTAAAGTCTGTGAACGGCAAGCTAAGACAATTGCCCCGTACTTCTATAATTATGTCTTTCAAGAACTAGAAGCGATTTTAGGAGAAGGAGCCGCCAGAGAAGGTAACTATATTATCGAAACCCAGCTAGACCCAGCAATTCAAGCACAAGCCGAAACTGCCCTGCGGAATTCAGTCAGTAACGCTGGTTCAAGTTTTCGTTTTTCTCAAGGGGGAATGGTCACTCTCGACTCCAGAACTGGGGGTATATTGGCGATGGTAGGGGGAACTGATTACAGAAAAAGTCAGTTTAATCGTGCGATTCAAGCCAAAAGACAACCAGGTTCTACTTTTAAGATTTTTGCTTATGCTGCTGCCATTGAGCAGGGGATATCACCCTCAAGGGGTTATTCTTGCGCTCCTTTAACTTGGCAAGGATTTACCTACAGACCTTGCCGTTCTGGATCTAGTGGTAGCTTAGATATAGCCACCGGCTTGGCTCTTTCAGAAAACCCTATTGCTCTGCGGGTTGCTAGAGAAATTGGGTTGAATAAAGTAGTAGATATGGCGCAGCGTTTGGGGGTTAAATCTTCACTTGAACCTGTTCCTGGCTTGGTATTGGGTCAAAGTGTTGTCAATGTTTTAGAAATGACTGGTGCTTTTGGCGCTATTGGCAATCGTGGGGTGTGGAATCCTCCTCATGCTATTAGTCGAATTCTAGACAGCAGTGATTGTCAAGATCGTAAAGATTTAAAAACCTGTCGTGTCATCTACTCCTTCGACCAAGATCCCAATGGTAATAAGCGAGTGCTGAAAACGGAAGTTGCTAATGAGATGATTGATTTGATGCGTGGGGTAATCACCAGAGGTACTGGACGCAGCGCGGCTATTGGACTGGGTGAAGGGGGCAAAACTGGGACAACGGATAAAAACGTTGACCTGTGGTTTATTGGTTTTATTCCCAGTCGGCAGCTTGTAACTGGTATTTGGCTAGGAAATGACAATAATTCCCCCACATCTGGTAGTAGCGCTCAAGCCGCCCAGTTATGGGGAAATTATATGGGGAAAATCACTAAATAAATTCAGAATTCGTAATTAATCTGCAATTACGAATTACGTTCGCGGAGCGTTTCCGTAGGAAATATTACGAATTACGAATTATTACCTGTATCCTTTCCAAGGGGTAACTTCTAGTGTGCCGTTAGGCTTAAATACCACTTGGAAGTGACCGAGAGCTTCTTTATTATTGGGAGCAGCTACGTTTGAGCCGTAAACGGATTGGAAAATCTGCGGTAGTGGTGTTTCCCGAAAATAGTCAAAGGCTACTTGGTTGAGTGGTTCATAGTCAGCAATTACACCATCCTTGTTTACCGCCACCCGATATTTCAAATCTGTGGTAAATGTGGGTGTTACACTCCAATTTTGGCGAATCATACCATAGAGCTTTTGGTTTAAATCTTTGACTTTTTTGGAGTCAGTGATTTTTTCGCCGATTACTTCTGGTTTTTTAGTGTATCCCAGCCAAGGACTGACTTCTAAAATACCTTTTCTATTAAAGACTACTCGGAATTGAGCGATGGGTTCGTTGGCGATGCGGCGGTTAGCAGGATTGTATAGTAGATTGGGCAGCGGTGTTTTATCTACTGCATTATTTGAAGCTTTGTTCACAGCTTTATAACCGATGATACTACCATCGGCAGCCACACCTAAACGATAGATCAAATCTTCGGTTAATTCAGAACGATTATTCCAAGCTGGATGAATTTGATTATAAACTTGGCGATTTAATGCACGTAATTGGGAGGGATCAGTAATTTCTGGAACTGAACTCAGAAGTGCTTCTAAATCTCTAATAACCGCTGTGGGTGAGGCTTCAATTGTGGGTGTTGTCGTGGGTGAGGCTGTGGGTGAATCTGTGGGTGAGGCTTCAATTGTGGGTGAGGCTGTGGGTGTTGTCGTGCTGGACTGTTCCTCTGGCTGCGGTTCAGGTGGACGTACTTGGGGGGGAGGAATTAAGCTAAAAGCGATCGCAGCAACGGCCAAACTCGATACTCCCACAGTCGCGGGTACTGCTTGCTTGAGCAATACTTGACTAGCGCCACCATAGCGTCTAGTGACTGGTTGTAGTTCTAGTGATAACTCTGGTAATGTTTGAGTATCAGCAAAAAACTGATCTACTGCCTCCACTAAATCAAACAACTGCACCGTATTCAAATCTATTTGAATCGATGGCTGTGTACCATCGTTGGTATTAGGCTCAAAACCCTCTGCACCAATTTCTGAATGTACGATTAATCTGTGTCGGTTGCTGTCAATTTGTTGCAACTCTACTAGTTCTGACTCATGGTTGTGTGCTTGGGGGTTGGGGACATTACTTAAAACTTCTTGAGCATAGGCACTTACAGCCCTGACCAAGCTTTCAAAAAATTCCCGCCCTCCGGCTATGGGCTGAGTATAACTAGATAAATAGCATTCGGCATTTACCAGTATAGATAGTTCTGGGCGGAGGTCTTGAAAGTGGGCAGATATTGTGACATCACTTAATCCCTCTAAGAGCAGCGTGCAATTAGGTAAACTGTACTTACGTTGAATATTCATTCTACTTCACCGTCAAAAAGAGAAATCCAGAAACGCTGCATTCCAGCTGTACCGGTGCAGAATAGTAATTTTCCTAATAAATCTATAGCCAATTCATCTAATTTTTCATCAGAGTTTAATGTCAGTGAAACAGAACGTCTAGGATTCATCCGGCTCTTGAAATGCGCTCTAAACCGCTCTAGATAATTAGCTAAACGCAAATTTTGTTCCAGTGGAATCTGCTTTTCGGACAGTTGTTGATATATCATTAGTAGCTGACGGATGACAACTGTTAACCGCCTAGCTATGTAGCAAGTGATGACTACTAGTGCTTTTGCTTCCAGGATGTCTAATGGTCTGCGGATATGCGCTCGCCGCAGGGGGTTAGAGCTACGCATCCGCCATAAATTTACCCGATCTTTAATAATTCCTTTTAGATCTAAATCTTGGGCAAAAGACAGGATGGCTTCAGAACCGCCAAGCTCTAAAGCTTCTATTGCCAGTAACATGAGGTCTATTTGCAACGCCGTTCTGCGAGGACATCCCTTGGGAGCGATCGCCGGATCTGGTAAAGTGTCCAGAATCATCGGCATGGCCTCAGGAGTTGGACTGTTAAACGGCGTTAAACTTGCGGAGACATTCATTCTCTAAAATACCTTGTGCTATTCCAATAAACTGAGTCAAACAAAATTTAAGATATAGAGCCAAACCATAACTTAGGCTTGTGGTGATGGCATGAGCAGCCCAATATATAGAATACTTACTCTTGTTACTCACAGGTTTCCGTATACTGTAATGAAAGTTTTAAAGCATTTGTTCATCTGCCTTTTGTTGGTAGTAGAGATATATCTCTAGCTTGGGTTAAATTCTCAGTTATCGTCAATGGATCATGAAACAAAATTCCTCATCTCCAGGGTATGACATTATAGTGTACGATTTCTCAGGTATCTGAAAATTGAGGACTAGAGGCTAGTACATAGAAATAAAAAAACTGATCAGCCCTATTTACCTCACGATTATTTGTTGCGTCCTACAGATCAACCCTGACAACTGCACAAACTATGGATTTAAAGTCTCTGATTCGTGACATACCAGATTTTCCTAAGCCGGGAATATTATTTCGGGATATTACCACCTTACTGCGTGATCCAGATGGTTTGCGCTACACAATTGACTTTTTAACACAAAAATGCGTTGAATCTGAATTCAAGGCGGATTGCGTTGTGGGGATGGAATCTCGTGGGTTCATTTTTGGTGCGCCTCTAGCTTATCAATTAGGTGCTGGTTTTATTCCTGTGCGTAAAAAAGGAAAGTTACCAGCAGCTGTTCACCGCATTGATTATGAACTAGAGTATGGTACAGATAGCTTGGAAGTGCATCAGGATGCAATACATCCAGGTAGTAGGGTTTTGATTGTCGATGATTTGATGGCTACGGGTGGAACTGCAAGCGCGACAGCAAAGCTGCTACAAAAGTTTGGCTGCGAACTTGTGGGATTTGGGTTTATCATCGAGCTACGGGATTTACAAGGACGAAAACATCTGCCGGATGTGCCAATAATATCTGTGGTTGAATATTAGTCATTGGTCACTCGATTTTGGATTTAAGATTTTGGATTTTGGATTGACTCCACCAAACAAGTGTAGAGCTTGAAAATTTTGGATTTGGGATTTACGTTAGCGAAGCGTACGCAGCGCAGCGAGTATTTTGCCATCAGTAGAGGACGGGGAACCTATACCAAATTTTTTTTCATCTAAAATCTAAAATTCCTGGTCATTGGTTTTTCAGAAATGACGACAATTGGCAAATTATGACTTCTACAAAAATTTCATTGGAGACCAGTCGAGATTGGCTAATTAAGCTAATCACAAATGAAACTTTTATTTATGTGGTCAAACGGTTACTACAGGCGCTGTTGACGATTTTTTTAGCGTCGGCTTTGTCGTTTTTCATTATGAAGTTGTCTCCGGGGGATTATGTAGATACCCTGCGGCAAAATCCGAAAATTTCCCCGGAACGAATTGAGGAAATACGCCGACAATTTGGTTTAGATAAGTCTTGGCCTGAGCAGTTTTGGCTGTGGTTGGGGCGAATTGTGACTAAGGGTGATTTTGGCACAAGTTTTGTTTATCAACGCTCTGTAGGGTCGCTGTTGTTGGAAAGAGTACCAGCGACTTTGTTGTTAGCGATCGCTTCTTTAATTACAACATGGGCGATCGCTATTCCTCTGGGTATTCTCGCTGCTGTCAAGCAAAATCGTGGCACTGATAAGGTTTTGCAGGTAATTAGCTATGCTGGACAGGGGTTTCCGAGTTTTATTACCGCCTTATTCTTATTATTCTTAGCTCAAATTACTACCCCACTGTTTCCGGTGGGTAACATGACTAGTATCGACCACGCTGAACTAACATGGCTGGGTAAGATATTAGATATCCTATGGCACATGATTTTACCGTTAATTGCCCTGAGTATTACCAGCTTTGCAGGGTTGCAACGCATTATGCGCGGACAATTACTGGATGTATTGCGTCAAGATTATATCCAAACAGCCCGTGCTAAGGGACTTCCAGAAAATCGTGTCATATATGTTCATGCTTTGCGTAATGCGATCAACCCTTTAATTACTTTATTGGGTTTTGAATTAGCAAGTTTATTAAGCGGTGCATTTATTACCGAAAATTTCTTTAATTGGCCAGGTTTAGGAAAATTGACTTTACAAGCCGTTTTAGCTAAAGACCAATATTTAGTCATGGCCAGCTTGGTCATGAGTGCAGTGTTGTTAATTATTGGCAATTTAATTGCTGATTTAATGTTAAAAGCAGCAGATCCGCGGATTAAATTAGAAGACTTGAATTAATCTTTGGGAATAGGAAACTTACCAATTACCGACTACCAATGCTTTCTGAAAATTATTATATTGTGCGATAGCGTTCGCAAAGCGTCCCGGAGGGAACTAGCGCTCCGTAGGAATCGCAAAGCACTGGACGTTATCTCACAGCACGTCCCAAATCTGACGCTTCAGTTTATCTGTTGCTGTTTCGAGAAAACTTTGATGCTCTAAGCTATCTAAATACCCATGCCGGAGAATTAGCAAACCGCTTTGCTGTAGAACCTCTTCCTGGCACACCGATTGAAAACTTCCTTAAACGTTGGAGTTTTGTTGGTGTGGGAATTGTCACAGATCCTTTATTACCCAATGTGGAGTTTTTGCAGAATGAATATTTAAATATATAAAAAAGAGTTCAGCATCTCAAACTCCGACATTTTGTGGTGGTAATCTCCGTTATTAAAAAACGTTCATAATCGTGATGATCCCAGCACTAGTCAACAGGATTAAAACACCCATAATTATAGATTGACCCAAGCTATTTGGTAGTTTTGTATTATTCATTTCTAGTAAAATCCTTGTTGTTTAAAGCTTAGGTTAAGAATAGCATTATCAATATAAATAGCTTTGCAAATCCAGGTAAAACTTAAAATCGCTTAAAATTTCTTAGTATATGATGAATTTTCCGCTCATGGTTACAGTTAATTTATACCTGCATTAAGTAACAGACCTTGGTTGAGGTTGTAGTAATACCCGTACATAATTATTACCCAGTTTCCGGTCAGAATATGTGCCTTGATAGGATAAGATAAATTTTTATAAACGTAACAAAAATTTGTCTAAAAAATAATCATGACAGTTTCCACAGCATTTGACTTACAGCAATTAAATCAGCAATTTGAAACAGCCACTCCCAAAGAAATACTGGCGTGGTCTATAGAGAACATCCCCACAGGACTTGTACAAACAAGCGCCTTTAACGTGGATGACTTGGTAATTACGCATATTCTTTATACTGAACTAAAACATCCAGTTCCTGTAATTTTTCTCGATACCCTGTACCACTTCCCCCAAACCCTAGAACTGGTAGCCAAAGCTAAAGACATCTATAATCTAGATTTACAAACTTATAAAACTCCAGATGTAGAAACCCGTGAAGCCTTTGCTGCTAGGTTTGGTGAAGCGCTTTGGGAAAAAGATATTAGTCAATTCCATCACATTACAAAAATTGAACCTTTGTTACGGGGCTTAGACGAACTCAAAACTACAGCTTGGATTACTGGTCGTAGACGTGACCAAGCTGTTACCCGTGCGAATATGGCTATATTTGAACTAGATAATCTAGGAAGACTGAAAGTTAACCCTATAGCGACTTGGACACGCCAAGATAGTTGGGCTTATGTAGCTGAACATAAGGTAATTTACAATCCTCTTCATGACCAAGGTTATCCCAGTATTGGTGATGAACCTATTACTACTAAAGTAGCCGACGGTGAAGACGAACGCGCTGGACGCTGGAGAGGAAGTGAAAAAACTGAATGTGGAATTCACATTTAGTCATTGGTCATTGGTCATTGGAAAAACGATTACCAATTACCTATAGTCAGAGTAGGGTGTGTTAGCGACAGCGTAACGCACCTTAATTTATGTATTTTATTTAATTTATTTGTCTGAATCAGGATGTCCAGGATTTTAGGATTTACAGGATGTTATTTAATTATGGTTACAAACTACTACAAATTATAAAATAATTGCTATTTTGACATTAATTTTTTAGGATCTACTCACAGGTTATTACTTAAATAAGATAAATTACCAGCTTTAATCATTACAATTAAGTGTTCAATATGTTCATACTCATCAAGTTCTTTTAAATCTGTGGGTGTGAGAGTACCTACTTTACTGTGTGCGAGTAAGGTACTTAACCTATCTTGCATTTCTGGTGTGGGTTTAAATTCTGCTATTTGTTCAGGTGTGGGGTTACTCGCAATAAAATTAAGAATATACTTGTAAATTGTTGTTGGTATAGGAGGTTGTTGAAGACTCAAAGCAAGCAGTTCTGGTAAGGAATCTATACCTATTTGTGCTATTTGTTGAGATAATTCTTCTGATATTTCTAGGGTAATTTTGGGCATGGTGGATTTTTCCAAAGTCTGTTATTTTATTATTGTCTGAATTAGGATTTACATGATATTTATTTTATCTGGGATTTACTAATATTTTAATTTGTCTGAATCAGGATATCCAGGATTAAAGGATTTACAGGATTAAATGACCCATAGAGAATATCTTTGTAACCTCTTACCTTCGTGTCCTATCCCTTCGGGACGCTGCGCGAACGCTTCTTCGTGGTTCCATAAAAAAGATAGAATATGTCAGAATCAGGATGTCCAGGATTTGAGGATTTATGGCTAACGCCACGCTACGCGAACAGGATGTTATTGGATGATTGTTTGTTGGGAAATTGGGGATTTTTCAGGATGCTTTGGAATGATTGGTTTTGAATAATTTAAACCATCTAAAAATTACCATCCTGTTCATCCTTTAATCCTGGATATCCTGATTCTGACAAAAAAATTCTGACTTTTGACTTCCCGAAGGGTGTCCTGATTCAGACTGAATAATTTTCTGTAACCTTTAAATATTAAAGTTTACAAGTTTCGATGCGAGAGAATAGGCTCAAACCTTTCGCCGCCTCCTCATACCACATAGTCGAAGCCCAATGTTGATAGACTCGAGGTGTTGAGAGGTGGCCTTCTGGTGCTTCCATATCATAAGTAAAATTCATAATAGGGTAAAATCTTTTAGTGTATAACCAACTTCTTTCTGTTTTCCATACTACCTTATCAGCCCAAGCGTACCAAATTTTTTGATCATAATTTCTCGTTCCCCCTAAACCTTGATAAATCTGTTTCTGTACAGAAAAGCCAAATTTACCATTACTGTATTTTACCCACAACTTGTCAATGGTGCAGAGGTCTGCACAGGGAAAATTATCAATGCTCTTAACATCTAAATCACCTTTTATTTCCCGTTTCGCAACTGCTAACATGACCCTATATGTTTCCTTATCCGCTTCTTTCTAGTTTCCAGCTTTGAGGTAATTTTGCAGTTGTCTGTAGTCCATTCCGACATCTGATTTTAATTCTACCTCTTGGTTAAAAAAATCCATTTTTCTCTGTCTCCTCTGTATCTAAAGTGTTTAGTGATTATAAGACCTATGGAAAATATATCTCAAACTCTCTTATCTTCGTGTCCTTCGTGTATACCCTTCGGGAAATGCTTCGCATAACGTGGTTCGTTAAAAAAGTAGTAATCTAACAGTAATAGAATAGAACATAAAAAAATCAAACGCAGATAAACGCAGATAAACATTAAAACATCTTTTCTCTATGTCCTCTGTGTCTCTGTGGTTCGTTTAAAGAAAATTCAAACTTACCAACATGATTAAAATTCTCCACCTCTCAGATATCCACATGGGAAGCGGTTTTTCCCACGGACGCATCAATTCGGCAACAGGATTAAATACACGATTGGAGGATTTTGTCAAGACTTTATCTTTGTGTATTGACCAAGCCCTGGCTGCTGCTGTAGATATGGTGATCTTTGGTGGTGATGCTTTTCCTGATGCTACGCCACCTCCTTATGTACAAGAAGCTTTTGCTAGTCAATTTCGTCGCCTTGTTGATGCTGATATTCCCACAGTGCTGTTGGTGGGGAATCATGATCAACATTCCCAAGGAGTGGGAGGTGCAAGTTTAAATATTTACCGGACTTTGGGTGTACCAGGGTTTGTGGTGGGTGATACTTTGACTACTCACAGCATCGAAACCCGTAACGGAAAGGTGCAAATAATTACACTTCCTTGGTTAACCCGTTCTACTTTGATGACTCGTCAAGAAACTGCGGGTTTGTCTATGGCGGATGTTAATCAACTGTTAACAGAACGGTTACAAGTGGTTTTAGAAGGGGAAATTCGCCGCCTTGACCCGGATGTACCAACGGTGCTTTTAGCGCATTTGATGGCTGATAATGCGACTTTGGGCGCAGAACGTTTGTTAGCTGTGGGTAAGGGTTTTACTTTACCTCTATCTTTGCTGACACGTCCTTGTTTTGATTATGTGGCTTTGGGACACGTTCATAAACACCAAAATTTAAACAAATCCAATGACCCACCGGTGATTTATCCTGGAAGTATTGAACGGGTGGATTTTAGCGAAGAGAAAGAAGATAAGGGATATGTGATGGTGGAATTGGAACGGGGAAAAGTGAATTGGGAATTTTGCTCTTTACCTGTACGAGTATTCCGCACAATTGAGGTAGATTTATCTAAGGCGGATGATCCGCAAGCGGTTTTGTTGAAAGCGATAACTTCGTTAAGCTCCGCTAACACTAAATATAATATTCAAGATGCTGTAGTCAGGCTAATTTACAAACTGCGTTCTGAACAATTGGATTTAATTGATAATTCTTCTGTCCATAGTGCTTTAGGTGCAGCCCATACATATACAATTCAACCAGAGTTAGTTAGTCAGTTAGCTAAACCCCGGATTCCGGAATTAAGCGCTAGTAGCAGTATTGACCCAATGGACGCACTAAAAACTTATTTGGATAATCGGGAAGATCTCAAAGACATTGCGGCATCTATGCTAGAAGCAGCACAAAATTTATTAGGAGATGATGAGGAAATGTGGCTTGAGTCAGTTGTTGAAAATATTTAGACATCTGACAAGATTGCTAAAAAATCATCATTAAACGCAGATTAACGCAGATTAACGCGGATATTTGGTAAGATTGATTAATTATAAATTTAATGGTGAATGGGTTAATGATCTGCCAAAATTGCTATACTCCCTAGGCTTAGGTTTGAGTTAATTCTCAACTGACTAGGAATATAAACAGTTGTCAGGTGGACTTTCTATGTCCTTCTACCCTCAGATTAAGGAATTTTTTCTCGGTAAATCTTTACCAACCAGCGCTCACAGTGAAGAAAGATTGAGTAACGCCGCAGCTTTGGCGGTTCTTTCTTCTGATGCTCTTTCTTCTGTTGCTTATGCGACAGAGGAGATTTTGTTGGTTTTAGTAGCAGCCGGAAGTGGTGCGCTGGGTTTGTCTGTGCCGATTGCTATAGCAATTATAGCACTTCTGACAATAGTTGTACTCTCCTATCGCCAAACTATTCGGGCATATCCTCAAGGTGGCGGTTCGTACATTGTCGCTAGAGAAAATCTAGGTCTGTATCCAGGTTTGGTAGCTGGTGGTTCGTTGATGATTGATTATATTTTGACTGTTACTGTCAGTATATCTGCGGGAACAGCCGCTTTGACATCAGCGATTCCGGCTCTGCAATCTCACACAGTGGTTTTGTGTTTGATTTTCATTTTCTTGTTAATGTTTGCAAATCTTAGAGGTGTTAAGGAATCAGGCCAGATATTCATGATTCCTACCTATGCCTTTATAGCTAGTATTTTCCTGCTGATTGGCATGGGGTTGTTTAAATATAGCACTGGGCAAGTGATTACAGAATATCCTTCCATTCCTGTGACTGAAGGATTGAGTTTGTTTTTTGTTTTACGAGCTTTTTCTGCTGGATGTACTGCATTAACGGGAGTAGAAGCCATATCTGATGGGGTGTTAGCTTTTAAACCTCCAGAATGGAAAAATGCTCGCCTGACTTTGTTATATATGGGGGGAATTTTGGGGTTAATGTTTGTGGGTATCAGTTACTTAGCAAACATTTATCATATTGTTCCCGAAGAAGGACAAACGGTGGTTTCTCTGTTGGGAAGACAAATTTTAGGGACTGGTCTATTTTACTATTTTGTGCAAATTGTGACTTTGTTGGTTTTGCTGTTAGCGGCTAACACCAGTTATGCAGATTTCCCCAGACTGTGTTACTTTTTGGCACGAGATGGATTTTTACCACGCCAGTTGTCTCTGTTAGGCGATCGCTTGGTCTACTCTAATGGTATTGTCCTCCTCAGCGTCTGTGCCGGGATTTTGGTGATTATCTTTAAAGGACAAGTTAACGCCGTTATCCCTCTCTACGCCGTTGGTGTATTTACTTCTTTTACCCTTTCCCAAGCGGGAATGGTACGCCACTGGTTCAACGAAAAAACTAGCGGTTGGCGTGCAAGTGCGATCATGAATACTTTGGGCGCAATTGCTACATTTGTAGTTTTGTTAGTCATTATTTCCACTAAGTTCCTATTAGGTGCTTGGTTAGTGGTAATAGCAATTCCTGTGGTAGTAAGTTTATTTGCAGCCATTCATCGACATTATCAATATGTAGCCCAACGCCTCAGTATTGAGGGGATAGCCCCCCGCAGTTACATCCCTAGACCGAAACCAGAAGTAATCACTCATCCTGCTGTAGTTGTAGTCGGACAACTAAACCGAGGAACGGTAGAAGCTTTAGACTATGCTCGCACAATTGCAGATGAAATTGTAGCCGTTCATGTAGATATGGGTGCAACAGACCGGGACAAACTGCAAGAAAAATGGCGAAACCTAGAATCAGATATTCCTTTGGAAATTATCGACTCTCCTTATCGTTCTGTGATTGAACCAATCGTTAATTTTGTCAGTCAATTTGAAGAGCGTCATCCAGATGTTTTCACAACTATCATTATTCCCGCTTTTGTCACCCGCAATTGGTGGCATGGCATTCTGCACAATCAAACAACTTTATTTCTCAAAACTTCTCTGCGAGCTAAGAAAAGTCGAGTTGTAACCACTGTTAGATATTATCTTTAATTCAACAGTCAGACAACACCAGGTTTTGCCCAATTCATTCGTGTTAAGTTAAGGAAAAAGTAAACACCAGATTCAAACGAAAGCAGTTGGTGAAGACTACCGTATAGTATAAACTGACGGCTGAATGCTTACCAACTTGCTCTAGTTATTGAGCTAACCCATCATATCAAGTCCGTTTGTTCGCTTTAGCGTATCCTTAGAGATAGACTTATCATTAGGGAACCGCGCACAGACACGGGAACGCAGAGAGATTTTAATAATAAGTGATTATCTGGATTTGATATCATATCTATGTTGGGTCTTTTCTCTCTTTCTTTTTCTTATGGTGGGAGATTGCTCATTAATTTAAGTAAATATTCTGAGGGTCTAGTTGTTTTACTGATATCTTGCACCATTCTCAATAAGACCTGATTGACCAGATTTTTACACGAAAAATAAATGATTTCCGGTCTAGTACATCGCCATAAATCCAGTTTTTACGACTGGTACAAGATGTAAATTTACCAAAAATGTTCTCAATTATTAGGAGTATTTTTGATACTTGTGAGGCAGGAACTAATATGAGAGCGGATAGCCCGTTCATAAACCACAGTCTGTGCTGTGCGTATACCGACATTCTGATATACCAAGTTAATTTCTGGAAATTCGCACCAAGTCATCAAAAAAATGTCTTTAGCTGGAGTAGTTATTTCATAGTTATTTTCTTGTCTTTTCTTGATCAGCCGGCAATTATTTAGTTTTAATTTTTGTCTAAATAATTGCTCAAACTCTAGAATTGAAGTTGAAATAGCTTGCATTGGTTATACACGTTTAAACGTGGCAGTTGGATAAACACAGTCTTGTGATACCGTTCAGTATGACACTATTTTGGGAAGTTGGGTTTTTCAGCTTAAAATTTTACATTCTTTGAGTTAGCCTACGCGGACTTTGTTTGTGTGCGATGTGAACTTTGACTAATAGTACCGCCGTGAATTCAAAATTCCCAAAGTCGATGGCGTAGGCTTTTAGATGATTTTGTAGCTTGCTTCGATTTAGGGCTATGGTAGCGATTAAAGCTTATTTTTCCTTAAACGTCCATACCCCGTCATCCCAAGTTGCATCTGATGGGGGTGATTGTAACCAATGCTGACAACGGCTTATGTATAACATGGCAGCTTTGTCGTTGTTGTCAGCGGATAAGGCTTTAACAAATTCTGCTTGAGCTTGGATGAACTGACGATTCAGATAATACTCACGCCCTTTATGATAATGCTCAATTACTTCTAGTTTGGTATTATCGATGGCATCAGAACGTAACCCGATTAACTCATAGATGGCTACAGGTTCATTTCGCCCTTTCACACGAATGTAATCGAGTTCCCTAGCCCAAATGTCTTCTTGGCAGAGTCGATATGTATTGTCGCTGATAATAATATCGCAACCGTACTGTTTGCTAACGCTTTCTAATCGAGAACCAAGATTCACACCATCACCAATAGCGGTAAATTCCATCCGCTTACTAGAGCCGATATTGCCACTAATCACGGTATCAGAATTAATGCCGATGCCTATTTTGATATGGGTTTTATTAGCTGCGAGACGATCTGTATTTAATTGTTGCAAGCGAGTCCGCATTTCTAAAGATGTTTGCACCGCCATCCGCGCGTGTTGCTCTAAAGGTAGGGGTGAACCAAATACGGCCATAATGGCATCGCCAATATATTTATCCAGAGTGCCTTTATGTTTGAAGACAGCTTCTACCATTGATTCAAAATATTCATTGAGCATACCCACCACTTCTTCAGCTTCCATATTTTCTGTGAGGGTAGTGTAGCCACGAATATCTGAGAATAAAATAGTAACTTCTTTGCGATCGCCTCCTAATTTAGCGTCATCTAATTTCAGCAGTTCTTCTGCCAATTCCTGAGTCATGTAACGGTACATAGTGCTTTTGAGCCGCTTTTCATCACTGATATCGTCCATGACTACTAGTGCGCCGCAGACTTGATTTTCGTCGCTGGCATCAGCAATGGTGTTGAGTGATAAATTGATACTATGCTGCTCTTGGCTGGTCGTCAGTAGTGTGCGATCTGGGTAATATTGCTGACTAGTTTTTAAATGATTTGCGTATAAAGCATCTGCAAACCACTTACTAAAATCGCCCTCTTTAATATGCACAACATCACTAACCAGTTTGCCTTCTAAACGTTCGTCATTATTAAACCCTAGCAACCGTTTAGCGCTTTCATTAGCAGTGATAATGTATCCGGCTTTATCTGAGGAAATTACACCATTAGAAAGACTGCGGAGAATATCCCGTTGCATTTGTTCTTGTTGTTTGATTTTGGCAAACAACTGAGCATTTTGCAGTGCTACACCTGCCTGAATATTAAAAGCTTCCATGAACTCTTCATCATTATGATCAAAACTAGCTTGGAAGCAGTCAGGAGCTACAGGCCAATTAGCAGGATCATAAGCAGGAAATTCTCCTGTTTTCTTTTTATTTACTAATTGAGTAACACCAATCAATTCTTTATCACTATTAAAGACTGGCATACACAGCAAACTACAGGTACGATAGCCATTTTGCTGATCCATTTTTTGGGCTGTTTCTGAATCTGGATGCTCATACAAGTCAAAGGGGATATTTAACTTTTTGCCAGATGCAGCAACGATGCCAGCAAAGCCTTTACCTATGGGTACTCGCAATTCTTTGGTTGCACCATTACCCTGATGAATTTTCGTCCATAATTCATGGTGATCCTGGTCTATTAACCACAGTGTACTGCGATCTGCATTCATGAGTTCCTTCGCTTCATCCATTACCCGTTTCAGGGTATCTTCTAAATCAAGACTACTTTGACTTAGAGACTTGATCGCCTTCATCAGTGCCGCTACTGCCCTTTGTTTTTGAGTAGCAATATAAAAAGAGCGCGATGACTCTAAAATCAGGCGAATGGAAGGGGCAAAATCTTGAAATAATTTTTCATCTGCTTCAGTAAACCCCTTTGTATCAATGCGATCCGAAAGGGGATCATTGGGATTATGTAGGTATTTTAGTTTATTTAATAATTGTACTACCGCTACTAATTGTCCGTCTTCGTTTAACAGAGGTAAAGCCAACATTGTATAAGTGCGATAGCCATTTCTTTTGTCTTGCTCTTGAGCAAATATTGACCGTTTATCATTATAAAAATCAAAGGGGATATTGATTACTTTCTTTAAAGTCGCAACTTCCCCCGCAATACCTTTGTTAGATGGAATCCTAATCTCTAAAAGCCGCTTACCTTGCCCTTCAGCTAAAGTAGACCAGAGTTCTTGGTTTTCTTCATCTAATAAAAATATTGTAGTCCGGTCTGCTCCTAATAATTCTCCTGTTTTCAAGGTAATTGAATGCAACATTTCCTGTAAGATTGTTTCAAAACCCTGATAATCCAACATGGATAAGGTTTCATTGACAATCCGTAATTTATGCTCAACTTCCTGAACTACTTGTTTAAAACTGTCTTGAGTCAGGGGAGCGAGAAACTGAGAAATAGTTCCTTTTCTTTTGGATAGACTGACTACAGGTGAAGAGTCTGTTTGTAACTCATAGGTTTCTTGGTTTTGAACACCAATAATCAAATCCGTGGTCTCTTCAGCATTTGGTTGGTGTACTGACATAACTTTATTTGATATAGTAGGATTTAGAATTTACGAATGATCAACTGTGCTATTAAACTTATTTATGTTAGGTTTTGGGTCTAAGTATGATTGCTTGAAAGTATACCTCCTTAAATTAAGGATTATTTAGCCCTGTTGATCCTGTGCAATAGAGAGGCTGAACAATTCACAATTCACATTAGGGTTAAAAACTACTCCTATAGTTGCCAATGCCAGATATAAAAGCCGGAAGGTTTACCAATCATTATATAGGAATATAAGCGGCTTTTAAACCTCTTTATTTGTTATTTTGGTTTGATGTTTTCATCCCCGCACCAATTCCTGCAACACATCTGTTTGATTTCTACCAGTTTGTTGACAATACTCTCGGAGTAAATCTTGCTGTGGTTGTGTCAATCTCAATGTCATGTAGATTTCAGGTTTAGGCATATTTAAGATACCATTAGCTGCGGTATATAAATTTTAGTAGATCTTGTAATTCTGCAAAGGAGGAATAGATTATAGTACTGCAAATAGCTCAAATAGTCTAATTATAAGTATTACTAATATAAAATTCCCAATTGGTATCAATCACTTCAAAAAACCAAGATTAGAGAAACTCTTACATCTTGAAAACCATACCCCTGCTTTGCTAAATGGTATATCCAGGATTAGCAGGGGAATTTCTGGGCAAAATAGGTTCAAAATCAGAACTATAAATGTGTAAAATTTAACTTGTTTTTAGTAATTTACTACAGGATTGGTGCAATTATAATTACCTTACTAATCATTACGTAGTTATTAATTTTCCTTTATACAAAAATATTGTATTACAAAAAATCAATACTCAGGTTTCTTGGTTAAAAATAAATATGCAATATCAACCAGAAACTTATAACATTTTGACAAAAACATTGGCAGAAAGTATCGCAGATGCCAAACAAGCAGTAGAGGATGAAGTAGTTAATGATTTGTGGGCATTATCTCCCAATAATCCCCAAGTTAAATGGAGAGAAAATAATGGAAAAATTGAATATTTAATGTCAACTTGGAAATATGTGAATAATCCCAGTGTAGATTGGCCAGTGGGTTCAAAAAAACTGCTACCCTATCAAACTTGGTTTACAGCAGTCCCACAAGTTAAACAATTTTGTCAGCAATATCAAGGCGTTGATAGCAATATTCCTGATAATATTGAACTTTCATTGAGGCTACAACAGTATTTAGGTTTGATTTTAAATAAATATTCCACTAAATCCCATTTTGTAGAAATGTGGGTAAAAGCGGAAGATTTAAGCAGACCATGTATTGATTCAGAAATTAACGATTCTAGTTGTAATCTTTTGCCTTTACCTATTCCTGATAGCAGTCCTGTAGTCAAGGCAATATACACTAATTCTTACACGAATGCCAACAAAGAATATTATCCTTGGTCAGGTTTAGGCTATACATACGATTGGGGAAATCAGCAAAAACCTCATGCAGGTGCGAGTGAGTTTATTATTAACCCAATGCCAGAACAACCTGTAGAGGTGGAAGTTGTTTCTGTGACACCTACTCAAGAATACTGTCGGAATCAGATTGTCCAGTAGGTAATCTCACATCTTGCATCTTCACAATCAGGTGGGCATTGCCCACCCTACTAATATGCCGGAAATAAATAATTTTGGTTGATATAAATGATGTCTAATTTGTATAGTGCGTAAGTCCTATGTTATTCCCTATTCCCTACTATGCCCTACTATGTAAGTTTATAATTAAGCCCAAGCTGCTAATGAAGTTACACCAGCCCAGTCACCAGAGGGAGTTTGACCAATTATATAAAAAACATAGGAAACCGTCATACCAAACATATAAGTACGTAAATTGGTAATATTTTCTGCCAAAAATTCATCTAAAACTAGATAAACTTTAGCGTCTTCCAGTTCTTCTTCATCATATTCCTCTTCATGGAAAAGTTTACACACAGGAAAAGTTCTTGCAAAACCAACTGCTTCTAATAAACTATGAATCATCACTTCTCTGGTTGCACCTACTCTCACCGTCCAACCTTTATCTGTATAAAAACCAAAAATTTCTGGTTCGTAAAATTCTAAATCTTGTAAAATTGGTTGTAATCTATTGAGTAAATTAATTGTAATTTCGGTTTGTGGTTGATATGCAGTTAAAAATATTTGTTCTGTATTATATATCCCCATTTGGTCGCAGTCTTCAGCATCTGTAGGAATATTCGGAGAAATTCCTATCCATTCCCCGGATGTGGTCATTCCCACAATAAGATGAAAGCTATCTTTTGGGTCATGTAATGTCCGAATTTTCAGTAATTCTATATTGGTAAGATGAGATTGTAGTAAATCAATTAATGTTTGATAATTTGGCAATGTTTCTGGACTACGATTTTCAGCTTGTGAGATAACAAACTGCCAATACTCTTCTAAATCTCCAGTTCTCATGATTTGCCCACCTTCGCTGTAACCCAAGAAATTTGGAGTTTCAGTTTTAAGTAAATTTTCTATACTTAATTCTCCTTGCGCTTCTATTTCCCAAATAAAAGGGTGAATAGGGTGAGATGAACAACTCACAGGAAACTCTAAGTCTCTTGCCATTTCTGTAAGTTTGGCTAATAATTCAGTGTTACTAGATTTCATTTGATTACCTCATCTATTATGTTCAATTTTATATCCGCAGTGCGTCCAAATTCCTCTGGTGCATATTGTAAATACACCTGCGAACCAGGCCAAAGGAATGTACCAGGAGTCACAGAACGGACTAAATAATGTAAACTGTAAACTCCTGGTTCGAGATGATCTGCATAGGAAATAATTCGATCTTTATAGATTGTTTTATATCCTAATTGCCAATTATCGGCTTTGGCTTGTAATGCCGGTGTCGCAGTTTGAAAACTATCATCTACAGCTTCAAAACCCGCAGGTAAGGGATCTTTAATCACTACATGATCTACAGGATGATCTGTAATTATTTCTAAACCAATATCAAAAACTTGTCCTGGTTGTAAAGTTACTGGTTTATCAAAAGCATACATTCCCGTTTTTTGGATAACTTTCTCGGAATTAACTTTACTAATTTCTCGTGTTATCCGTAAACCATTAAATCTTCCTGGTTGATTTCCTGGCAAGCGATAATTGTAAGCGACTAAATAATGTAAATTACCTTGACCAGATTTTTGCAAAACTAAATCATGACGACCAAGAGGTAATTTATTCATGGGGACATTTACCTGAAAGCTAGGATTTTGGTAGCCATTAAAACGATTTTCTCCTAATTTTTTACCTGCTAATTTTACCGTAGCTACAAAATTAGGTGGTGTGGGTTGGAGTTGACTATACTCGACTAAAGCTGTTAAGGCTTGGGCGTTATTATAACTTGTTTGCCATGTGCCATTTCTACGGAGATTCAGCAAACTTTGAAGTAATTTATCAAGGATTTCGGCATTAGCTTTTTGGTTAATAAATAGTCTTAAAGCTTGGGCTTGTGTTGTGGTTTGTGAATTCATCCATCCCCAACTACGGGGTAAATTCACAACTGCGGTACGTCCAGTTTCATAGATATTCTTTTGTAACTGAATTCGCATGATTTGCGCTTCATTTTGCCATTCAGAAAATTGAGATAAATATCGTGCTAATTTAATTTGGGTGACTACATCAAAAGCTTCACGTTGTTGATAAATATCTAACAAAAAACTATTGCGTTTATCACCTAATTGTGATAGGGCAATTAAAGCATTAAGTTGCAGTTGAGATTTACAGAGTTTTTGTTTACAAAAATCGTATTTTCCGGGGTTAGTAAGAACATTTTGTAAATAAGTTTTCAGGCGAGATAAAATTTTAGAATCGACTAAACCAGGATAAACTTGATTAGCTTTGATTAGTGATTCGGCGGCGTAAGCCGAAACCCAAGGATCTGATTTTTCTTGTCCTGGAAAAGCGACAAAACCACCATCTGCTATTTGCAGTTTTTGTAATTGTTCAATTGCTTGATTTGCTTGTTGTTGGGGATTAAATTCTGCAAATGTTTGGTTATATTGTTGGGTAAGAGTTTGCAGATTTGCAGCAATTAATAATTGACTTGCGGCTGGTTCTGCAAATGGTAAATTATGATCATCTAAAACTTGTTTTACTGGGGCTTTAATTTCAGGAATTAAAGTACTGGCTAATTGAATATCTAAACCTCCTGTTTGCGGGAAAGTATTATTATCAACATTCAGGGGAATTTTTACTTGTTTTTCACTTACACCAGTTTCTACAACTTGTTCTGTAATTTCTAAGGGTTTAATTTCCAGAGGAACTGTAAAAGCATCGGCGGTATTATTTAACCCTGTTGTAAATGTAACCATACCTTCACCAACATTACCAGCCACCATTGGGAAACGATAACCTTGGGTTCCTGACTCAACTGGTGTTTGTAGAGTTGTCGTTGTGGGGTTATTTTCTGCGAACTTGAGAGAACCGCTAAGTTCACCGCGAATGTTGAGGTTTCCAGTGTTTGTGGTGGTGTTGGTGACGGATAAACCTGCAAGAATGCGATCGCCTGACCGGGCAAATTGTGGCAAGATAGCATTAGTTAATAATGGCTTTGTGGTGATAAATGTCGCTTCACCATTCCCAAAACGCAGATTTCCGTCCACAGCAATAACCATAACCCGCCATGTTGTTAAATCATCTGGTAATTTAAAAGTGATTTTCGCTTTACCTTTTTCATCAGTAATTACTGAACCATTGTAATAAGCTAAAGCTTGAAAATCTTTGCGAATGCGAGTATTTGCTAAAGCACTGGATAAACCACCTCCATAACCCCAACCTTTCGGTAACATTGCAGCTAATTGTGTTAATCTCACATCAGGACGGTTATCACTAAAACGGGTAGAAATCGGCTGTTCTGCATAAACAGTATCTACCAAATTTGGAGGACGATAACCAGCAAGTTGTAACACCGCTTCATTAACAACCATGACAGTAAATTGTCCTGGGGTTGGCTTTTCTTGAATATCTGTTAATTCCAGTTCTAGGGTTTCTTCTTTTCCCGGTTCTAAGGATTTTTCAACTGGGTTAATTTGCATTTTTAAATATTTATCTGCCAAATTAACTTTAAACGGTGCAAAACCAATCCGCGCCAAATTTTCTAAACTTCCTGTTTCTACTTGATTCAGTGGTTTACCTTGTCTGACTAACACCGCTTCTACAGATGCATTGGGTAACATTTCTGGCGTAACTATAAACTGAATTTGTGGCGCACTTCCTTTAACTTTGGTTACTTGCTGATAGAGAGGTTTATCTTTAATTACAGCAAAATATAATTCCCCTTCTGGGTAAGGAGATTGAATCAAAGCGGTAGCCGTCTCACCAACTTTAAATTCTTTTTTATTTAATTTAACTGACAATTTATTTTTTTCTTCTTCACCCCAAAATACTTGATTTTCTCCTGTTACCCAAATTTGTAAATCTGTGGCTGTATTGTCATTGTTAGTATCACTAAAATTAGCCCGAATGCGATATGAACCTGATGCGGTTGGTTTTAAATTTACTGTTTGGGGAATATTAGAAGATGTAAATTCAATTTTAGAAACTGTTTGATATTCAACTTGATTTTTGGGAGTTTTGCTACCTTCAACTACTTGGGTGACGCTGTTATATTTCATCTGTTGTAATTCCAGACGCACCTGTTGATTTTCTAATGGTTTTCCTGTCGCGTCAGTCACAATAATTTCTATAGGAACATCTTTACCAGCATCAGCTACAAAATTGCTTTTTAATCCAATAAGTCTATTACTAGGTAAAGCGGTAAAAGTTTGAGAATTAGCAACCGATAAATTAGAAACATCTGCCACTTGTACATCTACCCGGTAAGTCATGGGATAGGGTAAATCTGACGCTACCGTTACTGTTTGACTATTTTTACCATTAGCATCAAGCTGAGTAGTAGTTTGTAAAACATCGCTAGAGAGATTCGGACTTTCTTCAGGCCAAAACCATTGTCTACCAAAACTAAATTCCTCCCAACCTTTAGGAATAAAATTCGTCTGCTGACGAGTAATAAAATACTTGGCTTCTCCTCCTTCGACTGGTGAACCAAATAAATAATTACTAGCTACATCTGCATCAACTTTATTACCAATGAGTACAAATTCTTTATTTAGCTTTAAATCAACTTTGAAATTCGGTGGTTTAAACTCAGCAACTCGAAATTCACCAGATATTTCTCGCTTATTTTTACCTTTAGCTTGAATAGTATAATAGCCTAAAGGTAAGTTTTTTTGAATTGGTATCTCTAGAGAAAATGTCCCGAATTTATTTGTAGTTTGCGTACCTAAATCAGTATTTTCTCCGTTGGGATTGACTAAAGTTATTGTATAAGTTGCGTTTATATCTTCCTGAATTGCCCCATTTTCTAAAAAATACGCAAAACCAGTAAACCAAGCTTTTTCTCCTGGTTGATATAACTTTCTATCTGAAAATATTACCCCTCGTGATATCGGTTTTCCATCTTCCCAACCCGTATCAATACCGTAACCATAAGCACCGCTATATTCCTGAGTTCTGGTAAAAGCCCAATCTTGATTTTCACTAGCAATTACTAGAAATTTCGGTAATTTTTCCTGATTATCATAACATTTTTGTAATTGATCATTGCCAACTTTAAAAATTCCATTTTCATCAGTTTTCCCATTTGCACAAGGTACAGGTTGAGGGCGAGATTTTTCATTTAATTTTGATTGATAGATTTCAATATTTGCAGCTTTGACTGGTGAACCATCACTAAGATGATGAACTCGAATTAAACCCGATTCTGGAAACCATTGACTAAATACACCTAAATTAGTTAATTGCACCATTCCATAAGTCGTCGGTTCTCTCCACAATTGCTGAGTATTTTCTTGATATTTATTAGTTCGTGCTTGCACTCCATAAGCTAACATTCCCTTATTAGCACCTAATTTTTCTTTAAGGGGAACATTCACAGTCACTGACTGATTTTTCTTAACTGCTATTTTGAAACTCTGCCACTTGGATGGTGTTGGCAATAAATCATCAGCATTATTTGTATAAACTAAGTCCGTTGGTTTAATTATTCGATAATCTGCTTTGTATTTTGCTTCTGGTAAATTGATAGTATCAATATTTAATTGTAAATCTTTATCTGTGGGGAAGATATTTAAATCAGAGGGAACTGAAATATTGCCAGCTAAGTCACCAGTGTTATATTTTATTGTGAGAGGTTTACCCAATGTTTGCCCAAATTTATCTTTCAGATTTCTGCCAATATTAATCGTATAAGTTGTAGCTGGTTCTAAAGCATAAGGATTAATACTAACAATTCTATCTTGATCATAGATTTGCAGAACTCTATCAATGTCTTTAGGTGACGGATTAATTTTAATATTCTCTTTGACCGAATCTGGTAATAAGACGTTATTAAATTCTAGCTGGGGACTACCTTTAATAAATCTACCATAAGTTCCGGCTGAGTCAGGTTGTCCATAAGATTTAATTCCCTGAAATGCTAAAGCAGAATAAGTCGCTAACTTACTAACAAACTCTTTCTCACTGGGAAGATTTCCATAAGCTGGAAGTATACCTGGAGAAAATACTAACCTGTAATTATTAGATCTTTTAAGTTCTCTTCTAGGGGTGATATTATAAATCCAATTTCGTGCAGAAGCATCAAACTTTTGGAAAGGATCTAAAATTTCCGGTTCTGCTGATTTTGCTAATTCCACCTGAAAACCTAAACCTTGATTTTTGCCTTGACGAATTAGCTGTAAATGCTGTTGTACAGAATCTAAATCTAGTTCAATATTGGATGTAAATTGCAACTTAGGCTGTAAATCAATTGGTTCAATTTCTGCTTTTTCAGCAGGGTTAACCCCTGGTAAATTGCTGATATTAATGGGTTCAGTGTTAAAAGTCCAAGCTAAATCTTGATCTAAACGATGATTTTTTAAATCTGCTAACCCAGCTTTGAGAGTAACTTTAACTCGCGTGGCTTTGGGTAAAGCTTTATCCGCTTGAAAACCTACCATACGCGGTGTTAAAAAGCGAAATTTTCCAGGTAAAGGTGGCCAAAGAGCAAATTTAGTTAATAAATTCTGCTGTTCTGAACTATCAAGACTTTCAACGGGAATTAAAGCTTCTTTAAACCGAATACGAATTTGACTCAGAGTTTTTGCATCTCCTAAAGGACTTATTTGTTCTATCCAGTCTGGTAACTTTGGCGGTGCAAGAGATGTAACCGTTGGTAACTTTTCTTTATCTGGAGTGATACCCACAAAATTACAGCCACTTATGCCTAATATAAAAGTGATGACAAATAGGAATTTAAGAAATCTTCTCAACATCATATTAAATAAATTTAAAAAATATCAATAATAGACAATGCCCACCTTCGTTGTTTACATAGATACCTAATCTAGTGAGATTATTTCCAACAATTCATACAATTCTTAACATTTCAGGAATATTGATTTTTTGCGGAATCTCTTTTACCTAAATTGAAGTTTCAAATTATGAACTTTAAAACTCGTAACCTCAAAACTCCCACTCTCTGTGTCTCTGCGACTCTGCGTGAGATAAAATCATATTGCCGTTATCCCAATAGATATAAACCTCTTAAAATCATCTTAGCTGTAATTATCTTCTGCTTGATAGTGCGCTTAATGCCTTATCTTGCACCTATTCATAGTGTAGATATAGCCCAAAAGCAGTTAGCAATGGAATTTACAGATCGTAATGGTTTACCATTGGGAACCATACTAACCCGTGACCAAGAACATACAGCAATTATCCCATTAACTCAGATTTCCCCCCAATTTATCAACGCTATTTTAGCGGCTGAAGATAGTAGCTTTTATCAACATGGGGCGTTGGATATAAAGGCAATTATTCGCGCTATTAAGGAAGCAATTCATGCGAAAAAAATTGTTTCCGGTGCTTCGACAATTACAATGCAATTGGCGCGGATGTTAGATAATTCTCCTCGGAATATTTCGGGAAAGTTACAGGAAATTTGGCTATCTTGGCGGTTAACTGCGGGAATGAATAAAGATGAAATTCTCTCTGCTTATATTAATCGTTTACCAATGGGGGGAAATATTTATGGTGTGGAAGCAGCAGCGCGGATTTATTTTTCTATTTCTGCAAGTGATTTAAATTTAGCCCAAGCTTCACTGTTAGCGGCTATTCCTAATAATCCTACATATTTTAATCCTTATGCACATTGGGAAAGATTAAAGAAAAGGCAGAAATATGTTTTAAATCGCATGGTACAAGAGGGATATATTTCTCATCTAGAAGCAAAACGCATATATACAGAAAAAGTTGTATTTCAATCTCGTCAAAACGGAATTATTGCTGCACCACATTTTTTGTTTTGGTTAGCACAAAATACCCCACCCCTAACCCGTAAGCGAGGAGAGGGGCTGGAATCTTCTCCTATTCAGACTACGATAAATCGACCTTTACAGCAGTTTGTGGAAGCACAGGTACAGCAGGTTATTTCTACACTTGCTGCTAATAATGTCCATGATGCAGCTGCGTTGATAATTGACAACTACTCTGGGGAGGTTTTAGCTTATGTCGGTTCGCCTGATTATTTTAATGAAGTGAAATTAGGAAGAAATGATGGAGTACAGGCGTTGCGTCAACCAGGTTCTACCCTCAAGCCGTTTGTGTATGAATTAGCTTTAGAAAAAGGTGCAATTAAACCTAATTCTATTTTGGCGGATGTCCCTTCTCATTACGCGATTCCGGGGGCAAAATTATATAGCCCTACAGATTATACTAACAGCTTTCTTGGCCCCGTGCGGGTAAGAGTTGCTTTGGCAAATTCTTTAAATGTACCTGCGGTAAAGGTGTTAGAAAAAGTTGGTGTCCAAACCTTTTTAAATCGGTTGCATGAGTTGGGGTTTGCACATCTAAATCAAAGTGTTGAATATTACGGTTTGGGGTTGACTTTGGGTAGTGGAGAAGTGAGTTTATGGGAACTCGCCAGGGCTTATTTAACTATGGCGCGTTTGGGAGAAAGTACACCATTAGTAACTATATTAACGGAACCTCAGACCCCAACTTCCCTTTCCCCAAGCAAAAAGCCAACGTGGCAATTAATTATCGATATTTTAAGCGATCGCTATGCCCGTGCTACTGCTTTTGGTGTAGACTCGGTGTTAAATTTGCCCTTCCCTACGGCTGTGAAAACTGGCACTTCATCAAATTATCGTGATACTTGGACTGTGGGCTTTTCTACAGATTACACTGTCGCTACTTGGGTAGGCAATTTCAGCGGTGAACCAATGCGTCAGGTGTCTGGTGTGACTGGGGCTGCACCTTTGTGGAACCGGATTATGTTACACCTGCACGAACATCAATCACCCGCAGATTTTCCACATCCAGAAGCAATGGTGCAATTACCCATCTGTGCTATTTCAGGGTTAAAACCTACACCTAATTGTCACTCAGTGGTACAGGAATATTTCTCTCCTGAAGATAAAATTGCTTATGAAGATCAGCAAAACTTCCATTTACCTCCAGAGTATGATGAATGGTTAGCAAAACAACCACAATTTAACTCTTTTGCTGCTAATCAAATCAGAATTTTATCTCCTCGTGATGGTGATTTATTTCTAGTAAATCCCGGTGCAGAAGGACAGCAAAAATTAGAATTTAAACTAGCCGGCGCATTTAATCAACCGATAGAGTGGTGGCTGAATGGTAAGAAGTTATCTACACAATCAGCTAATGCTTTATTTTGGCATTTACGCCCTGGTAGTTGGACTCTGGAAGCCAGAAGTAACCAGATGAGTGATAGGATAAGTTTTCAAGTTGAATTAGCTAATAACCAACCAATCCGCTCAGGTTTTTCTGTAGTCCATCCCACAAAATCCCCAGATTCTGGCAATTAATTGAGTTTTTCAAAAAACCAAATTTATCTTCCGGAAATTCCTGTCAAAAACTTGATGTTATAAATTAAGACTGAAGTTTTTATCAAATTCATCTAGCCATGACTAACACACAAGAAAACAAATCTGCCAAAAAGACAAAACAGTCTTTTGGATCTGTTGATATTGGTACTCCTAAAGTGCCAGTTCGCAAAAGCAAAGCCAAAAAGCAGGAACGTGAATTACTCAGCGACTGGGAAGACGCGAGTTAATTGGAGAGCGAAAACTTGAACAAAGACTCCGCGTACCTTTGCGTTTACCTCAGCGAGCCTCTGCGTTTAAAAGTAGAGTTCCAAACCATCTTTAGTATATAATCAGTGTCCTATCAGCTTTTTTCTCAGGCAAAAAATCACACTTCGTTTGTACAAGCTGAAAAACCGTTAAATCGAGGTAAAAAGCAAGACTGTACAATAGTGATTTAGCCTAAGTTAAAAATGAAAGTAGCAATTACTGGAGCCACAGGATTTGTCGGTAGTCGTTTAGTAAAACGGCTACAAGATGAAGGTCATAGAATACTAGTTTTCAGCCGGAATACTGGCTTGGCCCATAAGGTTTTTCCCTCTCAGGCTTTCCCAAATCTAGAAATATTAGCCTATACACCGGGTGTATCTGGTGCTTGGCAAGATGCTATTGCTGGTTGTGATGGTGTAGTGAATTTGGCCGGAGAACCTATTGCTGAGGAACGTTGGACACCAGAACGTAAGCAGAAAATTCTCAATAGCCGCAAACTCGGTACACAAAAAATTGTGGAAGCTATAGCTAAGGTTAATCCTCAGCCAACTGTGTTAGTCAACGCTTCGGCTATTGGCTACTATGGAACTAGCGAAACTGCTACCTTTGATGAAAATAGCCCTTCTGGTAGAGATTTTCTGGCTCAAGTCTGCCAAGAATGGGAAGCCGAAGCACAAAAAGTGAAAGATGCTGGTGTGCGATTGGTAATTTTGCGCTTTGGGATTGTTTTGGGCAATGGTGGTGCTTTGGGGAAAATGATTACTCCTTTTAAACTCTTTGCCGGTGGACCCATTGGTAGTGGTCGGCAGTGGTTTTCATGGATTCATATAGACGATATAGTTAACTTAATTCTGCAAGCTTTAACTAAGCCAGAAATGGAGGGCATATATAATGCTACTGCTCCCAAACCTGTGCGAATGACAGAGTTAAGTTCAACTATGGGACAGGTAATGAATCGTCCTTCTTGGTTGCCTGTGCCGTCTTTTGCTCTAGAAGCTATGTTAGGAGATGGGGCAGTAGTAGTGTTAGAAGGTCAGCAAGTTCTCCCCAAACGCACTTTAACATCAGGTTTTGAGTACAAATATCCCAGTTTGCCAGCAGCACTGACGCAAATTCTTGAATAATTTGTAATTCAATTTTAGATTGGTAATTGGTAATTGGTAATTGGTAATTAAATCATTATTTCCTATTGCCTATTCCCTATTACCTGTCACCTGTCACCTGTCACCTGCCATAACTAATTTTTCATCAATTTCTTAGACACCCAACTGGTAATGCCACTCAGTAGCGCCCCACCCATAAGGATGCCAATAGCTGGGTTAAATACAGGTATCCACAGTTTATGCCATAAATCTAAACCTAAGTTGATTCCTGAAGCATTACCAGCAACCGCGACAGCAAACCAAACAAAACCTAAAATCACCAGGAAAACATCAGCAACTAATAATAAGTTTAGCCAGTTTAATAATTTATCTTTCATCTTGTATAAGCTTCTAGAATTAGTGATAATAATTCGTAATTCCTAATGAATTACGAATTAAAAATTACAACTTATTTTTCAAATAGCCATTTTTGGACTTTTTCTAAACTCTTCCAATCTGGTTTTCTGCTTAAACCATCGGCAATGCTACTTTTAATTTCATCTTCCCATTCTTGGTTGACAAATATCAACTGTTGTGCAAAATCGATGTGTTCGCGCAGACCTTTTTGACCTGTTTCCAGCATGGCTAAGGCCAGATTAATCCTGGCCTGTGGGTCTTGTGGATTCAACTTGACTGCTTTATTTGCAGCTTTGTAAGCTAAGTTGGCTTTGTTATCGAGTAGATATAACCAAGCCAGACAAATCCAAGCCGAACTAGTTTTAGGAGAGCGATCGCACACTTCTTTAAATACCGGAATGAGCGATTCTACCGATTCTCCTGCTTTATAACGTTCTAAACCTGTGTCAAACAGTTCTTCAATTGTTGTAGTCATTGGTCAAACAGGTTATTGGTCAAACAGGTTATTGGTCAAACAGGTCATTAGTTCTTCACAACTGACGACTGACCACTAACAATTGACTATATTACACACCAAATGACTTGCCGCAACCGCAGGTTTGGGAGGCATTAGGGTTAGTGAATTGAAACCCACCACCGATCATGGCATCACTATAATCAAGCATCAAACCGTACAAGTATAGTAGGCTTTTGGGGTCGCAGACAATTTTGAAGCCATCATAATCAAAAACTTCATCCTGAGGGGTGATCTTACTACTGTCCTCAAAATCCATCATGTAAGACATCCCGGAGCAACCACCTTGACGGACTCCCACCCGTAAACATAAATCTTGACCTTGCTTGCCTTGAAGAGATTTTACCTGGTGTAATGCTGATTCGCTCAACAGAATGCCGCGTTGTTTAGCTTGAGTCGCTTGTGTCATGTGCTGTTTCAACTCCTGATTTAATCTCATCATTACCCGGCACAGGCTTGTAATAGCCTTGGGGTTGCTTTTTCTAGTTTTATTCCATTCTAGCTGCATTCATGTCTCTAAACGCTAAAAAAGTAAACACCTTGTCAACAGAGAAAAAGGATTTTTATTCTAGAATTGAGAGATTCGGTGTATTTAGAGATGGGGTATTTTTCTGTTTTCAGCCTTGGAGCCAAAGCCGAGCAGCAACCATTCTTCAGGTACAGCAGGGAAAATATGATCCGCATCCTAGCTATTCCCCAAACTTTACTTCTAAATAGATTTTTTTTGATTAACTTACTCTATGACAAGTTTTAATCGCTCTACCAGTCGTCGGTTGAAGAAATTAACCCAAATTCCTTCTATATGGGAGGGCGATCGTCGTCCATTGTCATCATCACAAACTCAACCCAGAGACTCTGAGTCTAGCGGGGAATGTATTCTCTGGGTGGATGGCTCCCAAGGAATTGTTAGAGGTATGGACGTGGTATCGCCAGAACCCGGACCAGAAGCAATTGTTCGTACCTTAATGCGAGCTATGGAGCATCCACAAAGTCCAGCTAAACCCGCCAGACCCCAAAGAATTGTGGTGCGAGACCGAGAAATTCAATTTTACCTGCGCGGGGTATTGCAAGATTTGGATATTGCCATTGACTATTCACCAGAATTACCTTTAATTGATGAACTGTTTCGCTCTTTTGCGGACATTCTCGATAGTCAAATTCCCGATTTACCCCCACAATATGCACAAATTCTCCAAGATAAGGCTTTTGCAATTTGGGAAGCGGCTCCTTGGGAATTTCTGGAAGAACAGCAAATTTTAGCAATAGAAATCAATAAGTGGGATATAGGAACACTCTATACCTCAGTCATGGGAATGCTGGGAATGGAGTATGGAATTTTGTTCTATCGTTCTGAAGATTCTCTCAAGCGATTTCGTGCTGATGTTTTAAGAGATGAAGAATCAAGTCAGGGTTTAGAAGAAGCTTTCCTCAAGCAGGATTGCTTTTTTCTCACCTTTGAACAAGATGAAGATGAAGATGAGGATTTAGGCGATTTACCAATCTCGGAAATTGAACCTACTTTTGGGAATATTCACCCCTTGGAAGGATTACGATCGGTTTTGTATGACGAAGAAGCACTGATTGTCTTTGTCGCTCTCGAAAGTTTAATTCGTTTTATGCGCGATTACCGTCGTCAATTGTACGAAGATGATTTTCCCACTCTCAGCCGACGTTATCGCATTTCTTTACCCAATCCAGATGAAGACGCTAAATCAGTGTCTGTAACTGTCTCTACTATGCCTGAATTGGCAGCCGAATTAGAGGAAATGGCAGGTTTTGAGATCCCCGATGAAGATGAAGATTCCACAGTGTTCCGTTCCTTAAGGGATGACTTGATCCCAGAAGACTCTTTCCTCAGTTTAGGGGTGATTACTTGGGAGATGTTAGATTCTTTACGCAAGGAAGTAAATTATCATCCAGTCGAGAAAATCAATCAATTGGGTGATGGATTACCCGTGATTTTAGTTCAAACTTCCCGTCCTAAGGCGAAAACTGTGATTGAAAAGATTGAAGCGGCTGGGGGACTGAAAGCTATTTGCTTTAATCCAGGGGCTGATCCTTTGGCTGAGGATTCCTACGGCTCGCTTCTGCTTCTTCAGGCGCGTCCTGAACACTATCGCTATGATTTGGGTTTGTTACAAACAGAGAATGATGAGTTGTTCCTGTTTGGGGAATTTTTAGATAACGATCCCATCCATGTCGAAGCTAGGAAAAAATGGAATCAGCGCTGTAAAAATACTCAAGGCTATTGCGCCTTAATTATTGCTAAAGGACTGACGGGAGCTTCTCGCGGTAATCCCCAGTTAAAAGATATGATGGCTTTGTTTGAAGCGCGATCGCTCTCTCCCCAAGATTTAGGAATCGGTACTCTTCAACTTATGCCCCAACTGGAATTTGAATAATGATTTATGTAATTACCACAGATAAACATTTTTATCCTAATTTTTAGCATCCCAGTGTTTATCTATGGCTTTTACAATAAAATTAAACTGCGTTCACTGCTTTCTTTTTTGTAAAAAGAGACAATAATTAAGTAAAAAGGCATAAATAAAGATAACTATGTAAAGAAATTTTAACTGGTTTAAAACCTTTTTCTCTGCTGCTTCCACCACGACTGCCCTTCCTTACATGAGACTACATCGCCAAAGGGGGCGCGATCGCGTAGCGTCTAGGGAGACCCTAAGGGGCTGATCATTACTGGGTCTTTGTGTCTCCGTGTAAGAGCGTTTTTCTAAGACTGGGAATTATGTAACTTAAAGGCACATTAGCTTACAGAGCAGCTTAACCAAAACCTTGTCCCCAGGACAAAAAATGTTTATGCCCACCGACTTAGCAGGATTATTCATACTTTAAAAAGTGAATATTATTTAACGAAAAATCGAATGATATTAATGATGTTGCTATTTCTCTGAGGCAAAGTCTGATACTATCATTTTTTACTTTTGCAACCAGATTAGTTTCACAGTATTAATATACAGCAAATTGCATGACAAATAAAAAATGGGCCGTTAAACGTATAACTGTTAACCTTGCAACACAGGAAGCGGAAAAATTAGAAAAATATTGTCAACAGACTGGTAGACCCGCTACTGATGTAATTAGAGAACTGATTAGAGGTTTACCCCTCTCTGAAGAGGCTAAGGAGAAAGGGTGATTGGTAATTGGTGTTGGCGGTAGCCTGCCGTTAGGCATATGGTAATTGGTAATTGGAAAAAACAAAATCTAGTACCCATTACCCATTACCCATTACCCATTACCTATTCTGACACCAACGCAGTTACAATTTGTAAAGAAACTGATAACGCCATGCGGCGTAAGCCATAAAGGAACGAGGGAATGCGCGTTGCAATTGTAGGTGCGGGACTAGCTGGGCTGGCAACCGCAGTAGATTTAGCTGATGCAGGTTGTGAAGTCGAAATTTTTGAATCTCGTCCATTTGTGGGCGGCAAAGTTGGCAGTTGGGTAGATGGTGATGGCAACCATATTGAAATGGGGTTGCACGTGTTTTTTGGCTGCTACTACAATCTGTTTGAATTGATGCAGAAGGTAGGAGCAGGGGAAAATTTACGCCTTAAAGAACATAGTCATACTTTTATTAATAAAGGTGGACAGACTGGGGCTTTAGATTTCCGTTTTATCACTGGTGCGCCTTTTAATGGGTTAAAGGCATTTTTCACCACTTCCCAACTTTCACTACAGGATAAATTTCAAAATGCGATCGCTCTGGGAACTAGTCCCATTGTTCAAGGTTTGGTAGACTTTGACGGAGCGATGAAAACTATCCGCAAATTAGATAAAATCAGCTTTTCCGACTGGTTTTATAGTCATGGAGGCAGTAAAGGCAGCATTAAACGTCTGTGGAATCCCATCGCTTACGCCCTGGGTTTTATCGATTGTGATAATATTTCTGCCCGTTGTATGTTGACAATTTTCCAGTTTTTTGCTGTCAGAACTGAAGCTTCAATTCTGCGGATGCTGGAAGGTTCACCTCACGAATATTTACACAAACCGATTGTTGAATATTTAGAAGCTAGAGGCGCGAAAATCTATACCCGTCGCCAAGTGCGGGAAATTCAGTTTTCTGAATCTGAGGAAAACACTAAGGTTACAGGTATATTAGTTGCCCAAGGTGATACAGAAGAAGTGATCACTGCTGATGCTTATCTTTGTGCTTGTGATGTCCCCGGAATTCAGCGGATTTTACCCCAAGCATGGCGAAAATGGTCAGAATTTGACAATATTTATAAACTTGATGCTGTTCCCGTCGCTACAGTGCAGCTACGCTTTGATGGTTGGGTGACGGAACTGGAAGATGAGGAAAAACGGGGTAGGGGCGGGGTAACCCCGCCCTTACAGGCATCTGGTATAGATAATTTGTTATATACCGCAGATGCTGATTTTTCGTGTTTTGCTGATTTGGCTTTGACTAGTCCCGCAGATTATTATCGTCCTGGGGAAGGTTCGTTGTTGCAACTGGTATTGACACCGGGAGATCCTTTTATTAAACAGAGTAATGAAGCGATCGCACAACACGTCCTTAAACAAGTCCATGAACTGTTCCCCTCTTCCAGAGATTTAAACATGACTTGGTACAGTGTGGTAAAACTGGCTCAGTCTTTATACAGGGAAGCACCGGGAATGGATGCGTACCGTCCTGACCAAAAAACACCTATACCTAATTTCTTCTTGGCAGGTAGTTATACCCAGCAAGATTACATTGACAGTATGGAAGGTGCAACTATTTCTGGACGACGTGCGGCTAAGGTGATTCTGGAAAATGTGAAGAATTAGGTGACAGGTAACAGGTGATAGGTGACAGTTAAGAGGAGGTAGAGGGGGGAAACGGATAAATTCAGGTGGTCAAGGTGACAGGTGACAGGTGACAGTTAAGAGGGAATAGGGAAAAGTGATTTAATTACCAATTACCCATTACCAATCCCCAATTACCAATCAATCTAAAATCTAAAATCTAATGGCTGAATGGTTAGAGCATAGTGTGCAGGTGGAAGTTGAGGTTCCTATAGAATTAGTATGGAGCCTCTGGTCTGATTTGGAACAAATGCCTAAGTGGATGAAATGGATTGATTCGGTGAAAATTTTGCCCGATGATCCTGAAATATCTCTGTGGAAATTGAGTACAGGAGGTTGGGATTTTACCTGGAAATCTCGCATTCTCAAAATGGTTCCTAAGCAAATTATTCAATGGGAATCTGTTGATGGTTTACCGAATCAGGGTGCAATTCGCTTTTATGATCGTCATACTAGCAGCGTTGTCAAAATGACGGTTTCCTATGCTATTCCTGGCTTGATTGGTAAACTCATGGATAATTTGTTTTTGGGAAAGGTGGTGGAGTCCACAATTCAAGCGGATTTGGAGCGATTTAAGGAATACGCTTTGAATGTGAAAGCAAATTAAGCTTACTGTAATAAAACCCAACAAATCATCAATGTTGGGTTATTCTACCCCTATGCTGCATTTTTATTTCTAGGACTTACGCAAAACAGAATTAAAGTAGCGGTAATTCATGAATTACCGCTACACAGGAATAAGGTTTTCAGTCACATCTTGCGTAAGTCCTAATTTCTTTAAATCATCAATGCTAAAACTTGTTTTTAAGTCGTTCATCTGGTTTCGTTCAATTAAGCCATCATTCTGAAGCCTTCCCACAACAATACCTGGATGAATACCAAGCCGTTTGGAAAAATTAATCACACTTTCTTTTGATTTTAACTGATCTAGTTCATTGCTATACTGATTGGGGATTAAAAATTCCCGCGCCCATTCATTTGCTTGCCTTTCTTGTTCTGATTCTACAATTTGTTCTCCATCAAATTCATCCAAAAAAATATCTTGCTTATTGTGAAGTAATATATGTGCTGCTTCATGGAAAAATGTAAACCAAAATCGGTCATTTCTTTTACCGTAGTCCGAAATTTGAATAAGAGCTTTATTGGGATTTAACCAACGCACCATTCCACTAATATGCGCTCTGGGAATTGATGGTACTAGAATAAGTACGACTCCTGCTTCCTGACATAACTGTTGAATTTGATGTGTAAAATCCTGTGGTGACAGTATTGTTAATTTGCGTATTTCCTGCACTGCATTCTTAAATTTTTCTTCACTATATTCTGGACAATCAATTTCTTCAGCTTCTATTTCACCTAATCTTATCCATGCAGAAATTGCACCAAGATCACTTTTTTCTTGGCGTGTTCTGCGGAAAGCAACTTCCATTGTTTCGGAATTATTTAACCATTCTTCTGGGGAAGAAACATCGAAGAAATATAGTAATTCTCGAACTAAACTAGGCTTATTTGTTGCGTCTATACGATATTTAGTAATTGCTCCTCGATTCATCAGTTCTCTGACTGGCAATTTTTCCAGCCAATCTGTCCATTTTTGCAACTTTTTTTCTTCTTGTTGAAGACGCACAAGTTCTGAACGATAATCAGATTCTCGATTCAGCCAGAACTTTGCTGTACCTCCTAAAACTTGTTCAAGCTTGAAGGCTATTTTATCGTCAATAGACTCCTGTCCTGTGATAAGCTGACTAATATATTCATTAGTGCATTTTAAGTCTTCAGCTAATTGTTCTTGCGTCCATTGACGCTCTTCTAATAAATCGGCTATTGTATCACCAGGAGGAGATATCCAATCTGGAGTAAAGGGACGAGTTAATTCAGTCATAATAATCAACAATCTCAAAAATATGAATTTTAGTTACTACTTAGGATGATAATTAACAATCTCAAGAATACAGATTTTAGTTACTTGCTCCCAGTCAATACTCCCATCCTCTTTGAGAGGAACTGGATCATTATCAGGCTCAAATACAAGACGTTTTCCCTCTGCTAAATATACAGCATATTGACCTAATCTATCATCTATTAAACGGTGTGGTTTTCCTGCTGTTAAACTTGTTACATTTTCGACAGTAATTAGCTCTCTCATTCGTGCTTTCAGTTTTTTAGCATTATCTGCACCATGTTTTTTTTTCGCTTCTGTATCTCGCTCACATAACTTTTGCACTTTTTTGTTTTTAAACGTTATTTCCATTTTTAATATATATGTACTATTTTAGCATTTCGATCAATGTTTTTCAATATAACCCAGAATATTGATGAGATTTTCGCTTTTACCTGCAACCATTAGCAAGTGCGATCGCCTGATTTTGTAATTCAGGCACGCGCTGCTAAATAAATATATAAATTATCAAGCTACTATGACACCGTAAAAATACGCAAAAACGCTATTTAAAACAAAATAACCTGTAATCACGTAAATTGTCCAGTACTACCCTTGCAAAACACTTTTTTTTACACCGCAAGCCTTTATTACTGCAATGCTTGATAGGCGATCATATTATCTGAACAAATTTTTGTGATAAAATGTTGGTAAATATCAACAACTATCCACACTTCGCCACAAATCCAAAAAAGTTGCACGACAGGTAAGTAAACTAATGCAATTATGTCGAAAACAGAAAAAATACTGAGTTACTCTTCTCAAACAGGTGTAATTAGAGCAAAAGAAATTGCAGCGAAAGGTATTCATAGAGAGTATTTGAAACGCCTGGAAAACCAAGGAATACTTGTACGTTCTGCTCGCGGTGTTTACACCTTTGCAGGAGCAGAAATTACAGCAAATCACACCCTAGTTGAAGCTGCTAAAAGAGTTCCTAACGGAGTAATTTGTCTTCTATCTGCACTCAGTTTTTATCAGATAACCACTCAAACACCTTTTGAAGTTTGGCTGGCAATTCCTCAAAAATCCCGTCCTCCTAAAGATAATCTTCTACCATTCAGAATCGTTTATATGTCTGGTAAATCTCTAGAAGAAGGAATTGAAGAACATATCATAGAAGGCGTGCCGGTGAGTATATATTCTTTGCCGAAAACAATTGCAGATTGTTTTAAATTTCGTAATAAAATTGGTCTTGATGTGGCACTGGAAGCATTGCGCGAATGTTGGCGAGAAAAAAGATGCTCAATCGATGAAATATGGCGTTATGCCAAAATTTGCCGAGTAAATAATGTGATGCGCCCTTATCTAGAATCACTCACATGACATCGAAAAAACCTATTAATATTGCCGCATCTATCCAAGCTAAATTATTGACCTTATCTAAAAAAATAGGGGAAGATTATAATTATTTATTGACGCGCTATGTTGGAGAACGGCTGCTATATAGGCTTAGTCAATCTCCATATCAAAAACAGTATATTTTAAAAGGTGCTACTCTCTTCAAAGTTTGGCATGGAGAACCACATAGAGCAACAAAAGATTTAGATTTACTCTGTTTTGGAAATAACGAGATTGAATATTTAGTAAATATTTATCAAGAAATTTGTACAATTCACTGTGAAGAAGATGGAATTATTTTTTTGTCTGAATCTGTTACAGGAGAATTAATCAAAGAAGATCAGGAATATGAAGGAGTAAGAATTAAATTAAAAGGAAAATTAGTTAAAATTGAAATTACTATTCAAGTAGATATTGGGTTTGGTGATGCTGTTACACCTGATGCTGAAGAAGTAGACATAGAACCTATTTTAGATATACCTAAACCACGTTTACGAATATATCCGCGTGAAACAGTAATAGCTGAAAAGTTTCAAGCAATGGTTTCTCTGGGTATAAGCAACAGTCGGATGAAAGATTTCTATGATATTTGGTTTCTTTGCAAAAATTTTGAATTTCAAGGAAATTTACTTCGTCAAGCGTTAAATAACACTTTTGATAGACGGAAAACAGAAATACCAGTAAAAGAACCTTTAGCTTTAACTGAAGAATTTTTTAATGATTCAAATAAGCAAAAACAGTGGCAAGCTTTTAAAAAGAAATTAAAAATAGAACAGACACCGAATTCATTTAGTGAATTAATTAACGAGATTAAAAATTTTATTATGCCTCCTTGCCTAGCTGCTGCCCAAAATGAAAATTTTGACAAAATATGGACTATATCAAGCTTTTGGCAAGATTGACATATTTATTATCAAAGCATTCGTAGGGACACGGCATTGCTGTACCCCAATTGCGTATTCCTGATAACTAATTAATTACCACGTTGGATCGCTAAACAAATTAATGGTCAATTCCTCCTTTCCTGGTGGAACTGGAGTAATGCAAGCACGAATGACTTCCCCATCATCTAGTTCCACGGTGCAAGCATGACAAGACCCCATCAGACAACCAGTAGGAATTGATACCCCTGCCCGATCTGCGACATCTAACAGGGATTCTCCTACTTCAGCATTAACAGTGACATCATCTGGTAGAAAGCGGATGTTAATAGTCATTGGTCATTGGTCATTGGTCATTGGTCATTGGTCATTGGTCATTGGTCATTGGTCATTGGTCATTGGTCATTGGTCATTGGTCATTGGGTAATAATTACAAATTACAAATTACCCATTATTTAAGACAAAAACGGATTTAAGTTTAAATGGGTTTCTATTTGGGTAGCTAAAGAGTCCAACATCTGTTCTCGCTGTTCTCGGTAATTAGCAACACCAGTGGGCAAAGATTTTAAACCTCGTTGTTGACGGAGACGGTTAATCCAAGCACGTCTCCAAGGGCCATTATCAAAAAGCCCGTGTAAATAAGTACCCCAAACAGATTGGCAACTATCTACTAAGCCTAAATTAGCATCATCAAATAGCGGTTGACAGGATTGTTTATCATCTTGGGTTTCTAAGCGCGATCGCCCTTGGTGGATTTCAAATCCATTCACTGGTAAGCCCATTTGCGGATAATTGGAACTAACTTGGCGCTGACGGGCGATTTTTTGTCCAGTAATTACAGTTCTGATCGGTAATAGATTTAACCCCTGAAATCTACCTGCTTGCCCCTCAGAACCCTCTGGATCAGCTATGATTTGACCTAGCATTTGGAAGCCACCACAGATGCCCAAAACTGTTCCCCCAGAAGCTGCATAATTTTGAATTGCTTCCGCCATGCCGCTTTTTTGCAGCACGATTAAATCAGCAATTGTGGTCTTGGTTCCAGGAATAATTACAGCATCAGGATGTCCCAAATCTTGCTTTGGACTCACATATTTTACTGAAACTGTGGGTTCTGATTCCAGTGCATCAAAGTCGGTAAAATTGGCAATTTTTGGTAAGCGGATGACAGTAATATTTAATTCAGCTTGGACTTTATGGGGTTTGCGTTCGAGTAAGTCTAGGGAGTCTTCTGCTGGAAATACTTGTTCTAAGTAAGGGATGACACCGACAACCGGAATACCAGTCCGTTCTTCTAACCATTTAATTCCTGGTTGGAGAATGGAACGCTGTCCCCGGAATTTATTAATTACTACCCCTTTAATTAAAGCGCGTTCGTCCGGTTCTAGTAACTCTAGGGTTCCAACTACGTGAGCAAAAGCGCCACCTCGGTCAATATCTACTACTAACAAAGTTGGTGCATTTAAATATTTTGCCACCCGCATATTGGTTAAGTCGCGGTGCTTGAGATTAATTTCTGCTGGACTACCTGCACCTTCACAAACTAACAAATCAAATTCGGTTTTTAAACTTTGTAAGCATTCTTCAATAGTGCGCCAACCTAGTTCAAAATATTGCTCGTAATAATCTGTAGCACTAACAGTACCTACGGCTCTACCTTTAAGGATGACTTGAGAGGTCATATTTCCTTGAGGTTTAAGTAAAATTGGGTTCATTTCCACCAAGGGAACGACTCCCGCCGCCCAAGCTTGCACTGCCTGAGCGTAGCCTATTTCTCCGCCACTGGCAGTAACATAAGCATTTAAAGCCATATTCTGACCTTTAAAGGGAGCTACTCGCCAGCCACGCCGGGAGAGAATGCGACAAATGGCTGTAGTAATCAATGATTTACCCGCGTGGGATGTTGTTCCCACTACCATAATTGATTTCATAGTGTGACTATTAATGTAATGTTTTTTAGATTTAGTTGAGCAATTCCTGGCTTAAAGAAAAAGTGCAATTCGGCAGAAATACAGCATACTGCACCAGGAAATTATAAAGATGCTTCTATAACGCGCAAGCTTTTAGCACTACACGGCTATACAGGCAATATCCATTTAGGTAGATTTCCCGCCCTAGTTTTTACTTTGGCTTGCTTATTTTAACTTGTCAATTTTGCATCTAAAAGGGTAGTCGAAACCAACGAGTGATGGAATTGTATAAGCGATCGCTGATTGAGGGACTACGCCAATCTTTTTCTGGGAATTTTTCTACCAACTGATGACCTAGGGGAGTTAGGCGAAAACCGTCTGTAATTCCCTGTCCATCAACTTCTCGCCGCAATACTCCCACTTCGATTAGCCAATCAAAGGCGTTATCACAGGACAATTCTGATAAAGGACGTTTGGTGTAGCCTTGCTTATAACCATTTTCCATAGCGATCGCACTAACGGAAACGCTTTGGTTACGCATCGTCATAAATAAATTGAGTTTGAACGGGGAACAAATGAGCGATCGCTCGGCTCTTTCCAGAGTAGTCCGAGAATAGACAAAGGGTTTGGTGTTTGGGGAATCAACAGCGGTCATGGATTTAGGAGTTAAGGAGTTCAGAGGTGAGAATGAGCAAAAGGGTATGATTTGTAAGTTATGCTATTTTTTCTCAAATTTATTTAAATATTGTAAATCATTGTAAAATTTCAGGTGCATCAACAATCTGAAACAGGAAAGGTTAATTATGCCACTAGCAGTTGGTACAGATGCGCCTGCATTTACCGCTAAAGACACAAACGGCAACACAGTCTCATTATCTGATTTTGCTGGTAAGACGGTGGTTGTATATTTCTACCCCAAAGATGATACACCGGGCTGCACCAAGCAAGCCTGTAGTTTCCGGGATGCCCAATCTGAATATCAAGGTAAAAATGTTGTGGTGTTGGGAGTAAGTGCTGATGATCAAGCTGCCCATCAAGCATTCACCGCTAAATACAATTTGAATTTCCCTTTATTGGTTGATACCGACAAAGCCCTGATCAAAGCTTTTGATGTAGATGGTGGTGGTTATGCCAAGCGTGTCACTTTCGTAATTGACCCCAATGGGAAAATTATCCATGTTGACAGTGCTGTTAATACCACTACTCATGCTAGTGATGTTTTAAAAGTACTTGGTTTGTAATTTGTCACCCTGACTGGATTTTAGAGTTTAAATTTTCAATGGGAAAACAAATCTAAAATCCAAAATCCAAAATTCACAATTTTTTAACCTCAACTCCTATCCAAATCCGGGTTAGGGGTTGAGGTTTTGAGTTTTCATTTAGAGGGTAGGATAATCAAAGATGGTGTATTTCCACCAGATGTAGTTGGTGAATTTGAGGCTGGCTGCTGGGGAGTTTGCAGGAGTTTGTCTTGTCTAGCTTTAAATGCTGCTGCTGCGTCATCCAATTGCTGATTCTGTTGCTCAGGATTAAAGTTGTTAATCCCAAAATTTGCTCTATGAATCACATCCAGCATATCGAACCCTGAGCCATTACCGGAAAGTGAATTGGTGTTGCGATCGCTTTCCAAACTACCAAAAGGTTGATTAGGATCAGCTAAACTAGGTTGTGCTACTAGCACAGACGCAAAACTAATTCCTGCGAAAGTCGCAACCAAGATTTTGTGAACTGGTAAAAATGGTCTTTTCATGAAATTTCCCCTCACATTTTACTGACTTAATTATGCTTCTATCTTAAGCAAGAGTCCGGCGTAATTGGGGTTGAATGCTGAGTAAAGCCACCACAGCAAATCCCACTAACACTAACAATGCTCCCCCAAAGGTAACGTCACCCCAAAAGGCGTGCATGACGACATCATTTAATCCCCAAGTGCTATGAAGATACAAATAGCGAATGGGTTCAATAGCATAGCTGAGAGGGTTGAGGGTAGCGATAACCTGCAACCAACCGGGCATAAAGGATAAAGGTGCTAAAGCTGTGCTGGCAAATAGTAAAGGCAGGTTAGTAATAAAAATTACTGCAATCAGTTCAATGTGACCGGGTAAAGCAAAAGCCAAACCGAGGGAAATAGCGGTGACACCCAAAGCTAGAAGCAAGACAATGAGAGCGATCGCACTCAAACCCGCTACATCAGGTAAACCTGCCCCTAAAAACGCTGCTGCTGCTACAATTACAGCCGCTTGCAGTAAACTTTGGCTAATAATAAAGATAGCAGAAGCAAAGACAATCGAGAACCGAGAAGCTAAAGGTGCAACCAGCAACCGATTTAAAAAACCAAATTCCCTGTCAAACATCACAGGTAAACCGGCATTTAAAGCCCCAGCAAAAGCAGTAAAGACTATTACACCTGCTGCCAGAAATTCCCCGTAATTTGTCGTACTTCCAAATAAACCTTTAGGGGCATTTTGGAACAAAGCACCAAACAACACCAACCACATCACCGGTTGAATAATTCCCGCTACGAGACTAGAAGGACGGCGTTGTAATTGGATAAATAAACGACGAGTTAAAGCCAGTGTTTCTTGGACTAATTCACCAAAGAAACTGGGAGTAGTATCTGTAACTACGGTAGGTGCAGCTAATTGCTGCCAATTCATATCAGTCTTCATAGCAATTTTGTCCAAAGTTCAAATACACGGTGATAAAATTAACCAGTGAAAATTATAAATATTTCTGCAATTTTTAATAAGCAAAGAATATTTATAATTCTTAACACCTTATTATAACAAAAAATCATTGATAGACTGTTCACAAATCAATCACCGAAATCAATTAGTGTTTTTTGTGTTTCTATAAACTCTCTGATAGAGTAATCAACAGTTAAAGTTTTATGACTCGACAGCCACATGATCAATTTGCCAAAGAATATTTACAGGAATTATTAACTTCTTTAGGTAATGTAGAAACCAGTAAAGATGTTAAAAGCGAAGTTCGGGAAATAGATGTTTGGTTTGTTCCCAATAATTCAAATCCGTCTGATGAGTTAGAATTAGGATTATTAGCAAAAATGGCAGTCACAAGCTGTCTATTTGAACCGTTTCGTAATGCTCCAAGTGAAATAGAGATTAGGAGTTGTTTGCTAAAATCATATACCGTTCATAGCGATTTATTGCGACAAGCTAAACGGGAGAAACGGTCTATATCTGAAGAAAAATTACCATATTTGTGGATTTTAACTCCTTCGTGTTCTGTAAGAATGCTGAACGGATTTAGCGCACAACTGCAACAGTCACTTAATTGGTGTGAAGGTGTTTATTTTCTGCCAGAATTCTTGAAAACTGCCATTGTAGCTATCAACCAGTTACCGATTAGTCAAGATACTCTATGGTTAAGAGTGTTGGGAAAAGGAAAAACCCAAAAACAAGCTGTAGAAGAATTGGTTAAACTATCAGAAGATACTGAAAAATGGGATCACCTACTAGAGATTTTAGCGTCTTGGCGCAAAAATATAGAGGTGAAAGATAATGTAAATGATGAAGAGAGAGAATTAATTATGAACTTATCACCAGCGTATCTTAAACAACGGGAAGAATGGCGACAAGAAGGTAGACAGGAAGGTAGTTTAGACGGACAGCGTTTGATAGTAGTGAGTTTACTAACAGGTCGTTTTGGCGCTTTAGATGAGGAATTATCTGCTATTGTTACTCCAATTATGGAGCTTTCTTTAACAGAAAGAACTGAGTTACTACTCAATTTGTCGAATATTTCCCGTGAGGAATTATTGGCTAGGTTTGGAAGTTGATTTCACTAAAAAAATTTATGAGGATTTAGGAATTATGAGAAAAAATATTCTTTCCATCTCTCAATTCCTAATTCCCAATAAACCTATCTCATATTTTGCTTTTTCTCCGCTTTAGGATCACGATTAGCAACAGCAGCTAATTCCGCATCCATCAAAGTTTTTCCTGTTGCTGCGAGGTAAACATCATCTAAACTAGGACGAGATTGAGCAATACCAAAAATCGGTAAACCGACATTATTTAAGGCTTGCTGAATAGTAATTAAAGCGTCATTTTGGGGAGTGACTACCAAATTCAAGGAGTTACCTTGGGCGTTATTGATGATAATTTCTTGGACAAAAGGTAAAGCTTCTAGCAGGTTTTTAGCTTTGTCTGCTTCTTCGCTGGGTGAAAATTCGCGGATACGCAGGGTAATGCGATCGCCCCCAACTTGGTCTTTTAACTGCGAAGGTGTACCATTAGCAATAACTAGACCGCGATCTATGATTGCTACCCTATCAGCCAAAGCATCAACTTCTTCTAAATAATGGCTGGTAATCACAACCGTAGTTCCCGCAGCGCGTAACTTCCGCAAAAATTCCCACACCACAAAACGGCTCTCAATATCAAGCCCTACCGTTGGTTCATCCAACACCAATACATCTGGAGAATGAAGTAAACCCGCAGCCAAATCCAGGCGTTTGCGTAAACCACCGGAATAGGTTCCGGTTTTTTTATCTGCGTATTCTTGTAAACCCAGTAAATCCAAGACGGTGTTAATCCGCTGTTTGATCACTGCACGAGGAAGATGATAAAGTGCCGCTTGCAATTGCAGCAACTCCTTACCCGTCAACACCTTATCTAAAGCCACTTCCTGAGCCACATAACCCAGCTTTTGCCTGGCTAATTTGGGGTGATCTAACGCCGAAATTCCCGAAACTTCGATTTTGCCAGCATCAGGAGTTGTCAGCGTACACAAAGCCCGGAGAGTAGTAGTTTTCCCTGCACCGTTGGGACCGAGTAAACCAAAGATTTCCCCAGGTTGTACCTGAAAGGAGACATCTTTGACAGCCTCAACAGTACCGTAGCGTTTTTGTAGATTTTCAATTAAAACGGCGGGAGCCATGACAGCTATAATCCCTAACTATACAATTCTCAACAATCTATCTTCTATTGTACGAGTTGGGCGTTAGCTGTGATGAGTTCTGTTCTACTTTTCTTGATCAACCTCTTCTCTCTTCTGCCTCCTGCCTTGTTTCTTAGGAGCAACTGCACAAGCGTGCCGCTCGCTATGCTTGAGTACTTTACTCCCCACACTCGGTACTCAGTACTCAGTACTGTTTCCTGAAAGACTGTTGTTATTTGATATGTCAGGGTTTTCTGGAGATGTCTATTATGTTCCTGGACGAGAGCGAATATGATCAGGTATATGATGGCGATCGCCTAATATTTCTAACAAAGGACCATTCACGTCAAATTTAACCATACTTACCGATGCGACCAAAATATTCACCCGATAACGGTAGCGTCCCAAATCAATTCCCAGTAAACTGCAAAGCATAATCCGAATCGTGGCTTTATGGGAAACTACTAAAACATTACCTTCCGGGTGTTTTTCTTGAATTTCCGCAATTACAGGCATAGAACGGTTAGCAATATCTACCGCAGTTTCTCCACCAATGGGTGCATTCCAAGCGGGTTCTGTCAACCATTTTACATAGTTTTCTGGGTAATTTTCTTGAACAAACGATTTACTCTTAGTTTCCCATTCACCGTAACTACCTTCTCTTAATCCTTCCCTTACCTGCATCTCCATACCAGTAGCATCACAAAATGGTTTTGCAGTAGCAATGGTGCGCTTCATCGGACTAACATAAGCCGCTTCCCACTTCAAGTTTTGATAAACATCGGCAAAACTCTCTGCCATCTGCATTCCTTCAGAGGTCAATTCTGCATCAGTTTTACCGCAGAAGTTACCACTTTGACTAAAAGTAGTTTCGCCATGTCGCAGTAAATATAAATTGAGTGTCATAGCTGGCGATGGGGATAAAGGAGTTTGTGTAAAAATAACATATCTTAATCTCGCAATTGAGTATGTGACACCAGGACAAAGTAATCAACCAAAAAAGTCAATTCCCTCACCAACTTTTGTCTTCGACTTCAAAAGTAACGGATGAGAGTATTGAACCAAAGCGATGCCAACAGCATCGCTGCGAGAACACCGCAAACATGGCTCTGGGTTATCACCAATGGATTCAGAGTTATTGTTGTTAGGAGCATCTCCACGGGCGGCACACCACCCGCTATGAATGAAAAAAACAAAATTTTCTTGAGTACTTTACTCCCAACTTTACACCCCACACTCGTTACTCAGTACTCGGTACTCGGTACTGTTTCTTGAAAGAGTTGGACAAGTCTTCGGCTTTGAACTAATAACTGACCTACCCGGACCAGATGTGGCAAAATAAAGAATTGTAATAACAAAAGTATTGTTAAGGTAATTTAGTGACTTCAACTGCTCAAACTACAGCAAGTGCGCGTCGCGCGGTCTTTCCATTTACAGCAATTGTCGGCCAGGAAGAAATGAAACTGGCACTGTTGTTAAATGTGATTGATCCCAAAATTGGTGGTGTAATGATTATGGGCGATCGCGGCACCGGCAAATCTACAACCATCCGTGCTTTGGCAGACCTGCTGCCAGAAATCCCCGTAGTTGCCAATGACCCCTTCAATAGTGACCCCAATGACACGGACTTGATGAGTGATGAAGTCCGTCAACTAGTAGCCCAGGGAATAGAAATTCCCATCGCTCACAAAAAAGTCATCATGGTAGACTTACCATTGGGCGCAACAGAAGACCGGGTTTGCGGTACTATCGATATTGAAAAAGCTTTATCTGAAGGTGTAAAAGCCTTTGAACCAGGACTACTAGCCAAAGCTAACAGAGGTATTCTCTACGTTGATGAAGTCAACTTGTTAGATGACCACTTGGTAGACGTACTCCTGGACTCTGCTGCTAGTGGTTGGAACACCGTCGAACGGGAAGGTATTTCTATCCGTCACCCAGCGCGGTTTGTTCTCGTTGGTTCGGGAAACCCAGAAGAAGGAGAACTGCGTCCTCAACTACTCGACCGTTTCGGAATGCACGCAGAAATTCACACCGTCAAAGAACCAGCTTTACGGGTGCAAATTGTGGAAGAACGGGGCGAATTTGACCAAAATCCTCCTGTGTATTTAGAAAAACACAAAACGCCCCAAGAAGCATTACAACAACAAATTGTTAATGCTCAGGAATTATTACCACAAGTTAACCTTGACTATGACTTGCGGGTGAAAATTTCGGAAGTTTGTTCAGAATTAGATGTGGACGGGTTGCGAGGTGACATCGTTACCAACCGCGCGGCTAAAGCCTTAACCGCCTTTGAAGGACGGACAGAAGTTACAGTTGACGATATCCGTCGGGTAATTACATTATGTCTACGTCACCGTCTGCGGAAAGATCCCTTGGAATCCATTGATACTGGTTATAAAGTTGAAAAAGTCTTTTGTCGCGTTTTTGGTGTGGAACTACCAGAAGATTCAACACAGAAAAACGGCTCAGGCATGAAAGCTGGGGTTAGGTAATTAAATTAGGTCTTAGTCAGTAGTCAGTGGCAAAAAAACTGACAACTGACTCTTGAGGTGATGCCACCACCACATCTTCTCTATAATTATTTCCAACCTTGCATTTCTACTAATTCCATACACAAATCATTAATTTGCTCTAAATCAGGTCGGTGAGGTAAAGTTGATTGGTTATAAAAAACATCCATCTCAGTCACCAAATCTTCTGCCATTTTCATCAACTGTTCATAAGTATACTCACCCATAAGAATAGCTTTTAAATCATCAATATCTCCCGCTACTCTTCTATCGACAATTAATTCTCCTCGCTGCAATATTTCCAAACCACTACGCAGCAATCTAATACAGTGCATACCATGTTTCAAGTCATAACCTGACTGTTTCTCCATTTCCGCTCTAGCAGGATTTCTATTTTCTTGCCAAGATAAATAAGCCTTCCATTCTCTTAAAGCGATTTGATAGCTTTGGCTTTTTTGCAACAGCCGAATAAAGTCTTTGCGTCCATGAGTTAGATTTTGAGTATATTCTAAAGCCTCGTCTGCTAAAGTATATTGTTTTAAGACACCTTTAAAGTCAATATCTGCTGTCAGCAATTTGTATAACTGCTCTGATTCTTCTAAAAATTCAATCTTACCTCTAATTAAGATATATAGATATTCCAAAAAAGCATTTAGCTCATCTTTAGTTAATGCTGCTTCATCTGTTATCCCATAATCAGATGGAATTGGTTTTTTAGCTGGTGGATTTAACAACCATTTGCGATGAGTTTCCATTTTTTTGATTTGAGCGAAAGCATAACCAGAGTAGGTATGCTTCACTTTTTTACTCAAAAATAGCTGTCTGTGATTAATTAAATGCTGTCCAATATTCGTTAAAAAAGGATAATTATTCAACCACAACAATTCTAAAACATTAGGATTTGCACCAGCTAATAAATGTAGGACTTTTCTTAATTCATAAATAACCGTGTCTTGATTACCATCAATAAACGGAAATATTCCCGGTTCATCCCACCCAGTATCTTTTTGTTCTATGCTATCGAATCCCAAATAGTAACGCTTGGGAGCAATAAAAACGCCACGATAATCATAGTCTGAATCAGGACGATTTAAACCATAACCGTGACTACCAGCCAACCCAACGAAAATAGCTCTTTCTTCAACTTCGATTCTTTTCATAATTATGATCTGCTAAAAACTTAGTTGTATTTATAGCATTGCCTAGTTTAATGAAGTACAAAATTATCTGCGTACCCTGCGGGAAGCAAGCTATATCTGCGTTTATCTGTGTTTAATTATTACTGCTTGTACCTCACTTGAATGGGAATTGCTATATATAGTAATAATATTTATTTGATTTTGGAAATATACGTGAAGTAGACATTGCCCACCCTACGAGACTTAAAAATTGTTAGATATCATTTATGATTCCTATATCTTGATTTCTAAAATCAATCATCGTCTGAAGATAAGCGTCAGGCATTCCCGTATCAAAACAGTTACCTTTCACCATATATCCTGTCATTTTATCCAGTTGACGCAATTCTTCTAAACAGGATGTTAACTGAAACTCACCTCGTTCTCGAAAGTTTTGTTCAATATGTGCTGCTAAACAATCAAAAATCTGTGGAGTGAGTAAATATAAGCCAAATATACATAAAAACTCATCTTTTGCTATTCCTTCTACACGCAAATTTTGACGTGCATAGTCAACAGTTGGTTTTTCATAAATTTGCGTTAGAGAAAGCAGAGAATTGAATTCTTGCCAAACTCCGGCAACACACCCGGCTTTATCAATCATTTGGGCTGACATTGTAGTTAAGCCAATAACACTGTGATTGATTTGTTCATATATATCCAAAATTTGCCTAGTACAGGATTTTTCGGTATTTGTTTTATAAACATGATCGCCCAACATCAGCAAAAATGGCTCATTTTGTACCCAATCTTTTGCACAAAATACAGCGTGTCCATAGCCTAATTGTTCTGATTGAGTTAATATTGTGACTTTGTTGCCTAATTCTTGTAAATATTGGCTATATTCTTGATTTTGCGGGGATAGTTTGGCGAAAAGTTCTGGTTTTGGGGGATTGTTAAATAAATCAATAAATATTTCTTGATCCTCTGGTTGTACTACTATCCCTACTTCTGTAATTCCAGCACTGATTGCTTCTTCTACAATTGCTAAAATAACAGGTTTAGCTCTGCCATCTTGATCAATAATTGGGAAAAGTTCTTTTTTAACTACTTTGGTAGCTGGAAATAAGCGTGTGCCAAACCCAGCAGCCGGAATTACAGCTTTTCTAACTTTAGTGATTTGCATAAATCCTCTATTTTAAACATTTTGGTTTGTTTGATTTTTGAAATATAGGTTTGGTGGGCAATGCCCACCCTACTAATGATTTCTTGATGTTACAAGCTCCCGGATTTATCCGTGGAATTAATCCAAAATCCTGTTAGAGGATGACCACTGAAAATATACGTTTGAATTGTAAGGATTCAGTAGTGAATGTAGTATGGGAGCAGTTAATTTTCTAGGACTATTAGGAATTAGATGTTTATACTGTTCTGACTGAGCTTGTTTAATTAGCATACCAATTTTTTCTGCATCACCTGCTTGTAGTGCTTCAATTGTGACTTGGGTAAGTAACGTTTGCTTCTTCATTGGTAAAGTTAGAATTTGGCAACTACCTTTAGTTAGAGAAGGCTTGAGTATCAAAGATTTGACCTAAGCGTATAGTCCCTTAATTAGTGCCAAGAAGCAACGTGTAGCCCTTTTTTAGTTGGCAATTGTAGCAACTATCACCTCTAACCCAACTACTATGTTCGCTAAATAGGCACAAGCATCCTGGAACAAAAATTTTTATGGCTTTTTATGGCTGGCAGGTAAAAAAGATACTCTGGGCTGTTGTGGAAGTAGCGATAGCGTATCCCTGACGGGAGTGCCTTGCACTCAGCGCGACCTAGGAATCGCTATCTGTTTACATTGGCTATATGATAATATGCAAGGCGTTTCTCTGCTAATCCTGACAAAATCTTGATTGCAGAGCCTGAGCAAATCATGCTACTACTATCATCTCCTGATTCCATAGTTTTATTTTCTGATATTTGAGCAAATTACAAAAAGACTTAGATTTTTTATACTCTATCAACTAAATGTTTACTGTTAGGGTTTGTCTTGTTAGTTACCACGAGGGTTGAGTCGTTTTTAACTAGTGTCAGTTGATAAACTGTCACTCTCTACACTAGCTATTTGGTTTGAAAAGAGATATCCTGTTCTAATGCAAGGAGTGATACCACTTCACCTCATGTTTGTTACAAGTTATCCTGGCAATGCTTCCCCTAATAGCAGTGTTGCGGATCGCCAATGTTACATCAAAATAGTGGGTTGGTATAAAGTTATACGGGGAGCGCTTGAGTAAGGAAAAAGGACTCAGGCGCTTTTTCGTGTGTAAATAAATCTTGCCTATTTTTCCTGTATCGATTTGTCTATTCTCTAGCGAGACCGTAGGCACAATTACGAATTACGAATTACGAATTACGACTTGTTGCAGTCATTTTTTCAATTGGGATGAGCTAGGGATTATTGTAGAGATATGGTTTAGCTGTTTTTTTGGTGCAATCAGCAATAGAAATCACTGTGTTGTGGCTCAAGGGGGTAAAATACATATGAATGCTGAGAAGATTAAACAGCGCTATGCCGCCGGAGAGAGATATTTTCCATCTGCTCAGTTAAGTAAAGTCAAGTTGATTGATGCCTATTTACCAGGAATCAATTTATGGGGAGCAGATTTAAGTGAAGCTAATTTAGCTAGAGCTAAACTCTGGGGAGCAGATTTAAATAGCGCGAATTTAGCAAAAGCAAATTTAACCAGAGCTAATTTGTGTGGGGTTAATCTCTGTGAGGCAAATCTTCGCGGTGCGAGGCTTTATTATACGAAGTTGTATGGAGCAAATTTAACGGGTGCTTTTTATGATGACAGCACGCGGTTTTCTCAAGGTTTTGACCCAGTTAGTCATCATATGCGGAAGTTTTAGGTGGTCGTTTTTGTTAATAAAAATTAACTAAATAGATTCATTCTTCCGGGTATTGTAATTTAACTTAATAATATTCAAAATAGCTACAAAAAATACAGAAAAATTGTATATAAAGTTTTTCCTTTGTAAAGGATAGTTGATCTTTCTTGTCAAAAGAATCTTATTAGTTAGACACTAGAAAGAATAAAACATCAGCAATTATTTTTATGAATGCTATTTCTAACTTTGAATTTAAGCGGTCAACTTGGCAAACAGCGACTATATTGACTCTGGGCTTTTGGCTCAGTGCCAGCCTGGTTTTAGATTGGGTAATTATGCCTAGTCTGTATGTGGCTGGAATGATGAATGAAGCTAGTTTTACAACCACAGGCTATGTGGTTTTTTGGAATTTTAATCGCCTAGAATTGTTATCTGCTGCTGTAGTTTTGACTAGTGTATTGGCTATTGGCAAAACTAAATCTGATTGGCGTTTGGGCAGTATAGTTTTATCTGCTCTGCTCCTAACAGTTGCTTTGCTGGATACTTATTTCTTAACTCCCCAGATGTGCGCTGTGGGCAGTAATTTAAACTTATTTACAGATGCGGCTGTAGTTCCAGCAACAATGAATTTACTACATGGCGGTTATTTCTTGCTGGAAAGCTTGAAATTGGTTGCAGGTGGCATACTCTTAAACTGGTGCTGGCGTGAGGTTTAAGGGACTGGTGATGTGGAGATGCAATATTTGAGGTGAAGGTGGGCATTGCCCACCCTACTAAAAATACTGAATTAATCTGATTCTGCTTCACTGTTGGGTAATAGCAAGCGAATAGCAAGGATAGCAAAACCGACAGCAGCGATCGCTTTGAGTATACGTGTAGGAAATAATTCTGCAACTGCTCCCCCTGCTAATGCTCCCAACAAGCTGGTTAATAGTAGCGCCCCAGCAGTGCCAAGAAATACACCCCGCCGAGATTGACCACGACCAGAAAGAGCGATCGCAGCTAACTGACTTTTATCACCTAATTCTGAAAGAAAAACCGTAATAAAGCTCAACCCTAAAAGATGCCAGTTCATATTGATTCTCTGTATAAATAATATCTACTAACCAATAAACACATCCCAAAAAAGCATCACAGAAATCAGCAGCAACATTACCCCTGCTGATTTTTCTACAGTTTTTGGACTAAGTTTACTGGCTATCCAGCTACCTAAAAGCACACCTAACAAGCTGGTGGTAATTAATGCAGCCCCAGAACCAATGAATACTACCCAAGGTTGATGAGATTCTGCACTCATTAACAAGGTAGATAGTTGCGTTTTATCGCCAATTTCCGCCAAAAATATGGTGATGAAAGTTGTTCCAAACACCACCAAGGTTGATTCCTGCTTTTTGGAACCTTCCTTAAAGACAGGCTCAATTACATAACCGTTGGTGTCTTTTAGTTCTAACTGGCTGACAGATACGGAGTCAAGTTTCACAGGCGTTGTCTTGTCCCTAAGTTGTTTTCATATTCTTCTCATTTTCTCAGATTTTTGTAATAAATTGCAACTCTGATCCAGAAATGCTTAATTAAAAGCCAACAGCTTGATCAAAGCGGATAATTTCCAAACTGCATCGATATGCTTATACTCGTCAAGGAGTAATATCAAGCAAATAGCAGTATTTATTTTTTTATAAAGATTCTTGATGAGAATATGCGCTTAATTAATGATATTAAAAAGTAATCTAAAGTAATCTAAAACAGAATCTCTTATCATAACTTTGAGTGCTAAAATACCCGATGTAGAGCGAATAGAAGATATTCATGTCAGAAGTTCTTTTAGATTCTCTATATAATTACTTGTTAAGAAAAGTAAGAAGTATGAAAATACAGAGTTTTAAATTCAGTAATAATAAAGAAAATTGGCACATTGAGGAAGTTAAATTTGAGGGTCTAAATTTACTCGTCGGTGGTTCTGGAGTTGGAAAGACAAGAATTTTAAAGGCACTTAATTTAATTTGTGATGTTGCAAAAGGTAGAAATCGCAATTTAGATGATTTGGAATGGAGTATCAATTTTTCTCATTTAGGACAAAATTATAGATGGGAGTTAAAAAGTTCCTCAATCAAAAATAAAGAAAAGGTTCGATATATAAGTGAGTTTGACAAGACTGAAATTGTTTATGAGTTAGAAAAGACTGAAATTGTTTATGAAAAATTAGTTCAATATAATGATGATTCAGAAACAGAAATATTTCTCCTCAGTCCTTCTAATTCAAAATTAAATAACAAAGATTTGCCTAAATTTAAAAGAACTGAAAGTGCTATTGCCATTCTTTTAGAGGAAAAGTTGATTTTTCCAGTAGGTGAAGCATTTGGGCGATTAATATTTAACTTTGAAACTGCTCAGAAATATACATTTATGGTTGACGCTAATGATAGACCTCCTATGGTGTTACCTAAAGATTTTTCAAAGCGTTTCGATAAAACACAATATTCTACTAAAACTCCACCAGTTCTAAAGGCATTTTATTTGCAGAAATTTTCTCCTGAACTTTTTAATGAAATTAAAGAGTATTATATTGATATTTTTCCAGAAGTTAAAGATGTCAGAGTTGGTAGTGAGAGAAATTCAGATGGTGATGCTCGGCTATCCTTTGAAATTCAAGAGAACGGTGTAGAAGACTGGATTCCTCAAGAGCGAATTTCATCCGGTATGTTTCGTACTTTAATTTTTTTAATTGAAGTAATTACTGCTCCTGAAGAGTCAGTAATTTTAATTGATGAATTTGAGAATAGTTTAGGAATTAACTGTATGGCTGAACTAACAGACTTTATCCTTGATAAATCGCCAGATGTACAGTTTATACTTACTAGCCATCATCCATATATTATCAATAACATTCCTTGGAAAACTTGGCAGATAGTTAATAAATCTGGAAACAAAGTCACAGTTAGAAAAGCTTCAGATATTCCAGCACTTAATACAGCTTCTAGTTTGGATAAGTTTACTCAATTAGTTAATTTACTTGATAGTGAGGAAGTGTCTGAGTGAATCTTTTATTTTTAGTAGAGGGGGGAAAGACTGAACCAAAAGTATATAAAGCATGGTTACAAAATTTATTTCCTAGCTTAATTTTTGTTGTTAGACCTGAAGATATGACAATGAATACTTGTCGAATTATCGCAGGTGATGGCTATCCAAATATGGTGAGTAAACCTAAGCAATATCCAGGAGTTTCTCGACTGGAAGCCTGTCTAATTGATATAGAAACATTCGGCAATGTCAATCATTTTTTTATATGTATTGACTCTGAAGAAAATTCCTATATTGATCGTTTTAATGAAGTGAAATCTAAACTTGATGATCTAAAGTCAGGCTACAATATAGATAGTTCAACAACAGAAATCCATATAATAATTCAGCATTGCTGTATTGAAACATGGGCATTGGGTAATGCAGAAATTCCTAACGAATATAGTTCAATTGGAAGTTCTACAGTTTTATCGGATTTTCAGGCATATTACGATATTTTGGTAAATGATCCTGAAGAAATGTTATCCTTTCCACCTGGACATATTTTTAGGACAAAGGCGAAATTTCATGAACGTTATCTCAGAGAATATCTCAAACAATTTGGTTTGTCTTATAGTAAGAAAAATCCAACGGTTGTAGAGGATAAAAAGTATCTAGATGCGTTAAAAAAGCGATGTGAATCAATGAATCATTTATCTAGCTTGAAATTATTGTTAGATATATGGGATCGCATAGAAATTTTGTAAGCAGTAGCAAAATTTAGGTAAATGAAGGTGAATCTCTCATTGATTACTCGTGTTCAAAAATACAATGAGAGAATAGATGTATAAATTGAATTAAAAACCAACAGCTTGATCAAACCGGATTTGTTCCAAACTGCGATCGCCATAAACAGCCTCAATTTGTTGACGACAGCAGTCGATGGCAAAATCGTTGAGTTCCTCTGGTTCAATCCCAAACATATCCTCAAAGGTTTCCACTTCTACCCGACAGAAACGCGGACGATGCTCGTAAATGGTGCATTCTCGCGTTGTCTGGTCAAAATTAACGCACCATCCCCCGTCCCCTACCATACTCAGGTAAAGCCCCAGTTCTTCAGGTGAAAGATACTCTTCCAAATCTGGACGATCTGCTGGATCAAGATGACAGCAGGCTCCACATTGCTTGATACATTGCCAAGTTGCCATAATTTACCCTACTTTGTAACTTCCCGCTATTTTACGTTTTTATTGCGTTTCTTATAATTTTGTTAAGTAAATTAAATCAGGTGTCTGGTTCCCGGATATGATCTATTGCGGGATTTGCATTTGAATTATTGAATTTTTTAAGACAATTCGGAGGAAAAGAAAAAAATGGAAGCTTTAGCAAACATTAATTGGGAAGTTGTTTTTCAGTTGACCTCAGTAGCTCTAATCATCATTGCCGGACCAGCGGTAATCTTCCTGCTGGCTTTTCGCAACGGAAATCTGTAAATTTGTCAATGGGTAAGGGGTAAGATCAAGTCCGGTTCCAGACTTATCATTAGGCACAACGCTGAGACGGTGGGACGCTCAGACGCGGATAGATTTTAATAATAAGTGATTATCCGGATTTGATTTAATGGGTAATAGTGTTTTTCCAATTACCAATTACCCATTATGAATTTGTCTCACGCTCCAGAGGGAGAGTTTGAGTGATGGAATTTTTGATAGCCAGTAAAAAAGCCGCTAGATTTAGTTCTAGAGACTTTTTTTATCTACTCACCCTGAACTTCAAATTCCTCACCGACTGGAAGATCAAACTCATCAATTCTTAAACCTGCTTTTGCACGGGTTTCTAGTATTTCTTGATAATATTCTTCGGGCGTTAACCCATAATCTCTCTTAACGTAGGCAATTTTATATTTAATGCAGTCCTCAATCATGAATTTGACATCAGCAAGATAGTAATCTTCATTGAATGATTTAATATGTATTTTATGAGTTATTGAAGGAACCGCGAGTTTTTTTAGACCTCTTGCTTCTTTCAATACCCGATTATCTATTAAATTGTCATAAACATCAAAAAAACTAAAAATTGTTTTGCCTTTTGTATTTCTTTTTAAAGCTGGTTTTAATCCTACAAAAATATCAACTGACGGGAATACACCGGTTAAAAACAAAAAATTATCCATTGTCGCATTCTGTTGGGTTCTTTAATTATGTAATATGGTATCGGCTCGATACCTACCTCGATTCAGCAAGCCTTAAAATTTAATTTGTCTAGAAAGGTTTAGTTTCTTACTCATTCAGCACTGACAAAGCCTGAACCGCAGCTTGGACAATACCATCATACTGAGGTAAAGATAGATTCACCTTTTGGGCATCTTGCCGATTTATACCCAGTAAACCCATATTATCTCCTGGCTGCATGACTAAAACTTTACCCTCAGAATTTTTAACTCTTAACTCTAAACCAACACCGTTTTGATAAACGCCACAGGTGTATTGACGCTGTTTGTATTCAAACTTAGCGCGTAGCTTTGTAGTTGATGGGTTAAAAAATATTGAAAACTGACTGGGGAGTCTCACACCGGCTAACTCCATTTCAATGGTAGTGTTACCATTAAAGTTATTTTCTCGGAGTTTGTAAGCGATATCTACTCGCGCAGGTAAGGGAAAGTAATCACCCCAACGCCAAGCGATCGCTTTAATTTTATACTGTTGATTGTCGATAGTTTGGGCTACAGTCAGTTTGATGTGACCTTTACCAACGATTTTCTGCTCAATGATTTGTGCATTAGCTGTCCAGAAAACCGGATCTGGGTTGTCGATACCGCAAGGATGAAAGATATTTAGCTGTTGATATAACTCCTGATTGATGTGATTGAGATTTGCTTGAGCATCAATTTTCAGTAGTGGTTTGAGGTGTTGGGGTTCTAAACACTGATTTGCAAATTCAGATAAACGCGATCGCACCGAGAGCAAATTATCTGCTGGGAGAGAAAATCCTCCTGCGGCTTTATGTCCCCCAAATTTGCCCAGCAAGTCTCGACAATATTCTAAAGCTGCAAAAACGTTAAATTCTGGAATTCCCCGCGCTGAACCGCGAATTATGCTGTCATTCTCATAAGTACCGATGAAGACAGGAACTCCGTAACGTTCCACCAAACGAGAAGCGACAATCCCAATTACACCATGATGCCAATTATCTTTAACAACGACTAATACTCGGTCTCTTTGCAAATATTTTACATATAAATCTTCAACAAGTGCGATCGCTTCCTGTTCAATTTGCTCACACATCTGCTGACGCTGGATGTTGATTTGCTCACACTGCATTGCTCTTTCCAGCGCTAATCCCATATCATCAGTCGTCAACAATTCTATCACTGTCTGCGGATCTCCAATCCGACCGATTGCATTAATGCGCGGCCCCAGACGAAAACCAATATCTTCCGGTTTTAACGATTTTGAATTTGGGATCTTGGATTTGGGATTAATTTCAGTCTCCCCATCTCCCCATCTCCCCATCTCCCCATCTCCGCTTGCTTGCACTCCAGCCACTTGAATTAAAGCTTGCACACCTGGTAAAGTAGATTTAGGTAAAAGCTTTAAACCACGTTTCACCCAACGCCGATTTACACCAGTCAAAGGAGCTAAATCTGCAATAGTTCCCAATGTAAACAAAGCTAACATCGGCTGAACTAAACCTTTAAGTTCCCCTAGCTGCTGCGCTAAACATACCGCTAAGATATAAGCCACACCCACACCAGCGACACCCCGATAAGGTGAAGATTCCGCTATGAGTTTGGGATTCAGAATTGCATTAGCTGGGGGTAATTTGGGAGGAATGTCGTGATGATCGGTGATAATTACCTTTAATCCCAGTTCTCTGGCTCTAGCGATTGGTTCAAAAGCAGATATACCATTATCTACAGTCAGGATTAATCCTACCCCTTCACTGTGGAATTCTTCGACAATGCGGTTGTTAATGCCATAACCTTCATGCATTCGACTAGGGATAGCATAATCTACATTTGCACCCAAAGCGCGAAGACTGTGGAGTAGTAATGCAGTACTAGTCATCCCATCTGCATCGTAGTCTCCACAGATAGCGATCTTCTCTTGATGAGCGATCGCATTTTCCAACAATTCTACACTCATCGCTAAATCAGGGAAATCCTCCAACGGAGAAGGTAAATTTAGAGATTCAGGATTTAAAAAAGCTTGTGCTGCTTCTGGTGTTTCCATCCCACGATTAATCAACAATTGGCTAACAATAGGAGATAGATTGGTAAAATTTGCTAATTTTTCAGCTAATTCTGGATTTGGCAGCGCAATTTGCCAACGTTGATTAGGTAAGCGTTTGATGGGTTTGACTATTTCAGTTACAGGTCGGTCTAGCACTAAGAATAGGGTAATTGGTAATAGGTAATATCCTAATAGATATTCAGACAAGATTGATATGTGAGACCACATTGTATCGGATAAAATAAAAACAAATCAACAAAAGGCAGTCTTTATGATCAACCAAATCAGTGAAATCAAATCCCCCACTGAACTGGTCATCTCTTGGGAAGCCTTACCCGATGATTTTCAGTTAGAGGATGAACCCGTGGAAAATACCGGACAGCCGATTTTGGCTGGTGCTTTGCGAGAAAGCTTAGAAATTGCAGGTTTCATTCAACCTCAGATGCTGATAGCCTCGAATTTTGGTTTGTGTGCCACATTAAACGGTCAATTTATCGCTAAAGCACCTGATTGGCTGTATGTTTCCTCAGTTAAAGAGATTTTATCAGAACGCAAAAGCTACACACCCAATTTAGAAGGGGAAGTTCCGGCTATAGTCATAGAATTTTTATCCGACACCGACGGTGGAGAATATTCTGTTAAGCGAACCTATCCACCAGGAAAATGGTTTTTTTACGAGCAAATTTTGCAAGTTCCCATTTATATAATTTTTGATCCTGATGGCGGCTTATTAGAATATTATCAATTAGAAAATAGTCGCTACGAGTTAAAACAAGCCGATGAAAATGGTCTGCATTGGATTGACGCAATGGGCTTATTTTTAGGAACTTGGAGAGGAGTAAAAGAAGCCAGAACAGGATATTGGTTAAGATGGTGGGATGAAGCCGGTAATTTGTTACCTTGGTCTGTAGAACAGATTGAACAGGAGCGTCAACGTGCTGAACAAGAACGTCAGGAGAAAGAACGGCTAATCGCTTATTTAAAATCGCAGGGCATAGATCCTGATAATTTACCCGCAGCAACACTTTAAATAAAGGATTCATCTCCCCGACTGCTTAGATAAATCGGGGATATTGTATAAAAACAACTTACTAAAACACATTAATACGCCCATCATCAAGAATGTTGAGAGAGCGATCGCCTGGAAACCGATTACTAGGGCGCAGTTCTAAGCGCAGAGTACCGAAATTAGGTTTAGAAACAACAGCTTGTAAAGACCTACCCGTATCATCCCAAAATAGCAGAGAAATATTGGGTTCTGTGGCACTTTGCTGATTTAAGCGATATTCCTTTCCTGGTTCTAGAGTCATTCGTTGCATTTCTGGAAATCTATCCAATTTCAAGACTCTAGGTGTGCGATTTACAACTTCCACACGAATATATTGACCAGGTTTAAACTGAAGTGGGCGCGGTCCACAATGAGAGGCACAAGTCCCAGCTAGAGTGACATGAGATTTATGACTTGGTGTCAACAGCAAAACTGTAGCAATCAAAGTTGCGGTTATTAATTTAGTCATGATCTTAAAAACTACAAAATTATCTTAAAAAAATGTCACGCCAGCTATCTGTAATTAAACTGAATTCCTAGATTAATATTACCCATAATGGTGTTCTTGTATATCATCGTTTTCCGAGGATATGCCCAAACTTGTTGAGCAGACGAACACATTCAACTAAATTCAGTTATAATTATTAACTGCGGTATTCGCTCTCAGTCTTGACGCTACTGCCCATACAGCCCTTCAAACCATCCGTCCGCCTAAGACTAGCGCCGCCCTTGGCGACAGGCCGATGTTAATTCTGGAGTTCTATGTCTTTTTCAACTCTCGGCTTGTCGAAAGAAATTATCCGTGCAGTCACTGAGCGGGGTTACACCAAACCCACGCCAATTCAAATGCAGGCGATACCTGCCGTCTTGTCAGGTGGTGATCTATTAGCTGGCGCTCAAACCGGTACGGGAAAGACAGCAAGCTTCACCCTACCACTGCTGCATCTGTTGTCCTCCGACCAAAACAATAAAAGCACTTCTACTTATTCACCAATCCGGGCGCTGATTCTCACCCCTACTCGTGAACTTGCCGCACAGGTAGAAGAAAGCGTGAAAGACTATGGCAAGTATCTGAAACTGAACTCAATGGCCATGTTCGGTGGAGTTAGTATTAATCCCCAAAAACAGCGATTAAGGGGGCGCGTAGATATTTTAGTTGCTACCCCAGGACGACTGCTAGATCATGTGCATCAAAGAACTGTGAACCTGTCAAACATTGAAGTTTTGATACTGGATGAAGCAGATCGGATGTTAGACATGGGCTTTATTAATGATATCCGCCGTATCCTCTCCCTACTGCCCAAACAGCGCCAGAATTTATTATTTTTCGCCACCTTCTCCGACAAAATCAAGACCCTGGCCGCAGGGTTACTCAATCACCCAACAATGATAGAGGTGGCACGCCGTAACGTTACCGCTGACACGATTGCACAGAAAGCGTATCAGGTAGATCGTGACAGAAAACGCCAATTACTTGCTCACCTAATTCGCCAAGATAATTGGTATCAAGTATTAGTATTTACCCGCACTAAATATGGTGCTGACCGTCTAGTCAAGCAGTTAGGCGAAGATCGCATCCAAGCACTGGCAATCCACGGTAACAAAAGCCAAGGGGCGCGTACTCACGCTTTAGCAAAGTTCAAAAATGGTAGTTTACAGGTACTTGTAGCTACAGACATTGCGGCGCGGGGTCTTGACATCAGTGAACTGCCCCATGTAGTCAATTTCGACTTACCCAATGTCCCGGAAGATTATGTCCATCGTATTGGTCGTACAGGCCGCGCTGGTGCTAATGGTGAAGCAGTATCCCTGGTGTGCGTCGATGAATACCAGTTATTAGCAGATATTGAAAAGCTGATTGAACAGCGTTTGCCATTACAAGTAGTTGCGGGTTTTGGAATCAACCCTAATACCAAAGCTGAACCAATCCCCAATGGAAGACAAAACAAACAGAAACCCAGAAGAAGCAAAGGAATAGCGCGCTCTTCTAAAACTCAGTCACCCAGAAAAATGCGAGTTGTGGATTAAGTTGATATATCTCGTTCCCAGTCTCTGACTGGGAATGCAATCACAGAGGCTCTGACTCTACTTTTAGGCTGTTGCGCTTTTAATTTGTATATCTTAGGACGGGCAGGATGTCTACCTCACAAGAGTTACATTAAATCATGCTATGCAAATTATAGGCTTTTTACTAAAGGCAGAGCCTTCTAGAGTTCATTCCCATACAGAGTATGGGAACGAGAATTAAATAGAAAATCGGTATATTTTTAACCAATGCTGGGGGTTTAATTCCCCTGCCTCTACAGGCAGCAAGTTTTGGGTCGGGGTCTAAATCCTCGTTGCAAAACTGAATTACGAATTACGAATTACGAATTACGAATTATTTTAATGCTTTTTTTTCTGTTTCCAAGTGCCACCATAAACATAAAATGGGTTATTTTCACTAATAACAGGCCAACATTGAAGACAAACAAAAAGCCATTCTCCCCCATTTTGGTATTTAACCCTATACAAAATCGGTGCAGTTTGCCCACACCGATTGCATAACTTAACTCTATTTTTGGACACCATGTTCCTTAAGCCACTGCGGAAGCTTGAGGTTTGGCAAAAATCATCCTCCCGGCTGAGGTTTGTAAGGCACTGGTGACGACTACCCGCAATTCACCACCTACATAACTGCTACCTTCTTCAACCACTACCATTGTCCCGTCGTCCAAATAGCCAATACCCTGGCTGGGTTCTTTACCTTCTTTGAGAATTTTCAAATCTAGGTTATCACCAGGTAAATAAGATGGACGAACTGCATTCACCAAATCATTGACATTCAAAACTGGGACTTTCTGTACACTGGCAACTTTCGATAAGTTGTAGTCATTAGTTAACAGAGTGCCGTTGATTTCTTGAGCGAATCTTACCAATTTGGCATCAACTGTGGCAATATCTTCGTAGTCAGCAGGATTGATTAAAATCCTTTCTGGGTAAGCTTCTCTAATGCGGTTGAGAATCTCTAGTCCGCGTCTTCCTCGCACCCGCTTTTGGTCTTTACTGGCATCAGCGACTTGTTGCAGTTCTTGCAAGACAAACTGCGGCACAAGAATTACTCCTTCTAGAAATCCGGTTTCTAATAGAGTTTCAATGCGACCATCGATAATGCAACTCGTGTCTAAAACTTTGGTGTTGGCAGGTTTGAGAGTTCCTTCTACTACCAATGTTTCTACGGTGTTAGGATTAATTAACCGTAATAAACCCCGTCCGTGAGTATCTGCCAAATTCATGCCAGTGACGGAAAGTATTATACTGCCGACTACTGCCACAAGCGGTTTGATAAATCCAAAATCTGCGGGAATGGGTAGTAAAAATAGCGGGGCTAACATTAAGTTGGCGAGTAATAGCCCAATTACTAAGCCAATAGCACGAGTTAAGATGACTTCCAGGGGCATTTCTCGGACTTGTGTTTCTAAGCGACGATATGTCGTCTGGAAACTCAAACCGATAGCACCACCGATAATAGCGGCAAAGACGGCAACGACTAAGCGTAAGGCTTCTAGATTTGTCACGCCGTCGAGGGTTCCTGGGGGAAGTAGGTCGGTACTGTAGTAACCTATTCCCGCAGCTGCCAGAATAAATGAGAGAATGATAATGACATCAAGCATAATTGTGCTGTTTTCCTACAATTGTAGTTACCCGATAGAGTAAGTATTTTTTATTTCCTCGGTCATAACGATTAAGAAATATGGACTTACCCTAGGTGTTCAGGCACGGAAGATATGCAAACATTATAACTAAAGAGTTTTCGCTGCATAATTATTATTATTTTTGTTGTAAAAACATAAAAAGTTGTAAACAAACTACTCATTTTCATAATCTGTAATTGTCCATTAAATTAATATAATTCTTGCTCAAAATGAGTCAAAAAGAAATTGTTTCTGGAATTCCCACTGCTGCTTATGTACATATTCCCTTTTGTCGGCGACGGTGTTTTTATTGTGATTTCCCGGTGTCTGTGGTGGGCGGTCGCTTGCGGGGTGAAACATCTGGTACGATTTGCCAATATGTTGAGGCACTTTGTCAGGAAATCAACATTGCACCAGCCTTTAGTAAACCCCTAGAGACAATTTTTTTTGGTGGTGGTACTCCTTCACTACTGTCAGTTGAGCAGTTACAACGGATAATAGAAGCTCTAGCGGGACGCTTAGGAATTGCGACTAGGGTAGAGATTTCTATGGAAATGGACCCCGGTACATTTGATTTAGCACATATCGCAGGTTATCGCAGTGCAGGTGTAAACCGGGTAAGTTTGGGTGTACAAGCTTTTCAAGAAGAATTGTTAAAACTTGCTGGGCGATCGCACTCAGTTACAGATATTCTTGCAGCTATAGACTTAATCCACCAAGTCGAGATACCCGAATTTAGCTTAGACCTAATTTCCGGGTTGCCACATCAGTCTTTAGGACAATGGCAAGATTCCCTGACTAAAGCGGTAGAAATTGCCCCAACTCATATTTCTATATATGACTTAACAATTGAACCAGGAACAGCTTTTGGGCGTTATTTCCAAGCTGGTGACAATCCTCTGCCGACAGATGAAACCACAGTTAAAATGTACCATAAGGCGCAGCAAGTTTTAACTGGTGCAGGTTATGAGCATTATGAAATTTCCAATTATGCTCAAAAAGGACATCAATGCCAACATAATCGCGTTTATTGGCAAAATCGCCCTTATTATGGTTTTGGTATGGGTGCAGCCAGTTATGTGCAAGGAAAACGCTTCACCCGTCCCCGGAAAACGAAGGAATATTACGAATGGTTGCAAAATGGCGCAGTAATTGCTGGTGAAATTACTCCACCAGAGGAAGAATTGTTAGAAACTTTAATGTTGGGGTTACGTTTAGCAGAAGGTTTGAGTTTGGTGACGTTGACAGAGAAGTTTGGAAAAGAAAAAGTAGAGGAAATTCATCAATGTTTGCGACCTTATTTTGCTCAAGGTTGGGTGAAAGTTGTGGGTGGAAACTTGCGTTTAACAGATCCCAATGGGTTTTTATTTTCTAACGTGGTATTAGCAAAGTTGTTTGAAAAATTGGGGGATGATATAGGGTAATTCTCAGTGTAAGATTACCTGTCTTATTCCTTCCTTCTTTCTTACTTCTTCCTTATTTCTGCCTCCTGCCTTGTCATAACGACAATTTTTAACGCCAACCTACTTACAAATGAATCTCCCCGTCACCGCGTCTCCCCGTCACTGAGTATCTTCATCTCGTCTGTCCATTTGTATCAACCTTAAAATGAAACGGTATTATCTGTAAGCTGACCACAAAAGTAAATTCAAAAATCTGTAATGACTATAACCATAAATAAAATTTCATAAAAATTTAGTCTTTCTAATTCTTAAATTTTATTTAACCGGCATTAATTGAATCAAAAAATACCTTAATTTAAAGTTATAAATATTGATCAGCAGGTGAGATTCTACAAGCTTTATCAAAAGAAGAAGTTGATGTTTCTAAACTCCTGTGAATCTTGTTAGCGTAGATCCTGATTAGTCGGTACTTCTTCTGTCCCCTGAATCATGCATGGTAAACAATAGAAAAAATACATAGCCAATGACTAACGTACTCTGGCTGCAAGGTGGTGCTTGTTCAGGTAACACCATGTCATTTCTGAATGCCGAAGAACCGACAGCTTGTGATTTAATTGCTGACTTTGGGATTAAAATACTTTGGCATCCTTCCTTGGGTTTAGAACTAGGTGACAACTTACAAACACTTCTGTGGGAATGCGTTTTAGGTAAAACTCCCGTAGATATTTTGGTATTTGAAGGTAGCGTAGTTAACGCCCCCAATGGTACAGGAGAATGGAACCGATTTGCAGACCGTCCCATGAAAGACTGGTTAAACGATTTAGCCAAAGTTGCGAAATTTATTGTCGCTGTGGGAGACTGTGCGACTTGGGGAGGAATTCCCGCCATGTCACCCAACCCCAGCGACTCGAAAGGATTGCAATTTCTCAAACGGGAAGAAGGCGGTTTTTTAGGGAAAGATTTCGTCAGCAAAGCCGGCTTACCTGTAATTAATATTCCCGGTTGTCCCGCACACCCCGACTGGATAACGCAGATATTAGTAGCGATCGCCACTGGAAGAATTGGTGATATAGTTCTCGATGAACTTCACCGTCCTCAAACCTTCTTCAACACCTTCACCCAAACAGGTTGTACCCGCAACGTTCATTTTGCTTACAAAGCCACAACCGCCGAATTTGGACAACGTAAAGGCTGCTTATTCTACGACTTAGGTTGTCGTGGCCCCATGACCCATTCCTCCTGTAACCGCATTCTCTGGAACCGCGTCTCCTCTAAAACCCGCGCGGGAATGCCCTGTTTAGGTTGCACAGAACCCGAATTTCCCTTTTTTGACCTCAAACCAGGAACAGTATTTAAAACTCAAACAGTCATGGGAGTTCCTAAAGAAATACCCCCCGGAGTCAACATCAAAGATTACGCAATTCTCACCGTTGTTGCTAAAGACGCAGCCCCAAAATGGGCAGATGAAGACTTTTTCACTGTTTAGTCCTTAGTCATTGGTTATTGGTCATTAGTCATTGGTCATTGGTCATTGGTCATTGGTCATTGGTCATTGGTCATTGGTCATTGGTCATTGGTCATTGGTCATTGGTCATTGGTAGAAAAAAATTACCAATTCCCTATTCCCTATTCCCTGTTCCCTATCATTATGCCAATTCAAACCTTAGATATTTCACCCGTTGGTAGAGTTGAGGGTGATTTAGATGTGCGCGTCGAAATCGACAATGGATATGTGACAAACGCCTGGACTCATGCCGAACTTTTTCGCGGATTTGAAATAATTTTACGCGGAAAAGACCCCCAAGCCGGCTTAATTGTCACCCCCAGAATTTGTGGAATTTGTGGCGGTTCTCACCTCAGTTCCGCATCTTGGGCATTGGATACAGCTTGGGGAAATGAAGTTCCCAGAAATGCAATTTTGGCGAGAAATTTAGGTCAAATTGTCGAAACAATCCAAAGCATTCCTCGCTATTTTTATGGATTGTTTGCTATTGACTTAACTAATAAAAATTATCGCCGCAGTCATTTTTATGATGAAGCTTGTCGGCGCTTTGCTGCTTTCACAGGTACATCTTATGAAATCGGCATTACAATTTCTGGAAAACCTGTAGAAATTTACGCTTTATTAGGTGGACAATGGCCGCACAGCAGTTATATGGTGCCTGGTGGTGTGATGTGCGCCCCCACCTTAACTGACATTACCCGCGCTTGGGCAATTTTGGAATATTTCCGCACCAATTGGTTAGAACCAGTGTGGTTAGGATGTTCTTTAGAAAGATATGAAGAAATTCAATCCTATGAAGACTTCATTAGATGGTTAAATCAAGATGTTAAACACCGGGAATCTGACTTAGGTTTATATTGGCGCATGGGTTTAGATATCGGTTTAGATCGATATGGTGCTGGTGTGGGTAAATATGTCACTTGGGGTTATATTCCCCATGAGGATAAATATAATCAACCCACCATTGAAGGACGTAACGCCGCTGTAATTATGAAAAACGGTGTTTACGATAGCTTCACTGATACTCATACCTTGATTAATCAGTCTTTTATTCGGGAGAATACAACACATTCTTGGTATGATGAGGGGACAGAAGATATTCATCCAAGCGATCGCACCACCACACCAATTAATAACAACCAAAAAGACTTTAATGGTGCATATTCTTGGTCAAGTGCAGTCCTCCACCAAGACTTAGGACGTTTAGAAGCGGGTCCCCTAGCCCGTCAATTAGTTGCCGGTGGAAATCATGGCGAATCTTGGCAACATTACGACCCATTTATCCTTGATGTCTTCAAAAAAATGGGCGGTGCAAATGTTCATGTTCGCCAATTAGCAAGAGTTCACGAACTTGTCAAACTATATCGTCAAGCTGAACGCTGTTTAAAGGAGTTCAAATTAAACGATCCCTGGTATATTAAACCCAAAGAAAAAGACGGTAAAGGTTGGGGTGCAACCGAAGCTGCTAGAGGTGCATTATGTCACTGGGTAGAAATCGAAAAAGGCAAAATTAAGAATTACCAAGTTATCGCCCCTGGTACTTGGAATATTGGACCCCGTGACGGTACAGAACAACGGGGACCGATTGAACAAGCATTAGTAGGAACACCGATTCAAGACCCTACAGACCCAGTAGAAGTAGGTCATGTAGCCCGTTCTTTTGATTCTTGTTTGGTGTGTACTGTTCATGCTCATGATGCGAAAACTGGGGAAGAATTGGCTCGTTTTAGAACAGCTTGATTTTTGTCTTACGCACAGGCGCAAAGAAGAAGATAAATTTTCTATCTTTGTGTCTTTTTTTAGCATTTTTGTGTATATCTTATAATTGTTGTTTGCATTACAAAAGTTCCTAAACCTGTGGGTTAGTCTGGACTTTAATGAATAATTGGTAATTCCTGATTATCAACAGAATTACCAATTACGAATTACAAATTTACTAAAATTGGTAACTAATTGTGTCTAATTTAGAACTACATCAATATCTTCCTAAGCTTCCTGAAGTTGCACTGCAAGAATTTATAGAATGGTGTATGTTGGATCAGTCAAAAGCCGCAGGATTGGAATTTAAACCTGATCAAAGTAAGTTAAATAATTTAGCACCAGCGGATTATTCTAAGCAATTAGTTGACCAATTTATGAAGGTAAAACCTGACCCAATTAGAGCCGGTCTTGTGGCTGTAATTGCTGGAAAAAAAGCCGATAAACACGAATTATCCGGTTTAGCTGCTGTAGTTGATTTTGTTTCTCTTTATGTTAAGTATTTAATTCCTAAAGATGGTACTAATCCAGAAGAAGCAGATGCAATTTTAGCTAAAGCTTCTCAACATCAGTATGAGCAACTTGTGGAAATTGCGAGAAAACATGGTGTGAGTTTATAGATTTTTAGGGTGGGCAATGCCCACCAAATAATTGACAATTGACAATTTATAGTTGCAGTTTGAGTTAATAAAACCCACTACGAAAATTTAATTCATAAGTTTTAATAAGGTATTGATGATTAATACCAATTTTAGAAACTTTGATGATCATATCTATTTAAAGCTTTTTGGAATCTCCGCCTCATCAACTTTATGCGTTTGTAGAAATAATTACTGATTCCTCAAATCATACCCATGAAACGTATTGCATCTTTTCTTATCGCTACTTTGATAGCGTCTATGTCCGTATTGGGTATTGCAGAAAATGCTGATTCTGCAACTCATAATCGTTATCAGACAACTAACCATGTCAGACGTTATCGAACTTGTACTGGCAGAAATCGTTATAGATATTATCGAGGCAGGTATTACCTATGTCGTAATAATAGACGATATCATTAATTCAATTACCATCATTTAAAAACCTGGGTGGGTATTTATTGCTCACCCAGAAAAACAATAACTGTAGGTTGGGTTAAGCGGAGCGCAACCCAACGCAAAAATGATAAATGTTGGATTTCCTTGCATAAAACAAACCTATTTTACTGATTATATATAAACTCCTCATCCTCAGTTGCTCGTTCGTAGGCATCTTAGTTTCTATAAAGTTAACGAATTTTCCGAGTATATATCTCTATAGTGTGCTTTCTCGTTCCAAATTAACTTTCAACGTCTCTAGTCTAGGAGTAATCCACCTTTCATACCAATAGCTTACTAAATCTCTCTCTGTAAAATTTCGCCATATTACTTTATTTGTCTCTCCTAGTAAATATTCCTTCCAGTTTTCAGCTAAAGTACAACAATAGTAACCCCTTTGCCATCCAACACTCAACATATCTTCAGATAAATCAAGTTCACGTAATCCTTGTTTTAACACACGTATTTTCCAGTTAGGTCCTTGACCAAATTTATAAGTTTTAAATACTTCTTCTGGTACAACTTGTTTAATAAGTTCCCAGCTACCATTTGCTGTGATATGAAGATGGCTTTGTCCTTTAGTATAACCAACAAATTCCCAATTTATTAAACGATTGTAAATAGCTGACTTTCCAAAAGCTCCTAGAGTGTCAATATATACAAGATTGGGCTTTTTATTAGCTCCAGTAATGACAGAAGGACTATTTCTATATTTATAGTAGAAGGCTTTGCGAACTTCTGGAAACATGAGTGTAAGTGCAACTAATTTAGAGCCGAGTACACGATTGTATGGAGGAACAGCACCCAGAATATATGCGGTCATACAATTATACAAACGCTTCAATTTTTGGTTTTTTGTCCACCCAATTGACTCTTGATCTCTAATCTCCAAACCAATGACAGGATCGCATAAGCCAAAAATTCCGATTAACTTATCATTTTGTCGATCAAATACAAAGCAACGAATGCGTCGCCCATATCCAACGGTAACAGGAATTGACCATTGGGATTTTGCATAAGCCCAAAGTCTATCATGTTCTGCTTTTGAATCTGCAATAACAAGATAAGGACTGATTTTAGTTATATCTATATCTGCTGGTTGTGCGAGATACTTTTGAACCTTACTTGTATAATCTAAACCTTTTAAATTGGTTCGTTGAGCTAATCGTCGTTGAACTTCTCTGAAGTCATCTACAACTATTTTATTCTCAGTATCATCCCATTGAATTCCATAAGCTTCTAAATTATCAAGAATCTGTTGCTTGATGTATGCTTTATCATTCTCATTTTGCATGGTAATTATTAATTTGTGAGTTTAAAGGTTTAACCCTTTAGACGTAATCATTTATTGATATTCAATTTGGACTCAGGGTAAACCTTTTTCTCTACAAGTTTTTCAAACTCTGTTACTCTGACAGGAAGAGCAAAAGCCTGATCAGATGAAACCATATAGAGATTACCAGCTATTGTTTCCCTCTGGATAAAATCCGCAATTACACCATCATAGTTGATATTTGATTTTATAAGAGCCTTAATATCGTCAGAATTACCCATGTGTAATGCAAAGAAATTCTCAGCTTGTGTTCTAATTTCATCTGAAATCGCAGAAGGACGCTGTGTTACAGCAACTAATCCCAGTCCAAATTTACGCCCTTCTTTTGCGACTCGCACAAATGGGTTAGCATTAGACCTAACAAATTCTTGAGACAGCACGTTTTGAGCTTCTTCTACAAAAATGACAGTTTTGATAACTTCTTCTGGCTGATCAGATGTAAACATTTCCTTGTTATTATCAAAGAGTTTACGAACTAGCATTGTAGAGATAATACTGGCATCCATATTATCTTTGAGAGATAAGTCTATAACAACAGTTTTTCCCTGCTTTAAATATGTAAATACTTTTTCAATAAGTTGTGATGATGATGAATGTAGACCCTTACCTTCATCTATTAAATGACGAACTCTCTTTCTAATTGCCATGATTGTCTTCCGGGCAGAAACATCTTCTTTTGTTTTACCAGTTTTTTGTTCACCAAAAAAATCAGAAAAATCTCGATAAAGATTACTTGGAGTGTGAACATAATCATCAATATTTGCTATAAAATTAGATACTCCTTCTTCATCAAGATATAGAAGAAAAGACTTCATTACTTCAGAAAATCCTGCTCCAAAACTTAATATATCACCTACGGTTAGATGTTTATGTGTATTGAGTAGTACCTTTCCTCCAAAAATGAATCTATTCTGTGTTTTATAAATATCTGGTAGATTTTTATCTGTATATACTACAAGGTTATTTCTAATCGAATCTTCCTTAATATCTCCTAAACCGTATGTATTAGTACCACGTAAAAAATATTCACCATTCAAATCAAAAATTAATTTTCCATAAGATGTGTTGCTTGTCATGTGATAAAGTAATACTTTAACAAGATTAGTCTTACCAAATCCTGACTGAGCAAACACCATTGTTCGTTTGTTACGCAATTTGTCAATTCTAAAAAGAATTGGTCCCTTCTCTTTAAAAACTGTTTCACCAACACAAAGATGACCAATCTCAATTCCATCTTCATTAGTTTTATTAAGAATGAAATTTATTTCACGCTGGTTTAAATATCTTGCTATATAAGAAACTGTAGGTAACTTTCTTACTGCTGTGGTGAAATTAATTGAAGTACCGTTATCTGTGAATGTTCCTAAAATACGAACCTTGTATGTATAGCTGAACATCTTTTGTTTGTCTCTCTCAGAAAGTTCTCTTTCTGCGATACGTGCATAATGTACAGCAATTAAGGTCTTCTCCTGAGACTTAAAAATAGGGTCTTCATCATATATTTCAGCTTCTACTCTCGCCAAATATTTTGTATTTCCCTCATCTTTTGGTGTTAAAACAATAAAATCTCCTGTTTGAGGACTAGCTTTTGCATCTTCATAGGAAGAATATATTAGTAGTGCATCTTCTGTAGTTTTTTGACCGTATAATACGCCGAAATCAACTGCTTGTGACATAAATTTTATCTCCTGTATATCTTAAAATCTATCGTGTATATCCAAAAACAAATTTTCGATGTCTACATTATCCATTCTCTGATCTCTATAAAGCGAATATTTTAGACGTGCTATAATTTCCTCTTTAAAATTTTTTTTCAGAGATATAAAGTTATGTACTTCTGCTAATGGATAAGGATAACCAAGAATATAATGTTCTTGTGTGAGACGAGTTAATTCTTTTAAGATTAACTCTAATGCTACTCTATTTCTTTGAGCATCACCTAATTCAATTTTTGGAATAGCATCAAAGATATTTATATCTACTATGAGCCAGTCATAGTTTTGCAACTTTTCCACATAATCCAATCTAGCTACCATAAATAATCCAAAACCTCGTCCTCCACGAGTTGATTTTTTAATGAACATATCTCCTTTATATGCTGCTTGAAGCACAACATCAGAAACTTCAAACCAGCAACAAAGTTTTTTCCGCTTAGGGTCTTTCTCTACAAAAGGGTATTCGTTCTTAAGTTGATCCTGAAGATAATTGTCAATTTGTTTAAATGTGTAGGAAAGCTCCATTTTGATCGTAGATTGCTTAGTAATAGCAAGTACATTCACTTCTTTATCGTGAGCATATTTTCCTAACTTAATTAAGTAGGGCTGCTTTACTTGTAAAGGGCGTAATGTTCCATCTCTTAAAATAAAGTCTCCAGCTTTTGTATCTGGACGATCAACTATTTCTAAAATAAGTGATATTTCCAGTATTTCTTGACAAAATCCCAGTAAAGTAGATAGATTCGTACATATTTGTTCTCTTTTGTATGAAAAAATCTTATCAGGTGTATCAGCCCAAAATTCGAGTAAGTTTTTGACTGGTTCTAAGGTTAGCAGTTCATCATAAATAGCATTAAGATGATCTGAATTTGTAATCAGAATATTTTTTGGGTAATACGCTTGCCCCAGTACAATAGGATCATCTAATGAATTCAATCTTATTTGTTTACCGCGATGAAAGCAAATGTAGCCAGCCGCATAAATACCAATAGATAAACCATTGTAAAACTGTGTGCTGTTGTAGCTTCCGTCTATTGCATAAAATCGTCTATCACTGTCATCAATTTTATCAAATGGGATAATTTCAAATACTTGAGGAGTCTCTATATTTTCCTCATGACCAATGACAGGAATGTTATAGTTTTTGTTGCTGCGCGTATTAATGTGTTTGGCTACTTGTTCAATAGCACCATCAGGTATTTCTTTTCTTACCATATTTTTCTAAGTATATTTTATATCAACAGAATTACTCTAGATTTAGCTCACAGTTTGCAGCCAGTGATCCAGTTATATATGGCTGGCTTGTGTGTAAAAGTCTCATTATTTGCTTACAGTAGGTAAAAAGACATTTTAATGTATTGTAGGTAATAAGGCAATATATATTACAGCATTATACTCCAGCATAGCAACGCAATTATTGAGGTTCTATCTCTGGTGAATTGAGAAGGTAGCCAGAGTCAGCTAACCAATTTGAGTTATGATAAAGGGAATGGAGGTATATTATGATTTATCTGTCTGCCACGGAAGCAAAACAAAATTTTACAGAATTTTTAGATAAAGCCCAAAAAGAACCAATAACCATTCAGCGTCAGGATCAAGATTCAGTTGTAGTGCTGTCTGTTTTAGAGTATCAAAGATTGACTAAGTTGCTAAAAAATGAGTTTCAGGAATTTTGTGATCAAGTTGGTAAAAATGCCGAAGTAAAAGGTATGACAGAAGAAAAGCTCAAAGAAATTCTTGACAGTGATGATTGAGCAAAGAATTGTCATTGACACTAATTGTTTTGTGAGTCGGTTACTAACTCCCAACTCTATCACTTCTCAAGCAGTTCGTTATGCTTTTGATTTCCATCACATTCTTGTTTCTTCGGACACACTTACAGAACTAGAAATGGTTCTCTCCAGGAAAAAATTTGATAATTATGTCAGTTTGGAAGAGCGGCAAAAGTTTATTTTATATCTAAAAAATCTTACTGAGATAATTGATGTTGTGAATCATGTGGAAGTTTGTCGAGATCCAATAGACGATAAATTTCTCTCACTTGCTATTGCTGGTAATGCCAATTTGATTATTACCGGAGATGAAGATTTGTTGGTGCTTAAATCCTATCAAAAGATTCCTATTTTATCTCCAAAGGATTTGTTAGCACAAACGGATAAAAGTTAAACAATAATCTTTCATGTCTTCCTCTCTTTGCGCCTCTGCGCTACGCCAGTTGCTACAACGCGGGAAACCCGCGCAACGCACTGGCTCCTTTGCGTGAGCCTTATTCCTCCACATCAAACCATACAGGAGAAATATCATCAACCTGACCATTATAATTAATAGTAATTTCCTGACCTTTCCTAATATCTTGATGAGCAATAATATCAATTACACTCTTAGCAAAATTTTTAATATAAACAGCATTAGGATGATAAGAATGATTAAAAAGAGAAGCAAAACCTAAACCTATCGCCCCACTTTCTCCATGCCAACCAAAATAATAATTCAATAAAACAGTTTTAGTAATTAACTTAACTTGCTGTTTAGGAATAACAATCACAGCGGATCTTTCAATTAAATCACCTTTAGCAAAATCTTCCTGAGCAAATATACCCCTACCCTTAGTTTCTGTATCACGAAATACTAGCATATAGCAATTCTATCTGATGGGTGAGAATGATTTTTTACCAATCACTACAGATAGACGCAGAGAAAATAAAGACAAATTTTTGTCACTGACTTACGGCTGCTATAGTCACTATAAAGTCAATAATTAGAGATAAGGTCAAAATTTCCGTAAATATTAATTTTTCGTGCCAAGTTGATAATATTCATGTTATTATAAATATCCCATGCTAACTATCATTGGTTGTGGCAATCTCAATCGGAATGACGATGCTGTGGGCGTAATCATTGCCCAACGTTTACAGCAATATCTCGCCCAAAATATTCACCCCAACATCCGCGTTTTTGATTGTGGAACTGCGGGAATGGAAGTGATGTTTCAAGCGAGAGGAAGTGAAAAATTAATTATTCTTGATGCCAGTTGCACAGGTTCAGAACCAGGTGCTATATTTAAAGTCCCAGGGAAAGAACTAGAAGCACTGCCCGAACCTAGTTACAACTTGCATGATTTTCGTTGGGATCATGCCTTAGCCGCAGGGAGAAAAATCTTTCAAGATGATTTTCCTTCATTGGTAATAGTCTATTTAATTGAAGCGGCTAACCTGGATTTGGGGTGGGAATTAAGTCCTGTAGTTCAACATTCTGCCGATTTAGTTTTTGCCGAACTAATCAAAATTATCCAACAGAATGTTATGGCTTAATTAACTAATCCAAAATCCAAAATCACATTAAACCCAATCACGGTAAACTGGCAATTCATCAACTCTCATTTCAAAGGGTACAGTTTGAGTATCGGGAGGACAAACGCGAATTTTGGCACTGCTAACAATACCAGAGAGGACATTTGCCATTGCGACAATTTGCTGCAAAATTTGCCAATTAGTAAATTGATCAGGACATTCAATTACTAAAGTCAAAGCACTAGCGTGAGTTGTCGCATACCAACGACAATGGGACAACAGGTTTTGAACAATGCGATCGCATCCTTCATAAAAGTACCGACTAATCGAATACTCTAATTGTTGCCGCAGGATAATATCGGCTGATGTAGGCTGCATAGGGTGCTTATCATCAGCATCGAATTCTGATTCTCTTCTCGCCATTTCCTTGGGTTTTCCTATTTTATTTGCCAATTGCCATTACATAAAGTAAGTCCTTATTGGTTCCTAGAAATTCTTGGGCTTCATCATCATAGAAAGCACCAATTCCACTACAATCTATTCCCCAATAATTGCTAAATAAATACACTCTCTGTCCGATAAATCCGGCTAATTGCATAGCGGTTTGATAACTCAAATAATCGGACACGAAAAACAAAGTTACAGCACAATCTCTAGCTATAGCTTGATTAATGCACAAGTACCCTGTTTTTTCGCTAAAGTTACCAGCTTTAAGGAGATGTGTACCTTTATATAACCCTGGTGAAATCCCTTCAACATGATGCACCACTGAGTAAATTTCTATTTCCTCAAAATTCTCACTTGGTATTGGTTGTTGAACGGCTTGCAAAATTTGCCAATAGACCTCTTGGGAAATAGAATGCTTATGAAAACGTCGAATAGAACGCCTATTCCAAACGTTCTCAAAAAACCGTTTCCGGTCAAAATTAAATTTAGGATTTGCGAGATTTTGCTGGTGACTAGGTTGTAAAGACGTTGCTTGATAGGCATCTTCAACAAATTGATTAACTTGAAAATAGTCAGTACCACAAACAAAAGGAATTGGTAGCCTTAAGCGTCTGACTGGTTTTTCTTGTACATCTCCCGATATCACACAACTAGTAATAAACTCCTTATTCTCAAATCCCAAATCTGCATTGAGATTAAGTTTATCAAAATCCAAGATTAGTTGTATGTTTTTTTCGTGAAGATATGCTGAAGCAGCGATAGCACCCAAATGGTGTCCGCTATCCAACAAACAATATCTAAAACTCCTGTCTTGATATTTCCAGCTAGACCTATGATAAACACAACTAACTAAAAAAATGAATCCGTTGATACGTTTATTAGGTATAACATAATTCTCGACTCCATCATCAATTAATTCATAAATTAAAGTCAGACAATTATTCTCAACTTCTATATGGTAGATACCATCTATAATTCCATCAACACCACGAATCTGGACATAAACTTCCGTCGGATATAAAGCCCCCGCAGAAGGATTTACCCGTAATTTATAGGGTCCATCCTTATATATTTTCTCAAAAGTAATCGCACTGGTTAACCAGAGAAAATCATGAATAGGGTTATTGCGATTTAATTGCAACCGCCGATAAAAGCGGGGATAAACTTTAAAAGTCGTGGGTTGGGTGGAAGCATCAACATAATTTGGGTTAAGCTGTACCGATAAGCAAGAATGCTTAGTTTGAGCATGATAAGAGCTTCCATAAATCTTACTGTGAGGCATTTTTCAGCAACCTTAAAACTTCTCTATTACTGGCAAAGTCAATTGCTTTATAATCATCCAAATTTTGTAAATTCATGTTAGGATTGTGTTGTAATAGCAATCTCACTACTTCTGTCTTTCCAGCCGATGCACCATACATCAGGACGGTTGCCCCATTATCGTTTTGATTGTTAATATCAATGTTGGCATCTAGCAGCAAATTCATTAAATCGTAGTGATTGCCAAAACAAGCAAACCACAAAGCATTATTGTGATCATTATTTGTAGCATTGATATCCGCACCCCCATCTATTAATTCCTTCACAACGGAATAGATTCCTTCCCTAGTAGCTTTCATTAAAGCCGTATCACCATTTTTACCATGCTGATTTAAATCTTCAGCGTTGTAACCTTCTGCTAATAGCCATTGGTTAGTTTCTGTACTCAATTTTGGCTGATTTGTTTGACTCATAATTATTACTGTTGAAGACAACTCAAAATATCATGGTGAGGAATACTCACCATATCTAAAAAGACTATTTCAATTTTCATGAACTATTAGTAGCTGACGAACAATTTATAATTTATATATAGGAACCCTAAATGATTTCTGATAGCTTGCGTGGCGTAGCCATAAAATATCCGAGTATTGTAGGGTGGGCAATGCCCACCCTAAGTATATGTTTAAAAATCAAATAGTAACCCTATATCAGCCCCAAATGATTTGTAAAAAATAAATTGTTGGAACTTAAGATTTACACAGTTTCTCTATATTTTTATCTAACTTTATTACTGTCTAGCTTTGTTTTTGCTTAACCAGAGATAAAGTAAGAATATCTTTGATAGCTCTGTATGTAATAGCTGTTGGTTGAAATAATGGTTCACTACCAACAATTTAGCTTATCTATATATTATCACTTTGATAAATTTAAATTATGAATCATTTATAAAGATCCCTATATTTTTAGCCGAGTTAGACAGAAATTAGATATGTCCTATTTTTCAAATATTTGAAATTAAAATTTATTATAAATTTTATATTAATTGCTATTGAAAAAGTATTATAATTTATTAGCGCTTGCAAGTCAGTATGAATATAACTATATGTTGTTGTCAAAATACCTCGATAGATTTGTTAAAAAAATCTAAAAACTTACCATTAATATATAAAATTTGTTAGTTTATTCAGTATAAATAACTAAAAGGAAAATAAAAACAATGGAAATCAGCGCCAGAAATACCTTCAATGCAACTGTGAAAAAAGTTACTCCTGGTTCAATTAATACAGAGGTAACACTAGAATTAGCACCTGGTGTAGAAGTAGTATCTATTATAACTAAATCATCAGCAGAAAAGCTGGGTTTAGTAGAGGGTAAACAGGCTTATGCTGTGATTAAGTCATCAGATGTACTTGTTGCTGTTGACTAAAAAATTCAGCGACTTGTAAAAAGTGACAAACCATAGGATGGGTAATTCTCATCCTATGAAATTTGAGAAAAAATAGTAGCATACTCGCTCGCTAAGTCTGCATCAATGCTTTCATTATCAATATTTAAGTAATTCTGTTGGAGTAATTATCTCTTTTAGAAGTAGGTGGTAGTCAGCGTATCCTAATCTCTTAGCAAGACTGATTGCATAAAGCTTGGCTCTTTCTATTTTGTTATTCTCTATTGCTTCTGCCAGTTTTTCAGTCAAGATTAATGTGGATTCTTGATCGTCCTTTTCTTTCTGAGCCATGGCTCGAAGTTTATCTGTCTCAGCTTTTGTATCTTCATGAGAACCACCTAATTGCCACACTGCACCTCCTAAAAATTCTGTATCTTGAGATGAGTTTTGAGATGAGTTTCGAGATGAATTCCGAATCAATGTGAATAGGCAAATTTTAGAATTACATGGTGGAGAAAGGGAATTAAATCCGTCATTAAATTTGTGAACAAATTCTGTTTTATCAAAATTAGTATTTCCTTGAGCCGAAATATTTGTATTTACTGGTGCTGCTGTTTTTAGTAAGTTAGATTGGCTTTCTTTAGCCTCTTGGGCTATGGCCGGATAGGCAATTATGGCGATGGTTGCAGTCAAACTGGCAATGTATTTTAGGCGCATGGGGAAAGCCTCAATCTTGTGGTTATGGGTTCAATTACTATTTGATTAAGTACCAAATCATAAGAATATCCGCTTTCTATAAAAACAGCTATTAAAAAATCTCCTAAATCATAATATTTGCCTGATTCAAAGCGTGATTGATTTGGCAATTAATGAATCTAGGAAATGATTATTTATTGTATCAACCCTCAACTACACGCACATAAATAGCCCGTGCTATTTCCCTATCTATAGTCATAGATAAAGTGCCACATTTAATCACAAGAGTAGGAAATTGCTGCTCTACAGTAATCATATTTCCTGTTTTAATCCCCATTGAGATGAGCTTTTTTCTAATTATCTCATCCTGAGTTTTACAAACAGTAACTATTCCACATTCTCCTGATTTCAGCAATTCTAAAGAACAACCCATCACACTAAAAGGAGTGAACATTGCAGTATAATAATTAAAGGTAAAAATTGCAAAAATGAAGAATCTTGATCATCCTTCATCTTTGTTGCAACTAAAACATCAAAGCTTGAGGTAAAGTCCTACAACTATTTGCAGTTGCGATATTTAACCTTATAAACTAAACCACGCCTAGCCAAATCAAAGGAGTCAACAGTCGCCTGCCCAGTGCCGGTGGCTTTCATTGCAGCATTAACTTCCATATTTACACTAGCGCCACAAGCAGACCAAACCCTAGATTTACCTTCGAGCTTTAATTTATGTCTAACTTTATAGTCAGTTTCACCTTTCAACGTCTTTGTCAAAACCAGAGAGTCACTATCGCCAAAAATGTATTCTACCCGTAGTTCTCCAGTAGTGTTAGGAGAAACATAACCTCGATAATCAGCATTGTGGAGGGAAATTTGCTTACCTTGAGGTGCTTTGATGGGAATAGTTAATTTACAGCTTTTTTCCTGATTTTCTGCATCTCCCCCCAAGGCTATAAACTTATCAAATAGAATGCTGAGTTCGTTACCATCTGGGCTAACAGTTGTACTGGCAGAATTTTCAGGGCAACCGGTACCAAAATATTCTCCACCTATGATTTCAATTTTATTACTAGCAGAAGGAGGGATAGTAGGCTCAGTATCATTAGGATCAGTATCAGTAGAATCGGTAGAGGAGAGGTTAATCGGATCAGCAGATGTGAGGCTTATAGAATCAGCAAAGATGGGGCTTATAGAAGCTACCATTAATGTAGCCGTAGCCAGAAATACTTTGGCAAAATTCATGAATGCTCTCCTATTATTAATGTAAGTTGCTAGTTAGGGAAACTGTCAGAATCAGGATGTCCAGGATTTCAGGATTTACAGGATGAAAACAGTGAATTCATCACCAATTACCAATTACCCATTACCTATTACCAGCCTCAACTAGATAACTAGCAACTTGGGTTATTAGATCTGATTATTAGGTCTGAGTTTTACCGATGTCTGCGGCGTTATACTGAAGATGAAAGATATTGCTCATCTTTCATCATTCTTTAAACTAAAACCTCGAAGCTTTAGGCAAAGTCCTTCCACTATTAGCAACTGCGATATTTGACCCGATAAATCCAACCACGCCCAGCCAAATCCAAGGAGTCAACAGTGGCCATGCCATCCCCCTGAGCTTTCATTGAAGCATTAACTCGCATATTTACATTATCGCCACAGGCAGACCAAACCTCACCTTGTGACCCTAAATCATGGCGAATGTTATAGTCAGTTTCGCCTCTCAACTCCTGTTTCAACTTCAGTCCGCGACTACCAGCGAAAAAGTATTCTACCCGTAGATCCCCAGTGGTGTTAGGAGAAACATAACCCCGATAATCAGCATCGTAGAGAGAAATTTGTTGACCTTGAGGCACTTTGATGGGAATAGTTAAATTACAGCTTTTCCGGCGACTTTCTGCATTGCTATTCCCCAAGGCTATAAACTTATCAAATAGAATTCTTAGTTCTTGACCATCGTTGCTAACGCTCACACTAGCAGACTGATCTGGGCAACCGCTTCCACCATAATTTATACCTACAATTTCAACTTTATCATTAGCAAAGGTGGGGCTAATAGAAGCTACCATTAATGTAGCTGTAGCTAGAAATACTTTGGCAAAATTCATGAATTATCTCCTATGATTAGGTATGAGTTTTAGCAATGTCTGCGGCGTTATGCTGAAGATGAAGGATGAGCAATATCCTTCATCTTTGTTGAAGCTAAAACATCAAAGCTTTAGGTAAAGTCCTGCAACTATTTGTTGCAGCTGCGATATTCGACACGATAAACCAAACCACGGTGAGCAAGATCAAAGGAGTCAACGGTGGCGATGCCGTCGCCCTTGGCTTTCATGGAAGCATTAACTCGCATATTTACACTATCGCCACAGGCAGACCAAACCTTTCCTTGGGTCACTAAATCATGTTCAACGTCATAATCTTTTTCGCCCCTCAATTCCTGTTTCAACTTCAGGCCGCGACTACCAGCGAAAAAGTATTCTGTCAGAAGCTCACCAGTGGTGTTAGGAGCAACATAACCCCGATAATTAGCAGTGTAGACGGAAATTTGAAAGCCTCCAGGTACTTTGATGGGAATGGTTAAATTACAGCTTTTTCTTGCCTCTTCTGGCTTGCCATTCCCCAAGGTTATAAACTTATCAAATAGAATGCTGAGTTCTTGACCATCGGGGCTAACAGTCACACTAGCAGTCCGATCTGGGCAACCACTACCACCATACTTTGCTCCGACAATTTCAACTTTATTATTAGCCAAAGAGGGGCTAATAGAAGCTACCATCAATGTAGCTGTAGCTAGAAATATTTTGGCAAAATTCATGAATGCTCTCCTATTGTTAGGGCTGGATTTTAGAAATGTCTGCGGCGGGATGCTAAAGATGAGGATGAGAAATATGTGTTATCCTGTATCTTTAGCAAGAAGAAATACTTTGGCAAAATTCATGAATGCTTTCCTATTATTAGAACTTATTTTTAGAGATATCTGGGAAGAAATATTAAATATTAAATATTAAATATAAATAAGAGGATGAAACATATGCTTCATCCCCATCCTTAATAAGCTCTGAATTCAAAGCTTGCTAAGAGTTAAAATTCCATCAAAACTTTAAACGAGATAAGGCTCTTGATGAGTCTTAATTGTGCAGTTAGAGCGAGGGTAAGTAACGCACAATAGAGCGAATCCTTTCGCCATTTGATCATCATCTAAGAAGTTTTGATCGTCTTGGTTGATTTCACCTTCTACAACTTTACCTACACAGCTAGAACAAGAACCAGCGTGACAAGAAAAAGGTAAATCAATTCCAGCTTCTTCTGCACCATCGAGAATTGTAGTGTCTTCGTCGATTTCAATTGTGGTGTCGAGGTCTTCTTTTTTGTTGATCAATCTTACTTGATATGCAGCCATTTTCCGGTTCTCCTCAAACGTTAATAAAGTTTGCTTTTCTGACTTGCTTAAGTCGTCATGGTGCAATTCAAAATTCAAAATAAAGGATCGAATTTTTGAATTTTGAATTTCTTAGCTGCAAGGTACACCTTCAGGTGAACAATCACCTGCTTTAAAAGATTTTCCACAACCACAGGTGTCAGTTGCATTGGGATTGGTGAACTTGAAACCGCTGTCCATTACTCCCTCAACAAAATCAATTACCACACCTTCTAATAACGGCGCACTTTTAGCATCCACGTAAAGCAACACGTTTCCTTGTTGAGTTACGATATCATCTGGTTGAGGCTGACTTGTAATGTCAATTCCATATTCATAGCCACTACAACCACCATCTTTGACAGAGATGCGGACACCTTTTGTGGCTTTATTAGATTCGTCGGTTGCGGAACCTCTTAAAAATGCCCACAGACGAAATTCTGCTTTTTCTGTTAAAGTAACAGCCATTTTGTTTCCTGTTCTGTAGCGATTATTCTGATTTTTAGATGTGGGAAATTGCTTTTTTGGCGGGACGGAATTTCACACCGTTAAGGGTTGGGATTGGGAGTATCTCCAAGGTGCAGTGTTACCGCAGACGGGACAATTGCGATCGCGGTGAGAACGACGTTTAGCAAATTCCATTCTGTTCAAGTCAATCGTCAGCAGTTCTGACAATAGCGGTTGACTAAAACCGGTAATTAGCTTCACGGCTTCCAACGCTGTTAAACAAGCCAAAGTCCCAGAAACAGCCCCTAGAACTGAAAAACCGCGCCGATCCCAATCAGGCTTTTCTGGAAACAGACAGGATAAACAAGGAGTTACACCAGGAATAATTGTGGTGAGATAAGCCTCCATCCCATCCATAGCCGCCTCTACCATTGGTTTGCGCGATCGCACACAAGCTTCATTTAACAGATTGCGTTCGGTGAAATTATGAGCGCAATCCAAAGCCATATCCGCTGACTGCACCAATGAGTCCACATTTTCTGCGGTAATGTAATCGTGAACTACGTCTACTTCCACATCAGGATTGATGGCTTTTAGTGTTTCTTGGGCTTTGAATACTCTAGGTTTACCCACCCAGTCGTCAGTCATCAAAACTTGACGATTCATATCATCCAGCCGCAAATCACCACCCCGGACTAGGATTAGCCGCCCAACGCCTGCTACTGCTAAGTAAAGCGCCGCCGTACCGCCTAATCCCCCCACACCCGACACCAGAACAGTCGCTGATTTGAGGCGCTTTTGAGCCGCTTCGCCAAAATTTGGGAGCATCATTTGGCGGCTATAGCGTTCTAATTCGGTAGGCGTTAGGTTGATCAATTTATACCTCCTAATCAGAAGTGATTTCTGTCAGCGTGACTACATTCTTTGGCTTATCGTTAAACACTTTGAACAGCTTTTGTTCATGGGGTGTTGATTCAATAAAAACTTCATAAGCTTTTTGCAAAGCTAAGGAATATTGAGTTAATTTTTCGGTATCACTCAAGTTGGGAGAAGTATTATCAATTTCTTGCATATATTGAGAGAATTTTTTCAATATATGGAGACGATTTACGTTGACAAATTTTTGGTCGTAGGGCAGTTGAAAGAAGATGAAGTATTCTTCAGCATCTGCGAGTTTTTTGAATTCTTGAATAGTCCCGGTCATTTTGCACTCTCCATTTGTTTGAGTTGCTGCTTTAGTTCATCTAATTGTCGATAGATTTCGTATGTCTCAGCGGCAACATCCATTAGTGTTTTGTAATCTGTTGGTAGTCCTTCTGCTAAATCATGCAGATCCATTTTCATTTGACCTGCTTTGCTATTTAGCTTTCTGATTTTTGTGGTTAGTTCCTCGATGGTCATCAGTTATTAGTCATTGGTCATTAGTTATTAGTCATTGGTAATTAGGAAAAGACAATATAGTAATTCTTGCTCAGTCCCCATTACCAAATTTTTAAATATTTCCTACTTCGGGGAAACGTTTGGCTAAATCAATGCCTTTATTGACGAATGATTCTCCTTCTTCGGCTAGTTTTTCTAGGGAATCAAAGCCGTAGCGATGGGCATCGCGTAAGGTTTTTACGGCTAACAATAAACGACCTGAAAAGACTAATGCCCAACCAAATCCTTCATGACCTAAATCAACTACAACATGAGAAATTAATCCGGTTTCTTTCTCGATGCTGAAGGCTACAGCCCTGAAGAAGGCGTTGATTCGTGATATAGTCGCTAGGTCAACTTCACCTTCAATGGAAATTTCTCGTTTCTTTTGTTTGGTGACAACGAAAGGTTTGAGGATTAGTTCATCAGCCCAATTTCGGTAAGTTCCATAAGTATCTTGCGCTCGGATTTGTTGCACTAATGCTTTCAGGAATGGTGAGGTTATGGGTGTGCTTGTAGCGGTTCCATTAAGACTGTTATTTTCACTCATACGGCTGCTTCGTTTTCTACTTCTTCTGCAAAGTTTGTATTGGTTTTATTCAAGGCTTTACGCAACCAAGGTGGGGGGTTGCCTTTGAGGGTTGTGACTAATTTAGTCAGAATTTCTGCGATTTTTTCTTCTTCTGATTTAGCCTTGACTGGTGTCACACCTTTTTTGATTAAACGAGCGGCTGCACTGCCACCAATGGCGACTACATAAACAATTGTGCAATCGTTTAATGCCTCAAGTTTAGGTGTGATTTTATCTTCGTTACCATCTTCTTTGAGGTCGCCTTCAAATTTCAGAGTTTCTAGGAATTCATATCCATTGTCTGAAATTTCATAAACATCAATTTCTTTAGCCCAACCAAAGTGAGCATTAACATGAATTCTGTCTGTTGTGGTGAAGGCAATTTTCACGTTCATTTGTCCTTTGTCGGTTGTCGGTTTTCTGTTGTAGAGGTTTAACAATCTTCATTGGTGTGGTGTCAACTTAAGCTAAAAATCGCTTATTTGTTGGCTTTCACTATTACCTATTCCCTATTAATTACTGATGACCAATGATTCATCATTAATGTCTCTTCGTGTTCTAAAAAGAGGTTTCCCATACCAAATAAAACTTCCATTGTGCCGCGATAGCCTACTTTGGTGAATAAGCCATTTCCTAATCGGTCATAGATGGGAATTCCGAGACGGTAGAAGGGAATTTTGAGACGTTTAGCGATCGCATTTACGTTGGAGTTACCAATCAGCAAATCTGAACCGACAGCCAACCCTTCCAAATCTTCTAAGTCGCCGATAGTAACGCTTTTGACGGGAAGATGTTCTAATAAATGCGATCGCGTGGTTGTCACAGCAGCGTGAATAGAAGCCCCCATTGACTGTAAAAAATGCACCATTGACCAAAGTAAATCTGGTTCCAGCGCTAAAGAAATCCGTTTTGCACCGAAGTAAAAATGAGTATCCAACATTGCATCTTGCAACTGACGACGTTGACGGCGATATTTTTCGGGTACGGGATTACCACTCAACACCGCCAACGCTTGCAGAAACTCATCCACAGGTTCTAAACCTGTCAAATCCTTAAATACTTCGTAATCTGTGCCAAAACGCTCTTGCAGGATCTTTGCAGCACCACGCATACTTTCACCCAAAGCCAAAGTGAAAGCCGAACTACCCAAAGAACGCAATTGTTTGAGAGTTGTCCCGCTAACCGTCACCGCGCTATATTCATCCTCCAGATGTCCATCTAGAGAAGCACCCAAATCAGGGACAAAAATTGGTTCAAATCCAAAAGCGGTGACAATTTCCCGAACTTCCTGCACATCTCCAGGAGTGAAAGCAGAACCAGCCAAAATGGTGATTTGTTCAGGTTTAATTCCGCCGGCTTTGGGAATCTCCTTAACAATGCTTTCTACCGCTGCTGCAAAACCGTCTTGTAACGCACCTTTAAAATCAGGAGTAGGAGCAAATGCGATCGCTAAATAGTCAAGTTCAGGATGACGTTTGCGGATTTCCTTCAAAAAACCCTCAATATCATCACCCCTAGTTTCCGTTAACCCAGTCGTACACAAACCGATAATTTCCGGTTTAGCCTTTTCCACCAAAGTTAGAATAGCTTGCTCAACATTTTCCTCACCACCCAAAATAGTAGTGACTTCCGTCATCGCAGTAGTAGCAAGAGGAATCGCCTCCCGAAAATGCCGCACCAACACAACCTTAGCAAAAGCAGTACAACCTTGAGAACCGTGAAACAGAGGCATAGAACCCTTTAACCCCAAAAAAGCCAAAGAAGCACCCAAAGCCTGACTTTGTTTCAGCGGATTAACCGTAAGAGACTTGTTCGGAGTATTAACAATAGCCATAAATTAATCTTTCATAAATTTTAAACTTTCCAGTCCCCCTCCTCGCTTGCGGGGAGGGGCTAGGGGTGGGGTGTTTCCTCTCGTTCCCTGCCAGAGTCAGGGAATGCCTACAGTGAGGCTCTGCCTCATCTACCTTAGAAGCAAAGCCTCCCGGAAACCGCCATTAAACTTCCTCTTCATCCCAAGGAGCCGGCTTACGTATTTGTTCCCAGACAGGACTGTATAAAGCCTCATACAACTCCCGCGCCATCTCCACCATCCCCACATAACCCGCATAGGGATGATGACGTTCTTGGTTAATATCCAGAAAAGGAATCCGTGCTTTCAAAGCCGTATATTGATTCCGTCCCCCAGCAATAAGCATATCTGCGTTAGTATCTCGCACCAACTTCAATAATTCTTGGGCATTACCCTTCTCCAACATAATGCCATCATTACCCAACAACTTCTTAATTTTAGCCTTATCTTCCTCTGTACTTTTGCGAGTACTAGTAGCAACAACCTCAATTCCTAAATCATTAGCCGCCGAGATAATTGACCAACTTTTCACACCGCCAGTATATAAAACCACCCGCTTACCTTTCAGGCGTTCTCTATAAGGAGCAAGAGCAATATCCAAAGCCGCAGTTTCTTCCGCAATCAACTTTTCAGTCCGTGCCATTAAATCAGCATCACCTAATTTTTTAGCAACAGTTCTTAGACAACGGTTAATATCATCAATACCATAAAAAGACTCTTCAATGAAAGGAATGCCGTAGCGTTCCTCCATTTTCCGCGCCATATTTAACAGCGCCCGTGAGCAAATCATTACATTTAACTTAGCCCGGTGAGCATAACGAATTTCTTCATAGCGAGCATCACCAGTAATTTTCGATAAAACGCGAATACCTAACTTTTCAAATAAAGGCAAAACGCCCCACATTTCGCCAGCAATATTGTACTCACCGATTAAATTAATATCATAAGGAGTAGTATATTCTGGTTCAGCAGTACCAACTACATATTCTAATAAAGCCTCACCACCAAAACGATTACCCAGATTTTTACTACCAATAAAACCCGGAGCAATCACCGGAATCACCGGAATACCAATCTTCTCAGCCGCAACCTTACAAACTGCATCAACATCATCACCAATCAGAGCAGTTACACAAGTAGCGTAAACAAAAATCGCTGCTGGTGTATAGCGTTCCTTTAACTCCAAAATCGCCTTATATAACTTTTTCTCACCACCGAAAATGACATCATTTTCACCAACATCAGTGGTAAAACCAGTCTTATAAAGCATCGGGCCAGAAGAGAGACTACCACGACTACCCCAAGAATTACCAGCACAAGCGATTGGACCATGTACCAGATGAGCAGCATCAGTAATAGGAACTAAAGCAATCATCGCCCCATCAAAAGCACAACCCCCTTGAGCCGCACCTGGTTGAGCTTGTTGAGTACAAGACTTATTTTTCTTTTCCCCCTGTTTCTTTTGATTATGTTCGCATCCTGACTCACTAAGTAACTCGTTAATTTTGCCTTGAGTAATTTTCATCTCTCTTCTCGCGTTAGATGGAAGTTATTAATTGAAATATGAGCAAACCTGAATAGACTTCCCGCAAAATTCCTCTTTACACAATATTTACACAAATAAACTTTCAGAAAAGATATCTATTTAGCCGTCTCCAAATTTTCATACTCAATTCCCGAGATAAAATTGCCTATCTTCTTCTTCCTTCTTCCTATCCCTACGGGACACTACGTGAACGCGCCCTATCCCTACGGGACACTATGGCTAACGCCACGCTTTGCTAACGTGAACGCGGTTCAATAAATCCATATTCGTCTATTGACGAAAAATAAAAAAAATCATCAAGTACAAATTCCTACCCTATTATTAGTATTGCTGAATTCAAGTATAAAAAGCTCACCATTTATGTTGCGATCGCGTGTGATATCTTTTTATCTTAATTCAACAATACTTTATTATTTGTAGATGAAATGAGTAATCACAAAATCTAGCAAACGTACCTTGTGACATCTTCACCACATTCATCAGCAAGGTAAGACAAAGCCCGAAATCTTAAGTAAACAAACTCATCATACAACGGATTGAGTTTGCACAATGGCGGAATATGTAAAATCCACCCAAATAAATTAACATCTCGCTCAAAAGGACAACAGCAAGGAATTACCTGACAAAGTATATGAGCAATGCGGAAATTTGTAACTTTAATTCCATCCACCCATCGTCGCAAAGGCTTAAGAATGCCGAAAGAACCAGAATCTTTAGAATTAGGTGGATGGTAATTAGGCTGAGGATGTGGATGAGTGTGAGAGTGAGTTGTTTCCATAATACATAATGAAGGTAAATGCAATGAAAAAAAGAAAAGGGAAAAGGAAAAGTTGGAATTAATTCAATTTGCAAAACTCATAACTTAGAATTTTGATTTTTGAATTGATTTACCTTTTCCTGACCCTTAATTGACACGCGATAAATACTACCTAATGAGCATTGTAGGGGCAGGGTTTCCCCGCCCCCCAAGGACATTCTTAACGAATCAAGTCGTAGGAAATATCGGTCTTAGAAGGAATGTTGGTGTGTTGGTCGATATCTTCAAAGATTGTGTTAACAATCCAGTTGAGGAGGTTGATAATACCTTTATAACCAACAGTAGCGTAACGGTGGTAGTGGTGACGATCCATAATAGGATAACCAATTCTTACCAGGGGAACCTTACAATCACGCCACAGGTACTTACCGTAGGAATTACCAATTAACAAGTCTACGGGTTCTGTGAACAATAGTGATCTCATGTGCCACAAGTCCTTACCACCCCAGATTTTAGCATCCTTACCGAAGACGCTAGAATCTAACAACGCTTGCAGTTCTTTCTCGAATACTTCGTTGGTGTTGTGAACCAAGATATGTACAGGTTCAGCGCCCATTTCTAACATGAAACCAACTACGCTGTAAACTAAGTCAGGATCACCGTAAATCGCAAAGCGTTTGCCATGCAACCATGCGTGGGAATCGGTCATTGCGTCAACTGCACGACCACGTTCAATTTCCAACTCTTCAGGAATAGCCTTACCAGTCAATTCGCTGAGTTTCATCAAGAACTCGTCAGTTCCCTTGATACCCCAAGGACGAGAAACACAAACGTCTTGCTTCCATTCCTTAGCGATGTACTCACGGGTTTTAATAGTGGAGTAAGCTTGCAGAGCAACAGTAGCCTTACCATTGATAGCATCTGCTGCATCTTCCAACTTAGTACCACCTGGGTACATATCGAATTCACCAGTATTGGGTGAATCAACATAGTCACTGTTATCAGATAAAACAGTGTAGTCAATACCCATCAAGTTAGCAATCCGCTTGATTTCGCGGTTGTTTTCTACGTAGGTGTCAAAACCAGGAATGAAGTTGATTTTACCATTGCTCTTAGCTTTCTTCTTACCTTCAGTCAAGGTAGAAAGAATTCCCTTCATCATGTTGTCATAACCAGTGATGTGGGAACCAACAAAGCTAGGAGTGTGAGCAAAAGGCACTGGGAAATCTTGAGGAACTGAACCAGCATCTTTCGCGTTACCAATGAATGACTGTAAGTCATCACCGATAACTTCTGCCATACAGGTGGTGCAGACAGCAATCATTTTTGGCTTGTAAAGGCTGTAGGAGTTAGCCAAGCCATCGATCATGTTTTGCAGACCACCGAACACAGCCGCGTCTTCAGTCATGGAAGAAGAAACGCCAGAGAATGGTTCTTTGTAGTGACGGGTTAAGTGGGTACGGAAGTAAGCCACGCAACCTTGAGAACCTTGAACGAAGGGAAGAGTACCTTCAAAACCTACAGCCGCAAACATTGCTCCTAGAGGTTGACAACCCTTAGCTGGGTTAACGGTCAAAGCTTCACGAGCGAAGTTCTTTTCACGATATTCCCAAGTCTTTGTCCAGTCTGCAACTCGTTGTACTTCTGCGGGTTCGTGACCGTTTTCAAACTGTTTCTTGTTTTCAAACAGTTGTTTGTATTCCGGCTGGTGGAATAGCTCAACGTGATCCTTAATATTTTCTGGATTCTGAGGCATTTTGTGTATCTCCAAGCTTGCTGTGTGTTGTGTTTGCTTTTGGGGCGGGGGTTTTCCCACCTTTGGGGGAAGTCGGGAATGTGGCTCAAAATTCAGAATGCAAAATCCAAAATCCGAAACTTTGAATTTTTAATTTTGAATTTTGAATTTCCAACTCCCCCTGGGGTAAACACCCCAGGCTATCCCTGTACGGGCAGGGTTGCCCCTACTCTCTGGTGTTTCTAGACGGAAGCTTTAGCCTTAGCTTTAGCTTGAGCTTTCTTGTTCCAGGGAGCGCCGATTAATCCCCATGTTGGGCTGTTGAGTGCCAAATCCATGTCACGAGCAAAGATTGCGAATCCGTCGTAACCGTGATAAGGGCCGGAGTATTTCTTTTGATGGTTTAATAGCTTTTAACTCCGCTATGTTTGCAGTGAGCAATGTCAGCGATAAACTATGTTTGCAGTTAACTCATTTATTTTTAGTCTAAATATAGGCTAATACCAACCTCTCGTTCCCTGGCTCAGACAGGGAATGCCTCAATGAGAGGCTCTGCCTCCGCTTATGACAGTCGAGGTAGAACCTCACCATCTGCATTCCCAGCCAGAGTCTGGGAACGAGAAAATTCTAAACTTTTACTCTCTGTGACTCTGCGTCTCTGCGTGAAATAAATTCATCTTCTTAATCAGCAACACCAAGGATTATGAAAGAACAGCTACTATGGGAATTAGCGCAAGTAAATCTGCGTTTGAAGTCTGCCAAGACGAGAGTAACAATTCGGGAATCTAATGGATGTCTGCAATTACGGGCAACTTTACCAATTAAACCAGGAGATCAAGACACAAGGGGAACGGGAAGAAAACAATACAATATCACCTTGAATATTCCCTCAAACTTTGATGGACTAAAAACAGCCGAAGAAGAAGCATATGAATTAGGAAAGTTAATTGCTAGAAAAACATTTGCCTGGACTGATAAATATTTGGGAAATGAGGCAATTAAAAAAGATTTACGAACTATAGGTGAGTTATTGGCAAGGTTTGAGGAAGAATATTTTAAAACCCATAAACGCACTACTAAAAGTGAGCATACCTTTTTCTATTATTTTTCCCGAACAAAACGCCATACTAATTCCCAATATTTGGCAACTGCGGAAAATTTGATTGCTTCACTTGAAAAACTAGATAAAGAATGGGCAAAATATAATGCCGCTAGAGCTATTTCTGCTTTTTGTCAGACCTTTAAAATTGAAATTGATTTATCTAAATATTCCAAAATGCCTGAGAGTAATTCTCGTAATGTTCCCACAGATCAGGAAATAGTTACGGGATTTTATAAGTTTGATGAATATCTCAATAATCGAGGTAAGCAAGTTAATCAAGAAGTGAAAGATAGTTGGCAAGTTTGGCGTTGGACTTATGGAATGTTGGCGGTTTTTGGTTTACGTCCCAGGGAGCTTTTTATTAATCCTCATATTGATTGGTGGTTAAGTGATGAAAATACAGATTTAACTTGGCAGGTTGATAAAGATTGTAAAACTGGAGAGAGGGAAGCTTTACCTTTATATAAGGAATGGATTGATGAGTTTGATTTAAGGAATCCGAAGTATTTAGAAATGTTGGCTCTAGCAATTAGTAAAAAAGACCAAAATAATCATGCAGAAATCACGGCTTTAATTCAAAGGGTGAGTTGGTGGTTTAGAAAAATTGGTTTGGATTTTAAACCCTATGATTTACGTCATGGTTGGGCAATTCGAGCGCATATTTTGGGAATTCCTATTAAGGCTGCGGCAGATAATTTGGGTCATAGTGTCCAGATTCATACGAAAACTTATCAACGTTGGTTTTCTTTGGATATGCGGAAGTTGGCAATTAATCAGGCTTTGAGTAAACGGAATGAGGTAGAGTTGATTAAGGATGAAAATACAGGTTTAAAAATGGAGAATGAAAGGTTAAAGATTGAGGTGGAGAAGTTGAAGATGGAAATGGTTTATAAACGCAGTTAAGTTTGGTTAATCAAGAATATCACTTTTGTATAATGTGGTATAATTAATTGGTGAACAATAATCAAAAATTTTATGTAATTTACAGACATTGGCACTCAATGGATCAACAACTTATTACAATTTTGAGAGCGAGGAAAGTATAACAATATGGCATTAGTAACCCTGAACCAAATACTTAAGCAGTTAGAAACACTTGAAATAGGAGAACTTCAGCAACTTAATCAGATGATTCAAAAATATCTCACTGATAAAGAAGAAAGTGTCAAACAAGCAGCATTTCACCAAGCTTTGATTGATTCTGGTTTAGTCAAGCAAATCAAGCATCCTACTTATGAACCAATTTCTGAAAGACAGCTAATTTATGTTGAGGGAAGTCCTGTTTCTGAAACTATTATTGAGGAACGGCGTTAGATGGCAATTTATTTCATAGATAGTAGTGCATTAGTTAAGCGTTATGTCAGCGAAATTGGATCAGCATGGGTGTTAGGTTTATTTGATCCAAATCTAAAGAATGAGGTATTTATAGCAGCAATAACTGGTGTGGAAATTATTGCTGCTATTACCAGAAGATCGCGTAGTCGAAGTATTAGCATGACGGATGCAACATTAATACGCAATCAGTTTAAAAATGATTTACAAAAAAACTATCAAATTGTGGAAATTACAGAAAGTATAATTAATTCTGGAATGGCATTGTCGGAAATTTATGGATTACGAGGTTATGATGCTATCCAATTAGCAGCCGGTCGCGCAGTTAATACTATTTGTATTGCTAATGGATTATCTCCTATTACTTTTGTGTCCGCAGATAAAGAATTGAATGCAGCAGTAGTAAGTGAAGGATTGATGATTGAAAATCCTAATAATTACCCATAGAAAAAGCAAGGAGTTAAATTGGGTTAATCAAGAATATGATTTTTCTGTCAAGACTTAGCTAAAATACAATATAATCTAATTTTTGAAATAATAGCTTTTGTTATGAATGATATTAAATCTGATAACATTGAATTTCGTAATTACCTACCTTTACCATCAGATGAAGAGTATAAATTTGAGATTTTAAATTCTGGTGAGGTAATTGCGACTGCTCATGTCAAATGTATGCAGGATAAACAGGAAAAGTTTTGGCATCTAAGTAACTTGTTCGTTGATAAAAACAGTCGTAGTCATGGCTATGGAACTAAACTAGTTAATCATCTTCGTCAATACCTTTGGAACATTGATAGACTAAGAATCCGAGTTCACCCAGCTATTGGACAGCAAGCAATGGAGGAGTTAGCCGAGATTTCAAAACACTATAATGAGACATACACCGAGGAAGAATTAGACGCTATGGATAAAGAACTGTATCTGGCAATGCAGCAACCTGATTTTTGGGAAAAGCAAGCAGAGATAAGCAAGACGAAAGATAGTAAACAACTTGTTGAATGGTATCGCAAGCGGGAATTTACACATGATGACCCGGATGGAAAGCATCTATGGTGTTATCCTGACTAAAGTATCATTGCATTTCTTGTGTTGGAAAGGTGCGATCGCACTCTTCCCAAAACCCAAAGAGCGATCGCACCCAAATATCCAATGATAAAATCAAGAAAATTCAAGATAATCCACCAATGACAACTACACTGGTTAAACCCTCCCAATTCCTACCTGAAGGAATCTGCATCAAGCATATCAACAACCTCATGCTATTCAAATTTACCGATAAGCTAGGTGAACGGATGCAAGAACTCCTTGATAAAAACAAATTAAATACCCTCACCCCAGAGGAAGCAATAGAATTAGAGGCCATAGGGGAACTTGACGACATCTTCAGTTATATTAACGCTGCTGTTGCTACTCAAGACCATGCCCATTCCTAAAACTCTTTATCAGCAGGTCAGACAACGCGCTCAATGTCGCTGCGAATACTGTCACTACCCTGAACTTCTCAGCACAGCACCTCTTTCTATTGACCATTTGCAACCTCAATCTCTGGGAGGTACGGATAATTCCGATAATCTTGCTCTGGCCTGTCGTCGTTGCAACGAAAGACGCTATAACTTCACTACGGGTATTGATCCTGATACGGGAAAAGAAACTCCCTTGTTTAATCCCCGCCAGCAAATTTGGTCTGAACGCTTCATCTGGACATCTGACGACTTATGTATTATTGGTATTACTGCCACAGGACGGGCAACCTGTGAACGTCTTGATCTAAATGATGAACGTCGTGGAGAGAAATTCATTCAGAAATCTCGACAACGATGGGTTGAAAGCGGACTACATCCTCCTGAAGACGATCCACAAGAATGATGAAAAAATAAAGATAAGGATATGCTAAAAAAAGTAATACTCCATAATTTCAAAAGCCATAAATCTACAGAACTCAATTTCGATAATTCCCGATTACATGGACTCGTAGGGAAAAACAGTGCTGGTAAAACTTCTGTATTGCAAGCAATATATTCCCTAAGTATGCTTACTCATTCATCATCTACACAAATATTTAAAAATGAAAATTTACCTCAATTTATTACAACAATGGGTGAAAAAAGGATGTCTATAACTGCGAGTGGTTATTGGCGAGAAAATATTAGGAAAAAGTGGAAATTTTTCTACAGTATTGAAGAGGAGAAAATTTATAATTACAATTCCAGTATAATATTAAGCATAGATGGACATCAATATAATTGGGATCAAGAACCACGTTTTAGAGATATATCCAAGATTCCTCAATCTTTAAAAAATACTATCTATTTAAAATTAATAGCCTCCAATCTCGCCAAACCAGCTTACAGTGAAGAAATTACACCGAGAGTTGAGTTTGATGGTTCATTATTAGCACCTACCTTAGATTTTTTGCGTGATGAAGCTCCAGATAAATTTAAATTAATAGAAGAAAAACTGAGTCGAATTGTCCCAAATGTCCGCAAAGTTGGCATCAAGCGAGCAAAAGTTCCAGTCATTCGCAAACGTTTAATCGAAGTTGATGGTAAATCTATTTCCTATGAAGAAACTCAGGAAATGACAGGGCAAGAAGTTATATTAGACATGAATACAGGTGAACGTATTCCCGCCCATGCAATTAGCGAAGGAACAATGTTAACTTTAGGATTATTAACTGTATTAATGAATCCTAATCAACCTAATTTAGTTTTATTAGATGATGTAGAACAGGGACTTCATCCTAAAGCACAACGTGAGTTAATGACTGTTTTTAAAGAAATTATTGCCGAAAATTCTAATCTGCAAATTATTTTCACTACTCACTCTCCTTATATTATTGATGAACTTGTTCCTTCTCAAGTCCATATATTAAATAATAGTAAATCAGGTTTCACAGTTGCTAAACGTTTGGATGAACATCCTGATGTAGAATGGGCAAAAGAAACCTTAACCACTGGTGAATTTTGGGATGCTGAAGGTGAAGATTGGGTGGTAGAAGGAGAAGTGAGTGATTGAGTTTATTGTCATAGTTGAAAGTGGTGCAGATGCGAGAACAGCCACTAAATTAGCCGAGCGCGTTTTAAAGGAAAAATTCGATTGGTTAGATGATGATAGCCTGCAATATTATTTTCAGTGGACTGGGTTAGAGGAAGGAAAAGAATATTCATGTTGGAGAGACATTATCAAAATCATTGATGATGCAAAATCACAAATAAAATATAAACCTGCCAGATTTTTAGGTCATGATAGTAAGGGGATACCCTTGAAAGCTGATGGAGCAGCATCTATCAAGATTCTGAATTTGGTAAGGTTTCTGCAAAAAACTCGACAGATTAAAGCTGTGATATTTATCCGTGATTTAGATAATCAACCGGAACGTAAAGAAGGAATTAAACAAGCACGTTTAGAACATATTAATAAAACACCGAAATTAGAAATTATAATTGGTGCGGCAGATCCAAAACGTGAAGCATGGGTTTTAAATGGGTTTATTCCTTTTACTGAAGGGGAGACAAAGAAGGCTGGAAACAGTACAGTGTAAAGAATGTGACGATTTATGGTAGAAAAAGATAGGTCAGGTATTGTCAATAAGACCTATCTA
>NZ_JACJST010000014.1 GCF_014698305.1 Anabaena lutea FACHB-196 | reverse complement strand
ATGTTGGGAGTAGCAGGTGTATTCGGTGGTTCCTTGTTCTCTGCAATGCACGGTTCTTTGGTAACATCTTCCTTGGTTCGTGAAACAACCGAAACCGAATCTCAAAACTACGGTTACAAATTCGGTCAAGAAGAAGAAACCTACAACATCGTTGCCGCACATGGTTACTTCGGTCGCTTGATTTTCCAATACGCATCCTTCAACAACAGCCGTTCACTTCACTTCTTCTTGGCTGCTTGGCCAGTAGTTGGAATCTGGTTCACCGCTTTGGGCGTAAGCACAATGGCGTTCAACTTGAACGGTTTCAACTTCAACCAATCAATCATTGATTCTCAAGGTCGTGTAATTGGTACTTGGGCTGATGTAATCAACCGCGCTAACTTGGGTATGGAAGTAATGCACGAGCGTAACGCTCACAACTTCCCCTTAGACTTGGCTGCTGGTGATGTTGCTCCTGTTGCTCTCACTGCACCTGCAATCAACGGTTAATCTTTACACAAGAGGCTTGGTTAACCAAGTCTAATTAATAAAAAAGCGTCTTCTGTTAGCAGAAGGCGCTTTTTTTATTATCTACTTATCTGCGTTTCCAATTGCTAGAGATAAAAGGTTGACCGATGTATCTTCACACTGGTAACTCAGTTAATTGCTATGAACTGAAAAACCATAAATTTTCCGAATTTTTTATAGATTCAGATACTTTAAAAAAAGTGTTAAACTGCTCAACCTACCTGTATGATGGATGTTTCACATATAACAGTCAAGTCCATTCAGTATAAAAAGGCTAAAGATAGCCTGCAATACGGTTAATTATGGAGGAAGACAAGATGTCACAAAATCCAGGGTTATACATTCTACTCGTTAGTGTTCATGGTTTAATTCGTGGTAACAATCTAGAATTAGGAAGAGATGCCGATACTGGTGGACAAACAAAATATGTAGTCGAACTTGCCTGCACATTAGCCAACAACCCCAAAGTAGAAAGAGTTGATTTAGTCACGCGGTTGGTGAATGACCCAAAAGTGAGTCCTGACTATGCTCAACCAATAGAAATTCTCTCAGACAAAGCCCAAATTATTCGTCTTGCCTGTGGTCCCCGTCGCTACCTTCGCAAAGAAGTTCTCTGGCAGCATTTAGATACCTTTGCAGATGAATTGCTCAGACACATTCGCAAAGTTGGCAGAATACCAAATGTGATTCATACACACTACGCTGATGCTGGATATGTGGGCTGTCGGGTTGCAGGCTGGTTAGGAACGCCCCTTGTACATACGGGTCACTCCCTTGGACGTGTTAAGCAGCAACGATTACTAGAACAGGGAACCAAACAAGAAGTCATTGAAGATCATTTTCATATCAGTACGCGAATTGAAGCAGAGGAAACCACACTTGGTAGTGCAGCCTTAGTTATAGCCAGTACTCATCAAGAAGTTGAGCAGCAGTACAGCGTTTATGACCACTATCAACCGCAAAGAATGGTGGTAATTCCTCCTGGTGTGGCTCTGGAGCGTTTCTACTCAGTAGGAGATGATTGGCAGAACCCACCGATTCAAAAGGAATTAGAGCGTTTTCTGAAAGAGCCGCAAAAGCCAATGATCATGGCAATTTCCCGTCCGGCTATTCGTAAAAATGTGCGTAGTCTCATCAAAGCTTATGGCGAAGATCCAGAACTGCGTAACTTAGCCAACCTAGTGATTGTACTGGGAAAACGCGAGGATATCATGACGATGGAATCAGGTCCACGCCAGGTATTTATCGAGATATTGCAATTAATAGATCGCTATGATCTTTATGGTCATATCGCTTATCCCAAACACCATAATGCTGACGATGTGCCTGACTTATATCGGCTGACGGCTAAGACAAAAGGAGTTTTCATCAATCCCGCATTGACAGAACCATTTGGACTGACTCTGATTGAGGCCAGTGCTTGCGGTGTACCGATTATTGCTACTGCTGATGGTGGTCCAAGAGATATCCTATCAGCTTGCGAGAATGGTCTGCTGATTGATCCTCTGAATATTCAAGAAATACAAGATGCATTGCGAACCACTCTGACAGATACTGAACAATGGCAACGCTGGTCTAACAATGGTTTGGTTAATGTCTGCAAACATTTCTCCTGGGATAGTCATGTAGAACAATATCTGGAGCGATTGCATTTGTTTCCCCAAAGACGAGTTCAATCTCTGCTTAGTCCGCTGAGTGAATCTCCAGCAGTTGACCATCCAGACTGGAATATACCTGATACAAACCACCTACCAACCGCTGATCGTTTCCTCGTATGCGAAATAGATAACACATTATTAGGTGATGAGGAAGCCTTGCAACAGTTGATTGAGCAAATTGGGAATAAGGGGGATACAACTGGAGTTGGGATTGCGACTGGTCGCAGCCTCGAAAGTACCTTGAGTATGTTGGAGGAATGGCGATTCCCAATGCCAGATTTGCTAATTACATCAGCAGGAAGTGAAATTTACTATGGTCCCCAAGTGGTACTAGATACAAGTTGGCAAAAACACATTGGCTACAATTGGAAATCCAAGATAATTCGTGCAGCGATGAAGGATATTCCTGGGGTTGAATTACAGCCACCAGAAGCTCAAGGCAAGTTTAAAATCAGCTATTTTGTGGATGAAGAAAAATCGCCTAGCTTCCGGGAAATTATCCGTCATCTGCGTCGCCATCAACTTCCTGTCAAGGGCATTTATAGTCATAATATGTATCTTGATTTAGTACCTATTCGCGCTTCTAAAGGAGATGCGATTCGTTATGCGGCTTTGAAATGGGGTTTACCTGTTCAACGGTTCTTGGTGGCAGGGGCATCAGGTAATGATGAATCTATGCTGGCTGGGAATACATTAGCTGTTGTGGTTGGGAATTACAGCCAAGAACTTGAAAAGCTGCGGGGCTGTCCACAGATTTATTTTGCTCAGGGGCATTATGCTTGGGGCATTTTGGAAGCGTTGAATTACTATGACTTTTTTGGTAATTTGTCGCAAACTAAGTCTGGATGAAAACCCTATTTTAACACAGATGCTGTGTATTGGTGCAGTTTCACCTCTGAGAATAACGGTATGGTTTGGAAATGGGTTGAGCATTAGCTTACCGTAGATATCGCTCCGCTGGAAAAGGGTCTATTTCCAGCGAAGTTTTACAATATTTTCTTATGTGGATATAATTATAGAAAATACTTAAAAATTAACACTTTTTTATACAAAAATTATGTCTGAGACAGTAAAAACATCAAATGAATTAACAAAATTGGCTACAGAAAAGGAAAGAGAAGAAAAACTTATGCAAGATGTTCTCCTCTTGTTAGAAAATTTAATTGATAGAGAGGAAATTACAATTAAGTTAATCTTGAACTGTCTCTACGATGTAGGAGCAACTAATCTTATTAATCAAAAGATTCAGTTTCGCACTCTCAATAGAACGCTGAAAGTAATTTCCAAAATGTCTAAACCAGCATTCAGGATGATTGCTTGGCAATGGTTTAAGAAAAATTGCCCTAACTTGATTGCTAATTGGCTGCGAAGTAAAATTGAGTTCACAAGAGTAGAAAATGTAACTGTAGAAATAGTCAGAGAAAATCAAGATGCCAATCTCAATTCTCTTTCACCGACGGAATATCAAATTTATGAAGTGAAACATCTTCGTTCCCAGGTAAAATTGCTCAGGGGTATTTTAGTTGGCGCAGTTACAGTATTAGCTGGTAGCTTTATTTGGGCAAGTTACTTGGTAGAGCGATCGCATATGAACATAGTAGAAGAACTGCAAACTCAGGTCAAAACCTTAGAGGCTAATGTTAACAAGCGGTGACATACTGCCAAGTTTCAAGGGTTTTGGGATGGTTAACCTGAATTATCGCCCCCAAATTTTTTGCTCTCCAACTAATTTAGGGCGCAGGATGTGGGTTAAATATTTCTAATATTTGTCGGCAAATCTGTTTGAGCTTTTCCCCAATTGGATCAGAAGGAACAGACTCACCCACAAAACTCCATTTTTCTATTGTTGAAAGTCGCCAAACTTGACCACGATGGTCAAATCCAGAGACTTCAATACCGATCGCTCGCTGGGATTGATTGATAGGATCTTGATAAAAACGGATTTGAATCAAAATACTGCGACTGCGCCAAGATTTGCTGATTCCCGGAAAATGAAACCCGATGTCTATGGAATCTGGATCTACTAATTCCCTTGTTTCTGGGTCATTATGCCAAGGTTTCAGATCCGATTTGGCATCAGGAAACTCCAATTTGAACAAGTTAACTACCGTGGCAATCTTGCTGGCGAGTTCAAGGTTTGTTGCCTGTTCAGATGCGTTCACGACAAAACACTCCTAATCTTGGGTCAGCTTGTGGGGGATATGAAAACAGAAAAATCGCCAGAAGGCTTATCTTATTAGTGTTTCAGCTTATCAATCCCTTGGAAATTTCGCAACTCTCAATCACCGAAACAGTGCGGAATGTGGGTTATAAGTAGTCGTGCAAACAATTTATGGTGTGGTTAGGAAATTTTCTGCAAAAACCTTTGCTGACAGAACGATAAATCACACAAGCGATCTAAAATGACACTGTAAATCGGCAAACAAACAGCAAATTTATTGGGATTTATGGTGCCTCAACGCTCTATTTTTTCATTGATTCTAGTATTATTGGCAACTTTCCTGATCAGTTGTGGCGGACCTAGTGTCGCAGCTGCACCTCCCACTTATACACCGGCGCAAGTGGCGAAAATTCAGGAATATGTTCCAGATATTCAGGTAGTGCGCGATCGCTCAGAAGAACTAAAAAGCTTGATTAAAAACGGCGAATGGATTAATGTAGGTAATTTTATCCATGGGCCAATCACAGAAGCTAGGCTGAATATGACTTATGTCATCCCCAACCTACTACCTCAAGACCAACCAAAAGCACGGCAGATCACCAGAGATTTATTGAGCCACTTGGTGAAAATTGACCAAGCTGCTACCGTCGGTAACACTAGTCTGGCTTTGAGTAACTACAAGGAAACCGTTGCAGATTTTGATAAGTTCCTGCAACTGATTCCAGAAAGCAGTAACTAAAAAGATGCGGGGATGCGGGGACACGGGGAAAGAGGGACACGGGGATCTGAGTCTCCCAGAAAAATCGAATATTTGGTAGCTAGCTTCCAATTGGTGGATCTTTTAAGCCCCCACTATATCGGAATCCCCCATCTTCCCATCTCCCCATCTCCCCATCTCCGCGTCTCCCCATCTTCTTCAGACTTTCTTAGCGTCTTCAGTCACAAAATGCTGGGGTGATGGGGTGATAGGGTTAAGGGAGAAACTCCTGACTCTTCACTCCTCACTCTTAACAAAAGTCATGAATGTAGTAATTATCGGTTGTGGTGTAGTTGGGGCGGCGATCGCCTATGAACTGAGCCAAGTTAAAGGTTTGAATATCACGGTTTTCGATAAAAACCCACCAGCACAAGGTTCTACCAGCGCTGCTCTCGGTGTGCTAATGGGCGTAATCAGCCACAAAATCAAGGGTAAAGCTTGGCAAATGCGCCAATCTAGTATCCAACGTTATGAAACTTTGATTCCTGAACTAGAAGCTGTTACAGGTCGCAAAATCCCTTATAACCGTCAGGGAATTGTCATGCTGTTGTCGGAAGACGCAGAACACCCTTTGGAAAGTGGGGTAGAAGTAATGAAAGAATGGGAGCAATTACGAGAAGTTCGTAAATCTCAAGGTTGGCAGTTAGCCGTTTGGGACAATGAACAACTCCAGAAATTCTGTCCGCAAATCAATCACCCCAAAATCATTGGTGCTGTCTATTCTCCTCAAGATCGGCAACTGAACCCCACGGCTTTAACTTTAGCTTTAGTGGATGCGGCTCAACGTAATGGGGTTAATTTTAAATTTGGTGTGAGTGTCCTTAGTAGCCCAACTCCATCATCTCAATTATTGCCGGCAGTTATTGAGCAACTTAAATCTATTGAAACTTCCGAGGGTAAAGTTACTGCTGACTGGTTTATCGTTGCTGCTGGCTTGGGTTCTACGCCACTGACTGCACAATTAAATCAAAAGGTGAATATTCGTCCGGTGCTAGGGCAAGCTTTATACCTCAGTTTAGGGCGGATTTTAGGCAATGCTGATTTTCAACCGGTGATTACTGGTAATGATGTCCATCTTGTACCTATGGGTAGTGGTGACTATTGGGTGGGTGCAACGGTGGAATTTCCCAATGAAGGCGATGAGATACCTCCCAACAAAGAATTGCTAGAATTTGTGAAAGCACAAGCGATCGCATTTTGCCCAGATTTAGCTACAGCTAAAATTCTCCGCACTTGGTCGGGTTTACGTCCCCGTCCTGAAGGTAGACCGGCACCAGTAATTGATAAGTTACCAGGTTTTAGTAATGTCCTCTTGGCTACTGGTCATTATCGCAATGGTGTTTTACTCGCACCGGCAACTGCTTTGGCTATTCGGGAAATGATATCTTCTTCAGATTCTCGATAAACAATACTTTGTGCGTAACAGCTAAAATAAACCCATAGATATCAGATGTCATCGCCAAACCCATGACTCTCACCAAAGAATTAGACTCTCCGCTTAATTAGTTATGGGTCTACTAAAAAACCGCTTTATCAGCGGTTAAGGATTTTTTGTTGAATATTTTATTTTAAGATAGTTCTTCCTTATCAAGATTAAGCATAGCAAATTCAGAGCCGGAAGTCAACATCCTCAACACGTGACATACTCCACACACTCACCAGAAAGGGAGTGTGGGCTTCTCAACGACTCCTCTATGAGGACATTGATTGAGCTTTAAGACCGTGTGTCCCACGGTTCTTGATATTTATAGCCGCGTTCAAGTCCCTACACAAACTTGTATGACATACAGGGCAATTGTGCATTCTTTGAGATAGCGGCTTTATTACCTTAGAACCACAATTAGAGCATTCTTGGCTCGTACCGTTGGGATTTACAGATACTACTTTCAAACCAGCATTTTCGGCTTTATTTGAAAGTATAGTGATGAACTGTCCCCAACCAGCATCGTTAACACTTTTAGCCAATATTGTTCTAGCGAGTCCCTTTATATTCAATTTCTCAACAGCTACTACATCATACTTTTTGAGTAAATTGTTTGCAGTTTTAAAGTGAAAATCTTTGCGGGTATCTGATACTTTTTTGTTTTGAATACCCAGTTTTTTAATAGCTTTTTTACGACGATTAGATCCTTTGTTTCTGCGAGAAACACGACGTTGTGCAGATTTTAATTTACGTTCAGCTTTACGCAAAAACTTAGGGGCTGCAATTCTTTCATCGTCTGAGGTGACAATAAAATCAATTAAACCTACATCAATACCAACAATATTATTAGCATTAAAATCAGGTTTAATTTTTGGAACTGTTTTGTCGTCAAGGCTTAGGGTTACATAATACCCGTCTGCTTTTTTAGTGACAGACACAGTTTTAATATCAAACTCATTGGGTATTTGACGATGAACAATTACTTTAATATCGCCTATTTTTGATAGCGTGATCTTATTATTAACAAAGTGATGTTGTTTGAATTGAGGAAACGTAAATGTTTTGTATTGCCCCGCACTTTTAAATCTAGGTCTACCCGATTTTTTGCCATTGCTGTCACCTTTTAGCCATCTATCAAAAGCTATTTCAACTTTCTTCGGAACTTCCTGTAGCACCTGAGAATAAATATTTTTGTACCAAGGACGATCTTTTTTAAGTTGAGTTAATGATGCTTGCTGACTAAAGCGGTTAGGCTTATCTTTCAGTTCTGGTAAATGGCAAACGAAAATGGAACATCTATCTATATAGCAACGATTCTGCTCATACCAATCAAAGCGTTGAGCAAGTTGATAATTGTACTGACACCGCAGCATATCTAGTGTTTTATCAATATTTTCTACTTGTTCTTTTGTTGGCTTTAATCGGTACTGATAAGATATTTTCATTTTATTCTTTTTTTTTCGACCTATTTATAGGATAACATAAAGGATAGCCAATGACCACCCGTTATGAAAAATAAAAGACTAAGCCTGAGAATCAGCGAAAGAAGAATGCAAATCTTGCAAACTTACGCCGCCACTAAAGATAAAACTATTACGTCTTTGGTAGAAGATTGGATAGATTCTCTTAAATCAGAAAATGTTCATTCGTCATTGACCAACGATCCTGATTGAACTGCGTTCAATTTCGCCTGTTGGTTAATTCCTCACTCACGCGCATTCATCCCACACTCCTAAGAGTGAGATGTGGGACTTCTGCTGTTTGTGTTAAAAATTGAAAATTAAAAATTGAAAAGAGTGATGCTTACGGCTCTGTTTTGGAATTGTTAACGACAAACTGCTGCTAAAGTGTGGGTGAAGTTGGGGTAAGAAATAGCCGCAGCTTCGGCGCGGTGAATGGTTGTGGTTCCGGTAGCATTGAGAGCAGCGATCGCTAAACTCATAGCGATGCGATGATCTGTATGGCTATCTACCTGAGTTCCCACCAAGGTCGTACCACCAGTAATTTCCATCCCATCTGGTAATTCGGTTATTTTAGCGCCCATTTGATTAAGCTGTTGCGCCATCACAGTAATGCGATCGCTTTCTTTAACTCGCAATTCCGCTGCATCCCGAATAATGGTAGTACCTTGGGCAAATGTCGCCGCTACAGCCAAAATAGGAATTTCATCAATTAATCTCGGTATAATATCCCCAGCAATGGTGCAGCTTTTTAACTGACTAGAACGCACCCGCAAATCTGCAACCGGTTCCCCAGCTACTTCCCGCTGATTTTCCAGTTGAATATCTGCTCCCATCATTGACAAAGCTTCTAAAATTCCCGTACGGGTAGGATTGACACCGACATTTTCCACCACCAAATCAGAACCGGGAACAATAGATCCAGCCACTAACCAAAAAGCCGCTGAACTGATATCACCAGGAACAACAACTTTTTGACCGTACAATTTTGCATTACCAGTCACCGTAACACTATTGGTTTCTGGGTCTATAGTCAATTCTGCCCCAAAAGCCCTTAACATCCTTTCGCTGTGATCCCGTGATAAAGCAGGTTCAGTGACAGTTGTTTTACCTTCGGTGTTTAAACCTGCAAGGAGAATACAGGATTTAACTTGAGCCGAAGCGATGGGAGAATGATAGTGAATAGGTTTGAGGGCTTGTCCTTGGATAGCTAAAGGTGCTAAAGAGTTACCTTTACGTCCCCAGATTTCTGCGGCCATTTGTTGTAAAGGTTTGACAACACGGGACATGGGACGCGATCGCAAAGAATCATCACCTGTAACTGTAAAAAACCGCCCTGGGTGGGAAGCTAACAGCCCTAACATCAATCTGATGGTTGTACCGGAGTTACCCGCGTTTAACACATCCACAGGTTCTTGGAAATTCCCCAGTCCAATTCCTTTTACCCGCACAAATTCTGTATTTAATTCCGAAATTTGGGCACCTAGCAATCGAAAACAGCTAGCAGTGCTGCGGGGGTCTTCACCTAAAAGCAGTCCTTGAATTTGAGTTTCACCTTCAGCGATCGCACCCAACATTAAAGCCCGGTGAGAAATAGATTTATCCCCAGGAACTTGGAGCCGACCCTGTAGAGACAGTCCAGAGGGGGGTCGCTGAATAGTCAAGTTATGAGAACTGTTTTCTTGAGTTTCTAACGTTATCACAGCAGCCGACATTAGGATACACTGGCTTCTAAATAGACTGAAAATCTTTGAGTGACTTTATTTGCTGTCACTTGGGACTTCCTCCCTAGTATCCTATCGCTTTTTGTTATCTAAAAACACTCCCTCTGTTTTGAGGCAATATTCTCAGGGCTTTCAGAAAAATATTCCCAGACTGGCTATTTGCAGAAAAAGCATCATTTTTTTGTGTTTACCTGGAGATATTAACTGTTTGCATCCGAATTTTTCTAGATTAATAAACCAGTAGATTCAGTTAATATTAAGCAGGTTTTAGCTTAAACAGCAGAAAAAGAATGCTGATTTTCTAGATCCCCTATTGTTGATTTTATTCGCTCCTCACCTTTGTTGCTCCCATGCTCACCAATCACCGCAAACCCGTGTGCTTATCGATTATTTCCACTGACCTACCAGTCTGGTCTGTGGTTGAAACTGCCGGGACGTTGTATCAAAAAGATACTGAGCGCTTTCATTTACTATTGACAGCACCACCCTTAATTAGTTGTGAAGTCGGCAGTTCTCTGAATCCAGAAGATACCCCTAGCCACAATCATCATCAAAGCCTTTATCCTCCCAGCAGTCCCAGAATTTTGTGGCTGGAGATTTCCCCTTATCGAGTAACTATGACTATGCAAGGAAATGGTCAAGTTAGTTACCGTCATTTCTGGGAAGAGGGCGTTTATGGACTTAGTCGTTATTGGTTACCAACTGAGTCATTACAACCTCACAAGCCAATACGTCTCCGCAATTTTACTAAAAGCTTGCACCTGGGCGGAAAAAGTTTACCAGAGCATTTGCGGCTGGAGTATGAATTGTGGTCAGAAAAAGTCCAACTGGGACACTATATCCTCAATTTAGAAATTCACCATTGATCATCAACGCAGGTATTGGAGTTAGGTAAATCTGTACAATTAAAAGTAACTTAGGACTCTTCTTGGAGTTGGAAAATATACGAAAGGTGGGCATTGCCCACCCTACGAGACTTAAAATTTTGCAAATATCATTTATATAGCCGTGGACAGGGTGGTTAGGACATCAATTGATAATGAAACTCTTACTACAAGGGAGTTTTACTCCTGAACCGGAGGTCTGCGAAGCGTCTCCTGACTCCTGCTATAGTATCAAGTCCGGCTAATTGCTTATCAAAAGGCTCGACTCATCCGTGCGTTAGCCCTAATGATAAGTATTTAACCGGACACAATATAAGTATGGCTACGCCACCCCAGCTATGAGCAATCAAAACGGATTCTTATAGATTGGCCAAAACACCAAAAATACCGTGTCCGGTAAATACTTCTAAGGCTATGAGAGATATAAACCCAATCATTGCTAACCGACCGTTGAGCAATTCTGCATAGGGTGTGAATCCTGTGCGATCTCCTTGTTCGTCTACATAAACCTTTGGCTCAATCGCAAAGTTGTTCAGTTTACCTTGGTCGTCAATAATAGCAGTACTTGTACGCATTGGTTTATCCTTTTTTTCTTCTATGTTAAGAACTGTAACATTAAAATTAATATTTGTAAAGTTTTTCGTAAAGTTCGCTCAATTGGAAAAAACAAGATAAATTTAGAGTGTGTACTTGAAAGCTAGTAAAATTTAAATATCAACTTGATATCAAGTTTGGGTAATTGCTTTCAAACTCCCATCTCTGCGTTAGCCTTAAGGATAAATATATCTCTGACGAGACGCTGCGCGAAGAACCGGACAGGATATGATTAGGCTTTTGCTACAAAATATCTGTAATGAATGCTGTCTCCCTAATTGCTGATTCCGCGCTTTCTGTAGCTGGTTTAACTGACTACCTACGCTTGCTGTTGGAACAAGATCAAATACTGAGACAAGTTTGGGTGATAGGTGAAGTTTCCAGCGCTAACCATCATCGCAGTGGCTTATTTTTCACTTTGCAAGATACTGATAGTACAGTGTCTATTAAATGTGTAGCCTGGAATAGCCAATTGGCAAAATTGGCACAGATACCTGTTGCTGGTGAGCAGTTAATTATCTTGGGTAGTATCCGAGTTTACCCGCAACGTGGAGAGTATCAATTAACTGTTTGGCAAGCTTTACCGGCTGGTGAGGGTTTACAAGCGTTACGCTATCAAAAACTTAAGCGTCGCTTACAGACAAAAGGTTTGTTTGAGGTAGAAAGAAAGCGATCGCTCCCGCCTCATCCTCAAATTATAGCGGTTGTCACCTCTGCTACCGCTGCTGCTTGGGGTGATATTCAAAAAACGCTCAAACACAGATATCCAGGTTTACAGGTCTTATTTTCCCCTGCTACAGTTCAAGGGGAACTCGCACCAGTATCTATAACTAAAGCCATTAAACGGGTAGAACAAGATGGACGCGCCGAAGTGCTAATTTTATCGCGGGGTGGTGGTGCAGTTGAGGAATTAGCTGGCTTTAATGATGAAAGGGTAGTCATGGCTGTGGCTAATTGCACTATTCCCGTAATTACTGGAATTGGACATCAACGTGATGAGTCGTTAACAGATTTAGTTGCTGATGTCTGCGTACATACACCAACGGCCGCAGCAGAAAAGGTTGTTCCTTCATTATCGGAATTATATACTCAACATCGGCAGCGAGTGACAAGTTTACAAGAGGCGGTGTCTAGTTCTGGGGAATTTGCTCAAAAGCAATTGCAAGAATTCAAAAATCGGTTGTGTCGGTTGGGTTTAGAGAAACAAGTTCAGCAAGAGACGCTCTTACTGAGTTGGAAACGTCAGAAATTACTACAGGTAACAAGAGGGAAATTGCAGGAATCAAGCCAGCATTTAGAAATGTTACGGCAAAAGTTGGCAAGTATTGACCCGAAAGCAGTGTTACAGCGTGGTTATGCTGTGGTGAGACAAGAAAATGGTGCGATCGCTCGTTCTGCGTCAGAATTAACTGTAGGAGAAGATTTGTTGATTCAGTTGGGGCAGGGTGAGGTTAAAGTAAAAGTTATGGAAGTTGAGGAATTGCCACAGAAGCAGAGGAAATCATGGTGAAGCGAAAGAGTGTAGCTAATTCTGATGCCGTCGCGGGAAGTTATGAAGCTAAGGTAGCAGAGATTGAGAAAATCATCACTAGGATTGAGGCAGGTGAGTTGGATTTGGCAGATGTTTTTGAGCAGTTTGCTAGTGCTGTTGAGTATTTGCGTCAATGTGAAAGTTTTTTGCAGCAGCGACAGCAGCAGGTAGATTTGTTGATTGAAACTTTGCAGGATGATAATTAAACGTTTAGCTGATATGATGTTCGCTTAATTACTTTTCAAAAAAACTCGCTGTCTGTGTCCTAAAGACTCTGCGTACCTTGGCGTTTACCACAGATCAGTCTCTGTCTTTAAAAGTAAAGTTCCCAGCCGTCTTTAATATATATCTATATAGGGGTTGCTGAGAAAGTCTTTCCGTGAGGGGATAGGAGTCAGGAGTCAGGAGACGCTTCGCAGACCTTCGGTTCAGGAGTCAGGAGTCAGGAGTCAGGAGGAGGTTCGAAAATTCCTTTCCCATCTCTGGAAATACCAAAAAATGCACACTTTTTCACGTATACCCTTCAAAACCCTTGCACTTTTTTCCTATTTATCAGCCTCAAACTTTTGATTTATCTGCGTTTTGCATTTTTTCAGCAAACCCTATATACAAGTTGCAAAAACAGCATACACTTTTTGTTGATTAACCTAACAAAAGGAGTGGGCTGTGACTAAGTTTTTATTCGTCACCGATTTAGATCATACCTTCGTAGGCGATGATCAGGCATTATTAGAATTAAGCGATCGCTTGCAAAGACACCGTGCAGAATATGGGACAAAGATAGTTTACTCTACAGGTCGCTCTCCAACTCTATATCAAGAACTCCAACTCCAAAAAAATCTCTTTTCACCAGATGCTCTGGTTCTGTCTGTGGGTACGGAAATTTATTTAGATGGTAGCAACAATCCCGATCCACAATGGTCAAGTATCCTGTCTCAAGGGTGGGATAGCCAAAAAATCTTATCTATCACTGAGCAATTCCCGGAATTAGTGTTACAACCAGATACAGAACAACGTCCTTTCAAGGTCAGCTTTTTCCTGAAGGCAGAATTGTCAGGTATATTACCACAACTTGAGTCTGAGTTGCAAAAAACTAAATTAAATATAAAGTTAATTTATAGTAGCGGAATAGACCTTGACATTTTACCCCTGACCAGCGATAAAGGTCAAGCAATGCAGTTTCTCCGTCAGAAGTGGGAATTTGCAGCCGAGCAGACTGTTGTTTGTGGCGATTCGGGTAATGATATTGCTTTATTCGCTGTAGGTAGGGAACGGGGAATCATTGTCGGAAATGCTCGTCCAGAGTTAATCCAATGGCATAATCAGAATCCTGCGGACTACCGTTACCTCGCACAAAACCGTTGTGCTGCTGGGATTATGGAAGGACTAACATATTTTGGTTTCCTAGAATGATTAGCTATCTCAAAGGTATTGTTGCTGGTGTGCAAACGGTTGGTTCTAATCGCGTCATGTTGACGTTAGAAGTAAATGGGATGGGTTACGATTTATATATTCCCCAACGTCTGGCTAACCAGTTAACATCAACTGGGGATGTGGTACAAATTTTTACCCATTACCAGATTCGGGAAGAAGTACCTTTACTCTACGGTTTTTCTTCCCCTTCAGAACGGGATTTATTTCGTCATTTGCTCAGTGTTACCGGTATTGGTGCAGCTTTAGCGATCGCACTGTTGGATACTTTAGAATTACCAGAGTTAGTCCAAGCCATTATTGCGGCTAATACTCAAATGTTAATTCAAGCTCCCGGTGTGGGCAAAAAAACCGCTGAACGCATTTGTTTAGAACTGAAAAGCAAATTGATTGAGTGGCGCAAATCAGCAGGCTTCTTCGTGGCTACAGGTGGGCCAGCACCAGGAATTTTAGAAGAAGTACAAATGACTCTTTTTGCTTTGGGATATACTGCCCATGAAGTCAGTCATGCTCTGCACGTAGTCAGCGAAAATATTGGTTTACCCAAAGATGCCTATGTGGAAGATTGGATTAAACAAGCGATCGCCCATCTGAGCAATACTGAAGCTGGGGTGTAGGAGTCAGAAGAGTACCGAGTATTGAGTACCGAGTACCGAGTACCGAGTATTGAGTACCGAATGGTTTTAGCTTTGAATTGAGATTCTGTACCTCATTTATTTGCAATCTGCTGTAATACATCAAGTTCTGAGTAATGAATCATAATCCTTATGCTTGGATAGAGGAATCTCTGGCAACTATACATCAGGCTAACTGGTATCGTTCAGTACAGACAATTCACAGTCGTCCCGGTGCAAAAGTGCTATTATCTGGGCAAGAGGTAATTAATTTTGCCAGCAATGACTATTTGGGACTAGCAGCAGATGAACGCTTACAAACAGCCGCTATTGCTGCGATTCAAGAATTTGGAACTGGTAGCACAGGTTCTCGATTACTCAGTGGAAATAGAGAATTACACAGAGATTTAGAACAAGGGATAGCATCTACTAAACAAACAGAAGAAGCAGTAGTATTTAGTTCTGGTTATTTAGCTAATATCGGTGCAATTACTGCCTTAGTCGGTAAACGAGATTTAATCTTATCTGATCAATATAATCATTCTAGTTTAAAAAGCGGGGCGATTCTCAGCGGGGCTACTATTCTTAAATATCCGCATAATAGTACTGCATTACTAGTAGAAAAATTACAAGAACAACGCCACAACTACAGACGCTGCTTACTGATTACAGATAGCGTCTTCAGCATGGACGGTGATTTATGTCCCTTACCAGAATTACTAGATATAGCTGAAGAATTTAATTGTATGCTGTTATTAGATGAGGCGCACGCTACTGGAGTCATGGGTAAAACTGGTGCTGGCTGTGTGGAACATTTCGGCTGTACAGGTAGAGAATTAATTCAAATTGGGACTTTAAGTAAAGCTTTGGGTAGTTTAGGGGGATATGTAGCCGCAAGTAACGCCCTCATTGACTTTTTGCGAAATCGCGCCCCCAGTTGGATTTATACCACTGCTCTTTCACCAGCAGACACAGCAGCAGCTTTAGCAGCAATTAAAATAGTACAACAAGAACCCCAACGCCGTCAGCAATTGTGGCAGAATGTTGATTACTTGAAACATTTGATCAAAGAGTATTTACCTAATTTAAAATTATTACCTACAGAATCAGCGATATTATGTTTTCAATTATCTGATGCAGCGACAGCGTTAAAAGCGGGGAAGCAGTTAAGAGAAGCGGGTATTTTTGCACCTGCAATTCGTCCTCCTACAGTCCCCACAAGTCGGATTAGAATATCAGTAATGGCGACACATGAAAAAGAGCATATTGAGAAATTGGTGGAAGTTTTGAAATCAATGCAATTATAGCCAGAGGCGGAGATGGGGAGATGGGGAGATGGGGAGATGGGGAGATGGGGAGATGGGGAGATGGGGAGATGGGGAGTTTGTTTGAACAGCAATTAGCGGGACTTACAGCGATTTTCGGGTAAATGAACTACATTTTTTTGTCTCACGCAGAGGAGGCAGTGCGTTGCGCGGGTTTCCCGCGTTGTAGCAACTGGCGTAGCGCAAAGGCGCAAAGAGGAATCAAGAGTGTGGTCTAATATCATGTTCGCTTAATTACTTATCAAAAAAGCTCTCCGCGTCCCCGTGTCTTCACCTCCCCGTGTCCCCGCGCGGTTCCTTAATGATAAGTCTTTAACCAAACACGATATTACTTAGGCTTTAGGCTTGAAAGTCGAAGCAACGTGCAGTTCTTTTAATTGTTTTGCATCTACACTTGAAGGTGCATCTGTTAACAAACAACGTGCTTGTTGTGTTTTTGGAAAAGCAATGACATCACGAATTGATTCTTCTCCAGATAATAACATTACCAAACGATCTACACCGTAAGCAATACCGCCATGAGGAGGAGTTCCATATTCAAAAGCTTCTAACAAAAAGCCAAATTTACTTTGTGCTTCTTCTGGTGATAAACCAATTGCTTCAAACACCTGTTCTTGAATTTCACGTTGATAAATCCGCAGACTTCCACCACCTATTTCAAAACCATTTAATACCAAATCATAAGCTTGAGCGCGGGCGGTTTTTAAGTCGTGTAAATCATCAGGATGAGGTGCTGTGAAGGGATGGTGTAATGCTTCCAGGCGTTTTTCATCAGCATTCCATTCAAACATGGGGAAATCTGTAATCCAGAGTAAATTGAGTTTATCTGCTGGAATTAAATTAAATTCCCTGGCTACAAATTGACGGAGTCTGTCTAAAGTTTTGTTTACAGTTGCGGTATCAGCAGCTGCAAATAATAACAAATGACCGGCTTTTGCACCTGTGCGGGTTAAGATTTCCTGCTTTTGTTCTGGTGTGAGGTTATCTTTAATTGCACCGATAGTGTCAATTTCGCCATTTTCCCGAACGCGTATATATGCTAAACCTTTTGCACCGGCTTCTGCTGCTTCTTTGAAGATGTCGCCACCTGGTTTGATGCGAACATTAGAAATTGCGTCATTACCGTTAGGAATGGGGAGGATTTTGACGATACCACCGTTAGCAATAGCTTCTCGAAAAACTTTAAAACCAGAATCTTTTAAAACATCAGAAACATCAACTAATTCCAAACCGTAGCGGGTGTCTGGTTTATCGCTTCCATACTTATCCATCGCGTCAGCGTAGGTGAGACGGGGGAAGGGATGAGGTAAATCGATACCTTTAACGGTTTTGAAAATATGACAAACTAACTTTTCGTTGAGTTCAATAATTTCATTTTCAGACATGAAACTCATTTCCATGTCTAATTGTGTAAATTCTGGTTGTCTATCAGCGCGTAAATCTTCATCTCGGAAACATCGCGCAATTTGATAGTATCTATCCATACCGGATACCATCAATAATTGTTTGAAGAGTTGCGGTGATTGAGGTAAAGCAAACCATTCACCTTCATTAACGCGACTAGGAAGAATATAATCTCTTGCACCTTCGGGAGTGGAACGGGTGAGAATGGGGGTTTCGACTTCGATAAAACCTTCTAAATCTTCCAAATAGCGACGTATAGCTTTGATGACTTGATGACGCAATTGCATATTTTGCGCCATGCGATCGCGTCGCAAGTCCAAATAACGATATTTTAACCGCAATTCTTCCCGGACTGGATCGTTGTTACCACTAGCTACTTGGAATGGTAGTTGCTTGCGAATGGAGTTGAGTAATTCAATTTTATCGGCGTAGATTTCGACTTCGCCGGTGGGAATGCGGGGATTTAGGGATTCTGGGGGACGTTGGGTGACTCTGCCAGTGATAGCGACAACATATTCATTGCGTAAGGTGTTAGCCTCAGAGTAAGAATCGGGAGTACGTTGAGGATCACTGACAATTTGGACTAGCCCAGAGCGATCGCGCAAATCTAAAAATGTCACTCCTCCATGATCGCGGTAACGGTCTACCCAACCGTATAAAGTAACAGTTTCTCCAATATCTTCTTTTCGGAGTTCTCCGCAATAGTGAGTTCGCATAGTAATTAGTTCTTTTTTTCCGGGCTAGATTGGCTAGTAAATGTCAAGGCTTTCCCATTATCCAGCATCAATACTAATTCTAGTAGTTTTAGTCCCAGAAAAATCAGCCAATCTGGCAAACTGAATCTTTGGCAGTCGTTCTCTCGGAAATTTCATGTTTTTATATTTACCAATGCATACTTAGGAAGCTTGTCAACGCAGGTTAATAGACATCTCCATAAAAATCTTCATCTAATAACTGTTCTAAAGTCAAAGGAAAATCGAGGGTATATTCTGATTCATCAGGTTTTCTCACTCCTAATTTAGCATTTTTACTTTCATGGAAATGTTGTTTTTTGATTTTTTCAATAATCGTTTCTCGCCAAAGATTAAAATCTTGTTCATAGAGTTGATTATTCATAATCATCTGGGGAAAGTGAACTCTTATTTTAATTTATTTTAAAAATATTCGTCTACGAGTACCAAAAGCCAAATTTAACAAAATTTTGCCATAATCAGGAATAATACCTGCAAATATGTATAGAATCTAAGCAATAAACTCTTGCTGACGCGATTATGCCGCCAGACTACTCAGGTAAAAATCTCCGAGGGCGCTCTTTTAAAGGTCAAAACCTGACAGGAGCCAACTTTAGCAAAGCCGATATTAAAGGGACAGACTTCACCAATGCTATCCTCAAAGGTGCTGATTTTACAGGTGCTAAGGCTGGACTACAGCGACGTTGGGTAATTGGTTTACTAATATTTACGTTGCTGCTGTCAGCAATATCAGGGTTTTTCTCAATCATCATTGGTGCAATGATTGCATTTATTTTTGATACCAAAAACTCTGAAAACTTTATTGCTAAAATAGTTCTCCTAGTCATGGTGGCAGTCTTTTGTCTTGTCACTATTCGCAAGGTTTTAATAGCCTTCAAGGTGGCCGGAGCAGTAGCAGTAGCCGTAACCGTAGCCGCAGCCGCAGCCGTAGCCTTAACCACAGCCGGAATCGGAGCCTTAGTCGTAGTAGGAGCGGGATCTGTAGCCGGAGCCGGAGCCGGAGCCTTAGTCGTAGTAGGAGCGGGATCTGTAGCCGGAGCCGGAGCCTTAGTCGTAGTAGGAGCGGGATCTGCTGCCTTCAGCGTGGCAGGAGCTATAGCAGGATATATAGCCTTAGGAGTAGCTTTGGCGATAGCTTTGACGGTAGCTTTGACGGTAGCTTTGACGGTAGCCGGAATATTTGGAGCCTTCACCGGATATGGAGCCTTCGCTGGAGCCGTAGTTTTAGTGATTTGTAGTGCTTACATTGGCTGTCGTAGTTTAGCTGGAGATGAAATAGATGATTGGACTCGCTCATTAGCTATTGCCTTTGCTGCTACAGGTGGCACAAGTTTTCGTGGTGCTGATTTAACTGATGCTGATTTTACTGGTGCAACCCTGAAAAACACAGATTTCAGAAAAGCAAATCTAACGCGCACTCGTTTTTATGAAGCCAAAAAACTTGATTTTTCTAGACCAGGTAATACTATACTGAGTAACCCCACCGTTCTCAATTTGCTCATTACTCTAAATGGTAGAAATAAATCTTATGCCGGAGCTAACCTCAGAGGTGCAAACCTGATAGGTGCAGATTTGAAAGAGGCGAATTTAAAAGATGTTGATATTATTGAAGCCACTTTCCAAGGCGCTTGTTTAGAATGGGCAAATCTGACTCTTGCTCAAGCCGTCGGGACTAATTTCACCAAGGCTCAAATGACAGGTGCTTGTCTGGAAGCTTGGAATATTGAAAGTACAACTAAGTTAGATAATGTAGATTGTCGCTTTGTTTATCTTTTAGAAGATCGCAAACCCGTAACAGATAACCGTGAACGCCGTCCTAGTAGTGGGGAATTTCAACCAGGAGAATTTAGCAAATTATTTGAGGAGGTTTTAAATACTGTTGATTTAATTTTCCGCGACGGTATTGACTGGAAAGCTTTTGTTAATGCTTTTGGCAAGGTGCAGAACCAAAATGAAGATACAGAATTATCTATCCAGAGTATTGAAAATAAAGGTGATGGGGTAGTTGTCGTTAAGGTGAATGCACCTGAAGGGGCTGATAAAGAAAAGATTCATAGCGATTTTACTCAAAATTATCAATTAGCATTAGCAGCAGTAGAAGAAAAATATAAAGCACTTTTACAAGCCAAAGATAATGAGATAGTTATTTATCGTCAACAAAGTGCTGATATGAAAGAAATTACTAGCTTGTTAGCAAATAAACCTATAAATGTTCAAGTTGACAACAAAGTGGAGAATAAAAATATGACTAACAGTAATGATTCCAGTCGTAAAGTTGAAATTGGTAGTGTTGGTAGAGATTTGAATGGCATAATTAGTTTAGATCAAATTAGCGGTGTGGTGACAAATACCATTAGCAATTTACCACCTTCATCCGAACCAGAGAAACCGGGAATTAAGGAAATTTTGACACAACTGCAAACAGCAATTGAGGCTGATACTGATTTAACACCAAAAGATAAAGAAAAGGCACTCAAGCAAGTAAAAGCTTTAGCAGAAGCAGCACAAAATCCTCAAGAAAAACAAGATTTAGCAGATACAGCAATTACAATGTTAAAGGGTATTCTCATGAGTGTACCCACATTGCTAGAAGAATGCAGTAAGCTTTTTCCGCTAATTTCTGGTTTTCTGGGTTTAGGTTAAAAATGCCGATATGATGGGAGGTAGAACCTCCTGGAGAGCATTCCCAGTCTCTAACTGGGAACGAGGATTTTAATTCCGGTTCCCCCCTTTTTAAGGGGGGTTAGGGGGGATCAAAACATGATGATATAGTCACGAGGTATGAATCATGACTTCTGTAACTTTACAAATACCAAAATCATTAAAATTCACAGATGATGAATTTGTGGAAATAGTTGATGCTAATAAAGATTTACGTTTAGAATTATCATCTGAAGGGGAATTAGTTGTTATGTCACCAACGGGAGGAGAAACCGGAAATCGCAATTTTGAAATGTATATTGATTTAGGATTTTGGAATCGAACAAATAATTTAGGAAAAGCTTTTGATTCTTCCACCGGGTTTAAATTACCAAAGGGTGGTACTCGTTCCCCCGATGTGTCTTGGATAAAAATAGAAAGATGGAATGCACTCACACCAGAACAAAGAAAAAAGTTTCTGCCTTTATGTCCTGATTTTGTGATTGAATTAGTTTCGGAAAGCGATGATTTAGCAGATACGCAAGCAAAAATGCGAGAGTATATTAATAATGGTTTGCGTTTAGGTTGGTTAATTAATCCTCAAGATAAACAAGTAGAAATTTATCGCCAAAATCAAGAAGTAGAAGTTTTACAATCTCCGACAAGTTTATCTGGAGAGGATGTATTACCCGGTTTGGTTTTAGATTTACAACCAATTTTTTGATGAGGGATACAGTCATCCTACTATATCCCTACATATTGTGATGATTAATCTTGAGGACGAGGGGCGTTAAAGGCTTCCCAGGCGGCTTTAGCGGCATTTTGGCAGCGATCGCTAAAATCTGCGATATCTTTAGACAGTAAGTACCAATTTCTTTCCAATTCTTCTTGAATTCTCGCCCAAGAATATTCTAAGCGATTCCTACGGAGCGCTTCGCTAGCGCGTTCAATGAGTTTGTCTCTTTCAATTACTTCCCGTGCTTGACGCACAGCATTTAAATAGGTTTCACGGGTGAGAGTACCAGCAGATTCAGCTTCAGCTTGGGCGCGTTTTTTAATCGCTTCCAATAGTGCTGTAGTTTCCTGCTTAACTTCATCGGTGTGTCCGTTTTCCCTGGTTTCAAGACTAATTTCTACGATTTCTATAGATTCGATGTTGTTAGTAGTCATGGTTGCCACATCCTGTTGGTAAAGTTTACTTGCGGATGAACATTGCACCTATAATGATCATAATTTGGTCATTAGTTAATTGGGGATTTGCCAAGATACTTATGACCAAAGACAGATTATCAACGACTAATAAGTTGGCCTTCTAATTGAAGTAACGCTGCCACACGCGCTTCAGTGGCTGGGTGACTAGAGAAAAGATTCCCCAAAAACTGTCCAGAAATGGGATGAATAATTAATAATGGTTCAAAAGCTGGATTAGCATTCAAAGGCATTTGTTTGGCTATAGATTCTAACCGTTGCAACGCCCTAGCTAAAGCGCGGGGATTACCTGTTAATTTAGCAGCACCAGCATCAGCAGAAAATTCTCTGGTGCGGGATATTGCTAACTGAATAATTGTCGCTGCTATGGGTGCAAGCATGACTGTTGCCAGCACTCCTAAAGGATTTCCGCCTCTTTCATTATCCCGTGAACCGCCACCAAACCAGAGGCTATAACTCAACATTTGTGCAAGGAAAGAAATCGCACCGGCGACAGTTGCAGCAACTGCTTGAGTTAAGGTATCACGATTAATAATGTGGGTAAGTTCATGAGCAATCACACCTTCTAATTCTTCCTCTGGGAGGATGTTCAAAATCCCTTCAGTGACAGCTACAGCAGCGTGTTCTGGATCTCTTCCTGTAGCGAAAGCGTTGGCAGTTTGTCCAGGAACAATGTAAACTCCTGGCATGGGGATATTAGCACGGGCTGATAGTCTTTCTACCATGCGATAAAGTCCTGGTGCTTGGGCTTCGCTAACAGGTTGGGCATGATAAACAGCTAAGGCAATTTTATCAGATTGATACCAAGAAAACAGGTTAGTAACTGCTGCTAACCCAATGCCTATGATCAAACCTCCCGTACCACCAATCACCCAATAACTAATTGCTATCAATAAGCCACTCAGAGTAGCCAGTAACATAGCGGTTTTCAGTTGATTTCCCATATTGATAACTCTCCTACTTATGCTGTGTTAATTTGTTTAACTTAGTTTGGAAAACAGCATCTTTTTAGCCACTCCTTGATTGTATCGAGTTCAACTTTGAGGTACAGTGATGAAAACCTGTTATTGGAGTACGGTTTTCTCGCTGATAATTGGAAAACATCAACGAATTAGGCATATAAATGTGGATACAGCAGATTGCAGATCAATGAGGTACAGAATCAAAATTGAAACCTATACACCAAGCCAGTTTTACTCCTGAACCGGAGGTCTGCGTAGCGTCTCCTGAACCGGAGGTCTGCGTAGCGTCTCCTGACTCCTGAATTCTGCTTTAACTAAAGACAAAATGATGTAGTGTAGATAAAGATATTAACGGCGATGGAACTCGCCAAAACCGCCTTTTGAAAGGCTGATAGTTCCTACTTTTCCGACTGGCTGCGGGAGAGTAGGCTATGGCTAAAACCTAACTCCCCTGTAGAAAGTATCTATCTACAAATCGCACTTTCAGGAGTTAGGAATGTTATTCAGTATAATTTGGATTTTATTGATGGGCTATTTTAGCGGACAAATTGCCCGTCGTTTAGGCACTCCGCCGTTACTGGGGATGATTTTGGTGGGGATTTTACTTGGTTCTCAAGTAGGGAATGTTATCAGCACAGATGTGTTAAATGCTGCCGATGAGTTAAGAACTGTGGCAGTAATGATTATTTTGATGAAAGCTGGGCTAGGGTTAGATAGAGAAAAACTGGCTCAACAGGGAACTGTGGCGCTGCGTTTGGGTTTTTTACCTGCGACTACGGAAGCGATCGCTATTTCCCTCGCTTCTATGGTAATTTTTCAGTTAGACTTTCCCACTGGCTTGCTGTTAGGCTGTGTAATTGGCGCTGAATCTCCCGCTGTAATCGTTCCAGGAATGCTGAGACTAAAAAGTTTAGGTTGGGGTGTCACCAAAGGTATTCCCGATGCAATTTTAACTGGTAGCGCTTTATCTGATGTCTTGCTGTTATTAGTTTTTAGCCTTTTACTAAGTTTTTTGGGTAAAGGAGGAGTTGAACAAATTACGCTGTTTGGGAGTTTGACTTTAAATGCGCTGCAATTACTCCCACTGCAAATTATCATGCAGATATGCTTGGGGTTGTTGTTGGGTTACTTAGCAGCAAAGTTGTTAGTTTCTCTATTAACCACACAAAATTGGACTCAAAATGCCGTTCAAGATACGATTATTGCGGCTGGGTTAGCTTTGTTGTTGGTAATTGTCGCTCATATCCTACCTTACTTTTCCGGTTATTTAGCGACAATGGCCTTAGGATTTTTCTTAATTGAATTAGATGCACCTTTAGCGCGACGCTTGCGGGGTGGGTTTGATAGTTTATGGGTAGTAGCTGAGATTTTCCTGTTTGTGTTGTTGGGTGCAAGTATTCAACTGCAAGTATTGGGTAATATACTGTTACCCGGCCTGTTAATTCTGGCCATTGGTTTATTTATCGGGCGCACGGTAGGCTGGTATTTATCGACTTTAGGTAGTAATTGGAATTGGCGCGAAAGACTGTTTTTACTACCAGGAAACTCAGCGAAAGCCACTGTACAAGCGGCGATTGGGGCGATTCCCCTAGCGCAAGGAATAGAAGGAGGAGAGATCATTTTAGCGATCGCTGCCCTTTCGATTATAACCACTGCACCAATAGGGGCTTGGGCAACTATGGCTTTTGCACCCAAATTATTAACCAGGGGAGAAGTAGATCCCACAAAGGTTACAGTTGCTACCCATACCCTGTTACTCGCAGCGGTGGATACCTCAGATTTAGCGACAGAAGTCTTGACAAAGGTAGCAGATTTAGCCCGTCGGAGTCATGGAGATGCGATCGTTTTACACGTAGTTAACACCGCAAACGAGCAAGCTATTCAACAATTACAGCAACAAACTAAAAAGCTGCTATCAGATATTAAATATGAGTTTTTAACCGTTACCGGCGCAGTTCCCGAAGAAATTATTCGCATCGCCCAAGAGTATCATGTCACTGCAATTGTCATGGGAAAACGCGGACATCAACCTTGGGAACAAGTGCTGATTGGTTCAGTATCCCAAGCAGTATTAGAAGCAAGTCCCATACCTGTAATCTTGCTGGAGAATCGTAAAAATATCTCTTTTAAGTAAATGAAATACCTGCATCAATTTGAAATATTTACTGCCTTACCTCATCTAATTAAGTGGTTGCCCATTTCCTTTGTAATTGGCATATTTGCTGGCACTGCTTCTGCTGCTCTTTTAGCATCATTAGAATGGGCAACAGATTGGCGCGAAGCTCATAAGTGGATTATCGTATTGCTGCCATTAGCTGGCTTCTTGAGCGGTTTAATTTACCATCGATTTGGTCAGACTGTAGAAGCAGGAAATAATCTTTTACTGGAAGAAATCCATAATCCTAAAGATATAATTCCCTTTCGCATGGCTCCTCTAGTTCTACTAGGAGCAGACATTACTCATTTATTTGGTGGTTCAGCCGGACGCGAAGGTACAGCATTGCAAATGGGGGCTTCTCTGGCAGATCAGTTAACTAAAATATGGCACTTTAAAGGAGCAAGTCGGCGAATTTTGCTAACAGCAGGTATCAGCGGCGGATTTGCTTCAGTTTTCGGTACTCCTTTAGCTGGAACCTTGTTTGGTTTGGAAGTTTTAGCAATTGGTAAAATTCATTATGATGCTCTTTTCCCCTCATTAATTGCAGCGATTGTTGGGAATCAAGTAACTTTGCTATGGGGTTTACATCATACAGCATACCGACACGCTCCAATTATTCCCTCAATTACAATTTTGGGGTTTATATCTGCGATTATTGCCGGCGCAATTTTTGGAATTGTGGCGAGACTTTTTGCTCATTTAACACATAAAATCAATCATTTATTTAAAGTCAAGATATCCTATCCCCCAATGCGTCCATTAATTGGTGGTGCAATGATAGCCGCAATTGTTGGTTTGAGTGGTACAACTAAATATATTGGACTTGGTATTCCAACTATCGTCGATTCTTTTTACACTCAGTTACCTCCTGGGGATTTTGCAGCCAAATTGTGTCTTACTGCTTTAACTTTAGGTGCAGGTTTTAAAGGAGGGGAAGTGACACCGCTGTTTTTTATTGGTGCAACTTTAGGTAATGCTTTATCGTTACTTTTAGCGCTACCCACACCACTATTAGCCGGAATGGGATTTGTCGGTGTGTTTGCTGGTGCAGCGAATACACCTATAGCTTCCACCTTAATGGGAATTGAACTCTTTGGACTGGAATCGGGTGTATATATTGGTATTGGCTGTGTGGTGAGTTATTTATTTTCAGGACATTCAGGAATTTACACTGCACAGCGTATTGGTTTGAATAAATATTCTTCTGTGCATTTGGAAGAAGGGCTGACTGTGGCTACTTATAAACAGGTAAAATCTGAACAATCTGATGATATTAAAGATGAGTAAGTAATGTGAAAAATATTAAAATTAGCTCATATAACTTGATATCCGCTATGCTTAAATTATATATATGTGAAAATTTCACAAATATGCTGTTTAAATGTAGGAGGTTGCTATGCTCATAGAGTTTAGTATTGGTAATTACAGATCATTTAAAGATAAAGTCACTTTTAGTATGGTAGCTGCTAATATTGTCGCTAAAGAAAAAGAACTTGATGATAACAATGTTTTTGCAGTAGACGATGAACTTAAATTACTCAAAAGTGCTGCGGTTTATGGGGCTAATGCTAGTGGTAAAAGCAATCTAGCAAAAGCAATCAAGTTTATGAAATGGTTTATGATTAACTCCTCTAAAGAAACTCAAAGTACAGAAAAAATAGGAGTTGAACCATTTGGGTTAAGTACAGAAACTGAAGTGGAGCCATCTTTTTTTGAGATTGTGTTTATATTAGATGGGAAAAAGTATAGATATGGTTTTGAAGCTACCCAAGAAAGTGTAATTTCAGAATGGTTATTTGTTGTTCCAAAAACAAGAGAAACTCGGCTTTTTGAACGGGGTTATGATGGAAATCCTATTACATTTAATTTATCTAAAAGGTTCAAAGCTGAGGGTATTTATCCAAAAACTAGGCACAATGCACTTTTTCTTTCAGTAGCGGCTCAGTTTAATGTTGAAATAGCAGAAAATATACTAAATTGGCTCACTAGAAAACTGCAAATCGTGTCGGGCTTGCATGATAAAGGTTATTTAGATTATACGGTAAGCTGTTTAGCAGAAAATAATATTAATAAAGAGGAAATTCTTCAATTAATAAAAAGATTAGATTTAGGTATTAGAGAATTAAACGTAAAGGAAACAGTAATTACTCCTGATTCTTTTCCTAAAGAGATACCAGATGAATTGAAAAAACTTATTTTAAAAAGTGGACCTCATAAATCAACTACAGTTAATACTTTGCATCAAAAATTTGATGAACAGGGTAATTATGTTTCTATGGAATTATTTAATTTAGAAGATCAAGAATCTGAAGGAACTAAAAAAATAGTTGCTATTGCTGGTCCTTTAGTAGATACTCTTAAAGATGGTAAAATTTTGATATTTGATGAATTTGATGCGAGACTTCACCCTTTGATTAGTAAGGCAATTGTTGAATTATTTAACTCAAAAGTAACCAATTATAACAATGCACAAATAATTTTTATGACTCACGATACAAACTTGCTGAGTAACAAACTCTTTCGTAGAGATCAGATTTGGTTTACCGAAAAAAATAAATATGGTGCTACAGATTTATATTCCCTAGTTGAATATAAAATTAGAAATGATGCCTCATTTGAAAGTGACTACATCAAAGGTAGGTATGGCGCTATTCCTTTTATTGGTAATTTAAGTCAAATCATCGGTGAATCTAATGCCTAGAAGAAGTTCGAGTGCATCATCATCTCGTGGTTATTCTGATAGAAAAGTTGACACTACAGATACAAGAGACACATTCCTAATTATTTGTGGAGGTATAGAAACAGAAGTAAATTACTTTGAAAGTTTTCGTGTTCCCACAACGGTTAAAGGATTTGGTTATAATCCAAGTAAATTAGTGCAAGAAGCAAAAGGATTAAAAGCTCAAGGAGATTATGATCAGGTTTGGTGTGTATTTGATAGGGACGATTTTCCTAAGCAAGATTTTAACAATGCTATTGCAAGTGCTGAAAGCGCAGGATTTAAAGTTGCCTATTCTAATGAAGCTTTTGAATTATGGTATGTATTGCATTTTGAATTTCTCAATACTGGAATTCCTCGTAAAGATTACATCTCTAAATTAGACATATTCCTGAAAAAGAAATACGAGAAAAATAGTAATACAATTTATGAGGAGATAGAAAATCTACAACCTACAGCTATCAGAAACGCTAAAACTCTTCTCAAGCAATATAACCCTTCTAATCCAGAAAGTGATAATCCTTCAACTACAGTGCATTTGTTAGTTGAGGCGCTAAATAAATTTATTCGATAATGCTTACTCCTTTCCCACCAGAAGAATACCGATTAAATGTATCCCTTACGGGACAATACTGTTTGGTTATAGGCGAACTGCCATCATATACCCGATCATATTCGCTCTCGTCCAGGAACATAATAGTCCGATCCAAAAATCAATAAAATTCAGCACTTCTCAACTTCCGACATATCAAAAAGCTCATTTTGTCCCAGACACCATTTCTCGCTGTCTTTCCCAAGCCAAAGTGGTAGACACGATGAGATCCAAATCATTATATTTGGGTTGCCAGCCCAGCACCTTGTGAATTTTATCGGCACAAGCTGTAACACAAGCTGGATCACCATCACGACGGTCAGTTTCAATAACGGGGAAATCTACTTCAGAAATTGCCTTAACTCGTTCAATGACTTGACGCACACTGTAGCCTTGCCCATAACCGCAATTCAGAATTTGGCTTTCTCCACCCATTTCCAGATAGAGTAAAGCCTCCAAGTGCGCTGTAGCCAAGTCTTCCACATGGATATAGTCTCGAATTCCGGTGCCATCTGGTGTGGGAAAATCAGTACCAAAAATTTGCATTTGTGGCTTACGTTTAAGTGCTGCATCACAGGCAGATCTAATCAAATGATTTGTCTTAGGTGATATCTGCCCCAGCTTTCCACTAGAATCGGCTCCTGCTACATTAAAATAACGTAGAATTACGTAACGCAGAGAAGAAGTAATTGCATAGTCCTTAATCAACCATTCGCTCATCAGCTTTGAGCGCCCATAGGGGTTAATAGGCATGGTAGGGGTAAACTCACTAACTGGATTTTCCCCTACCTCTCCATAAACTGCTGCTGTACTGGAAAAGATGATTTGATTAACACCCATCACATGACAACAGCGGAGTAAATTCAAAGTATTGCGTGTGTTGTTAGCGTAGTAGTCAAGGGGATGGATGATTGATTCTGGTACAATCAGACTGGCGGCAAAGTGCAACACGGCACTAAATTCATGCTTGGCAAAAACTAGATAAAGATGGTCTAAGTCTGCTAAATCGCCAATAATCAAATCGCCGTAAAGCACTGATTTTGGTGAACCTGTAGAGCAATTGTCATAGACTATAATGTCGTAACCTGCGGTACCAAGTTGGCGGACAACGTGGGAGCCTATATAGCCTGCTCCACCAGTGACTAGAACTTTTTTTCTCATCTACCTTTACCTAAAAAAACGACTCGTATGGTTTTGAAGGCGATCGCTAAATCTAACCAAATGGAATAGTTCTTGATGTAATAGAGGTCGTAAGCGAGCTTTTCATAGGCATCTTCAATTGATGCACCGTAGGGATAGAGTACCTGGGCCCAACCTGTTATTCCTGGTTTGACCAAATAACGCAGTTCATAGTAAGGAATCGCATCTTTCAGCTTGGCATCAAACTCTGGACGTTCTGGACGTGGGCCAATCAAGCTCATTTCTCCCCTCAGCACATTCCAAATCTGCGGTAGTTCGTCGATTCGCAACAGGCGTAGCCAACGTCCTACTCTAGTTACACGAGGGTCATGTTTATCTGCCCACTGTACCCCGCGTTTTTCAGCATCTTGATGCATGGAGCGGAATTTATAAACTCTAAAAGGCTTGCCATACAAACCTGTTCGTAACTGGCTGTAGAATACTGGGCCTGGACTATCTAATTTAATTGCCAGTATCACGAGCAACATTAGTGGTGATAAAATTACTAGTAAAATGATTACAAGAATCAAATCTACAAACCGCTTAAGCTTCATAGTGAAGTAACCAGGCATCAGGTGAAACCCAGGGCTAAAAGCGAACCACTTATCCTGTAGTAGGTACGAAGGGAGTTTATACCATAAGGTTTCATAAAAATCTGGAAGCCTGTAAATGGGAATACCCCGCAACCGGATTTGCATCAATTGTTGTACCTGTGTATCAGAAAACTGAATATTAGTGGCTATGATTACGGCAGACCAAGATTCTTGAATCCATTTGGATAAGTCATTGAAGTTTCCTACATAATTCAGATTATCCAGTTCTGAACGAGTAGGTTTTTGATCAGCTTCAGGAGTTAGCACAACTAACTTTCCCAATAGATTTAGCTGTAATAGATTTTGTGTAAATTTGATGGCGCTGTCACCTGCACCCAGCATCAACCAACGACTTTGCTCAGTACGCGATCGCACCCATCTCGCTGCCAATAATCTTAACATCACTGCCCAGATGCTAAAAATTCCCAAGCTTGATAGCAAAACGCCCCGTTTAACCAATGTGTGATCCACCCAAGCCATTAGCGCAAAAATAAAAAAACCACTTGCTAAAATGCCGATTAGGGTGCGAGCGGGTGTCCTTAATCCCGCAATCTGTCTCTCTGGATGGTAAGTATCAGCCAAATAAAGTCCCACTAGCATTAATAAGACAAAACAGTAAAGAAATGGGTCAAATCCGTTAATTGGTTGGCCTAACCGTAACCAAAAAGCAAATAATAAACAAACATACAAGCCAAAAATATCACCTAAAAAAAGCATTATAGGCAGAGTACGTGGTATGTTTGGCAGCTTAGTATTATTTGGAGAACTAATGTAACTGGTAAGATTCATATATTTTATTAGCTTGTGTTTTGCTCATTTTTGTACAGGTTTTAAATTTCATACGAACTTACACATTGATTTGGATATAACTGAGGTTAAAACCTTTTATCCTGCTGTTATTACCCCAAAAAAATGATCAATTTTCTAATTTTGAAATCCAGATTCACACAATGTTGCCAAGATTTAAGTTCCACAAAAAAACAACATATTGGTGAATATGCTCAAACATTGGTAAATAATAAGCTGGGATTTTTTTAATCTCAGATTTGTATGTAGCGAACGGACAGAAATGAGGATTATCAATACCCTTCAGTTAAAGTTCAAAATTAATTGAAAGAAAACTCAATATTACCCAAGACTTATTTGAGTATTTCTGTTTTCCCACTACGCGGAAGCAAGCTAGAATTTTTCTTAACTGAACCGTTCAGGATTGCTATACCATTCCCAAAACTCTAAATACAGATTGAAGAAAAGTCGTATTAGCCAGTAAGGATTACGGGTTCAACATCATTGAAAGCCTTATTCCACAGGCATTTCATTGAGAACAAGAGCATAATCCTTTATAACTCTTGCCCAGTAAAGGTTTTGTTATAATCAATCCTCAATCACCATAAAAGAGGTGAAAGATCCAGATTAATATAAATTATGTGTACAGCACATTACGAGAATTAGGATTATACCTTTTGATATATTTCCCTGATTGGACAGAAATCTCAGGTACTCTTTAAACCAGAACGTTTCAAGGTATAGCTAAATTCTTCCAACAGTTGATATCAGATCTCGTCAAGACAAACTACTGCAAGTTTAGGTCGTTTGGTTCGTCCTACAAATCTGGTAAAGCTTACACCCATAATCCATTGAGTTTTTCTTGAGAATGTACTTAAAGTACACACATCACAGCTTTTGTGTCTAGCTTTATGCAACGATATTTTAGAAAAATTGGCGTTGTAGAACTTACGCCAAATTGCGCCATTAGATATCTCAAGAAGAAAAATAAATTTTTAGTTCATAATGCTCCTATTAATTTACTGGACAAAGCCAATCATTAGACTGCACAAAGTTTTTAGCAAGATTAGCATCAAGTAATTGTGAAATTTAAGTTCATGTTGCATAAGGACTAGACAAATGAATTATGGTATGTGTATTTTAAGTACATCCTCTAAGCCCATAGATGCTACAAATCAATTAAAGATACGTATCAGTCAGGAATAGTCTTCCCTATTTAAACCTGTAAACGAAGTTATTTGCAGTAAATTTAAGGCTCAAAGGCTACAGTTAGGATAGGGATAGTCGAGTAAAATTTCTTCTAGTTCAATACAGTTAAAAATAAGGTATTTTTTTGCCAAAAAATATGCCCTTTGGTATGGCAAGTAAAACAAATCCTTTATTTTTAGCAATTAAAATTAAATATATGGCAGCGACAAAGTTTGAATATGGAATCTAAACAAGAAGACCAAAATTTATTGGAATTTCAAAATTACTCACTGGTTTTCAAAAAGCATTGGTTAGTGATAGTAACAGTGATTGCCTGTGTCTTGGGATTGACCGGGTTATTCACTTTCATACAAAAACCTATTTACGAAGCTAAAGGTAAACTACTTTTAAAGCAAAGTGACGCTTCTTCTTTGACGGGTTTGAATCAAAAATTGGGAGGATTGACAGGTCTGAGTAACACAAGCAATCCAGTGGATACAGAAGTACAAATAATTCGTTCTAATTCCATTGTTCAGAAAACTATTGACAGACTTAAATTAAAAAATAAACAGGGTAAACCTCTCACAATTGAGGAATTTATCAAAAAACTAAAAGTCACCGGGATTCGTGGTACAGATGTGATGGAGTTAACTTACCAAAGTAATAATGCAACAGAAGCTGCGGCAGTTGTTAATACCCTCATGAAAACTTATTGGGAAGATAATATTCTGATTAACCGAACAGAGACGACATCTGCGAAGGAATTCTTAAGTAAGCAATTGCCTCAAATTGAAAACAGAGTGGCACAAGCAGAAGCAGCTTTACGTCATTTTAAAGATAACAATCAAGTTGTTTCCTTAGAAGCCGAAGCAAATTTAGGTGTGCAAGAAATCAAAAATCTATTAAGTGAGATTACCAAAGAACAGGCACAACTGGAGGCAGCTAAAAGTCGTTCTATGGGTTTGCAAAATCAGTTGAGCTTGAGTACTCAACAAGCCTTCAATCTTTCTATTATAAGTCAGTCTCCTGGTGTGCAACAGGTGCTAACAGAATATCAAAAAGTTCAAGATGATTTGGCCGTAACACAAACTCGCTTGACAGATGAACATCCAACAGTCAAGAATTTGATGAGAAAAGAACAAGCCTTGAAACAGCAACTAGAAAAGCGAGTAGGAGACATTGTATATAGTCAAGAATCTATACCAGAAAAAAATTTGCAGATTGGACAATTGAAGCAAACACTGACAGCCGAATTGGTGCAATCGCAGGTAGATAAGTTGGCATTAGGAAACAAAATCAGAGTCTTACAAAATGCATTCTTGACCAGCCAAACACGATTAAGAATGTTACCCCAACTGGAACAACAACAGCGAGCGCTAGAGCGACGCTTGCAAGTAGCACAAACGACTTATCAACAAGTATTCAAGCAATTACAAGAAATGGAGGTGGCAGAGAAGCAAAAAGTTGGGAATGTGCGGATAGTTTCAGAGGCTTTAATTGCTGACAAAGCTATTTCTCCCAAGATTATCCTCAACTTGGCTCTAGGTGGATTTTTAGGAGTGCTATTGGGGATTGGTACAGCACTACTGTTAGAAGCTATGGATAAATCACTGAAGACAGTTGAAGAAGCTAAACAGTTGTTGGGTTATCCCTTATTGGGGAGTATTCCTAGCCTAAGTCACAAAGAAGGAATTGGATCAGAATTGCCTATCCGAGACAATCCCTATTCGTTGGCCAGTGCTGCCTTTGAGATGCTGATGACTAACTTGAATTTCACCTTCTCTGACAAAGAATTACGGGTAATTTTAGTGACTAGTTCCATCCCGAAGGAAGGTAAGTCTTTTGTTGCTGCTAACTTGGCAGTAGCAAAAGCACAGATGGGATACCGAGTGCTGTTGCTGGATGCAGATCTGCGTCGGCCTCGGCAACATGAAATTTGGGAATTGCCTAATGTCATGGGGTTGAGTAATCTGTTGGTAGGTCAGGGTGAATTGACAAAAACGGCACAAGTAATGGTTGGGTTGGAAGTATTAACATCAGGAACCATTCCACCTAATCCTGTTGCACTGATTGATTCTCAGGGTATGGATTTGTTAATTAAAGAATATGCTCAAGAATATGATTTTGTTGTTATTGATGCTGGCTCACTAGTGATAAATGCGGATACACAAATTCTCGGCAAATTGGTGGATGGAATGTTGCTAGTTGTACGTCCGGGAATGGTTGATTCGCGTACAGCGATCGCAGCCAAGTCTCTGGTGGAGCAGTCAGGGCAGCAAGTTTTGGGAATGGTGGTGAATGGGGTAGCGAGTGACAGTGACTATGGCTACTACTCTTATCAACAATATTCTCAAAAATCACGTATTAACGAAGGCAGAAGGCAGGAGGCAGGAGGCAGAAGGCCGTTTTTGTAACGGGGATTTATGCCAAACTCCAAAAACTTTGGACGAAGTCCGGTTTTAGACCCGATTGTTTCGATAAAAAAACAGAGAAAAAGTTGCCGAATATTCGGGTGTCATGAAGTTTATTGATTGATTAATCATGTCTAATATTTCAACAGCTTTAATTACTCTTGAAGAAAAGATTATTAACCGTACTGCCATTGTCGGGGTGATTGGCTTAGGTTATGTTGGTTTACCTTTTGCAGTGGAAAAAGCCAAGGTAGGATTTCAAGTTATTGGTATAGAACAAAATCCTGTCAGAGCAGAAAAAGTCAATCGCGCTGATAATTACATTCCTGATATTAATGATGATGATCTCAAGAAAGTAGTAACTGATGGCAAATTACAAGCCACTACTAATTTTGACCAAGTATCAGAAATGGATGTGTTGGTAATCTGTGTACCGACACCATTAAGCAAAAATCTCACTCCTGATTTAAGTTATGTAGAAATAGTGACTCAGGGAATTGCCAAAGGATTAAGAAAAGGGCAATTGATCACCTTGGAATCAACGACTTATCCCGGCACTACAGATGATGTCATCCGTCCAGTATTAGAGCAAACTGGTTTAAAGCAAGGAGAAGACTTTTTTCTAGCTCATTCTCCTGAAAGAGTAGACCCTGGTAATCAGCGATATACCACTAAAAATACTAATAAAATAGTGGGTGCTTCTGACCCAAATTCTCTAGCTATTACCAGGTTATTTTATGAGCAAACGATAGAGAAAGTTGTCACAGTAAATAGTGCCAAAGCCGCTGAACTAGTAAAGGTTTTTGAAAATACATTTAGAGCCGTGAATATTGCTTTGGTGAATGAATTAACCTTATTATGCGATCGCATGAGTTTAAATGTCTGGGAAGTGTTAGACGCAGCTAATACTAAACCTTTTGGCATCATGCCTTTTTACCCAGGTCCAGGTGTGGGCGGACATTGCATTCCCATAGACCCACATTATTTGGAATGGAAAGCCAAGGAATTTAACTTTGAAACCCACTTTATTGCTTTAGCAGGAGAAATTAATCGCCGGATGCCGGAATTTGTCCGGGAAAAAACCTGGCGCATTTTGAATAGCTTGGGTATAGCACCAACAAAAGCAAAGGTACTAGTAATTGGCGTTGCTTACAAGAAGGATTTAGGAGACTGGCGAGAATCCCCAGCTATATCTCTCATCAACAAATTATTACAAGATGGGGTGGATATTGGCTATCACGATCCTTATGTACCGGAAATTACAATAAATGGTCAGAAACTTTACTCTGTGCCATTAACTGAGGATACCCTAGCAATTCCTGAATTAGTTATCATCATCACCGACCATAGCCAAATTGATTACATTCACTTGGTGCAAAAAGCTCAGACTGTCCTGGATACAAGGGGAGTGACTCGACATTTAGATTGCGCTCAAGAAAAGGTGACACTATTGTGAAACAAGTTATTGTAGTTGGTGCAGGCAATTGGGGTCAGAACCTGATTCAGAACTTCTATGCCTTAGAAGCTTTAGCAGGAATTGCAGAGATTAACCCTGAACTTAGAAGCAAAGCACAAGCTAGATATCCTGATGTTGTTAGCTATGCAGATTTACAGCAAGCATTGGCAAGTGATATTCCCGCAATTGTCTTTGCTACTCCAGCTCCGACCCATTATCAATATGCAATGGCGGCTTTGGAAGCAGGGAAAGACGTATTTATCGAAAAACCCATGACTCTGCAAACAGAAGCAGCTCGAAAGCTTGCAGAATATGCCGATCAGCATTCCCAGATATTAATGGTGGGGCATTTATTGCTTTATCAACCTGCAATTACTTGGATGCGAGACTATTTAGCCAGTGGTAAAGCCGGAAAGGTACTCCATGTAGCTACCCAAAGAACCAAATTGGGTAAAGTGCGGCAAGAAGAAAATGTCTGGTGGTCATTTGCACCCCACGATGTTTCCATAGTCTTAGATTTGCTGGGCAATCCGCAAGTGGAACGAGTACAAGCTCATGGACAAGCAATGTTACAGCCAGAAATTGAGGATAATGTCCATGCAGACATCAGATTTCGGGGTGGTCAAACTGCTCACCTCCACACTTCCTGGTATTGGCCTCTGTTGCAACGTAGTACGACAGTCATTACTGAGCGGCAAATGTTGGTATATGACGAAATAGCTCAACAAGTCACAGTGTATGACAAGGGTGTTGATGAGCAGCTAAATAATCGAGACGAGGGCAGTTCAGTTGTCAACATAGCTGCTTCAGAACCCTTGAAAATAGAGTGTCAACATTTTCTGCAATGTTTGCAGACTCGTGAAACACCTCGTTCCGATGGCTGGAATGGTGTAGCTGTGGTGGAGATTTTAGAGAAAGCTCAGGAGGCATTACATGACTAACTATTTTATCCACGAGTCAGCTTATGTGGATGAAGGGGCTGAAATTGGTCAAGGGACGAAGATTTGGCACTTTTCCCACGTCTGTAGTCAAGCGAAGATAGGACGCAACTGCTCCTTTGGGCAAAATGTTTTAGTTGCAAATAATGTGATTATTGGCGATTACTGCAAAATTCAGAATAATGTTTCTCTTTACGAGGGGGTAATTCTGGAAGATTACGTCTTCTGTGGACCGAGTATGGTGTTTACCAACATCAAAACCCCTCGTTGTGAGTATCCTCGCAATACCAGCGACCATTATCAGAAAACATTGGTCAAGCGAGGCGCAAGTATTGGGGCAAATGCAACCATTGTCTGTGGCATAACTTTATATGAATGTGCCTTTGTTGCTGCTGGTGCAGTTGTGATCAAGGATGTTCCAGCTTATGCAATGGTAGCAGGAGTTCCTGCACAAATTATTGGCTGGATGAGTGCCTATGGCGATGTTCTGGAATTTGATGAACATGGTTATGCTATTGACTCCATCGGTGCTAAGTATCAGCAAGTTTCTGATCAAGAAGTGATAAAAGTTTCTTGATATTTAAATCTATTTCCAGTCCGCTTACAAATAAATTTGGTTTGTAGAAGCTGATGAAAATTCCTGTACTAGACTTAAAACCCCAATATGAAAGCATCAGGGCAGATATTCAAGAAGCAATAAATCGCGTACTTGAATCAGGTGCATTTATCATGGGGCCAGATGTGAAGCTATTTGAGCAAGAAGTAGCCGAATACCTGGAAGTTAAACACGCCATTAGTGTAAATTCTGGAACTGATGCCTTAGTAATTGGTTTGAAAGCTTTGGGCATTGGTGAAGGAGATGAGGTAATCACCACTCCATTTTCCTTTTTTGCTACCGCAGAATCAATTGGTAATGTCGGAGCAAAGCCAGTATTTGCTGATATTAATCCAAAAAGCTTTAATATCAATCCAGAAGAAATTAAAGCCAAAATTACACCATCTACCAAGGCAATTATGCCAGTTCACCTTTATGGTTGTCCGGCAGCAATGGGGCAAATTATGGATATTGCCCTGGAGTATGAACTAAAGGTAATTGAAGACTGCGCCCAATCTTTTGGTGCGCGTTATTACGAAGCAAGTTCTGATTTCAACAGTAAATTTACTGGTACAATAGGTAATGTTGGTGCTTTTTCATTTTTCCCTTCCAAAAACTTGGGAGCTTACGGTGATGGCGGTTTGATTGCTACCAACAATGACCAAGTGGCAGAGTTAGCTAAAGCTTTACGGGTGCATGGAGCCAAGAAAAAGTATCACAATGAAATGCTTGGTTATAATTCTCGCTTGGATACCCTGCAAGCCGCAATTTTAAGGGTGAAATTACCTCATATTGATGCTTGGAATGATGGTAGGCGCAAGGTAGCAGAAATTTATAACGAATTACTGGCAGATGTGCCAGGGATAATTACGCCAGAATTGGCTGATGGTCATGTGTTCCACCAATATACTATTCGCGTCATTGATGGGAAACGCGAGCAAGTACAGCAATATCTTGCCTCACAGGATATTAGCACGATGATTTATTATCCAATACCGCAAGACCAATTGCCAGTTTACAAGGGTCAATATCCGGTAAATTCTGTGAGCATTCAACTGTCAAAAGAAGTGTTAAGTCTGCCGATTTGGGCAGAGTTAGAGCGTCAAACCCAAATTTATATTGCAGATTCTTTAGTTAGAACAACTCAGCTTAAAACTTTGGAAGCAGCAATCTAGTGATCAAGATCCTTGAAAAAATCCGAAAAAAAATACCCACTAGTGGTTTTGCCCGTCACGTCATAACTCTCATGACGGGAACAACACTTGCACAGGTAATTACCGTTGGCAGCGCTCCTGTCCTGACAAAGATTTATATGCCTGAAGAGTTCGGTGCATTTGCTCTACTACAAGCTATTAGTGGAGTGTTTGCGGAAGTCGCAACAGGTCGTTATGAACTAGCGATTATGCTTCCTAAGAAAGATGAAGACTCAATCAATTTGGTGGCTTTATGTGTTGTGATTGCAAACTCTGTATGCATCGGGCTGCTTCTGTTGATATGGCTATCTAACACACAAATTGCCAAACTTATAGGGAATTCTAATATTTCAGTTTGGCTATATTTGATCCCACTACAAGTGGTTTTATCAAGTACCTATCAATCTTTTAACTATTGGTCAAATCGAAAGAAGCAGTATAAACGCTTGGCATTATCCAGAATGCTCCAATCAGCTTCTATGGCTTTAGTAAGTATTTGGTTAGGATGGATAGGTTTAGGTCTTTTTGGACTAATACTAGGTAGTCTCTTGGCTCAGGCATTAGCTACTGGATTGCTGGGATTTCAAATTTTGCGAGAAGAACGATCAATTCTTAGGTTTATTTCCCTAAAAAACATGAAGAGTCAAGCTAAGTTATATGATAAATTCCCAAAGCACTTGACTCTATCTCACTTCATTGGCATGGTTCATTTCCAAGCCCCGACCTTATTTATTTCTCGCTTATTTGGAACTGACACTCTGGGTTTCTATTCTCTTGCTGTTAGATTTATTAGTCTACCTGGTACAATTATTGCTAATGCTATAGGGGAAGTTTTTCGTCGAGAAGCCACAGAACATTATTGGCGCGACGGGAAGTTCAACTCTTTATTGCAGACAACTGTCAAGAAAACTTTCTTAATCGCTTTACCCATTTATTCGACTTTAGTCTTCTTCTCTCCTCAGATTTTTTCTCTTGTCTTTGGTCAGACATGGAAAACATCTGGTGAGTATGCATCAATTTTTGCAATTGCTAGTTTTTTCTCCTTTGTTATCACCCCTATAGATAGAGGAGCCGTGATAGTTGGGGCAACAAAGTATATATTCTTATGGCACTTTTCAAACTTAATATCGAATATTTTGCTAGGGCTGATTTTTGTCAACTTTAACTTGGGGATGACCTCATTCTTATGGTGTCTTGTCGGAGTAAAAATTATTCATTATACCACTGAATATTTCGTGACATTAAAGTACAGCAGAGGAGAAAAATTTACTCAACCCAGCTAAGAGTTCGATTACAAGAACAAAGGCTCAAGTTCTACTGCTTAAAGTACTGACCAAACCTAAGTTCGATATAAAAAATCGATTCTAATATATTCACATGATTTAGGAAAAATATGAGTCAATTACAGAACAAAAATTTTTGGGAAGAGGCTTGGTTAAAACACATAGAAAACTATTTGAAGACAATTCCTAGAACTGGTTTTTTTATCAAAACCCTACTAAGAAATAAAATCAGCAGCACCCTTGAAATCGCCTGCGGTAGTAGTCGTGATAGTATCTACCTAGCCAACGAAGGATACAAAAGTACTGCTTCTGATTTTGATGACAAAACAATTGCTTATTTACAGCACAGGTTTGGACATCTTGAAAACTTAAACTATCAGATTGCAGATGCTTTTAATTTACCTTTTGATGATAATAGTTTTGATTTGGTTTATCACAATGGATTTTTTATATATTTTCATAATAATCAAGATGTGTTTGATTTGCTGAAAGAACAGGAGAGAGTCACCAGAAAATACATTTTAATCTTGGTACATAATAGATTAAACTCAAAGCTTGTATCTGAATTTAAAAAGCTATCAAATGAAGACAAACTTTATGATATTAGATTTTTTGATCCTATTGAGTTAGAAGAATTAATATTTAATCTATCATTAAAAATAAAAAAAGTAATTATTTTAAAATTTGGTAGTTTTGGGAGATTTGGAGTTGATTCATATCTATCTAAGATATTTAAATTACCTTTTATTAACTCCTTCATCGAAACAATTTTGCTCAACTTAATTTTTAAATTATATCAGACCCAAATGTGGGAAGATACTGAAAGAATAGCCTGTTTAATAGAGCTAGATAAATAGGAAATCACAAGTTCAATAGTAAGCATGATTTTAGAGCAGATATTAGAGTTATCCATAATAAGGAATTTGATGATGAACTTGAATAACATAAGTACGCGATACGTAAACGGTTGGACAATATATAAAGCTATCATTAGCTTAGGAAAAGATGGAAATAAGGCTAAAAAATGGCTCTTTTTTACAGAAGAGAACAGCTTAATGGAAGCCATGAATAACAAAAATAATGAATACTTTTACAAGCCAAAAATTTGTGAAGGATTAATTGATGATAAACTAGCTTTTCATGATTTTATTATTTCTATAAATGAAAAGCCAGTGCCATCATATAAAATTGATGAAGACTATCATGAATATCCTGTGTACCTTAAGGCTAAACACTCTTGGAGAAATGGGATAAAAGTACCAAGAGGATGGGTATGCTACAACTTGGAAGAACTGTATCTCAGGATTGAAAAAATTAGAGAAGAAGGCTGGGATAAGGAATATTTTTTCCTGCAAAAATTTTTAGATTACCCTGTACATAACAATATTTCTGTTTCCGGCTATTTTGATTACTTGAAACCGGAAAGAAATCTGTCATTAGTGACCAGAAAAACTGTAGGTAGTAGCGACAGAATAGCTGGAGGGGTAATTGTTGAATCTATCCTTGACCCCCAGTCCTTAGTTCAGAGAACTTATAGTATTTTGTCAAACCTTCAATACGATGGTTCCTTTGAAATGGAATATTATCTAGATGAAAGTCAAGGTATATATTATGTGCTTGAGTTAAACCCCAGGTTTTGGATGCAACATGGCATCTTCTTTAAATTTTTCGATAATGGCTTGATCAAGCGTTACTTGAATTTGGATACTTGTGAAGATCGTAATCAAGCTTACAGTAAGTACAACTCTATAGCATGGGTAGACACTATAGGTATGATAGTCAGTTGTTTGAAGGGGAATTTTCAACCATTAGCAAAATATATTCACTTAATCAATAATCAAGTTCCTATTTTTCTGGCTCCAGATATAATCACAGCGTGTAAGTTTGTACTGAAAAGGGCATCTAATGAGGTTTTAAAAACAAAATTTAATGAAGATTTATTTTGATTTTTATATCATAATTATTTGGATTTTGGCATTATGATTACAGTTCAAATTCCTAAAACTCATGAAGTCGAACGTCGCTATATTCTCGCGGTATTTTTTACTGAATTTTTAGGTTTAGACATCCAAATTCAAGTCAGCGATAGAGACAATTTACTGATTACACTCAATGATAATAGAGAACTATTAATTGCTGATGGACTTTTCACCACTTCACCCGAACAATGGTTACAACCTGCTTCTTTACCAAAACAACCCTTAAAAGTTTGGAATCTAGATACTACTAAACTGAATGCTATAACAGTCAATTCTCAGATTGCTGTCATCTATGGAGATGATCCAACTAATCCCGACTTTTTCCACCAGTCCGAATCGACAATTTATTTGGGTCTTGATATATTTGGTTCTGCCTTCTTCATGCTAACCCGTTATGAGGAAGTTATAAAATCAGAACGTGACCAAAATGATCGCTTTCCCGCTACCGCCTCCTTAGCTTATCAGGAAGGATTCTTAGATCGTCCTATTATCAACGAATATTTGGAAATACTCTGGGCTTGTCTCAAACATCTCTGGACTGGATTAAAACGTAAACCTCGCCAGTTTCAAACCTATGTTAGTCATGATGTGGATCAGCCGTTCAAGTATGTATTTGCCGGCATTTCAAGTTTAGTTAGACGGTGTGGAGGAGACTTAATTAAGCGTCGTAATCCAGGGCAAGCCTTGAATACCATCTGGCAATGGAATCAGGTTAAGGCAGGGAATTCTAATTCAGATCCCTGTAACACCTTTGACATGATTATGGACATCAGCGAAAAGCACAATCTCAAAAGTGCTTTCTACTTTATTACTGACCATAGTTCTGGTACAATTGATGGGGATTACAGTATGGATCATCCCTTAATTCGTGGTTTACTCCGCAAGATTCACCAACGTGGTCACGAAATTGGCTTACATACTAGCTACAATACATATAAAGATCCTGCACAAACCAAAAGAGAATTTGAAATCTTAAAGCAAGTTTGTGCTGAAGAAGGTATTCAACAAGAATATTGGGGAGGACGGCAACATTTCTTACGCTGGAAAACCCCAAACACTTTCAATAACTGGGAAAATGCTGGACTGGACTACGACTCAACTTTATCCTTTGCTGATGTAGCAGGATTTCGCTGCGGTGTCTGCTACGAATTTTCTACTTTCAACATTAATACTCGTCAGCCTTTAAAACTTAGGGAACGTCCTCTAATTATTATGGAATGTACCATCACTGATGATTTTTTTATGAACCTTAATCTCGATGATGAGACAACTTTTCAGAAAATGGCGAAATATAAACAGCACTGTCGTTTTTTTAATGGAGACTTTACACTTTTATGGCACAATGATCGTCTAATTGACAAACGCGAAGTCGAGATTTATAAACAATTGGTTTCCGCCTAAAGTATTTATAATTCATCAAATAAATTTGTAACAACTAATAAATTATGTGTGGAATTGCTGGAATATTAAAATTAGACCGCTCAAAGATTGATTCACAACTCTTAAAAAGTGTGAGTAGTTCTTTATATACTCGTGGTCCTGATGATTTTGGATTTTTAGGTTGGTCAGGAGAATCACCCGTACAGCTTTCCCGCAATCCTGATGAATTGCAAAACTGTTTGGTTGGCTTGGTTCACCGTCGTCTTTCCATTCTCGACCTCAGCGAAGCTGGTTGGCAACCGATGGTAACGCCGGACGGACGTTATGCGATTGTTTTTAATGGGGAAATATATAACTATTTAGAATTACAAGCAGAACTTAAGGCATTAGGTCACACATTTCATTCTCATTCAGACACGGAAGTTCTGCTCACCGCTTACGCTCATTGGGGAAATCAAGCACTAAATAGGCTGGTGGGAATGTTCGCCTTTGCAATTCTGGATACCCAGAAACGTTCGATATTTATTGCTAGAGACTTCTTTGGTATCAAGCCCCTTTACTATACTCATTGGCATAATGGGTTTGCCTTTGCTTCTGAAATCAAAGCTCTTCTAGAATTTCCAGGTTTAAATCATCGAATCAATCCTCAAAGACTCTACGATTATCTGTGTCTTGGACTAACAGATCAAGGAGGAGAAACCCTTTTAGCTGATATTCGGCAATTGCCTGCCGCTCATTATCTAGAATTTTCTCTAGACGCTCCCTACAAATTTGATCCAGTGCGTTATTGGCAAGTTAATCTCAACCAACGCTTAGAAATTTCCTTTGAAGAAGCGGCAGAACAATTGCGGGAACTATTTCTTAATAGTGTCAAACTTCACCTACGTAGTGATGTAGCAGTGGGAGCAGCCCTTTCAGGAGGAATTGACTCATCCAGCATTGTCATGGCAATGCGCTACTTAGAGCCAGATTTAGAAATACACACCTTCAGTTACTTAGCAGATGACCCCAAAGTGAGCGAAGAGCAGTGGATGAAGATCGTCAGCAAGGCTGCTAACTCAATTATGCACACAACTCAACCGACTCCGACTCAATTAGTAGAAGATTTAAATCACCTGATCCAGGTTCAAGATGAACCCTTTGGTAGTACTAGTATTTACGCCCAAAATCGAGTATTTCGATTGGCTCAGGAGGCAGGAATTAAAGTCATGCTCGATGGACAGGGAGCGGATGAAATGTTAGGAGGTTATTCTGGTTATTTAGGTGCGCGATTAGCCTCATTGATTCGTCAAGGACAATTGGGTAAAGCAACTCAGTTTCTACAAAAAGCATCTAGTTTGCCTAATATTAGTAGTCTGAAGCTACTGCTAATTGGAGGAGGATTTTTATTACCTGAAAATCTCCAAGGTGCAGCTAGAGATTTAGTGGGAAAAAGCTTTACTCCATCTTGGTTGAATAGTACTTGGTTTACTGAACAGGGGGTAATGCTTGCTTCCACAACACAAAATTACAAGCGAGAAGTATTCTGGGAGCGACTTAAACACGATCTTGAAAATAGTTTGATTTCACTATTACGCTATGAGGATCGTAACTCTATGGCTTTTTCCATTGAAAGCCGCGTTCCTTTTTTAACGCCAACTTTAGTTAATTTTATGTTCTCTTTACCTGAAGAATATATTATTGCTCCTGATGGCACTAGTAAGGCTGTATTTAGAAGGGCGATGCGTGGCATTGTTCCAGATACAATTCTGAATCGCCGGGATAAGATTGGTTTTGCTACTCCTGAGTTTAGTTGGTTAACTGCTTTAAGTCCTTGGGTAGAAGAAGTACTACATAGCAAACCGTCGATTCCTGTACTCAAAATTGATGTCGTAGAGAGGGAGTGGCGAGCAGTTATTGAAGGACGCAAGCCTTTTAATTTCCGTATATGGCGCTGGCTGAATTTGATTCGATGGGCTGAAAAATATGCTGTAAATTTTGGATAGAGTTATAGATAAAAAATATAACTTTATATGACTATTTTATTCGGTTAGTACATACAAGCTTCATTTATTTTCTAAAGAAAATATTTGAATATGCTTTCTAGATTTGAACTTTTCAAGTGAATAAATTTATTTTTTCTGAAAATAGATGAAGATTTTTTACTCCTTGTTCAGCATCTTAGTATTATTATTTATAATAATATTTCTCCCCTTTTATTTTTACTACGAAGATGAAAGTATCCTTCTATTAAGAAATATTTATTATTTAATTTCTCTTCTTGCCTCCAATATTCTAATATTTTTGTTTTTTTTAAGAGTTAAATCAAAATCTAAGTTATTTCCCATTTTTTCATTCTTTTTATTTGCCTTTTTTTCTTGGACTCTTATGAATTTAGTAATTAGTTATAGTTACTTTGCTACTCCAGGTTCAGATAGCGATATAGTTGCTTTATCATATTGTTTTATGGCACTTGCATTCAGTATAAACTTTGTACAAATTTCTCAAAAACCATATTTTTCGAGCTTGCTTTTCATCATATGGACAATCATTAGCTATTTTATAATTTCTAAAATAGACCCTATATATTTTCAATCTATTTATGGTGTAAATAATCCCAAATTCGCTGGCGTTTATCAATATATTGGTGATACATTTGCGCTTGTATCAATAGCAATAACTGCCAGAATATCAACTTTAAAAGGATTGCCAAAATTTAGCTTTCTTTCGAGAAATGCAAAATATACTAATCAATTAGTACGGTTAATAGTGGTCTTTTCAATATTGGTTTCATCTATTATTATTCTATTCTTCAATAGTTCAAGAGCATCATTTTTTTCTTTTATTATAGTTAGTACATATATGCTTTATTGCTTATTAGTGACATTGAGGAATAAAAAGTTTATTTTATTATTTATCATAATTTCATCGCTAATTTTATTTTCTACGTTTGCCGATAGTTTCAATAATATGATGATAGAATACAATTTATTGTCGAATAGAAATCTTTCAGCAGTAGAGACAGGCTCAGATGGTTCTTTAGATTTGAGAATGGATTTCTATGCATCAGGTATTAAAGATATAATCAACAACCCTATTTTTGGTAATTACTCAGAACGAACTCTAGATAGTGGAAGGGGTACATACATACACAATTTTTTAGCCGCATTTCAAGATTTTGGATTTCTCACTTTTTTTGCTTATTTGGGTTTAGTCATTTTCTGCGTAAAACAATTTTTAAATTCATGGAAATCTGTCAATGATTATGAGTGCATTTTTTTTAATAGCCTTTTAATTTTTAATGTTATCCAAATTTTAATATTTAGACACCCTTTAGGTTTATATGCTATATTTGTTAATTTCGGAATAGCATTAAAGAGATTATGCAAAAGCACTGTAAATTTATGACTAATAAATCTTGAAATAAAAACTAACAGGCTAGACATTAGAGCTATAAGCTGGAAGGAAATTTAGGGTAATTCTCCAATTTAAATAATGTATTAACTTCCTATAAAAATGTTGGAAAAACAAAAAAAGCCAATTAGAGTTTGCCATCTCACATCAGTTCATCCTTACCAAGATACACGTATTTATGTTAAAGAATGTTCTACTTTAGTTGGTGCAGGTTACGAAACACATCTAGTGGCTAATGATGCACCAAATGAAGTTATAGAAGAAATTCACCTTCATTCTGTTCCAAAAATAAAGCAAAACCGTTTATTACGTATGACTAAAACGGTTTGGCACGTTTATCAACAGGCTTTGGCAATTCAAGCAGATATTTATCATTTCCACGATCCGGAATTAATTCCACTTGGACTTCTATTACTCAATCAAGGTAAAAAAGTTATATACGATATTCATGAAGATGTGCCAAGAGATATTTTGAGCAAATACTGGATTCCTAAAATTTGGCGGAGGATGATTAGTTGGCCTGTTGAAAAATTAGAAAATTTTGCAGCGAAACGCTTCACTGCTATTGTGGCAGCAACGCCATTCATCTGTGATCGTTTTTTAAAACTAGGGTGTTTTGCGGTCAATGTTAATAATTATCCGCTCCTCGATGAATTATCCTTAACAAACACCAGTTGGGAGCAAAAGGAAGCCGTTGTCTGTTATGTAGGCTCGATTACAGAAACGCGAGGGATTTTTGAAATGATAGAAGCTATTGGGAAAACGGATAATTGTTTGCTGCTGGGTGGTAAGTTTGCATATCCCGATCAACAAAAAAAAGCAGTGAGTATGACTGGATGGGCAAATGTCAAAGAATTAGGGTGGCTTGGTAGAAAGGAAGTAGCTCAAACTTTAGCAAAATCAATGGCAGGTTTGGTTTTGTTACATCCAACAGTTAGTTTATTAGATTCACTTCCAGTGAAGATGTTCGAGTATATGTGTGCTGGCATTCCTGTGATTGCTTCTAATTTTCCTTTGTGGAAAAAAATCATTGAAAGTAACCAATGCGGCATTTGTGTTGATCCTCAAAATCCTCAAGCAATTGCTACTGCAATCCAATGGGTAATTAATCATCCCCATGAAGCAAAACAGATGGGTGACAATGCTAGACAAGCAATAATAGAAACATACAATTGGGAACAAGAATCAAAGGTATTGCTGAAACTCTACAAAGATATTAGTGAGCAAATTCTCACAGGTTTGTAAGTTTCAATAAATATGCAATTTTTACTTTTAACAACATTTGAATAAGGGGTATAAACATATGGAATCGAGAACATCAGTAAAACAAGTAATTTCACCCTCTGTTTCTATTGCTATTCCTGTTTATAATGAAGCACATTATATAGAAAAACTTGTGTACTCATTTCTAGCAACACTTTATCCAAATTTGGTTGAAGTTATGATTGCAGATGGTGGTAGCACTGATGGTACTCAGGATATCATTCAACATCTCTCAACTGAAGATTCACGAGTGCGACTTTTGCATAATCCTCAAAAAGTTCAATCTGCGGGTCTCAATTTAATTTTGCTACATTGTACAGGTGATATTTTCCTCAGAGCAGACGCTCACTCAGATTATGCCTCTGATTACATTGAAAGATGTGTGGAACTACTCCTGGAATCGCAAGCACTCAATATTGGTGGAGCAACTCGTTTTGCTGCTAAAACACCTTTTCAAGCAGGAGTAGCACTAGCATCAAAAAGTTTTTTAGGAGGGGGAAGTGCAAAGCATCGTAATCCTGATTATGATGGCTATGCTGACACACTTTTCCTTGGATGTTTCTGGAGAAAAACGCTGCAAACAGTATCCGGATACAGCACTGACGCAACAACGAATGAAGATGCTGAATTGAATCTGAGGTTGCAGAAGTTGTTTGTTGATATGAATCAAATACCGAGTCAAGATACTGGAGTGCAGCAGAACTTAATGGGTAAAACTTACGGAGCAGTTTATGTGAGTTCTAAAATTAAAGTCTGGTATTATCCCAGAAATACATGGAAATCTCTGTTAATTCAATATTTTAAGTATGGAAGAGGTCGATATCTGACAGATGTAAAGCATCCTAAATATTCACCAATTCGAGGTAAATTACCATTTGTGGTAATTTCTGGAACTATTATCATGGGAATAATTAGTTTTTTTGTACAATTTTTACAACCTTTTTTTAAAGCTTTAATTCTAGTAGGTTTGTTGTCAATAATACTAGAAGGATTACGAGTAACTAGCAAATTTAGTAAAAATTTTAGTAAAGAAATTTGGCGGGGTGTCGAACATCAATTACCTTCCACTTTGAGTTGTTGGTTTTTTTGTGTAGTATCGTTAACAACAATGCTGATTGCACATTTTGCAGGATATGCTTACCAAAATTTTCGTCATAACATTTTAAAAATTAGTGGTTGGTAAATTATAGAAAAACATATCAACTTTAGATATTTATGTTTTTCCAAATAGGAAAAAATATGTATTTATTTTTTCATGTAAACTCTGAGCAATTCGTCATGATTAGTTTATTTAGGATTGACTATGAATTCAGATAAATCTGTTATATTACTGGAATTTAATGAGCTTTGCCCTTCATTAATTGAAAGATTTATTCAAGAAGGAAAGTTACCTAACTTCCAGAGACTCTATGAAGAATCAGAAGTTTATATAACCGATGCAGAAGAAGAACCACCATATTTAGAACCTTGGATTCAATGGGTGACAGTACATTCTGGTGTCCCTTATAGTGAACATCAAGTATTTCTTCTGGATGAGGGATATAAACTCAAGTCAAAATCGATTTGGGATATTCTTTCAGATGCAGGATTAAAAGTTTGGATTTGTGGCAGTATGAACATTAGCTACAATCCCTCATTAAATGGTTATATCATGCCCGATTTTTGGAGTACAAAAATTACTCCAAATTCTGAAGAATTATTGCTATATTTCCGATTTGTTCAAAAACAAGTCCAGGAACACACAAATGATTCTGTTCCCCTTAATACTGGAGATTATCTGAGGTTTCTGGACTTTATGAAGAATCATGGACTTTCACTAGATACAATTAGTGCTATTATCCAACAATTAATTCGTGAGAAAATCACAGGAAAATACCGTTGGCAACGTGCAACTATCGCAGACAAGCTTCAGTTTGATTTATTTCGCTCCTACTATCACAAAATTCGTCCGCGGTTTTCTACTTTTTTTATTAATAGTACAGCCCATTTTCAACATATGTACTGGCGGAATATGGAGCCAGATAAATTTCAAATCAAACCATCAGTAAAAGAACAGATTGAATATGAAAATGCAATTTTGTATGGCTATCAAGAAATGGATAAACTGATAGGTAAATTTCTGAATTTATCAGATGATAAGACTACTTTTATTTTATCTACAGCTTTAAGTCAACAACCTTGTTTTACCTATGAGGAAACTGGAGGAAAACGTCTTTGTAGGCCGCGTAAGTTTGAAAGTCTCTTAGATTTTGCAGGTGTGAAGAGTAATTATATTTGCTCTCCAGTCATGGCTGAAGAATTTCATGTCAGGTTTGAAAATGAACAAGATGCAACTGAAGCAGAACAAAAACTGATAAATTTACAAATAAATCAGCGTCAGATAATGCGATTAAGACGCAATGGTAACGATATTTTCGGTGGCTGTGGAATTTTTGAAGAAATACCACAAAATGCAATTTTGAATATTGCCAACAGCAAAAAATCAATCCCATTCTTTGATATTTTTTACCAAATAGAAGATATAAAAAGCGGAATGCATCACCCAGATGGTATTTTATGGATTCGTAAGCCAAGCTGTAAGCATTCGATTCATGAGGGTAAAATTTCTCTGTGTTCTATTGCTCCAACTATTTTAGAGTTATTAGAGATTCCTAAAGCAGATTTCATGAAGGGAACTGCACTGGTTTAAGCAGGGTGGGCATTGCCCACCAAAACTTACTAAACCTAAACCTTAAACTTTTCAGTAATGCGTTTCATTGCTTCTTCCACATTTTCCCGACTATTAAATGCAGAAATGCGGAAATAACCTTCACCCGCAGCACCAAAACCAGAACCAGGAGTTCCCACAACATTTACAGTTTCTAGCAGCTTATCGAAAAATTCCCAACTGGATAAACCATGAGGAGTTTTCACCCAAACGTAAGGTGCATTTACGCCACCATAAACTGATAAACCAGCGGCTGTTAATTGCTCCCGAATGATTTTGGCATTTTCTAAATAGAAGCTTACCAAAGCTTTAATTTGCGCTTGTCCTTCTTCAGAATAAACCGCTTCCGCACCCCGTTGGACAATGTAAGAAACGCCATTAAATTTGGTAGACTGGCGGCGGTTCCACAACTTCCACAGTTCTACATTGGAACCATCAGCGGCTTTAGCTGTGAGTGTTTTGGGAACGACGCTTAAAGCGCAACGTGTACCGGTAAAGCCGGCATTTTTAGAAAAGGAACGAAACTCGATCGCACAATCTCTTGCACCTTCAATCTCGTAAATCGAGTGGGGAAGGGAAGAATCGGTGATATAAGCTTCGTAAGCAGCGTCAAAAAAGATGATTGAACCGTTGGCTTTTGCGTAATCTACCCAAGCTTTTAGGTGTTCTTTGGTGGCAGTTGCGCCTGTGGGGTTGTTGGGGAAGCAGAGATAAATTAAGTCAACTTTTTGGGAAGGAATTTGTGCGGTAAAGTTGTTTTCAGCGGTGACAGGGAGATAAACTAAACCGTCAAATTCGCCTTTATCGTTGGCGTTCCCGGTGTTTCCCGCCATGACGTTAGTATCGACGTACACAGGGTAAACTGGGTCAGTTACGGCTATGGTGTTATCATGACCAAAAATATCGAGAATATTGCCGTTATCGCACTTGGAACCGTCGGAAATGAAGATTTCATCAGCTTCTATTGCTGCTCCCCTGGCTTGGAAATCATGAGCGGCAATTTTCTCCCGTAACCAAGCATAACCTTGTTCTGGGCCATAGCCTTTGAAAGTTGTGCGATCGCCCATATCTTCTACAGCTTTAATCATAGCTGTGCGGCAAGCTTCTGGCAAAGGTTCGGTAACATCACCAATCCCCAACCGGATGATTTTAGCATCAGGATTGGCTTGTGCAAAAGCATTTACCCGGCGACCAATTTCGGGAAATAGATAACCGGCTTTTAGCTTCAGGTAGTTGTCGTTAATAGTTGCCATATTAGATATTGAAAAAAATGCACTTTTATCAGCTTATATCATGTTCACTTAATTACTTATCAAAAAAACTTAAACCATCAGTCTTAATTGTAAGTTTTTAGGACTTACGCAAGACTAACGGGAAAAACGAACTGCGTATCCCTTAGAGGATGTCTGAGAAGTATCAGAATTGATCAAGATCCCCCCTCACCCCCCTTTCCCAGGGGGGATAAATTACTCAAAGTCCTCTTTTTTAAGGAGGATTTAGGAGGATCTACAAGTGTTAGATCCCACACGAAAAAGTTTTCAGACATCCTCTTACGGAACCGTAAGGAAAGACGCAAAGGACACAAAGAAAAGAGGGTTTGAGAGATATTTTGCGTAAGTCCTGGTTTTTAACCAAACACGATATTAAACCTTACCAACATCTACCCCTTGGGAATATGTTGAATTTTGAATTGGTATTACTTAGACATCCCCAGCAATGGGAAAAGCAAAATCTGAAAACAGGCTATAACTATTATTGTCGCCGCTAGTTTCTTGATCGAGAACTTCGATAACTTTGTTATATATATCTTCCGCTTGTTGGGGAGAATCACCAATACTGGTTAATCCCAACTTGCCGAATTGGGAAAGGCAACCCATAAGATGAAATACTGTACCTGTCTCGGTTCCGCTATCAAAATGTAATCTGTGATGGGCGATGATATCCATTAAATCGTTAGGTAATAATCCCCGATAACGGTCTTTTTGTAAGTTGTCTGTAGCAATGTAATATTTAGCTCGTCCTTGCTGGCTATAAAATAAGCCAGTGGATAGGTCATAGTTGCCATTAGTTAATAATTTCAAAGTCATAAAAGGGTGAGTAGTTCCACCTTTGCGGAGGTTAATTTCAATTGCTTGAATATCCCACTTACCATTACCTTGATCAACTGTGACAAAATCAACACCAAATCTTTCTAATGCGCCTTTTTGTGCCAGTTGTTTGCCAACTTTTAAGCCTAATTCTTGCAATTGTAATCGATAGCTGGCATCTGCGGGAAAGCGACAACCCAGATAAATTTGTCCGTCTGGGCCACCGAGAATTTGGTCATGGGTGGAGAGGATTTCTACTTCTCCAGCTGGTGTAATGCGTCCTTGCACACTGGGAGAACGCTTGATTTCTCCTTCTACAAATGCTTCAACTATTGCACCTAACTCTGGGATACGTTGAGAGAAATTTGCCCAAGTTTCTTGTGGGGCTTGGAAGCGCATAGTTGAGAAGCGATCGCTAATTGCTGCTACTCTTTCACCATGAGAACCTTGACCGGGTGCAACATCTATCAATGGGCGGAGATCCAATAGTGCATTTCCTTCCCCAGAAATCCCCTCATTTAGCTTCACTACCATCCGTTTTAATGTCGGTTGACGTTCCCATAAATCAGCCGCTGCTATGGCTAAATCTGGGAAATTGCCAATTAATTCGCTACCATCTGGATGAGGAACATCGCTTTGTCCAAAAATTTGCCTTCCTCCACTTTTTGTCCCCCAAATCTGCAAATCTGGTGCAGCCGCATAAAGGGGTACACCTAATTGTAGTGATAATTCAGCTTCCCAAAATGTGGAATTGTAACAAGTCATAAAAGCTTTATCTAAACGTAAAGCTTGGCGAATTCGTTCTATTAAGCGAGGACGTTCTAAAATCTTTTGACTTAGAGGTTTAAGGGAAGAATCATAAGTCGAAAGTAGTAATAAGCGATTACGAGCATGGGAAAATGGGATTCCTGGCAGAAGTTGTAGATAGTAATCGATAATACTGGGATGTAGGGGAATAGAGGTAATATAAATTAACCGCGTGCGAGGGTTTCGTAAGCGGATTAAAGAAAATAGCAATCTTTCTTCATAATGTTCACAACCTTCTACCTTTTGTAGTTCCCGTTGGTCGATGCTTAAAGAGGGGATAATTAAGATATCCGCTTCGCTGTTGTCAAATAGCTCGCTTGTTTTCCAGCGATCGCGTAAAGTTAATTGTAAATTGCGAAACTTATCAACCTGCTCTAACTCAGAAATATTTATTGTTACCATAACCCATACCCTGACTAGATCCCAATTCTGACTCATTATCTCAGGTATATCCTAAGGAAGAGTTGAGATGCTAATCTGGAGTGTATCTTTTTGTAAATTAATCAAACAAGCCCAGATTAGGCTCTGGGCTGTCAGGTATTTCATCAGCTATTTAAACTATTACCAAAATCTTACCAAAACAGAGGTTTTTACTCTCAAATTCACCTTTTCAATTCCGCCTAATTACTTATACAAAATACATGATTTATTTTTTAGATAACCTACACCTTAAGAGTGAGAAAAATTAGTATTTAATTATTGCTGGCGAACGATAACTTTTTCTATTTGTTCAAATAAATTAAGAGTAGATTTTAGAGTAAATATGCCATTTCTCTAAAGTTGTGTACTTGTTTTCAGGAATTTGATGAAAATCGAGTGTGTAGGTGTGAGGTTAGAGATTAAATATTCATGCATTCATGCACAATTTCCACAAATTAATGCCTTTGGCAAATATCTGAGGTCAAAAAGTCTGAATTTGCAAAGGAGTGGAAGTGAAAGCAAAACGTAGACCTTGGGTTGATTTTTCGATCCAAGGTTTATTTTTACTGATTAGGAAACACCAAAAAATAAATTACCCAAAAATCGTAGGTTAGGACGGTAGTCCGTAACCCACCATAAATTTAGGGGATAATGCTGGGTATAGCTATGCGGGACAGGCTAAGTGCAAAGCACACGCTGTGCGAACGCTAGAGCGTAGCGTAACCCACCCTACACATTGGGGATTTTTTTATTTGGAAGTCCCTTAGTATGTGAGTTCTCAACAGCCAAATTAGGGTTAAATAATTATGCCAAAAGAAAAGAAATTACAACCGCCACAAACACAGAAAGCTCCTGGTATTGAATCAGAAATGAAACCCAAACCTAAAGCTGAGGATGAAGGATATCGGGGTAGTGGAAAATTAGAAAATAAAATTGCTTTAATTACCGGTGGGGACAGTGGTATTGGTCGTGCTGTTGCTATTGCCTTTGCTAAAGAAGGTGCAGATGTAGCGATAGTTTATCTAAAAGAACATGAAGACGCTAAGGAAACAAAAAATTTAGTCGAAAAACATGGACGTAAGGTAGTAGCAATTGCAGGTGATATTACTGATGAAAGTTTTTGCCAGCAGGCTGTACAACAAACCGTAGATGAGTTTGGTAAACTTGATATTCTTGTCAATAATGCTGCTGAACAACACCCTCAAAACAGCATTGAAGATATCACTAAAGAGCAGTTAGAACGAACTTTTCAGACTAATATTTTCTCGATGTTTTACCTAACTAAAGCGGCAATGAAGCATTTACAAACAGGCAGTTCTATCATTAATACAACTTCGGTAACTGCTTACAAAGGCAATGCAAATCTAATAGATTATTCCTCTACCAAAGGTGCAATTGTGGCGTTTACACGTTCCCTATCAGCGAATTTAGTATCTAAGGGAATTCGTGTCAATGCTGTAGCACCGGGTCCGATTTGGACACCTTTAATTCCCTCAACCTTCCCCGCAGAAAAAGTAGCAGAATTTGGCAAGCAAGTCCCAATGCAAAGAGCCGGACAACCCGAAGAAATAGCACCAAGTTTTGTATTTTTAGCTGCTGATGACGCTTCTTATATGTCTGGTCAAGTGTTACATCCAAACGGTGGAGAAATAGTCAACGGATGATTTTCATCATATGGACATAATATAGAGGAGAAGGGGAAAATTCCTAATTTCTATTTTTATCCCCATCTCTTGAAAGATCTATTTAATTAGAGGGATGAATCGATCTTCAATGCCTGTTAGGGTATCAATGTAAATAGTTATATGTAATAACTACGTTTATGGTATCCTTAACACCATTGCATGGTACAGAACTCGTAGATTGTGCTAGAGCCAATGCCAATCTGGGAATAGAAACTGCGGCTTATCAATGTGGCTATGGCGATAATCTAAAAAGATTTGCTCAAGAACTACGCCAAGCTTGTGAGAAAATGAATTTAAAAGTTAAAGAACTCAATGAACTGATTACCGACCAGGACATGATTTTAAAATTGGGTACTGGAGAAATTATTGCTCCTGATACGGCTTCAGAACTTTAAAAATTAAAAATTGAAAATTGAAAATTGAAAATTGAAAATTGAAGACAGTTGGAGTCGGGGAAACTTACCCCAACTCAACTGAGACTACGTGTAGATATAGGGGTCTTAAACCCTAGAATTTACGATAAATATTGGCAATTTGGGTAAAAATCGCCCAATCAAGAAAATCTGGGTAAAAATCCTAAGATTTTTTTACTATTTGGTGTCAGTAGTGTGCGTCGATAAGTATCCGCTGCTTTTTTAATCGCTTCGGCTTGAGTTGGGTAAGGATGAATCACACTACTGAGTTTGCTAAGACCGATTTTATTGACCATGGCGGTGGTTATTTCCGAAATCATTTCCCCCGCATGACTAGCGACAATAGTTGCACCGAGAATTTGATCTGAACCGGTTTTGTAATGGATTTTCAGAAATCCTGATTCTTCACTATCTGCGATCGCACGATCTACACTACTAAAAGGAATCTTAATAGTCGTGATCTCAATACCCATTTTTTGAGCCTCATCTGCATACATCCCCACATGGGCAATTTCCGGGTCAGTATATGTTACCCAAGGCATCACCAGCTTACTGAGTTGAGCGCGTCCCACACCAAAAGGAGAAAATAGGGTATTTTTAATCACAATTCGCGCCGCAGCATCTGCTGCATGGGTAAACTTCCAATCCATGCAGATATCGCCAGCCGCATAAATTTTAGAATTTGTAGTTTGCAAATAATCATTTACCTTCACACCTTGGTGTTTGTCATACTCCACACCCACTTTTTCTAAATTCAAACCTTCCACATTTGGCGCACGTCCAGCACCTACTAAAATTTCATTGACTGTGACAGAATCTCGATGTCCATTCACAGAAAAATAAAGCCGTTTTCCTTCTGTAACTGTCACCACTTCTTCTATCTTACAATTCAGCACTAAGCGAATACCTTCAGCCATCAAAACCTGTTGCAAAATTGCTGCTGCTTCTCCATCTTCTTTATTTAAAATGTGAGAACCACTATGAAATAATGTCACTTCACAACCCAATCGACGGAAAGTCTGCGCCAATTCGCAACCAATCGGTCCGCCACCAATTACCGCTAACTTTTCTGGTTTTTGAATTAGGGAAAAAACCGTTTCATTAGTTAGATAACCCGCTGCTTCTATGCCAGTAATTGCAGGTTTAACTGCTCTTGCACCAGTAGCAATCACAGCCTTTTTAAACTTAAGAGTTTTGCCACCAACCTCCACGGTATTGTTACTCGCAAACCTACCATCACCGAAAAAGACATCAACACCTAAATTTTTAAACCGATCTGCTGAATCATGATGACTAATACTAGACCTAATTCGCCGCATTCTTCCCATAACTGTAGCAAAATCAATCTCAATATGTTGGGGAATATTAATACCTAAATCCTTAGATTTCCACATTTCCCCAACTGTACGAGAAGACCGAATTAAAGATTTAGATGGTATACAACCCACATTTAAGCAATCTCCACCCATGAGATTCTTTTCAATTAATGCTATTTTTAAACCCAAATCTAAACCCGCAGCACCCGCAGCCACAACTAATCCTGCTGTACCTGCACCAATTACTACCAAATCATAGTCATCAGCGGGTTGAGGATTAACCCAATTTGATGGATGAACATTAGCAACCAAATTTTGATTATACTCATCCATTGGCAAAACTGTAACTCTCTCAAATTCTGTAGTAGACATTATGTATTACCTCTAAAGGGTGAAGTATAAACTATGTTTTTGATTCTAGTCTTCACTTAATCTGTTATCTTTACCATGAATATACCCTCAGCAATATTTTGTCAGTTTTGTATTTAACAATTCCCATATAAACTAATAAGATTTATAAAATCTATAAAATCTATAAAACTTCTTCCTCTAAAGCTTTCTTGGCTACACTGGTAACATAAATGGTGACAGCCAATGTGGCTATAAAACTCAAAATTTTAATCACCCATGTGAGAGTCATATTTGTAGGTTGGGCTTCTGTGCCAATCAGTGCGATGTTTCCAGCGAATGAACCAATGTAAACATACATAATTGTTCCCGGAATCATGCCGACAGAACCGAAAAAATAGTCTTTGAAAGAAACTCCTGTAATTCCCAAGGCGTAATTTAATAAATTGAAAGGAAATAGCGGCGAAAGTCGTGTTAAAAAGACAATTTTTAAGCCTTTCTTACTCACGGCTTTGTCAATAGCAGTAAATTGTTTGTTATCTGCAATCTTTTTGTCCACCCAATTTCTAGCTACATAACGTCCTATTAAAAATGCTGCTATAGCACCGAGAGTTGCACCAATAAACACATAAACAGAACCCCAAAATACACCAAAAACAACACCAGCACCTAAAGTGAGAATTGCAGCTGGTAAAAAAGCAATAGTAGCAATAATATAGATGATAATAAAAGCTATTGCTCCTATTGTACCCAGGCTATCAATCCAATATAATGCATTTTTTATAATTTCTGTAAGATTAAAATCAGATGAATGAATAGATTCTTGTAATAAAAGTTGAATATTCATAATTCCCAAAATTTTGATGTATTTAATAATGTGAAATTTAATCGTAATTATGAAATTTTTAACGATTAATAATTACTATCTTAGTGCGAAATACCTACAATTTACCTAAATTTTTCTTACCGATACCAACTGCGAATTCGCTGTGGTGAAACACCAAGTAAATATGTAAGAATGATGATTTGATTAAGTATAGTAATTGTAAGAATTCCCTTTTTTAGCCATTTACGTGGAGATGTGATTACAGGCACGGAAACAATAGCAATTTTACCCAAGCGTTTTAGCCGTCGGATAAGTTCAAAGTCTTCCATAATCGGCAAGTCAGGAAAATTACCAATTTGCTTAAATGTGGCTTTAGTTAAAAAAATAGCTTGGTCGCCGTAGGGTAGTTGCCAAAAGTGCGATCGCCATTTCACTCCCCATTCTACCAAACGCAGTCCCCCATGCGGTGCATCTATCCGTAAAGCAAAAGCACCAGCTACAACTTTTGGCTTTTGTAATGTAGTGCGAATCATCACATCAAAACCATTGGGTAAACGAGTATCTGCATGGAGAAACAAAACAATTTCTCCACTAGCAATTGCTGCACCAGTATTCATTTGTACAGCCCGACCGGGAGGAGAGGAGATAACTGTTATACCTAATGATTGAACTATTTTCTGTGTATTATCCTTTGAACCGCCATCAACTACGATGATTTCTACATTAGTGCTGGGTTGAATACTAGCTAATGTTTCTGTGATATTACTGGCTTCATTAAGTGTGGGAATAATAATAGAAATTCTGTCCGTGGTGATATTTTGATTCACGATGTTTAAATTGTATAAAATGAATGCGGATAATAATGAATCTTCAGTAAAATCGGGAAGCACTTATGTAGTCATACCTCAAAGTTTATATGAAGAGGTGATCATGAAAATTTTGATATTAACTGACGAAAAATTGGTAATGAAACACCAACCTACTAAGGACTGGTTTTTAGCAGGTTTATTAATTGCCTTTTTAGTTTATCAACTCTGTGCTTATCTGTATAAAGTATTTTTTATACCAGGTTCCCTAACTCAACAAAATGCACATTTAATTTACGGTACATTTCTGATTTTTTTAATTGCTGTGGCCAGTTCTGAAGTCTCAACTCCTGAAGTGACTTGTAGTTTCGACAAAAGCATGAGTCAGGTAGTTATAGAATACAAAAGTTTAGGCAGTAGCACAGTTATAAAGTACTCATTTGCAGATATTCAGCGTGCTGATATTGAACAATATTACGATCGCTTGGGTCAAGTTGGCCGTCTTGTCCTAATTTTGAAATCTCTAAAAACTATTCCAATTCACACCGACTATATCAAAGCCCAAGATATTCGACATGATATCTACACTATCAATAAATTTATCAGACAATGTGTGGGGGAAGAAAACTTTCAAGGTTGAGACTGATTTTTATCGTAACTCTGATATTTTTCCTTCCCTAACCCTAAAGAAGCGCTAAAATCGATCCAGCCTTTGTATTTTCGTGGTTTTGTCCCAGATAAATCAGAGTGCGGTTCACTGCATAAATCCTCATTGTCAACGTCCTTACCCCCAACCTTGGGGAAACAAATTTTGTAACAGTTGTGGCGCACCGCTACAGTTGTTAGACCGTTATCACTCACTCGAACCCCTAGGATCGGGTGGATTTGCTCAAATTTACACTGTTTGGGATGAAAAGACCCAGACAGAAAAAGTGCTGAAAGTCTTGGTGGAAGATTCCCCCAAGGCGCTGGAATTGTTTATCCAAGAAGCGGAAGTTTTAAGTAATTTCCGTCATCCTGGTGTCCCCAAAGTTGATGCTGACGGGTATTTTCAAATCAATTTGACTAGTCCTAAACCGCACCAGTTGGCTTGTCTGGTGATGGAAAAAATTGATGGGCAAAATTTAGAAGAAATCCGCAAAAATTATCCTCAAGGATGTCCAGAGGATTTGGTGCTAAATTGGTTCGCCCAAGCGGTAAAGATTTTGCAGGAACTGCACAAACGCCAAATTATTCACCGGGACATCAAACCTTCTAATTTAATGCTGCGTCAACCTTCGCCAACTGCACCTCTTCAGGCGGAACAATTGGTGTTGATTGATTTTGGCGGGGCTAAACAATTTAGTGGGGCGATATTGCGATCGCACATCCCTTCTACGCGGTTATTTTCTTCTGGTTACAGTCCACCAGAACAAGTGATTGGCGGTAATGTTGGGCCTGCTGCGGATTTTTATGCCTTGGGAAGGACGATAATTGAATTACTTACAGGAAGATATCCCCAGGATTTAGAAGATCCCATGACTGGGGAGTTACGCTGGCGCAATCGATGCAATATTAACCCCCGTCTGGCCGACTTATTAGATGAAATGGTACAGAAGGAAGTGCGATCGCGTCCCGCCCATGCAGGTATTATTCAAAAACGGTTACTGAAAATTGTCCCCGCTGGATCACAACCAGGATTCTTTACCCGACTGGGAAAATCTGTCCGCCAAACAGTTACCAAATTTACCCAAACTGTAAGTAATACTACAGCATTCACCATTAGGACGATATTTAAATTCTTACTAGCTTGTCTAGGAACAATTTGGGCGATGATTTTGGGCAGTATCGGCGCTATGTTAGGTACAATCGTCGGTTTTATTTTGGCTTATCAGACAAAATTAGGCGCAGGGGTTGTGGAATTCATCTCCCGTCAACTAGTTGAACTCTCACAAAATTATCAACCTGCTTCAGCCCCAGAAATTTTAGTATTTGCCATAGCTGGTTTTGGAACCGCTTGGGGACTCACCCTATCTGGGAGTTTTGGTCAAAAGCGACGATTTTTAGTAGCATCACTTATGGGTTTAATTGGTTATAGTGCGGGCTGGATAATTTGGCAATTTATCAAACCACATAATAGCGCTGAGGGTTTGGTAGCCTGGATTTTGGTCTCAGTTTCCTTACTCACCTTGGGTTTAGGTCTTCGCTCCCATTACCTAGCTTACGCTTTTCTAGCTTCCTTTGGCAGTGCCAACATCCTCGCAGCCTTGATTAATTTAGGGGTTCCAGCGCCTATCTTCCATTTTTCCAGTCAACCTAGCTGGGTTGAATTATTCCTACCCATAGTTTTTTTTGGTTTAATGGGTGTTTTAATCAGTTTGTGCTTAGGGTTGAGTTACTACCTTATTGTTCCTTGCTTACGTTGGTTAGGGTGGCGATAATTGTTATATAGCAATTCCCATTGTCATGAGGTACAAGCAGTAACAATTAAACGCAGATGGACGTAGATAATTTTGTACTTCATTAGACTAGGAAATGCTATATTCTGTTCGGTTAAAGACTTAAAACCCACATTGAGGAGACTAAAGTATCTGAAATCAAATCTAATAAAAAAGATCATCAGAGGTTGTTTGAAAAGAGGTTGTTTGAAAACTTTTTCGTGTTGGATCTGACACCCGCAGATCCCCCTAAATTCCCCTTTCTAAGGGGGACTTTGAAGAATTTAGCCCCCCTTAGAAAGGGGGGTTGGGGGGATCTCGATTAATTCTGATACTTTTCAAACATCCTCTCAAAGTGTATTCTATTCATTTAATCTACTATTATCTACAAATCACAACTCATATAGAACTGCTGTACTTTAATAAAGAGGGAAAATATGTTATCAAAATTAGCAATCGTTACAGGTGGAACTCGCGGAATTGGTTGGGGTATATCGCAGCAACTAGCCAAGAACGGACATAACCTTATACTTGGCTTTAATGCTAATGAAGAGGCTGCATTAACTGCAAAAGCTACTCTTGAATCTACCTATGAGATAAAAGTTGACATTGTTAAAGGTGATGTAGCTCAAGAGTCTACTATTGAAAGAATATTCCAATCTGTGGAAGATAATTTTGAAGGCAAGCTAACAGCCTTTGTTCATAATGCTGGACTCTATGTTGGGGTGACAACATCTGCTGAATCAAAAGAGGCAAATTTAGCTGGCAATCTTCACACTCAGTTATTGGGGAATGGTAGCTTTACTAGCTTTGAGCAGTATGACTATTATCAGAATGTTTATCCTAAGTGCTTCATTAGATGTGTGGAAAAAGCACTTAATTACATGGAGGATGAAAACGGTTATATAGTAGCAATATCTTCTCCTGGATGTAATAGTAGCCAAAAGCCACAGTTGCCATATGCAATGCCAGGACAAGCTAAGGCGGTTGTGGAGTTTTTAACAAGATACTACGCCAAGACATTAGCACCACGACGAATTACAGTCAATGTAGTTATTCCTGGTTATATTAAGACCGAAGCCTGGAATTTTGCCACCTCTAAATGGGGTGGAGTAGAGAGTGATACTATAAAAAATACAATCAAAAATACACCAATGCAACGTTGGGCATCACCGATAGAGATAGGTGAAGTAGTAGCATTTTTATGCTCTCCTAAAGCAGCATTTATTACTGGAGTAGCACTACCTGTTGATGGTGGACTACATCTGAGTTAAGAAAATACTACAAAACAATGTAATTTCACATGATCCTGAATCACTCTAAACGGTATACCCGCGCTACTCATCTGGGTTAAAGCAGTACGTCGGAAGTTGTGGGTGCTAACTCCTGTGGTGCAACTTCACATTAAATTGGTATTACAGCCGCTTCTAACATTTTGATTGTTCCATTCTCAGCATCTATTTCTACTTCTACACCGATTGGTACTGTAAATTTATCTTGAATATGACCAATCATCGAACCATACCAAGCGGGAATATCTAAAGGCTGAATGTGCTGTTTTAATATTTGCATTAATGTAAATGATGGTTCATCTCCCAATTGACAATTAGTACATTGTGCAAAAATAAAGCCCGTAATTTGCTGTAAAATACCTGCATTTTTTAATTGCGTCAGCATTCGGTCTATGCGATAAATATCTTCGCCAATATCTTCGAGAAATAAAATACTTTTCCGCCAAGATGGTAAATAAGCTGAACCCACCATTGCTGCTATGACGGACAAGTTACCACCAACAATTTTACCCCTAGCTTTTCCCGGTGCAATTACTTCTATTTTCCCGGCGCTATTTTGGTTATTTTCCATGATTACAATTTCGGCATTAAATAATATCCGTTTAAAATAATCAACTGTAAATTGATTCCAAGTTGATGTAGCAACTGCACCATGAAAAGTAATTAATCGACTGCGGGCATTAATAGCTAATAATAAAGAAGTAATATCACTATATCCCATAATAATTTTGGGATGAGAACGGATTAGAGGATAATTAAGTAAAGGTAAAATTCGATTACAGCCCCAACCGCCACGCATGGCAATAATGGCTTTTACCGATTTATCGGCAAACATTGTATTAATATCTTGGGCGCGGTCTGCATCTTTTCCTGCTAAATATCCATCTCGATCTAAAATATGTAAACCTGTTTTTACTTTCAGTCCTAAATTTATAAAAGTTTGTTTTGCGTCTTCTATATCTTTAGCTTCAACAATACCCGCCGGGGAAATTAATCCTAAAGTATCGCCAATTTGTAAACATGGCGGTTTGATAATTATGTTTGGTGAAAGTGCATTTTTGGCAATAACTGGGGGCATTTGGGTTGCTAAAGTAGTTACTCCCAATGTGGTGATAAATTGACGACGGTTGATGTTCATTAGAGAATATATAGAAAGAGTTAAAAAGAAGGAGCCAAACCCCCTTTATACTTAATTTTTGGTTTAAATACTGAAAATTAAAATATGGCTGATACCAATTTTATGTGAGGTTGCACATAATTCTGAAATCCATTGATTTATCTGTCTTTATCCGCGTTTATCTGCGTGCATCCACGTTAAATTATTCTATGCAGCTTCATATTAATCTGGTATTACGCCATGCGGTCTTTTAAGCTGGAAAAGCCGTGTGGGAGATTTATACCCCAGCGACTTATACAGAATACCACTACAGAGATAAAGTAAAAGGTGCAGAATTCAGAGTATCTACCAATGGCACTAAAACGCTTTATCATCGAAATGGGAATGGGCATAGACCAGCACGGACAGGAACCGACTGTAGCCGCAGCGAGGGCGGTCAGAAATGCGATCGCTCACAATGCCTTACTTGGTATTATGGAAATAGCCGGGTTAAAAGACCCAAATGACATGATTGTGGAAGTCAAGGTAGCAGTACCCTACCCCGAACAAGTCCGAGAAGCAGAGGTATTAGCTGTTCTTCCTTTTGGTCGTAAATCTCTCACCGTAGAAACTGGAGGAATGGTAGTTGATGGTTTAGCAATACCTTCTCTCAACGATAAAAATGACGAAATGTTAATAGCAGTTGCAGCGGTTACAGTTTTAGTGGAAGTAGCATAATTACTTCACAATTTCCTAATTATCAGGTCAGTAACGCTGGCCTTTATTTTCTGCGCTAAACTAGATTTGTGGGCATCATCTCTGGCAGTAAGTTCCATCAACCAACTATCTTCATCACTTCAGTTACAATGCCTCCAGAGCCTAAGAAATCACTCGAAATTCAAGATATCATCGGACTCAAACCGCAACACTTTGCTGATTTAATCAGAACTGCACAATTAGTTTTTGATCCCACTGCGGGAGTTATTGGTAGAAACTTCACAGTTAACTGGCAGGAGCTTGGTATTCCTGGTAATGTATTAGATAATCTCAGAATACTTGGTCAGGAATATCAGTATGATTCTCCACATCTTCCCCCTGAAGTTGTCTGGAGTCAGTTAACACCAGAAACTCGTATTTGGTTCATTGAAAATAAAGATACCTTGTGGCGGTTTGAAGAATTTTTTCCTGCACTTGACGAAGATTAAATAATTCGTAATTCGTAATTCGTAATTCGTAATTCGTAATTCGTAATATTTCCTTCGGAAACGCTACGCGAACGTAATTCGTAATTCGTAATAGTGCTTCCAGCCGGCTACACCAACGTAATTAAGTTTTGCAACAGGGATTTAAACCCTGCCATGAAACTTAAACCCACGGAACTCGATTAAAAAGCGGAACTGTTCTCAGCAATACAGTTTGAAAAGAGGATGCAATATATTTGTATCCTCTTTTCTATTTTCAGCATTTTAGTGAATTATATTCTAGGCTATATTTATACTTATTTTCACTGATTGATGATTTTTGGATCTCAACCCGGAACATAGCTAACATTAAGGGAATTAAATACTAATATCTAACAGGAAGATAATGCAGATGAGAATTTGGGCTGCTAGGCTTTTTCTAACTTCTTTTTGGTTGATATTGGGCGCTATAACTGCGGATTTAAATAATACTAGTACTGTTTTAGCGGAAGCACCCCTAGAATATTCTCAGTCAATTAATCGTCAAAAGATTACTGTTACTAAATCAGAGTTTGGGGTAAGGATAGTTGATGGTGAGGGTAAAGTTAATTTTTTTCCCACTACTAAAGTACCCTTAAAGAAAGGTGATGCCTATGGTTGGCAGATTAAACTTCAGAACTATCGAGGTAAAGTGAAATGGCGCGAAGTTCTACGTTTACCCAAAGCACCGGAAACTTGGACTACACAGGAATCTGAGAATTTTTCCATATCATCTGATGGAACTACAGCCATTACCAAGCGCACAGAAACACCTGTAAATGGTGTGATTAAAAATTTTTGGAAGATTGCTCCTGGTGATCCTCTTGGTAAACATAAAATAGAGGTATATGTCGAGGAACGTTTAATTGCAACTTTTGAGTTTGAAGTAGTAGAATTTTAGTAGATTTTTATTGATATAAACCCAATATCAGCAAAGTCCAAATATTTTGGACTGACCGAAGAGGACACTCCAGAGTGGGAGACGCGGTGAGGGGAAGAAGAGGACGCGGTGAGATTATCCCCGTGTCCCCGTGCTGACAAGGGTAGGTTTTTAATATTATCTGTTAAGGCAGGACTAGGAAGACAAGGAGGGAAAGTAGACAAGGAAGATTTTCTCCGCACAATGGTCTTTTTGTTACCAAGAGAATATAATTTTGTACTGGTTTCCTCCCTTGTCCACTGTCCTTCCTTGTCCCCCAAGTCTTGCCCTCACGACAATGTAAAATACCTACCCTTGTGAAGTGTCCCCGTGTCCCTCTTTCTCCGTGTCCCCGCTTTTCTTGTTTACTCTTCCTCTAATTCGATTTCTTCCTCTTCGTCTTCTTCGCTGACCTTAGCTACAGAGTTAGCAGAAACCACAGCCCCCTTGTCTAATTTTTCACGAACTTGCTCTTCAATTTTGCTGGCAAATTCTGGCTTCTCTTCTAGATATTTGATGGCGTTATCTCGACCTTGAGAAATGTTTTCACCGTTGTAGCTGTACCAAGCACCTTTACGTAGGAGAATGCCTGTTTCTTCTGCTAAATCAACTAAACAACCCAGGGTAGAAACTCCTTTACCAAAAATGATGTCAAATTCGGCAATTCTAAAAGGTGGTGCTACTTTATTTTTTGCGACTTTGACTTTGACCCGATTACCGAATTCATCTGTACCTTTTTTCAAGGTTTGAATCCGGCGAATATCGAGACGTACTGACGCGTAAAACTTCAATGCATTACCACCCGTTGTCGTTTCTGGGCTACCGTATGTAACACCAATTTTTTGTCGCAACTGGTTGATAAAAATGACTGTGCAACCAGATTTACCAATATTGCCAGTGATTTTACGTAGAGCTTGGCTCATTAACCGGGCTTGTAGACCAACGTGGATATCACCCATATCCCCTTCAATTTCAGCGCGGGGTACTAGTGCGGCTACGGAGTCTATAACTACAATATCAACTGCGGCAGAGCGCACCAACTGATCGACTATTTCTAAAGCTGATTCGCCAGTGTCCGGTTGAGAAACAAACAAGTTTTCTATATCTACACCTAATGCAGCAGCGTAAGTAGGATCAAGGGCGTGTTCAGCATCAACAAAGGCAGCGATACCGCCATTTTTCTGCACTTCGGCCAGGGCGTGTAGGGCTAATGTGGTTTTACCAGAACTTTCCGGTCCATATATCTCTATCACTCGCCCTTTGGGTAAACCGCCACCCAATGCTAAATCTAAGGTGAGCGCCCCTGTGGAAATAGTCTCTACACGCATTCGGGTAGCATCACCCAGGCGCATGATTGCTCCTTTACCAAAACTGCGCTCAATCTGGTTGAGTACCATATTCAGCGCTTTTTGCTTGCCTGCATTCTCAGTGTTGATTGCCATTAGAGCCTCTAAATATATGGATTTATGGATTGTTGCGTTGGGAGTTTCAGTAGAACAGATATACTATTTTAGCTGGAAAATGTGAAAATAGAACTTTTCCAAAAAGATTGTGAGAAGATCGTAACGCGATCGCGCCATGATTAGGGTAATTGAACTGGATAATTTTGGAAAGAGGGTGATTTTTTTAACGCCAAGGTACGCGGAGGGAAGCGCGGAGGTACGCTGAGGTGTTGAATAAAAATTTGTGATCCTAGTATTGATGCTAAATTATTAAAATTTGACTTTTAACAAACCATGACAGGAACGAGTCACGCAACTGAATTTCGTTACGCGGCACAGCACAAGCCCAACCAGTTGATTTACGGTTATGGGCAAACGGCAGTGATTACAGGATGGACGGTGAAGCAAGCGATCGCAAAACACCTACAACCATCAGAGTACGCTGTAATTGGTCAGTTATATTCACCCACTAGGGGTATAAATTTACTAATACGCAATTTGTTATTAAATCCCCATGTTCGTCATTTAGTAATTCTCAACGCTACCAAAGAAGATAAAAATGCAGGTGCTTGTCAATGCTTGCTCGACTTTTTTCATAATGGTGTTGAAGAAAGCATTAGCGATACAGGGCGTAAATCTTGGATAATTCTTTCTCCGATTCCTGGTTATATTGATATTGATATTGATATAAATGCTTTAGAAAAACTCAGACTTTCTATAGAAGTTCAAGAAGCCAAATCAATTACTGAAGCAGTTGCACAAATTAAGCATTACGCCCAAAAAGAAATAATTGATCCTTGGGGAGTTCCTTTAGAATTTCCTATGGCTACCGTTGAACCCACAGTTTTACCAGGAACACGCTATGGACATAGAATTGAAGGTAAAACCATAGCCGAAACTTGGGTAAAAATCATTCATCGCATTAAGACAACTGGAACAATTAGACCAACTGGTTATGATGGCAAATGGCAAGAATTAATAGATTTAATGGCAGTTGTCACCAATGAACCTGATGATTTTTATTTTCCTGAACCCAATTATTTACCAATTGATAGAAGTTTTTTATCAGAATATATTTCGCAAATTTTAGATGATGCACCGAATCGAGAAGGCGTGAAATATACTTATGGGCAACGTTTACGTTCTTGGTTCGGACGCGATCAAATTCAACAAGTAATTGATAAACTAGTAGCTGATATTGATTCCGCAAGAGCAGTAATGTCTTTATGGGATGCTAGTCATGATGCTAATGATAGTCCACCTTGCCTAAATCATATTTGGGTAAGAATAGTTGATAATGAACTATCTTTAACAGCAACTTTCCGCAGTAATGATATGTTCTCCGCGTGGCCTGCAAATGCTATGGGATTACGGGAGTTACAAAAATATATTTATAATTCTATTACTCAAAAATCTAATCATGCTTTAAAAATGGGTTCATTAATTACCATTAGTCAAAGCGCCCATATTTATGATGACTGTTTTGAAAATACTGAAAATGTAATTACATCCCAATACGCCAAAATTTGTCAACAACGAGATTACGCTGATCCTGCGGGTAGTTTTGTTATTTATATCCAGGATGGCATTATTATTGTGGAACATACAACTCCTGGTTCTGGAGAAGTAGTTAATTGTTATTCAGGTAAATCAGCAAGTCAACTTTCTCTACAAATAGTAGCAGATTGTCCAGGTTTGCAAGTTGAACACGCGATTTATTTGGGTGGGGAGTTGCAAAAAGCTGAAATGGCACTGTCAAGCAAGCAAGAATTGATTTATGAGCAAGATAAACCTTTGACAATTAAGACAACTTTATACTTATCAAATGTCTAAATTTGTCCGGTTGCAATCAAAAATACTATAGCGATTGAATTGATAATAGTTATAGAATTTGATCTTTAGCTTTTAAACAGACTGCAAATATTCTAACAATAACAATCTCAAGTAATCCAAAGTTCTAATATAATCCTTCATCTGTTCATACTTACCATTATTGTTAAAGTAAAATTTCCCAATTTGGGTAATACTAAAAACTCGCATTGCTTGTAATTGAGAAATTACCTGCTCCTTGTTAACTATGTCACCTGTAGCTGCAATTTGACTGGCATAACCTCTTAAATTTACCGTTAAAAGTTCAATTTCTTCTAGCAGTGAAAACTCTTCATTTTCTGGTGGAAACTGAGTAGCAATTTCTTTTCTCTCGCTGCGGGTGTTTTGATAGATATTTGTCAACTGTGACAATAATTGAGCAATATTTCTCTTAATCAATTCCTGCTCATTTAAAATTGCTTCAGTCATCGTTAACTCCATAAGTAACTATCTTTTCGCTACCATATTTGTCTGGTCTGACAATCAGATATTCATTACCTTTCCGATATACTGCTGAACTATCTCCACGATATCCAGTTTTTGGAACTCTGATAGCTCCTTTTTTATTAAAGTTATGAGCTTTGCGTAAATACTTTAAAGGGTCAATATCTTTTCTAGCTGCATGGTCTAATATACTCTGAGCAACACTGCTATAAGTAGCAGCATCCCACTCGGTCATATATTTTTCAATCTCAGCCACCTCTGTTAAATTATACCCTTCTAATAGTTGAATCAAAAATGGATCTGAGATTGGTTCTTCTGACATGATTATCTAATTGGACACTTGTAAAAATTAAGCGATAGCTATTGCCATTCTCAAAACATAATTATCAAGTTGTTTTATGAAGAAAACAGCTTTGTCACAAGTACTTGGACTATACGCGAGCAAGAGTCACAGTTTCCATTTGATCCTGATATTTACCCTGACGAGCTTCGTAACTAATAGCGCAGGGTTCGCCTTCTAAAAATAGTAATTGTACGACACCTTCATCAGCGTAGATGCGACAGTCAGCACTGGAAGAATTGGAAAATTCCAAAGTGAGATGACCTCGCCATGCAGCTTCCGCAGGAGTTAGATTTGCTATTATACCGCAACGAGCATAAGTAGATTTACCAATACAAATTACTGTGATATTTTCTGGAACCGCCAGTTTTTCTAAAGCAACTCCCAGTCCATAGGAATGAGCAGGTAAGATAAAATAGCTACCACTGGCATCTGTGTGTAGTGCTGTTGGTTCTAGATTTTGAGGATTAAAGTTTTTGGGATCTACGACAGTTCCGGGAATGTGGCGAAAAATCCGAAACTCAGCTGATGAAAGGCGGATATCATAGCCATAGGAAGATAAACCATAGCTGATTACAGGTTGAACTGCTACAGATGTGTCTTTTTGCACTTTTCGGACTAAGCTTGGTTCAAAAGGCGAAATCAGCCCTTTTTGAGCCATTTCAGTAATCCAAATATCGTTTTTAATCACAAGTTCACGGGTAATTCAAATCGAATTAATAGAATATCGTAAATTGGTATCTTCTTTCAGGTTAACGACTAGGGATAATATCTCAATACAATAATACGCTTTTATACTTATTAGGATGAAAATATCTAAAGCATACACCAAAAGAATTCCCGGACAGATCCGCACTTATGTGATGAGATGCATCAAAAATAACCCTCAATTAGCAAATTCAGTATATTATTACTTATGACCTTGAGGGTTTATATTGAGTTAAAACGAGCGCGGCAGGGTTCGAACCTGCGACCGATTGCTTAGAAGGCAATTGCTCTATCCACTGAGCTACGCGCCCAAGACTGATGTCTGGCTTCTCAAAAAGTCATCATACACCATTATATCGATTCTTTCTAGTCATAAGCAAGATAAAATTGAAAATTTCAGAATATCAAGACTAAAATCCAAGTCACTAGTGAGTCGATGTACACTAAAAACGAAATAGATGGGATATTCGGATATATTGTGATGTCAAGGGGGAATTTGCCTATGAAAGCTGATGCCCTATAGGGCGTATGCTGGTAAAGCGTTTGGCAAATGCCTAATTCTCCCCCAAAATAAACTAAATAATTATACTTTTGGCAATCTTGCCCAAGTCCATGACAGATCCCTTATCAAAACAGCCCCTGTGAGGAGTTATTTGCTAGTGCCATGTTTATTCTCAAACGCCAGGATGTTGAAATATCAAGTATTCAGCACCCAACGCGGGATCAGCAGGTGCCGATCCTCCATTATCAGGGGCAAACCTTTCGCCTGATCAGTGTCTTCAAAGCTAGTCAAGAGATCGAAGCTAAAGCTTTATGGAGATCTCTCACCGACAATCGTGGCAAAGCTTGTGTGTTGCTTGAAGAACCAGAGCGCTATAGTGTCTGGGGGAAAATCCGCTTAGAACAGCTAGATAATGACACAGGTAGCCATAGCAACACGGAAATTTTGACTTTAGCTAGTATTTTATTGCTACAAGCCGTTTATCTAGACATTGAGGATTTATTAGGTAATCGGCAAGCCGGTTTATTTGAAAAAGACATAACAGGGATATTACAGCAAAAGCAATTTCCCCAAATATCTTCCTCAGAGTCAGTCAAATCATTACTAAATGTTGAGCCTTCACAAATGACCAAATTGCCTGTTTGGCAAGAAACTCATGTGATTATTCTCCTGGAAGAACTCCATCGACTAGGAAAAACATATTTTGGTGATACTAATTTTGCCCGTCAATTAAAGGATCGGTTACAGGATATGCCAGAAGAAGAGCAATTGGTGTTTATCGGTTGGTTAAGTCAATCTCCACTAAGTAAACTTTGGCAGTAGCATGGATATTATTTGATTACGAACCGTCCATTAGCACTTGCCTTCGGTGTTAAATTGTGTGATGCCTGATAGGTCAACTCCTGACCACATAATCAATTGCGCCAAAAATACTGCTACAGTGCATTTACCTAGTTGAGACCTATGAGTAACTCTTACAACAATTCATACCGTTCTAAGTCCATTTTTACTACTCAAAACATCATCTTGATTAGCATGGGCTGGGCTTTACTAGCGCTGCTATTCTTTTTGTTGTTTAGTGCCAAAATCCCCGGACAAAATGGCACAGAAATTCGTGAAGATTGGTATGTAGTGGGGACAAATATTTTTGAAGCTGCCGCTTACTTGGGTGCAGGTGTTTTATGCTTAAGAAACTGGCAGAGTAGCCAAATTGTCAGTAGTCGCAAGGTATGGCTCTTAATTGGGCTAGGTATGGTTGCTTATTGCATCGGAGGAATATTTTTCGGTTATGTAGAAGTAATCTTAGGACAAGACCCGGAAGTATCTCTAGGGGATGTGTTTTTTGTACTGAGTTATCTGTTTCTGGGCATAGGTATGGCTTTAGCTTTGTTCTCCCGGCGAATTCATCTAGAACAATGGCAGTGGCTAATTGTCGCGTCAGTTGCAGGGATAGGCAGTTTTGTCGCCTGGTGGATTTCTCAGCAAACAAAAGCTCCCTCAGTAGAACTAGATGCAATTGTTCAGCAACTAGCCTTTGTTCTCAATTGGTTTTATGTAGTTAGTGATTTGCTGCTGTTAATTATCGCCACGATTATGCTGCTGGCTTTTTGGGGAGGAAAAGTTTCTCTCTCCTGGAGAATGATTGCAGCGGCAGCATTTTCGCTATACATTGCAGATATGTGGTTTAAATACGCCACTAATTATCTTCCCGATTACCAAAGTGGAGACATACTAGAAGTATTTTGGGTCTTTAGTGGAGTTTTATTTGGTATGGGCGCTGCTTTAGAATACGAAGCATCATTGAGCCTCAAGCGACGTACCAGTGGACGCAAACGAACTTAACAAATTTTGGTGTCTACCGTGAGAAAATTAACAGATTCCGACAAACAAGAAATTCTCAAGTTATATAGAGAGACTGCCCAAACAACCTCGACTCTGGCAGATCGCTATGGTGTCAGCAACTCAACAATTAGCCGACTGCTCAAGAGTACTTTACCAGAAGAAGAGTACGAATACCTCGTTTCTTTAAAACGCGCTGCTAGAACCCCTGAAGGCAGAGCGCAGGTAAGCTATGAGCAGTTACCTCTATTGAGTCAACCACAGCTAGAAACAGAACCATTCAGCAGCCACAGCCCTAGTTTGGAGTTTCCCAAGGTTGAACCACAACAGCCAGCAATAGAAGAAGTATCTCAGTCCGATTTGGAAACTCCACCAATTCCGGCTATTAGAAGGGTAAAAACACGCTCCTCAGCGGTGGAAAAACCTAAACCAGTAGTCAAGGAAATAGAAATCGTCAGACACAAGTTGTCAGAACCCAAGCCCCTAGAAATTCCCAGTCTACCCACTCGACTAGTTCTAGACAATGAACATCCAGTAGTAACCGCCATAGATGATATCTTCGACGAGGACTTGCTAGATGAGTCTGATGATTTGGACGATTTAGATGAAGATTTGTACGACGATGAGGAGGACTTTGAGGATGAAGACTTTGAGGAAGTACAACCCTTAGTGGCCAAACGCCGACCAGGGGAAGCACCAGTTCAAGTTTTACCATTGTCAGTGGCGCATTTGCCAAAAACTTGTTACTTGGTAATTGACCGCTCGGCAGAATTAATTACCAGACCACTTAAGGATTTTGGCGACCTGGGTCCCATTCCCACCATTGAAACTCAACAAAAAACACTGCCAGTATTTGATAATCACCGAGTAGCCAAGCGCTTTTCTACCAAGCGCGATCGCGTGATTAAAGTTCCTGACAGTAGAATGCTACATAAGGCTAGTACTCATCTACAAGCCAAAGGCATCACTCGACTGTTGATTGATGGTCAGGTTTACTCTCTGTCGCTGCTTTAAGGTGGATGTAAATCGCTCTCTGGGGTAGGGTGCAGGGGGCAGGGACAAGAGGACACGGAGACACTGAGACACGGGGACGCGGAGATATGGGAAAAGAAGACACGGGGATAGGGGGAAAGAGTTGACTGTCAGAAGACAATCTCTCTTTCTCACCGCATCTCCCCATCCCCCCATCCTCACAAGGGTAGGTATTTTACATTGTCGTGAGGGCTAGACTTGGTGGACAAGGAAGGACAGTGGACAAGGGAGGAAAACCGTACAAAATCATATTCTCTTGGTAACAAGAACAGTCCGTCAAAAGACCATTGTGCGGAGAAAATCTTCCTTGTCTACTTTCCCTCCTTGTCTTCCTAGTCCTGCCTTAACAGATAATATTAAAAACCTACCCTTGTCAGATCCCCCCATCTCCCCATCTCCGCGTCACCCCATCACCCCATCCTCGCGTCCTCTTCGGGGAACTCTACAGGCACACCCAGGGCATCACCAACACATACACCCATCAAACCCGATTATGTTTTTGCAGACTTTACCATAATTCAATTTCAATCAAAATTTTCAAAACTTAAATTTAAAATCTGGAATTAGAGGATATCGCTGTGCAATTATAACTACGGGGGCAAAAATTTGCTGACTCACTTAATCCTCAATAGATTGCATCAATGGCAACCAGGATTTCAGCAAATATAAAAATTATCTGGAACATTTTTGTCAGATATTCGACCTGTAATTTAACAGTAAAACTTCTAAAATTTGGTGAAAATTATGAAAAGCTTACTCAAGTCTTTAGTCGCTATTTCTGCCTTATCTACCTTAGTAATTACTCCTGTATTTTTCACCGCTGGTAAAGCATCTGCCGAAACACAAAAGGGTACTGATGCTAGTTATGTTGGTGCGGGTGTGGCTGCTGGTGTTACCAATGGCGGAAAAAGCGGCGATGCTGCTACCTTGGGTGGTAATATCACAGGCCGGGTGAAGTTGGGCAATACTCCATTCTCAGCCCGTGGTAATGTCCTCTGGAGCGATGAAACAACTGCTATCATCCCCGAAGTTTCTGTAGACGTTCCTATTGCTAATAAAACAAATGCCTTTATTACTGGTGGTTATTCTTTTGTAGAAAAAGATGGCAAACCTACACCTTTGGGTAACAGAGATTCTGTCGTTGTAGGTGCTGGTGTGGAATCAGAAGTAGGAAAAAACTTCCTGATCTACACAAACGCCAAAGTTGGACTGGGTGCTTACCAAAATAGTGATGCTTCCGCTGTTAGCATCAATGGTGGTATTGGTTATAGCTTTAAGTAGAAAGTTACCTGGATTGCTAACTTTGTCTGACGGAGGAAGAAAATTGGCAGATGAGACTAATACAATAATTTCAGTAAGCTGGTGCAATTCCATTTGATCGCCGCTGTTGACATTAATGACCGATATATGAATATGTCAACAAGCTAGAACAAAACTATGTCGTGGTTAATTGCACCTATTTACTGCCAATGCTGGTTTTATGCAGTGTTTAATCACTGATAAAGCCAGCATTTTACCGTGTTAAGATAAAATTATTCTTCATAATTACGACCGAAATTTCGGTGTTTTAATAGCTGAACAGGTACTGTAAAATTGCTAATTCGGCTCAAACTGATGCATTATTGACAAACATAACTACTGAAATGGTTAACTCTGCTGCTTCCTCTCTCACAAACCGCAAGCCTTCCAAAGTAGAAGGTATCAAAGAAAATAGTAACTTTTTGCGTGAACCTGTAGCCACTGAGATACTTCAGGATACAACTCATTTTAGTGAAGATGCCATACAAATTCTGAAGTTTCACGGATCTTATCAACAGGATAACCGTGATAACCGTGCTAAGGGACAAGAAAAAGATTACCAAATGATGCTGAGGACAAAAAATCCGGGTGGGTATGTACCTCCTGAGCTTTATTTGGCTTTAGATAAGCTGGCGGATGAATATGGTAATCATACGTTAAGAGCTACTACCCGCCAAGGTTTTCAGCTACATGGTATTCTCAAAAAGAATCTCAAGAATGCGATCGCTACAATTGTCAAAAATCTAGGTTCAACCTTGGGTGCTTGTGGTGACATCAACCGCAACGTCATGGCTCCCCCAGCCCCATTTAAAAATCGCCCAGAATATCAGTATGCTTGGGAATATGCCCAAAATATCGCTGATTTGCTCTCCCCCCAAACCGGGGCTTATTATGAAATTTGGCTAGATGGGGAAAAGGCCATTAGTGCCGAAGAACACCCAGATGTCAAAGCTGCTAGACATCGGAATGGTAATGGCACAATTGTTCATGACAATGAGGAACCAATCTATGGTACTCACTATATGCCCCGCAAATTTAAAGTTTGCGTCACGGTTCCAGGTGATAATTCCGTTGATTTGTATTCCCAAGATTTGACTTTGGTAGTGATTACCAATAAAAAAGGTGAACTCCAAGGTTTTAATGTTTTTGCGGGTGGTGGTTTGGGAAGAACCCACAATAAGGAAGAAACCTTTGCTAGAGTAGCCGATCCTATATGCTATGTAGCCAAAGATGATGTTTATGATATCGTCAAAGCCATTGTTGCCACTCAAAGAGATTATGGCGATCGCACTGACCGTCGTCACGCTAGATTAAAATATTTAATCAATGACTGGGGTGTGGACAAATTCCGTACTCAAGTCGAAGAATACTTTGGTAAAGCAGTCGAACCTTTCAAAACCCTACCCAAATTCAAATATCAAGACTTTCTGGGTTGGAATGAACAAGGTGACGGTAAGCTATTTTTAGGGATTTCCATCGATAATGGTCGGGTAAAAGACGAAGGTTCCTTCCAACTCAAAACCGCTTTGCGGGAAATTGTGGAAAGATTTAACTTACCAATTCGTCTCACAGGCAACCACAACGTCATTTTTTACGACATTGCACCAGAGAACAAAGAAGCAATTCAAGAAATTTTAGACATTCGCGGCGTTGTCTCTGACCCTGGTAAAATTGAACCCTTAACACGGTATGCTATGGCTTGTCCGGCCTTACCTACCTGCGGTTTAGCCATTACAGAATCAGAAAGAGCAATTCCCGGAATTTTAGAAAGAATCCGCGCTTTATTAGATAAGCTGGGTTTACAAAAAGACCATTTTGTGGTCAGGATGACTGGTTGCCCTAACGGTTGCGCTCGTCCTTATATGGCAGAATTAGGTTTTGTGGGTAGCGCACCAGAATCTTACCAAGTTTGGTTAGGTGGTTCACCAGATCAAACACGCTTGGCGCAACCTATCATTGAAAAGCTGCACGACAATGATATAGAAAGCTTCTTAGAGCCGATTTTTGTCTTTTTTAAGAAGTCACGGAAAGGTAAAGAAGGTTTTGGTGATTTTTGCGACAGAATCGGTTTTGATGCTATCCGCGAATTTTCAAATACCTATACACCTGGAACTCCTACCAGTAGCGGTAAATCACGTCATCGGGTCAGCTTACGGGATGATGTTTATTTACATCTGAAAGAAACGGCTGAAAAACAAGATCGGCCTATGACTGATTTGGTACATGAGGCTTTAGATAAGTATTTCCAAGGTCTGTAGTCAGTAGGGTGGGCAATGCCCACCTTATATTTACAAAAAAAGGGAACAGGGAATAGGGAATAGGGAATAGATAAGAAACTTTAGTTATGAGTTTAAAGCTCAGTCAAAAAAACAGTGCGGAGCCGCTCCGCCTCCGGTCATTATTTCAATCTCATGTTTTTAAACATGAGTTTTTTCTGTTAAGAGTTGCCCGTTAAGAGTTCCCTCTGAACGCAGATTATTTATATCAGAGGCAATATCACAGTAACAGTTGTACCATTACCGGACTCACTGACAATTTTCAAACTACCTCCGTGTAAATCTACGCATTTTTTCACAACCACTAAACCTAATCCTGTACCGGGAATATTACGGACATTTTTACCTCGATGAAATGGTTCAAATAATTCATTTTGGTCATTTGTGGGAATGCCAATTCCTTGATCACAAATTTTAATTATTACTTCCCTTTCCTCAAAGATGAGATAAAAATCAACTTGAGTATTTTCTGGTGAATATTTAATGGCATTTGATAACAGATTTCCTAATATTGAGCGCAATAACTTTTCATCTAAATATGCCTGTTCCCAGTTGCCTTCACAAATAAAAGTGAGTGTATGTTGAGAGGCATCACTAAGACGGATTTCTTCCACAAACTGACGACAAAATTGTTCTAAATCTAGCCATTTGGGGTTAAATTCCAAGTTACCAGTTTCTGCCCGATTGATAGTTAAAATATCATCGAGAAGCTGCACCATATTTTTTACAGAATCTTGAATGCGGTGTAAATTGCGAGTTCTTTTTTGGTCATCTTGCCAAGCATGGGGAGAATTTTCTAGTAATTGGGCAGCAGCTAAAGTAACGCTTAATGGTGTCCGAAATTCATGGGATGCCATGGAGAAAAACCGAATTTTCATGGCGCTTAATTCCTTTTCTCGCTCCAATGCTATCCGCACTTCTTCTAATCGTTTGCGTTCGGTAATATCACGAGAATTGACAACAATGCGCGTCAGTTCAGAATCATCGACAAATTTCTGACTAATGGCTTCTAAAGTTCGCCAAGAACCATCTTGGTGACAGTAGCGAAATTCTACAGGTAGGGGAACATCTGGATTTTTAATTGCATTAGTAATGTGATAACAAGTTGTCACAAAATCATCAGGATGAATAGATGCAAAAAAATTTTGATTAATCAAATTAGCAGATTGATAACCTAAAACTTTTTCTACCGATGGACTAATATAATGAATAGTTCCATCTGTATCTAGAATTGTAATCACATCAAGAGCATTTTCGATTAGTGAGCGAAATCTTTCTTCACTGCGTCGCAAAGCCTGTCCAATTCTTTTCCGTTCAGTAATGTCTGCGACAACTGCCACTATACCACTAATTATTCCCATACTGTTGCGGAGGGGAGCGGCTGAGAAAACAATATCAATTAATGAACCGTCTTTTTTATATCGACTTACTTCCAAGCTAGGCGGTGTGATACCTTCAGCTACATTTTGTTTAATTTTTCTATATTCTTCCAAATCTTCAGACATGATAGGATTAGGCTGATCTAATACTTCTATTTCAGTCCAACCAAACATCCTTTCGGCTGCTGGATTCCAGATTTTGACATTGTTGTTTAAATCTAAAGTAAAAATAGCACGGGGTGAAGCAGCAATCAGAGATTGAAGGGTTTGATTGGTGTGATTTAAAGCAACTTCAGTCCGTTTGCGTTCAACAATTTCTGCTCGTAAAGAATTATTGGTCTTAGCCAGTTCTTGTGTGCGTTGTTGGACTCGGTTTTCTAGTTCAATATTCAGTTCTTGTAATTGTTCGTAGAGTTCTGACTGTTGAATTGCGATCGCAACTTGATTGGCTAATTGTACCATCAATTCAACTTCCCAAGGTTGCCATTCACGGGTATGACTACATTGGTGAGCAATCAACAAACCCCAAAGATAAGGTTGAGAATGGGGGAGAATTTCCCGAACTTCCTGCAATATCGGAACTACCAATTTAGCTTTGACACCAAACTGTTTGACAAATTCTGCCAAACACTGCTCAATATCACCGTTATTAATATCGGTAATAGTGCTAGTTTTTCCTTGAGTGTAGGCTTGATGATATTCTTTAGGAAAGACTTCTGGTGGAAATGTTTCTCCCAAAATACAAGGATAATCAGGTGATACGGTTTCGGTAATTGCGCTACCGGTTCCGTCTTCCCAAAGCCGATAAATCAGCACTCTGTCAGCTTGGAGAAACTGTTTTACCTCTGCAACTGTGGTGACTAGCACTTCGTCTAAATTCAGAGATTTGCGAATGTGGTTAGCTATTTGACTAACTAGACGTTCTCTTTCTGTTTGCTGTCGGAGGATATTTTCTGCTTGTTGTCGTTGAGTTATTTGTCGTTGCAGAAGGTAGTAAGTTGTGAACAGGGTGATGATAAATAATCCAATTGCAACACCTAATGGATTGAGCATGGGAAAGGGGTTTAGAACTAGGATAACTCGGCTGGAGAATTGTTAGAGGATATTTTAAAAGTATTCTATGATAATATTTAGAAATATAGTCTTCAAATATGGATTATTTTCATATTATTGATAAGGTAAAATAATTTATAATTTATTGGTTGATTTTGCATTAGATTTTTTTGAATTGTTAATGGAGTATTGTTGGAGAGTGAGATGAATTCGAGACAAATTGAAAGTTGGGCATTGAGAGTTATTGATTGTGTTAAAAGTGGTCAACCTAACGAAGATTTTTTGGTTGAGCTAAAGCGAGAATGGATACAAGAATATAAGGCTGCTCGTCGAATTGCGGGTCATGCTAATGCTGCACGAGGAGAGAATATACTTTGGCTAATAGGTGTTGATGAAGAAAAAGGTGTTGATTGTGTTATTGGAGCTAATGCTGCTGATATCGCCAGTTGGTATCCTACTGTAGAGTCATTTTTTAATGAGCTTGCTCCAAGAATGATTCCATTGAACATTCCTGTTGATAATAAAACGGTTGTAGCTTTGCTATTTGAAACTGATCGCGCTCCTTTTGTTGTGAAAAATCAAGCTTATGGCTCTCCAGGAGGGGGTTCTGTTGAACTTGAAGTTCCTTGGCGTGAAAATACGTCAATAAGATCCGCACGTCGTTCTGATCTTATTCGATTACTTGCTCCACTCGAACTTTTACCGGAAATTGAAATTCTTGGACACATCGAACTGACAGCAACAATTGCTGGAAAAGATGTCTTGGGAAATCCTTATCCCGATGAATTACGGTTAAATTCAGAGTTGTACATTGTTCCTAAAAGTAGGGAGCGTGTGATCATTCCATTTCATCTATGTCGGGTAGAGTTTGAAATTTCTGGAATTCCAACATTTGAGTCTAATTGGATTAGTTTAAATCCTGCTGGTGGTATAAGTATTGGAAGAATGACTAAACCTGGCTCTTTAACAATTGAAAGTACAGCACACGAAATTATAATTGATGGTTCTGGTAAAATTTCACTTCAAGCAACAGCACAAAGACCTTCTTTGCCGGAAGATGCAAAAAATTGTGATATTCGTATATCAATTTATCTCCTGCCAACTGGTGCTAATCGTCCAGTCGTGTTAACAAAGACTTTACCTTATCCAATAGAAAAATTACCGTCTTAGTGCGATCGCAAATCTCGTAAATTAATGAATTTCACTCTTTACTCAGATGTAATATTATTGCATGATCTTCCCGAAGAAAATGTATATGCTGGAGATATTGGCACAGTAGTTGAACAACATGATATTCCCGGACTAGAAACAGGCTACAGCGTTGAGTTTTTCGATATGCTTGGCAATACTGTGGCGATTGTAACATTACCAATGAGTTGTTTTCGCTTGCCAACTCGTGCCGATAGACCCGCCGTCAGGTTAATGGCTAATATTGCGTAGTTTACACATTCAAAATCATCCGAATCCGTTCTTTAACTACCTGGTCTGATTCTTGCATCATAGCGTGGTAAAGAATAGTATTGATTTCAACTGTAGCAATTCCTCCCAGAGAAACCGCAGCCGCATAACGGAGCGCCCAATCTTCAGCGTTTAATAATGCCCAAGAAAGCTTATCAATTGCCCTTTGTCTTTTTTCTGGGTCGGTAGTGGAAATAACCATCTGTTCTAAGCCCCTAGCTGCCACTCGACGCACATTTCCTTGGCAGTGATTAGCAACTTCTACTCCCACAACATCTACCAGCAAATCTAAGGCGATATCATCACCAAGCTCGGCAAGAATGCTGATAATTCGTGCCTGTATATTCTGATTTGGGCAAATGTGATAAGCCTCTATCAAAGATTCCACACTTAGGAATACAAGTTGGTCTAATGTTATGTCTGTTTGCACATTTATCATAATTGGTAGTTACAAAAATTTTCAGGTAAACTAACTAATTTTTTTCTCACGCAGAGGCGCAGAGGCGCAAAGAAAGAGAGAAACAAGAGTGTCTGTGGATGTTATTAAAGCTGCATTAAGAGTTCATCAATTATTTTAAATAGGGTTTGAGTGGCTTGTTGTTTTTCTAATTCTGATTTATCGCTTTCTAATACTGTTTCTAAAATCCGTTTCAGGTTTAACAGTTTGAGACTATTACCAACTTTTGCTTGTACGATTGCTTCAGCCGCTTGTATGTGACCAATTGCCCCTAAATCAAAGGCAGCAGCCCAGCGCAAATAGGGATTGTCATGGTTAAGATTTTCAATGATACGTTCTATATATTGCGGTTTTTGGGTGATGAGATAGAGATAACGCGCCGCAGCACATTGGACTCGTTCTGAGGAATGCTGTAAAAATGGCTCAACTAAAGGACGTGCTTCTATTACCCGCAATTCTCCCAAGGCTTCAATTAGAGCTTCGTAGGGTTGGGATTTACCAGATTGTAAAAGTTTTAATAGGGGAGAAGCAGCAGTAGAATCGCCAATTTTTCCTAAAGCCTCAATAACAACTTCCCGAAATTGCTCATCTTCATCACAGTTTAGTGCATCTAGTAATGCGGGTACTGCTTGAATATTTTTGAGTTGTCCTAAAGCGCGAGCAACCTGGCGGCGTAAGGGATAGCCTCCCTGAACTGTGCGATAGCGGACATCTTGGAGTTGGTGACAAAGTGCTGCACAGGCTGATTGAATTTGATGTTTTCCTAACCACCAAGCAGCATAATATCTAATTTGATTATCCTCTGCATCTAGAGCAGCTATAGCTGTTTCAGGTGAGAGAATGGGTTCAGTAGAAGAAGTAGTAACAACCATGTCAGATTTGGCTAACGCCTCCCGTAAGGGATACAGTATTTACAGGATTAAAGGATGAACAGGATGAATTTGAAGATGATTAATTTACCCTGTTCATCCCATTGGTAATTTGACGAATTACGAATTACGAATTACGAATTAGTAATTAGTTACACAGGATTTATGCTGATAATTTTGCCGCCCCGTTTGTGAATTTCCTGATACTTCTGGGAAAGTTGATCAAACGGCACGGTGTAAGACTGTCGGCTGCGACGGACTGCCACTTTTGTTCCAACACCACCGGCGATGACTTCGATGACATACATCCGATTATCTCCGCGAGCAGGAGAACTATTTAATTGTCCCACACCAAGAGCAGATGCAAATCGGATAGATGTGGTGGGAGGAATGATAGTATTTGGCAGATTCATTGCCAGTTGTTGCCGTAACCGGGGGCTTTTTGAGCCGGCATTATCGCTATTACCATTACCTCGATACAGTGTAAACAAGCGGTTGAATCCTACTTGTTTCATGCCAGGAATTGACTTGAACCCCCGGAAGTAGGGAACTGTGTTATCACCAAAGGCGTTATTATACTCTGGGCTATCAATGTAAGAATCTATTTCCGCATCGTAGCCACTAGAAGCATAGATATCGGTATGATAAGCGATTTCTGACTGATCGTAGGGAGCGCGTCCCAAGAGATGTTTGTAGTTTAGTTCAATGAAGCGAATTTGAGAGTTGTTATAAAAAAATCGCTCTTTGTAAAATTCGGATTTTGCTAATGTTTGCACAAATTGGCGCACACTAATTTGACCATTACGAAGCATGGATTCCTGATTAGCAAAAATTCCGCCAACATAAACCCGCTCACGTCCAAAAATGTGTTCGTAAGCGGCTTGAAATACTTGTTGCAATCTGTCTTCACTCCAGTTAGGGCGCAGTTCCAATTTCTGGTCTACAACCGCACTGATGCCTAACCGCTCTTCCATTGAAAGGGTCATGGTTTCAACTCCGTTAAACAACTTCGGGCAGGGGAAAAAGAAAAAGGGGAAAAGGACAAATCATCAATTTTCCCCTTTCCCCTTGCATCGGTTAATAATTTTTAGCTCAATGCGTTGATGGCATAGTTGAGGTAAATATTGGCTTCTCCAGCTACATCACCTGATAGGCCGTTGTTGTCGCGGACGAATTCCAATGCTGCTACATACCAACTGGGAGATAAACCCAAAGCAGCATTAAATTCTTTTACACCTGCAACTACATACTCATCTAGTGGGCCTGTGCCACCAACCACACAGCAATAGCTGATGGTGCGGAGATAATGGCTGATGTCACGAACACACTTAGATTTACCTTCTGGGGTGGAAGCGTATTGAGGACCCTGCATTTGAGTGGTGTAGGGGAATTTCTTATAAACGTGATTAGCAGCAGCTTCTGCCCATTTTTGACCGTTTTGGTTAAAGGCTTTAGCAGCTTCTAGTCCAGCTTGAGCGCGGCTGAAACGACCAAAGATAGCTTGCATTTCGGTGTTGCTTAGGTAAGCACCACGAGAATCAGCAGCAGCAATTGCCTCGGTTAGAGGGGTTTTCATGGCTAAAATTTCTCCCTAAAATATGTATCGACTCAAGCAAAATGAATTTAAAACTTGATGTTATTAAGCAACGGCTGCTGCTGCACGATCAAAGTAACTAGCTAGTTCAGATATTAAGTTGCTGCAATCACCACGGGTAATGCCATTGCTGTCGTTAGCAATTGCGATCGCTGCATCTTTCATTTTACCAATGCCGGAAGCTACGGTATTGCCTGGTGTTCCTAATGCTTGGTAGGTTTCGCGCAAACCATTTAAGCAACGATCATCCATTGTGCTGGCATCTCCTGTCAATACAGAGTAGGTGACATAACGCAAAATGAAGCCTAAGTCACGAATACAAGCTGCTTGGTTACGGTGGTGGAAACAAGCACCGCCAGGTCCGAATACATTGGGTTGTTCAGCTACTAATGCCCGATAAGCATTGGCTGTAATTGCTGAAGCATTGCTGGTTAAACGATTTACTACATCTAACCGTTTGTTGCTGTCTCCAACTATTGCAGAGAGAGCGTTAATTTGATCATCGCTCAAATATGCACCTTGGCGATCGCTTTGTTCAACTACTCTAGAAAAAGCATCAAGCATCTTCAATTTCTCCTAAATTTTTAGGTTTTGACAGGGTTTTGGTAAGGAAGGATTTACCTTTACCCGCCTTGATTTAGAAGGTTAATGGGTCAGGTGTAAATAAATAGGTAAGAAAATTGTAAATAAATCGGAAAGATTAGTATAAAAACCGAAATCGTTACAATTCGCAATTGGATTTGTAAAGAAGTATTGCAGATTTAGAAGAAGTATTTTGTTTCTCTCAGGGAAAAAATTCAGTGTTTTGCCGATTTTATGGCTAAAATACGCCCATTTAACCGCTAATAAACCTTGTTCTTTTCCTGTAAGGTATGACTAAGATTTGCTCTCTAGTCATCTACTAGCTATGAGAATTCTTTTAGTTGAAGACGATATTCGTTTGGCAGAAACCCTGGCAGAGGCACTCACAGACCAGCTTTATGTTGTTGATATTGCCACAGATGGAGAAGCAGGTTGGGATTGTACCAAAGCTCTAAACTATGACCTGCTGCTGTTGGATCTGATGTTACCGGAAATTGATGGTATTACTCTGTGCCATCGGTTGCGATCGCATGGCTATAAAATGCCTGTCCTGATGATCACCGCCTGTGATACAATCAGCGACAAAATCACTGGCTTAGATGCCGGCGCAGACGACTACATCATTAAACCTGTTGACTTGGGCGAATTATTTGCTCGGATTCGCGCTTTGTTGCGCCGAGGGAACACAGTTTCCCCTCCGATTCTAGAATGGGGACATCTGCAACTAAACCCCAGTACTTATGAGGTAAGTTACGATGGTAATCCTGTCCATTTCACACCCAAAGAATACAGTTTAATGGAATTGCTGCTGCGAAATGGTAGACGAGTCCTGAGTCGCAGTCTGATTATTGAACATATTTGGAGAACGGAAACATCTCCTGATGAACATACTGTAAAAGTTCATCTCAGAAGTGTACGACAGAAACTCAAAGCAGCAGGCGCACCTGAAGATTTTATTGAAACCATGCATGGTATGGGCTATCGTCTTAAATCTTGGGCTGAAAAGCCATTTATTAAGCAGTGTTGATTTAAGAAAGGTTAATCAACGGAAGATTGATTTTAGATCCAATCCCAAATTTAAAATCCCCAATCTAAAATCATCATGTCTCAACTCCAACGCATTACTATTCATCCTTCCCAACTTCAAGAAAGCCAACTTTTATTAACACCCCAACAACAACACTATTTATTGCGGGTATTGCGCTTGCGTGATGGGGATAAATTTATTGCTATGGATGGAATCGGGAAATGGTGGTTAGCGCAGTTAACAGGAGAACAAGGACAGGTTTTAGAATTACTGGAAGTGAAAACAGAGTTACCTGTATCGATAACTTTAATGCTGGCTTTACCGAAAGGAAATGGCTTTGATGATGTTGTCAGGTGTTGTACAGAGTTAGGAGTAACTTGTATTGTACCGATTTTGAGCGATCGCACTTTACTCAATCCCAGTCCCCAAAAATTAGAACGCTGGCGGCGCATTGCCGCAGAAGCCGCTGAACAATCAGAACGGGCTTTTGTCGCCACGATTTTAGAACCTCTAGCTTTTAGCAATGCCATCAATGAATATAAAATAAATCACCGTTATATTTGTGAAGCACGTGGAGATTATCCACATCTCAAAAATGTGATTTCTCATACCTCTTCTGAAATAATTATCGCTATTGGTCCAGAGGGAGGATGGACAGAAAAAGAATTAGAACTAGCGATAGATCAAGGATTTCAACCCATTTCTCTAGGCCGTCGTATTCTCCGCGCAGTCACAGCGCCAGTTGTTGCATTATCCTTGATTGCTGCTACTTGTGAAGTATAAATGATATATCTCACGCACAACAATAACGCTGCTTTTGCGTCTTTGCGTCTTCGCGCGAGACATTCATTCAAGTTCATTAAAAGTCATGCTGGAAGAAGTTATCGCCGCCTTTGAACGCAAAGACTATAATACAGCCGCTAAATTAATTAAACATTTACTCAAAGAATCGCCAGAAAATCCTTGGGTACAATTCTATTTAGGACGCTTACATGAAGTTTCTGGAGAACGTCACCGAGCCGAAAAAATTTATCGACAACTACTACGGCTAACTACCCATAACAAAATTTTGTCACAAGCACGGCAAGGTTTACAGCGATTAGAAGAAATTAAGCAAGAAGAAAAACAAAGAGCTATTTCTCAAGCTACAGAAAAACCCACTAACACCGAACCAGGAATATTAGTTTTAGAACCAATTAGTAACGAACTAAAAGTTAAAGCCGCCCTAAAATTTGCCCAAATTATGCAGGTAGATTCCTACACAGCCAGACTAATACTACCAAGTCGCAGTTGGAGAATCTACCGCACCGGAAAAGTGGGCGAACTTGAATTTTATGGAACACAACTACAACAAGCTGGAATTCCTTGCTTCTGGTTGAGAATCCCACAAATTCAACAAATTCAAGTATTTCAAGTTAAATATTTCTCAGAATCCCAACCCAAACCTACCGTCGTTTGTCGCAATACAGAAAATCAAATTGGTTCTCTCAGCTTTGATTGGTCAGAAGTTACAGCCAGGGTTGTAGGACTATTGCCAATTTTTGAACAAGTTGTAGATGTTAACGCTCGTCGTCAACTAGAACGCAAAATCCAAACTCAAGATTATGCCCAATTTTGTGATTTACACTTGCCAGGAAGACGGAGTATTTTAAGAATTTATGACCAAGGTTATGAATTTCAGCAAGGTTTAGAAATTACTCCTCAACCCAGTCAAAATACAGTGAGAATTAATTGGAATGGTTTAATAAATTGGCTTGAGCAGCAAATACCATCAGTCAAGGCTTGGTCAGATTTTAAGCCTTTTGCGGAAAAAGTTTTAGATCAAACAGATGTGCTGAATCAAATTCCCTCTCACGTTGACCTATTTCAGAGAGAAAAGAGCAATTGGGATTCAGCATTTCAGTTATATAGTGGAATTATTTTTCTAAAACATGGGGTGAAACAATAAATAATAAATTAAGTAGAGACGTTGTATGTAACATCTCTACATTCTTTTCCGGAGATTTCTAATGCTCGATTAATTTACCCAGGAGTTTTTACCTGACTGGCCATATCTAAGAAGACATTCATATTTGCTCCTGGACGACGACGAACATTAGAAGCTGAAGGAACTAGATACTTAGGTGCAAAGGTAGTTTCAGTTGGTACTGCTGGTTTAGCAGGTTCTGCTTTGGGGGCTGGTGCTTTCGCGGGTTCTGTTTTGGTTGCTTTAGCTGATTTTGCTTTAGCAGGTTTTTCTTTAGCAGGTTTTTCTGTCGCTGCTGGTGCGGATGTTGTTACAGTTGCTGCTACTGGCTTAACTGGTGCTGGTTTGGTTTCAGTTGCTTCTTCTTTTAGTTCTAAGTAGTAACTGTTATCTTTTTTGCGAAACAGTCCAGTGATAAAGCCCAGAATTCCACCGATTAAATTTTTGATAAACCCAAACATGACAATTTCTCCCGTTTTTAATATCTTCCAATATCACCGTAATTATTAATTATTACAGCATAGTGTTACATTTTGTTGAGCTAGTTGTTTCTGCTCATAACCACTAGGGGTTTTTACTCATGACAACTACTGACAATCGCTGAAGACTGCGAACTAATTATTAAATTTTACTGTCCCTAGGAGCAAGATTCTGAGACTTCACTTAACAAAAATTTACAATAACTAGTGAGCTACAAAAACTGTCATAGCCTAGTTGCTGCTGAAAATGATACTCGGTTAGATTTTCTACAGAGTTGAGACATCAGAACATCCATGAATACTGAACAGCTACAACGCCATCCCGTTTTATTAGTACATGGTCTTAATGACACCGGCGCAGTTTTCAATAAAATGGCGCGTTACCTCAGACAACGGGATTGGTCTGTACATACCCTAGATTTATCACCTAATAATGGTGCTGGAGTTTTGGATAAATTAGCACAGCAAGTAGCTGATTATGTTGCAGCAACCTTTGAACCAGAACAACCATTAGATGTGGTGGGATTTAGCATGGGTGGAATTGTCAGCCGTTATTATATTCAAAGATTGGGGGGAATCAATAATGTGAAGCGGTTTATCACCATTTCATCACCTCATCAAGGAACTGTTTTAGCTTATGGTTCTTGGCTTCCCGGTTGTGTGCAAATGCGTCCCAACAGTCCTTTGCTTCAGGATTTGAATTCTGATGTTGAGATGTTGCAACAGTTGAATTTTACATCTATCTGGACACCTTATGATTTGATGATTGTACCGCCTCGGAGTTCACAAATGCCTGTAGGTAAGGAATTTACTTTACCAGTTGCACTTCACCCTTGGATGTTGACAGATTCTCGGACTTTGGCAATAGTAGCAGATGCTTTGGTAGAACCGATTACACCCTATCCCCAATCTGGGTATGTTCAGAATTCTCAAAAATCGCTTCTGAATGTCGATAATACTTAAATTCCATTAAGTTATAAAAAGGATCTTCTAAAAAGAAAGTGTGATGTTCGAGGGGAGAACCAACAAAGCGGCTTTTCGGTTCTTCTCTAAAATTTAGCTGTTTGATTTGTGCTTTTTCTAGTAATTCTTGCCAATCTTGTTCATAGGTAAAAATTAGTCCAAAATGCCGAGGATAAATATTTTTCTGGGGTGTTAGAGGTTCTTTTGTTGTATGTGCTACTAGTTGATGACCGTAAAGGTTGAGAATCAAAGCGTGGGGGTTTTCTCGTCCGGGTATGCAGCCTAAGCCGTCAACATAAAAGGCTTTGGTTTCGGGGATATTGGTGACGGGGAAAGCGAGGTGAAATAAGGTTTTGTTCATAGTGGAGGTGGGTTGGATAATAAAAGTAGGATGTGAATATTATGCCAAATTGGGTGTTAGATCGACAGTGTTATATAGTTTACTTATACTCTGTGCTAAAATCACCGTAATGGCTAATATCCAACTATTTCTAATGCTGTACCAGATAACAGTCAAAGTTGAAGCTGATTCTATTTACCATCATCCATATAAACTAGAGGTTGATCACTTTATCCTCGACGTAATACTTAATCAAGATAAAGTAGTAGAAGCATTAAATATTGCTATGAGAGTGAATAATTACCAAGGCTTTTTACCTGCGATTAGCTCAGATATAGAGAGTCAAATCACTCAGATAGAGTTGCGAGATTCATCTTTATACTTTTTACTAATTGATCTTGCACAGCACATTGAAGCTCTTGGTAGTTTTTGGTTCGGAATCGGGAAAATATATTGGGAAAATCCAAGGAGAGCTTGGGTAGCAGAAACACCAGAAGAAGAACATGATTTAGATCTTTCACTAAATCACTTTCAGCAAGATTCTTATGAAAATAAATGCTATATAGAAATGGAACCAGAAATGTTATATTCTTTAATAAAAAACCGCCACATTCACCGCAATCTAGTTTTGCCAATGTCATTTTATCGTGAAGGATGTAATGAATTTACCTCTAGAAGATATACAACTTCTTTCATCAACTTTTACTTTTATCTGGATGACTTGTATGGGCAAGGTAAAACAAAAAATAGGGAAGTAGAAAATTTATTTAAGTCATCAGAGCATATTAGAAGTGCCGTTGAAGAGACGATGCAGATTTTTCAAAATGAGAATTCTGAAAACTGGGAAGAATTAAAAGAATTTCTGAAAATGGAAAAAAAAGACTTCACAGTTGATGGGCTAATTGAACTCATTGTGCAAATTCGTGGTAACTTATCGCATTTTTCCCAGAAAAGTTCTAAGAAGAAAGGACATCCTTTGAATCAGAGGGATTTTAGAAGTGTGGCCTTCTTAATGAAATCAATTTGCGTATTAACATTCACGAAGCTTACAACTGGTGAGCAGCCAAAATAGTGCGATCGCTAATCTTGTAGCTACTGTCTTGATTGTCAAGTGATTCCTACGGTGCGCTTCGCTATCGCATTTTCATAAAAAACCCACTTTATTACCTATAATAAATACATAGGATGCAGCAGACATAGTGCTATATATTTAGAGATAATTATTATGACGTTACATGAACTTCAAGATCAAGCACTGAAATTATCTGTTGAAGAACGTAGACAATTAATCAATGCCTTAACTCGCTCGCTCCCACCAAAAACATATTCAGCAGCAAAACCAAAAGGTTTAGCCGCAAGTTTAATTGGTATTGCCAAAACAGACACACCACCACCTACAGATGAAGAGGTGAAAGCTTTGCTAAATGAAAGGTTGGTGCAAAAATATCTATAATGAAAGTTCTATTTGATACTAATGTTTTATTAGATGCCTTGTTAGCACGTGAACCTTTTGTAACGGAGGCTGCATTTTTGCTGGAAGCAGTTGAATCAGGACAAATTGAAGGTTTTATGTCAGCAACAACGGTGACAGATGTGCATTACTTGGTTGGGCGACAGACTAAAAGTGCTGAAGTTGCAATTACAGCAGTCACTAAATTGTTGGCATTAATGGAGGTTTGTGCAGTAGATCGCGGAGTGCTTGAGCAAGCAATAGAATTAAAATTAGCTGACTTTGAAGATGCGGTGCAAGTAGCATCTGCAATTAATTGGAACTTAGAAGCAATTGTTACTCGTGATACGAGTGGATTTGAGGGATGACCAATTTTAGTGCTTTCACCTCAAGAACTAAGAAATCAGTTAATTTAACAATAGTGAGGTAGTGAGAAGTTTCAGCAGTGAGACATTGTAAACTTACAGAAGTTCACACTCTGCTTCTAACCAAATTTAGTAGAAAGGATGCTCATTTATAAGTTTTCAACCTATAGCCGTCAGGAGTTAGAAGCGATGTTTGGATTAACAGAATGGCGACAAACTCGATTTTATCAAGAAGTTCAGGAAGAAACTCAACTAAAAACTAAGTTAGAAACAATACCTCGTCTTTTGAAAATGGGTTTAAGTGTACAACAAATTGCGGAAGCACTAGAATTAAACATTGAAGTTGTACAACAAGCAATAAAACAGCAAAGTAAAAAAGAATCTGAATAACTTTATATTAACTGCAAATCTAAACTATTCCAGCTTGAAAAATCTGATTTGCAGTTAAATTCAATTCTGGAAAAGTTTGAGAAATAATCCTGTCATTTTCTCGAAACTTACTAATCTGATATTCTCCTTCAACCAAATTACAAACACAAATTGTCGGTTGTTTAGGATTACCAATAAAATTACGTCCACCCAAGGACGCATAATCTACAATCCAATATTCAGAAATTCCCATCTCTTCATAATCAGCATATTTTATATAATAATCATCCCGCCAGTTAGTTGATACAATTTCAATTACCAAAGGTATGGATGCACCTAAACTGATAGTTGATTGTTTTTTCCATAATGGTTCATTGGCTAAATTTGCCCGGTTTAATACCAACACATCTGGAAAATAACCAGAATCTTTGCCTTCAGGTCTAACTATAACTTGATTGGGGATACCATAGGGTAATCCAAGACGTTTGATTTCAAAAGGAATTTCCACACCCAGAAACCCTTTAACTTCTTCATGATCACCTACTGGTTGTGCCATTTCAACAATATTCCCATTATGTAGTTCATAACGTACCCCGGAATTTTCAGGTAGCCAATCGACAAATTCCTCGAAGGTAACAACTTTGGCTAAGGCTTGGGTCATGGCTTTTGAGAATTACTGATTATAAATATTTTATATGTAAATTAAGTGATTTGACAAATAACAATGGAGAGGTAAAATTACGATAAATCTGTGGTAAATGAGTATAAAATCATCTTGTTACCATAAAAACCCTAAAAACACTCACAATTTATCACCAATGTTATCTTTAATTGAGTCTTTAAATCCCTGGCTAGTAGGTGTAGGTTTAAATGCGATTTTGTTGGGGATAGTGGCGATTATTCCCAAGAAATTGCTCACTCCGGCGGGTATCTTCCATGCTTGGTTATTGGGTGTAATTATTTGGGGAACGCTAGGTTGGACAGGATATCTAGTGGTAGTGTTTTATTTTATTGTCGGTTCTGGGGTGACGCGTATTGGTATGGCGCAAAAGGAAGCAGCAGGAATTGCGGAAAAACGTTCTGGTGCTAGAGGCCCGGAAAATGTTTGGGGTTCGGCGTTAATTGCGGCGCTGTGTGCTGTGGGAGTGTTGCTTGTACCTGATTTGAAGTTTTTACTATGTTTGGGCTATGTAGCGAGTTTCAGCACTAAGCTATCGGACACAACAGCGAGTGAAGTGGGTAAAGCTTATGGTAAAAGTACCTTTTTGATTACGACGCTGCAACCTGTAGCTAGAGGTACAGAAGGAGCGGTAAGCTTAGAAGGAACTTTAGCGGGTGTAGTCGGCTCAGTTGCGATCGCACTTGTGGCTTGGGGTGTTAATTTAATTGATATCTTAGGAATCGCTTGGTGTGTCTTAGCGGCATTTATTGCTACAAACTTAGAAAGTGTCATTGGTGCAACATTGCAATCTAAATATACTTGGCTTACTAATGAAGTCGTAAACATCATCAACACATTTATCGGTGCGGTTTCTGCTATTAGCCTCGCCTTGATTTGGAAAAATATATTTGTTTGAATTGTTACTAAAACCTAGTAAAACATTTACAGCATATTTGCTGTTTTTTTTATATTTACTGCCTCAAAACATACTAAATATTATGTCGATCATTACCTTTACTATTGAGAGAATTCTCGGTAAGTTGGGTTAATTTTATGATTATTTATTTTTTACCTATCTAATTCACAGAATCTTTATCATTATGAACCGTAATTTCCTACGGTTTTATCTATTATTCAATAGAAAAGTTGTATAGATTCTTAGTGGTTTCCTCATATTTATTTCATGAAATCTTCATCATTTTTTACTGTTAATGACGAGCAGATTGATCTTTCTCAAGTAATCAAGTACTTACAAGTCTCTGGTAAACTGAATCAGTTTATTAGTGATGTAATCCGTCAATACGTCATCGAACAAGAACTACAGACCAGAACAGATATTGATATCAGTCCGGCATTAATTGAACAAAAAATTATTGATTTTCGACTGAAAAATCAACTAACTGATCCTCAAAATTTTCAAGACTGGTTAAGAAATAATGGCACTGATTACACCACATTTCATGAATCAGTTATTTTTAGTTTTCAATTAGAAAAACTGAAAGCTTTAGTTGCAGAAGAAAAACTGCCAGAACACTTTATTGAACACAAGATTTATTTAGATCGTGTGGTACTCTCTCGGATTATGGTTGATAGCCGAGAACTAGCTGAAGAACTACAAACTCAAATTGAAGAAGGAAGTAGTTTTGAACAATTAGCAAAAGAGTATTCATTAGCAGATGAGCGAATTTTCAACGGCATGATGGGACCAATTAGTCGGGGGAGTTTACCCGATGTTTTACGGGCAGCTATAGATGCTGCAAATCCTGGACAAATGACAGGAGTGATAGAACTTGAAGGACGTTTTAGTTTGTTTCGAGTAGAACAATTTCTGCCCGCATCTTTAGAAGATACTCAACTAAAAAAATCACTCGAAAATGAGTTATTTGATAAATGGCTAGGGTCGAAAATTCAAAATCTGACAGTAAAATTACAAGTGAGCTAAAAATTCTGGATAATAACTCTTTACAAGCAAATGTGCTAGATTCTTTACCCTGGAATCAACCACCACTATCCTGGCTTACAGATGTACAACAAACCCAATTAAAAAATCAGTCAGAAATCCGTGAGTACAAACTTGGGGAAAAAATTTGGTCACAAGAATTAGGCGGTTATCAGTTTTTTATCCTTACTGGTAAAGTCCGCTTACGCACCGAAGATATCAGCCAACCTGTAGCAATTTTACAGAAAGGAGATTGGTTTGGCGATTGTCAAAAGATATTCGCTGATTGTAAAGCTGTAGCTGCTAGTAAGGAAGTGGTAATTGTGTGTTGGAATTCAGCACTGTGGACAAAGTTTTCCACTTCTCAAATAGATGAATTTTGGGCGGGTTCAGCAAATAAAGAAACTTTTTCTTCATCTCCCAATCTCCCAATCTCCCCACCTCTCAATCTCCCCACCTCTCAATCTCCCACACCTGTAATTTCTAACTATCCTTTTGTCGCGAGTGGGAATACTGGTGCGGCTTGTTTAACAATGGTGGCGCAACATTTAAATAATGCTGTACAACTGGAATGGGTGCAACGTCAACTCCGAGGACAACGCCCCAAAAATATTGTAGAAGCAGCAGAGAAAGTAGGGTTAGTTTTGCGTCGGGTGCAGGTAAGTTGGAATGAATTGCGACAGTTATCATTTCCGGCTTTGTTGCAGTGGAAATCTGAATCTATCAGTAGTTGGGTTGTAGCTTATGGGATGAAAGGTAATTGTTTAATTATTGCCAATCCTCTCAATTTTGAATGTGAATATTTAACCCAATCAGTAGTAGAATCCTGTTGGGATGGTAAATTATGGCAAGCAGAACTGGTTTCCAAACAAGAAAAATTTAACCTTTCTTGGTTCACTCCCGCAGTTTGGAAATATCGAGTTTTGTTAGGTGAAGTATTGCTGGCTTCCTTTACTTTGCAATTGTTGGGGTTAACGACACCGTTAATTACCCAAGTCATCATTGATAAAGTGATGGTACAGGAGAGTCTAGCCACTCTTGACGTAATGGCGATCGCACTTTTGTTGGTTGCTATCTTTGAATCTATCCTGGGTATGCTGCGGCTATTCATCTTTACCCACACCGCACGGCGTTTAGATTTGAGTTTATCGGCTCAACTTTTTCGCCATTTGATGCGTTTACCCTTGGCTTATTTTGAGTCGAGGAGAGTGGGAGATACAATTGCTAGAGTTCAGGAATTAGAACAAATTCGCCAATTTCTGACAGGTACAGCTTTAACAGTTATCCTTGATAGCATCTTTGCGGTTGTGTACTTGGGATTGATGTTTTATTACAACATTCCCCTTACCTTTGTGGCGTTAGCGGTATTACCTTTATTTGCGACTTTGACAATTGTCGCGACACCGATTTTGCGGAATTGGTTAAATGAAACTTTCAACCGCAGTGCTGACAGTCAATCATTTTTAGTAGAGACAGTCACAGGTATACATTCAGTCAAAGCCCACGCCGCAGAACCAGTAGCTAGAGAACGTTGGGAAGGCTTATTTGCTCGCTTTATTCGCACCAGTTTTAAAGCTTCCACAACATCTAATATTAGCAGTAATATTGGTGACTTTCTCACTAATTTTTCTACATTGCTAATACTTTGGTTTGGGGCAAAATTAGTAATTGATCATCAACTCACAGTTGGTCAATTAATCGCCTTTCAAATGTTATCAGGGAGAGTTACAGGACCACTTTTACGCCTAGTGCAATTGTGGCAAAATCTCCAACAAGTGCTACTATCTGTAGACCGCATTGGCGATATTCTCAACGCCGCCCCAGAAACCGAAGCGGGAACAGGTTTAGTGTTACCACCACTTAAAGGTGAAGTTAGTTTTGAGCAAGTATTTTTCCGCTACAATCCCAATACAGAACCTGTATTAAAAGGAATTTCTTTTAATGTCGAACCTGGACAATTTGTGGGAATTGTCGGACGTAGCGGTTCTGGAAAAAGTACCCTTTCCAAAATTTTGCAACGCCTTTATCAAATTGAATCAGGACGCATCCTCATTGATGGGTTTGATATCAAAAGTGCTGATTTAGCATCTTTGCGACAACAAATCGGCGTAGTTCTCCAAGAAGACTTTTTATTTAATGGTTCTATCTTGGAAAACATCAGTTTAGGAAATCCAGATATTACTGCTGAACAAGTTGTAGAAGCTGCGAGATTAGCCGTAGCCCATGATTTCATCAGTCAATTACCTTATGGTTACGAAAATAATGTTGGTGAAAGAGGTACTGCTTTATCTGGTGGACAAAGACAACGTATAGCCTTAGCGCGGTTGTTTCTTTCTGCTGCGCCAATTTTGATTTTAGATGAAGCTACTAGCGCTTTAGATAGTGAAACCGAACAGCAAGTATTACAAAACCTGCAAAAAGTTTCTGCTAACCGCACTGTGTTTTTAATTGCTCACCGTTTCGCACCGTTAAAACGTGCTGATTTAATATTAGTAATGGAAAAAGGTGTAATTGCGGAACAGGGTACACACGCGGAGTTATTAAAACAAAAGGGTTTGTATTGGTCACTTTATCAACGACAGCAGGCGAATATTTAAGCCAGTTCGAGCCAGTTTGAGGGCGGGGAAACCCCGCCCCTACAGAGATATGAAAACCACTATATTCAATCACTTAACTACTGAATTCATGGATTTCATCATTCTGTACAATTTTAGATAAAATTGCTATTTCTTCGGTTCTTGAATTGCTGAGAAAAATCAGACAGTGGGTTCTTGGTATTTGACTCCTCGTTTACTATGACGGGACTCAGCAACAATAGGATAAACAATGCTGCGTAACCGATTAATCGCACCGATAGGACGATGCACTGCTAGACCATTTCCTGGAGAAAAACTGAGATTTTCCCCAAAGTCATTTTCTAGGGGAGAATCAACTTTCTGATGCTTAACTGTCAGACGACCAACTGTAAAGAAGGGTGATTCTTCTTCATTCCAAGGAATGGTGGTATCGTCAATAGACATTTCTGGTTTAGTTTGAAATTGGATTTGAAAATCCCAAGTATACTCAGCATCAGGCTTTGCTAAAGCTTGAATGATATCCTCTCGGTAGTAGTTATCCTCTGAACCTAAAGCTTTGGCTTTTCTTAGTTCACTTTCTGGTCTGGACTCTAGAGGAAGTTGTTGATGAGGTGGTTGACTGGAAACTGGAGTAAATGCATATTTAATCACAACTGGATATTCCACAGGAACTCGACCTGGTTGGGATGGATCAAAATCAGATTTGAGTCCTATGGAATACGCCGAAGCACTCCAATAGCGTTCTATCAGCAAAGTCTTGGGAAACCGTTTGAAACTAGTTTTTAAAAGATTGAATTCGTAGGGATGTAAGTTTAGCCATAAAAGCACTAACAGCTTAAAAAGTGGAAACAGTCCTGCTCGATAAATCGCCAAGAAAAAGCCGTAGAAGTCTTTAATGGTTCTTACAAAAAAGAGTTCGGTATTGTGGACAATAATATCTTGGGTTTTTAACTCGTGACTTTGTGGTAGTCGTTCTCCTTCTACCCCTATTACTTTGACGGCCATAGAGCGCGTATCGCCTTCATAATCACCCTTGACTGAGAACGCACCACTTGCAAATCGTAGCCAAACTGGATATTGTTTCGGTTGGGCAAATAAACCTTGTTTTAGGGAAATTGCTTGCAGTTGAGCTTCAGTTAATGAGGCGTGTTTGCTCAATTCTTGCTTAATTGCTGCTTCATCAAAGTCAAAGATTTCTAGAGTACCTTGAACAGCCGCGTGGGTTTTTGAGTGAGTATCTCTCTTGGCAATTTTTTTCTTTTCACCTCCGTAGAGGTTGTCCATGTTCTTTTTGACTAGCTCTCTCATGAGATCGTAATATTTGAGTTCGTCTTTTTCTGGGTATTCAGTAAATAGTTTCATGTTTTCACCAGTAGATGTCATAATTGTGGCGATCGCTCTTGCAAACAAGCGATCGCATTAAAAGCCGGGAATATCTTCTTAAAGGTCAAAAGTAACTTTGTACTTTTTGGCTGATGGAGGAACGTTACGATTAACTAAATCTGAGACGGTCTTGGTATTTTGAATAATATCCCAACCCACAGGAGAGAAAGTCTCTTTATTGAAAATATTGGGTGATAGTATCGGATTAGTTAGCGCCTGAGAAAAGGCATCAATCCCAATTAAGCGGGCTACGAGGGAAGGGATAGTTGAATTTTTTCGCCCATCCTCGGCGTAAAGTCCCACAAAGAACTCAATCTTATCAACATGACCATATAATTCTTTGAGTTTCTTTTGAGCAAATTCATCGCTGGTAATTTGCTCAAATCTAGTCACTCTGGGGAAACCACACATTTGGCGATAATCGTTGTAGCTTGCTAATTGCAGTTGTCGTCCTAGTTTGATTGAGGGTAACTCTGTTAACTCAACCAATATATCAGGGGTGTTGAATAAACCAATTTTTGTCCCTGGTTGGGAACAAGTTTCTTCCATTAATGCCCCTAAACCTTTGTCAATAAACAGCTTATTGTTCCAGAGAGTGGTAGCAATATGGGTTGGTTTGCCGTTGTAGTTAAAGGTTTCTGGAATTGCACTATGCCAGCGATAAACAAAGTCAAACTCAATTGCCATCCAATTGGTACGATACCAACTTTCTTTAGTAAAAGCTTCAGGATCAGCAAACAACTTAAAGTGATAAGGAGTGATGTGATTAATGTACTCTTCCATAATGATTTTAAGAATCATCGCCATGAGAATATTTCTCGAAGTTTGGAAGAGGCGTTCATCATCCCAATCTGGATAATTGCTGGCTAATACATCACAAAGACGATTATGTTCCCGGATACATAGAGTATTGAGCATGACGTAGCCAATTTGCACATTGGCTCGTTCTACTCCCATCGCAAACATATATTGTTTTTTATCTGGGGGCTGTCTTTTCTCATCATTGATTGGTTCATAAAGTCCCTCAAATTGAGGGTCAACTATACCTTGTTCTGCATCAGCATAATAAAATAAGGGATAATCTTCTTCCACACCATCTTGGCGTTTAAGTTTTTGAGTTTTAAATTTACCTCCTTGAAAACTTCTTAAAAGATGTGTTTGTTTTCTGGTTAAACCATAAACATTACACAAATCAATTTCATGGTTGGAAGTATTTTTTAATTTGTTGTGGTGATCAAGACGGAGAAAACTATCAGTAAACCACTGCACCCAATAGGGAAACAGCATAGTTGATTTGTTAGAATAAATTGTTTTACCATCTCTTTTACGGAACAAAACAGCCAAGTCTTCAACTTTAGGTAAATTACCTTCAGAGTTTAACTTTGGATCGGGTGGTAGATGTCTTCCTGTATAAGTGCGATCATTGAGCGATTCCCAGGAAGTATAAGCATCGGTTTTTTTAGGAATGTTAGTACCAGGAATATGCTCATCTAAGGTCATCGTACTGTAGGGATTAGGACGAGTAGGAATTTTGTAGATGAGACTATTGATTAGAGCTTTGTTAACTTTACGTTTTAGAAATTCATTGCTTTGAACAAGTTGCCAAATGCCTTTAAAGTTGGTTAAAACAAATGTCTGAAGCTTGTTATTCAACCCGTCTTTAGATGTGTCTCTTGTTGCAGTCATAATTATTTTTACCTTTTTTTAAAACTGACGTATTCAATTTACACTGAATTCTCTGATTTACTTAACCTAAGTTCATTCAACTTAATCTAGTTTGGAGATAATCTTTTGTAGATTCTTGGGTCGATAGTCCTTGCGCTTTTGCAGACGGTTGATTGCGCTTTCATGAATATCTTCAATCACATCGCTGACCTCACGAAGCTTGATTCCTGCTAATTTAAAGAATCCAACATTGTTCTTAAAGTCACATTCATAATTGGGGTTAATACCTGTGGGAATCACACTTGGATCGAGGTCAAGCCCCAATCCTAGATTCTCGATGGAATCAATCATCCACTGTAAGGCAGTATCTGATAATCCACTGTGTTCTTCCGTTCCACCACCAACACAACCGTGTTCTCCTGGAAACCACTTTTGAATTACCCGCTGGTTTTCAGCCTCAGGATGTTTTTTCATGGGAGTGACATCAAAGATTTCGCGGATTTCGTCGATGGCCACTGCGTGCAATGCATTACCAATAAATTTGTTTAACGTGGTGTCATGGAATCTGTACCGCTGATTTAGCTGGTTGCTAAACCTTCGGAAAGCGGGTATCCCAGGAATACCAAGAGCGCCAACGGTGTCAAAACAACCAAGCAAGGTGATAGGGACGCGATCGCCATAAATTTCACGGTATTTTGTTGCTACTCTATCTTTGGGTTTAATACCCCGGTTACGATAAAGCTCGTAAGCTTCATGTGCTTTTGTGACATGGGGACGCTCTAGGAGACCGGAGCAATAGATCATCCCCGCTAGACTCCTAACTGTGTAAGCACCGCGACTGAAACCGAATAGATAAATTTCGTCACCAGGAACATAGTTGAGGCTAAGAAATCGGTAGCCATCTTCTATATTTCTATCGATTCCTAATCCGGTAGCTCCGCCTAAAATTTTGAGCGTTTCGGTGCCAATGCCTGCGTCATAGAAAACGATTTGTGCAACCCCGTCACTGGCAATCGGTTTCACAGATTGAGCCAGCTTAACCACATTGCTTGGGTAAGAACTCGTTAACTGTTGCCAAGTTCCATCACAACAAATGACTAGACGTTTCATAGTTATATTTCAAAGCCTTTGAGTAATTAAATAGGTATTTGATCAAAATGCGGGTTCGTCATCCTCTAACAGGATTTTGAATTTTGGATTGACCCCACGGATAAATAAATTCCCTTGCTCTGTACCATTAAAGAATGATTGGTCATAGAGTCATGATAATTGTTTTTAAGGCTAGTCTCATAGGAATACTCAGTTTACTAACTTGTGTGATGGTGCAGGAAATACTATATGGTAAAGAAATGATGCCATTGTCACGCGATCGCATTTTAGATAGTTTAATAAGTTTGGTACTCGCCCACATAACCAAATGAGGCAAATATCCCTTGACCAGAAAAATTTTAACTGGACTTAATTCAGAAACCTACGAACACCCCTTTGACCGGCAAGCTTTAGCTTCTTTACAAAAAATGCCGGGAATTTCTCCCCTACTCAAAAAAATTAACGAATATAGTATTGATCGTTTACTGAGATTACAAAGCCTTGGCAGTGAAATTAGAGTCACAAATCGTAATTTTCCTAAATTATATGCAGCATTGGTAGAAACTTGCCAAATTCTTGATGTTTCTTCATTGCCTGACTTGTATCTGTTTCGAGGTACAGGTTACATTCAAACTTACGTTATTGGCGTAGAAAAACCCTTGATTGGCATTAATTTAGAGGCAATGGAATGGTTAAATGCGGATGAATTACTTTATGTTTTAGGATACGAAGTTGCTCGGATTAAGAGTCAACATATGATATATTATCAAATGGCAATTGTGATGCCAATTTTAAAAAATTTATTGAGTAGCACTACATTGGGGATTGGTGGCTTAGTTGCCAGTGGAGTCGAACTAGCTTTATATAATTGGGTGATGATGGCCAAGTTAACTGCTGATCGCGCTGGTTTATTAGCGTGTCAAGATATTAATATCGCCACAACTGCACTGATGAAACTTGCCGGTTTACCCAATGAATACTTGACGGATGATGTCATTGAAGATTTTATCATTCAGTCCCGTGAATTTGGAACTCATAGCTTTGATAGCTTGGATAATGTGACAAAGATATTGAGCTATACAGAACATAGACTTTCTTGGATAGTGATGCGAACTGGGGAATTATTAAAATGGGTTGATTCTGGTGAATATGATAAATTGATTCAGGACGATTTAAAATCAAAAGCGCCCGAAGAAGATAATCCACAACAAGAGGGTTGGAATTTTTTATCTTCCTGGTAATCAGATTGCAATCATCAATGATATCTAAAAAATTTTAAGTCCCGTAGGGTGGGCATTGCCCACCTTAGAGGATGTTTGAAAAGTATCAGAATTAATCGAGATCCCCCCTACTCACAAGGGTAGGTATTTTACATTGTCGTGAGGGCAAGACTTGGGGGACAAGGAAGGACAGTGGACAAGGGAGGAAACACGTACAAAATCATATTTTATTGGTAACAAAAAGACCATTGTGCGGAGAAAATCTTCCTTGTCTACTTTCCCTCCTTGTCTTCCTAGTCCTGCCTTAACAGATAATATTAAAAACCTACCCTTGTCAGGATCCCCCCTACCCCCCTTAGAAAGGGGGGCTAAATTCTTCAAAGTCCCCCTTAGAAAGGGGGATTTAGGGGGATCAGCGGGTGTCAGATCCAACACGAAAAAGTTTTCAAACAACCTCTTAGAATCAAATATTATTTCTATATCCCTGACGTTCTGAGATGATATTTAAATATTCATAACCTTTTATTTACCAAAAAACCTCTCTCCGACAAAAAGAGAGGCATAGTAATCAAAATGTAGGATTATGTTGATAATCCCAACATTTATCATCACGCCAAACTTTCCCAGTAGACAGACATTTGTCTTGTTTAATACCAGGAATTGAGGTAGGGTGAATAGTGTTTAAGCTGGATGTAACATAAGAGATCATGAAAGAACCTGTATAGAAACCACCACAGATTAAAGTTCCAAAAAAAAACGTAAAGCTGACAAATTTAACAGCAGCGATAAGAGAATATTTGTCTTTTCTTCCATAGGGACGATAGCGCATAAATTTCCTTTGTGTGGTGTTTGCGGCAGATAACACCTTGGGAATGCTTAGGCGCAGATAATTAGGACTTACAAAATTATTTATGTCAGAAAATAGCAGATATTTCTGTTAGCTGCTAACTCCGTGTAGCGGGTGATATAGCAGGTGACAGTGCTAGAAGCCTTTTATTGTCTAAGTTTTAGCATTGGTTGATGTCCTAAACGCCTTGTCCGTTGCTATATCATGTTCAGCAAAAAGTAAATAAAATACAAATATTAATATTCAGAGGGAACTCTTAACGGGCAACTCTTAACAGAAAAAACTCATGTTTAAAAACATGAGATTGAAATAATGACACTGTTTTTTGAATGAGCTTTAAACTCAGCAACTAAAGTTTCTTATCTGTTCCCTGTTCCCTGTTCCCTTTTTTTGTAATTAACTAAAAAACCTTTCCACACATCTGACAAACATCTCCACACCCATGACTAAAGCTGTTTCATCAAAATCAAACCGGGGATGATGATGAGGATAATTTAATTTTTTCTCTGCATTTGCAGAACCTAAAAAGAAATAACAACCAGGAACTTCTTGGAGGAAAAATGACATATCTTCACCACCCATAGTTTGGCATTCGGGAACAATACCAAGAGGAGTTTCTATGACTTCTGCGGCTACAGAACGGACTAATTCTGCTATTTGTGGATGATTAATTACAGGTGGATAAAGATGGATATAATCAAATTCATAACTTGCGCTATGACTTTGGCAAATTCCTAAAATAATCTGCTCAATTCTGTGTTTAAAAAAGTCTGCTAAATCAGGATTAAAATATCTGACAGTACCACCCATTCTGGCAGTATCTGCAATCACATTTACAGCCGTACCGGCATGAAGTTCCCCAATTGTCACTACCGCTGAATCAATGGGGTTAACATTGCGTGAGACAATCGCTTGCAAGGCGTTGACTATTTGGGCAGCTACTACAATAGAATCAATGGTTTGTTGAGGTATTGCACCATGTCCACCTTTGCCGAAAATGGTGCAACGAAATAATTCGACAGCTGCCATTAATGCACCTGCACGGACTCCCACTGTCCCCAAGGGTAAATTATTCCATAGATGTAAACCGATAATGGCATCAACATCAGGATTTTTGAGTACCCCTGCTTCTATCATCGGTTTTGCACCACCTGGCCCTTCTTCTGCGGGTTGGAAGATAATTTTTACGGTTCCTGAGAAGTCTTGACGATGGTGGTGGAGGTAGTATGCTGTTCCTAGAGCGATCGCTGTATGTCCGTCATGTCCACAAGCGTGCATCACCCCATCATGCTGGGAACAATAGGGAACTTCATTCGCTTCTAGAATTGGTAAAGCATCCATATCAGCACGAATCGCTAAAACTTTACCAGTCCCAGATTTTTCACCTTTGATAATCGCAACAATGCCTGTTTCCGCAATCTCGGTTTGATGTTCAATTCCCCAACTTTGCAGCTTTTGGGAAATAAATTCAGCCGTGAGTTTTTCTTGAAAACCTAACTCTGGCTTTTGATGTATGCGTCTTCGCCATTCTACCAATTGCGGTTGTAATGAGCGAATTTCTAACCGCACATTCGTTAAATTTACAGTGGATGAATTAGGAAAGGTAGAAACCATAATTGCTAATTGGTAATGGGTGATTAGTGATTGGGAAATATCTTTCTACAACCCCAAAGTTTCCCAATCTAAATTAGATGCAATTTGAGCGAGTTGATCCAAATCAGTGGGATTCTCTAAATAGGGTAAACAACCCAAAACAGGTATATATGTAAATGAGCGAATTAAATCGGGTGGTGTTAAGTCAGCAATTTCTGCTTCAGTTCGGGATTGTGTACAATTAAGGACAATGCCTTGTAAATTAATCTTTTTTTCTCTAGCTAATGCTACATTAGCCACAGCTTGTGCGATCGCTCCCAATCTCACAGGTACAACCAACAGCGTTGGTAATCGCCATTCACCCGCTAAATCAGCTACTGTCAATTCATCAGTAACCGGTGAACCTAAACCACCTAAAGCTTCAACCAACACAAAATCCCGCCGCTTTTGTAAATCTAGCAAAGCCTTCCAAACCGTTCCTAAATCAACAAAGCGATTTTCCTTAGCCGCCGCGATGGGTGGGGCTAAAGGTGCTTTAAAATACAAAGGAGTAATTTCTTCTGGAGACTGTTCTAGTGTAAACAGACTTTGATATAGTTCTCTGTCTCCCTCCCCCGATTGAATCGGTTTCATGATCCCCAAGCTGCGGTGGGGGTAATATTTCTGAAAATAAGCTGCTAGGGCTGTTGTCAAAACAGTTTTACCAGCCTCAGTATCAGTTCCTGTAATAAGTAGTGTGTTTAACAATTTTTTTGCGAATAATTACTGTTTATAATTGACATTTATCCGTGGCAATTTTTCCAAAAAGAACCTTTGACATCAATTCACTTAATTTAATTAAAGCTACAAATGAATCTCCTTCCGCGCAAGAGCGTCTACACGTCTGTCCATTATTTGTATCAATTTTCAAGTGAAACGGTAAGCTAATAATCATTCAAATAGCATCCCCGTGTCTCCCCTTCTGGAGCATAAGAGCGTCTTTCTAAGGCTAGGGATTATGCAACTTAAAGACGGATACGGGGAGAGGGCTATAAAACCCTGACTGCATCTCTCTTTTAGTTGCACAGGTTTCAGGTGGAATTTCCAACCAGAAACGCTTTCTGCGTAAGAGTGTCTTTTCTTCATTTAATGCCGGGACTATCCATAATTTAGCCTAAAATCCAGGTGTTGGTGTTGTTTCAGGTAGTGGATTATTTTCGCCTGTATCAGTAGTGGGAGTTTCCGTGGGTGTGGGAGTTTCCGTGGGTGTGGGAGTTTCCGTGGGTGTGGGAGTTTCTGTGGGTGTGGGAGTTTCTGTGGGTGTGGGAGTTTCTGTGGGTGTGGGAGTTTCTGTGGGTGTGGGAGTTTCTGTAGGCGTTGGTGTAGGATTAATGGCGTTTTCTAAAGCAACAATCAAAGTATAGTCACTGAAAGTAACTCCCTCAGCCAGACTTAACTGGATAGTATATCTACCATTATTCTGCAATACTTCTTGAGATAGATTATTAAGGGGTTGACCATTGGGAGCTAATACAGATAGCACAATGCTATTTGCTTGATCAACAGTAACACTTAATATTTGCCCAGCCTTACCCACAAAACTATACTTAAGAATTTGATTTTCTTGGATAGAATCTTCTACTTTAGCTGGATTAGATGGGTCTAATTGGAGACGCTTATTCAATACAACAGGTTTAGTAATGGTAGGTGTAGGTGTAGGTGCAAAAATTGTACCACCAGTAATCACCGGGGAAGGAAAATCTTGTGGCGTTTTGATTGCTTCTGGTGGTGTCTTAGACTGATTGCGGAAGGAATTTACCACTGCCCAGGAACCGAATCCCGCTAAAATAACTACAGCACTACCGATAGCCCCAATTGCCAATGGACTATCTAAGATAGAACTAGTTTGCTTAGGTGAAATTACAGGCTCAGGTTTCTTGGATGGTGGTAGGATGGGGTCAGGACGACGACCAACAGCGACAGTCTGCACATAGGATAAATTGGGCTGAGGGATATGGGGCTGATTTAGGGATTGCAATGCTGATCGTACTTCCGCCGCACTTTGATAGCGATCGCCTGGAATATAACTCAACATTCGTTGCAAAACCTCAGCAAATCCCGGCTGAACTTGTACCCACTGCTGCCAATTCCAAGTTAATTGTGTTTCGTCAAATAAATCTGCTGGTTCTTTCCCAGTCAGTAAAACTATCGCCGTCACCGCCAGTGCATACAGGTCACTACTCGGATAAGCTCGTCCTGATTGCATTTGCTCACTAGGAGAATAGCCTAATTTACCCACAGTAGTCGCTGGAGTCTTAGTTGGGGAGTGTAGCGTTGCTAGTTCTTTCACTACCCCAAAATCAATTAATACAGGTTTGGTGTCACTATCCCGTAAAATCAAATTATCAGGCGATATATCTCGGTGAATAATTCCCAAACCGTGCAGATGCTCTAACACTGGCAACAAAGCCTGTAGTAACTCTAACACTTCTGCCTCTGTGAAAGTTTGACCTACAGCTTGGCGTTCAGCTAACAGCATTTGGTAAGTTTTACCTGAAACGTAATCCTGTACCAAAAAAAAGCGTTGGTCTTGTTCAAATTTTTCCCTAAACTTGGGGATTTGAGGATGCTCGATTTGATATAGGGTCGCTGCTTCTCGCTGAAACAGTTCCTGCGCTTTCTTTCCTGCGTAAACGCCTGTAGCCGTGAGCATTAATTCCTTAATCGCGCACAGTTCGTTAAAACGCCTGTGGTCTTCTGCAAGATAGGTTCTACCAAATCCCCCCTGTCCAAGGACGTGAATTATCCGGTAACGATTTTGCAGGATAGTACCAACTGTAATGGGTGCTTGCATGATCGATATATGAATATATTGAATTTAAAAGCAACTGAGCTATAGCAATCCTAATTTGATTTGTGAGAAATTTTTTCTTCAGGAGTCTGCAATTATCTGAACTACAATCAACATTCAGAAACATCCTCTGTCAGGATGCGTCGAAAATAGGGGACGCTCTTATTTAGGGTACTGTGCCTTAAGAAATATCAGCAACCTCAGCCAGACTCTTACCCGCGCCACAGGCCACATCTGTGATAGCTTGAGAATCAGCGCTGTCATATCATCTCTCAATACAAATTCTCAAAATTTATAAATTTGGCGCTAGTATCATAAGATAGTCAATTGCAACCTCGATTCTTACTCAAAGGAGTTCTACTGCCGGAGAGCAAATTTAAATATGATTTTATATTCTGTAAATAATTTTTTTTCTCAGTTATAAAAGAAGCAGGTAGAATAAGTAATCTACCATACCAAATTTTCAAATATTGGGCGGTCTCTCTCCTCCCGAAAAAACTTGGAACTCTGAAGCTATTGGCAAGAATAGAGATCAGTAAAATCCTCAGTGGTGCTTTTCCCAGAAGAACTAGAAAATTAGTGAATGTAATTCTATGGAGAAATATTGCTTTCTTTGTATGAAAGCTTCAACAAAACTTACAAATGTTTTGTTTAGTCTTATGTCGGTTAAATCTGCTAAATTTCTGATGATAATATCGCCATGAATGCACATCGAGGATCTGCTGTGCTTACTTCCGCAACTTTAAAAATGGAACCAGCCGCAACAGGAATGACTGAAAATCATCGTCTGCGTCTGTTTTCTGGGTCTGCCAATTTACAACTATCTCAAGAAGTTTCTCGTTACCTGGGAATGGAATTGGGACCAATGATTCGCAAAAGATTTGCGGACGGTGAACTTTATGTTCAAATCCAAGAATCGATTCGCGGTTGTGATGTCTATTTAGTCCAGCCAAGCTGTCAACCGGTTAACGACCACTTGATGGAATTACTGATTATGATTGATGCTTGTCGTCGGGCTTCCGCACGACAGATCACAGCAGTACTTCCATACTATGGTTATGCTCGTGCCGACCGCAAAACCGCCGGACGAGAATCAATCACTGCCAAGCTAGTTGCTAACTTAATCACTGAAGCAGGTGCTAACCGTATTCTGGCCATGGATTTGCACGCAGCGCAAATTCAGGGCTATTTTGATATTCCTTTTGATCATGTTTACGGTTCCCCCGTTTTACTAGATTATTTAGCGAGGAAAGGACTACAGGACATTGTCGTTGTTTCCCCTGATGTAGGTGGTGTAGCACGGGCCAGGGCATTTGCTAAAAAGCTGAATGATGCACCATTGGCAATTATTGACAAACGTCGTCAGGCTCACAATGTGGCTGAAGTTTTGAACGTCATCGGTGATGTCAAAGGCAAAACAGCCGTGTTGGTAGATGACATGATTGATACAGGTGGCACAATTGCCGAAGGAGCTAGGTTGCTGCGGGCTGAAGGTGCAAGTCAGGTATATGCCTGTGCTACCCATGCAGTATTCTCTCCACCTGCAATTGAGCGGTTGTCAAGTGGGTTGTTTGAAGAAGTGATAGTCACCAATACCATTCCCATCCCAGAAAACAATCGTTTTCCGCAACTTGTAGTGCTTTCAGTTGCGAATCTGCTTGGAGAAGCCATCTGGCGAATTCACGAAGATAGCTCATTAAGTAGTTTATTTCGCTAATCTACAAAAAACATCCTCTTTAAGGAGTAAATATGAAGGATGAAATGTTCTAATTTTTATCCTTCATTTTTTATATGCTGCTAAAATTTCTAACTCTGTCACTACTCGTTCTAATTCTTCCACCAAGGAAGTCGTTTTGGTCTGCTTAAAGGCATCCACTAACGCGCGATAATACCAAAGTGTGCCTTGTCTTCCACCTTGAAACCGTTCCCAAAGCGATTCACCTAAAACTCGATAGTCTTTAAGAATTGATTGAGCATTATAAAGTTTATCGGATGTAGAAACCAGTAACACTGAGGGGGAAGCGGTGGCAATATGGGCAATGTATGTTTCTTTACGTTGCTTCCAAGGGGGTTTGGGTATGGTGTCTGCGTCTGTACAACCATCAACAATGGCTGTGACATTATCCCCAAAACGACGACGAATTTCTGCTCTGGTGGCTGTTCCGCCTTGGTCTTCTATGGCATCATGTAATAAGGCTGCGATCGCTTCATCTTCGTTTGCACCATATTCTAAGGCTATGCTGGCTACTCCTAATAAATGGGCAATATAGGGAACTCCTGAACCTTTTCTCACTTGTTTAGCGTGGAGTTCGTGTGCGTAGGTTAGGGCTTGGGTAAAGCGTTCTGATAGCATTGATGGTTAATTTTAATCTTTTGGTTTGGTGTTGAGGTTAATAATAAATGAACCGCGTATCCCTTACGGGACCGTAGGGATACGCGCGTTCACGTTCGCGGAGCGTGGCGTTAGCCATAGTGTCCCGTAGGGATAGGACGCGAAGGAAGAGAAAGAAAGATGTTAGTGCTTTGAACTAAAACTAGTATTTTGCACTCTGACAAGCTTTGTCCATCATTTCTTTTGCTAATGGATGATAACCATTGTTATTGAAAAATGCTAAAATAGACTCTTTCACTTGATAACTAATCGCTTCTCCTGTTGTTACTAATCTAGCAAAGTGTTCACAGTTCCAACCTAATAATCCATAATCCCAAGTTTTGAATAATTCATAAGCTATTAAACATCTATCAAGGACTTCTTTTTTAGGCAATAATGTCACTGATTCTACGCTATATGATACTGTCGGAATTCGGAATACAGCAAATCCATTTCCACCAAAGTTAAAAGCATGGGTATCAGAGATAGTTATATGATAATGCAATGCTAGGTCTGAGCTACTTTCTTTATGATGAATTAGCAATCCTGCTTTAGAACTTTTATAATCAACATGAGTTTTAAATTCACGTATAATCTGATCTTCTATAATTGGTTTGGCTGGTATAATAGCAATATTGCTAATTTTTTCGATATTTAAAAGAGATAACCACTCATTTATTGACTGAGGACGATTTTCAGGCTTTATTTCCATTCCTTTAATTATCGCCTGATTCACTTTATCACTAATATGAGAATTTATCTTTTTCGCTTCTTCTAATTCTGTACCAATTGCTCTCATTGGTGCTATAGTTGGTAATTCTCCAGTTAACAAAGAATACAAAGTTGCAGCTAAAGCATAAACATCTGTAAATGCTCCCCGTTTTGCTCTTGCATCATATTGTTCAATTGGTGCAAAACCATCAGATAATATTTTCGTATGGGTTTTAGTTAAATTCGGTGTAAATTCTCTCGCAATGCCAAAATCAATTAACACAGCTTCTGATTTACCAGAACGCAACATGATATTTTGTGGTTTAATATCTCGATGCAATAAGCCATTATTATGAACAACAGTTAACGCTTCTCCTATTTGCTGAATGTATTTTAATGCTACATCTTCAGTTAAAACACCTTGATTTTCAACTAAACTTCCTAAATCTTCCCCATCAATATATTCCATCACCATACACCAAAGATCATTTTCATAAATAACTTCGTATATTTGGACAATATGGGGATGACTACATTTAGCTAATTTAATTGCTTCATTGAGAAAGTCTTGTTGAAATTTAGCAAAATCATAACGCTTTTGAACTGTATTATTCAAAGTTTTGATAACAACGAAATTTCCATTATTATCTTTAGCAAGATATGTGATCCCAAAACCACCTTCACCTAATTCTTTTTCAATGGTATATTTACCATTTTGTAATTGCTGTCCTGATAACCAAGCCATGTTAAATCAGCTTATAAACAACCTACAAGTTAATTTTGACACAAGATTTGCCGTAATTGAAAATATAATGCTTGGATAAAAATTATACAAACACTGTTACTAACAGTCTAGAATTTCTTTAAGAATGCTCTTTAAATCTGCGTCAGCAGGGCGTTTTGCAAATTGTTCGTGGCTATAAATCCATACCAGCTTAATTACAGAATCAGTTGTATTGACTAAATACATTTATCTAATTTGTCCAGATGCACCTTTGGATACCTTAAACTCGATTTTGTGAAATGACCATCCTTCGGGTAATTCAATCTTTCCAGGTAAAGGTTCATTGCGGGAATTTATGGGATATTGATTTTCAATTAAATCTTCTAAAACTTGTGCAACACATTCTACAAAGTCAGACCTATAAGCTTTCGCAAGTTTTTTGAAAGAACGCTGAAAATTATCAGATTTTTCAATCGAGAAGGGAGTTAAGCCAGTCACGCACTTCTCCTTTATGAATACGAGTTGATGATTCTGAATTACAAGCGTCTTTTAAAACTTGTCGCATAACAATTTGATAGCCTGGATGATCACGTTCTATCTGTTCTAATTTCTCATATCCTAATGCTTTTAAATCTTCTCGTAGAATTACTGTAGTTGATGCGGCTTCAGGAAGTAACCCTTTGCGTGCTTTCTTCCAAGGAAATTCTAAGTGAGTCATATCACTTAAACGATAAGCATGATAGCCACAAAAATATTCCCATACTTCTCCTAGAAGTTGTTTCTGATCTTCAGATATTTCTAATAATGATTCTTGACTAGGAATGGGTAATTGTTTAGCTTCAAATTCGCTATAAAATCTATAAGCAGGTGGACAGACTGGACCATAACGCCATGCCTGTATTTCTTCTACAAATAATGGCTGATCATACATTGCTAAATGCAAACTTTGAGCATAGTATAGAAGTTTTTGAGCTTTCATGTTTGTCATTTCTGCTTCTATACCATCCGCGTAAGCTTTCATAATGAAGTAGCGAGCTACAGTTAGACAATCAATCATAATCAAACTCGCATAAACTGACTATCTGAAGAATTTTTAACAACACCACATATCTTATTATAGTTTAAGCTTGGATTTTAGTACATATTTACTACAAATTCCCTATCAATATAGTTGACAACCCGAACAAACAGCCCTAAACCCAAGAAATGCTCTTGCCAGTTATTGTCAAAACAACAATAATTGTGACAATTGCGCTAGAATTATTAAAGGTTCGTTACAGAATTGGCAAATCATCCCCGATTCTGTTACAACAGCCAAACATTTAGCTTCTTAATCTTAAAACACTAAAGTTCACCCCCAGCCTCTATGACGCTCCCAATTCGTAACGTCGCCATCATCGCTCACGTTGACCACGGTAAAACCACCTTGGTTGATGCTCTCCTCAAACAGTCCGGCATTTTCCGCGAAGGCGAAGACGTTCCGGATTGTGTCATGGACTCCAACGCTTTGGAGAGGGAACGAGGGATTACGATTCTTTCTAAAAATACAGCGGTTCGCTACAAAGATACCCTAATCAATATTGTTGATACCCCTGGACACGCTGACTTCGGCGGTGAAGTAGAACGGGTACTCGGCATGGTCGATGGTTGTCTGCTGATTGTCGATGCGAACGAAGGCCCTATGCCCCAAACCCGCTTTGTGTTGAAAAAAGCGTTGGAAAAAGGTCTGCGTCCTATCGTAGTGATTAACAAAATCGACCGTGGCCAAGCTGACCCCCACGTTGCTGTTGATAAAGTCTTGGATCTGTTCTTGGAATTAGGAGCAGATGAAGACCAGTGCGACTTTAAGTATCTGTTTGCTTCCGGTATGGCTGGTTTCGCTAAAGAAACTTTGGAAGCAGAAGGGGTAGATATGCAGCCCCTATTTGATGCAATTCTCCGCCATGTTCCTGCACCAGTGGGAGATCCCAACAAGCCTCTGCAATTGCAAGTTACCACCCTAGATTATTCTGAATATTTAGGACGGATTGTGATTGGTAAAATCCACAATGGTACTATCCGTACCGGACAGCAAGCCGCTTTGGTAACAGAAAATGGCAGCATTGTCAAAGGTAAAATTAGCAAGTTGCTAGGATTTGAAGGCTTGAAGCGGGTGGAAATGGAAGAAGCCACCGCAGGTTATATTGTCGCTGTGGCTGGTTTTGCTGATGCTTACATTGGGGAAACAATTACAGACCCCAACGAACCACTCGCTTTACCGTTAATTAAGGTAGATGAACCAACTTTACAAATGACCTTCTGGGTGAATGATTCACCTTTTGCCGGTCAAGAAGGTAAGTTGGTGACTTCTCGACAAATTCGCGATCGCTTATTCCGCGAGTTAGAAACCAACGTGGCGTTGCGTGTTGAAGAAACTGATTCACCAGATAAATTCCTGGTTTCCGGTCGGGGTGAATTACACCTGGGTATCTTAATCGAAACCATGCGTCGTGAAGGTTTCGAGTTCCAAGTATCTCAACCTCAAGTAATTTACCGCACAGTTAACGGTCAACCTTGTGAACCTTATGAACTTCTAGCTTTAGACGTTCCCGCCGATGCAGTTGGTAGCTGTATTGAACGGTTGGGACAACGGAAAGCGGAAATGCAAGATATGCAGCCCGGAGGTGGTGATCGCACTCAACTAGAGTTTATCGTTCCTGCTCGTGGCTTGATTGGTTTCCGGGGTGAATTCATGCGGATGACTCGTGGTGAAGGCATCATGAATCACAGTTTCCTTGATTATCGTCCCTTATCTGGTGATATTGAAGCCCGTAACAAAGGCGTTTTAATCTCCTTTGAAGAAGGTGTTTCTACCTTCTACGCCATGAAAAATGCTGAAGATAGAGGCGCATTCTTTATCAGTCCTGGAACCAAGGTTTACAGAGGCATGATTATCGGTGAACATAATCGTCCCCAAGACTTGGAATTGAATGTTTGTAAAACCAAGCAGTTAACCAACCACCGTGCGGCTGGTGGTGATGAACTTGTCCAGTTACAAACACCAATAGACATGAGTTTGGAACGAGCCTTAGAGTATATCGCTCAAGATGAATTGGTGGAAGTTACACCTGAATCTATTCGTCTCCGCAAAATGGCGAAGAAATTAGCGAAACGCTAATCTATCAAGGGTGGGAAAAACAAACCCACCCTAATTTTTTATCTGCGTTCTATTAAATTAACTTATCTCTGGTTGTCCGAAATTCCTGAAAAAAAGATTTTCGCAATAAACTACCCCCTATTCTCAATATTATTGATACTATTCTCAATTATTTAACGAAGTTTGGTTTTTTGGGCGATTGATTATTGACATTGTTCTGACTTTTTGGTAAATTTAGTTAAAATCCCAAAGGATTGATATAGGGTTTTGGAAGATTTTTTCTCACGCAGAGACGCAGAGACGCAAAGAGAAGAAAGATTGAATATTTACAAACTATAGCCAAGATAAAAACCTGATGATAAAAAATCTTGGGTTGACACAGGGAAAAATTGCTTTTCCAGAAACCATGACTCTAGAGGAGTTTTTTAAACTTCCCTATATAGAAGAATCACCTGCTTGGGAATATATTAATGGAGAAGCAATTCAAAAACCGATGGGTGGTGGTAAACACAGTCTTTTACAAAAGCGTTTAGTTGCAGTGATTGATGGATTGGGAAGTAACTATGAAGCCTTTCCTGAATTGCGCTGTACCTGCGGTAATCGTTCAGTTGTTCCTGATGTGGCGGTAATTTATACTAATCAAATACCATTGGATGACAGCGGTGATATTATCAGCAGTGGTATTGATTTTGCACCTCCTTGGATAATAGAAATTCTTTCTCCGGCACAAAGTCAAACTAAGGTAACAGGGAATATTCTACATTGTTTGAGAAATGGCAGTAAATTAGGGTGGTTAATAGATCCCAGTGAACGATCTATTTTAGTTTATCAACCTAATTGTTTACCAGATTTGTTAACAGGAAAAGATGTTTTACCAGTGTTGGAAGATTTGAATTTAACTATCACTGTTGAGGAAGTTTTTGCTTGGTTACAGCGGAAAAATTAATACATTTCTAAGTCAATATCAGAAATAGTATCACATAAATTTTAAAACAAAAAAGCAAGGAGTGGAAATGATGTTGTTGGAATTAAAGCGCATTCATGTACCCCCTGGACAAAGAGTTTTATTTGAAGATGTCACTTGGACGGAGTTAGAAGCAATTCTGGAAGAGTTAGGAGAACATCGTGCTGCGCGAATTGCTTATGACAGGGGAATGTTAGAAATTATCGCTCCTTTACCAGAACATGAATTTGATAAAGAAATTATCGGTGATTTAATTAAGGCATTGTTGGAAGAATTAGATATTGAATTTCTCAGTCTTGATTCTACTACTTTTAAAAACCAAGTTATGGAAAAAGGTATTGAACCTGATCAATGTTTTTATATTAAAAATGAGGCTTTAATTCGTGGAAAAAAGCGACTTGATTTAACAATAGATCCTCCACCAGATTTAGCTTTAGAAATTGATATTACTTCCCGCACTCATCCGAATATTTATCAAGCTTTGCAAGTTCCTGAGTTGTGGAGGTTTGAGAAGGGGAAGTTGCAAATTAATGTTTTAGTAGATGGTAATTATGTGGAGTCTCAGTCAAGTTTAAATTTTCCCAATTTATCTTTAATTGAAGTAATTCCTCAATATCTTGAGCAAAGTAAAACCGCAGGTAGAAATGCGACTGTTAAGAGTTTTAGAAATTGGGTAAGACAGCATTTATCAAAGTAAAGTACGAAAAAATCATGGGAATATCAAATTTATATTTGAAAGTATCTATTGCGAATTACTGGATGATTTGCCAGAAATCTTTCTATTTTTAACTTAATCTGGAAAGTATAGTTTTCTTTTTTCTAAGCTATCCTTAAAATTATCATAGATATTTTCAAATTCTAAATATTGCGTTGAATTTTCTTCATAACTTAATGTGAACCATTTGAGTTTATTTATTAACTTAACTAAATCTTGTGGTTTAAATGTAAAATTTATATAGTCTCCTTCGCTATCAGCAGTAATAAATTCACAATACTCAACTATACTCTCTCCAACAAATACAGCCCATAAGTAAGCATCAGCCCAATCTAAATTAGATGTATAATAATCACCAACTTTAATCTGTCAAATTGTTTCTAATTTATTTTTTACCATTATTTCATATAATTCTTCAAAAGTATATTTACTAATAGCTGACATGGTTAGTTTTATGATATTCACCTAAAACTTTATAAAATTTTGATTTTTTCTATGAAATTTGCTATTTTAATTAATTTAGTGATGTAATTAAGCAAGCAAATCAAGCTCACTTGTAAAATCCAATTAATCTCTCTCTGTGCCTCTGCGTCTCTGCGTGAAATAAAAAAAATGTTTCATTTACCCGAAAATTGCTATAATCTAATTATCAACAATCTCTAAATCAGCAACAATGCCAAAATGATCTGAAGGATAAAGATAACGGTTATTCGCTGCTGGTTGATTGAGAATTACTCGACAATCTTTTACTTCTAAATATTGATTAATAAAAATATAATCTAAAGTACCTCTCCACTGTTTCCAAGTCTTATTAAAAATCAAAGTTCTCCAAAAATATTTTAATCGGTTTCTCCAACTAATTTTATCTTGACCTAAAGGTGTGGGACAAGTATATTCTGGTTCTTGACCATGATAAACTTGATATGCTGATTGATATTTTTCTTTAACTAATGCAATTCCTGATGTTTCAGGAGTACCGTTAAAGTCTCCTACAGAAATGATGGGCATTTCTGGAGGTAATTCTGATAACCAATTTAACATTAATTGTAGTTGCTTATCTCGTTTTGGGTGTGAACCTGGATGCCAAAAATAATGACCGTTACAAATTACTATTGATTTATTATTTTCTAATTTTATTTGTGCATATTGGGCTATTCTTCCCTGATGTTCTAAATTTAGTGCTGCTGTTTTTTCAATCGGATAACGACTGAGAATAGCTAAACCAAAGGGTAAATCACTATTACATACTTCCTGGGGAACAGCTTTATAAATATGGGGAATATTTAATTGTTCTGCTATCCAAGCAGCTGTATCTTCTGATAAACTGACTTCTTGTAAAGCAATGATATCAGGATTTTCGTTTTTGAGTCCATCTATTAATAATTCTCGACGTTGTGTCCAATAATTCAGTTTAAAAAGAATATTAATTGTGATGATTTTCATAATTTTCTGGTCATTTTTTCACAAAAACTCGACACGTCCTACCATCTGTTCAGGTGTCATCACCTCATAAATCAAAACTAAGGTTTCAATGATTTCTCCAATTGAACGAGTTCCTTTCTTACAGTATGTAATCCCAGGATGATCAAGCCTGCGACTCGCAATAATCAAAAAATCTGTATCTTGGGTAAACAGCACTCGCTGCGATTCCTGAATAAACTCCAACTGGATTTCATCAGATTGAGTGCGTAATCCCACATTGTTAGTTGTTGTGACATCAATTCCATAACGACGTAACCCAAGTGCGATCGCAGGATCAACATTTTCATCTAGATGAAAGCGAATTCGTTCACTCATTTCTCAACTGCCTGAGTTTCTCTTGAAGACGCGAAGGATGATTTTGTTTCAGCACCTCAACTAACTCATCCTCTTCTGCTGCACGTCCATCAATCTCGTCTCGATGATCAAAATAATAAGCCATTGCTGCATAAACGGATGCTAGTGACAGGTCATATTTCCCAGCAATCTCTACCAAAGAATACCCTAGCTTTAAATGCATCACTGCTACATCCTCTACCGCAATGCGAGTACCAGCAATCCTGGGTTTCCCACTCCGCACATCAGCAGCAATTTCGATATACTCCTGGCTGATTAACTGCATCAAAGAATTTTCCACCTACATTTCATAATTTAATCATACACACTTACAAATTTATAAATGCAGACTTGTTATTTAGGCGCTGCTATCAACACGATGGCTGGCTGGTTATATGAAATTAGTGGGGTTTATCTGGCTCTTTTGGGTGTATCAATTTTCTTAGCCTTGGATCAAAATCTAGTCGTCAAATGCTCTCCCATGCCACCAGATGCGTAGCTGGGTGAGTTTCTAGGAGTCCGCGTTCGCGCAGCGTCTCCGACAGGAGAAGAGAAGGAATAGGCGGACTTTGTTTTTGTAGTGATCTGAAAACTGATATATTACTTCTAATTCGTAATTCATGATTAATTACGGATTACGAATTACGAATTAGAAATTACTCAAAAATCTAAACTTATCCAGTCTGGTTGACGATAATAATGTGTCATGTTGTCGAACTTCCGCAATTCAACTCTGTTGATTAAAATCTCTGGGAAATTTAACAGCCATTGTTGATTTAACTCAGATAACATAGTACTGAGTTTGATGCGGTCTGGTTCTGCGGGAATTTCCCCAAAATAGCCTAATGTAATGTGGGCTGTAAAGTCATAGTGTTGCTCAATCCCCAAGCCCATTAATTTACGATTTTGATAAATTAGCCTGCGGAGTTGAATAATCTCCTCATAGGAGCTTTCATCTTTGGGTACTAAACACACACCTATAGCCCTGGGCATAACTAGTAGTCCCAGCATTTGCCAGGAAATGGGATTAGTTGCCTTTGTCCTGGATTGTTGATGTTGATTAAACAAATCACCTAAGCAAGAGTTCAATTCCTCAGCAAATTGGGGATTTTTTTGAATGGCATGATGGAAAGCATGATCCCAAATCAAGTCTGCTACGGTTAAATGAAAGCTGGCAGGAGGTACAGGTACAATCAAATCACAGTTGACTGGTAACTCTAAAAGCGATCGCTGATAAGTCTCGATTTGGCTGTAAAAAGCAGCATTTTCCGTATCTTCTCCCGCCGGTGGGGTAATCAGCGTATAGCCAGGAAAAGGTGCTGGTTCTCTGATTCCAGAATTAAGCTGAAATTTAGGAGATTCCTGGATATGCTGAACTTGGGTTCTGTAAAATTCTGGTAGCATCATTCTTGCTACCCGATTTAAGTAGGTTTGGTAGTTGTCGTCCAATCTTCATCGCCTCGCGCTCTCTTGATAGATTGTAGGGAAATTTACTCAATTTGACCAAATTAATTTGGTTTTAAATTTTTAAATTTTTAAATTTTTAAATTTTAACCAATTTTGGGGGTTTAATTTCCCTGCCTCTACAGGCAGCAAGTTTTGGGTCGGGGTCTAAATCCCCGTTGCCAACCTTAATTATGTATCCCTAGCGGGACCGTAGGCTCTATTACGAATTACGAATTACGAATTACGAATTACGAATTATTTTAATTGCTATGCCAATCTATGTTTACTGGGGTGAAGATGATTTTGCCATTGAAAAAGCAGTGACAGTTTTGCGCGATCGCATTCTCGATCCTCTCTGGCTCAGTTTTAATTATACTGTTTTCCCCCCAGAACAAGCCGATGCTGTGATTCAGGCGTTAAATCAAGTTATGACACCGACTTTTGGCGCAGGAGGGCGTTTGGTGTGGTTAATCAATACTACCCTTTGTCAACACTGTCCAGAAAATGTTTTAGCCGAATTACAACGCACTTTATCCGTTATTCCCGAAAACTCGTTTTTATTACTTACCAGCCGTAACAAGCCGGATGAACGCCTGAAAGCTACAAAATTTTTGAAACAATCCGCGCAGGAATTCCGCGAGTTTCCCCTCATTCCCCCTTGGAAAACGGAATTGTTGGTGCAAGCTGTCAATCAAGCTGCTCAAACTGTGGGGGTGAAATTAACTCCTCAGACAGCGGAACTGTTAGCGGAATCTGTGGGTAATGATACCAGGCTTCTGTACAATGAAATGGAGAAATTGCGGCTTTACAACGCAGGTAGCAACAAACCTTTAGACGTAAAGACAGTAACCGCCTTAGTTAGAAATACTACACAAAATACTCTACAATTATCAGCAGCCATTAGAACTGGAGATACAGCCAAAGCCTTGGGAATAGTTGCTGATTTGATCAATGCTTCCGAACCGGGATTGCGGATAGTTGCCACTTTAATCGGTCAATTTCGCACCTGGTTATTGGTAAAGATGATGATGGAAGCAGGAGAGCGCAATCCTCAAGCGATCGCTCAAGCGGCGGAAATCAATAACCCCAAACGCATCTATTTTTTACAACAAGAAGTCAAATCCCTCTCAGTACAGCAATTAATCTCATCTTTACCCCTGCTTCTGGAATTAGAAGTTAGCCTTAAACAAGGAGCCTCGGAAACATCTGCACTGCAAACTAAAGTCATAGAACTTTGTCAAGTATGTCAAGGAAATTAAATAATTCGTAATAGTGCTGACAGTCCCGCTAGGGATACGTAATTCGTAATTATTAAGTTTTAATTCACTAAAAGTTGAAGGAATTTGACTTGGACTGGAACTTCTAACACCTAAAATAAATCAAACTTATTATCATATCCTTACTATAGTTCTGTGTCACCTATCCTATGCAGGAAAATTACTTTGTCTTTTTCCCAATTCCGATTCAACGAATCCTGTCTCACTCCTTGGTATTTGCAACCCTCACCACTGCGAGTGTAATTTTTAGCACTTTAGGTTTGAGTTCCAAAGCCGCTGCTCAAATCCCTCCAGTTAACAATACAGAAGTCACTAACTATGCCCAATCTGTATTAAAAATGGAACCAGACCGTCAGCAAGCCTTTGATGAAATTAAAAAACTGATTGGAGGTGGAGAAATACCCAAGATAGTTTGTAACGACGTAAGCAGTATGAATTCCCTATCCAGTAAAACTAGGGACATTGCGGTTAATTATTGTAACCGCTCTCAGAAAATTGTCGAAAATCATGGACTTAGCATTGAGCGGTTCAATGCAATTACTTTAGAAATCCAAAAGAACAGTGATTTATATCAGCAGGTATACAACACATTATTGCGTCTGCAAAATGCCTCTGAAAAAAAGTAAGTAGTATTGCAGTGATATTACTGAAGAAAACTTAGATATTTTGTACTGCGAACCGAGAAACAAGCTATAGAGGATTCTGGTTTGACTTTTGTGTATCCCTTACGGATGTGTCAGACTCGATAATTCGGTAAAAATCACTATTATTTTTGACATCTGACCCACCCTACAAAGCAAGCCACTTGCGTAAGTCCTGCTCATGAATCCAATAGACATAGGAGTGAAAATTCAATATGGGTTATCCATAACACTTATCGAGAGTTGTCATGCTTAGTCTCTCCATTCTTTTTTACCAGATAACTAATAGGACTGCTACATCAGCCTAGATCAAACTTGGCAACAAAACTTTGTTGTCACCAAAAACCTATATACTAGACTAGAATTTGCTACATTTGAGATTTTTGTTAATTGCGATACCATAAACTATTAATTTTTAGATGAAATACTCGATAGTTTTTCAGATTTTTGAGTAAAAACTAAATCCAGTATCATCAAAAGACGCGAACTTTATGTGGTGTGAAAATAAAGAGAGGAGTGAAAAAATGGATTTACGTGGAGATGCATTGCAAATCCTCAAAGAAACTAGTCGAACTTTTTATATCCCAATTAGTATTTTACCGCCAGGATTACAAGAAGCCGTTGCCTCAGCATACCTGTGTATGCGTGCAATTGACGAAATTGAAGATCATCCACAACTGGATAATGCCACAAAAGCCCAGCTGTTGCGAAATATGAGCTTGACATTACAAGCCGGAGTTGATGGTTTTGCGGTAGATGCTTTTTCAGTAGCATTTAGCGGCTACGAGAATTCTTTAGCAGAAGTCAGTTTACGGGTTAGAGAATGGTCAATACTAGCACCGGAGAGCATTGCTCCTCGGATTTGGGATGCAACAGCCGCAATGGCAGATAGAATGGCTTACTGGGCAGAAAAAAACTGGACAATTGAAACCGAATCTGACTTAGACCGATATACATTTGGGGTAGCAGGTGCAGTCGGCTTGTTACTCTCAGATTTATGGTCTTGGTATGATGGCACACAAACTAACCGGACTCAAGCGATTGGGTTTGGGCGCGGTTTACAAGCAGTAAACATTCTCCGTAATAATACTGAAGATTTAACCCGTGGTGTAGACTTTTTCCCCGATGGTTGGAATAACGACAATCTCCAAGAATATGCCCGTCGTAATCTCCTCTTGGCAGATGCTTATACTAACTCTCTTCCTAGTGGACCGGCTTTGCAATTTTGCCAAATCCCTCTGGCCTTAGCTCATGGTACTCTTGACGCTTTGGTTAATGGCAAGGAAAAACTCAGCCGCAGTGATGTTTATGCACTGATTGAAAACCTGATGGGTATTAATGTAAAAGCTAGTTAAGAGCCTGGGAAATTTGTTCAAATTAGCACAGACGCAAAAACCTGCGTTTGTGCCAATAGTACTTAACGCGACTCCGTACCCTGATTAGGACTACCAGCTACAGAATCTTCTCCGGGTGCTTCTGGTGTAGCTGTGGGTCTAGCATCACTTTTTTCAGCGTCGCCAGTTTTACGAATATCTTCTTGGAGGGGGGTTTGATAGCCGCCTGAAGCTGTGGCTGTATTCTCTTGGGAATCAGATTGTTGTTTTTTAGTTTTTGCACTCATGATTACACTCCAATTCATCTGGGCATCAAATCAATTTAATCAGTGAAGCAGTGCAAATATATCTATCTACAATCTGGTTATGGCGGATTATTTATCTGTCTTTAGTCTTGTTTTTCACTGCGTCAACTGGATTTTCTATCCTTGTACAAAATCCGCAGATTCAATTTTGATTCCGAATTTGATTCCGAAAACTAAATGATAGTGGATGAATTAACTTAGCTTTTTTGTGTTAGGAATTGAAAGCATACAGGCGCAAAGAACGCAGAGGAAGAGTATTGAGAATGGGTCTGGTTTGGCAGGCTGATTTTTATCGTAGCCCACTGCGAGATGCAGAAGGGCAGATATTGTGGGAGTTGTTGATTTGTGACGAGACTCGCCACTTTGAGTTTGTGGCTACCTGTCTCCAGTCACAAGCTAATTCGCGTTGGGTTGCTGAACAACTTCAGTTAGCAGGTGGTGAAAAGTTACCAGATGTCATTCAGGTGTTTCGCCCCCAGTCTTTGAGTTTAATTGCAGCGGCTGGTCGCAATTTGGGTATTCATGTTGAACCTACCCGCAAGACTTTGGCACTAAAACAGTGGTTGGCAGCAAAGCAATATCCTGTGGTTGTAGATAAACCACCTCCAGCACCATTACCGGAAAATCTCTGGGGGGAAGAGTGGCGTTTTGCTACAATTCTTGCAGGTAATCTCTTGGATGAGTTTACAGAACGCCCAATTCCTATTATTCATATACCAGAGTTTCTGAAACCGATTAATCTAGGTTTAGCATCAACTGTGTCCGTTCCCGGTGTAGTAATTTATGGTGGACGGCAGTCTATGCGTTTAGCGCGGTGGTTGCAGGAAACTGAGGCTGTATCGTTAAATTACATTGCTGGTGCGCCTGATGGCTTGATTTTAGAAGCTGGTTTGGTAGATAGATGGATTTTGGCGACTTTTGAAGATACTGAAGTTGCTGCTGCTGCACAGGTATATGAACAGCGAAAACAATTAAGTAAGGGATTGCATTTTTTATTGATACAACCGGATGATTCAGGGATGACTTACAGTGGTTTTTGGTTGTTACAGGCGGAGAATGGATAAAGCTGGGAATAGGGAACTTTGTCTCACGCAGAGGAGCCATTGCGTTGCGCGGGTTTCCCGCGTTGTAGCAACTGGCGTAGCGCAGAGGCGCAAAGAGGAATCAAGAGTTCCGCGTCCCCGCGTCTCCCCATCTCCCCATCTCCGTGTCTCCTGAATTCTTAATTATCAGCTTCTCCTCCGACGACGACATCTTTGATTCGCAGACTTGGGCCACCACAACCTACGGGTAAACCGTTTTGTCCACCTTTACCGCATCCACCTGATTCATCCCAGTAAAAATCATCACCAATGGCTTCAATATCAGCCAGGGTTTGGAAAACGTTACCGGAAAGTGTTACATCCTTGACTGGTTCTGCCATTTTGCCGTTTCTAATCATCCATGCTTCACCGGCGCTAAAGGTGAACATTTCTCCATTTGTCATTCCACCTAACCAATTCCGGGCATAGACTCCTTCTTTGATATCAGTAAATAAGTCTGCTACTGGTGTATTACCCCTCTTAATCCAAGTGTTTGTCATTCGCACAATGGGCATAAAGTGATAATTCAGACAGCGAGCATTACCAGTGGGTGCTTCTTCTAATTTGCCAGCAGTTTCACGGGAATGTAAACGCCCGACTAAAACTCCATCTTCAATTAATTGCGTAGTTGTCGCGGGTGTGCCTTCATCGTCGTAAAAATAACTACCACGATGACCTTCTGGGGCTGCACCATCAAAAATTTGCAGTTCTTCGGAACCAAAGCGACGACCAAGGGTCATAACTTCCAGTAAGTCTGGGTTTTCATAGGCCATATCAGCTTCGGAAAGATGCCCAAAAGCTTCATGAACAAATAAACCACTGAGAATTGGGTCAATAACTACGGTATAAGTGTTACCTTTAACTGGTGGTAAGGATAAAGCGGTAACGGCTCTTTCGGCGGCGCTTTTGACTTGGGTATCTAAATCAGTTAGGTCTTGATATGCTTTACGAGAGCCGGTGGTTTCTCTACCAGTTTGTACGGTGTCGCCGTTTCTGGCTGTGGCTGCAAAGCGCATTTCCATATCTACCCAAGATTGCTCAATGAGAGTTCCTTCGGAGGAGGCGAGAATGACTCTTTGGGCGCTGTCACTATAACGGACTGAGGTGGTGGTGATGCGGGAATCAACGTTTTTGAGTAAGTCGGTATAGCGATCGCACAATTCTTTTTTCTGTTTTAGGGAAACTGTGCGTGGATCGATACCCGTCAGAGGTAAATTACATATAGCTTGTATGGGATCAATGGGTGCGAGTATGGTTTCTTCATCTCCCACTATCCGCGCCGCTGCGATCGCTTCTTCAATTCGTTCTTTTATCGTCGCTAACTGGTTAAAACTACTTAACCCCCAGCCACCTTTATAACAAGCTCGAACATGGCCACCAATAGAAATACCTTCGCTGAGGGTTTCTACCTTGTCACCACGCAACAAGATATCTGTTCCTTCTGCTTCTTCTAGGCGAATCATCAGATAATCTACACGGTGGGAATAACGGGCGATTAACTCAGAGAGTAAATTTTGTACGTCAGCAAGTGTATTTGGCATTGTTGTGAGTGATCATCACGAACTACATTTATTTTCCAACTATTTAGGTCAAGTCGCTTCGCTCCAATTAAAAAAAGTCAATTTTGTTATTTTGGGTATCATGTAGATAGTCGGAGTTTTTTGAGCTTTTTATTTATTATTCAAAAACGTATTTTTCAGCTACTTTCCAATAACGAGAAAACCGCTTTAAGTCAATAAAACCATCGTAATCAAAAAATGGTTCTACTTCTAAAACTTCCAACTCTAAAGACCGCTCAATTTTGGTACAGATTTCCTCAAATCTGGGACTAGGACTATCTGTGGTGACAACTAATTTAGCATCATGTTCTTTAGCAAACTTGATAATTTCTTCTGCCACATTTCCCCGACGGATTTCCACAGGTAATTCTAACAAACATTCATAGATAAAGGTAAGGCGTTTTAGACTAAGTTGCCATTCCTCAATTAAAGCATCATCCCAAACCCAAATGGCTGGGGTATGAGGATATTCTTGAAATGCGGGGTTCTGGGGACTCAAACAGTCTCCATGTATCCAAATAATTGGTTTATTCATATTGGTAATTTGGTTATATAGCAATTATAAATTATATCTGAAAATTTTAAGGATTTGGTGGGCAATGCCTACCCTAGGTGTATTTCAAAAATCAAATATTATTCCTATATTTATGTATATTTTTAGTGATTGCTACATCTACTTGTTGTAAAAGTGATTCTAAGGTAGAGGAGTTATCTAATACTATATCAGCCTTGGCTACTTTTTCTGCAATTGGTAATTGGCTATTAATTCTAGCTGTGGCTTGTTCGCTGTTTAAATGATTGCGCTGGATTAATCTTTGCTGTTGCTGTGCTGGTGAACAATATACAACCCAAATTTCACTAACTAGATTTTCTAAACCAACTTCAAATAACAAAGGTATGACTAAAACTAAAGTATTTGCAGATGATTCATTAATAGATTGATCAAAACAATTTCGCACATAGGGATGTATGACACTTTCTAGCCAATTTCGTTCTTCTGATTGGTTAAAAACTATTTCTCCTAACTTTTGACGATTTAAATTTCCATCGGATAGTAAAATTTCTTTACCATATCTTGCGGCAATTTGTGCGAGAGTAGATGAACCAATAGATACTGCATCTCTCGCATAAACATCTGCATCTAAAATTGGCAAATTATAAGCACTATGCAAATAATTAGCTACTGTACTTTTACCTGTAGCTATACCACCTGTTAAACCGATTAAACGTTTGATCATTGGTCATTGGTCATTGGTCATTGGTCATTGGTCATTGGTCATTGTAAAGAGATTAAAATAATTCTTAATTAATAAATGACCGAAGTTGAGAATTTTAACCGAGTACAGTGGGTCTAAATCCCCGTCACAAAACTTAATTACGTTGGCGGTAGCCTGCCGTAGGCACTATTACGAATTACGAATTAATTTAATTTTCCTTGATTTGCCCATTTTATAATAGCGTTGGTTAAGCCATCTAAGGTATATTCCTCAGCTTCTATATCGACACGACCAAATAAATGATGACAGGTTTGGGATGTTTGGGGACCGATAGAAGCAATGCCAACTTTGTCTATGTAACGTGTTATTCCATCTGTAAATTTACTTGCGGTTAATAGACAGAAAAATTGTACAGTTTTAGAACTAGCAAAAGTGATGACATCTAAAGTGCGGTTTCGCAAAGCCAACTCTGCTTCCGGGGGAATAGTTTGAGGACAGCAAGATTCATAGGTGGGAACTTCTATGACGTTTGCACCTTTGATGGTTAATTCTTTGACTAAAACTTCTCTTCCACCACTTTCTACTCTGGGAAATAAAATCTTTTTACCTGCTAAGTCTTCAGGAAAGTTTTCCACTAAAGAGTCAGCAATAAAGTGGGGAGGAATAAAATCGGGATGGATATTTTGTTTTTTCAAACTTTGGGCTGTTTTTTCACCGACAACCGCAATTTTTACCCCAGCTAGGGAACTGTTATCTTTACCTTTGGTGTGGAGTCTAGTAAAAAAGTGTTCTACTCCGTTGCTGGAAGTGAGAATTAACCAGTGGAAACTGGATAAATTAGCGATCGCTTCATCTAAAGCAAACCAACTTGAAGGGGGTCCAATTTCTAAAGCTGGCATTTCGATTACTGTAGCACCTGCGGCAATCAAGCGATCGCTAAATTGGCTGGACTGTCCAACTGAACGTGTAACTAAAATGGTTTTTCCTGCGAGGGGAGATAAGGGTAAATTGCTATCCACGATTTTCTCGTTCAGAATTGTGGGTAATTAAGAATAGTTTATAAGAAAATAGGCTGAAAACGCCGGAATTGAGAAATTTTCACTTTTTAATTTTTACAAGTATTTGCGTAATCCCACAACTTCACCAATGACAATTACCGCTGGAGAGAGTGATAAACCCGCTGTTTGTGCCACAATATTGCCTAATTCACCTACCCAGATAGCTTGACTGGGAGTTCCTGCCCAACGAATAATAGCAATGGGTGTGGAGTACAAGCGCCCATATCGTAGCAGCTGATGCACAATCTCACCTAAATTTTGTCCCCCCATCAAAATTACCAAAGTTTCTAACCTTGACAGTGCTTCCCAGTCTAAAGCATCTGGTTCATGTGCTGTCAAAACAGCAAAACAGCGACTCAGAACCGGATCTGTGAGGGGAATTCCTGCTAATAAAGGTGCGGCTAAAGCTGAAGAAATTCCCGGTATAACTTCAAATTCACAACCAGCAGATTTTAAAGCTTCAATTTCGGAAGTACAACGTCCAAAAATAAATGGATCACCTGATTTTAGCCTAACAACTTGTTTCCCTTCTTGATAATGCTTGATCAGTAAATTGTTAATTTCAGCTTGGGGAGTGCTGGGTTTACCACCGCGTTTACCCACATCTAGTTTTAGACAATCCTGTGATACACATTCTAACAATTGGGTATCTACTAAAGCATCATAAACCAAGACCTGAGCAGTAGCCAAGAGACGATAGGCTTTAACAGTCAAGTATGCCACATCTCCTGGGCCTGCACCAACGAGGTAAACTTTATTATTAGTCATCCGATTTTGGATTTTGGATTTTGGATTTTGGATTCATCCCACGAAAGTTTGAGGGGGCTTGTCCCATCAAGGAATTATTGGTCATTTGTTATTATTGTGAATACCTTGGAGGATTTTATTTATTGTTTCTGCTTTTCCAGGTTGACGCTGTTTTTGGAATAGGTCTTTTGCTGTTTGAAGATTATTGATTGCTGCTTCCTGATTGTTTTCCAGTAACAATATATTTGCCAAACGTAGGTAAGCATCAGCATTTTTGGGGCTGCGGTGAATTACTTCGTTGAATAATTCTTTTGCTTCTGCAATTTGTCCTTTGTGATTTAAAAGATCGCCCAACAACAACCTGACTATATCATTAGTAGAGTTGTTGGCAATTACTTTACGAAATTCTGATTCTGCCCCTTCATAATCTTTGGCTTGAAAAAGTTCAATTCCTTTTTGAAATGAGTTTGAGGTAATCAATGTTTTCCAGGAGAAATAAAGGAGAATTCCCAGGCTGGAAATTACTAAAGATATAGCAACAATATTACTAATTGGTGAATTTTCTAACATGATTTTAAGCCAAAATACAGGCAATAGGAAAAATTAGATATTCGATGAAAAACAGTTTCCAAATAAATTGATAAAATCCCGCAATTGCATTTTTATCTTGCAAATCAACTCCTGCACTTTGCCACCACATGACAATCAAGGTTACTAACTGCGTAATTACTAGGAATATTGAGTTAACTTCTGCCATTTTGAACAAAGCCACAATAATCATCCCTAAATAGCAAACAGTTAATACCCAAAGTGCGAGTTTAAATACTGCTTTTTGTCCCAATTGGAGGGTAAAAGTTGTGATATTGTAAAGGCGATCACCTTCCATATCAGGGATATCTTTAAAAATAGCGATTGCAAAGGTAAACACCAAAATAAACACCGTCAAAACCCATACTGCTGCGGGAATGCCTTGGCTTTTTTGCAATAGCCAATTAAAATGAAAAAACAAGCCTAAATTAACAATTGTTCCCCGCACAGAAAAAATACATAATGCTGCCCAAAAGGGATACTGTTTTAAGCGAATTGGTGGTAAAGAATAAGCTGTCCCAATTGCCAAACTTAGCGCTACCATTCCCAACAAAAATGGTCCGTTCAACCAAGCGACAATCAGTGCCGAAATTCCTGTAATAATGACAATTAATTGTCCTTGTTCTGGGGTGAATTCCCCTGAAGCTATGGGTAAATGAGGCTTGTTGATTTTGTCGATATCAACATCTTCTAATTGGTTTAAACCAACGATATAGATATTGCCACATATACAAGCAATCCAAGCTCCCAAAACTTGACCAAGATTAATATTAGACAAGCTGGTAGAAGTGACACCCAGGGTAATCAAATATAAACTCAACACACTTAAACTCGTGCCAATAATTGTGTGTGGACGAGAAAACTTCCAAAAGGCATAAAGCCACTTTCCCGGAAAAATCGGAGAATTTTGTTGATAAAACTGATTCATTTTTTACTCTCTGTGTTGTCTGTTATGTGGGAAACTACAAAGGACGGGGGAAACCCGCCCAAACAAAGCGTTTAAATTTGCTTACTTATTGCTTACTTGTTTCCGCACAATAACCCAAATTTAATTAAACCCCGTTCATAACCTCGACGCATTAGCCCTAAAGAAAGCGCCCCTTGAATTGTACTCCAACCGGAAAGCAGTAATCCCAAAACAGCTTGGGGAGTAAATGCTGAATCAATTACCCGATTCCAAAATGGAGCCACAGCGGTTGACCAATCAGCCGTGCGGATATTATTTAATGGTAGTTGACGAGCGATCGCTTCATACTCTGGCAACGACATCACATAAGGTAAACAATAAACTCGATAAATATCCTCTAAATGCTTTTGTTCATCCGCAGTCAAAGGTTTCTTATCCGTAGGTCGATGACACCAAGTCACCATAATCAACGTACCTCCGGGCTTCAACACGCGGTAACACTCTTGCAAAAACTTGGTTTTATCTGGCATATGTTCACCACTTTCTAAAGACCACACCAGGTCAAAAGAATTGTCAGCAAAAGGCATTTCTTGAGCATTGGCGACAAGGAACTGAGTTCTGGTATTCAAATTAGCTTCTCTTGCTCTTTCCGTGGCTCTAGCGGCTTGTACAGGACTGAGTGTAATTCCCGTTGCTTTAGCACCAAACTTTTCTGCTAGGTATAAAGAACTGCCACCAATACCACAGCCTACATCTAATATATCCTCTGCACCCTTGACCTCTGACCATTTCAGCAGTTCTTCGATTAAATCAATTTGCGCTAAACGACGGTCTTTCCGCTGGTTCCCCGTAGGACCATAGTAGCCATGATGCATATGTTCTCCCCAAATCTGTTCCCACAAACCGGAGGAAGCATCGTAAAATTGTTGAATTTGCTGATAAAGCGTTGAACTCATGGATACACCAGATGAAGAAAAAACCGAATTGAAAAAAAAACATATTGGTAGGCTACCATGTGTGTTTTTAATTAGATAAGAGTATTTTGCTTCCAGAAGCAAATTTTGAATTACTTATGACTGTTGCTCGGACAATTTGTTTGGGATTTCTGGCTGTCATCTTGCTAGGAACCATGATGTTGATGATGCCTTTCTCAACTAGCGATGGTAGTTGGAACAACCCGATTGTAGCGCTTTTTACTTCAACGTCCGCAGTTTGCGTTACAGGTTTATCTGTAGTTGATCCTGGTACTTATTTTTCCTTTTGGGGTCAGTTCTTTATTGCACTTTTAGCTCAAATTGGTGGTTTAGGTTATATGACAACTACCACCTTTCTCATTTTATTAATTGGGCGGAGATTTGACTTGCGGCAAAAAGTAGCCATTCAACAAGCTTTAGATCGACCAGGAATGAGTGGTAGCACGCAAATTATTCGTTCAATTATTGCAACAACAATGATTTTTGAAATCACTGGAGTATTATTATTACTGCCAGTTTTTGTTCCCGAATATGGATGGAATCAAGGACTATGGTTGGCAATATTTCATAGTGTTAATGCCTGGAATAATGCTGGCTTTAGTCTTTTCAAAGATAATTTAATAGGTTATCAAAATTCGGGTTTAGTAGTTTTTACTATTACTGGATTAATTATCTTTGGAGGAATTGGTTATCAGGTAATTTTGGATCTATATCTTTGGCTGCGCGATAGAATTGTCAGAAAAACAAGTGCCATAGTATTTTCTCTAGATTTCAAAGTGGCAACCAGTACAACTTTGATACTTTTAGTATTGGGAACAGTAGCCTTTTTATGTATAGAAATCAGGAATCCACAAACATTTGGTGACTTGAGTTTTACTAACCAATTATTATCAGCTTGGTTTCAATCAGTAACTCCCAGAACTGCTGGATTTAACACCATTGATATTGGCAAGATGACCGATGCTGGTTTATTTATTACCATTGCTTTGATGTTTATTGGTGCAAGTCCAGGTGGTACAGGAGGCGGTATGAAAACAACAACTCTCAGAGTTCTTACTAGTTGTACACAAGCAATTCTCCAAGGAAAAGAGGAAGTTTTACTATATGAGCGTAAAATAGCAGTTTCATTAATTTTGAAAGCGGTTGGTGTATTAGTGGGTTCCATAACAACCGTCATTATGGCAACTATTTTAATTAGTCTCACAGACCCTAAATTAGAGTTTATTCAAATTCTATTTGAAGTGGTTTCAGCTTTTGCTACAGTTGGTCTATCTACAGGTATTACTGGTACTGTTTCCACAGGAGCCAAGCTGATTTTAATTGTCACAATGTATATTGGCAGAGTCGGTGTTTTATTATTTATGTCAGCTATGTTAGGTGATCCCCGTCCTACCAGAGTTCACTATCCCGAAGAAAATTTACTCGTAGGATAGTTTGGGGAAATGGGGATGGGGAGATGGGGAGATGGGGAGATGGGGAGATGGGGAGACACGGGGACGCGGAGAAAATGAAGAATAAGTTAATTATCTATTTCCAATGACCAATCACCAATCACCAATCACCAATCACCAATCACAAATTACCAATTACCAATCACAAATTACCAATTACCAATCACCAATTACCAATCACCAATTACCAATTACCAATTACCAATTATGAATCTTTCATCATTAAAGTTTTTTCGCAGTTTACGTCACGATAACCACCAATTTGCTGTAATAGGTTTGGGTCGGTTTGGTCGTTCTGTTTGTTCAACATTACATAATTTGGGTTATCAAGTTCTGGCTACAGATGTTGATGAAAAGCTTGTTTCTGAAGCGTTAACTGAAGAAATTGTTAGTCATGCTGTGCAACTAGACTCAACGGAACCTGCCGCACTCAAAGAAGCTGGTATTTTTGAATTTGATACAGTAATTGTGGCAATTGGTAACTATATCCAGGAAAGTATTATCACCACTCTTAATGTGAAAGAAGCTGGTGTACCTCATGTAGTTGCTAAAGCTTCTAGTGAGGTTCACCGCAAGCTGTTAAAGCGAGTGGGAGCAGATCATGTAGTTTTCCCAGAGTATGAAGCAGGTTGCGCTTTAGCAAGGACGCTGACTAAACCATCTATTCTAGACCGATTTGATCTCGACCCAGACCATAGTATTGTTGAGGTAATTGTCCCTGATGAATTTCACGGCAAAACTGTTTCAGAAATCCAACTTCGTAATCGTTATGGTTTAAATTTGTTGGCAGTGAGTCAGGATGGTAAATTTAAAATTAATCCTGACACCACCAAGCGTTTAGAACGTGGTTCAGCAATGGTAGTTATTGGCTGCAATAAAGATATTAACCGCTTACCAATTTGAGGGTGTAGGCAGGGTGCAGGGAACAGGGAACAGGGAACAGGGTGCAGGTGACAGGTGACAGGTAATTCTTAATTTTCCCCATCACCCCATCACCCCATCCCCGCGTCCCCATTACCTCGGCTGTTCTTCAACTGTTTTAGGCACGTCAGTGGAGTTAACTGGAACTGCTTGCTCAGGTGCTGGTAGTACTACATCACTGTTAGAAGTGGGAGTTGGGGTTGCTGTTTGACTAACTTGAGGTTTTTGTGGTGTTAAATACTGGGCAATTTGTTGTGTCATCTGGTCAATTTTTGCGAATTGCTCAGTATTCCCTTGTTCAGCATATTCTTGACGAGCGCGTTTTAACGCTTGATTAGCTTGTTTGAGATTGCCTTGATTGTATAAAGTTACCCCTAAGTTATAGTAAGCTAAAGCATTTTTGGGATTTTGGCGAATAGCTTGTTGGTAAATGGTAATAGCTTGGGAGGGTTGACCCTGAATTACCATGAGACTACCCAAATTGTTGTAAGCTACGGTATTGTTGGGATTTAGCTTTAAGGCTTGACGATAGGCTGCGATCGCATTTTCTACTTGACCTTCTTGTTGAAATACGATCGCTAAATTAAAGTAAGCATTGGCATTGCTACTATCTAAATTAATTGCTTGTTGAAAAGCTGCGATCGCTTCCTGTCGCTGTTCTTGTTCGTATAATACCAAACCTAAATTATACTGTGCCGCCGCCATTGTCGGACTTGCTACCAACGCTTGACGGTAAGCAGTAATCGCTGCTTCTTTTTGTCCTTGTTTTTGTAAAGCTAACCCCAAATTGTAATACGTATCACCAGAGTTGGGATTCAGTCTAATCGCTTCTCCATATTCTTGGACAGCTAAATCTAGGCGATTTTGCTTCAAAAAGATATTGCCTAAATAATTCCGCGCCATACCAATTTTAGGGTCTCGCTGCAAAGCTTGACGAAATGCAGATTCTGCACCTTGTAAATCTTGGCGCTGATAACGTGTCACTCCCAGTTGATACAAGATAGCTGCGTCTAAATCCTGAGAAACGACATTTTGTGCCAACAACTTACTACCAGGTAAACTAGTAATTGTTGGTACAGCCAACACTAAAAATACTGAGGAAGCAAACAGAAGTCCTAATCTCTGTACAGAACTTTTGTAAAATAATGCTTTAATTTGACTGTGTAAGCACTGATTAAATTGCAGTTTTTTAGACATACTAGCAGCCCTGTACTTTTAGTTGAGATCCTCACAACATCAGAGTACCCATAACTACATCAAAAATTCACAATTCACAATTCACAATTCGTAATTCGTAATTCGTAATTCGTAATTATTAATGAACACTCGTTACTCAATACTCAATACTCGGTACTCGGTACTCGGTACTCGGTACTCGGTACTCGGTACTCGTTACTGATGGTTGCTTCGGGTAAAATGAGCATGGCATCACCAAAGGAATAAAAACGGTATTGAGCAGCGATCGCTTGTTGATAAATCTTCAATAACCTCTGTCTCCCAATCAAAGCACTTACCAGCATCAATAAACTCGAACGTGGTAGATGAAAATTAGTAATTAGACCCTCTACTACCCGCCATTGATAGCCAGGATAAATAAACAGGTTTATTTTGCCTACATAGGGTTGCAAATCTCCAAATTGAGCCAAACCCTCTAAAGTGCGGACTACTGTGGTGCCAACGGCAATAATGCGCCCTCCAGCGGCTTTAGTAGCCCGAATTTGCTCAATTGTCGTAGCAGTCACTTCAATCCATTCTTCATGCATTTGGTGAGTAGTTACATCTTCGACTTCCACAGGACGAAAAGTCCCAACACCAACGTGCAGCGTCACAAAAGCTTGATTAATACCGCGATCGCGCAATTTTTGTAAAAGTTCTGGTGTAAAGTGTAATCCTGCCGTTGGTGCTGCGATCGCTCCTTGTTCCTGAGCATATACAGTTTGATACTGTTCATCCGCAGCCGTAGAAGCCGTGATATAAGGTGGCAGCGGTATTTCCCCAAATTTCTCCAACACCTGCACCAAAGACACATTCTCAGGTATATCAAACTTTAACAACCGTCCCCCAGTTGCTTCATCTCTTTCCAAAACTGTAGCCGTCAGTTCATTACCCAAGGGTGAATTTTGTCTATCAAAAATAATTTGAGTTCCTATCTTAAAGTGCTTTCCTGGCTTCACCAAAGCCAACCAACAATTATGCTGTCGTTCTTCCAACAGCAAAACTTCCACTTCTGCCCCTGTAGACTTGCGACCATACAACCGAGCGGGAATGACTTTTGTATTATTCATTACCAATAAATCCCCAGGTTGTAAGAGTTCAGACAAATCCCGGAAAATGTGATTTAGGGCTGGTATTTCCTGACCTGTATGGGGAGAATTGACCACCAGTAACCGAGAACTATCTCTAGGAACAGCCGGATTTTGGGCGATTAATTCCATGGGCAGTTCATAATCATATCCAGATAATGAACGGTCTAAATTAATATCTTGTATCTCTAAGTCAGACATTTCTTCAAAAGAGCGGTAAAAAAAACCCACATACACAGCAAAAAACCACCTGTGTGGCTTGGAAATCGTTAATTTTCCATGTTTCTTAAATACCATAAATAAGGGTTTAGCAATGCTAAACCCCTACCTGATTATTGTTAATCATATTTTATTTTAAAATAGTTCTTCCTTATCAACATTATGACAACAAATCTAAAATCAGTTGTCAACCCCCCAATACCCTCTTTTCGCGCTTTTGTCAGAATCAGGATTTTGAGGATTTAAGGATTAACAGGATCGTTTTTTTGTGGGTGTCAGGATTTTAGTTGTAAGCTGCGTCAGACTATATAAACGTATCAACAGATGTTTACTATTTAACGTATCCTACTAAATCATCCTGTTAATCCTCTAATCCTGGACATCCTGATTCTGACATTTAATCTATTAAACTACTGTTTCCACAGGTTTAACAACGAGGGTTTTTGCTGCTAGACGTTTTTTAGCTTTCCTCATCGCACCCAAAGCGAGTAAAGAGCCGACTGTGGGGATGGTTGCACCTCCGGGGATATCAAAGGGGACAGCAGCACTGACTGGGGTGTATGTAACGCCTGAAAATCCATCGAAGTTTAGAGCTCCATTATTAAAATCATTTACGACGTTAACCGTCTGCCCTTGACCATTTAAATATACGTCGTAGTTCCCGTTACTCAATTGAAATGCAGCGCCAGTCAATGTTCCCCCACTAACAGTAAAACTATTCTGTGAGGCTCCACCAATGTTTATGGAAAAAGGAAGGGGGGTAAAGACAGAAGAACTCCAGGTAAGACTGTTTATTGTGATTTGTGATGCAGAGCTAGTTGCATTGTCTGTTAATCCATATATTGTACCTGTTGCAATATTAGTATTAACGGTGCTACTAAGCGTAAAATTGAAATCCAACGCTTTGGCTGGAGACATACTAGCCAGGATACCAGCAGCAGCACTACAAACAACTAAGGGCAGAATCTGAGATAGTTTCATTGTGTAAGTTCTAATTTTTGTGTTCTAATTTCATCTATGTATCAGTGTATTCCCAATACTAATAATTGTTGCTTTTTTTACGAAAGTTTGCATATCTGATTTATTTATACAAAAAACATAACCGCCTACGGTATGGTAAGCGGTTGATGATGGGTTAAACTTAGGATGAGTTGTAATATAATTTGGGGTAGCTCTATTATTGTGTAAATCTACTTAATAAATCCTCACGGGATAATTGTAGGAGTAAAGGAGTAAATTCTTCTCTACTCATGGCAATGAGAGGGTTGATAATTGTTGCTAACTGTGAATCTACTTCCCCAAACCGCACTTGCAGAATACTCTCAATCATAGCGCGTCTTTCTCTTTCTATACCTGTTTGGAGTCCTAGTTTTTCTCCTTCTTGTATTCCTTCTTGTCGTCCTTGTTTTTTAAGTTCTTCTAATTGTTGTTGATACATTTCTGATAATTTCATAATTAACTCCTGGTCATCTTTATCAATATCGTGTTCTTGACGCTGACGAGCCGATAACACAGCAATTAGGTTATGTACTAATTGTATGATATCCGCAAGGAACGGACTATTATTTGCTAGTGCTTCTAATTCTTCTACTGCTTGTCTTTGTACTTTTCCTCTCCCTAAAATCCTCAAAAACAGCGTTTCGGGTGTACTGGGTAGTTGGTGAATAGCCACAACTACGGTTTTAAATAATTTTGGCAAAAAATAAAGGAATAAATAATACGTCAATTTGTCTGACTTCTGCTGTGATATCTTTGCTGGTTTCTACTTGACCATAGGGTGTTAATAGTTCTGTGAGATATTGTTTTGCAAATTGATCATGTATAAAGCGAGTCATCAGATCCTAATTCCTGCTTTCATCCTGATTCTGACAAGAAAGATTAATTTAACATTTTTTGGGTGATGACGATTTCTAGGTCGTGCTTTGCGATGCCTGCGGCGAGCGTATCGCACTGAGATACGATTTTTGTTTTGATACGTTTTCTAGCCGCCCTTTGAACTTGCCGGCAATGACTAATGACAATTTCCCAAAATTGGGTAAACCTCCCCATATAAAAACGGGGGGTTTTACCCTACCGGGAACTATGCTTTATTTACGAAGATAGAGAAGTAGGATTAGCTTCAATCCCAAACACCATGATGGAATATTTATATTACCTAGCCAATGCCAGTTTAACTCTGAGGGTTGTTCAACATCTGCATGGCAGACCCCAAAACCCAATTTCCTTCATCACCGTAATTCATCAAATAGATGGTTGGGTAGTGAGGATCAAATTTAGAGAGCCACTTTCACCCCAAGACGATGGTGATTTTCGAGCTTTTCTCAATGAATTAGGAATCAGCTACGAACCACCCATGAGAGTGCAAATGGCACTTTGGAGTTTGGAAGCGGGACAGTTTCCTGTAGATGTAATGCGCCGCTATCAAGTAGCAATTGTCTCTCATGGTAATCCGGAGAGAGAAGAAATTGAAGCTTTCCGGCAACAGTTTGTCCGGGGTTTGGGCTATTGTCCAGAAACACTAGCTTAATCTCGATTTATGATCAAGTGTTTACAAGATGATGAAACAATTCAAAATTCAAAATAGAGCCAAAGGCTTACGTAAGGATACAGCCGGGGTCTAAATAAGAATCTGTAGCTTGCTTAGACAAGGGTAACACAAGCTACGTATACACCTAACCTTTTGATATTTCTGTAGGCTACAGCTATAAATCCTTTAATTTCTGATCAACTCAACATTTAACTGCTAGAAAGAAAGCCGCTGAGAGTAGTGATTATTTGCACAACTTCTTGTCAAGACGGTGGCTTTTTGGAGCTTTCAGATATCCTCTAGTAATTTCAGTGACTCGAAAAATCTTTGTTGTAGGTATAGTCAAGATTTTCGATTATTCTAGATTTAGAGGATTTTCGAGCAATTTACAGTAACCATAAACAATGAAAGCAGTTGAGAGGATAGGAATTGCATCTATATTTGGGATGATGTTTTTAACAGTACCCTACGTAGCAAAAGCTAATGATCCTGGTGCTTGTTTTATGGTGACATCATCAGGTAAAACCGTTAGTTTGGGGCAACTATGCGGTGTAAATCAACTAAATCAACCCAGTCCAAGAGTGTTCCGAGTCCCCATTAAGCGTCGTAGCGGCAAGACTCCCATTATAGATGTTAGTTTTAATGGTAATCAAGTTTTTGAGATGATTGTTGATACTGGTGCCAGTGGTATTCTCATTACTCAAGGAATGGCCACAGCCCTGAAAGTCCAACCTTCGGGAAAGATAAACGCCACGATCGCAGATGGTAGCGTGGTAGAATTCCAAACTGGTAATATCCCCACAATTGCCGTTAGTGGTGCTGTAGTTAATAATGCTACGGTAGCCATAGCTCCCAAAGCGAGAATTGGGCTACTTGGACACGATTTTTTTGGCAACTATGATGTCAAAATTTTAGAAAAACAAGTTGAATTTCAACAGCGTTAAAATAATTCGTAATTCGTAATAATGCCTCCGGCAGGCTACCGCCAACGTAATTCGTAATTCGTAATTACAGGTAACTGAGGTACAAATATAAATAATAAAACTCTTGTGGTGCGGGCATCTTGCCCGCTATGGGTGTACCTCACTCAGAGAAAATCCGCTGTAAGTTTTGTGATGGAAATTTAGACTTCGCCTAACATACTTGTCGCTTGTAGAAGCGGAGGACTTAAAACCCCAAAATTTAATTAAAAATTAAAAGTTAAAAATTAAAAAGAATAATAATTTTTAATTAATAATTTTTAATTAATAATTGGAGCGTAAGCGACTTGCGCCTTACAACCGTTGGAGTAGATTTAAACCGTGGGTATCTGTCCCACAGGTGTTAAATAAACCGAATTCATGAGCTAAGTTTTGGACTTGTTCTGATTCCACCGCGCAGGGTTTCCAGGGATTGGGATTTTTGTAAGCATAGAAAGCTTCAACACCATCAATACCGTGTTCTGCTGCTGCGGGAATCAAGTCAAAGTGCGATCGCTTGTAACGTGCTGGGTGAGCTAGTACCGCTATTCCTCCAGCGTCATGAATAGCGGTAATGACATTGGCTATTTCATAGTCTTGGCCTGTAGTCCCTTTGCTTTGCAAATACGGTTTTAGACTAGAGTGTTCTGGCTCAAAACCATAAGCCAAAATGTGAACTTCTATATCCAAGAGATTGGCATTAATTTCTACACCACTCCATAGATAAGGAGTTTGTATATCTGGATGATTCCACTTCCAATCTTCTAACCAAGCCTGTGCGGCTTGATAGCCACCAATTGTATGATGATCTGTGATCGCCATTCCTTTCAAACCAATTGCGATCGCTTGTTCCATTAATCCAATCGGCTGCAACCTTCCATCTGAGTGGACTGTGTGCATATGAAAGTTGTATAAACTTGGACAACTTTGGGCATCAATGCTCTGGAATACTTGTTTTAAAAGTTCTGTAGAAGCCGTAGTCCGGGCAAAATCTATAACCATAACCCTCTCTGAACAGAAAATACGTAATTTTTAATACGCTCACACACTAGACTTAGAAACTAGAAATCGCTAATACAGCCCACTAGTTTTGTCTGTTAGTCTCTACGCTACTTCAATGATTTTTTTAGTTTTGTTACGACTACGTTAGCAAATCTAAACGCTGATGGTCATGAGTATTTTTGATTACTTCTATAAAGAGAGTCTAAATTTTTGCCTAAGTTTCCATAAATACTGGTATTTATGGTTTGCTGAAGACCATAGGGAATAAATAGGCTTTCTTGCAGGGGGCAGGGTGCAGGGTGCAGGGTGCAGGGTGCAGGGTGCAGGGAACAGGTAATTCTTAATTTTCCCCGTGTCTGTCCCCGCGTCTCCCCATCTCCCCATCTCCCCATCCTCACAAGGGTAGGTTTTTAATATTATCTGTGAAGGCAGGACTTGGAAGACAAGGAGGGAAGGTAGACAAGGAAGATTTTATACGCACAATGGTCTTTTGACGGACTGTTCTTGTTACCAAGAGAATATGATTTTATACGGTTTTCCTCCCTTGTCCACTGTCCTTCCTTGTCCACCAAGTCTAGCCCTCACGACAATGTAAAATACCTACCCTTGTGAGATCTCCCCATCTCCCCATCTCCTCATCACCCCATCACCCCATCACCCCATCACCCCATCACCCCATCTTCATAAACCCTCTAATTTACCTGCACCTGTCACGACTTCACCAATCGCATAAGCGGGAATATCTTGGGACTGAAAATGGGTAATAACTTCTTCTGCTTGATGGGGTGGAACTAGCACTACAAATCCAATGCCCATATTGAAAGTATTATACATAGCTTCAGCACCGACAGACCCAGCCTCAGCTAACCACTCAAACACGGGGGGAATACTCCAACTATTGGGGTTAATTTTAATTGACTGATCTTTTCCTAAACTTCTAGGTAAATTCTCTGGTAAACCTCCACCAGTGATATGCGCCATTCCATGAATTTCTAACCCTGCTTTCAACGCCGCCAAAACAGGTTTAACATAAATGCGGGTAGGTGTAAGGAAAGTTTCGCCGATAGATACTCCATTTAATAATGGTGGAGTGTCATTCCAGGAAAAACCACCGTCACCGACAATCTTTCTCACCAAACTTAAACCATTACTGTGAACACCAGCACTAGCTAAACCTACAGCCACATCCCCAACTTGTACCTGGGAACCATTCAACATGAGGCTTTTTTCCACAATTCCCACACAAAAACCAGCCAAGTCATATTCACCAACTTGGTAAAAACCTGGCATTTCCGCCGTTTCTCCCCCCAATAAAGCAGAACCAGCTAACTTACAACCAGTAGCTATTCCTGCCACAACTTGAGTTAACTGGTCTTTATCTAGCTTACCTGTAGCCACATAATCTAGAAAAAACAACGGTTCTGCGCCAGATGTCAACACATCGTTAACACACATCCCCACCAAATCAATACCAACGGTGTCATGGCGGTTGAGAATTTGGGCTATTTTCAGCTTTGTACCTACACCATCTGTCCCAGAAACCAAAACCGGTTCTTTGTAACCTGTGGGTAGTTGAAAGCAGCCACCAAAGCCACCTAGTCCACCTAGAACTTCCGGCCTAAAGGTGCTGTGAACCAAATTGCGAATTTGGTCTACAAAGGCTCTACCCGCTTCAACATCAACGCCTGCATCCCTATAATCCATGCCTAGTTACACCGTTATCAATCCGCTACAAACATAGGCTATTATCATCACACAATTTAGGCGCTATCTGCATTAAAAAACTTGATCTTCAATTCCACGCCACCATTCGCCCAAATTCATCAAATCTTGGTGAATATCTGCGAGTTCTTCGGCGTAGGCTGTTGAGGAGATGGTATCGCGCCTTTCTTCTAGTTTTTTCAGGCGTAGTTGTACCAATAGCCAAGGTTTGGAGATGCCATCTGTAGCTTCTAGGTATTGAGCGAGTGTTTTGCTATCCATAGGATTGGAGATTCTTATAGTAGTCGATTAATTCTAAGATATAGAAAGAAAGCAAAGAAAGGTTTTTACCAAAAGTTACCCAAACCTATGAACCAGCGACTGACTCAAGAGCAATTGAACCAAATAATCGCTGAAGTCCAAGGACTGCAATTACGTCAAGAAGCAGAACTTGATCAACAGCAGGTTAAGGACATTTTAAAAGAATTGAATTTAGCACCTGAGTTATTAGATGAAGCCTTAATTCAGTTAGGTCGTCGTCAAGCTTTGGAAGTGCAACAACGCCGAAATAAATTGATTGGTTTTGGTGTGGCTGGGGCTGTTATTTTAGGGATAGCATTAACAATATTTTTTAATCAACAACAAGCTTCGTTACTGGCTAATGTTTCGGCACAGCAAGACCGCATTACTTTAGAATCAAATAATGGAAATTTGAAAAATGTCTCCCGTCAATCTAATTCAGAACTTTTTTATCGTGTCACTTTGAAAGATGCACCCATAGGTAAAAAACTTAATCTTTCTTGTAATTGGATTGACCCCAGTGGTCAAGTTGTTAAGCAAAATAATTATCAAACCCGCGAAGTTAAAACTTCTGTTTGGGATACTTTTTGTCGTTATACCATTAATTCTACTGCAACGGCGGGAAATTGGAAAGTCGAAATGTTTCTCGATGGTCGGAAAATTAGCGATGAAACTTTTGTGGTTCAATAGTTATGTTTCCTTGTCATTTTGTTGGTTATTGGGGTAAGGATAAACAAGAGTTTCTCACGCAGAGGCGCAGAGGCGCAAAGAGAGGAGGTGAGGGGGAAAAGTTTGTTTGGGATGTTGTTTTTGTTGGTTGTGAGTCTGTACCATCTTTACCTGAAGATAGGATTGCGGCTATTTCTGCGGGTGGATTTTCTGCTTGTTCTGATGTTTGGGTGAGATTAGAATCAAATAAGTTGATTTTGGGTAGGGAAGTTTTTGGAAGGGTTTCTTTATTTTGGAGTCAGCAAGGAGGGGTAATTTGGTTTGCTTCTCAATTACAATTACTTTTAGAAGTTCTTGAAAAACCGGAAGTTAGTATTCCTGGTTTATATGGTTATAGTTGTTTTTCTTATGTTCCTAATCCTCTGACTTCTGTTCATAAAGTATTTTCTGTACCTGCGGGAACTGAGATTGTTTGGGAAGATATTGGTTCTTCTCAATTTCGCGGAATTTATCAATGGGGTGAATCTCCAGAACAAATTAAAGATGAAAATATTGCAGTTTCTCAATTACAAGTTTTACTAAAAAAGTCTATTCAAAAACAAATTGCTGATTTGAAAGATGAACCTGTAGGAGTCTTTCTTTCTGGTGGTTTAGATTCTTCAATTGTTGCGGCTTTGTTGGTAGAAGCTGGTGTGAAGGTTCGCGCTTACACTTTGGATTTTGGTAATGTGGGAATTCCTGAATATCCCTATGCGGAAAAAGTGGCGGAATTTCTCAATATTCCTCTGGTGAAAGTTGATGCAAGTCCAAATAAAGTTAAAAATGCGCTGATTCCTACTGTCAAAGCTTTAGATTTACCTTTTGGTGACGGGGTAACTGTTCCTTTATATCTCCTTAATCAAGTTGCTTCTCAAGAAACTCAGGTGATTTTTAATGGTGAAGGTGGTGATCAATTATTTGCAGGTTGGACTAATAAACCTTTAATTGCTGCTGGTATTTATCAAGCTGAAAATCCCAACGGAGAAGAAACTTTTATTCAGCAATATCTCCGCACTTTTCACCGTCTTTGGGGTTATGAAGCAAGGGTTTATCAACCGGAAATATATGCACAGATACGGGGTTTAAATGCTCAGGAATGGCTGTTAGATGCTCTTGATGCTAGTTTTTGTCCTTCGTTGTTACATCGTCTCCGTCGTGCTAGTTTGATGTTAAAAGGAGCGCAGAATATCCATCCCCGTGCGACTGCGTTGGGTTTTGCTCATGGGTTGGGTGTGCGATCGCCTTTTTGTGATTTACTTTTAGCAGCATGGACTTTTCAGCTATCTGGAGAACTCTGTCTACACGGTGCTTGTGAGAAATATATCCTCAAACGTGCAGTAGAAAATTGGCTACCAGCGGAAATTGTTTGGCGACAAAAGCGCGGTATGGGTGTTCCCTTAACCTCTTGGTGTTTAAATGATTATTGGCATGATATCGGTAATTGGTTAAATCCAGGTATACTGAGTTCTGAGAAATGCTTTTTTCCTGATATTGCCTTACAAATTGTTACAGGCGAATTGGGAGGAGCAATTCAAGGAAGACGCGTGGGTGAAAGTCTGTGGTTACTGATAATGTGGCAACTTTGGCGTTATCACGTTTTCGGTGCAAAATTAGTGACAAAGTCTTGGAATCATCCATTTATCTTACCTAGTTGGTTATGGAAAAAGTACAAGCAATACTAAATTTAGAACTCAAACTTGCACAGGAGTTATTGCAAATTTACGGTTCTCCTTTGTATGTTTATGATGGGGATATTTTACGCCAAACTATTGCACATATTACTAAATCTTTCAGTTATCCCCGCACTAAGTTTCATTTCGCTAGTGTGACAAATGGCAATATTGCCTTATTAAAAATTTTTCAAGCTGCTGGTTGGGGACTTCATGCTAATACTCCAGGGGATATTTATTTGGGTTTAAATGCAGGTTTTCTTCCTGGTGATATTGTTTATAGTGGCAGTAATTTAAGTCGGGAAGAAATGTCTCAGGTTTTAGATTGGGGTGTGACTACTCTCAATTTGGATAGTATTTCTCAGTTGCGTTTGTGTTGTGAGGTTTTTTTATCTCACGCAGAGTCGCAGAGACACAGAGAGGAAGAGGAGTTACGTCTTGGTTTAAGGTTGAATGTTTCGGAAGATAGTCGAATTGGTGTGACTTTGGCAGATTTTGATGAGGCTATTTTTATTACTAATGCTGCGGGATTAAAACTTACAGGGTTACATTTTTATCGAGGTACGGGAACTAATGCAACTTCTGCTTTTACTGATGTTATTGATTCGGTTTTAGCAACTGCAAGAAATTTACCAGATTGGCAATATTTAGATTTTGGTGGTGGTTTTGGTTATCCATACAATCATAATAATATAGCTTTTGACTGGAAAATATTTGGTAATGAGTTAAGCATCAGAATTAGCCATTTAGACAGCAAAATTAATTTGGTAATTGAGCCAGGACGTTCGGCTATAGCAGGTTGTGCAATCATGTTAGCTAAGGTTGTTTCTGTAAAATGGCAAGGTAAAAAACAAGTTGTTGGTGTTGATTCTACTGTAGCTAATATTTCTGTTCTTTCTGTACATGGTGGTTATCGAGAAATCGTAACTTGGAAAAATCCAATTTCTGAAAAGTACATAACAGATATTTGTGGAAATACAACTTACTCACGAGATTATTTAGGTAAAAATTGTCAACTTCCAGCTTTAGAAATTGGCGATATTATCGCAATTTTAGATGTAGGTGCTTATGGTTATGCGATGTCTTCACATTTTTTACATCGTCCCAAACCTGCGGAAGTGTTACTAGAAAATAATACTCATCGTTTAATTAGAAAACGGGAAGATTACAGCGTTTTACTTAACAATCAAATTCTCTAATTTAACTAAAAACTATGAAATGTATTAACTGCGGAACTGATAATAATTTAAAAGACAGAACAGCAAATCAAGGAAGATGTCAAAAATGTAATCATCCTTTTGTTTTTGAACCTACAAATATGGGAAATGTGAAAATTACAGATCCTATGTTTGCGAAAATATTAGCTGATATTTCTGCTAATAACACTTTATTTTTTACACCCAAACAACTGCTTTACTTTTTAGATAGTCGTCTCAGAAATAAATCATTTAAATCATTAGGATTTGCTGGGTTTTATATTTTCTTTAATGTTTGGGTAACAGGCTTTGTTGGTGGTATTTTAAGCGGAATAATGAGTTCTAATTCTTTTTTAACTGCAAATATAATTTATCAAATTTGCGTAGTTATTTATTTGTTTAATAACACGAATTCTGCTAAACTAAATAATGCTAGTCGTAAGGCAAGTGCTAAATCTTTACAAAGACTAGGAGTCTTAATTTTAGTTGTCGGAATATTGGCAAGTCTGTTTGTATTTAATTCCTACATTCTATTTATTATTGTCGTAATTCTGGGAATGTCTTCAATATTCTTAGGAACTCGACAATTAGGAAAAGTTGATTCATTAGCACAGGAATTTTTAATTTCTCAATCATATTTAGAAGGTTGGTTAGAAAGATGGCAACAAATTAATGGTTCACTTCCCAAAATCCTCCCTTCACCACGACAAGAAATTGCACCAGCTACAATCAATCCTGATGTCACTGCTTACAGTTTTGATAGATTAGTGGTTTGTGATAATTCTACTATTGCTCAATTATTAATTGCTAATAATTTCCACTTTGAAAATAACTGTGCAATTCTCAGTATTACTGGTTATCCCCAAAGTATTTTCAATACAACAATGGAAATGCTGCGTCGTAACCCTGATTTAAAGGTGTATGCACTACATGATTGTACTCCCAGAGGTATTAGTTTAGTCCATCGTCTTCGCAGTAGTGATAGTTGGTTTCTTGACAGTAATGTGACCATTATTGATGTGGGATTATTACCGCGTCAAATTATCGCAACTAAGCGAGGAATGTTTATTCAAAATACACCCTCCATAACAACAGAAGCTAAAAAATTAAGTCAAGAAATTCGGCAGAGTTTATCTGCTGAAGAATTAGTTTGGTTAGATGCTGGTAATTTTGTGGAATTGGAATCTTTCACACCTCAAAGATTAATTAAAGTTCTACAAAGTGGTATTTCTGGCAGTTCTAATTTGGAAGGTAATGATAGTAGTATGATTTTAATTGGTGATTCTGGGAATGATATTTATATGGTGGAAAGTTTTGGATAATTTAAAGTAAGTTTTACTGATAATTATTCTAACTGAGAATGTGCTTGTTGTTTTTTAATTGCACGAGCAATGAGAGGAGCTTTCTTTTCTAATCCTGTTAGGGTAAGATCATCATCAATATACAACTTATACCATTCTTGACGCTGACGAAGGACTCGTTCATCATCCCGTAGATGCAATCTTTGTAAAGTAAATTCAGCCTTTTGACGTTCTTCTGGTGGGACTGTATTAGTTATTACTAATTGCAAGGAAGGTAACAAAATTTCAAACCAATCATCTTCAACTTCAAATGGATCAAGTAATTGGTCATCAAGAGTACCTTTACTACTATTAATCCAACCAGAAGCAAAACGATAATTACTCCATTCATAAGCTAAATGACGATGATTTTCACAACACAGGAAATGGTCTACAGTGCCTACAGGTTCATACATGGCACTATAAGCACAAAGATTACTAAAACCATCAGCTAAATCACTTTTGAAATTTGACCAATAATCTCTTGGTCTTTTTTTGGGATCTATACTTTTTGCTAACCAATTATTACCTGGTTGTCGTGCTTTTACATCAAAATCTTGCGGTTCTGGTGGTGGATTAAACTTTAACATCTTGAATATGATTCTTATAAACCTGAATTGATTCTTTCTGCTGTGACTATCCAACGTGGCCAAAATGGATCATGTCCTGGTAAAAGTCTTTGCAATTCCTGATGAATTTGTGACTGTGTTCTCAAATGTTCGGGAAAAGCATTCATCTCATCATTACGCATCCACGCTTCTGCTGCTTCAATTGCGGTTTCTGATTCTTGAGAACGCGCTTGTTTTAGTCCAAATATTTCTGAAGTTAACCATCCTACAGTATCTCCTTGTTTAGTCCAGAAAACTTCATTTAGTTCAACGTCTTTTCCTTGCATTTCAAATAAAAATAATTTGTCTTTCTCTTCATCAAAAAGTGGTTCTAATGAAGCCAAAACAAGGGGAGAATGAGTAGTAACTAAAGCTTGTATCGTGATATTTGGTTTTAACTGATTTACCACTGATAAAATAGATGGTAAGATGACTCTTTGCCAGCGAGGATGCAAGTGAGACTCAATTTCATCAACTAATAAAACTATTTGATTCATCGGTTCTTGCTTTCGGAGTTCTGAAGCTTTTTCGTGTTCGTACCAAGTCCATACCAATAAATAAGCAAGTCCCAAAATACGCTTCATTCCCGCTGATGCTTGAGTAATAGGAATATTACCGTAAGGAAGATTAATTGTGGGAATGTCACGGACATCATCTACAGATACTCGCGTTGGTTCTCCTATTTCTATCCATTCATCAGGATGGGGTGCAAGTTGTTTAATGACATTAGATAAAAGTTTAAATGGCGTTTTTTGGGGTTGATTTTGCCATGTTACCCAATCTTGAATTAGACCGTTACAAAGAGATTTTCTTTTTAGTTTCAATCCGTTCCAAAGTGTATCTGTGGTAAAAATATAGGCATTATCACGGTTACGAAGAGGGTCAAAAACAGAAAAACTTCCATCAACGCGAACAAAAATAACTACCTCGTTTAGTTCAGGAGGTAAATGCTCATTTAACCATTTTTGTTCAGAAAAATTAAAGCTACTTTGATAGTCTTTTGCACCATCTTGAGTATTAATTTGGGAGATAATTTCTGGAGGTTGTTCTGTATTTCTTTGCGGATAAGCGGGTTGTTCTACCCAATTTCCGGTAAGTACCCACCAAGCAACATCCAGTAAAAAGCTTTTACCTAATCCATTATCTCCAGTAAAAATGTTGACTCTATCAGCAAATTCAACATCAAATTGAGAAGATGGTCCCACTGATTTTAAATGAAGTTCTTTTAGCATTTGACTACTTCTTTAATACGGTTTTATTTACCTGTAACCAAATTTCTAAACTTACTAATAACCATAGTTTAACACCATATCTTCCCCAAATATCACCTTTAAAATTTAACCAATCATGCAAAATATCCTGATTAATATAAGGTGAAATTTCATTTTTTCTATTTAACAACAATCTCCTCGCTTCCCGTTGCCAATATTTCCTAAATCCCAATTGTACGGGAACCATCATTCCACTTTTAGGACGATGAATAATTGCCCAGGGTAAAATATCACTAACTGCATTTTTTAAAACTGCTTTTTCTTCTACTCCTGAAAGTTTATATTCGGGGGGAATTTGCATACTTAATTCAACTACACGCTGATCAAAAAGCGGTGATAAACCCTGCAAATTTGCTGCTTGTGTTAAGTTGTTCACTTTTGTTAATATCTGATCTGCACCTTTAAATTTAATATTCAATGCCATTAATCTATTTAAATAATTAGCGTGGGAATTTAAATCAGCAGCAAATACAGATGGTTCGTTTTTTAAAGTTTGCCAAATTTCTGGTTTTAAAAGTTGCGGTAAGTCTAAAGCGCATTTTTGGAAAGAAATTAAAAATGCTTGTAATGAATCTTGATTATTAACAGAACCATATAAACTATTTATTAACATCGGTTGATTTTTGGGGCCACCAAAGCAAGGATCTCCACCTTCTCCATTTAGTGTAAACTGTACGTTCTCCCTTGCCATTTTTCCTATTAGCAAATTTGGTACTGTTAAAGGATCACCAATAGGATCATCTAAATAAGCCATTGTTTCGGGGAGACGTTCCCACATATCTCGAAATGTGATTTCTAATATGCGATGTTGAGTTTGGCAATGTTGAGCAACTAAATTAGAAAATTCTAATTCGTTCGCGGTTTCTGTGCCAAAATGAATTGAATAAGTGTGAACTGGTGGATGATGAAATTTTGCTGCTAATGCGGTGATGCTGCTAGAATCTAAACCACCAGATAAGAAAACACCAACGGGTTGATTTTCAGGTAAATATTCTTTGACAACTTGCTCAAGTAAAGAACGCAGTTTTTCACCATACCATTCTAACGGTTGATTTGTGTCTATAATCTGTTCTTGTAGTTGCCAATAATGATCAACTTGTGCTGTTGGCATTTTCATGAATGTACCGGGACGAATTTCCCGCACATCTTGCCAAAGTGTTCTTTCTCCAGGCACAAAAGCACAACAAAGATAATCTCGCAATGCGACTAAATCTAAATTATTGGTACGATAAGGTGTAAGAGTTCTTAATTTGGGGGCTATCCAACGAGTTTCACCAGTGGTAGTATAATATAAAGTGCGGCTACCAATGCGATCGCGCACTAACCATAATACCTGTTGCTCACAATCCCAAATTACTAACCCAAACATTCCCACTAATAGAGTTAAGCATTCAAAATTGTATTTTTCCCACAGTTGTGCAACCAGTTCTTGATTACTGCAATTATCATTAATATCAATTCCCAATTTTTGCAGGAGTTCCCCTCGGTTACTTAGCCAAATATCCCCAACTACTACAAATCTTTTTGTATGACTCAGTGCAAATTGTGCTGGTGCAGAAATAACCGCAAATTGCTGATCTTGCCAAATTACATCTTTGGTTAAATTATCTAATTTTCCATAAGCTACACACCAACTAGGAGTTAGTTGCATTTTAGCTATAGGAGATTTAGGACTTTTAAAAAAATTAAATAGCATGAAGACTATATATTGATAACTGAAAAAGCAGTCACGATCATACTCATGACTGCTGAATTCTTGCAAATTAACTAATTATCGTTTGCAGTTGATTAAGCAGCAAAATTTGCAGCAGCAAATTCCCAATTAACCAATTGATCTAAGAAATTCTTGATGAATGCAGGACGAGCATTTCTGTAATCAATGTAGTAAGCGTGTTCCCAAACATCTAAAGTGAGAAGTGCCTTTTTGCCATGTGCTAAAGGGTTTTCTGCGTTTGGGGTTTTGATTACCTTAAGTGTACCACCATCATCAATCAACCAAGCCCAGCCACTACCAAACTGAGTTGCAGCCGCGTTAGAAAATTCTTCTTTGAATTTGTCAAAGCTACCAAAATCTTGGTCAATCTTAGCAGCTAATGCGCCTGTCGGTGCGCCGCCACCTGCGGGTTTCAAAGAATTCCAGAAAAAGGTGTGGTTCCAAACTTGTGCGGCGTTGTTAAAAATGCCAACTTTAGAGGAGTCTTTGAAGGAGATTTGAATTACCTCTTCCAGGGACTTATCAGCAAGTTCTGTCCCGTCAGTGAGCTTATTCAGGTTGTCTGCATAAGCTTTGTGATGCTTGCCATAGTGATACTCGAAAGTTTCACCTTTCATGCCATATGGCTCTAGTGCATTAAAGTCGAAGGGTAGGGGAGCTTGTGTAAATGCCATTTTGTGAAATCCTCTCTTGATCGGTTTTCCGGGGAAAGCTATTGCAAAAGCTTAGAAAATTATAGGTTTTGTGTTTAGCTGTTTTATATCCTTAATTCGGGGACATAAAACTTAACAATTTTATTTTACTACCAAAGTGAACATTCAGACCAGGTAGTTTTCCAATAAGTCAAATCTCTATGGATTTTGAACTATGAATAAAAATGGCTAATACTTCATCGCCAAAGTTCAATGAGCAATTTATAGAAAATATGTCTCATACCGATTTCATACATTCATCCTACACATCAATCACCGCCTTTGTGCGTCTTTCTGCCTTGGGTTCCCATTCTTTTTTCATAGAAATATTATCCCTGGATAAAGCAATTATCTACCCTGTCAATCTCTCTAGATAATGGTTAATTAAAAGAGTCGTCTATTCAAATGGACTTGAGTTTTTATTGCTAATGAAACATTTATAAATCTACCTATGGATAGATGAATAAACCCTACTTCTAATATTTTTAACCGAGTACCTTGGGTTTAAATTCCCCGGTTCAATAACCGGCAAGTTTTGGGTCGGGGTCTAAATCCGCGTCACCAAACTTAATTACGTATCCCTAGCGGGACCGTAGGCTCTATTACGAATTACGTTGGCGGTAGCCTGCGGTCGGCATTATTACGAATTACGAATTATTTAATATGTTGTTTTTACAGCAGATTGCAGATCAATGAGGTACAGAATAAAAATTGAAACCTAAACACCAAGCCAGTTTTACTCCTGAACCGGAGGTCTGCGAAGCGTCTCCTGAACCGGAGGTCTGCGAAGCGTCTCCTGACTCCTGAATTCTGCCGTACAATAATTGACTTTAAGAGAACTCCACAAAATGAACAACTTTTATGGCTTACGCCAAGCTACGCTATCAGCAAAACCTAAATCGAAGATTCAGACACTTGAAATTGGGCGGGGTTACAATCGGAGTCGAATTTCTGTCCCCGTGTCCCCGTTTCCCCTTTTCTGTGCGTCTACATTTAATCGTTATTCTTCTGGTGGGAAGGGAGTAAACGCTTTTGATAGTAGTCAACAATTTGTGCAGCCACTTCAGAGGCGTTTAAACCATCAGTTTGAACTTCCACTGCATCAGCTGCTTTTTTCAAGGGGGAAACCTTGCGAGTGCTATCTTTCAAGTCTCGTTCAGCAATATCCTGTTCCAGCTGCTCTAAAGTAACTTCGGGTTGACCTTGTTTTCTAAAGTCTTGCAGACGGCGACGGGCGCGTTCACCAACAGAAGCGGTTAAGAAGATTTTCACTTCAGCATCGGGGAACACATGAGTACCAATGTCCCGGCCTTCAGCCACTAAGCCACCGCGTTTACCCCAGCTTTGCTGTTGTTTTACCAGTGCTTTTCGCACTTCACTTTGGGCTGCGATCGCAGATACTTTTGATGTTACCTCAATTGTGCGAATTTCTTGAGTAACATCAGTATCATTAATCCATACACCTACGGGAGATTGGAGGTTAGGGCTAGGAGTCAGTTCAATTTTACACTGATGAGCTAATTCAGCGATAGCGCAACGAGCATCTTCTGCGATCGCACATTCATCATCTAAAACAATGCCATTTTTCAGCACTAGCCAAGTGATAGCTCGGTACATAGCTCCCGTATCTAAATACACTAGACCTAGCTGGTTTGCTACTTGGCGAGCCACTGTAGATTTACCAGCACCAGCAGGGCCATCAATGGCGATGATCGCTTGGCGTTGGCGTAGCCCATCGTAGACATCGCACAAAATAGTATTGTCGATCAACCGTGTAGAACCTAGACGTGCTGCGATCGCCAGCATTCCTTCTTCCTCAACTTTTTCTAAAAACATCAACGTACTCGGTTCAACCAATTCAATATATTCCACAAAGATAGTGCTGACTTTTGCTATTTCTTGCCGCACCAATGCTATCAGTTCGCTGCTGTTACGAACGCCAGCACCAAATGCCGCTTCAGCTTGCCGCAAACCTTTAAATAACACTGTAGCTTGCTCTTTTTCCGTTGCAGTCAAATATTGATTGCGAGAACTCAAGGCCAAGCCTGACGCTTCCCGCACCGTTGGACAAGCAACAATCTCCACCGGCAAATTTAAATCAGCCACTAGCCGTTTAATAATTGCCAGTTGCTGACCATCTTTTTGACCGAAGTAGGCTCGGTCAGGTTGTACCAAGTTGAAAAGCTTGGTGACAATCGTCGCCACACCTTGAAAGTGTCCTGGCCGAGAAAGACTACACAAGCCTGATATCATAGCAGATGGAGGGATCACTTGTGTAACCTGAGATTCCTGTATACTATTCTGCGGTACTCCAATTTCTTCCGGAGTAGGCGCAAAAATCACATCTACTCCAGCTTGTTCACAAAGTTGTCGGTCTAGCTCCAAAGTTCGGGGATAGCGTTGAAAATCCTCATTGGGTCCAAATTGCAGGGGATTGACAAAAATACTCACAATCACCGTAGAATTTTCTTGTCGCGCTCGTTCAATGAGGCTGAGATGACCTTGATGCAGCCCTCCCATCGTTGGCACCAACCCGACTTCTGTCTGATCCCAAGTAGTCTGATCATCAAATAATCGCTCCTCAGAAAGCATGAGATTGCTTTCTGTAGACCCAAGCCGTGCCGCTAGGCAGCGACGTTGATTTAAATAGCAGCGTAAAGCTGCAACTGTTGTCAGCAAGCGCACAAAATACCCCTAGTTATTCTCGATCCTCTCCCCCGTTAGTTTATATCTGAAAACGGAGTCAGGGATGAATGAACTAGGGGAATTAAGCAATAGTGAAGAGCGAGAAAAGAGTAGAGTGTAGGAAGTTGGTTATCTTCCCAGAACCTCAATATGCACTGGAGCAATGCCACTGCTCATCATGCCTAAAATTCGAGCAGCACCGGCAGAAAGGTCAATAATTCGACCACCGATGTATGGACCCCGGTCATTAATTCGCACAACCACAGAGCGACCATTGCGGGTGTTAGTAACACGAACTTTTGTACCCATGGGTAAACTGCGATGGGCAGCTGTGAATGCTTCGGGATTAAATCTTTCCCCACTGGCAGTTTTATTACCAGACCAATCATAGCCGTACCAAGAAGCTATGCCCTTAAAGTTGATTTTTAATCCACCAATGGCAATCTGTTGTGGTAGCTTTTGTAGAGATACAGGCGTTACTGGTAAGTTAGCAATCTCATTGATGGGAGATGCATTGCCTATGAGTCTGCGTAGGCGATTGGTCGCTTGTAAAGCATCTTTAGCTAGATTCTTGGTGCTGTCTGCTAATTGGATACCTTGATTAATTTCTACCAATTCTTGATCATTTACTTTGATCGAGTAACGATCTGCCTGTTGAACAGAGCCGCCTTTGTTTTGGGCTTTATTATTGACTGGAGATTGGTTTTCTGCTTTCCAACTTACGGTAATTTGACTCGCGTCCACGTTCTCCTGAATCAGTTGGTTGATTCTAGAAGCTACTACACTAGCTCTTTTTACCGGGTCATTGTCAATGGAGCTAATTTGGTTGCTCACATCTATCGCATTCCCAAAACTAGCGACCTTTTTTGAGTTAGTAGAGACAAGGGCAGAATATTCAGAATATTTTAGTCCCTCACTATTTCCAATTGTGCCGATTTTTGTTTCCGTACTAGCAACTGGAGCAGAACTCAAAAAGGTGAGAACGGGAATATTCTTGATGTAAAGGGTTGCCGCCTGACGGCCTCCAATGCTGTGAGGATGAATTTCTGCATTCACAGTATTAGAAGCGGATTTCTGGGTAGAGGATTGGTACTCTCCTACTTTCACTGCATCACCTGTCGGTAATGCTTGGTTCGCTGGAGAGGTTCCCTTGATGGTTTGAGTACGACCGACTGAGGGTACACCCAAAACAGCCAGAAACAGGGCGACAATAGTCCACAAATGTCTTTGATTCATGCGTCCGATTTTAAAGCGACTGTAGAACTTAAGTCTTATAATTTCGTTGGTTTTTCACCAGTGATAGTGATACTCCCTAAAACTCGAACTCGTTCCGATTTCACTTTTTGTTTATAACTGCAACACATTAACATGAACCTTTTGGCTTGGGGATCAGGGATTTAGCGTAGGTTTTAGTCATTTAGCCAAATTTAAATTCTGGTTTCTAGGGCAGAACCTTGTTCAACTGCGGATTTTGGCTGTGTAACCTTTTTTTTCTGATCGTCAATAATTTCTTATGAAAAGTTAATATTAGGTTGTTCCTCAATGAAGCAAGTAGGATCTTGAATTTGTTGATAGCCCTTATTGCTATTTTTGTAACATATTTAACCGAATATGAAATTTTATTTTTGTCAATATTCCTGTCTTTAAATTAAAAAAATCATGCTAAATACTTACATAGTTTATTTGCTGAAAATTAGGCAAAAGTATGATTTAGCAGGTCTAAAAAACTAATAATTACCTATTAGACAGATTAAAAATTAGCCAAAATAAAGATATATATGATACTAAAAAATTAGTTCTATACACTTAAATAACTTCCCAAAAACCAGTATAAATTAGAGAAAGTTATTCAAAAAAATATACGTAGAAAAATCAGTTACTACTCCAGTAAGTATTTTTCTCATCCAAAAAAAAGTAATAATGAGACAATGAAAAAAGGAGGGGTGAGCTTGTCGAAATGAGTTTAAACTGTAGCAAAAATCACTCCAAGTCTTACATACCCAAACTAGTAAATCCGATTTAATGCTTAATAAACAGCTATTAGCCTCATGGGAAACCCAGAAGATTTAGAAATAGTTCCATCACCATTTCCAGAAGTTCTCCAAGATTTGCATTCCCAGTACAAATCTCTGCAAGAAGGTGTGGTAGCTAACTACATTCCCGAACTGGCAAAAGTCAACCCCAACTTATTTAGTATCTGCATTGCTACTGTTGATGGCCAAATTTATGAAGTCGGTGATTATCAACAACTATTTACTATTCAGTCTATTTCTAAGGTGTTTGTGTATGGACAGGCGCTAGAAGATCATGGACGGGATTATATTTTGACTAGGGTGGGGGTGGAACCGACAGGAGAAGCATTTAATGCAATTATCCTGGATGAGCAATCAAAGCGACCTTATAATCCCATGGTGAACGCCGGGGCTATAGCTACCACCAGCTTAATCAAGGGTTCTGGTCCAACTGAACGCCTAAATCGATTGCTAGATATGTATCGGCGCTATATTGGGCGGGATGTATTTGTGGATATTTCTGTGTTTACCTCAGAACGCAGTACGGGACATCGCAACCGCGCTACAGCACACCTGATGCTAAATTTTGGCATGATTGACCAAAATATTGAGGAAGCCTTGGATTTATATTTTCAACAATGTTCTGTCATGGTTAATTGTCGAGACTTGGCAGTGATGGCAGCCACCCTCGCCAATAAAGGTATTAACCCAGTTACTAAGGAAAAAGCGGTAGATAACCGTTATATCAAAGATATATTGAGCGTGATGTACACCTGCGGGATGTATAACTTTGCGGGTGAATGGGCTTACAATGTGGGAATTCCGGCAAAAAGCGGCGTTTGTGGGGGAATTATCGCCGTTGTTCCTAACAAAATGGGGATTGGAGTGTTTTCACCTTTGTTAGATGTTCGGGGTAACAGTGTGCGCGGGGTGAAGGTGTGTGAGCAACTGTCTCAAAGGTTGGGTTTACATCTGTTTGATTGTTCGCGTCAGGAAGGAATTTAATTTTGTTTAATCAAACAGAATTCAGGAGTCAGGAGTCAGAACGCTGCTCAATGCCGAGCTACCGCTAACAGAATGAATTCTGTTCGATAAAAGTAAATAAGGCTAAAACCCTTTTCTCCTGGCTCCCCTGCTTTGTCACAACGATAATTATTTACACCCACCTATTTAGTGGCAGCAATAATTAAGAAGTTATTAAAAATAATCTGTATTCCTTAATTAATGCTGGAAACTCTTTAATAAGACATTAAACAATTGAATAAAAATTAGCACTCTCGGCTAACAAGTGCTAATTTTCGACTAAATTTTTAAACCTATGGACTAGGCAAACATTCTACTTTTTCTAGCTGGAGTTGACTATTTTTTCGACCATAATTTGCCAAAACATCAGGTTTATTTGGAATTGATTAAATAGATTGGGAGGACTGGAATGAAATTTAGTTTCGATATTGTAGGAGTATCTCCAGTTTTATACTTTTTTAATCACCAACAGCAGAGTTGGCAAAAACCTCAGTCGCCTGGTGTGGAATATCTGGGAACCCATACTTGTACACTCGATGGGTTTCTAGAATCTGTGGAATCTGTTTTACCAAAGTTAAATTGGAATCTAGATCCAGTTGTCGATACGGTAATTCAATTTTGGTTGAACAACTCGGAGAGTATTCAATATTGGAAATCCAGGTTACAAGATGCCGGTAGAGATAATTTAGTAGTAGCAAGAGTGGCAGAAATACAAGCTTTGCAAGCTGAATTTGAATCACTACTAGGTAAAAATTGGTAATCTCACATTTTGCCTGATCAGCTGTTGTTATTTATTGTCTGCACATTGAGACAACAGAGCATTTGCAAGTTTTGCCTAAAAATTCCTAAAATTAATGGCTGCGCTGACCAAAATCATGAGCAATTTGCAGGTGGGACAGCTTATCAGTACTACTCGATAATAGTTTCGCTTTCTAAGGCTTTGAGAACTCTCAAATATAAATCTTCTACTCTCTTAGTTTGGATTTCACCACTGGCAGCATAGTGAGATAAGCTAGGAGAGCCATTCACTTCCAGCAGGGTATAATCTACCATCGGCTTTGTAATGTCGCTGGTAATTACATCTACACCTGCTAATCTCAGTCCTATATCTTTTGTAATATTGACGGCTAATTTTTGAAAGTCAGGATGGATGCTTTCAGTTAAATCTATGGCTTCACCTCCACTTGATAAATTCGCATTATCTAGAAGATAAACAATAGTATCTTTAGGAATAACTCTACTGAAACTTAGATTCTGCTTTTGTAGTTTTTTATCAATTCGGAAATCATCACAGTGAATAATTGTTTTTCTGCCATTTTTTATAAACTGCTCTTGCTTCTGCTGCATGAGTTCTAAAATATTTGATTTGCCGTCTCCAGTTATAAATAAAGGAATCCTTTGATAAGCTGCTATAACTTCGTTATCCAAGACTACGATTCTATAATCGTTACCACTATAGAACTTCTCAACAATTAATCCTGAGTTGATCTGCAATATTTTTTCGGCAACTTCATAGTATTCTGTCTGATTGTAAACTTTAGCTACTAATATTCCCTGACTGAGATTTAGCGGTTTGACAATTAGTGGAAATCCCAGTTCTTTTGCATAATTAAATCCATCATCAATATTTCTGGGGTTAGATATTTTCTTACATATTTGAGCATTAAAAAAGGTTTTTCCCTCTGGAACTTTATATCCAAATTTATTGAGAAAAAAGTTGGAGTAAGCTTTATCTTTAGCTAGATATGCTGAACCAAAGCCATTAATATTTAATTTAGTACTACTAAAACAAGATTTTTTACCATTTTTAAAGGTAATATGTCCGACTAATTCATATTCTGGTTCTACTAAGATTACTGCCCCTATTTGAGATGCTACTTTTTGCAGTATTGATGTGATTAATGGCATTTTTATTTACCAATATTCTAAGTACGCAATCATTTTACCAAAACAGTGCTGAGTAAAAAACTAATAATCACATTCAACATTTCTGGGGTAATATTGTACTAACGTAAGTTGCTCTTTTGGTGACTCGTAACTGGGAAAAGGCAACAAGTAATAATTTTATCAATTACAAATTACCAGCCTCAACTAGTTAACTAGTACATCCCGGCATAAATAAAGCTACCATACCCTTACGGGGAAGCAAGTTACAAAATAAACCTAACACTTACGTCAAAAGCTTTTTTTAATTTTTAATTTTTAATTTTTAATTCCGGGCGGTATTAGTAACTTAGATTAGTACATAGGACTTGGTTTGTGTATCTTGAAAACTGCGTAAACTCTATTCACCTCAGTTTTGCTGCTGAGTAGAAGCTATTTTGTCACACTAAGTGTTGACAATTCAAAAATTATGTAATAACAAGGTGGCATCATCAATTAAAGGCGCTAGTGTATCCCCCCTAAGAGACACACTAACGCTGTTCACTGAATTTCATACGGTTAATATAATCATGCCACAAAATACTGATTACAAAGATACAAAGTCAGAAAATCAAGCACTTGCTTACAGAAATCGCCTGAATGGTTGGGCGATCGCTCGTGTGGTTGCAAATCAGGAACGGGTGATTGTAGGGCGATTCCGCAGCCGTTCCAACGCTGATGGTTATATGCAGCACTTACGCCAGCTGACACCGAATGCTTCTTTTGAGCTTGTCTTTGATTGTCAGCAGGAAGAAGTGGTGATTTAGGCTTTGAGGCTAGGCGATCGCAGTTGAGTTAATTGAGAGGATGTTTTCAAAGTGATCATTGATGTATCAAAACCTCAAACCTGATACTTAACAAACATCCTCTTAAACGGCTGCTAATTCCTGCAATTTTGTGAACACTGCTTGAGCATGACCTTTAGTTTTGACATTTGGCCAAGCATAGGCGATGGTTTTATCAGGTGAAATCAAAAAAGTTGACCGAGCCACACCCATATATTCTTTACCCATAAACTTCTTTAATCTCCACGCACCATAGGCTTCTATTAATTGATGTTCTGGGTCACTTAATAGGGTAATTGATAATTGATGTTTGTCGATAAATTTGCAATGTGCTTTACCCGAATCTGGACTGACACCGATGATTTTAGCTCCCAGTGCAGTGAATTGTGGAGATAAATCGGTGAAATCTTTTGCTTCTGTGGTGCATCCTGGAGTGTCGTCTTTGGGGTAGAAATAAAGGACTATCCATTCACTGAAGTCAGCAAGGTTAACTGGTTTGTCGTTTTGATCTGGAGTGGTGAAGTCGGGTGCTGGTTGTCCAGTTTGGGGAATGTTGGTCATGATGGGATTTAGATAAATTGCAAAAATCAGGATTGAAATTTTTGATTAGATTTTAGATTTTAGATTTTAGATTGTAAACGCTAGGGACGTTCCATTTGACGCAATCATGTTTAAAATGGGTATTACCATCTAAACGCTTGCTAGTCGAGATTGGCACTACAATTAAGTCTAAACCAATAAATTTATGTTACGTGATTTTACCAGTCGCGAAGAATTAGTAGCGTATCTGCGCGAACAATTTCCCCAAGCCGCAGAACGAGATGATCACATCAGCATGACTGTGGGGGGACGGAAAGCTGCCAAACAAATATTATATAAAATAGACCCAGTATCATACGCAAAGACACGTAATTTTTTAACGGGTGCAGTCACAAGACTATCACCTTATATTCGTTATGGCGTTTTGAGTTTGCGAGAAATTCGGGATTATATTCTTGATAAAGTCCAGAATTCCGATGAAGCAACTAAACTAATTACCGAATTAGCTTGGCGTGATTATTGGCAAAGGTTATACATCAAACTAGGAAACGGTATTTGGCAAAATCAAGAAGAATATAAAACTGGCTATAAATTAGCAGACTATGCAGCAGCCTTACCCCAAGATATTACAACAGGAACTACTGGTAGCGTTTGCATTGACAGCTTTAGCCGAGAGTTACAGGAAACTGGCTACCTGCACAATCACATCAGAATGTGGTTAGCCGCTTATATTGTCCATTGGCGACGTATTCAATGGCAAGCTGGCGCAAAATGGTTTTTACAGCACTTGCTTGATGGTGATCCAGCCAGTAATAATATGTCATGGCAGTGGGTAGCAAGTACTTTTAGTCACAAACCCTATTTCTTCAACCGCGAGAATTTAGAACGTTATACCAAAGGCGTTTATTGTCGTCAATGTCCACTGTATGGAAAATGTGATTTTGAAGGCAGTTATGAAGAATTAGAACAGCGACTTTTTCCGAAAGGACAATTTAGTCAACAAGCAAATAGTCGAACTTGGCAGAAATGATAATTAGACAAGCAACCATAAATGATCATCAAGGTGTGCTGAAGTACGCCCTCAAACTTGTTCATCAACATCACAATTTCAATCCTTTAAGGTTTGTTGAATTTGACAATCATGAAAAACAGCTTTTTGATTTTTTTGCTGAAGAGATTGTTAACCCAAAAGCAGTTGTGTTAGTTGTGGAAGCAGAAAATGAAATTGTTGGGTACTCATTTACAAGGTTAGAAGAAATCAGTTTGGTTGATATTGCACCAGCATCAGCATGGCTTCATGACATATATATTGATGAATCGGTGCGGGGAATGGGAGCAGGAAAATTGCTGTTAAATGCTTCAATAGATGCAGCAAAGAAGTTAGGTTCACAAATATTGATACTTCAAGTCGCAGCACAAAACGAATTTGCCAAGAAGTTATTTGAAGCTAATGGATTTAATGTGGCAACTTACGAGATGATGATGAATTTAGGTGAAGGGTGAAAAGGTTAGAGGTTTTATGAGAGAATTTATTAGCTGTATAATAGGTAATATTTTCTAGGTCTAAGCTATGGAGATTCAGATAGTCCTTTACATTTATTCATTTCCTTCGTATCTGCGGGAACAGCCACGAGTTAAAATTGGCAGAACTTCTGGAAGTATTGATACTGATCCTACAGAATTAGCATGGCAACGCATACGTTCGCAAGTTAAAACTTCACATCCAGAAGAACCTAAATTATTGGGTGCAGTCACAGTTCCAGGCGAATGGATAGAAACAACAATTCATTCACAGTTAAAAAATAAGGGATATCACATTTCTGAAGCACCTGGAATAGAATGGTTTAAATTTCCCAATCAAAAGGAATTGCAGAATTTCCTCGATATACTTTATCGTTCAATCATCATTGATGATTTCTCCGAATTTGGTGGAGGAAGAACAGATATTAAAGGTGATTCTTTTGATTCTATTATTTCTGCATTTGGTGTTAAAAAACTGAGTGGAAAAGAGTTTAGAAATGAAAGTGATTTAATCAAAATTCTCAATGATGAATTATCTCCACTTTATCCTGGTTTTCCTCAATGGTTCGATAAAACCATGAAAAGCTCAGACAGTGTTTTTAACGTAGCTTATAGAGATAAACAAGCTATTGGAGTTGCTATTTGGAAGCCTAAAGTAAATGGAATAGCTAAACTTTCAACTCTTTTTGTGACTGAGGATTATAGACGTAGTGGTATTGGCAGAAACTTAATTTTAACTTGTTTTGAGCAATGGAAAGCGGAACTAATTAGACGAGTTTTTGTTACCACAGCTAAAATTGAACTTGTTCCCTTTTTTGAACGTTACGGCTTCTGGGTAGAAGGTATAGGAAGAGAAATATATGAACGTGAAAAACATTTACCAGAATGGTTTTTAACGAAACTATTTTTTTATGAATCTGATCAGAATAATTTAGACACAATAAATAAAGCAAAAATTCTATTTCCATCTATAACATCAACATTTTATCAGCCTAAAGGCAGAGAAGAAATTTCACAAATTGAATTGAAAGATGGAAACATTCAGTTAAGTGCTGTTAATAATAGTCTCATTTATCAATTCTCTCTGCATTCTTGGCTAAATCTTACTTATCCAGCCGAGTCAGTTTACACCCCACAAACAGCTTATATTATACCAATTGAGCCTCAATTTTTGATTCAGATATTTCAAAAGGGGAAGACAGTCTATTATGGTAGATGTGTACACAAGAAGTTTGACATGAGAGGAGGATTAATATTGTTCTATGCTAGTAGTCCGATATCTGGTATTGTAGCGATCGCAAGAATTGTTAATCGCTATATTGGAACGCCCAATAAACTCTATAATGATTTAAGTAATAGGGGGGTTCTCACCTTGGAAGAAATTGGTAGTGAAGAAAAAGTACAACAGGCTGTTGAGTTTGATTTCCTTATGCCACTCCGTCAAGTCATTCATTTAAATGACTTACTCAGTAATGGTGTTCTCAACGGACCGCCACAAACAATGCACAGCCTTCCTTTAGAACGTTATAGAAAAGCTGTTGAACTTGGAGGTATTTATGCAGGCTAAATATATTAAAGCATTAAGCATTAAGAGAATTTATGCTGAACGCATTATTGACGGTAGTAAAAAAATTGAGTTACGAAAACGTTCAATTGGCATTGAATTAGGTGATCTAGTTCTTTTATACGAAACCACACCTGATTCTCTTATAAAGGGAGGTTTTATTGCTGATAAAACTATATTTTTACCTGTGTCTCAAATGTGGAGTAAATATCACCACATTTTAGGAGTAGACAAAGATTTCTATGATCTATATTTTGAAAACTGTGAATTTGCTTATGGTACTTTTATATATCAGAGCTTTCTTTTCCCTTCAATTTCTCTGAAACAAATATATGAAATTTGCCCTAATTTTACTCCACCACAAGCCACAATTAACTGGCGGAATAATTGGTATATTCAGCCTGAATGGATAGATGCACTTAATCAGGGAAGAAATCAGTTAATGCAGGAGGGTAAACTAAGTGAACAGTTGAGATTATTTGCATTTTAGTAGGTAGATGCGATTAATTTTCTTTAAATTTCAGTGCTAAATAAAATAATTGCATAGCCAATTCTGTAAAGTTTCATGGTCAATAAATCCTTGGGTTGATTAAAAACTGATAATTTTTGTTGTTTTTTTTAAGTAGACAAACAATAACAATATGAGCAAACGTAAAATCATTTTTGTTGGTGGAATTCATGGTGTTGGTAAAACAACGCTTTGTAAAAATATAGAATCAAGATATAATATCAAACATTTTTCAGCAAGTAATCTAATTGCTGAAGAAAAGACTGAGGAACATCTTCGCAACAAGCAAGTTAAGAATATTGCCGGAAATCAAGATTTTTTAGTAACAGCAATAAACAAGTATTTTAAGAGTGAACACTGGTATTTACTTGATGGTCATTTTTGTTTATTAAACAAGGATAATGAAATTACTAAAATTCCATACTCAACATATGAAGACATTAGCCCCAGTGCTATTCTTATTTTGGTTGACGAACCTGAAAATATTTATACTCGTTTAAGCTTAAGAGATAGCATTAAATATAATTTAGCTCTGTTACGCTCTTTTCAAGAACAAGAAATTGATTATGCTGATTACATAAAGGATAAATTAAATATTCCCTATATAATGTACAATACTAGTGAAAGTGAGGATAAAATATATACTTTTATTGAAGATTTAGTAGATAAAGCAGTATGTGAATAAAAGTTTTTGTGTCTTTAGTAATGAGTGAGAGATCGCATAGTACATAGCATTTAAAGAAAATTCTTTCAATACGAAATTAATAAAGTTCTGATTTATTATTCTTCTTGATTCACTAAAAAAGCAGGATCAAGAATTTGAGAAATACTATAGGGATTTTCATTAGGAAAAGTTGTATCCGGTAAATTAGTTTCCTGAATTGCTAAATCTACACCATCTTGATAAGCTAAAACAATTGCTTCCGATAAATAGGACTTAAGACTGGGGTTTTCTTCAAGAAGTTCTTTAATGCGACGACGTTGTTCTCTAATTGTGGCTTTCCAACTATTGCTGCGTTTATCGCTTTGATACTGCCATTTCAGAAGATGTCCAATCAAAATCCCCAGTCTGTTTCTCAATTCTTGCTTTTCTCGCTTACCCAAAGATTCAATTTCCTCTATTAAATTTAAAATATCAAGTTGATTTAGTTGACCTTGTTTTAATAATTTTGCTTGTTCTAATGTCCAAGCATAAAAATCTGTTTCATAAAGTTTTGATGACATTATCTTCATCTCCCATTGTACAAATATTCTTTAGCTGTTATTCGTCCTAATCAGTGATTTACATTCAGGTTAGTACTATTGACATAATTTATATAGCTTCTTATAACTCCTGCATCTGGCATAAAATCAAGTATAATAGTTTTATCAAATAAGAAAACTTAGGCTCACAAATGTTAACAGCTAAGTCCTTACAGAAAGTTATTGATGCAGCACGTTCTTTGCCAATCAATGACCAACTTCAGTTACTTCAAGTAATCGCACTTGATTTGCAACAGAGCGATAACCTGGAAGCATTACAGGCTTCTTTCTGGGAAAATCAATCAATAGATAAATTGCTTCAACAACAGTCAACTCCTATAATTACTGATATTCAATCCCTTACAGTTGATTCTTGGAAAGAAGATGAATCAACTGATCAATTTGAACAATTTATTGCAGATAGCAGACGCACTGACAGAACAATACAATGAGTATTTTATTATAAGATACAAATGTTGTATCTTATTTGTTCAAAGGAGATACTCGTGCATTGGCTTATGCTCCAATCCTTCAAGGAAACCGTCTCGCTATTTCATTTGTCACAGTAGCAGAATTGTATGAGTGGGCGGCTATTAAAAAATGGGGAGAAAGACGCTTAACTCAGTTAGAAATTACACTGACAAGTTACCTTGTGATTCCTATAGATATTGAACTTTGCCGCATCTGGGGAACAATACGCGCCCAGCAAAGGGCAGCAGGAACTACAATCGCTTCACAAGATGGATGGATTGCAGCAACGGCTCTTTGCCATAAATTACCACTTGTTACCCATAACCCTAGCGATTTTCAAAATATTGCCAACCTTGATATTCGTAGTATTATCATTCCTTGAGGAATCAGAATCAGGATTTACTGGATTTGAATATTAACAAGATTAAATGTGATTCAACTATTATTTTATCCTGTACATCCATTAATCCTGGTAATCCTGATTCAGACACCTATCCTCTACCAAACACAGTCCCCATAGAACGGACTATATTTTGCGGTTGCATAGCATCCATAGCTGCGGTTGGTTCATAACCACAATGAACCATACAATCAGCACATTTAGGATTACCACTAGCGCGTCCGTACTTACTCCAATCAGTTTCATCCAACAACTGTTTGAAACTTGTATAGTACCCTTCATTCAACAAATAACAAGGTTTTTGCCAACCTAAAACACTATAACTAGGACTACCCCAAGGAGTACATTCATAGTCTTTCTCACCAATGAGAAAATCTAAAAATAGGGGATTGTGATTGAAGTTCCAGTTCTTCTTTCCAGATGTGTAAGGTGTGAGAATTTCTCGGAATAAAGCGCGGGTTTGTTCTCTTTGCAGAAAATGATCCTGATCTGGGGCCCATGCGTAACCGTAACCAGGAGAAATCATCATTCCATCAGTACCAAGAGTTTCTAGAAAATCGAAAAACTCCTGCATTTCTTGAATATCGCAACCTTCAAAAATTGTCGTGTTAGTAGTGACACGAAACCCTTTGGCTTTAGCAGCGCGAATAGCTTGTACAGCAGTATCAAAAACGCCTTTTCTGTCCACACATTTATCATGCCATTCCCGCATTCCATCGAGGTGAACGCTGAAACTTAGATAAGGAGAAGGTTGAAATTTATGGAGACTCTTTTCTAATAACAAACCATTGGTACACAGATAAACATATTTTTTGCGTTCAACTAAACCTTTAACAATTTCATCAATTTGGGGATGTAATAACGGTTCTCCTCCAGGAATAGAAACAACAGGTGCGCCACATTCTTCCACAGCCGCAAAACACTGTTCTGGAGTTAGGTTTTGTTTGAGAACTTCTGTGGGATGTTGGATTTTTCCACAACCTGTACAAGCTAGGTTACATCGAAAAAGCGGTTCTAACATTAATACCAGAGGGAAACGTTTACGCCCTAAAAAGCGCTGTGTTACTAGATACTTGCCAATATCTATTGCTTGTTGTAGATTAATCGCCATTTAATTAACACTCCTCTCTTTGGTAATTGGAGGCAGGAGGCAGAAGGCAGGAGGCAGAAGGTAGGAGAGTAGGAAGTAATTTTCTATGCCCTAATTTCCTTTTTACTGTCACCTGTCACCTGTCACCTGTCACCTACTTCGCGTAACCATTAGACACAAACCAATCAACAGCGTCCTTGAGTGCTACGTTCAGAGGGGACTGAGGTAGACCAAGTTCGCGGAGGGAGCAACGCGATTTTGTGAGGTAGGGCAAAAAAAGTGCGATCGCCAAGTTAAAAACAGGCATCACTAAAAAATCTTTACCGTACAAAAAAATGATTTTACACATAACAAATAAATAATATTACT